>NZ_NEHB01000003.1:302212-307701 GCF_002127655.1 Janthinobacterium sp. GW456P
GCTGATGTGGGCGCTGGGCGCCATCATCCTGCAGGAAGCCCCGCCCGAGCAACGCGCCGAGCTGTTCTGGGGCGCCACCTGGCGCAGCTGCCCCTTGCTGATCGCGCTGCTGTCCCTGCCCATCCTGGCCGCCGTGCTGCGCCTGATGCGCCAGCTGGCGCCCACGCGCCTGCGCCTGGCCGGCGCGGCTGCCGGGTTCGCCGCCGGCGGCCTGGCGGCCCTCGTGTATTGCCTGCACTGCCCGGAACTGGCCGCCAGCTTCGTCGGTTTCTGGTACGTGCTGGGCATGCTGCTGCCGACCGCCATCGGCGCGGTCATCGGCCCCAAAGTGCTGGCCTGGTAAGGCAATGACATCCTTTTCGAAGCAGTGAATCCGTTTTCTTCCCCCGTGCGTATAAGCCAGGCAGCCTGCAGTTTCCTGGACTTGCCTGTCAACGCAAACACAAAATCGGGAGAATCGAAATGTCATTGTCACACTCGAAAACCGCACTGGGCGCCGCACTCCTGGGCAACCTTCTGGCCTTGGCCATCGCGCCAGCCGCCCATGCTTCCAGCCACCGCGAAGCGCCGTTCATCACGCAAAACCCGAAAGTCGACGCCACCGACTTCTATATGTTCCGCAGCTATGAAGCGGGCCGCGGCGCCTACACCACCCTGGTGGCCGACTATATTCCCCTGCAGGATGCCTACGGCGGCCCCAACTATTTCGCCATGGACCCGAACGCCCTGTACGAAATCCACATCGACAACAACGGCGACGGCAAGGAAGACCTCACCTTCCAGTTCCGTTTCAGCAACACCATCAAGGATGGCCAGTTCACCGTGGGCGGCAAGAAAGTCTCGATTCCGCTCGTCATCAACGGCGGCGCCATCGACACAGTCAACCCGGCCGGCCTGAACGTGCGCGAAACCTACAGCGTGACGGTGGTGCGGGGCGACCGCCGCACGGGCACGCGCAGCAGCGTGACCAATGCCACGGGCGGCGGCACGACCTTCGACAAGCCCGTCGACTACATCGGCACCAAGTCCATCCCCAACTATGCCGCCTATGCCGCGCAGCACGTCTACACGGTGAATATCCCCGGCTGCGCCACGCCGGCGCGCATGTTCGTCGGCCAGCGCAAGGACCCGTTCGTGGTCAACCTGGGCGAAACGTTCGACTTGATCAACATCAAGGCGCCCGCCACGGAATTCGCGGCCAACGCGGAATCGGCTGCCAAGGATGACCTGGCCCGCAAAAACGTCACGGCCATCGAGATGGAAGTGCCGACCGCCTGCCTGACGGCCGGCCTGGAGCCCGTCATCGGCGGCTGGACCACGGCCAGCCTGCGCCAGGGACGCCTGCTGAACCCGGCGCCGGGCACCACCGCCACGGCGTCGAAGGAAGGCGGCGCGTGGGTGCAAGTGTCGCGCCTGGGCATGCCGCTGGTGAATGAACTGGTCATCGGCCTGAAGAACAAGGACCGCTTCAACGCCAGCAAACCGTCCGGCGACGCGCAATTCGCCGACTACGTCACCAATCCGACGGCGCCGGCCCTCGTGGAAGTGCTGTTCGGCTCGGCAGGCGCCAAGGCGCCCACCAACTTCCCCCGCAACGACCTGGTGGCCACCTTCTTGACGGGCATCAAGGGCGTCAACCAGCCCGTCACCGTGACGGCATCGGAAATGCTGCGCCTGAACACCTCCATCGCCGCCACCAATGTCGGCGCGCAAAACCGCCTCGGCGTCATCGGCGGCGATAACGCCGGTTTCCCGAACGGCCGCCGCCCCGGCGACGACGTGGTCGACGTGGTGCTGCGCGTAGCCATGGGCAAGCTGTGCACCTTGAACATCGGCTGCGCCCCGGCCGACGCCCCGGCCGGCGGCCTGCACTTCACGGACGGCGCTTTCCTGGATGAAACCTCCTTCACGGCAGGCTTCCCTTACCTGAAAACGCCCGTGGCCGGTTCGCCGCAGCTGTAACAAGGAGAATGCAATGAAAAAGCTCTATGTAAGCGGCGCCCTGGCGCTCACGGCCCTGCTGGCCGGCTGCGGTGGCGGCGGCAGCAGCCACGGCGGCGATAACGGCAACGGCGGCGTCAATCCGCCGCCCGTGGTCTTGCTCGATGCGTTTTATGTGGCCGTCAGCAACGTCATTCTGACCACCAGCGATGACAAGGATGGCGTGGCCATCGACACCATCATGGCGACATCGCCGGAAGACACGGAACCGGTGCCGTTGTAAGCCTCACGCAGGCGCCGGGGCATGAATGCCCGGCGCCTGCGCCCTTCGACCGTCGACACGGAAGCGTCCGCGATGAAAACACCGATTTCCCTGCTGTGCGCCTGCCTGCCCGTGCTGGCATGGGCCGCGCCCTACACGCCGAACGATGGCAGCGCCGTCATCGAACAGCTGCCGCGCCGCGCCGATGCCACGCAGAGTGAACTGCGCGCCCTGCGCCAGCGGCTCGACGCCACGCCGCAAGACCTGGCCCTGGCGGCAAGCCTGGCGCAGCGCTACATCGCCCTGGCGCGCAGCGACACGGACCCGCGCTATCTCGGCTATGCGCAGGCGGCACTGGCGCCCTGGTGGCGGCAGGCGGCGCCGCCCCTGCCCGTGCGCCTGCTGCGCGCCACCATATTGCAAAGCACCCACCACTTCGGCGCCGCCCTGCAAGACCTCGATGCCGTCATCGCGCAGCAGCCGCAGAACGCCCAGGCCTGGCTGACGCGCGCCACCGTCCTCACGGTACAGGGCGATTACGCGCACGCGACAGCCAGCTGCGCCCGCCTGTCAGCCCTGACGACGCAGCTCGTCACCGTCACCTGCATCGCGAACGTGGCCAGCGTCACGGGCCGCGCCGCCGCCAGCGAGCGCCTGCTGGAGCTGACCTTGCAAAGGAGCGCCGGCGCGGCGCCCGAGCTCGAAAGCTGGGCTGCCACCCTGCTGGCGGAAATGGCCACGCGGCGCGGCGAAACCACGCTGGCCGACACCCGCTACAAGAGCGCGCTGGCGCGGCAGCCGCGCGACAGCTATCTGTTGGGCGCCTATGCCGATTTCCTGCTCGACCGGCAGCGCCCGCAGGAAGTCGTCCAGTTGCTGCAAGACCGGCAGCGCATCGACGCCCTGCTGCTGCGTTACGCGCTGGCCCTGCAAGCGCTGCCCGGCAAGCAAGCGGCTTTCCTGGCGGCCAAGGCCGAACTGGCGGCCCGCTTCAACGCCGCCATGCAACGGGGCGATACCGTGCACCAGCGCGAGCAAGCCCGATTTGCCCTGTTCCTGCAGCAGGACGTGCCGGCCGCGCTGCAGCTGGCGCAGAAAAACTGGGCCATCCAGAAGGAAGTGCCCGACATGCGCATCCTGCTCGAAGCGGCGCTGGCCGCGCGCAACTACGGTGCCGCGCGACCGGTGCTGGCCTGGATCGCCGCCAACGGCGTGGAAGACGAGGCCCTGCAGCGCCTCGTCAGGCAGCTGGGGCCGCAGGAGGGACAAAAAATCAGTTTTACCAGGAAAGCGGGGGTACTGTGAAACGCGGCCTCTTCATCCTGCTGCTTTGCATATGGCTAAGTCCCGCGCAAGCCCACAAGCCCAGCGACAGCTATCTGAGCCTGGCCGTGCACGGCCAGCGGATCGAGGGGCAATGGGATATCGCCCTGCGCGACCTCGATTTCGCCATCGGCCTCGATGGCAATGGCGACGGCGCGCTGACCTGGGATGAAATCCGCGCGCGCCATGCGGCCATTGCCGCCTACGCGCTGCAGCGCCTGCAAGTGGCCAGCGACCAGGGCGCCTGCCCCTTGCAAGCCGTCGAACAGTTGATCGACCGCCACACGGACGGCGCCTACAACGTGCTGCGCTTCCAGGCCACGTGCCCCGGCGCCGCACCGGCCAGTGTGAGCATCGGCTACACCCTGTTCGCCGACCTCGACCCGCAGCACAAGGGCTTGCTCAAGATCGATAGCGGCGGCGCCACGCAGACGGCCATCTTCGATCCGGACAGCCCGCGCCAGACCATCTCGCTGACGGCGCCCGACCGCCTGGCGCAGTTCGGCGCCTACGTCAGACACGGCATCTGGCATATCTGGATCGGCTACGACCATATCCTGTTCTTGCTGTCGCTGCTGCTGCCGGCCGTGCTGCTGCCGGGCTTGCGCGAACGGCAGCAGGGTCTGAAGGCGGCCTTCTACGACGTGCTGAAAGTCGTCACGGCGTTCACCCTGGCCCATTCCATCACCCTGAGCCTGGCCAGCCTGTCGCTCGTCTCGCTGCCCTCGCGCTGGGTGGAGTCGGCGATCGCCGCTTCCGTCATTCTGGCCGCGCTGAACAACCTGCTGCCCCTGTTCCGCAGCAAGCGCCCCGTGGCCGCCTTCGCTTTTGGCCTGATCCACGGTTTCGGCTTTGCAAGCGTGCTGCGCGACCTGGGCTTGCCGCAGGGTTCCTTGCTGGCCAGCCTGCTGGGCTTCAACGTGGGCGTGGAAATCGGCCAGCTGGCCATCGTCGCCGCCTTCTTGCCCGTCGCCTGGCTGCTGCGCAAGACCGGGCTGTACCGGCAAGTGCTGACCGTCGGGTCGTTGGCGATTGCCCTGGTGGCGTGCGTGTGGCTGGTGGAGCGGGTGGCCGATATCAAGCTGATCTCGGCCTGATGCGGGCTTGATAGCGTTGCTGGCCCGCCACTGCCGGGCCACAAGTCCAGACAATCGGGCTACAATACGAACAATTCTCAATCGCATCAAGGCCACACTGTCCCGCGGACCATGGCATGGAAAGGTCGCATGCTACGCCCCGAATTGGAAGTAAAACTGGAACTGCACCATCAAATCGACATCCTGTACAGCGACCATCACGGCTGGCTGCAGGGCTGGCTGCGCCGCAAGCTGGGCAACGCCTTCGATGCGGCCGACCTGGCGCACGACACCTATCTGCGCATCCTCGCGCGTGGCCGCGCGCCCCAGCCGGAAGAATCGCGCCGGCATCTGGCGCAGATCGCCAATGGCCTGGTGGTGGACCTGTTCCGCCGCCGGCATATCGAGGCGGCGTATGCGGACGCCATCGCCGCGCAGCCGGAAGCGATTGTCCCCACGCCGGAAATGCGCGCGCTGATCGTCGAGACGCTGCTGGAAATCGACGCCATCCTGGCCAGCCTCCCCGCGAAAGTGCGCGACGCCTTCCTGCTGTGCAAGCTCGAAGGCATGGCCTATGCCGACATCGCCGCTCGCCTGGGCGTCTCCGTCTCGTCGGTGGAAAAATACATAGCGCGCGCCCTGCTGGCCTGCTGCGCGGCGCAATTCGCATGAGTTCCCAACCGGACGGCGCCCCCATCGCCCACGCCGTGCTTGCGCGCGCCGCCGAGTGGATGGCGCGACTGTGGGCGCAAGACGCCAGCGCGGCCGACGCCGATGCCTGCGCCGCCTGGCGCGCCGCCCACCCCGAGCACGAGCGGGCCTGGGCCCGGCTGCAGCGCTTTGCCCGGCAATTCGACGCCTTGCCGCGCGAAGTGGCGCGCGGCGCG
>NZ_NEHB01000030.1 GCF_002127655.1 Janthinobacterium sp. GW456P
CGTGCTGCCGTTCGACTTGCATGTGTACGTGCTGCCGTTCGACTTGCATGTGTAAGGCATGCCGCCAGCGTTCAATCTGAGCCAGGATCAAACTCTTCAGTTTAATCTCTGTTACTTTGCCGTTTTACCGGCACCGCTATTGCTAGCGGGTCGCTCACTTCAAAAACAACTGACAGGCCACTACTTGCGTAGCGTCCTATTTCATTTATTTCTTCGTGAACATTTGATATTTTAAGTTTGACGCTGCTTGCGCAGCGCTGCACTTACATCAAATGCCCACACTTATCGACTGTTAATTGTTAAAGAACGGTATTCGGTACTGCTTATTTACTGCACTCGCGCTATCGACAAAGCGTTGTGTTTGTCAGCTGCGAAGAAGGAAGAGTATGAAGCAATTTGCTACGTCCGTCAACTCCTTCTTTTTTCTCACTTTACGCTGCATGTGCATGCGTCGTTCAGCGAGGGGGCGAATTATAGCCAAGCGCCAGCGGCTACGCAAGGGGCTTTTATGGCAGCACGAACGACTTCACCAAAGTCAATTCGCCGGCTGCCCGCATCGGCACCTGGAAGCTCTGCAGCTTTTCACGCGGCGTGCCTTCGTTGGTAATGACCGACAGGCGCGCCACCGTCAGCACCGAGGTGTTCTCGCCGCTGCCGTAGTAGTTCACGTAGACGTGATAGTTGCCCTTCAGGGGCGCCGCACTGGAAAAGATCTCCGGGCCATAGCCGGTGGTCACATCCACGTCCAGCGCGCCGCCGTCTTTCAGCACGCGATTGCCGTACCAGGCGTGGCCGCCGTCCGGCGTGACCACGTGCAGATCGAGGTCGGTGCCCGCGCTGTCCCACGACAGCACGATGCGCAGGCGCGCCTGCGTCTTGCCCTGGTAGCTGTCGATAAACTGGGTGCGCGCGCGGCTTTTACCGTCGGGCGAGCGCACTTCCACGCTGTTCGAACCGCTGCCGAAGCCATAGGGCCGGGCGTAGGCGCCGTTTTCGCCCACTTCCATCGGCATCGCCACGCCGTTGACCACCAGCGTGGCCGGCTTGCCCTTCACGGCGCCCGCGATGCGCCCGCGTATCTGCGCCGTTTCGCTCTGGCCCGGCTGCAGGTTGACCGAGGCGGCAGGGTAATTGACCGCTTGCGTATATTCCTCTTGCGCGCCGGCCGAATTGCGCCAGCCGCCCTTGGGCGCATCGATGGTGACCTGGGCCTGCGCCCACAGTGGCAATAGCAGCAAGGAAATCGGCAGTATCTTCATTATCTCGATCTTAATACTTGAAAGTCTTGACCAGCGTAAGCTCGCCGATACCGCGCAAGGGCACGACAAACTCCTCGCGCCGCTCGCGCGCCGTGTTTTCATTGAATACCAGGGTGATGCGGCTGGTAATGACGGGCCGCTGGCGCGTTTTTTCGTCGAAGTGATAACCGTCGCCACTGAAATTGCCCCAGTAATTGATCCACACCTGGTACAGCCCGCGCATGGGCGAGGTCATCATGAAGTTTTCCGGCCCAGGCCCGTCGACGGTGTCGGCGTCAAGCCCGCCTCCATTGGTCAGGGTCGGATGCGACCAGAATGCATGCTGGCCATCGGGCGTGACCACATGCAGGTCGACCTCGGCCTGGCTGTCGTCCCATGCGGCGATAATCCGTATCATGGGCTGCGGCCGGCTGCGGTCCGCTTCGTAGAACTGCACCCGCTTGACCGGCTTGCCGTCCGGCGAGCGGATCTCGATGCTGTTCGAGCCGGAACCGAAGGAATAGGCGCGCGCATAGCGGCCGTCATCGTCCGTGTACAGCGGGGTCGGATTGCCATTGACCACCAGCTTGTGGACGGGCCGGGTTTTGCCTGCTTTTTCCAGCTCGCCGCGGATCATGCGCCGGCCACTCTGCGCGCCGCGATCGATCAGCGAATAAGGATAGTTGACCGCCAGCTCATCGGACTTATCAGTCAAACCCGCGCGGTTCCAGCCCCCGATGGGCGTGCTCATGCTCTTGTCGGCGGCCTGCACGCAAGGCCCGGCCAGCACCATCGCGGCAGCCATCAGCACGCAGCCCTTCATATCGCCTCCAGGTTCAGGTCGACCAGCCGGCGCGCCAGCTGTTCCACGTAATCTTCATCCTGGCCGCGCGGATGATTGCGCAGGCCAAGGTGCAGGTATTCATGGGCCAGGGTGATGCGGTCCTCGCGCGTGGCCAAGGGCCGCATGTAGATGCGGTTGCGCGACTGCTCGGAATACGGCGCGCCGCTTTGCAGGGCGCACACCAGCGGCGCCTGCGCCGGCGCCTCGTAGCCGGCCTCGCGCTGCAGCACGCGCCGCCAGCGCGGCAGGGAGCGCGCCAGCCAGTCCTCGTTCTGCGCCAGGCGCTGGCAGCGCGCGCCGGTATTGCCAAAGGTGCTCAGCGCGCCGCCCGGGTAGGCCGCCGCCAGCAATTCATCATATTGCTTGCCCTGTTTGGCCTGGCGCACCGCTTCGCTCCACGCCATCGTGCCCTCGGACGGCGTGGTGCTGTGATAGCGCACGGTGACGCCATCGACGATCAATTGATCGGTCCAGCGCGCGATCGCCAGCGCAGCCGGCGTGGCGGAGCTGGGGCTGACGCGCTGGGTGGCGCTGCTGTCGGCGATCTGCTGGCAGCCCGCCACCATCACCGCGTTCTGCTGCAGATAGGTGCGCGCGGCAATCGCCAATGCCTTGGCCGCTTCCGGTTCATTCGCATTGGCTTCGCGGTCAAGCACGCGCGCCACGTAGTCATTGACGCCGAAGCGGCCGCGCAATTGCGGACGGCCGCCCTTGTCTTGCACCAGCATCAGTTCGCCATTGCTGCGCAAGGCCAGGTTCTGGCCATTTTCAAAGCGCACATGGTAGCGGCCATTGAGCGGGCCGGGTGCGGCGATACCGCGCTCGCCGCGCACGGCGCGGATCGGATAACGCTTGAAGTAATCGACCACCACGCAGCCGCCATCGTCGGCCGCGCCGACCGGCGGCAGGCTGGCGGCCAGCTTGGGCGCCCACTGTTCGAACACATTGCTGCTGCCGCCCGCGCCGCCAAACCAGATCGGGGTGCCGTCGGCCAGCCAGCCTGCCGCGCCGCCGATACGCCCACCCGCCTGATGCCAGGAGTAAGTCTTGACGCGCAGCTGGCTGCCGAACCAGCGGGCCGTGCCGGCGCCGCGCCCGACACGCCCATCGAGCACCACCCGCAGCAGCGCCGCTTCGGCATCCTGGCGGCTGGCGGCCGGGATGCTGCCCAGCGCGCGCAGCAGGCTGTCGAGTTTGACCATGCGCCCTGGCGCCAGTTGTGCCGTGTCGGCCAGCCAGGCAAACTCACCCGCCGGTGCGGCCCCCAGGCGGCCGGTCCAGTATTTGCGCCACGGCGCGTTTGCAATCATCAGGCGTTTGGGCGAGAAAAACAGGCCACAGGACTGCGCCAGCGCCGCGTCGTGGCCGATGCTCTGGCCGGCATCGCAGCAATACACTTCTTCAGGGTCGCGGCCGCCGCAGCGGTAGTCCGGCATCGCCACCTTGGTATCGCTCGCATACACATACACGAACAGCTTCCACAGGCTGGCCAGCGGCACTTGCCGCGTACCGTCGAACGATGGCGGCGGCGGCCCGCCCTGGCGCAGCTGGCGCACTTCCACTTTGCCGTCGCGCCACCAGGCCACGTCCAGCGAAGCCGCCCAGGCAGGCGCGGCCAGCAAGGTGGCAAGCATCAAGGCTGGACGTGCAAAGCCCATCACTCGACCTTCAGCGCACGCGTGTTCTTGCCGCCGCCCTCGAAGGCCTTCTGTTCCGGCTGGTACATGCGGTAGAAGCGCGCCGGCGGCAGCACGTAGCTGCCCTTCTGCGCAAAGCGGATCAGATGGCGCACGGTGACGTCGCCTTCCAACGGCTCGACCGGCACGGCGTAGCCGTCGCGGCGCTCCGTATGGCGCGCGCGTTCCAGCGCGGCCGGCTTGTCGCCCGCCATCACCATGCCCCAGGTGGTCGATTCGACCATCGCGCCCGGCGGCAGCGCCACTTCCAGCAGCCCGAAACGGTGTTTCGTGCCCGGCGCCGCTTTCAGGGTGATTTCATCGAGATACAGCGCGTCCGTGCTGATGGTCTCGCCCGGCTTGACCAGCTCCGTCGTGTAGCCGCCCTTGCCCGCCTTCATGCGCAGGATGCGACGTTCGACGGTGACCGGCAAGGTCTGCGTTTCGGCGGCATGGCTGTCGTACTGCACCACGGCCACCGTGCCGGCCGGCGTCGGGGTCGATGCAGCGAGGCGCAGTTTGTCAGGCAGCCCCTTGGCATCGGTCCAGCGCCATAACGGCTGGCCACTGCGGCTGTCGCGCTTTTGCCATGCGCCGTCCAGGGTGATGGCCGGCCCTTTGCCAAACGCCACGCCACCCAGTTTCTTCTGCACCCACATCAAGGTCATCGCGCGGTCCAGGGTCGGCATCTCGGCGCGCACGCTGGCCAGCACCGCCTCGGCCTGGGTAGCCGGCACTTCGCCGGCCAGCATCAGCAAGGCCTGCGCCACCGGCGCTTTGGATTCACGCAAGACCTGCACCGCGCTGGCCACTTGCAGCTGCAGCGAGTGCGGCAAGGCGACGCCGTTCTGGGCGGCGACAAGCGCCACCAGCCCAAAGCTCATCGCCTGCGCCTCGCGGTCAGCGGCGCCGCCGAGCAGCAGGCTGCCGCTGTCGCCAGGCTGGCGCGGCTTGCCGCCCAGGGTAGCGATGGCGCTGTCGTCGACCAGGCCCGAGGCCAGCGTCTGCGTCGGCAGGCCCATCTCGTGCGCCATCCACAGCACCAGCGCGCGGTCGCCCAGCGGGTCCTTCAAGCCGCTTTCGCTGTAGACGGCCAGCAGCTTGTTCCAGTGCTCGGCCGGCAGCTCGATGCGCAGCGCGCGCGCGGCGTACCAGTCGGCGTAATAGGCATACGCCGTCATCAAGGCATTGTCGGCGGTGGCATTGCCCCACCAGCCGAAGACGGCTTTCGGGCCGGCCATCGACACCAGCCGCAAACGCTGCGCGGTCAGCGTCGCCTGCAGCCGTTCATACGGCGCGCCGGCGTCCGGCCCCAGGCTTTGGGTGGCCAGCGCCAGCGGAATCAAGCGGCTGGCCGTCTGCTCGACGCAGCCATACGGATAGTCGATCAGATCGTCGGCGATGCGCGCGAACTGGCTGGCCGCGCCCTGAGCGAACGAGACGCGGAGATTGCGCGCGTCGGCCGGCAGCTTGAGGGCAATCTCACCGGTGGAGCCATCGAGCGGCAGCACCAGCGTGCGCGGGCTGCTCCAGGCGGCAGGCAAGGTTTGCATGGCGGTATCGAGCGCGTCGACCAGCTTGCCATTCTGTTTCAGTTCCAGGCGCAGCGGCCCGCTGCCGGCCGCCAGCGGGAATTCGACATAGTTGACGCCGGGCTTGGCGGACAGCTTTTCCGTCTTCGCTTGCGTGCCGACTGCGCCGCCGGAGAGGACGACGTCGAGCGCCTGCTCCTTGCCGCTCTGGTTGAACACGGCCACCGAGGCGCGCGGCGCGTCGCCGGCGCGCATCCAGTCGGGCGCCGTCCATTTGGCATAGAAGTTTTTATCGGACCGCACATAGCCGGTGCGCTGGCCCACGCGCCCCTGCTCATCCATGGCGCGGCCGGTAATGCGCCAGCGGGTCAGCGCGTCGGGCATGGTGAAGCTTACGCGCGCCATGCCATTGGCGTCGGTCTTCAGCGATGGCGCCCAGTAGGCTGTATCGATATTGTCGCGGCGCGGACGTTCGAGCACCTTGACGCCGCGCTCATTGTAGTTGTGGCGCGCGGGCGCGCCGGCCGTGCGGCCCTGCGCCATGTCGTAGCTGATGAAGGACAGGCTGGCCGTGGTGCGCACGTTGTTGCGGCGCGGATGGTAGAAGAAGTCGCCGATGTCCGGCGCGATTTCCGGCTGCAGCACATAGATCATCTCATCGACCACGCCCAGCGCCAGCATCGTGCTCACAGGCTTGCCATCGAGAGTCGCCCTGACGTCCAGCGTGACCTTCTCGCCGGGCTGGTAGACCTCCTTGTCGCTCTTGAACTGCAGCGCGATGCGCGGCTCGATCACTTGCAGGCCGGCGTTCTCGAAGACGAAGTCGCCATTGCGCGTGTACGCCACCGAGAACGTCATGTTCGGGCCATGCTCTTCTTTTACCGGGATGCACACTCTCCACTGCCGCGGCGCCACGCGCTTGGCCTGATACCAATCGGCGGCGCCGGCCATCAGGCCATGGTGTTCGACCTTGTCGCGCTCGAGCGTCAGCAGGGCCTGGTCCACCTTGTCGGAGAAGGTGATCAAGGCCTCGGCGGTGTCGCCGGGACGATAGCGGGCGCGGTCCAGCACGATCTCGATGCTGCCCGGCGTCGTCTGCACGCCGTCACCCGACACCCAGTGGCTGGCGGCGGCCAGCAGGTTGCCGCGTTCGTCGCGCAGCGCCAGCTGATACGAACCGGAGGCAGGGAATGTCACGTCCCAGCCCTTGGCGTTGGGATCGAAAGCACCGTCGGTCTTGCTCTGTTTTTCCAGCTGCACCATCTCCCAGCGCACCGGCCTGGCCGCGCCCTGGCCATCGGCCAGCAAGTCGAAATGCACGTTTTGTCCGGGATCGGAAAACTGGCGCGCGGCCTTCAACTGATAGGTGGTGATCGAGCGTTCGATCATCAGCTCGCGCGTCGCCTTGACGCGGTAGGCCGCGCCATCGGTCGCCAGCACGGTCAATATATAGCGCGAGGGATCGGCGGCGGGCGGCAAGCTGAAGTCCACATTGCCGCTGCCGTCGCTCGTCACTTCCTCGGTCTTCAAGGCCACCGGGAACAGGCCGCTGTAACGCAGCTCGCCTTCGACCATGGTGTTTTGCTGGCCACGCAGCGAGAGGGTCATTTTCGCGTTTTTCACCGGCTTGCCATCCGGGTAGCGCAGCGCAATGCTGCCCTTGACCGCCTCGCCCGTCTTGAATTCCGGTTTCGAAGGCTGGACGTTGATTTCAAAGTGCGGCTTGACGTATTCGGCCACGCGGAAGGCCGCGCCATATACGCCGCCCTTGTACGTGAATCGCAGCTCATAGCCGCCGGCCGTCGCTTCCGTCGGCAGGCGGAAACGCGTGTCGGCGCCCGTGTCGGCGGACAGCTGCAGCGTTTGCGTCAGCAGCGGCGTGCCGTTCGGATTGAGCACGCTCAAGCTGATCGGCGCGGCGCTTGCTGCCTGCGACGCGCGCGCGGAGGTGAACTCGCGTCCCAAAAACTTGACGTTGACCTCGTCGCCGGGGCGGTACAGGGGGCGGTCCGTCACCGCATAAATCTTGGTGTTGTAGATCTCGCTGTCGTAGTAAAAATTCTCGGACACGAACACGCCGCCGGCGCCGTCCTGGCCCAGCACATACGTGTGCTCCGGGCTGCCGCGCTCGAGCGAGGCCACGCCATCGGCACCGGTGGTCGCCGACTGCAGCACGCCGGTGCCGTCGGTCCACGCCACGCTGGCGCCGGCCACGGCGGCGCTGGTATCGCGCCGCGCCGTCCACACCAGCATCTGGCCGGACGAGACCTTGGTGACGGCCACCGTGTCCGACACGAACACCAGGGTGGTGGCGCGGTGCTCGCCGATGATCGCTTCAACCAAGTAGAGGCCCGGCTTGCGCTTGCCCAGCGGGATCATCACGTTGCCGGCGCCGGCGACGATGAAGTCGCTGCTCGATCCATCGAGTTTCACGCCTTTGGGCGGCGTGATGGCCTTGGCCTGCCAGATCGGATAGCGGAAGCTGTCGACCAGCTCCATGCCCTTGATCGGATTGTACTGCGGATGATTGGCGAACACGGTGCGCCGGCGGATCGCGTCATTGGTCGCCAGCTGCGGCTGTTCCTTGGTGACGGCCAGGCGCGCGTCGCCGGAAAACAGCTTGCGCCACGCCAGGCGCGACTGCTTCCACCAGCTGTCCCATAAAAAGCTGAGGGTATTGGCCAAACCCTCGCCCTGGTAATTGCCCTCGACCTGGATGCGGTGCAGATTGCGCTGCTTTTTCAAAAACTCCATCGGTTCGGGCACGCGGTAGACCACGATGTCGGCGCCCGAATACGCTTCCAGGTTCATGCGCCCCATGTCGCGGCCCGGCACTTCCAGGCGCACGCGCGCCTCGTCATTGCTTCCGTAACTGGCGTCGGACAGCAAAAAGAAGGGCTCGCCCTTGAAAGTGCTGTAGTTGCTCGGTTCGCGCTGCTGCGCGGAGGCGCCGCCCATGAGGACCAAGGCCAGCAGGCTGGCAAAGAACAGCTTCATGACAAAAATTGGCCTCATGATAAAAACGCCAGCCGGAATACCCCGGCGAAATTCGGATTGTTGACCACAGGTTGCCACCGCGTGTCCTTCCAGCTCGTGAGTTCTTTGATATCGACGGTCCGCAGACCATTGTCGTCAGGGGTGACGGTACCGGTGTGGTAGGCGATGCGCGCTCCCATCCAGACCATCAGATGCTGTTCGTCGCCCTGGTCGAAAAACAGCAGGTCGCCGGGCAGTGCCTGGCTGATTTCGCGGGCGACAAAGCGGCTGTTGTGCTGCACCAGCGCCAGCGCCGTGACGAAGTGGCCGACCTTGCCATCCGTCTGCACCCAGCGGTTGCGCAAGGCTGCCTGGTTCGCATCGAGTTCCAGTTCGGGCGGCAATCGCCGGTCGGTGGCGATGCCGTTCGCATGCAGCCATTTCGCGTCATGCACGGTGAGCGCTTCGTTGACGGCAAAGCGCACCAGGCCGGCGCAATCGCGGTGCGTCCAGCGCGGCGACGGTCCCCGTTCGATCTGCGCGTTGACGATGCGCAGCATCCAGGCCTGGAAGGCGCGGCTCTGGGCTTGCGACAGCTGTACTTGTCCCCCGGCGGCCGCGCGCAGGGCCCAGGCCTTGGGTGCGGCGACAGCAGCGACGCACACCGCCAGCGCAGCGCGCCGTCCATGCGACACCGTCATCGCGCCGTCTCCTGCCATTCCAGCGTTTCCCATGACGTGCCGCTGGCTGGCTGCCGCTTGAGCAGCATGCGCAGCGGCGGATATTTTTTCAAGGCGTCCAGGCGCGGCACCAGGTGCTCGTTGGCGGCTGCGCGCAAGACCGGTTCGTTATTCGCCGGCAGGGTATCGAAGGCTTCCAGCTGGATCAGCTTTGCCAGCGATGCCGGCGCGATCAGGCCGATGGTGTGCGCGCCATCCGGCAGCAAGTCGCTCGCGGCCGGCGCCTGCTTGCGGCGCACGGCCAGCACCTGGTCGACCAGCTTGCCGTCGGCCGAGAAGACAACGGTATTGCCTGCCACGGCCAACGCCGGCTTGGACTGGCCCAGGGCCGTGGCGACGCTGCGCTCCCAGCGAACGAACTCACCTTTGCCATCCTTGCCGGTGGTCTTGCGCACGGGGTCCTTGCCGCCGATGGCCGCCGCGAACAGGCTGCCATAGACAGCGTCGTCGCCTGCCTGCGCACTGCGCGTGGCGACAAACACGGGCGTATGCAGGCGCGAAGTGCCGTACCAGCAGGCGGCGGCGGGGCCTTGCAAGTGCCCGGCCAGCGACACCACCGGCTCCGATGTCTTGTCGCCCAGGCGCTTGAGCACGGGCTGCAGCGCGGCCCAGTCCACTGGCACGCTGAAGCAGGCGCTCGGGTTGTGCGGCAGCTGCGGCCACAGGGCGCTGCTGTCGTAGCCGCTATTTTTCAGCTTGTCGGCATTGAGCAGCACCTTCGACTGCCAGGCGCCTTTTTGAAAATCGAAACGCAGCGCTTCGAGCGCGCCGAAGAAGGGCTGGTAGCCGAACGACAGGAAGTCCGCCTTGACGGCGATGCTGTGGCCCTCGGGCGCGGCTGGGTCGAGATGGAATTGCGCATGAAAGACGTTTTGTTTGGCCGGCTCCGGCGCCAGCAGGCTGGCCACGGTTTTCTCGGCCGTGCCATCGCCATGCTTGCCGTCGCTGCCGCCATACAGCATACCGGGATGGGACAGGATGACCAGGCGCTGGCCGTGCGCGGCAAACAGCAAGGTGCGCTGGTAGGCGTAGTTGAGCGCATACACGGGCACCTGGCCGCCATCGACGCGCAAACTGCCGGCCACGCGCATCTGCGTATCCTTCAAGGCGATCTTGCCTGCTTCTTCCAACAAACGCGTGAGCTGGCTGCGCGAGACGGCGATGGCGAAATGCTTGAGCGAGCCGTCGGCGTCGCGCCACAGGGCCACTTCCGCCGGCTGGTCCAGCACCATGCGCAACAGCTGGTCGCCCCAGCCCAATTCATGCTCATAGGCGATGCGGCGCAAGCTGCCCTTGAGGCCCAGCCGGTCTTCGCTCTGCTCGTAATAGAACAGGAAATCCTCGCGCAGCACGTCGCGCGCCAGCGGCACCGTCAGCAGGTCGCGCGGCAAGGCCGACAGGCTTTTCGTGCGGACCAGCGCGTCGGGCCGCGACAAGTCCAGCTTCAGGCCGTTGACCGGCCCCAGCGCGCCCCAGCCGAAGACCCGGTAGCCGACCAGCGCGGCGGCTACCACGGCCACGCCGGCCAGCGTCCCGAGCAGGACTTTTTTCGTGAGTACTTTTTTCGCCAGCACCGTGTATCCCTTTTGCTTGCCGAAGCATTGACAAGTTAGTAATTATTGCAAATGGTAACATGGCATGGGCGGCCGCAGCGCACCGCTGACGCGACAGCGTAAAATAGCGGTTTCGCCGATTCAAACGCCTCTCATGACCATCCTGCTCTCCACCCTGAACGCCCGCTATACCCACGCCTCGCTGGGATTGCGCTATCTGCTGGCCAATATGGGCCCGCTGCAGGCGCAGACGCGGCTGCAAGAATTCGTCATCGGCACGAAAACCACGGAACTGGTCGAACGCATCCTCGTCAACAAGCCCCGTATCATCGGTTTTGGCGTGTATATCTGGAACGTCGAGGAAACCACCAAGCTGGTGGCCATGCTCAAGCGCGTGGCGCCCGAAATCATCATCGTGCTGGGCGGGCCGGAAGTGTCGCATGAGGCGGGCGAGCAGGAAATCGTCAGGCTGGCCGACTACCTGATCACGGGCTGGGGCGACGTCACCTTCCCCAAGCTGTGCGGCGAGATCCTCAACGGGCCGAAGCCGCTGATGAAAATCCATGCGGGCGTGCAGGCGCCGCTGGCGGAACTGCAGCTGCCCTACTCCTTGTATACAGACGACGATATCCGCCACCGCACGATTTACGTGGAAGCGTCGCGCGGCTGTCCGTTCAAGTGCGAATTCTGCCTGTCGGCGCTGGACAAGACGGCCTGGCCCTTCGCGCTGGAGAATTTCCTGGCCGAGATGGAGTCCCTGCATGCGCGCGGTGCGCGCCTGTTCAAGTTCGTCGACCGCACCTTCAACCTGAACATCAAGACCAGTTTGAAGATCATGCAGTTCTTCTTAGATAAGATCGAGGCCAATCCGGACGACCCGATCTACGCCCACTTCGAACTGGTGCCCGACCACCTGCCCGACGCCTTGAAAGAAGGCATCAGCAAATTCCCGCCCGGTGCGCTGCAATTCGAGATCGGCATCCAGAGTTTCAATCCCGAAGTGCAATCGCTGGTCAGCCGCAAGCAGGACAATCAAAAGGCGGCCGACAACATCCGCTGGCTGTGCGAGGAATCGAACGCCCACTTGCATGTGGACTTGATCGCCGGCTTGCCGGGCGAGGATGAAGCGAGCTTCGCGGCCGGCTTCAACAAGCTGGTGGCTTTGAAACCGCATGAAATCCAGTTCGGCATCTTGAAGCGGCTGCGCGGCACGCCCATCATCCGCCACACGGAAAACTATGGCATGGTGTTCGACCCGCACCCGCCGTACACCATCCTGGCGAACAAGCAGCTCGACTTCATGAGCATGCAGCGCCTCGTGCGCTTTGCCCGCTACTGGGACCTGGTCGCCAATTCGGGCCGCTTTGCCAATACCGTGCAATGGATGCTCGGCGATGCGCCGTTTGAAAATTTCATGGATTTTTCGAACTGGCTGTACGCCCATACGGACGCCACCCACCGCATCGCCATGGAGCGCCTGGCCAAGCTGGTGGCGCAATGGCTGCAGACACGCGGCATGAGCGCGGTCGAGGCCAATGCCCTCGTGGCCAGCGACTATGCGGGCGGCGCACAGGCCAACGGGCATGCCAAACCAGCCGAAGTGAGTACTGGCAACGCCAAGGTGCGTCCGGACGTCGCCCTGCCGCAGCGGCAGGCGCGCCACCTGGCATCGTAGGGTGCGCCAGGAAACATAGACGCATGAACAGCGGTGGCGGTCTGCGCCATTCTCCCTTAAACTGGCACGATGCCGACTGTCCAATCGCCGAAACTGACCCTCTCCCAGACCAGCTCCCAACAGGGAGCCCTTGTCACTGCCAGCGGCACCTGGCAGGTGCACGCGCTGGCGCATGAGAATGCCATCAAGGCCATCGAGGCCCAGCTCAAGCCCCTGCAGGGCGATGCCAAGGTGCAGTGGGACCTGTCGGCCATCGACAGCATGGACCATATCGGCGCCCAGCTGTTCTGGAATGCCTGGGGCAAGCAGCGCCCCGCGCAACTGACCCTGGCGCCGGCGCAGGAAGAATTTTTCCGGCGCATCGAAGAGACGGGGCCGCTGCAAACGCCGCCCTCGCGCGCCAACCGCCTCACGCCCGTGATGAAACTGGGCATGGCCATTTTGCTGTTTTTCGAGCATTTGAAGGGGTTTATCGCCCTCGTGGGCCAGGTGACGCAGGATATCGGCCGCTTCGCGCGCCATCCGATGCGCGGGCCGTGGCGTGAAATTTCCGCCAATATCTTCCATGCGGGCTTCCAGGCGCTGGGCATCACGGCCCTGGTCGGCTTTCTGATCGGCGTCGTGCTGTCCTATCTGTCGGCGCAGCAACTGCGCGCCTTTGGCGGCGATATTTACCTGGTCAACCTGCTGGGCATGAGCGTCATCCGCGAACTGGGGCCCTTATTGGCCGCCATCCTGGTGGCCGGCCGCTCCGGCTCGTCCATCACGGCCCAGCTGGGCGTCATGCGTGTCACGGAAGAGCTCGACGCCATGCTGGTGATGGGCATTTCGCACGGTTTCCGCCTGATCATGCCGAAAGTGCTGGCCCTGGCCATTTCCATGCCCCTGCTCGTCATCTGGACGGATACGGCCGCGCTGATCGGCGGCATGGTGGCGGCCAAGGTGGAATTGAATCTGTCGGCGCGCTACTTCATCCAGAAGCTGCCCGATGCCGTACCGCTGGCCAACTACATGATCGGCCTGGGCAAGGGCGCCATCTTCGGCATGCTGATCGCCCTCGTCTCCTGCCACTTCGGCCTGCGCATCAAGGCGAATACGGAAAGCCTGGGGCGCGGCACCACCACCGCCGTCGTCACGGCCATTACCGTCGTGATCCTGGCCGACGCCGTGTTCGCCATCGTCTTCAATGGAGTGGGCTACTGATGGCGAACGACAACGACATCGCCTGCAAGGCGAGCGAGGGCCAGGACGGCCAGTTCAACCTGCACGGCAGCGCGCCCGTGGTGGAAATCACCAATCTGTGGACCAAATTCGGCCGCACGGTCGTGCACCAGGACTTGAACCTGGAAATCGAGCGGGGCGAAATCCTCTCCATCGTGGGCGGCTCCGGCACGGGCAAGACGGTGCTGCTGCGCCAGATGCTGGGCCTGGAACATCCGGCGCGCGGATGCGTCAAAGTCTTTGGCGAAGATATCAACAAGGCAAGTTCGGACCAGTTGCAGCAGTTGCGCAACCACTGGGGCATGCTGTTCCAGCAAGGCGCCCTGTATTCCGCGCTGACCGTGTTCGACAATGTGGCCCAGCCCATGCGCGAATTGCGCGTGCTGCCCGAAGCGCTGGTGCACGACGCGGTATTATTAAAGATGAACATGGTGGGCCTGGGCCCGGAACATGCGCTGAAAATGCCGTCGGACTTGTCTGGCGGCATGATCAAGCGCGTGGCCCTGGCGCGTGCGCTGGCGCTGGAGCCGAAGCTGCTGTTCCTCGACGAACCGACGGCGGGCCTGGACCCGGACCTGTCGGAAAGTTTTGTCTCTTTGATCCAGTCGCTGCACCGCGAGCTGGGCTTGACGGTCGTCATGGTCACGCATGATCTCGACACTTTGTTCGCCCTGTCCACGCGCATCGCCGTGCTGGCGGAAAAACACGTGATCGCCATCGGCCCCACGCGCGAGGTGATCGAAGTGGACCACCCGTTCATCAAGCAATTTTTCCTCGGCGACCGCGGCAAGCGCGCGCTGGCCGTCCTCGATGAAAAACAGGCGGCGGCAAGCAATGCGGCGCAGCCAGGCGACGACGCCGGCACAGACACGAAAGCGGAGAAGTAATGGAAAACAGATCACATGCCCTGATGACGGGATTTTTTACACTGACCCTGCTGGTGGCCGCCATTCTGTTCGGCGTCTGGTTCAACCGCGACCGCGTGGAAAGAGTCCCGTATTTGCTTGCCACCACCCTGTCCGTGCCGGGCCTGAACCCGCAGGCCACCGTGCGCTACCGGGGCCTGGAAGTGGGCAAGGTCGACGCCATCGACTTCGACACGCAAAAGGCGGGGCAAATCCTCGTGCACATCAGTGTGGCGCCCGACACCCCCGTCACGAATACCACCTTTGCCACGCTCGGCTACCAGGGCGTGACGGGCATCGCCTACATCCAGCTCGACGATGAGCACGTGGGTTCGACATTGCTGGGCACCAGCAAGGACAAGCCGTCGCTGATTCCCCTGCGCGCGGGCTTGCTCGACCAGCTGGAAAAACGGGGCAAGCGCATCCTCGACCAGGCCGAGCAGATCACCAATAAAGTAAATAATTTGCTCAGCCCCGACAACCAGGCGGCCATGCTGGGCGCCTTCAATGAAGTCGGCAAGGCGGCCAAGGCCTTCGGCGCCATTCCGCGGCAGTTGGAACCGACCCTGACGCAATTGCCGCAACTGACGGAACAAACGCGGCAAACCCTGACGGCCGTCAGCACGGCCAGCAAGAACGTGTCGGACCTGACGGTCACGTGGAAAAAGCTCGGTAACGACATCCAGGCGCCCGGCGGCGTGCTCGACAAGGTCAATGGCACGGTCGACCGGGTCGGCAATTCCGTGGAAACGGTGGCCAATGGCGTCTCGCTGGAAGTCTTGCCGCAGGTAATCGAGCTGAGCGGCGAAGCGCGGTCCTCGATGCGCGCCCTGAAAACCACCATGAGCACGCTCAATGAACAGCCGCAGAGCATCTTGTTCGGCGCCCCAGACATCCCGCCCGGCCCGGGCGAGCCCGGTTTTTCGGCACCGGGCAAATAAGGAGAACACCGCATGCCTATTCCTCGTCATCTCAGCGCACTCATCGTCGCCGGCGCTTTCCTGCTGGGCGGCTGCGCCAGCCGCGGCCCTGTCCCGACTTTCTATGATTTCGGCCCGGCCGCGCCGCAGGCGGCGGCAGCCCCTGCGGCTGCGCCAGCCGTGCCCGTGCTGGTGATCGCCGACGCCAACGGTCCTTCGTGGCTGGACAGCCAGCGCATGTATTACCGCTTGCTCTACGCCGATGCGCAGCAATCGCGGCCGTACGCCTACAACCGCTGGAACACGCCGCCGCTGCAACTGCTGAGCCAGCGCCTGAAAACGCGCGTGGCGCAAAGCGGCGTGAAAGTGCTGTCGACCACGGACGCGGCCGCCGGCATCCCGCTGCTGCGCATCGACGTCGACGATTTTTCACAAGCGTTTGACACGCAGACGCAAAGCAGCGGCCATGTGTCGCTGCGCGCCTCGCTGTTCCGCGGCCACCGCCTGATTGACCAGAAAACCTTCAGCCGCAGCGGTCCGGCCGGAAGCGCCGACGCGCAAGGCGGCGCGCAGGCGCTGGCGGCGGCATCGGATGCCATCGCCGCCGACCTGCTCGCCTGGCTGGGCACGCTGAATATCCCGAAAGAATGACCGACCCCGCACCCTCCGCCAGCCCGGCGGCGCCGCTGCCGCCCGTCCGTTCCTCGCCCGTCTCGCGCGCGACCCTGCTCGCCTACGTCTTCCTGATCGTCTACGCGAGCTGGTTTCCGTTCACGGGCTGGCACAGCAATGGCCTGTCGCCGCTGACCTTCCTGGAAAACACGCGCATGCCCCGTTACTGGACGGGCTTCGATGTCGGCGTGAATATCGTCGGCTACATCCCGCTCGGCGCCTTGATCGTGTATTCGCTGTTTCCAAGGATCACGGGTTTCTTTGCCGTCATCGTTGCCAGCCTGTGCGGCATGTTGATTTCCGGCAGCATGGAAGCCGTGCAAACCTATCTGCCCAGCCGCGTCTCGTCGAATCTCGATTTCTATACGAATGCGGCCGGCTGCTGCATCGGTTCCATCATCGGCGCCCTGACGGCGCGCAAGCTGCTCGATCACAGCCATTTGTACCGCTTGCGCCAGCGCTGGTTTGCCCAGCACGCCAGCCAGGGCCTGGTGCTGGTGGCCCTATGGCCGCTGGCGCAGATTTATCCGCAGGGCTATCTGTTCGGCCTGGGCCAGCTGCTGCCCATCCTGTCGGACTGGCTGTCGCAGCTGGCGGGCGTCGACATCGACCTGGCCACGTATCTGCGTCCCGACGTGATCTTAACGGTTGAGCAATATTGGCTTTCAGAAACAATCATCACGGCTTGCGGCATGACGGGCGCCGTGCTCACCTTGCTATGCCTGCTACGCCGCGCCGCGCCGCGCGCCACCCTGATGCTGACCCTGATCGCCGCCGCCTTGGCCGTGCGTTCGATGGCCAGCGCGCTGCTGTTTTCACCGCAAAACGCCTTCGTCTGGATCACGCCGGGCGCCCAGGGCGGCTTCTTGATCGGCCTGATCATGCTGGGCGGCCTGGCCTTCGCCCCCCACGTGGCGCAGCGCCGCATCGCGGCCGCCACCTTGCTGCTGAGTCTGGTGATGGTGAACACGACGCCGATCAACCCGTATTTCATGTCAACCTTGCAAGGCTGGGTGCAGGGCAAGTTCCTCAACTTCAATGGCGCGGCGCAATTTCTCGCCTTGCTGTGGCCCTTCATGGCCCTGTGGTTCCTGTGCCTGCCCTCGCACCGCCTGAACCGGCAGGATGACGTGCAGCGCCAGCGTCGCGAAGACCACCCATAAGCGTTATCATGGCGCATTGATGATTCAGCAGGAGCATAGTATGAGCGACGCACCGTATTTTGAACGCCACGTTTTTTTCTGCATGAACAAACGTGAAGATGGCCGCAACAGCTGCGGCGACCATGGCGCGGAAGCGGCGCAAAAGCATTGCAAGCGCCGCATCAAGGAGCTCGACATGAATGGCGCGGGCAAGATCCGCATCAACCAGGCCGGCTGCATGGACCGCTGCGAGGAAGGCCCGCTGCTGGTGATCTACCCGGAAGCGACCTGGTACACCTATGTCGACACCAGCGACATCGATGAAATCATCGATACGCACCTGGTGGGCGGCAAGGTTGTCGAACGCCTCAAGATTTAATGCCAATTTAAGAGATAGCCACCAGTATGAGCATCATGAACAGAAACTCGGAAAAATTTACCCTCGCCGGCCATGCAGGCAGCATGGAAGGCTTGCTCGATTTCCCGGCAGACACCCCGCGCGGCATCGCCCTCGTTGCCCATCCGCATCCGCTGTATGGCGGCACGATGGACAACAAGGTCACGCAAACCCTGGCGCGCGCGTTTGTCGCCCTCGGTTACGTGGTGGCGCGCATCAACTTCCGCGGCGTCGGTGCTTCCGAAGGCGTGCATGACCATGGCGCGGGCGAGACGGACGACATGCAATTGCTGTATGAACACATGGTCGGCCTGTACCCGGGCTTGCCCGTGGCCTTGTCCGGTTTCTCGTTCGGCACCTTCGTGCAATCGAAACTGCAGGAACGCCTGGCCGCCGCCGGCACGCCAGCCGAGCGCCTGGCGCTGATCGGCAGTGCGGCCGGCAAGTGGGCCATGGCCGACATTCCGGCCGACACCATTTTGATCCACGGCGAACTGGACGACACGATCCCCCTGTCCGCCGTCTTCGACTGGGCCCGTCCACAAGACATTCCCGTCATCGTGATCCCCGGCGCCGACCACTTTTTCCACCGCAAGCTCAACCACATCAAGAACCTCGTGATTGCGCTGTGGCATGGTGACAAACCCGCAATCGCAGCAGATGATCATTGAAGTGTGGGCTTACTAGCGCCTCCACGGCTATAATTGATCCGTTTTTTCCACGCGGCCACGTACGCAGCAACTGCGTGGCCCTCAGCCTTCATCTTTTTCGCAGACCAGCCTCCATGAAAAAACTTTTAGCGGCACTGGCCTCCAGTGTACTTTTCCTATCCGCCGCCTACGCGCAAACCGTTCCAGCCCCGACCATCGCCGCCAAGTCCTGGCTGCTGCTCGACGCCACCAGTGGCCAGATCATTGCCTCGCAAGATCCTGACGCGCGCATCGAGCCGGCCTCGTTGACCAAGATCATGACGGCCTACCTGACGTTTGCCGCCATCCGCGAAAAGAAACTGGCGCTGGACCAAAAAGTAAACGTGTCCGTGCGCGCATGGAAAGTCGATTCGAGCAGCTCGAAGATGTTCATCGATCCGGCCACGCCAGTATCGATCGACGACTTGCTGCACGGCCTGATGATTCAATCGGGTAACGACGCCGCCGTGGCGCTGGCAGAAGCTGTCGCCGGCGATGAAGGCACGTTCGTCGTGCTGATGAACCGCGAAGCCCAGCGCATGGGGTTGAAAAACACGCGTTTTGCCAATCCGCATGGCTTGCCTAGCCCTGATAACTATTCCACGGCGCAAGACTTGTCCGTGCTGGCCAAGCGCGTGATCGCCGACTATCCGGAATTCTACAAAATCGATTCGATCAAAAGTTTTACCTACAACAAGATTACCCAGCCTAACCGCAACCGCCTGCTGTGGCTGGACCCAACCGTCGATGGCATGAAGACGGGCCACACGGAAGCGGCCGGCTATTGCATGATCGCCTCGGCCCGCCGTCCTGGCGGCACCGGCGAGCGCCGCCTGATCTCCGTGGTGCTGGGCACCTCGTCCGACCAGGCCCGCACGCAGGAAAGCCAGAAGCTGCTGAACTGGGGCTTCCAGAACTTCGATACGGTCAAGCTGTACTCGAAGGGACAGGCCGTGGCCACGCCGGAAGTGTGGAAAGGCTCGAAAGGCACCGTGAAAATCGGTTTCGCCCGCGATGTGCTCGTTACCGTACCAAAAGGCACGGCTGCCAAGATGAAACCTGTGCTGGAGCGCAAGGACCCGCTGGTCGCCCCGCTGGCTGAAAACGCCCCTGTCGGCAAGCTGAAAATGATGGTCGACGACAAGGTCCTGCTGGAACTGCCTGTCGTGGCGCTGGAACCGATCAACCAGGCCACGATCTTCGGCCGCGCCTGGGATTCGATGCGCCTGTGGATGAAATAAGCATTTATTGTCTCCCATAAAAAATGCCCGCAGCGCTGCGGGCATTTTTTTCGTCCAGCCACTTTACTTCAGCGGCGCATCCTTCAGGTGCGGCTGGCGCGCCACAGGCGGGAAAGTGCCGTGGCGCCCTGCCGCAAACGTCGCTTCCGTCTGCGACGCCTGCACCGGCACGGAAACCTTGCGCACCTTGGCCACCTGCGCCGCCGTCACGGGCGCGCCGCGGTTGCCCCAGCTGGTCTGAATAAACGTCACCACCTGCGCCGTTTGCTCGTCATTGAAAATGTCGGCATACGGCGCCATCGTCAGCGCCGACGGCGCCGTGCGCGTGGCCGGCACGGCGCCGCCCGACAGCACGATGTTGATGGCCGACGTAGGATCGTTGGTCTGCAGCACGGCGTTACCGGCCAGCGCAGGGAAAGCCTTGTCGTAGCCCTTGCCGTCGGAACGGTGGCAACCGGCGCAGCGGTCCAGGTACAACTGCGCGCCGGTGGAGTTGACGATGCCGCTGAACAATTGCTTGCCCAGCTTGTCGTCGGCCACGAACGCGGGCGTGGCCGGGTTCGACGGCGGCAGGGATTTCAGGTATTTCGCCATCGCTGCCAGGTCGCCATCCGTCATGTGCTGCATGGAATGGGCCACCACGTCGTTCATGGCGCCGAACGATGCCGTATGGCTGTTGCGCCCCGTCTTCAGGAATTCGGCGATCTGCGCCGCGCTCCAGCGCGCCAGTCCGCCGCCATGTTCATTGCGCAGCGATGGCACGGACCAGCCGTCGATCACGCCGCCGCCCGCCAGGAAGGTGGTATTGCCCTCGTCCGTCAGCGATTTTTCCTGCATGCCCACGCCGCGCGCCGTGTGACAGGCGCCGCAGTGGCCCAGGCCCTGCACCAGATAGGCGCCGCGCAGCAATTGCGCGTCGCCCGTGGCGGGAGTCTTGTAGGGTTGCGGCGTGGGGGCAAAGGCCCAGCGCCAGATGGTGAGCGGGAACCGCATCGACAGCGGCCATGGAATGTCGGCCGCCTTGTTCGGCGTCGGGTCCGCTTTGACGCCATGCATGAAATAGGCGTACAGCGCCTGCATGTCCGCCTCGCTCAGGCGCGAATACGACGGATACGGCATGGCCGGATACACGGTGTAGCCGTGCTTGGTCACGCCGGTGCGCATCAGCTTGTCGAAATCGGCAAAGCTCCAGTCGCCGATACCGGCCTTCTTGTCGGGCGTGATGTTGGTGGAATATACCTTGCCGATCGGCGTTTCCATGCCCAGGCCGCCCGCGAACGGTTTACCCTTCGTGCCGGCCGTATGGCAGGCGATGCAGTCGCCGGCGCGGGCCAGGTATTCGCCCTGGCGTATCAGCTGGGCGTTCGGAGTGGCGGCAGCGGCCGTGGCAGAGCAGGCGGCGCCGGAGGCGAGCGCCAGCAGCAGCGCGCCCACGGTATGGGTGAATGTGTTGTTCATCTTCTTGTTCTTCATCAGGCGACCAGGGGACGGGGATCTTTCAGGTATTGCTCGCGGATGGCCTTGGCCGACCAGTAGGTCAGCGCGCAAGCGAGGCCCGTCGGGTTGTAGCCTATGCCGACCGGGAACACGCTGGAGCCGACGGCAAACACGTTGTGCACATCCCAGCTTTGCAGGTAGCGGTTGACGACGCTGGTCTTGCGGTCCGCGCCCATGGCCGTGCCGCCCGCCCAGTGCGTGGTCTGGTAGTTGCGCAAGTCGAGGTGGTCGCCCACGTTCTTGACGGACACCTTGATCGATTCCGGCTGCATGGCTTCGGCCACCTTCATCATCTTGTCGGTGACGAAACGGCTCATCTTGATGTCGTTTTCCTTCCAGTCGAAGGTAAAGCGCAGCAATTGCTGGCCATACTTGTCCGTATAGGTCGGATCGAGGTCGACATAGCAGTCGCGGTAAGTCATGTTGGCGCCGTGGCAATCGAACGAGACCGTGTTCAAATAGCTCTTCTTGACGGCCTTTTTCCAGGCAGCACCCCAGGCGGGCGTGCCGTCCGGCGTGGCGATGCCGGAAATGGGCTTGGAGCCGGCCGGGTTGCACCAGGCGGGCGAGCCGCCGACAAAGCCCAGCGGGCCATGGTCGAAATTGTCGCCATTCCAGTCATCGAGCGCGACACCGGTGCCGCCGGCGCCGATGAAGGGGTTCGTGTTCGTGTCTTCCTTGAAGAAAGTCTGGATGGTCGACATCATCTGGTAAGCGATATTGCGCCCCACCACACCCTCGTTGCTGACGGGGTCGTATGGCTTGCCGATGCCAGACAGCAGGAACAGGTGCGCATTGTTGTAGGCAAAGGCACTCGCGATGACCAGGTCGGCCGGTTGCTCGACGGCCTTGCCGTCCGCATTGATATAGGTCACGCCCGTGGCGCGTTTTTTACTGCCGTCGAGGTTGATGCGCACGACGTTGCAATTGGCGCGCAATTCGAAATTGGCCACCATGCGCAGGGCCGGCATGATGTTGACGTTGGGCGAGGCCTTGGAATAGTTGTAGCAGGCGTAGCCGGAGCAGAAGCCGCAGAAGTTACATGGCCCCATCTGGCAGCCATACGGGTTCGTGTACGGGCCGGACGCGTTCGACGAGGCGTTGACGAACGGGTGGTAGCCGACGGCCTTGGCCGCGCGGCGGAACAGCTCGGCCGTGTACGGCACTTTTTGCGGCGCCAGCGCGTAATTGTCGGAGCGGTCGCCCTCGAACACATTGCCGTCGCCGACGACGATGCCGTTGACTTTATACGCCTGGCCGGAGGTGCCGAAGACTTTCTCGACGAAATCGAAGTGCGGCTCCAGTTCGGCGTAGGTGACGCCAAAGTCCTGGATCGTCATGCCTTCGGGGATGAATTTCTTGCCGTAGCGGCGTTCGTAGTGGCTGCGGATTTGCAGCTCTTCCGGCAGCACGCGCCAGTGCATGCCCGACCAGTGCAAGCCCGCGCCGCCCACGCCCGTGCCCGGCTTGAACGCGCCGATCTGGCGGTACGGCACGGCCACGCCCGTGATGCTGTGGCGGAAGGTGAACGTGCTCTTCGACATATCCTGGAACAGCTTGCTGCGCTGGATATAGGTCAGCTCGTCGAGGGTCTTCGGATAGGCGCCGTCGGGATAGGTGTCGCGGTATTCACCGCGTTCCAGCGCCACCACGTTCAGGCCCGCTTCCGTCAATTCCTTGGCCATGATGGCGCCGGTCCAGCCGAAGCCGACAATGACGGCATCGACAGGCTTCATTTTTACATCGGGTTTGATATCACTCATGATGGTTTTTCTTTTTCTTTGATCTGCTACGAATAACTGAAAAGGTTCAGGGCAAGGCGCATTGCCGCAGGCAGTACGCTAGTACGACCAGGCAGTGCAACGCCGCCATGGACGTTTTCAGGCGATGGATACCGGCGGCAACGGGTATTTCTTGCCGTACTGCTCCACCCAGTCCATGTAGTCGGCGCGCGCGCCGGGGAAACCCACCATCTTCCAGGCCTGCATGTCCTTGTTACCGCCGTGCACGGGGTCGCAAAAATAGCCTTCGCGCGTGTTTTGCAGCAGCTGGTTGAAAAAGACTTTGGCCGGTACTTCGCCGATGTCCAGGCTGCCCTTTTGCAATTGCGTGATGACGGCGTCGCGCTCGGCCGCGTTCAGCTGGACGAAAGGCTTGCCGGACTGCTTGTGCACGGCCGCGTTGACGCCGGCCAGGGCGCTCTTGTACAGCTCGCGCGGCGCCATGTGGAACTGGTAGCCGAACTGTTCGCTCGAGGGCAGGAACGGCCCTTGCATGTACCACAGCGCGCCATACGCGTAAGGCGTGTTCATCTGCAAATCGATGAATTCATGCGCGCCCGCTTCCAGCGCGCCCGGCCCTTCGCCATCGGCGGGGATCAGCCGGTCGACCAGTGCCGTCAGGGTGGCCCACTCGGTGGCGTCGAAAAAGCGCGGTTTGTAGGCAGGCTGGTCCTTGGAGACGGCCATGGCCAGGCCGCCGCCGGCGCCGGCCAGCAAGGCCACGGCAGGCGCGGCGCCGACGGCCTTGCGCAAGAAGTTGCGCCGGTGGGGCGAAATCCCGATGATTTTCATAGCTTGTCCTCAGGCGGCACGAGCCGCCACAGTGATGGATGTGGTAGTCAGAAAGAAAATGCGGACACGCGCCGCTGACATGGCAGATTTCACGTCGAGATGGCCCGGATAGCGCGGCGCGGCGCATCCACCTGCCGGTTAATTGATCAAGGTGATTGACAAGCGGTAGCATTGCATTTACGGTGCGCATCGTACCATAATTAAAAGAAACATTCAGAGACAGGCTAGACGTGATCAAAAAAGAGGCACCGGTGCGTGGTCGCCCGCGCAAGGCGGGCGTGGAAGATGCGGTATTGGAAGCGATCGTCATGCTGGTGCGCCAGCATGGGCTCGATGCGGTGACGATACAGATGGTGGCCGACGTGGCCGGCGTGGGGCGCCAGACGATCTACCGGCGCTGGCCGCGGCGCGAAGACATGCTGCTCGACGCGCTAGTCAAGCGCACGGCGGAAAAGCTGCAGCGCGCGCTCGACATGCCGGACGGCCAGGAAATCGAGGCGATCTGCGCGCGCATCTTCGACAACCTGAACGCCGACGGCCGCTTCACCTGCGATTTATTGGTGCTGATCCACAATGATGCGGCGGCGCAACTGCGCTTTCGCGAGCAGATCGTCGCGCCGTGGATCACCCTCGTGGTGCAGCGCCTGGTCAACATCGGCGTGCGCGCCGACCTCGACCTGCGCCTGTTCGCCTTCATGCTGCAATCGGCGCTCGTGTACCAGATGCAACTGGGCGGCCAGCTCGACGATGCCCTGCAGGAGCGTTGCTGCCGCTTTATCCGCAGCATGTTGTAGCTCTGGATATAATCGTGGCGTCACCCTCTTCGCCACCACCAGAAAGCCAGCCCATGAGCCATGTATTTCCCGCCAGCCTGCAAGCGCCGCGCAGCCGTTTAAGCGGCAACGGTCCCGAACTGTCGCGCATCGTCGCCGGCATGTGGCGCATCGGCGAGTGGAATATGTCGGCGCAGCAGCGTCTGAGCTTCATCGAGCAATGCCTGGCGCTGGGCGTATCGAGTTTCGACCATGCCGATATCTATGGCGATTACAGCGCCGAAGGGCTGTTTGGCGAAGCGCTGGCCCTGCAGCCGGGCTTGCGCGACAAGATGGAACTGGTCAGCAAGTGCGGCATCAAGCTGCTCTCGCCGCACCGTCCCGGCCACGCCATCCAGCATTACGACACGAGCGCGGCGCACATCATCAGCTCCGTGGAACACAGCTTGCGCCAGTTGCAGACGGACAGGCTGGACTTGCTGCTGATCCACCGTCCCGACCCGCTGATGGATTTCGACGAGATCGCCGGCGCCTTCAGCCAATTGAAGCAAAATGGCAAGGTCTTGCACTTTGGCGTGTCGAACTTCAGCCGCCACCAGTTCGAATGCCTGCACCGGCGTTTCCCGCTGGTGACGAACCAGGTGGAATGCTCGCCGCTGCACGTGGCGCCCCTGTTCGACGAAACCTTCGACGGCTTGCAGGACGCGGGGGTGGCGCCGATGATCTGGTCGCCGCTGGCGGGCGGACGCCTGTTCCAGGGCGGCGACGCGAATGTGGAAAACTTGCGCAATGTCATCAAGCAGATCGCCGACCAGCTGCAGCGGCCGTTTGCCAGCGTGGTATTTGCGTGGATCATGCAATTGCCGTGCCGCCCCCTGCCGCTGACGGGCACGGGCCGCATCGAGGCCGTGGGCGTGGCCGTGGAAGGCACGCAGTTTACGCTCAGCCGCAGCGACTGGTTCGCCATCCTGCGCGCCGCGCGCGGGCACGAGGTGGCCTAGTCGATCTCGTCCGGGTCATTAAAAACCTGGGGTAAGGCAATACCGCGCCAACCCAGATGCCACGCCAGGTTGAGCAGCAGGGTGGCGGCGATGTAGACGGCGAAGAACAGCGCAAAGAAACTCGTCTTCAGCCACACCAGCAGGGCGATGGCAAGGATCAGCACCAGCAGCGCGGCCAGGCTTTTCTTTTGCTTGGAGCTGGGGAAACGCAAGGTCGACACCATCAGACTGCCCACGCCGACGAGCAGCAGCATCAGCAGATAGCTGTGCAGCATGGAATCGATGGGCGCCGGCCAGGCTACCACCACGGCCGCCACGCAAGCGGCCCCGGCCGTGATCGGCATGCCGACGAAATACAGGGGATCGGTACGCCCCACGTTCACATTGAAGCGCGCCAGGCGCATGGCCCCGCAGGCGACAAAGAAGAAGCTGGCCATGCCGCCAAAGCGCAGCAGCAGCGGATCGTGCACGCCCATCTGCACGAAGCCGTAGCAATACAACAGGACGGCCGGGGCGCAGCCGAAATTCATCACGTCGGCGATGGAATCGAGCTGCACGCCGAACTGCGAACTGGTCCCCGTCAGCCGGGCCACGTAGCCGTCGAGCGCGTCAAACACGCCGGCGAGCACCAGCAGCGCCGCCGCCAGACGGTAGGCATCCGCGTCGCCCACGGCGGCGTTGTCGACGGAAATGACGATGCTGGCAAAACCGCAGGCTATCGAAAGCAAAGTCACCATGCTGGGCAAGGCGTATTTGGCGCGCTGCAGGCGCGACTTGGGCAATGTGTTCAAATGTGTGGGCAATCAAAAAAAACGGAAGTAAGGCAATGCAGCGGCAAACGCTGCGCTGCGCCCATTCTACCCTGCGCGGCGGCGGCACCGTCCGCGCACGAGCACGACATATCTTTTCACGGATGCTCTACGCGTGATCAAAATACCTTAGAATCGTTTTACAGGACAGCACGCTGACCCCACCGCTGCCCGCCTACCTATACAGGAGTCGACTTGATTGCCTCGTCACTGCGTTGGAAATACTGGATACCTGCCCTGCTGAGCGCAGCCCTGCTGAGCGCCTGCGGCGGCGGCAGCGATAGCGGCAATACGTCGCTGAGCAACTCGACCCCGGCCGGGCAATTGACGCAGGAGCCGGGTGCTCCCGTCCTCAGCAACAATATTGCCACCGATGGCTTCAACTGGTTCAACTACCGGCGCAGCCAGATCGGCCTGTCGCCGCTGGTGCGCAATAGCCTGATCGACAGCGCGGCCCTCGGCCATTCCAGCTATCTCAATCTCAACAATACGGTGGCCCACGAGCAAGTGCAGGGCAAGCCCGGCTTTACGGGCGTCACACTGGGCGACCGCCTGGCCAAGGCCGGCTACGTCGTCACCTCGCTGCAGGGCGAAGTCATCGCCGGCGCCAGCAACACGTCCGGCTTTTACCTGGCCGAAGAACTGGTCACGGCGATCTATCACCGCTTCGTCATTTTCGAGCCGCTGTTCAAGGAAGCCGGCGCGGGCGCGGCCGTCAGCGGCGCGGGCTATGCATATTTCACCACCGACCTGGCCGGCAACCGCAGCTATGGCCCAGGGCTGGCGGCGGGACAGATCGTCACTTACCCCTACAGCGGACAGCAGAAGGTGGCCGTCAGTTTTTCCAGCAATAACGAATCGCCCGATCCCGTGCCGAACCAGGACGTGGTCGGCTACCCGATCAGCGTGCATGCCAACTACGGCACGCCCGTCAGCGTGACGGCGTTCAGCGTGCGCCAGCGCGGCGCCTCCGCGGACCTGGCCGTGCGCCTGCTCACCAGCGGCAACGATGTGCATACGCCCGTCTCGGCCGCATCCATCATCCCGCTGGCGGCCTTGAACGCGAACACCAGCTATGACGTGAGTTTCATCGGCAAAGTCAATGGCGCGGACGTCACGCAAAGCTGGTCATTCAGCACGCGCTAGGGCGACTCGCCTCGCCAAGCGGGCGCAGCATCGACGACGACTGGATGTAAAATAGCAGTTCCTGCTTTACAGCAATTGACAAGTTTTGGGGCGCTCTGCACAGCATGCTGAAACCACACGCCACTTGCGATGATGATGCCGCCGTTGCGGCATCCGACATGGTCCGTATTCTCGACGTCGAGAACGGACTGGGCCGCATCATGGGCGACCGCATCCTGTATCTGAAAATCCTGCGCCGCTTCCTGCATGACCATGGCACCACGCCGTGCCAGATCCGTGCCGAATTCGACACGGGCAACTACGCTTCCGCGCGCCTGAAGACGCATACCCTGAAAGGCGCCGCCGGCATGATCGGCGCGCGCCACGTACATGGCCTGGCGGCAACCCTGGAGTCGGCACTGCGTGCGCAGGCGCCCGACCTGGCCCAGCAGATGCAGCAGCTGGAACTGGCGCAGGATCAATTGCTCGGTGCCATCAGCAGCATGCTGGGCACGCCGGAGGCAACCCACACGGCGGCGCAGGACGTGGCGCCCGACCCGGCCGCGCCCGCCATCCAGCTGCTGCTGGCGCGCCTGGCCAGCCATCTGCGCGAAGGCGACGGCGCCGCCATCGACATCCTGGAAAACTCGGCCAGCCTGCTCGCCGCCAGCCTGGGCGTGAACGTTTACCAGGAAGTGGCCGCTGCCGCGCACGAGTTCGATTTCGACGGCGCCCTGGCGGCCCTGCTGCGGCGCCGCTAGCGCTCAGCGCGCTGCCGCTCAGCTGTTGAACTGCGCCTCTTCCGCATACGCCACGCAACAACTTTTGCAACAGAAACGGCGCACGGCATCGAGCGGCTTGTCGCAATACCAGCATGCACCTTTCGGCGGCAGCGCTGCGATCAATTGCGGCAGGGAAGGCAATGGCGGCGCCACCATCCCCCTGCTTTCCACGACTTCCGGCTGTTCGCTGTCCATGGCGCTTCCTTTCCTGGCGGCACTTCAAGGCCGCTCAGCAAGATTACGTCAGCGCAGTTTGGACTTCATGATAATTCTCAACGGGGCAGATGCTAGCTTGACTTTCGGTAGCTGCGCACCGCGTCATTGGCCTGCTCATCTATCATTTTTCGCCACTTCGGCTGCCCCGCATACTTGGCGGAGAGCCGCTTCCACTGCCGTTGCGCAAGCCCGCACGATTGCTCTATCGCTTGCGTGATCTCGCGCTGGCGTGCCTTGTCATTGTCATCCCATTCGCCGGCGAAATGCTCGCACATCTCGGCATTCTCGGCGAACTGCGCCACGTCTTTCGGCAGTTTTTCCTGTGCGCCAGCCAGCATGGGCAGGCAGGCGAACATGACGGCTAACACCAGCTTCATCGCATTCTCCTTATTTGCCGATGCAGAAACGGCTGAAGATCACGCCCAGCAGATCGTCAGGCGAAAACTCGCCCGTGATGCTCGACAGCTGCACCTGCGCCAGGCGCAGCTCTTCGGCGAACAAGTCCAGCGACTGGTCGTCCTGCGCCGCGTGCTGGGCGGCGATGTCCAGGTGCTTGCCGGCCGATTTCAAGGCGATCAGATGGCGTTCGCGCGCCAGGTACAGCGATTCGCCCGTCTGCTGCCAGCCGGCGATGCGCAAGAGCTCGGCTCGCAGCAGATCGATGCCGATGTGCTCGTGCGCCGACAGATACACGTGGGTGGCGTCCGGCATGCTGTCGACGCCGGGCTTGTGGCCGGACAGATCGATCTTGTTCCACACGCGCAGCACGGGCACGCCTTCCGGGAAGGCGGCGACGATGCTTTCATCGGCCAGCGTGGGGCCGTGGTCGGCGTCGAGCAAGTGCAAAATCACGTCCGCCTTGCCGATCTCGCCCCAGGTGCGTTCGATGCCGATGCGCTCGACGGCGTCGATGGTGTCGCCCGCGCTGCGGATGCCGGCCGTGTCGATGATATTGAGCGGAATGCCCTCGATCTGGATGGTTTCGCTGACCTTGTCGCGCGTGGTGCCGGCGATCGGCGTGACGATCGCCACGTCGGCGCCCGCCAGCGCATTCAACAAGGACGATTTACCGACATTCGGCTGGCCGGCCAGCACGACATTGAGGCCTTCGCGCAGCAGCGCGCCCTGCGCCGCCTGGGCAAACACTTTATGCAAGGCTTCGATGACGGCTTTCAATTGGCCGCGCGCGTTCGATTTTTCCAGGAAGTCGATCTCTTCTTCGGGGAAATCCAGGGTGGCCTCGACCAGCATCCTTAGACCCGTCACCTGTTCCACCAGCGCGTGGATGGTGTTCGAGAACGCGCCCGACAGCGATTGCGAGGCGGACTTGGCGGCCGCTTCCGTGGAAGCGTCGATCAGGTCGGCCACGGCTTCGGCTTGCGCCAGATCCAGCTTGTCATTCAAAAATGCGCGGCGCGTGAATTCGCCCGGTTCGGCCAGGCGCAAGCCGCTGTCCTTGCCCGCTTCGAGCACACGCGCCAGCAGCAACTGCAGCACGATGGGGCCGCCGTGGCCCTGCAATTCCAGCACGTCTTCGCCCGTGTAGGAATGCGGGCCCTTGAAGTGGATGGCGATGCCCTGGTCGATGATGGCGCCATCGGCATCCGTGAACGGCAGGTAGGTGGCGTGGCGCGGTTTCAACTGCTGCGCGCCGAACAGGGCCGTCATCAATGGAGCGAGGTTTTTGCCGGAGGCGCGTACCACGCCGATGCCGCCGCGTCCCGGTGCGGTGGCGATGGCGGCGATAGGGGAAGAGTCGAGTTTCATGGGGATATTGTAATAGGTACGGCAAGGGAAGGTGCGGCAACGTAGGTCGGCTTGGCGCGCAGTGCGCAGGCCGACGCAGCACACGCTGGCGATAGTGTCGGATTACGCGTGGCCTTGCCACGCTAATCCGACCTACAAGAATTAAAAAGCCCGCACTAGGCGGGCTTTTACTTCGCTACCCCTGCTTACACAGTGGACGGCGCGTATTTCTTGGTGATCACCCATTGCTGGCCGATCGACAGGACGTTGTTGACGACCCAGTAGAGTACCAGGCCCGACGGGAAGAAGAAGAACATCACCGAGAATGCCAACGGCATGAACAGCATCATCTTCGCTTGCATCGGATCGGCCGGGGCCGGGTTCAGCTTGGTCGTGATGTACATCGAGATCGCGTACAGCACCGGCAGGATGCACCATGGGTCATGCTGGGCCAGGTCGGTGATCCAGCCGATCCATGGCGCGCCGCGGATTTCCACGGACGCGTTCAGCACCCAGTACAGGGCGATAAAGACGGGCATCTGGATCAGGATCGGCAGGCAGCCGCCCAGCGGATTGATCTTCTCCGTCTTGTACAGCTCCATCGTGGCCTGGTTCATCTTTTGCGGATCGCCTTTGTAGCGCTCGCGGATCGCCTGCATCTTCGGCGTGACCAGTTTCATCTTGGCCATGCTGCGGTAGCCGGCGGCCGACAGCGGGAAGAACGCCAGCTTGATCAGGATCGTGAAGGCGATGATGGTCCAGCCCCAGTTGCCAAGCACGCTGTGGATGTGCTCCATGACCCAGAAGATCGGCTTGGCGATGATGGTCAGCCAGCCGTAATCCTTGACCAGTTCCAGGCCAGGGGAAACATTTTCCAGCAAGTGCGCGATTTGCGGCCCCGAGTACAGCTTGCTGTCCATGCTGGCCGAGGCGCCTGGCGCCAGGGTCGGCAATGGCAGCACGTTGCCGATGGCGTACAGATTGGTGCCGAGCTTTTTCGTGAAGATATCGCGCTTGGCGTTTTCAGGCGGAACGAAAGCCGACACAAAGAAGTGTTGCGAAATCGCAAACCAGCCGCCATTCGCCGTGGCCGGATGCAGGCCTTTCATGGCGTTGTCGTTGCCCTTCTTCTCGTCTTCCACGGCCGCTTTTTCGATTTTCTCGAACGTCAGCTTCTGGTACTTGTCTTGCGGCGTGTACAGGGTCGGACCCGTGAAGCTGCTGTTGAAGAACGAGTCGCCGACCGGCTTGTTGCCGTCATGCGTCAGTTGCAGATACAGCTGCGGCGTGACAGGGGCCGCGCCCACGTTGGCCACGTCGTGGCGCACGTCGATCACGTAGTCGCCGCGCTTGAAGGTAAACGTCTTGGTCAGCTTGACGCCGCCCTCGACCGCTTCCATCACCAGTTGCACTTGCTTGCCGTCACCGAGGGTGCGTACGCCCGGCTGCACGGTGAAACCGCTCGCGTGGGTAGGGAACGGACCGCCGACCAGGCCAGATTGCGCCAGGTAGGTGTGGTTCGCGCCTTCGTCGAACAGCACTTCGTTTTGCTTGCCTTCATCAGGCTGGCACCATTTGAACAGGCCGAAGCAGCCGCCGAACCAGCCCGGATTGCCCGCGCCCTTGAACTTCAGCAATTCCAGACGCTTGACCTGGCCGCCCAGGGTGTCGATATCGACCTTGATGACGTCGGTCGTGATGGTAATCACTTCGCGCTTGAACGCGGCGGGATCGGTCGCTTCGCCTGGCACGGCGGTCGCGCCGGCGGCAGCCAGGGCGGCCGTCTTGGCCGGGGTGACAGGCGCCTTGGCGGTTTGTTCCGTGTTCGCGGAGAACATCGACGGCTTGCCGTTCGAGATCATCCATTCGTTCCAGAGAATTACCAGCGAGACGGAAAACACGATCCACAGGATGGTACGTTTATTGATATCCATTAGGGTATTTGTCAGGAGTGGTTGCAACCGCAAGCGGTCGTTGAAGATTGTTTGCCATCGGCCGGCGGCACCGGGTCGTGGCCCCCTTCATTCCAGGGGTGGCAACGGCACAGGCGCTTGGCAGCCAGCAGGCTGCCCTTGGCCGTGCCGTGCACGCGCAGCGCTTCCATCGCGTAATGCGAACAGCTCGGATAGAAACGGCAATTCTGTCCCAGCATGGGGCTGATCAGCAACTGATAAGCGCGCAGCAGGAACAGCAGCAGGGTTTTCATGGCGCGGACGGTGGTGAGGCAGCAACAGCAGAGGCAGACGAGCGGGCCTGGGCGGCGATTTGCGCCGCGAACAGGCGGCGCAATTCTTCACGCAGCTCGGCTTTGAGCTTGGTCGTGGTGGCCGGGCCATCCTTGCTGTTGACGGCGCGCGACAAACGCACCACGCAATCGACCGGCGGCATCGCGCTGTTGCGAAACAGCTCGCGCGTGACGCGCTTGATCGTGTTGCGGGTCGCCGCGCGCGGCGCGAAACGCTTGGCCACAACGACGCCCAGCCGCGCATGCGGCAATTGATTGTGTCGGGTGTACAGCACAAAATGCGCTGTTTTTTGCGAAGGGCGCAAACGAAAAACGGATGAAAATTCATCCGTTTTAACGATACGCCGAAAGCGCGCGAAGTCGTGTGAACCTTCGCGTTGATTGCCGACTGGAGTACAGCTAGCCACGCGATCAGCTGTCAACGACAAGCCTAGACGGCCAGACGTTTGCGGCCCTTTGCGCGACGTGCGTTGAGCACATCACGGCCACCACGGGTAGCCATACGAGCGCGGAAGCCGTGCGTACGCTTGCGGCGAACGACGGAAGGTTGGTAAGTACGTTTCATGTTGGTCTCGCTAAAAACAAAAAAAATGCAAAATCGGGTCTGACGTCCCGTCAGTTTTTGGTGCCAATGACAATCGCGCACTTATGCCAAGGCACAAGCTGGCCAATCTCATCGCCCGCTTGAACGCGCACCAAATCGACTACGCGGAGCGATTTGCGGCCTCCGGTGCTCACTGTGCCTTCGCACAGTTGCGCGCCTCAGCCACAACTCATCACCGCTCGCTACGATTTGGTACTGCGTCGTTAATCCACGCTTAGTCCATATTGTCGTTCCAAATGAATAAACACGGAATACGGGCGGGGAACCCTGAATTATTCAGCATATGCCCCCCTCTTGTCAAGGATTGCCGTGATCGCCTGGAAATTTCCGCGCGGCTCCCCACCTGCGCCGCAGGCCGCGCCAGCACTGCCTGTGACGGGATAACCGGGGGATAAGTCGCTTCTTATACACATGGCGCCCCACCCCGCCACAGAAAAATAAGCGTCGTGCCTGTGGATAACTTTGTCAGTCGGGAGTAGAATAGCGCGTTACGTGTGGCGAGCCCTCGCGCGACGCCGGCCTTGCAACACGGTGACCGCAGGGCAGAATCGATACGCCCTCCCACACCTTTTCACATAGACATACATGGATAATTTCTGGCAGGCCTGTTCCGCGCAGTTGGAACTGGAGCTGACACCGCAACAATTCAGTGCGTGGATCAAACCGCTTATCCCTCTCGATTACGAAGAGGGCAAGCTGCGCATTGCTGCGCCCAATCGCTTCAAGCTCGATTGGGTCAAGACCCAGTTCGCCAGCCGCATCACCGCGCTGGCCATACAGTATTTCGAAGCGCCGACGGAAGTGCAGTTCGTGCTCGACCCGCGCCTGGCCTTGCCGAAGAAGCCCGTTGCCGCCAGCACCCCGGCCAGCGATCCGAATGGCGGCGCGCCCAGCGCGCGCCCGGCGGAGCCGCAGCCCAGCGTGCCGGAACTGAGCATCGGCGCCGCGCCGCGCCGCGAGCAGAGCCGCATCAACACCGACCTGACCTTCGACAGCTTCGTGACCGGTAAAGCCAACCAATTGGCGCGCGCCGCCGCCATCCAGGTGGCGAACAATCCGGGCGTGTCGTATAACCCGCTGTTCTTCTACGGCGGCGTCGGCCTTGGCAAGACCCACTTGATCCATGCCATCGGCAACCAGGTAATGGCCGACAACCCGGGCGCGAAAATCCGCTACATCCACGCGGAACAGTACGTTCGCGACGTAGTGACCGCTTACCAGCGCAAGGGTTTCGACGATTTCAAGCACTACTATCACTCGCTCGACATGCTGCTGATCGATGATATTCAGTTCTTTGGCGGCAAGAGCCGCACGCAGGAAGAGTTTTTCTATGCGTTCGAGGCATTAATTGCCGCGAAGAAACAGATCATCATCACCTCGGATACATATCCGAAGGAAATCACGGGCATGGACGACCGCCTGATTTCGCGCTTCGACTCTGGCCTGACGGTGGCCATCGAACCGCCGGAACTGGAAATGCGCGTGGCGATTCTGCTGAAAAAAGCCAAGCAGGAAGGCGTGACCTTCTCGGACGACGTGGCCTTCTTTGTCGCCAAGCATTTGCGCTCGAACGTGCGCGAGCTCGAAGGCGCGCTGCGCAAGATCCTCGCGTATTCGCGCTTCCATGGCAAGGACATCACCATCGATATCGTCAAGGAAGCCCTGAAGGACTTGCTGTCGGTGCAGAACCGCCAGATTTCCGTGGAAAACATCCAGAAAACGGTGGCCGACTTCTTCAATATCAAGGTGGCCGACATGTATTCGAAGCGCCGCCCCGCGAATATCGCCCGGCCGCGCCAGATCGCCATGTACCTGGCCAAGGAATTGACACAGAAGAGCCTGCCGGAAATCGGCGAGCTGTTCGGCGGCCGCGACCACACCACGGTGCTGCATGCCGTGCGCAAGATCGCGCTGGACCGCACCAAGAATCCGGAATGCAACCATGAATTGCATGTACTGGAGCAAACATTGAAAGGCTAAGAACGCCTGACCAAATCTACTGCGCGTCGCGATTCGCGGCCTCCGATGCTCACTGTGCTAAAGCACAGCTCCGCGTCTCGGCCACGACTCACTGCCGCTCGCTACGGTTTTGTCAGGCGTCGCAAGCACGACTGGGCAAGACTGGCTCAAAACGTGCTTTACCCTTATTATCTGGGAGGGCGCCGCAGCCGGTCTGTCGGGGCTCCCCATGGCAAGAATTGTTAAATTAATACGTTAAACGTCGTACTGTTCAACCTATACATTGAGGATAAATATGCAATTGGTCAAAACCACCCGAGATACCCTTCTCCGGCCACTGCAGATCGTGAGCGGTATTGTCGAGCGTCGGCACACTATGCCGATTCTGGCCAATATCCTCATCCGCAAAGACGGTGAAAATGTCTCCTTCCTGTCGACCGACACCGAAGTGCAGATCACCACGCACGCGGAAATCGGCTCCGGCGCGGACGTTACGGGCACCACCGTGGCCGCGCGCAAGCTGCTCGACATCCTGCGCGCCCTGCCCGAATCGGGCGACGTCACGATGACCCTGCTCAACAAGCGCCTGACCGTGCAAACGGGCAAATCGCGCTTCGCCCTGCAAACGCTGGCGGCGGAAGAGTTTCCAACCGTGCAACAAGCGGAAAGCTACAACGCGTCCGTCACCCTGCCGCAGAAAACGCTGAAGCACCTGTTCAACATGGTGCATTTCTCGATGGCGCAGCAAGACATCCGCTATTACCTGAACGGCTTGCTGCTGGTTCTGGATGGCAATAACGTCATCGCCGTGGCCACCGACGGCCACCGCCTGGCGTTTTGCCAGGTCGCCACCGAGCAGACGTTCGCGCGCCAGGAAGTGATTATTCCGCGCAAGACCATCATCGAACTGCAGCGCCTGCTGGAAGAGAACGATGAGCCGGTGCAACTGGACATCGCCGCCAACCAGGTGAAACTGACCTTTGCCGACATCGAGCTGATCTCGAAGCTGGTGGAAGGCAAATTCCCCGACTACACGCGCGTGATTCCAAAAGGCTACAAGAACGACTTCACCATCGGCCGCGATGAACTGCTGCGCTCGCTGCAACGTGCCGCCATCATGACCAGCGACAAGTTCAAGGGCGTGCGCTGCATCATCACCCCGGGCAGCATGAAGATCAGCTCGACCAATGCGGACCAGGAAGAGGCTGTCGAAGAGCTGGAAATCGACTACGGCGGCGACTCCGTCGACATCGGCTTCAACGTCACGTACCTGCTGGACGTGCTGAACAACCTGAAATGCGAGTACGTCAACATCGCGCTGGGCGACTCGAATTCGTCCGCCCTGATCTCCATCCCGGACAATGCCGACTTCAAGTACGTTGTCATGCCGATGCGGATATAAGAATACCTGGCGCCTCAAAGTAGGTCGGGTTAGCCGGAACGGCGTAACCCGATCTGCTGCCGTGGCATGTCGGATTACGCTGCGCTAATCCGACCTACGGCATGTAAGCCCGCAGTCCCGAATCAATCAGTAATCGTTATTTGAGAAAGCAGTCCATGTCCGAGAATCCACAAGACACCCCGATCCAGGCCAAAACGGAAGAATACGGCGCCGCCTCCATCCAGATCCTGGAAGGCCTGGAAGCCGTACGCAAACGCCCGGGCATGTACATTGGCGACACCTCGGACGGCACCGGCTTGCACCATCTGGTCTTCGAAGTGCTGGACAATTCCATCGATGAATCGCTGGCCGGCCACTGCACCGAAATCCACGTCACCATCCACAGCGACAATTCGATCTCGATCACCGACAATGGCCGCGGCGTGCCGACCGGCCTGAAAATGGACGACAAGCACGATCCGAAGCGTTCGGCGGCGGAAATCGTCATGACGGAACTGCACGCGGGCGGCAAGTTCGACCAGAACTCATACAAGGTCTCGGGCGGTTTGCACGGCGTGGGCGTATCCTGCGTGAATGGCCTGTCGAAACTGCTGAAACTGACCATCCGCCGCGACGGCAAGGTGCATTTCATGGAATTCGTGCGCGGCGTGCCGCAGAACCGTGAAATCGAAATGCGCGACGGCGTGGCAGTGTCGCCCATCAAGGTCATCGGCGACACCGACAAGCGCGGCACGGAAGTGCATTTCTGGGCCGACGAAGAGATTTTCACGCACGTGGAATTCCACTACGAAATCCTGGCCAAGCGCATCCGCGAACTGTCCTTCCTGAACAATGGCGTCAACATCAAGTTGTCCGACCAGCGCACGGGCAAGGAAGAAATCTTCGCCTTCGAAGGCGGCACGCGCGGCTTCGTCGAATACATCAACAAAGCCAAGTCGGTCTTGCACCCGACCATTTTCCAGGCTACGGGCGAGCGCCTGTCGGACCAGGGCACGAATATCTCGGTCGACGTATCGATGCAGTGGAACGATGCCTACAATGAACAAGTGCTGTGCTTCACGAATAACATCCCGCAACGCGATGGCGGTACCCACCTGACGGGCCTGCGCGCGGCCATGACGCGCGTGATCAACAAATACATCGATGAACACGAGTTCGCCAAGAAGGCGAAAGTGGAAATCAGCGGCGACGACATGCGCGAAGGCCTGACCTGCGTCCTGTCGGTGAAAGTGCCGGAACCGAAATTCTCGTCGCAGACGAAAGACAAGCTGGTATCGAGCGAAGTGCGCGGTCCTGTCGAAGAAATCGTTGCCAAGACCCTGGCAGATTACCTGCAAGAAAAACCGAACGACGCCAAGATCATTTGCGGCAAGATCGTCGAAGCGGCGCGCGCCCGCGAAGCGGCCCGCAAGGCCCGCGACTTGACGCGCCGCAAAGGCATCATGGATGGCCTGGGCCTGTCGGCCAAGCTGGCCGACTGCCAGGAAAAAGACCCCGCCCTGTGCGAACTGTACATCGTCGAGGGTGACTCGGCAGGCGGCTCGGCAAAACAGGGGCGCGACCGCAAGTTCCAGGCCATCCTGCCGCTGCGCGGTAAAGTCCTGAACGTGGAAAAAGCCCGTTTCGAGAAAATGCTGTCGTCGGAGCAGATCACCACCCTGATCGCCACCCTCGGCACCTCGATCGGGCCGGACGAATTCAACGTCGACAAACTGCGCTACCACCGCATCATCATCATGACCGATGCGGACGTCGACGGCGCCCACATCCGTACCCTGCTGCTGACCCTGTTCTATCGCCAGATGCCGCAACTGGTCGAGCGCGGCCACATCTACATCGCGCAACCGCCGCTGTACAAGGTGAAAGCGGGCCGCGACGAGCGCTATCTGAAAGATGATGCCGAGGAAGCAAGCTACATGATGACGGTGGCGCTGAACACGGCCGTGCTGGTGCCGCGCGAAGGCGCGGAAGGCATTTCCGGCGAGACCCTGACGGAACTGGTACGCAAGTTCAACCTGTCGAACACCATCATGACGCGTCTGACACGCGTCATCGACCGCGCCGCCCTGACGGCCATCATGACGGGCGTGCAGCTGGACCTGTCCACCCTGGACCTGGCGGAAGCTTCCGCCCTGGCCCTGCAGACGGCCATCAACGACAGCGCCGTGAAAGTGCATGTGCGTTCCGATGACTTGTCGGAAAAACACATGCTGCGCATCGAGCGCATGCACCACGGCAACATCAAAGTCAGCGCCATCGATGCCGACTTCGTGCAAGGCCCGGACTACGCCGTGCTGAGCAGCGGCGCCGCCACCTTCGAAGGCCTGATCGGCGAAGGCGCGTTTGTCCGCCGCGGCGAAGGCGAGCGCATGAAGGAAATCGCCGTGGTCGACTTCCACCAGGCCATGCAATGGCTGCGCGACGAAGCCGAACGCACCGTCTCGAAACAGCGCTACAAAGGTCTGGGCGAGATGAATCCGGACCAACTGTGGGAAACGACGATGGACCCCACCGTGCGCCGCTTGTTAAAAGTGCAGATCGAAGACGCCATTGCGGCAGATCAAATCTTCACCACCCTGATGGGCGACGATGTGGAACCACGCCGTAACTTCATCGAACACAATGCGTTGCGCGCGGGGAATATTGACGTGTAAGCCAGCTTGCTGGTTTGCGTTGCAGCCAAGGCGGCCCTCTCGGGGCCGCTTTTTTTATGTGCACCTATATCCTGCCGCCGCATTGACATGCTTGCCAAAAGCAATCAATAATCTGCCATAAGCAATTAAATGGAAGGCGTCCACATGCATACCGATCAATTCAGTGAACGCACGGAGATCGTGCGGCGGTTTAACCGTTTCTATACGCGCCAGATTGGCGTACTGCATGAACACCTGCTGGACAGCGCATTCTCTCTGACGGAAGTGCGCATCCTCTACGAACTGGCGCACCGGGAGCAATTGACCAGCGCGGACCTGTGCCGCGAGCTGGGCTTGAACGCGGGCTATCTGAGCCGGGTGATTGCCGGGTTCGAAAAACAGGGGCTGATCGCCAAGACGCGCTCGCCCACGGATGCGCGCGCGGCGCAGTTGCAGCTGACCGAACAGGGACAAAGCACCCTCGCGCCCCTGGTCGAGGCGTCGCGGCGTGAAGTGGCCGCCATGCTGGAACGCTTGCCGCCGACGGCGCAGCAGGAGCTGGTCGCTGCCATGGACCAAATCCAGGGTTTGCTGGGGGAGCCAACGCCCAGCTCATCGCCCAACTATATCCTGCGCAATCCCCAGCCGGGCGACATGGGCTGGATCATCCACCGCCAAGCCGTGCTGTATGCGCAGGAATACGGCTGGAACAATGAGTACGAGGCACTCGTTGCCGAGATCCTCGCCAAATTCGTGCGGGAATTCGATCCTGTCCGTGAACGCTGCTGGATCGCCGAGAAGGACGGCAAGGTGATCGGTTCCGTCTTCATCGTGCGCCAGGACGACGCGACGGCCAAGCTGCGCCTGCTGTACGTCGATCCCTGCGCGCGTGGCCTGGGCATCGGCAGCCGCCTGGTCGATGAATGCCTGCGCTTCAGCCGCCAGGTCGGCTATACGAAAATGGTGTTGTGGACCAACAGCATCCTCACCGATGCCCGCCGCCTCTACGACAGGGCCGGCTTCCAGTTGGTCGAGGAAGAGGCGCACCGCAGCTTTGGCAAGGACTTGATCGGCCAGGTACTGGCGCGCGACCTGTAGGCAGCGCTTGCCGGCGCCGGGAGTGGAAGCGACTGTGGCGGCAGCAGGACACTGTCCGCCGTTTTCCGCGCCCCGATCCCCCATCCCCCCAAGAAACCAGTACACTAGTTCCTGAGCGCAACTAGTTTTGTACGCGCGCCATGTCGCCTACCGTTGCCGGGAGGCGTCCCTGCCGCAAGGCGTGTTGTCTGCCTGGACGAATGCAATGTTCACTTCGCGCAGCCTGTCTCCTGCTTTCTATTACCTGTTCTTTTCAGGAGAACGGAAGCAGCAGCAGCGCTTTTTCAAGGAACTGCATTTCATTTCGATAGCCATCCTGACGTTTGGCCTGGCGTGCTGGCTGGTCACGTTCAGCCTGACCTTGACGCGCGCCTCGCTCGAGCATGCGCAGGCGGCGCTGGGCGTGACGGGCATGCTGGTGGGGCTGCTGCTGACCGTGTATGCGAAGTCCTTGCAGGCGATTATCGCCAGCGGCACCATCAGCGTGCTGTTCATCGCTTTCAGCTTTCGCGTGCTGATGCTGGGCACGGAAGACCCCGCTTTCTGGGTATTGCCGCTGGGGGTGATGATCACCCTGACAACGGCGCCCATCTTCAGCGGCATCGCCTACTACCTGGGCGTGTCGCTGTGCGTGTGGGCCATCCTGGGGCTGGGGCAGTTTCCCGTGCATGCGGGCCAGGCCGACCAGCATTGGCCCGTGCTGGCCGTCACCATCAGCGTGATCATCGGCCTGGCGCTGAATATCTATTTTCTCGTCTTGCGCATTCATAACTATCGGGCCCAGTGCGAACTGGCAACGATGGCCTACAAGGATGGCCTGACCGGACTCAACAACCGGCGCATGTTTACGCAAGGCGCCCGCACCCTGCAGCGCACGGCGCGCACGCCCGCGTATTTCCTGATGATCGACATCGACGACTTCAAGCAGATCAATGACGTGTACGGCCATGACGTGGGCGATGACGTGCTGAAAAAGATCGCCGACGTGATCGCGGGGCTGTCGGGCGAGCACCTGTGCGGCCGCCTGGGCGGCGAGGAGTTTGCCGTCATTTACCTGGGCGAAAAAAACGCGGCCTGCGCCTTTGCCGCGCAGCTGGTCGACAGCGTCGAGGCGGCTTTCGTGCCGGAACGCAAGGTGTCCGTCAGCATCGGCATGGCGGAACTGATCAAGGAAGCGGACTTGTCGCACAGCTACCGGCGCGCCGATGAATCCTTGTACCAGGCCAAGAAAAGCGGTAAGAACCGTTACGTGCTCAACGCCGCCTGAACGCCGGCGTCCGGCACTGCATCGAGCAGCGCCAGCAGTGCTTGCGGCGCAATCTTCCACGGCTCGCGCTGCTCGGGGTCCACCTCGTCCCAACTGTCCTGCGCGCCGATCTTGAGGATGGTCAAGGGTATGTTCTTGCTCTCAAAGAAGGCCAGCATGCGGCGGATCAGCTGGCTGACCCTGGCATGGTCGTCCAGGTACAAAGAACAGGTATAGAAACAGCCCTTCTCTCCCATGCGCAATCTCCTGGCCGCGCCGGCACGCGAGTGGAGCACGTACTTGTGCAAGAACGCGGTCACGACCTCATCGTCAACAGGAATACTGCAGGAAATGGTGATCTTGGCCATGGCAAACGGGACAGTGATTCAATAGACTAGCTTAGCAGAAAGCGTTTCATTCCTGAAATGCTAAGATCGCGGCGCGCGCATGCCGGCAACCGGACCGGCCTGGCGTTTCGACCAGGATGGCCATTGAACACCCCAGGAAAAATCACTCTGCACATGCTGTCACTGTGCGCCGCGCTGTGCTTGCCGCTTTCCAGCATGGCACAAGCCATTTCTGCCGAAGACGCCGCCTTCGTGGCCGCCACCGTGCCCGTCTCCGTGCCTTCGCCGCCGCTCAGCCTGAACGAGCATCCGCAAATCCGCGCCGGCGTCTTCAAGCTGCTCGGTTATGCGCGCGGCAACTACACGCAGGGCGATACCCTGGTCGCGCTCCAGGTACTCGACAGCATGCGTTCGCTGCCAGATATCCAGCGCACCATGCTGCCCGACGGGCGTTCCGTGCTGGCGTCCATCAACCCCGATGCACACGGCGCGCAGCGCGCCGCGATGCTGTTCGATCCGCAACGCAAGCTGTTGGCGCTGGGCCTCGTCAACGGTCATTGCCAGGCCGCCATCGGCGATGCCGTCCCCGCATGCCTGCCGTCCACGCACGCCGTGCTGACGGTGTTTGTACCGCCGGGCGCGGAGGACGAGATGGCCGCGCCGCTGCTCGTGTGGGCGCGGCAGTTGCCACCCATGCTGGCACAGGCTGCGCCGGAACAGCGGCAAAGCATTGCTGCGGTGGAATACATCACCACGCGTCCCGGCCAGCCCGGCTGGGAGCCCCGCGACGTGCCGCCCGGCTTTCCCCCCGGCTTGCTGCACCTGTTGCTGCCGAGCGCGGAATTGAACAGCAGCGCCAGCGGCGGCAAGCTCATCGCACCGGCAGGCCTCGCCGGTTTGCCCATGCGCACGCCCACGGAAGCGGCCGAGGCCGGCGACGAGCCCCTGCCCGATGCCAGCATCACCCTGCGCAGCTATGCCGATTTCCACTGGGTGCTCAACACCTATGCCAAGCTGGCCAAGGGCGCGCAAGTGCAGGGCCATGACGACAAGGTCGTGTTCACCGGCAGCGATACGAGCGGCCGCTACACGGTGACCTTGCGCGAACCGGGCAAGAAGGACAGCGTGCTCATTACCGTGGCAAGCTGGCGGACAAAATAAGGAAAGCGAACAGGGAAAGCATTGCCATTACGCACAAGAGCATGGCATTTTGGCATTTTGCGGTATGATTTCCGGCCGTGCGGCGCGGCCTCATCCCTGCCTTGCCCACCCTGCCCTTCAAGCCAGCCACGCTTGCGTCGCATCCTTCCCTAAGGAATTCATATGTTCGGTTTTAACTTGCGTGTTGCCAAGATGGTGTGGACGGCGTTCCTCATCGCCTTCCTGCTCTTTCTCACCTACAAGGTCGCGTCGACCCTGATCGTGGTGGTCTTTGCCATTTTCTTCAGCTACCTCGTGTATCCGCTGATCGGGCTGCTGGAACGCCATGGGCCGAAGCGCTTGCCGCGCACGGCCGCCATCGGCATCGTCTTTCTCGTGGTGATCTTGCTGGTGGCGGTGCTGGGCTCGATCTTCGGCGCGCGCATCGAGGAAGAGGCGATCAAGCTCAGCGATCAGCTGCCGACCCTGCTCAAGGGGAATAATTTTGCCGAACGCATCCCGTTGCCGGAATTCATGGAGCCGTTGCGCGCGCGCCTGCTGTCCTTCATGCAGACGCAGCTGAGCAGCGGCACCGGACAAGCCATGCCGCTGGCGAAGGAACTGGGCTTGACCGTCATGCATGCGGCCAGCAACCTGATCTATCTGGTGCTGGTGCCCGTGCTGAGCTTTTTGCTGATCAAGGAAGGCCCGGACATGCGCGACGGCTTGCTGTCCCTGCTGAACCGCCCGAACAAGAAACTCTGGGGCGCCATCATCGACGACCTCGACATCCTGCTGTCGCGCTATGTACGCGCCCTGCTGCTGCTGTCGATCGCCACGTTTGTCTCCTACAGCATCGCCTTTTCGCTGATGGGCGTGCCGTACAGCCTGCTGCTGGCCGGCGCGGCCGCCTTGCTGGAATTCATCCCGTTTGCAGGTCCGCTGGCGGCGGCCGTCATCGCCGTGGTCGTGGCCGGTTTCAGCGGCTTCGAGCACGTGTTCTGGCTGATCGGCTTTATCGCCGCCTACCGTTTGTTCCAGGATTACGTGGTCAACCCGTATTTGATGAGCGAAGGCGTGGAAGTGAGCCCGCTGATGGTGATCGTCGGCTTGCTGGCCGGTGACCAGCTCGGGGGCGTGGTCGGCATCTTCCTGTCCGTACCCGTGATGGCGGCCATCAAGATCGTCTTCGTCCGTGCGCGCGCGGCCTTGCAGGCGCGCCATGATGCACTGGAAAAAGCGGAGCAGGCGGCAGAGGAAGCGCGCGCCCAGGCCCTGGCCGAGGCGGCGCTATTGCAGGAACAGTGCAGCAAGGTGGCCCTGTAAGCTCGCTAGATTAGAACTCTTCCCATTCGCCGCTGCTGTCTGCAGCGGGCTTGGCAGCACGTGGCTGCGCCGGAGCGGCTGCCGAGGCAGTACGGCTTGGCGTCAGGCGCAAGGCCGGGCGTTTCAAGGCCGTGCTGGCGGCGGCCACGACAGGCTTGCGCAAGGCGGGCTTGGCCGCTGCCGGGCCGCTGTGGCTGGCGTCGAGTTTAAAAATACTGACCATTTCGGCCAGCGCCGCCGCCTGCTCCTGCATCGCTTCCGAAGCGGCTGCCGCTTCTTCCACCAGCGCCGCATTCTGCTGCGTCACGGTATCCATCTCCGCCACGGCCTGGTTGATCTGGCCGATGCCCAGTTCCTGCTCGCGGCCGGCGGCGCTGATTTCGCCCATGATGTCCGTCACGCGGCGGATGCTGGAGACGATCTCGTCCATCGTCGTGCCCGTCTGGCTGACCAGCGCGCTGCCGGCGCCCACGTTCTGCACCGACGCTTCGATCAGCATCTTGATGTCCTTGGCGGCGGAAGCCGAGCGGTGCGCCAGGTTGCGCACTTCCGTGGCGACGACGGCAAAGCCACGGCCCTGCTCGCCGGCGCGGGCCGCTTCCACGGCCGCGTTCAAGGCCAGGATGTTGGTCTGGAAGGCGATACCGTCGATCACGCCGATAATGTCGGCGATCTTTTTCGACGATTCGCTGATGGTGCCCATGGTATCGACCACTTGCGCCACCAGTGCGCCGCCTTTCACGGCCACGTCCGAAGCGGAGACGGCCAGCTGGTTCGCCTGGCGCGCGTTGTCGGAGTTCTGCTTGACGGTCGAGGTCAGCTCTTCCAGCGACGAGGCCGTTTCTTCCAGGCTCGACGCTTGCTGTTCCGTGCGGCTGGACAGATCCAGGTTGCCCGAGGCGATTTCATTGCTGGCCGTGGCAATGGCGCCGCTGCCGTCGCGCACGCCGCGAACGGTGGTCGACAGGCGTTCCTGCATTTTCTGCAAGCCCGTCAGCAAGGCGCCCATCTCGTCGTGGCGCGTGATGACGATGTCATTGGCCAGGTTGCCGTCGGAAATGGCGCCGAAATGGCGCAGGGCCTGGTCCAGCGGGCCAAAGATGGCGCGCAGCAGCAAGAAGCTGGAAATAATGGTCAGCAAGGCGCCCACTATCATGCCGCCGATGGCCATGGTCACTTGCATGCGGTAGCTGGCCTGGCTTTCCGCATACATCTTGGCGGCCGAGCTGGCCTGGTATTGCGTCAAGGTTTCGGCCGCCTGGTCGAGGGTGCGGTACAGCGGTGTCAGCCCCGTCATCATCAAGCCGTCCGCTTGCGCGATATTGCCTTCACGCAAAGCCTTGCTCATGGCCAGCACGCCATTGTTCATGTAATCGCTGCGCTTTTTGTCCATGTCGTCGGACAGGCGCTTTTCTTCCGCGCTCTGCGGCAAGGCCAGGTACACCTTCCACGACTTGTTGGACGCTTCCAGAAATTGTTCCGCGCGGGCCAGGGTATCCTTGGCATCCGGCGCATCCGGGTGCACCATCACGCGGTCCATCGTGAACCGCGCGCGGCCCAGGGCAATTTGCGATTCGCCGATCGCCTGCGTCGAGGCCAGCTGATTGCTGTAGACCTCGTTGAGACTGTTGTTGGCCGATTTCAGGCTGATGATACTCATGACGCCCAGCAAGGCGATCAGCAAACCCAGCACACTCATGGTGGCAATCAGGCGCATTTTTATTGTTATATTCGACAGCATGCAATTTCCTTGGTAAGGGCGCAACCAAGCCTGCGCATGCCGGACGAGATAGCGGCAAACGCCAGATGGGCGGGTCACGTGAATTGTTCAGGACAGGTCGATACGGCGTGTGCGGCGGCAGGGGGAAGGCGGCCCGCGCATATCCTCAGGAGTGCAATACAGGGCAACGAGGTTGAGGTTTCCCGTATTTTTAATTTCCTGACTGCAAGATACAGGGAAAGATTACCAGTAGCAACATCCGTCTGGAATTTTCACGCTTTGTAACAAGTAGATGATGTTTTTTGCGCAGAACTGGCATTTCGCAATCGTGCGCGCTCGCGCTGGAATGCCATTTATGCTAGTCAATTAGTTAATACATGGTTTCTTCGATGAGCTGGCCATCGCTGCGGAAATATTGAAACCGGCCCGTTTTCTTGCCCATGTCGTAGGCGCCGATCAGCTTCGGTTTTCCGTTCTGGAAATTCTCGATGTTGACGCCATGCAGCACACCCTTGTGCCAGTTGCGCTGAAATTGCGGCAATTCGCCATCGGGATAAAACAGGATTTCCACGCCATCGCGCTTGCCTTCGGCAAATGACCCCTGATAACGCCGCTTGCCATCCGGATAAAAACTTTCCATCGTGCCATCGAGGACACCGAGGCGGTAATGCTCGGCCAGTTCCAGCCGGCCATCGGCCGCATACTGCTCCAGCTTGCCATCGGGTTCGCCATTGAGCATGGTCAACACTTGCCAGCCGCCATCCGGCGTCGCTTTCTTCCACGGCCCCTGCTTGACGTCGTCAACGTACAAACCGCCACCGCCAGGTTCGACCCACTGGCCCTGCTTCTTGCCATTGACATAGTTGCCCTGCCAGTGCACCACGCCTTCGACGCGACGCTCGCTGGGTCCATCCAGCCTGTCCTTGAGGTAGGTATCGAAGCCCTGGTAGTTGCCCTTGCCCTCGTCGCGCCATTCCTCCAGACCCGGACTCACTGCCCAGCGTCCCGTGCGCTGGCCACGCTGCATCATGCCCGTCGTCGTCTCGTCGCCGCTTGCATACGTCCACGGCCCCTCGGCCTTGTCGTCGACAAATGCGCCAGATGAACGGATGGTGAGCGGCTCTTCATAGTGCCACTGCCCTGTCCGCTTGCCCTGCGCATACTGGCCGCGGGCAAACACGCTGCCCCTGCAGCAATTCACTTCGTACTCGATGAATAGCCCATCCTGGCTGGCGGCAAAGCGCTGCGGTTGCGTTTCCCAGGTGATCCACTTGATGTGATAACTGGGCGCGCGCCCGCCTTGCCAGCCCTTGCCCAGCAAATACGTGACCGTGAGGAAATGGCCATCCTTTTCCTCGAAGGTTTTTTTATAGGCAAACGCAGGCGCATCCGCCGGCTTGCCCGGCAACAAGTCACCATCGATATTGAAATAGCCGACCAGGGTGCCGTACGCATGCTCGATGGCGTCGAACTCGGCCACGCCCGTGGGCGCGTAAGCGATGCTGTAGTCGATCAGCTGCAAACGAGCCAGCGCCGCGCGTACCCGCGCCTCGTCCATGGTTTGCGCGCCGCGCACGATGGCATCCAAGGCCGGCTGCAAGGTCAAGACCTTGAACATCCGGCCGCCGCTGCGCTCGTAGCGGTAGGCATGCAATCCATAGGCACTACCACTGCGGCTGAGCACGAACGTGGTTTCGCCTTCGCTGTCGAGGTCTAGCTGGAACACGGCCGCGATGCTGGCCTTGCCGTATTTGTCCAGGTTCATGCGTTTTTCACTGATACCGTTGCACTGGCAATAGTAGCCGTTGACCTCGCCATTTTCCCGCAGGAAGGCCAGCACCACGCCGCCATCGCGGCGCTCGACGACGCTGGCGGTGGCCATAGGGACGCCTTCATAGAAACGCGCTGCCTGCGCTGGCGCCAAGTTACCCAGCGCCAGCAGCGCCGCCATCGTGCTCATCCAAAATGCTTGCCGCATGCCCACACCACTGCCGAAAAACCGCCATTATGCATGGCCGCTCAGGCAAGACCGGACACGCGAGGACGCCGTCCAAACAACGGCCGCTGCACCGTCTGCGCCAGCAACACGCCCAGCAGCGAAATGCCGCCGCCGACCAGGTGGTACACATGCATGCTTTCGTGCAGCCAGACGATGGCCAGCAAGGCCGTCAGCAGAGGCAGCAGGTTGACGTAGATGCTGCAGCGGTTCGGCCCCAGCAGTTTGACGCCTTCGATCCACAGATAGGACAGCACGATGGACGAGCCGATGCCCGCATAGCTGATCAGAGGCAAGGCGGTAGCGTCCAGCCTGGCGCTGCCGGGCGGCAGCAGCAGGAACAGCGGCAGCATGCACGCCAGGGCGGCCAGCGCCTGGCAATAAATAGCTTGCCAGGCTGGAATGGACAGACGCCAGCGGCGCAGCAGCACGCCGTACAGGGCGAAGCTCAGAGAAGCGAGCAGCATCAGCGCATCGCCCGCATGCACGCCTTGATGCAACAAGGCCAGCACATCGCCGCGCCCCACCAGGTACAACAAGCCGCCAAACGACAGCACGCCGCCGGCCGCCATGCCGAGCGTCAAGCGCTCGCCCAGCAGCAACACGCTGAGCAGTGCCGTCATCAGCGGCGCCAGCGCCGTGACGATGGCCATATTCGTCGCCGTCGTCGATTCAGCGGCGCGGTAGGACAGGCTCTGGAACAGCGCCATCGACATCAGGCCGCACAGGGCCAGCTGCCACCAGTGGCGACGCAGCGCATGACGGTTGCGCCACAAGGGGCGGGCAATAAACGGCGTCATCACCAGCAAGACCAGCACCAGGCGGTAAAAGGTGATGGCCGTGGGAGCGATGCTGGACGCGGCCAGCTTGGAGACGACAACGTTGCCGGCCCACAGCAGCATGGCCAGAAACGGATACAGATAGGCGCGCACAGGCATGTGTAACTCCAAGAATAGTTGCGGGGAACCATCATGCCGCAGACGCGCCGCGCCTTCTCACGCTAAGATGTCCGAATCTATCGCAAAACTGACCTTCTTTCATGGATTGTTCCTCCCCCGCCTTTCAGGAGTTGCTGCCCGTCACGGCGCGCGCCATGGCGCTGGCCGTCGATTATGCGCATGGCCACGTGATTTCCGCGCACCGCCACACGCATGCGCAATTGCTGTATGCCATCGAGGGCGTGATGACCATCGAAGCGCAGGGCGGGCGCTGGGTGGTGCCGCCCACGCGCGGCGTGTGGCTGCAGCCCGGCATCGCGCACCAGGTGCGCATGAGCGGTGCCGTGAAAATGCGCACGTTGTTCGTCAACTGCGCCAATTCTCCACTGCTGCCTGGCCACAGTTGCGTGCTCGACATCAGTCCCCTGCTGCGGCAACTGATCGTGGCGGCCGTCGACATCGCGCCCGACTTCGCGGAAGGCAGCCGCGACTGGCATCTGCTGCAATTGCTGTTGCACGAGCTCGACAGCCTGCCCGTGCTCCCCCTGTACCTGCCCTTGCCTTTTGACGCGCGCCTGCGCGGCATTTGCGCGCAGCTGATGGAACAGCCGGGCGAACAGCAGACGGTGGCGCACTGGGCACGGGAACTGGCGATCACCGAACGCAGCTTGCACCGTCTGTTCCAAAAACAGACGGGCATGCGCTTTGGCCAGTGGCGCCAGCAAGCGCGACTGCTGCGGGCCCTCGAGCAATTGGCGCAAGGCAGCAAGGTCATCGACGTGGCCCTGGACAACGGTTATACGAGCCAAAGCGCGTTTACCGCCATGTTTAAAAAGCATTTCGGCACGACGCCGACGGCGTTTTACCAGGCTAAAGTCATCGCCGCGTAAAAAAAATGCTGCTATGCATCAATAATCATGGGCGATAAGCGCCGGGCTTGTTATCATCGCAAGCCTTATCGCACCGCGCCCATCCTGGCAGCGGTGTTGACCTTATTCCACACCACCATGACACAGAATTTCTTCCAGACTTTTATCCTGCTTTTGCTCGTCACTGATCCGTTCGGCAACGTTTCCCTGTTCGTCAATGCCCTGAAACGGGTACCGATTGAGCGGCGCTGGAAAGTCGTGGTGCGCGAATGCCTGATCGCTTTCGGCATCTTGCTGCTGTTTATGTTCTTCGGCCGCCATTTCCTGAATGCCTTGCAATTGTCGGAAGTGGCGCTGCGCATCGGCGGCGGCGTGATTTTGTTCCTGATCGCCATGCGCATGGTGTTTCCACAACCCAACGCCGGCAATAGCGACCACGAAATGGGCGGCGAGCCGTTCATCGTGCCGCTGGCCATCCCCGCGCTGGCCGGTCCGTCGGCCCTGGCCACCGTGCTGCTGTTTTCCTCGCATGAAATGAACGAAGTTATCGCCCACGTGGCGGGCCTGACGGCCGTGGCCGTCGTGTGGCTGGCCGTCTTCCTGTGCGCCGAACGCTTGCAGCGGGCCTTGGGTCCAAGGGTCATGACGGCGTTCGAGCGCCTGATGGGCTTGATCCTGACGGCGATGGCCATTGAAATGCTGCTGGCCGGTATACGCGCGTTTTTGAAATCCGTTTAATATCATCATTCATCCACTGAAGGAGTCCAGCATGAGCCGTTGCGCCCACATTTGCCTGATGTCCGATTACAACCAGTGGATGAATGCCAAGGTCTACGCGGCAGCCGCCAGCCTGCCGCCCGGCGAGCTGGCGCGCGAGCGGGGCGCCTTTTTCGGTTCCCTGCTGGCCACCCTGAACCACGTGATGGTGGGCGATACCCTGTGGCTGCAGCGCTACGCAAAGCACCCGGCCGGTTTCCCGTTGCTTGACCCCATCCGCGCCATCACGCCGCCCGCCTCGCTCACGCAGCCGCTGTTCGCAGCCGACGATTTTGCCGCCATGCACGCGCACCGGCAATGGCTGGACCAGGTCATCATCGACTGGGCCGCGTCGATCCGCGAAGAAGACCTCGACCACCTGCTCGATTACCGCAACAGCAAGGGGCCGAACCGGCGCGAATTCTTCAGCCTGCTCATGCATTTCTTCAACCATCAGACGCACCACCGGGGCCAGGCCAGCACCTTGCTGTCGCAGGCGGGCGTGGACATCGGCGACACGGATCTACTGTTTCGCATCCCGAACCATATCGAGGACTGACGCCGGGCGGTACAGCCACGCTTTCCCCCCAATCGCCGCCAGCGCCAGCCCGCCCAGCAACGCGCCGCAGGCCAACGCCCCCTGCATGCCATAGCGGGCGATGGCCATGCCGCCCGCCAGCGCGCCCACGGTCACGCCCAGGTTGATGGCGGCGATATACACGCCGATGGCAAATGCGGGCGCCTCGCGCGCTTCGCTGCTGAGCCATACTTGCGTCACGATCAGCCCGCTCGTATGCGCCGCCCCCCAGAACAGCAGCAACACGGCCAGCGCCGCCCAGCCGATGCCGCCGCCCGCATATTCATACAGCAGCCAGTACGCCAGCCCCAGCAGCATGGGCTGCAGCAAGACCGTGCGCAGCACGTGCGTGCCCAGCTGGCGCCCCGCGAACAGATTGCCCGCCACGCCACCGATACCAAACACCACCAGCGCCAACCCCGTCTGGCGCGCCGACAAGCCCGCCACCTGCTGCAGGTAGGCGGCCGCATACGCATACACGGCAAACATGGCGGCAAACACCAGCACGGCGGCGACGATCGTGAACCACAGGGCTGGTTTGCGCAGCACGGCCAGCTGGCGGCCATATGCCATCGGCGCCTCGCGCGGCGTGTCAGGCAGGAACAGGTACAAACCCAGCGCCGCCAGCGCGTTGACGAGGGCGCAGGCAAGGAACGATGCCTCGTAGCCATACTGCGCGGCGATCCACGTCGTCAGCGGGATGCCCAGCACCATGCCCATGCTGGTGCCCGTGAACGCATGCGCGCCCGCCCGCGCCGCCTGCTGCGGCGGGTACAGGGCGGCGGCGGCCACCATGGCCAGCGAGAAATACACGGGGTGGAACAGGGCCGGCACCACGCGCAGCGCCAGCAGCAGCCCGAAGCGCGGCGCATACGCCGAGGCCACGCTGGCCAGCGCAAACACGAGCAGAGAGACGATCAGCACGCTCTTGCGGCGCCAGCGCGTGGCCAGCAGCACGAGGAAGGGACCGCCCACGGCGATCACCAGGGCGAACAGGCTCACCAGCGAACCCGCCTGCGCCGCCGTCACGCCGTAACGCTGCATGATCATCGGCAAGATGCCGACCACGCCAAACTCGATGCAATACACGCCGAACAGGCCCAGCGCGAGGAAGACGATGGGGTGCGGGCGCGTCATGACAGCGTCCCGGTGCCATATACGGCCTGGCACAGTTCCGTCACGAACGGCCCCGCCATGCCCTCCAATGCCGTATTCGTGAACGCCACCACGGACAGTTCCTGCGCAGGATCGACAAACCACGAGTGGCCATACGTGCCGCCCATGCGCCAGCTGCCTGTGGACTCCGGCGTGGCGGCGGCATGCGGGTCCGTCAAGACCGTAAAACCCAGGCCGAAGCCACGACCGGGCCAGAAGGGCAGCTCGAACGCACCGGTCTGGCTCGTGCCCATCTGGCGCGCCAGCGTAGGCGGCAGCAGCGGCGCGCCGCCCAGTCGCAGGGTTTCCAGCAGGCGCATGAAGTCGGGCGCCGAGCCGAGCATGCCGGCGCCGCCGGACGGATACGCTTGCGCGTCGAGCGCCCTTGCCGGCGACAGGGTAAAGCCGGCCATGCCTTCGAGAAACGGCAGATGGTCTTCCCCCTCGTCCAGCAAACGGCGCGGCCGGGCTTCTCCCGCCACGCGGTCCGCATAGGCGGCGGCCAGGCGCGCCGGGTCCGTGCTGATAAAACCCGTGTCGCGCATGGCCAGCGGTGCCGTCACCAAGTGTTCCACGGCTTGCGCCAGCGGCATGCCGGCCGCCTGCTCGATCACGGCGCCCAGCACGTCGGTGGCGATCGAGTATGCCCAGCGCGCGCCCGGTGCAGTCGCCAGCGGCACGGTAGCGAGGCGGCGCAAGTTGTCCTCCAGGGAAATACGGGACGCATCCATGCCGTCCGACACGCCCGCCCGTGCGTACGCGCCGCCCGGGGGCTGGAAAAAGCCGTAGTCGAGGCCTGCCGTGTGCGTGAGCAAGTGGCGCACGGTCATCGCCGCCACCGTGCCGTCCGGCTGGCGCGGCGCAAAATACGGCAGCCAGCGCGCCACCGGGTCGTCCAGGCCCAGGCGGTTCTGTCCCACCAGCGCCAGCGCGGCCGTCGAAACGATGGGTTTGCTGACGGACGCCAGGCGGAAGACGGCGTCTTCCACCATGGGCGTGCCCGCCTCGCGATCCAGGTAGCCGGCGGCGCGGCGGTACACGTCCTGGCCACGCTGGCGCACCAGCACCACGGCGCCCACCAGGCGCTGCTGCCGCAGCACGGCATCGAGCAAGGGGTCGATACGGGCGGACAAGGCCGCGGGAGAGAAGTTGTACATCATGGCGTAGCCTTTCAAATGATCAGGCTGCCAAGGTAAGGCAAGCGCGATCAAAGAAAAACAGGCTATAGTTTCTGTCTGTGCGGACGTCGGCATCCGCAATCAAAGGTGAGGAAATTAAAGCGACATGGATAACCTGGCGGGATTCACGGCCTTCGTGCAGGCGGCGGAGACGCGCAGTTTTGTCGCGGCGGGCCGGGTGCTCGGCATTTCCGCCTCGGCCGTGGGCAAGAGCATCGCGCGGCTGGAAGAGCGGCTCGGCGTGCGCCTGTTTCACCGCAGCACGCGCAGCATCGCGCTGACCAGCGAGGGCACCGTGTTTCTCGAACGCTGCCGGCGCATCCTGGGAGAAATCGAAGCGGCCGAGCTGGAGTTATCGAACAGCAAGAGCGCACCGCAGGGCCGGCTGCGCATCAGCCTGCCGCTGGTGGGCAGCCTGCTCAACCCCGTGCTGGCCGCGTTTGCGCGCGCCTATCCGCAGGTGGAACTCGACCTCGATTTCAGCGACCGCCGGGTCGATGTCATCGAGGAAGGCTACGACGCCGTCGTGCGCGCGGGCGAAAGCGCCGACAGCCGTTTGATGAGCCGCCAGCTGGGCCAGTTCCAGCTGCAGCTGGTGGCCGCGCCCGCCTACCTGGCGCAACACGGCACGCCGGTGCTGCCCGCCGACCTCGCGCATCACACTTGCCTGCTGTACAAATTTCCCAGCAGCGGCAAGGTCGAAGCGTGGCCCCTGCCCGAGTGGCAAGCCCTGCACGCGGCCGGCTTGCCGACTGTACTCAACTGCAACAATGTCGACACCCTGCTGCACTTTGCCGAAAGCGGCCTGGGTATCGCCGCCCTGCCCGACTTTGCCGTGCGCGCGGCGCTGGCAGCAGGTCGCCTGCACGCCGTGCTGGAAACGCACCGCCGGCACGACGGCGCCTTTCGCATCCTGTGGCCCAGCAGCCGCCACCTGACGCCGAAACTGCGCGCCTTCATCGATTTCCTGGCCGCCCGCGTGTTTGCGGAAAACTGAACCCGCATCCGGCGCCGCGCTCGTTGTTTCCACACGACAACTTATTTAATTTGCTACCATTTTTTAAACTTTTCGCGGACTTGATACAAGTTTTTGTATTGCAGTGCGAAATTTTGAGGAACAATTGCAGGCTGGCTGCCCCTACGTACAAACCCGTAGCCCTGGCCTGTCGATGTTTTCCCTCACTTCCGCAACACGAAAGCAATCATGTCACTTACACAATTCAAAATCGGCACCCGGCTCGGGATCGGATTTGCTGTCGTTCTCGGTCTGCTGGTGGCCGTCTTGCTCGTTGGCCTGTACTCCATGGGGCAACTGAGCGCACGCACGCACGACATCGTGGCCGACAAAAACGTCAAGATGGCGGCCGCCAATACCATGAGCGACAACGTGCGCAACATCACCCTGGCGATTACCAGCATTGTGGTGGCGCCGACGGAAGCGCTGGTGCAGGCGGAACTGGCAAAGATCGGCGAAGCACGCAAGAAGTACGGCGCCGCCAAGGAAACCTTGCAAAAGAAAATTTCGACGGACAAGGAAACGGCGCTGATGGCTGAACTGGACGCGGCCCTGAAATCGGGGGCGCCGCTGAACAACAAGGTCATCGAGCTGCGCAATGCGGGCCAGACGGAAGAGGCGATCGCCTTTTTGACGCAGCAGGCGGCACCGAGCCTGAAACGCGTGCTGGGCGCGCTCGACAGCCTGGTCGCATATGAAGGCGAGCAGGCGGCCCAGGCGGCAACGGACGCCGAAACGCTGAGCAACAGCGCGCGCGCTTCCATGATTACCTTGGGCAGCGTGGCCGTGCTGCTGGGCGCTTTTGTTGCGTGGATCATCACGCGCTCGATCACCCATCCCATCAATGCGGCCGTCAGCGTGGCCGAAACCGTCGCCTCGGGCGATTTGTCGTCGCACATCGCCGTCAATTCCAGCGATGAAACGGGCCGCCTGCTGGGCGCCCTGAAAGCCATGAACACCAGCCTGCTGGGCGTGGTGGCGCAAGTGCGCCATGGCACGGATGCGATCTCCACGGCATCGAGCGAAATTGCCGCCGGCAACCTCGACCTGTCGTCACGCACGGAAGAGCAAGCCAGTTCGCTGGAAGAAACCGCGTCGGCCATGGAAGAACTGACCTCGACCGTGAAGCAGAACGCGGACAATGCGCGCCAGGCGAACCAGCTGGCGAAAAGCGCGTCCGAGGTGGCCGTACGCGGCGGCAGCATCGTCGCGCAAGTGGTCGACACCATGGGCACGATCAATGACTCGTCGAAGAAAATCGTCGACATCATCGGCGTCATCGACGGCATCGCCTTCCAGACCAACATCCTGGCCTTGAACGCAGCCGTGGAAGCGGCGCGCGCGGGTGAACAGGGCCGCGGCTTCGCCGTGGTGGCAACAGAGGTACGCAACCTGGCGCACCGTTCGGCCAGCGCCGCCAAGGAAATCAAGGAATTGATCGCCGCCTCCGTCGCCAACGTGGACACGGGTTCGCGCCTCGTCAATGAAGCGGGCCAGACCATGGGCGACATCGTCGACAGCATCGTGCGCGTGACTGACATCATGGGAGAAATCACCTCCGCCACGCACGAGCAGACCATCGGCATCGAACAGATCAACATGGCCATTGCCCAGATGGATGAAGTGACGCAGCAAAACGCGGCCCTGGTGGAAGAAGCGGCGGCCGCCTCGCAAAGCATGCAGGAGCAGGCGAGCGAACTGGCGCACGTGGTGGGCTTCTTTAAAACCGGCAACCATGTTGCCGGCGTAAGCAAGCTGACGCCTGTGCGCGCCACGCCGGCAGCGGCTGCGCCCGCCATCGCACGTCCCGCGGCCAAGCCCGCGCCCGTGCGCAAGGCCGTTGCGGCCACACCCGCGCGCCGCAGCAACGCCGCCGCCGAGAGCGAATGGGAAGAGTTTTAAAACACCGGTTTTAATACCAGAGTTTTAACACCCGGCAACATCGCAACGGGGAAAGCCAGGCAGGAAGTTGCTGCCTGGCTTTTTTTCGTCCGCCAATACCACTTTTTTTGCGGCAAAGCCCGCGCAATAGGCAAAAGTGCAAAACGTGCAGCACGCATACGCTTTACAATCCTCGCTCGCTTTACAAAATATTGGTCATCATGAATCAGGCAGAACAGCAGCGCCTCCTGGCTATCCTGGAGTATTGGCACAAGATCGAATTCTTTATCCCGTTTGACCTGAATCAAATCACGGACGTTGAAGACCAGTCCACCGTGCGTCTCCTGCACCGCGAACAGCTKGCGCAATTGCCGCCGCAGTTCGCCACGCAATGGCCAGTGCCTTCCGACCGCGAGATCGACGGCTTCTCCCTCTTCCTCGGCGTGTTCGACAAGGCTGAAATCAACAAGGCCTGCCCGCCCGCATCCGGCCCGGAAAGCATGGCCGAAACAGAAAAAACAGAACTGCTGGGACGCTCGTGCTTTGCCCGCCTGAACCTCAATGCGCTGGGCGAGCCGCAGTTCGATCCCGTCTCCGTGTCGACCTTGCCGTGGGCGCTGGGCCGCGCGCGCACGCCGGACTGGTCGGGCCTGAGCCTGGACGCCTTCAGCGACAGCCAGCTGGCGCTGCAGGACAGCCTGCGCAACTTCGCGGCCAGCCGCTTATCGCCTCAAGTGACGGACGAGGCGGGCAATGTCTCGGCGCCCCTGTCCGGCATGGAAATCGCCGCATTGGCCGACCTGCTGATGGACTGGGCCGGTTTCCGCCCGTCCGCCGGCCAGCCGCTGGCCGTACTGGAACTACGCACGCGCAAGAAACGCACCGCCGTGGCGGACGCCGATACGCTGGCGTCCAGCCCGAACCGCAGCCTGGACTTTGGCGACGCGGTGGAGCCGAGCATTGATATCCTCAACAGTTTTTACCTGGACGACCTGGAACAGATCATCCGCGCCTTGCGTGGCGGCAAGCTGCCCGCGACGCTCGCCGCCTATCTGACGCCGCTGGCGCAGGATGAGCGCATCGACCTGTACAGCCCGGCCGGACGCCAGGCGCTGGCCGCCATGCTCAATCCGGCGAACATGAACCGGGGACACTGGCTGGAAGACGCCAGCTACGCCATGAGTTTGATGCAGCAGTTCGCCATCCACGGCGCGCGCACGGGCTTGAGCGAGCGCGGTATTTTTTCCGTCAACGGCCCGCCCGGCACGGGCAAGACGACCTTGCTGCGCGAATTGTTCGCCGACAACATCGTGCGCCGCGCCAGCGTGCTGTCCTGCCTGGACCGCGCCGGCGACGCCTTCATCGGCAAGGTGGCCGTGGCCTTCGAAGGCGTGCGCGATCCCATCACGATTGCCCGCCTGCGCCCCGAACTGACGGGCTTTGAAATGGTCGTCGCCTCGTCGAACAATGCGGCGGTGGAAAACATTTCCGGCGACCTGCCCAAACCGAAACAGCTGGGCAAGGAATGGGCGCGCACGCGCTACTTTGAAAGCGTGGCGCGCCGGGTCGTGGCCGACGGCAATGGCGCCAACCGCGCCCTGGACGAGACGGAAGCGCCGTGGGGCTTGATGTCCTGCGCCCTGGGCAATAGCGCCAACCGCCGCCGCTTCGTCAGCAATTTTTATGACGACGACTGGGACAAAACCACGGCGCGCAAGACGCCGAATGCGCAGAATATCCGCCAGTGGCTGGCCAGCTACCAGGGCGTCAGCTTCGCCCAGGCCGCGCGCGAGTTCCGCGAAACGGAACACGTGGTGGAAAAAGCCCTGGCCGAGCACGCCCAGTACGCGGCCCTGTGGCAAGCCGTGGGCACCTGCACGGAAGCCGAATTCATCCACAGTAGCCAGCAAGCGCTGATTGCTGCCGAGCAAGAGATGGATGCGGCGAATGGCGCCCTGTCCGGCGCACTGGCGCAGCAGGACACCCTGCTCGCCAGCAAGAAGGAATTGCTGGAAGAGGAACGCCTGGTGGCATTGACGCAACCGGGCTTCTTTGCGCGCCTGTTCCGCACGGCCCAGGCGCGCGCCTACAAGGACGCCGTCGTCGCCAATGCCGAAGCGCAGCGCCAGGCCGCGCGCGACGTCTCCGCCATCAAGCTGCTGCTCAAGGGCGAGCTGGAGCCGCGCTGCGAACGGGCACGCCACGGCCTGCATATCGCCCTGCGCACGGCGCAATCGCGCCAGCGCGAATGGGATGACAGCACGGAACTGCTGCGCCGCGCGCGCCTGCGTTTCCCCACCATCATCGCACCGGCGAGCCTGGACGAGCTGGACGGCGACGCGCTGCAAATAGGCGGCCTGTGGCATGAACCGGCCCTGGCGCGCCTGCGCTCGCGCCTGTTCGCCAAGGCCCTGGCCCTGCACGAAGCGTGGCTGGCGGAAGTGGCGAAGAAGGGCGGACCCGGCTTTGGCGGCAACTTGCTGGCCGTGTCGAAATTGCTGAAAAACAAGCGCGCCTACGACCAGTCGCACGTCGCCATGGTCTGGCACAGCCTGTTCATGGTGGTGCCCGTCGTGTCGACTACATTCGCCTCGTTCGCGCGCCAGTTCCAGGGCATGGGCCCCGAATCGCTGGGCTGGCTGTTCATCGATGAAGCGGGCCAGGCCGTGCCGCAAGCGGCGCTGGGCAGCCTGTGGCGCGCCAAGCGCGCCGTCGTCGTGGGCGACCCGCTGCAGATCGAACCCGTATTCACGGTGCCGGGCCGCCTGGTGCAAACCTTATCGTCGCTGTCGCCGCATACGCAGGATGGCAGTTATGCGCCGACCAGCGTGTCCGTGCAGACGCTGGCCGACAAGGCCAACCGCTATGGCGCCGTCGTCGGCGCCGGCAGCGCGCAGCCGCTGTGGATCGGCAGCCCCCTGCGCGTGCACCGCCGCTGCGTGGAGCCGATGTTCTCGCTGGCCAACAGCATCGCCTACGAAGACAAGATGGTCTACGGGCTGGCCGAACGCACGCCACCGGCCGGCGCGCGCGGCCTGACGCGCGGCCCCAGCCGCTGGATCGACGCCGTCGGCCCCGTCAGTTACAAGCAGGTCGTGCCGGTGCAGCTCGATTTCGTGCTGGAAGTGCTGTTGAAACTGTACCGCCGCGACGGCAAGCTGCCCGACATGTATGTGATCACGCCGTTCAAGGCCGTGCGCAACGAATTGCGCGCGCGCATCGTCGATATGGACTGGGACCGCCGCCTCGGCTACGGCAAGGCACCGACGGCGCGCGAGCTGCGCCAGTGGAGCAGCCAGATGGTGGGCACCGTGCATACCTTCCAGGGCAAGGAACAAAGCGTGGTGATGCTGGTCCTCGGCGCCGACGACAGCACGGCCGGTGCCGCGCAATGGGCGGCAGCCACGCCGAACCTGCTCAACGTGGCCCTGACGCGCGCGCAGCATTATGTGTACATCGTCGGCAACCCGCTGCTATGGAGCCAGTTGCCGCACTTTGCGCCGGCCTGCGCGCAGTTGCCGCATACAGGCATGCATGAGTTTTTGGTGGAGATGGGGTAGGCCGGATTAGCGTGGCGTAATCCGACACCACCACCACGGCCAACAATGTGCCGCGAAGGCCAGGAGGTACATTGGCAGCACAATGGCCAAGCTGCGTAGGTCGGATTAGCGCAGCGTAATCCGACAATATTGTTGGCGCTGCGGTGATGTCGGATTACGCGCTTGCGCGCTAATCCGACCTACTGTCCTCCAACGGAAACACCAAAGTAAACGTCGTGGCGGCAGCGTCGGACGCCACACTCGCGCTGCCGCCATGTAACTGCATGATGGCCGTGACGATGGCCAGCCCTAATCCTGTGGAGGCGGCCGAGTCGCTGCGGGCCGGATCGGCGCGATAGAAACGCTCGAACAGGTGCGGCAAGTGGCGCGCGGGGATGGCGGGGCCGAGGTTGCTTACGCTCAATTCCACGCCCTCGTTGGTCGTGTGCGAACGCAATAAAATCGTGCTGCCCGGCGCCGCATGGCGGATGGCGTTCGACAGCAAATTGCCCAGTGCGCGGCGCAGCAGTTGCGGCTCGGCCGTCACCGTGCCGCTGCCGTGGCAGGCCAGCGCCAGCTCGCGCTCTTCGGCCAGGCCTTCAAAGAAATCAGCCAGGCGCAAGAACTCGTCCTGCACGGGCAAGACGTGCTTGACGAGCACCATTTCATCCTGCTGCGCGCGCGCCAGGAACAGCATGCTGTCGATCATGCGCGACAGCCGCTCCAGCTCTTCCACATTCGATGACACCAGCTGTTCATACTCGTGCGCGCTGCGCGGGCGGGCCAGCATGACCTGGCTTTGCCCCAGCAGATTGGTGACGGGCGTACGAAATTCATGCGCGAGATCGGCGGAAAACTGCGACAGCCGCGCATAGCCTTCCTGCAAGCGCGCCAGCATGGCGTTCAAGGCCTGGATCAGCGGCAAGAGCTCGGTCGGCGCGCCGCGCGCCTCGAGCTGCTGCCCCAGCTTGCCCGGCCGCACGAGGGCCGCATGGGCGGCGATATTGCGCAGCGGCCGCAATCCCCGCAACAACATCACGCTGGCCAGAATCGCCGCCACCAGCGCGCTGATGGCGACGGAGACGACGATCTGCCAGCGGTAGGCGGCAAACATGGCCGTGCGGTCGCCATACACCCGGGCGACGGCAATATCGGCCATCTGCGCCGGGTCGCCAATGCGCGCGCTGGCCGCCACCACCCTGGCCGGATAACCGTCGCGGCTGGTCCAGCTGACAATCGCGCTGGCCGTGACGGGCGCATCGACGGCGACGGGAACAGCATGCGCGACGTTCTCGCCATTCGGATTGACATCGATCAACCGCGTGCCATCGGCGCGCACGATGCGGACCAGGGAATTTTCTTGCCCGCTCATGGTGTCGCGGAAATACTGGGGCCGCTCGCGGATGATGTCGAGCGTGCCGGCATTGCCGAGCAGCTGCTGGATCTGCCGCAGTTTACCGAGCAACAAAATATCATCGCGGCGCTCGATTTCCGCGACGAACGAGCGGTACAAATGCATGCCCAGCCCGGCCGACACGAGCGCCACGATCAGCACGAACACGAGCGTGACGCGCAGGGTCAGCGAGCGGCGGAGTTCTGCCAGCTTCATGCGGCGGCGCCATTGTCAGGCACCGTGGGCGCGCGCAATTCGCAGACATAGCCCATGCCCCGCAAGGTGTGGATCAGCTTGGGTTCGAATGGATCGTCGAGCTTGCTGCGCAAACGGCGGATGGCCGCGTCGATGACGTTGGTGTCGCTCTCGAAATTGATGTCCCACACTTGCGAGGCGATGATGGAGCGCGACAGCACTTCGCCCTGGCGCCGCGCCAACAGATGCAGCAAGCCAAATTCCTTGGCCGTCAGGGCGATGCGCTGGCCTTGCCGGCTGACCTTGCGTTTCATCACGTCGATTTCCATGTCGCCGATGCGGATGACGTCGTCTTCACGCGGTGGCCCGCGCCGCAGCAGGGTGCGGATGCGCGCCACCAGTTCGGCAAACGCGAACGGTTTCACCAAGTAATCGTCGGCGCCCAGTTCCAGCCCTTTCACGCGGTCCTGCACCTCGTCGCGCGCCGTGAGGAAGATCACGGGCACGTCGGCACCGCCTTCCTGCAGGCGCAGCGCGCGCAAGACTTGCCAGCCGTCCATGATGGGCAGCATGACGTCGAGCACGATGAGATCAGGTGACTGCGTACTTGCCATGTGCAAGCCGTCGCGGCCATTGCGCGCCAGGCTCACCGTGAAGCCGGACTCGGCCAGGCCGCGCAGCAGATAGTCGCCCGTCTTCGGTTCGTCTTCGATTACCAGGATGCGCATGGCAGCTTTCTAAGGAGAATATAAAACCATTCTACGCCGCGCGCCGGGCATCGCGGATGATAAAAATGTCATGCGGCGATCATCTTCTCGTAGGGCAAGCCTGGCCATACTGGCATCATCTTGTTACCTGGACGCCATATGAAAACCCTGCTTTTCGGCAGTACCCTGCTGTGCCTGCTGGCCAGCCCCGCCCATGCCCAGCTGCGCAAGGTCGATGATCTTTCCCTGGCGGCGGCCAGCACGCTGGCGAATGCGGCCATGGCCGCGTGCCAGGCGCAAGGCCGGCACATCGTCGTCACGGTGCTCGACCGTGGTGGCAATGTCGTGACCGTGCAGCGCGCCGATGGCGTCGGGCCGCACAACATGGAAGCGAGCCGGCGCAAGGCCTACACGGCCCTGTCGACGAAAAACGATACCCAGGCGCTGGCCGTGGCCGCGCGCGGCAATCCCGACATGGCCAATTTGACGACGGTGCCGGAACTGTTGCTGCTGGGCGGTGGCCTGCCCTTGCGCGCCAAAGGCGAAGTCGTCGGCGCCATCGGCGTCGCCGGTGGCGGTGGCGCCCTGCAAGACCGGGCCTGCGCCCAGGCCGCCCTGGCCGCCATCCCTGAACTCGATTCCCCCACCCTGTGAAAGAAACGACGATGACCTATTGGAAAAAAATCACCGCCGCCCTGGCCTTCGCCAGCCTGTCTGGCATGGCGCTGGCCGCCAATCCCTTGAGCGTGCACATCCTCGACTTGCAGAGCGGCCAGCCGACGGCGGGCGTGACGGTCACCCTGGAACAGAAAAAAGGGGATGCTTGGCAACAGTTGGGCAGCGCCGTGACGAATGCGCAGGGGCGCATCGCGGCCATGTATCCGGAGCAGATGCCGATGCAGGCGGGCGACTACCGCATCGTGTTTAAAACAGGCGAGCACTATGCACGGCTGAAACAGGAAACATTCTTCCCGGAAATCCCCGTGCAATTCCACGTAGAAAAGACCGACCAGCACTATCACATACCGCTGCTGCTCAGCCCTTTCGGCTTTTCCACTTACCGCGGAAACTGAAGCTTAGCCTAGCGTCTTCGCCGTCTGCCCGAACAGCACGCTTTTCGCGTCGCCGCTGACGGTGGGCTGCACATTGATCTCGGCCGCGCGCGCATACGCGCGCACGGTGGCGGGACGGGCGGCGATGGCGGCGAACCAGCGCGCCAGATGCGGGAAATCTTCCAGCCTCTGGCGCTGACGCTCGTGCGGCACGATCCATGGGTAGATCGCCATGTCGGCGATGGAATACGTGTCGCCGGCAACGAATGCACGGTCCGCCAGGCGCTTGTTCAGCACGCCGTATAGCCGGTTCGTTTCATTGACGTAGCGCGTGATGGCGTAGTCGATGGGCTCGGGAGCGTATTGCACGAAATGGTGGTTTTGCCCGGCCATGGGGCCAAGGCCGCCCATCTGCCAGAACAGCCATTGCATGACCTCGGCGCGCCCGCGCATGTCGGCCGGCAGGAATTGCCCGCTTTTCTCGGCCAGGTATTGCAAAATCGCCCCCGACTCGAACAGGGACAAGGGCGCGCCGCCATCTGCCGGCGCCTGGTCGACGATGGCGGGGATGCGGTTGTTCGGCGCGATGGCGAGAAACTCGGGCTTGAACTGCTCGCCCTTGCCGATATGCACGGGAATGATGTTGTAAGGGATGCCCGCTTCTTCCAGGAACATCGTCACTTTGTGCCCGTTGGGCGTGGTCCAGTAATACAGGTCGATCATCGTGGTCTTTCCAGGTAGATAAGTAGGGCAGGCGAACTTGGCAGAACTATTGTCGCGCCGCAACTGATATGCATGGATATAATGCCACGTAAGCGAAAAACAAGACGGCGTCCAGGCAGGGCAAGCACCCACTAGCACCGTCACGCAGGCATCCCGACATTCCCGAGCACAAACAAAGAAAGCCGACCATGCGCAAATTCCTGATCGTCACGCTGTCCGTCCTGCTGTCAGGCTGTGTCCAGGACTTCGCCATCTACATGTTTGATGGGCAAGACCATTCCTTGACCGTGCGCCGCCAGCAACGCTATTTTTGGCAAGATACCGTGGAAGTGCAGCTGATGGCCACCAATCTGCCGCAATGCCAGCGCCTGCATATGCTGTCCACCGATGCGCCGGCCGACATCAAGGTCGAGCTGTTCGCGGCCGGCGATGGCCTGTGGAATATCCGCATGGGCAAGCAGCTGTGGCAGGCGGAAACGAATACCTGCAATGAGCTGACGGAAATGGAAAACGACCCGAAAGCCGACCTGGGTCAGCCGGTCGGGCAATTCGTGGTCGTCGATGACAAGCTGGAATTCGAGCCGGCGCCGCAAGCGCCAGCGCAGTAAAACCTTAACGCGCCGCCAGGCTGCGCAGCGGTTTTTTCGCCACGGCGCGCGGTGCGCCAGCCGAAGTGGCCGCCAGGCGCGGCGCCGTCCCTGACTCCTGCGCCGACAGTTTGAAGCGCGCCACCAGCTGAGCCAGCACGGCCGCCTGGTCCTGCATGCTCGACGCCGCTGCCGCCGCCTCTTCCACCAGTGCCGCATTTTGCTGCGTCACGCTATCCATCTCCGTGATCGCCTGGTTGACGTGGCCGATGCCCGTGCTCTGCTCGTGCGAGGCGGCCGTGATGTCGGCCATGATGTCGGTCACGCGCGACACGGAAGCGACCACCTGATCCATGGTCGTGCCCGCCTGTGCGACGAGGGTGCTGCCGGCCGCGATGCTGTCGACGGAGGCGCCGATCAGTTCCTTGATTTCCTTCGCTGCGCCGGCGGATCGTTGGGCCAGGTTGCGCACTTCCGACGCCACCACGGCAAAACCGCGTCCCTGTTCGCCCGCGCGCGCCGCTTCCACGGCCGCGTTGAGCGCCAGGATATTCGTCTGGAAAGCGATGCCGTCGATGACGCCGATGATGTCGACGATCTTGCGCGACGAAGCGTTGATGGTGTCCATGGTGCCGATCACTTGCGCCACCACGGCGCCGCCCTGGCGGGCCACGGCGGAAGCGGACTGCGCCAGTTCATTCGCCTGCACGGCGTTGCCCGCGTTTTGCGTCACGGTCGAGGTCAACTCCTCCATCGAGGCCGCCGTTTCTTCCAGCGAACTGGCTTGCATTTCCGTACGCGCCGACAGGTCCATATTGCCGCTGGCAATCTCGCTCGATGCCGTGGCGATCGTCTCGGCGCTGTGGCGGATTTCGCTGATCGCGTCGACCAGGTTGGTTTGCATGGTTTTCATCGCGTACAGCACGCTGTGGCGGTCGCTGGCATGCGTGCGCACGACGCCGCTCAAATCGTTATTCGCGATCTTTTCCGCCACGTCGGCCGCATACTCGGGATCGCCGCCCAGCGCATGGCGCAGGCTGCGGTTGATCACCACGACGACGGCGGCCAGCAGCGCGCACACCAGCACCAGCACGCCCAGCGAGGTGAGCAGCGACTGGCGGAAAGCCGCATCGATATCATCCATGTACACGCCCGTCACGATGGTCCAGCTCCATGGCTTGTAGGCCACCACGCGGCTCATCTTCGGTTCGGGCGTCTTCTGGCCGGGACGGGGGAAATAATAGTGGACGAAGCCCTTGCCCGTATCGCTCTTGCCGACGGCCACGATATCGCGGTACAGATAGGTGCCGTTCGCGTCTTTAAAATCCCCCATGTTCTTGCCATCGGTTTGCGGTGCGGCGGGATTCATCACGACGACGGCATCGAAGTTGATGATGGACAAATAGCCGGTCTCGCCGAAACGCATGCTCTTGATGACGGCGGTGGCCTGCTTTTGCGCTTCTTCCTTCGTCAGGGCGCCGCTGGCGGCCAGGTCGCCGAACATCTTGACGGCGCCCAGGCCCAGGTCGGCGGCATTGCTCAGGTCGGCGCTGCGTTCTTCGATGCGGATCTTGCGAATGTCCAGGGCGTTGTAGACAAAAATAACGGTGATGCACAACAGACTGCAAATCAGGGGAATCCATAACTTCTGCTGGAACGTCAATTTCTTCATGCTGTGTCTCCAACTCTCTATTGTGCGGCGAAGGGGCGTGGCCCGCTTCCAGCTCGGCTGGCCCGGAATGCGGCGGCAACGGTGCTCTGGCGGCACCGTTCTGACGACACCAGCATACGCTCGAACGACCGATATTTACAATGCCGGGAAGCAATGAATTTTGCCTGGTGTTGTTAATGCGTTGCGACAATTGATGAGAATTGATGTTGCGTTGCAATAAAAAAGGGGCCAACGGCCGCCATTCTTTTGAGCTACAGTCACTGCAGTTCCTTACCGCGCAGGAAGTCCCATGTCGACCACGTTTACCTGGCAAGGCTTTGCCATCCTGTCGGCCGTGTTCGCGGCCCTGACGGCCATCCTGGGCAAGCTGGGCGTCGCCCATCTGAACAGCAATATGGCCACTCTGATACGCACGGGCGTGATCCTGCTGGTGACGGCCGCCATCATTTCGCTGCGCGCGGAATGGCAGCGACCCAGCGGCGGCAACTGGGTGGGCTGGACTTGCCTGATCGCCTCTGGCGTGGCCACGGGGCTGTCGTGGCTGTGCTATTTCCGCGCGCTGCAGCTGGGTCCTGTCTCGCTGGTGGCGCCCGTCGACAAGCTCAGCGTGGCACTGGTGATGCTGGCGGGCTGGCTGGTGCTGGGCGAACCGTTCACCCTGAAAGCGGCGGCCGGCGGCGGCTTGATCGTACTCGGCTCGCTGATTTTGCTGCTGTGATGCACGACGCGGCACGCGGCGGCGGGCGTGTGTCAAAATGCGCTCCGGATACACGATGAATCACGAAAGCACAGCATGACCAAGAATGAAGCCATGAAACGCATCAACGACCGCCTGGGCAAACCCACGCTGACGGACAAGAACACGCATTTTGCCAGCGTTGCCAGCTATGGCACGGACGAAGGCTGGTGGCTGAAGATTCCCTTCCTGACCTTCAAGCAGGAATTACATTTTATTCTCAACAATGAGAAAACGAAAAGCTTCCAGCACCTGAAAATCGGCGCCAACCAGATCCTCAGCCCCGGCATGAAGTTCCGCAGCACGGGCGGCGCGGCCGACGCCTTCATGTCGGCCTCGGCGCCGAAACGCCTGGTCGACTTGCTCGACGGCGGCAGCAAGTACAACTTCACAAAACACTTCGTCAACGACTACCGCTACTGATGCGCGGCCGTGCTGCCGTCGCCTGGCGGCAGTTGCGGCGGCAACCAGGCACGGATCAAATGCTGCGCGATGTCGAGCGCGTCGTCGCGGCTGGTGCCGAAATGCAGGGGATAGCCCCAGAACTGGCCGAACATGACGGCAAAAGCCTTGCCGGCCAGGCGCTTGGCGGCGCTCGGCTCAACCAGCACCATGCCCTGAATATACGCACGCAGCGCGGCCTTGTGCCGCTTCATCCACAGTACGGCGCGCTTGCGCTCTTCCTGCGGATGGTCATGCCCATCCTCGTCCAGGCCTTCTTCGCTGAGAATCACAAACGCTTGCTGGCGCGCCAGCAGTTCCTCGAACTGGGCGAACAAGGCATCGTCGGGGCCGCTGGCGGCCTTGTCGCGGCGCATCCAGACGAGGGGGAAATCGGTGCTATCGAGTTGCATGGGAGACTCCTTCAAGGGGTTGCCGTTTCTCCTCACCTTCATCAGAACACGGGCGGCGGCGGTTGCCGTTGAAGCGGGGCTGCGGATGCCCATACGATAGCGTTGGCGGCCTCACGCGTCATTGCATAAAATAGCCACAATATTATTCAATCCAGCCAAAGTATTCCCATGCCCCATCCCCTCTTGCCCAGCATGCTGACGGCCCACCTGGGTTTGGACGATGACGCCGCCATCCTCGATTTCGACGTCGACGGCGTGCTGCGCCCCTTGCTGGCCGTGGGCCTGGCCAGCGTGCCCGAGGAGGCGGAGCAGGCGCCGCACCAGCACCGCAAGGGGCAGTTGCTGTATGCCACGCGGGGCGTGATTCATTGCGAGGTGGAAAGCGGCGTGTGGATCGTGCCGCCCCAGTGCGCCGTCTGGATACCGGGTGGCCTGATGCATTCGGCGCAGGGCGTGGGCGCGGCCGAGTGCTATTGCCTGTTTGTCGAGCCGGCCATGGCACCGGCTCTGCCGGCCGTCTGCTGCACCGTGGCCGTCTCGCCGTTGCTGCGCGAACTGATCGCCAAGGCGGCCGGTTTTCCCACCCTGGCCGCGCTGCAGGGCGCGCAGGAGCGCCTGGTGGCCACCCTGCTCGACGAATTGGCGGACGCGCCCGTGGAAGACTTGCATCTGCCGATGCCGCGCGATGCGCGTTTGCGTCGGCTGGCCGCCCTGCTGCTGGCGCAGCCAGCCGATAAAAGCACCCTGGCCGAGTGGGCCAGCCGCATCGGTATGAGCGAGCGCAGCATGACCCGGCTGTCGCTGGAGGAAATGGGAATGAGCGTGGGCGGCTGGCGCCGGCAATTGCACGTGATCCTGGCTTTGCAGCGGCTGGCGCAAGGCCACAGCGTGAAAGCGGTGGCGCTGGAACTCGGTTATGAAAACGCCAGCGGTTTTGTCACCATGTTCCGCAAGGCCGTGGGCAAGCCGCCGGCCCGCTACCTGGCGGAACGGGAATCCGGATGCGCATGAAAAAAGGCGGCATATGCCGCCTTCGTCCTGCATCGTCTGCGAAAATCAGACTTCGCGCGCCAGGGCCAGAAATTCCGTGCGCAGCGCCAGGTTCGGCTGCATCTCGCCCAGCATGGCCGAGGTGATGGTTTCTTCGCCCGGCGTGCGGATGCCGCGGCTTTCCATGCACAGGTGGCGGCAGCGTACGACCACGCCCACCGATTTCGGTTCCAGCACTTCCATCAGGGCATTAGCGATCTGCATCGTCATGCGTTCCTGCACTTGCAGGCGCTTGGAGAAGCAATCGACCAGGCGCGTCAGTTTCGACAGGCCGACGATCTTGCCGTTGGGTACGTAGCCGATGGTGGCCTTGCCGAAGAATGGCGCCAGGTGGTGTTCGCAATGGCTGTAGACGGGGATGCCGCGCACGACGATCAGTTCGTTGTACTGTTCCGCGCCATCTTCGAACGCTTTCAGCAAATCCACCGGGTCCTGGCCATAGCCGGAGGTCCAGTGCTTCCACGCCTTGGCCACGCGCGCCGGCGTTTCCAGCAAGCCAGGACGCTGCGGATCTTCGCCCAGGCTGCTGATCAGCCGGCGCCAGTCGTTTTCGGAGAATTCTTCTTGAGACATGCTACACCACCCTAAAATTTGCAATTGCCGCCAGTATATAGAAAATGCGGCAAGCTGCCCGAGCAGCCCCGGCTTTCTAGGCCGCTGGCGGGCGGTGCGCGCCCACCAGCAGCGCGGAAATCGACACGCTCGAACTCGCTTCCGGCCATGCATCGCCGGGGCCGAACCAGCGCGCCTCGGCGATCTCGTTCTCGTCGAGGCGAATTTCGCCATCGAGGTAATCGGCCGTAAACGCGATCATCAGCGAATGGGGAAACGGCCAGGACTGGCTCATGAAGTACTGCAAGTTATGCACGCGCAAGCCCACCTCTTCCATCACTTCGCGGTGCACGGCTTCCTCGATCGATTCGCCCGCTTCGAGGAAACCGGCCAGCGGGCTGAAGCGCTGCGACGGCGAATTCTTATGCATCGCCAGCAACACCTGCTCGCCCTTGCGGATGAGCACCATCATGGCGGGCGAAATGCGCGGGTACGCGAGCATGCCGCAGGCGGCGCACGTAAAGCAGCGTTCGCCGCGCGTGCGCTGCATGGGCGTGGCGCACGCGCCGCAGTGGCGGTGCGTGCGCGCCCACTCGGCCAGCTGCACGGCGCGGCTGGCCAGGCCCAGGAAATCATCGTCGACGGCGTTGAACAGCGAACGCATGCCGTGATACGCCAGGCCGCTATCGGCGGGCAACAACTCCGCATCCGCCCAGACGGTCTGGCAATAGCGGCCCTGCCACCAGCCCACCGGCTGGGCGCGGCTCAGGTCGATATCGAGCGCGGCCGCCTCGGCGGCAGTGGGCAGGGTCAGCTCGGGCGTACGCAACAATAAACGCCCGCGGTGAAAGATGAACGTCAGCGTCTCGTTGGCGGCCGGCGCCGGTTCGGGCGTGTCGATCAGGGGGACGAAAGCAAGGGGAGTGTGCAGCATGTGCTGGGAAGAAATTTGTAAAGGTTGCTCATCATACTCCCGCTGCCGGACGCTTGCGCGCATAGCAGTGCCCGGGCGGCAAAGCAAGCATTCATGAGCCATGCGCATGTTTTTTTTGCGCTAAGTCCAATTCGTTGCGTAAACGATACTGATAACGATTCTCATTTACGAAATAGCGCCCAGTTATTACAATACCGCCTATTCCGTCTCCATCGCCAGCCACTTGCCCGCGTGCCCAAGCACTGCGGCGCAGAGCCAGCCAGGAACCACTACCCTGACCTTATCGAGAGAGCAAGATGGCAATCAAGAGCCGCAAACACGCCCCAACCCGTTTCAACCAGCACATCGGCGCCGCCTTGGCCGTAATGCTGCTGCCCGTCGCCGCCCAGGCGGCCGACCCCGCCGGCCAAAGTGCCCCGGCATCGCAGCAAACCCTGAACGAAATCAAGGTCGTGGGCTCCAAGGAAAATGACTTCAAGGCCGAAAAAGCCTCGTCGCCGAAATACACGGAAGATCTCGTCAACACGGCGCAAACCATCGTCGTGATCAAGAAGGAATTGATCGAACAGCAAGGCGCGCTGACCTTGACGGATGCGCTGCGCAACACGCCCGGCGTCGGTACCTTCTTCCTCGGCGAAAACGGCAACACGAACACGGGCGACGCCGTCTACATGCGCGGCTTCGATGCCTCGGGCAGCATCTATGTCGATGGCGTGCGCGACGTGGGCTCCATCTCGCGCGACGTCTTCAACATCGAACAGATCGACGTGCTGAAGGGCCCGGCGGGCACCGACAGCGGCCGCGGTTCGCCGACCGGTTCGATCAACCTGGTCAGCAAGACGGCCACCATGGAAAACAAGTTCAATTCGCTGCTGACGGCCGGCAGCGGCAAGCAGAAACGCGCCACGGCCGACTGGAACCGCATCATCGACGCCGATTCCGGCACGGCTTTCCGCCTGAACCTGATGACGCAGGACAGCGGCAATCCGGCGCGCGACGAAGTCAAGAACAAGCGCTGGGCCTTCGCGCCTACCGTCACCTTCGGCATCGGCAAGCCGACGCGCATCACGGCCAGCTACCTGCACGTGGATCAAAATAACGTGCCCGACGGCTTCGTGCCCACCATCGGCCTGCCCGGCTACAGCACGCCGGACAGTATCACGTCGACGAACAAGGTCATCCGCACCTTCCTGAACAGCGCCGCCAAGGTCGATCCGAAGAATTTCTACGGTTCCACCGCGGACCACGACAAGGTCAAGGCCGATATGGGGACCTTGCGCATCGACCATGATTTCTTGCCCAACGTGCAGATCCAAAACACCACGCGCTACGGCAAGACCAAGCAGGATTACCTGCTGACGGCCTTCATGGGCAGCACCGCCAACCTGAAGACGCCGGTCGCCACCGATCCGTCGACCTGGACCCTGGCGCGCTCGCTGCGCACCGTCAAGGATCAGGAAAACACGATTCTGACCAACCAGACCGTGGTCAGCGCGCAATTCGACACGGGCGTGCTCAAGCACTCCGTGGTGGCCGGCGCCGAATTCACCAGCGAAAAGCAGACCAACTACAGCTATGTGCCTGCCAGCCTGGGCACGATGCCGGACGCCAATCTGTACCATCCGAACCCGCGCGACCCCGTCACCGGCTACCAGCCCGTGCGTAGCGGCGCCTACAGCCAAGGCGAAGTCAACACGCAAAGCGCCTATGTCTTCGACACCATCAAGTTCGGCGACAAATGGATCTTCAACGGCGGCGTGCGCTTCGACCACTTCAACACCAGCTATGACGCCGTCACCCTGCAAACGGCCGTCGCCGCAGGCCAGGTGCAAAAACTGCCGGTGGGCACGCCTATTCCCGTGCACATCACCCTGAACGACACCTTCGCCAACGGCAAGATCTCGGCCCTGTACAAGCCGACGCCGGACAGCAGCGTGTATGCGCTGTGGGCCACCTCGAAGGCGCCGCCGGGCACCAACTTCACGCTGAGCACGGGTGCCAGCAGCGCGCAAAATCCGATCTATGATCCGCAGGAAACCACCACCAAGGAAATCGGCACCAAGTGGGATTTCCTGAAACAAAAACTGTCGCTGTCGGCCGCCATCTACCAGACGGACGTGAAAAATGAAGTAGAACAAGATCCCGTCGACCTGATCTACTATCAGAATGGCAAGAAACGCGTGCAGGGCGTCGAAATCGGCATGGTGGGCGAGATCATGCCGAACTGGCTGGTCAGCGCCGGCTACACGCGCATGAATACCAAGGTCGAGTCTGGCAAGGTCGTCACGGCCAGCGGCATCAATAACCTCAGCTACACGCCGAAACAGGCATTCACGGGCTGGACCTCGTACACCCTGCCCTTCGGCCTGAAGATCGGCGGCGGCGCGCGTTACGTGGGTGAAATGCTGCGCGGCACAGATGGCGCCGTCGGTACGCCGGCCCGCGTGGATGCCTACTGGGTCTTCGACGCCATGGCGACCTACACCGTCAACAAGAACCTCGACTTGCAGTTGAATGCCTACAATCTGGCCGACAAGACCTATGTGGCGGCCATCAACAAGTCCGGCTTCCGCTACACGCCAAGCCAGCCCCGTTCCTTCAGCCTGACGGCCAATATCAAGTTCTAACATCAAGAGAACACGCATTGCGTCACGTCAAGCCCCTCTTCGGAGGGGCTTTTTTATTGTCCTGATAATCTTGTCTTTTTAGCGTAGCGCCACCCTGCCGTGACTAGCGTATGAAAAGTCATACAGCGATGGCCTGCCGCGTCCAATATTTCGCGCAAGCGTGCAAAGTTGCGACATCTAAGCAACAAAAAAGCTTCCTCGAATCAACAACTTAAGAAGTTAAGTCCCAAATTCCCATTTCAGGCATATCCTTTGCTATGTACAGGTTTTGCTGCAAATAATCGCTGGCACGCAAGGGCTTGTTTTTGAGAAATATTGACTCCAAGCTTGAGTTGCTCGCAATCAATAATCCGCTCACAGCGGCGTTTCACCGGAGGAGTCATAATGAAAAAGAAACGGCCATTAACCCTGTACATCCTGATTGCCATGATCCTCGGCATTGCCGTCGGTTATGGATGCCATTCCGCCTTCCCCGATGCGGACATGAGCAAGCAAATCGCTGGCAATATTTCCATCGTCACCGACGTCTTCCTGCGCCTGATCAAGATGATCATTGCGCTGCTGGTATTTTCCACCCTGACGGTCGGCATCGCCCACATGGGCGACGGCAAGACGGCCGGTCGCATCGGCCTGAAAGCCATGTGCTGGTTCGTCGTCGCCTCGCTGGTCTCGCTGGCGCTGGGCATGGTGCTGTCGAACCTGATGCAGCTCGGTACCAACCTGGGCTTGCCATTGCCCGACGTACACGCTTCAACGAATTTGAAAACGGCCGCCTTCACCTTGAAAGATTTCTTCACGCACCTGGTGCCGAAGTCGCCGATCGAGGCCATGGCCAACAATGAAATCCTGCAAGTGCTGGTGTTCTCGATCTTCTTCGGCGGCGCACTGGCCGGCCTGGGCGAATCGGGCAAGACCCTGACGGCCGTCGTCGACCAACTGGCGCAAGTCATGCTGCGTATCACCGGCACCATCATGAACCTGGCCCCGCTGGCCGTGTTCGCTGCAATGGCTTCCGTCATCACCACGCACGGCCTGGGCGTGCTGGTCACGTTTGCCAAGTTCATGGGCGGCTTCTACCTGGGCCTGATGTGCCTGTGGGCCCTGCTGATCGGCGCCGGCTTCGTCGTCATCGGCCCGCGCATCTTCAAGCTCGTCGGCCTGATCCGCGAACCGTTCCTGCTGGCATTCTCGACGGCCAGTTCGGAAGCGGCCTATCCAAAACTGCTGACGGCGCTCGACCAGTTCGGCGTGGACCGCAAGATTTCCAGCTTCGTATTGCCGATGGGCTACTCCTTCAATCTGGATGGCTCGATGATGTACTGCACCTTCGCCGTGCTGTTCATCGCGCAAGCCTACGGTATCGACCTGTCGATCGGCACGCAGATCACCATGCTGCTGCTGCTGATGCTGACCTCGAAAGGCATGGCCGGCGTGCCGCGCGCCTCGCTGGTGGTGATTGCCGCGACCCTGAACCAGTTCAATATTCCGGAAGCGGGCCTGCTGCTGCTGATGGGCGTCGACCAATTCCTCGACATGGGCCGTTCGGCCACCAACGCAGTCGGCAATGCCGTCGCCACGGCTGTCGTCGCCAAGTGGGAAGGTGGCCTGGCCACCGAGGAAGAAGCAGCCGCGGCCAACGCGGCCAACCAGAACACGGAAAGCCATTGGGGCGAAGCGGATCACGCTAGCAAAGCCTGATAGCGCCATGGCCCGCCACAAGCGGGCTATTTATTTGTTGTCGATGTTGAGTAACAAGCAGTCAGGTAGTGCGATCAGTAGTCATTCCAACTTATTAGAGAGATTTTCATGAAAAAAGTCCTGTTTACCCTGCTGACCCTCGGCGCAGCCTCCACCGGCGCCATGGCCCAATCGAGCGTGACCATCTACGGCGTGGCTGACGCCGGCCTGGTGTTCGACAAGGATGCGGCCGGAGACCGCCTGAACCGCGTCGCTTCCGGCGTCGCCTCGGGCTCGCGCATCGGCTTCAAAGGCAAGGAAGACCTGGGCGGCGGCCTGGCCGCTACCTTCGTGCTGGAAAGCGGTTTCAATATCGATACCGGTACCTCGGGTCAGGGCGGCCTGCTGTTCGGTCGCCAGGCCTATGTCGGCCTGACCGGCAGCGCCGGCGCCCTCACCCTGGGCCGCCAGTACTCGCCGTACTACCTGGCACTGCGCGACGTGGCCGATCCGTTTGTCATCGGCCTGGCCGGCACGGCGTCGAACCTGATGGTGACGAATATCCGCGTTGATAACATGGTGCAATACTCCACGCCGACCTGGAGCAAGCTGTCGGCCGACCTGGCGTATGGCTTCGGCGAAGTGGCCGGCGACAATGCGAAGAACCGCAGCATGGGTGGCGCCGTGCACTACATCGACGGTCCGCTGAACGTGACCCTGACGCACCACCGCAAGGAAAATGCGCTGGCGACCCAGCAAACGCGCAACAGCCTGCTGGCCGCCCGCTACGACTTTGGCGTCGTGCAAGGTAACTTCGGCTACGCCGACAACCGCGCCCTGGACAACAGCAAGAGCAACGACATCCTCGTCGGTTTCAGCGCCCCGTTCGGCGCCACCAAGCTGGTCGCGTCCTACATCCGCCACAACGACAAGAGCAATGTGAACCATGACGCGCAGCAATGGGCCATCGGCGCGTTCTACGCCCTGTCCAAGCGCACCGACCTGTACACCGGTTACGGCCACATCAGCAACAAGAACGGCGCCACCTTTGTCGTCGGCAATGCTACCGACAATGGCACCGGCAACAGCGGTTTCAACCTCGGTATGCGCCACACGTTCTAAGGACGTCGGCCAAAATCTACTGCGCGGCGCGCTTTGCGGCCGGCGATGCTCACCGTACTAAAGTACGGTTGCGCTTCTCGGCCACAAATCACTACCGCTCGCCACGATTTTGTCGGACGTCGAAAGGTCCGTGAAATAAATGCGTAAATGCGCAGGCCGCCGGATGTATGTCCGGCGGCTTTTTTTATGTTGAGACACATCAAGATGCGATACTGTGGGTTCTTGCAAGTTGGCAGCTGATTTTATGAATAGCAGTACTACTAAATCCTCCCTTTCCTGGCGCCAGCGCCTGTCGCAACGCTCGGGCCGCGAAACGCTGGCCTGGGGCGTGGTGCTGGCCGCCTGCCTGGCCACCGTCTGGCTCGTGTATTTCTGGACGGAACGCATCGCCATCGGCAAGCTGCAGGCGAGCGGCGCGCAGCGCCTCGAGGTATATGTGAGCAGCCTGGAAAATGCACTGGAAAAATACGACTTCCTGCCCAAGACCCTGGAACTGAACCGCGACGTGATCCGCCTGCTGCAGCACCCGGAAGACCCGGTGCTGGTCGACACCGTCAACCATTACCTGGAGCAGATGAATGCCCAGGCCAAATCCTCGACGATTTTCATCAGCAACCTCGACGGCAACACGCGGGCCGCCAGCAACTGGCAGCAGCCCGACAGCTTTATTGGCGATAATATTTCCTTCCGGCCCTACGCCCAGGACGCCTTGCGCGGCACGCCGGGCCGCTTTTATGGCGTGGGTACGACGCGCCTGGAGCCCGGCTACTTCTTTGCCCACGGCATCTACCAGAATGGCCACATGCTGGGTCTCGCAACGGTGAAGGTCAACCTGGAAACGTTGGAAAAACGCTGGGTACAGGGCGCGGACAAGGTCATGCTGGCCGACGAGCACGGCGTGATCTTCCTCAGTTCCATGGCGGACTGGAAATACAAGACCTTGGCGCCCCTGTCGCCCGCCATCGTCGAGGAACTCAACCGCACGCGCCAGTATTATTCGAAGCAGCTGGAAGCCATTCCTTTTGTTTCCGACCGCCAGCTGGGCAACGGCGCGCGCGTGATCAGCGTGCGCGAGCAGGAACACGCCGACACGCCACCGAAGACCAGCTCGAGCGTCATGACGCAGATCAAGCTCAAGTCGCCGCAAGGCTGGACTTTCATTTACCTGTCCGACCTGGCGCAGGCCAAGGCCAGCGCGCGCGCGGCGGCCGCCTTCTCGTGCGTACTGCTGGGATTTTTCATGCTGCTGTTCTTTTACCTGCGCCAGCGCCGCGCGGCCGTGGCGCAGAAATTGCGCGCCCGCGAGGACCTGCAGCATGCCTACGACAACCTGGAAGCCATGGTCGAGGAACGCACCTCGGAACTCAATGCCATGACGCAAAGCCTGAGCCAGGAAATCGAGGTGCGCAGCAAGGCCGAGCAGAAACTCCACATCACGCAGAATGAACTTTTCCAAGCAGGCAAGATGGCCGTGCTGGGACAGATGTCGGCCAGCATCACGCATGAGCTGAACCAGCCGCTGACGGCGCTGCGCACCATGTCCGACAATGCCGTCATTCTGCTCGAGCGGGGGAGGCTCGACGATGCGCGGCGCAACCTGGCGAAGATCTCGCAAATTGCGGCCAGGATGGGAACCATTACGGGGCAATTGAAGATCTTTGCGCGCAAATCGACGACCAGCCTGACTTCCGTCTCGATTCCCACGGCGATCAGCAACGCCCTGTTCCTGGTCGAACGCCGGCTGCAGGTGGAAAATGTGCGTTTTACGTTGCAACTGCCGCCCGAAGACATCTTCGCCATGTGCGAAAGCAACCGCCTGGAGCAGGTGCTGGTGAACCTGTACGCCAACGCGCTCGACGCCATGAACGGCAGCGAGGTGCGCAGCCTGCGCGTGGCCGTCGAATGCACGCCGGAGCACGTGCTGATCCACGTGGCCGACACGGGTCCCGGCCTGTCGACGGAAGTGTATGAACACCTGTTCGAACCGTTCTTCACGACCAAGCCGCAGGGCTTGGGATTGGGCCTGGGACTGGCCATTTCCGAACAGATCACGCGCCAGTTCGGCGGCGTGCTGCGCGCCGAAAACGCCCCCGGCGGCGGCGCCATCTTCACCATCGAACTACAGATAGCAACGCAGGAGGAAAAACATGTTTGACGGCTTGAAGGTCTTGCTGGTCGAAGACGACCCCACCGTACGCGAAGGCAGCGAGCAGGCACTGCAGCTGGCCGGTCTGGACGTGCTGGCCTTCCACTCGGCCGAACTGGCCTATAAACTGCTGACGCCCGATTTCCCCGGCATCGTGGTGAGCGACGTGCGCCTGCCCGGCATGAGCGGCCTGGAATTGCTGCAGGCGGTCAAGACGCTCGATGCCAACCTGCCCGTGATCCTCGTCACCGGTCACGGCGACATCACGATGGCCGTGCACGCCATGCGCACGGGCGCCTACGATTTCATCGAAAAACCGTATTCGTCCGACCAGCTGGTCGACGTCATCCTGCGCGCGCTGGAAACGCGGCGCCTGACGCTGGAAGTGCACAGCCTGCGCCGCCAGCTCGAGGACGGCGGCGGCATCGAAGCGCGCTTGCTGGGCAATTCCGTGGCGATGCGCGACATACGGCGTTTGATCCTCGACGTTGCCGACGAACCGGCCGACGTGCTGATCTATGGCGACACGGGCACGGGCAAGGAGATGGTGGCCCGCTGCCTGCACGACTTCAGCCACCGCCGCAAGCACAACTTTGTCGCCGTCAACTGCGGCGCGATTCCCGAAAGCATATTCGAAAGCGAAGTCTTCGGCCACGAACCGGGCGCGTTCACGGGTGCGGCCAAGCGGCAAGTGGGCAAGATCGAGCATGCGGACCAGGGCACGTTCTTCCTCGACGAAATCGAAAGCCTGCCCCTGTCCCTGCAAGTCAAATTGCTGCGCGTATTGCAGGAACGCTATATCGAACGCCTCGGCTCGAACGTGCCCACGCCCGTCGACGTGCGCGTCATCGCGGCGGCCAAGCTGGACCTGGAAGACTTGTCGCAGCAGCAGAAATTCCGCAGCGACCTGTATTACCGTTTGAATTTGATCGTGCTGCATCTGCCGCCGCTGCGCGAACGGCGCGAAGACATTCCCATCCTGTTCGAGCACTTCGTGCTGGCCGCCGCCGGCCGCTACAACCGCGCCGCGCCCGTGGTCTCGAGCGCCCAGATGCGCAACCTGATGGCCCATTCCTGGCCCGGCAATGTGCGCGAACTGCGCAATATCGCCGACCGCTTCGTGCTCGGCATCGCCGGTGGCGCCTCGAGCCTGCTGGCGGGCGGCCAGGCCAGCCCGCTGTCCTTGGCGGAGCAGGTGAACGGCTTCGAACGTGCATTGATCGAGCAGGAACTGCGCGCATATGCGGGCAATGTCAGCGAAGTGAGCGCCGTACTGGGTTTGCCGAAACAGACCTTGTATCACAAGATGCAGAAGTACAACCTGGTGGCGGAAGAGTTCCGCTAGGCGTCTGGAGGGAGGCGAAGCGATTTAAAAAAAGCAACAAAATATTGCCGAATAGTATATGTTGTTTCTTTTTGATGATTTCTTAAAACCAATGAAAAAACCTGCTTTCCTCTTGTTCCTGTTGCTCTGCAGCGCCAGTTTTGCCCAGGATACCACCACCACCGAAGCAGCCACCGCCGAAGCGGCCAGCGTGCCAGCGGCACCGGCAACATCGGCCATCAGCCGCCTGCGCCTGTTCGGCCAGAATGGCGCCACGGCCTTTCTCTACCGCGACAGCAGTTGCATCCGCGGCATGTTCAGCGATGGCGTGGAAAAGGCCAGTGGCGGCATGAGTTCCGCCTTCGGTTCCCTGATCGGCAGTGTCAGCAATACCAGCCTGGGCATCCCGGAAACGGAAACGTCGAAAAACCTGTCGCGCAAGGATGGGATTTTCTCGAAAGCCTATTTCCGCGAATATGAAGTTCCAGCCGACAAGCCAAGCAGCCTGCGTATCGGCTTCCAGGATGTTTCGCCATTTTATGTGGTCAACGGCATCAACTATGAAACCGTCTCGCCCAGCTGCAGTGGCGACATCACCTTCACGCCGCGCGCGGGCGAAGATTACGAAGCGGCGTTCTCGTGGGAAGGCAAGCGCTGCAGCATCAGCATCAACCGGGTGATCGCCAAGGATGGCAAGACGGAACTGGTGCCCGTGCCCATCACGCGCGCCCCAAGCTGCTAAGCAACATCAGCCGGCCCGACGAATCCCGTGCGCAAGGGCACGACCCAGTCGGGCCGCCCGTTGGCCAGCGCCAGCCGGGCCGCCTTGTCCCAGTCATACTTGACCGCATGTAACTGTGCCGTCCAGGCGCCATCGGCGCCCTGTTCCGCGATGGCATAGCGCGCGTGCGGCGTGCCGTTTTCCATCACGTGCGGATAGCCGTGGTCGTCGTCGTAGGCCTGCAAGCCGACGCTGCCCGGGTTGACGATCAGCCGTCCATCGGCCAGGCGCACCTGGCGCGGCACGTGCGTGTGGCCGCACAGGATCAAGGCCGCATCGGCCGCGCCGGCGCGTTCGGCCACCTCCTGCGGCGTGGCGGCGCGGCTGCCTTGCGGCGTGACGCTGTCGAGAAAATACACGAGATCGCTTGTCGGCGTGCCATGCACGAGCAGCACGTCTTTGTGCAAGCGCAAGGTGGCGGGCAGCGCCGCGATCCAGTCCAGTTGCTCCGGTAACAGTTGCGCGCGCGCAAAAGCGTCGGACACCCCCATGCGGGCCGGATCGCCCAGCAGCTGGCGCTCGTGGTTGCCGCGGATGGTGGGCAAGCCGAGTCCCATCAGGCGCGCCGCCGTGGCGCGCGGCTGCAGATGGCCCGAGACGATATCGCCCAGGTTGACGGTCACGTCCACGTCACGCCGGGCGATGTCGGCCAGCACGGCGTCCAGCGCATCGAGGTTGCCGTGGATATCGGAAATGGCGGCGATTCTCATGTTCCCTCCTGTGCGCCCCATTCTGCGCGCGTCAGACGATACAGGCAATGGGTGCGCAATGCGTGCCCTGGCGGCAGGGCCGGATGCTCGAAGGTGGCAGCATCGCGACGCATGCCCAGGCGCGCCATCAAGGTGCTCGAGCGCACGTTGGGCAAGGCCGTAAACGAGACGATCTCCGGCAGTTGCAAACGCTCGAAACCAAGCTGCAGGGCGGCGTGCGCCGCTTCCTGCGCGTAACCTTGTCCCCAGTAATCGAATGCCAGGCGCCAGCCGATTTCCACGCATGGCGAGCACGGCAATTGCGCGTCAGGGCTATGCAGCCCCGTCATGCCGATGAAGGCATTGTTTTCACGCAAGGTTACTGCCCATAAACCCCAGCCCCGCCCGGCGATCAATCCGCTGCAGCGCCGCGCCATGGCGTCGCTGGCGTCGCGCGACAGGGCGGCCGGGAAATATGCCATCACGCGGGGATCGGCATTCAGGACTGCGAATGGCGGCAAGTCGCTGTCGCGCCATTGGCGCAGCAGCAAACGCGGTGTCGCCAGCTCGATGATGGCTTGCATCGTTTTCCTCTCCTCTAACCAGGACTTACATACGGTAGGACAAATCCGACGGTAATTTGCGCCGTGCGGCTACGTAATTTAAAAGTAACAATTGCTACCATTTCCTCATTGCACTGTTGCCCAAAACGTCGCGACAGTTTTCACTTTATTTTGAGGAGTTACCCCATGTCTGTCATGTCCGTGTCCACCCGCCTGTCCCCACCACGCCCGCACCACCTCGCCTTGCGCGGCGCCATGATGCTGGGCGTGTTGGGCATTGCCACGGCGGCCGCCACTGCACGGGCCGAGCCATCGCCCACCCTGGACCGTGTCAGCATCTCGGTGGGTGCGTTTTCCGCCGATCCGCGCATCAATATCGGCGCCGACACGCAATTTGGCCGCATCGACGCGCCCGAATCGAAGCAAAGCCATACGACCATCCCGCGCATCAAGGCGGACTTGCTGATCGGCGACCGCCATGGCCTGGCATTCGACTACTACCGCTACGACAAATCCTACACGCCAAGCCTGACGGGCGAGACCATCATCAATGGCCAGCCTGTCACGGGCACGGCCACGGCAAATGCCGATCTGAAGCTGGACCTGGCCAAGCTGGCCTATAAATGGTGGCTCGGCAGCGGCAACGACACCTTGGGCATCGGCCTGGGCGCCGCCTATTACCATGCCAACTTGAACGGCACGGCCACCGGCATCGTCAATGGCGCAACGGCCACGGCGCGCGACTCCATCGGCGAGCACGCGTTTGCGCCGCTGCTGGAAGTGGGCTGGCGCCATGCCTTCACGCCGGATTTGCGCATGTATGCGGAAGCGTCGGGCATCAAGAAAAACGGCGGCCGCATCAACGGCCACATCTACGGCGGCAATATCGGCGTGGAGTGGTTCCCGTTCAAGAATATCGGTTTCGTGGCCGACTACGGCATCTCGAAAATCAAGCTGCACCGCGACAGCGAACGCGATGCCGACCTGAACATCCGCCTGACGGGACCGTCGGCATATGTAAAAGTACGCTTCTAAACCGGCTCAGGCCGCCGGTTTCAGCAAAGTCAGCTGGAACTGCGGCAAGTCCGGATCCTCGTACGCCTCGATCCTGGCAAACGGCAGGCGCGCAAATGCCTGCCGCCAGAACGCGCAGGCAGCGGCATCGGCGCGGAACATCGCCACCATCCACGTCTGCTCGCTGCCCAGCAGCACGCGCCGCACCACTTCCAGCGCCACGCCCCGGCGCCGGTACTTCTTCAAAATAAAGAAGTCGCTGAACTCCTGCACCGGCAGCTTGCCCGCCACGCCAGGCTCCGTGATGAAAAAGCCCGCCAGCGCACCATCGACCTCGATCCAGACGGCAGTATGCGTGGGCGCATGCACGTACTCGGCCAGCCCGGCATCGCACACATCGTAGCGGCCGTCGGCCAGCACGTCTTCACCGCTCCAGGCGGTATTCTCATAGCAGTACAGCTGGAACAGCTGCGCCAGCGCCCCTTCTTCGCCGGGCGCAACGGCGCGTAATGTCATGTTCTGTGCGACTGGCATGGTCCCGTCTTTCCGACGCCTGGCGTCGCTGAAAATAGCGAGTGTAGCACCACGCCACTCTTCCCCCTGCTGCATTCCAGCGCTGCATTGCCACGCCAACAGGCCGCGCTATCGGTGACAGCGCGGCCTGTTTTTTTCTGCGCGGTCAATACCTCAACGGTACACGAGACCGCCATCGATCAGCGGCGCCTGGCCCGTCATGTAATCGGCGTCAGGCCCCGCCAGGAAGGAAACGAGTCCCGCCACGTCATCGGGCGTCTCGGCGCGTCCCAGCGCGATGCCGTCCACAAATTTTTTATACGTCGCACCCAGTTCGGCGCCTGTCACTTCGGCCATGCGCTTGTCGATCTCGACCCACATGTCCGTGCCGACGACGCCAGGGCAATACGCGTTGACGGTGATGCCGTCGGCCGCCAGTTCCTTGGCCGCCGCCTGCGTCAGCGCGCGCACGGCAAACTTGGTGGCGCAATACACGCCCAGCAGAGCAAAGCCGTCATGCCCGGCGATGGAGCAGGCATTGATGATCTTGCCCTTCTGCTTGCGCTTCTTGAAGGTCTTGGCGGCCGCCTGGATGCCCCAGAGCGTCCCCTGCACATTGATGCGCATGATACGGTCGACCTCTTCCGGCGTGACGTCGAGCAGCGGCTGCACTTGCGCGATGCCCGCGTTGTTGACGATGATGTCGAAGCCGCCCAGTTCCTGCTCGGCAAACGCCACCGCTTCGCTCACCTGATCGAGCTGCGACACGTCGGCAATGAAGGTGACGGCGCGGCGCCCCAGCGCACGCACTTCGGCGGCGGCCGTGTCCAGCTTTTCCTGGTTCAAATCCACCAGCGCGATATCGGCGCCATCCTTGGCCAGACGCAAGGCGATGGCCTTGCCGATACCTTGCGCGGCACCGGTGACCAGCGCGACTTTTCCGGAAATACCCATTCTGCGTTCCTTTCAATACAGGGAAGAAGAGCTGCAAAACCGGTCCGGCGCAGCGGCGCCCGCAGCCAGTTCCGCATCGAAGAGACGCTTCAGCCTACCCGAAAATCGTATTTCGCCGCATCTTCAAACGTGCGCGGCCAGAAAAAGTACATAGGTCAAGAAAGGTGAAAAAACCGTCCTCGAACTGGCCATACGTGCGCTGCCGTCCAGGCGCATGGCCACCGCTGGCGCAGGATGGACGGCATCGCCACCGTCTGCTTATTCATCGACGGTCAAAGGAAATGCCATATGCTGCGTCGTCACCTGCCCCTTTGCCCCGGCCTGCTGCTGGCGGCCCTCGTTTTGACCACGCCTGCCTGAAGCGCCGACCCTGTCCACAAGGAAACAGTGGAGTTGACGGCAGGCAAAGCCGCGTACAGCGTGCAAGACAAGATCAAGGGCTACGCCACGGCCGCATACACGCTCACGGGCAAGGCGGGTCAGACCCTCGGCGTCAAGCTGAAAACCAATCAGGCGTCGAATGACTTCAACATCCGCCAGTCAGGCCAGGAGGAAACGCTGTTCATCGGTTCAAACAGCGGCAACAATTTCGAGGTAAAACTGCCGGCCGATGGCGAGTACACGGTGCAGGTCTACCTGATGCGCAACGCGGTGCGCAGGAGTGCGGCGGCCAGCTACAGCCTGGAGATGGGGCTGCGCGATTAAGCAAGAGAGCGGTCAACGCGGTCGATGCGGCACGCATAACAGCCCCGCTTGGCATTGTGGACGTGGATATAACTGACGTCCGCATTGCCGAATAGTCGTGCAATGACGGCCTCGATGGCGGCGCCTTCCACCACATCGGCATCGAGCATCATGCCGTCGGCGCAATAGGCACGCAGCGACAACAAACGCCGCCGCATCGATTCCGGTACTTGATTGATGGCATCGTACACTTGCGTGGCGCCCTCGCGGATAAAAATGGCGTGGCAAGCCCGGTAAGGCGTCATGGCGGGCTGGCACACATGATTCAACAGCAGCACGGTCTCGCCCGGCGCGGCGTCCTCCAGCGTTATACGGTCAGGAAATCCGGGGTATTGGTCGACCACGTAGCGCCGCATGCCGAGCGCCGCCAGCTCGGCATCGGATAGGAAAAAAAAGGGCAGAAAAGGCTCGGGCGACAGCCCCGTAATGCGAAAATCCATGCTGTTCTCCGGCGTCGTCAAAAACACCATCAGACCAGCATCCTGACAGCGCCGCCATCCGCTTCTTGCTGCCGAATGAAACAATGCGACCCGGGATTGCCTTCTACCACCGGTGTTGTCCAGTCCTAAAATAGGTTGACAGTATTTATTGCTGTAAAAACGCCCGATGCACCGCATCGGGCGTTTTGTATTTCAGCGCCGTATGCGGCCGTTCCTGGTTATAGATCCGCACCGATT
>NZ_NEHB01000031.1:0-82198 GCF_002127655.1 Janthinobacterium sp. GW456P
GCAACAAGGCGATGCCTGCCTGCCGCTGGCGCCGGTTCAACTGCGCACACTGCGCGACAAAACGGAGCCAGTTGGCTTGCTGCATGATCGGCTCCCTGCGTGGTGGGTATGCAGAGTCAGACAGCGCAGCGCAGGGAAGATTCCGGTATTTCCCCTATTTGCCGATGACAGAGCCAAAAAAAACGACAGGAAAATCCTGTCGTTTCATCGTCACTGCGGCCTTATCGCTGTTATGAAGGCTCCGTTGTCAGCGGTGCCTTGAGCAAGGCGTCCACGGTCGCCATGAATTTTGCGTCGAGCCCGCGCGTGTAGCTGCGCTTGCGGCGGCCTGCGCCGAGTTGGTAATTCAAGCCGTCGGTGATGGCAATCAGCAGGGTCGCACGGTGCAGGCAGTCCGCCATGCTGTAGTGGGGATAAGCGCTGCGGATTAACTGTGCCCCCTCCCGCGTCAAGGTCTCGTACCAGTCGTCCAGCAGGCGCGAGCATTCCTCATCGATCATCGCAAACGAGACGAAATGCCACCACAGCGCCGACGTTTCTGGATTCCTCACTTCGCGCATCGACTGCGCGGCCAGTGCGATGATCCTTTCCTTGGGTGGTAGATTGTTGTCCAAGGCGCGTTGCATCTCGCTCAGGTAGGTCTGGATCACCGGTTCGACAACGGCGCGCAGCACCGACAGCCTGGTCGGGAAGTAATACTGGAGATTGCTGATGCTGATCCCGGCACGGGAAGCAACTTCGCGCAGCGAGAACTCCAGGCTGCCGCCTTCGAGCAGCACCTGCTTTGCCACCTCTACAATCGTATTACGGGTACGCACGCCCTGCGCGCGCAAGCCGCCGTGCGCTGCCTCGCCTGTGGCCTGGCTCGCTTTGCCCCGCTTCTTGCGCACAGGCTTTTCGTCGGATTCTTTTACGTTGGTCATCGTCGTAAGGGATGTGGAAAAGACCTGATTGTTTGGTATGTATACCAAAAAGTCAATCTCACCGGAGTCCGGTGGCCCTCGCCTTGCGATTGACACGGCCATCCAGCATGCCCACCAGTCCCAGCGTGGCCTTGGTGGCGCACCACTGCAGCGGCGCCGGCAGAATCGGCGCGACCTTGCGCTGCAATGCCGCGAACAGCGGATGATCGGCGCCGAGCATGCGCTCAGCAATCAAGTGCCCGAGCAGCGACTGGGGCGCCAGGCCGTGGCCTGAGCATCCGGCGCTAAAGTAGATGTTCCGGTGCGCCCCCGTCACACCGACGACTGGCAGGGCATCGTTGGCGACACTGACATAGCCGCTCCAGCAGGCCCGCACCGCAATATCCTTCAAGGCCGGAAGACGGTCATGCAATGCAACCCTGAGCTCGCCATACGAATCGTAGGCAGGCACATTCGGTGTCCGCGCGCCGTAGGGAGACTGCACGCGCTTGGTGGTCACCAGCAGCGTGTTATGCGGCGTCAGGCGGAAGCTCTCCATGATCCAGTGTGCCGTCATGATGCCTTCCCGTCCTGGCCAGCCCAGGGATTTCAGTTGCGCCGCTGACAGCTGTTCGGTCTCGATCGCCGAAACCCGCAGCGCCACCACCTTGTCGGCAAGCAGTCCATTCTGCGGCGTGTAGGCGTTGCTGGCAAAGAGCATGGCTGGCGCAGTGACGCTGCCGCGCGGCGTTTGCACCTTGATCATCGGGCCCTCGGCGTAGGACAGCATCGGTGTGTTTTCGTACAGCTGCACCCCTGCCTTGATGGCCGCGCGCCGCAAGCCCATCACATATTTTCCGGGATGCAGGGTACCGCCATGCGCCGTACATTCACCAAACAGGAAAGCCGCTGGAATGCCGCGCGCGCGCATCGCCGCCGAGTCCAGGAAGGTCGACTCGAAGCCCAATTCGGCGCCGACCCGCATGCCCTTGCGCAAGCGCTTTTCCTGGGATGGATGAATGGCTGCGCGGATGATGCCCGACTGCCTGTAATCACAGTCGATACCATATTCCTTGAGCTTGCCTTCGACGAAGGTGACCGCGTCTTCGTAGAAGCGGACGATCCGGGCGCCCGTCTCCGGACCGACCTTTTTATGGAACAGTTCGTACTCGATGCCGATGGCGCCAGCCAGGTAGCCGGCGTTGCGGCCGCTGGCGCCAAAGCCCGCAAACTCCCGCTCCAGGACAACCACCCTGACGCCCTTCCCCGCCAGCGCCAGCGCGGCGGAAAGGCCCGCGTAGCCGGCGCCGATGATGACCACGTCGGCGTTGACGTCGCCCTCCAGCGGCGCCTGCATGTCGCCGGGCGTTTCCACCCAGCCGCCCAGCGTACGGTACTTTTCAAGATCGGCTTTCACTTTGGCCTCATCGGCCGAGAAGGCGTAACTGCTTGTGTGCATGATGGTCTCCTTTTCAGCGGACGGTCGCGTAGTGGCCCGCCAGCACCGGCGCGCGCTGGCGCAGCAGGCTGACGCCGAACAGGAACAGCCACAGCGGATGAATCACCAGCGTGATCATCAGGATGGATTCGCCAATATCGTGCCAGCCCACCAGATTGAACGCGAGCTCCAGCATAAACAGGCAGATATCGAACGTGAGCAGGCGGCCAAAGCCCCACTTTTCGCCACGCAGGAAGCGCGCCGCCACGATGCCCCACAACAGCAGCACCGGCGCCTCGGCGTTCCAGATGCCTTGCGCCGCGCGTTGCAGGGTGATCCACAGGGCATCGGCCGCCGGCTTCGCGCCGGCTGTGCTGGCGGCCAGTTCGGCCACTGGCGGCAGCGTCAGACTGAGCAAGCCAGCACCGGTGATCCCCAACACTGCGTAGACGATCAATCCGGCCAGGCCGATGTCCGCCATGGCGCCCATCTTCTGACGCATCGGTTGCCACAGGTAGCCGCCGACCGCCAGGAACGGCACATACCACCCAAGAATATCGGCCCACATCGACAAGCGATACAGATTTTGCGACTCTGCCGAGTACGCCAGCATCCTGGTGGGGTGTGCAAGGACCTCGAAATCAAAGCCGGCCGCCGCGCCGACCAGCACCGCCATGCTCCAGGCGAGTACCGCGCCAAGCACCGCCAGCCAGCCGACCACGGCGCGCGGGTCGTTCGAATTATTTTTTTGTGTCATGTCTCTGCTCCCTTTTCTTTTATTGACGGCTCGCGAGGAAATGCGCGAGGTCCTCAATATCCCCAGGCGAAAGCGCATTGACGACCGCCGGCATCATGCCTGACGCATCCCGGCGCTTGCCGGTCTTGAAGTTGCTCAGTTGATCGACCAGATAGTCGTAGCTCTGCCCGGCCAGGCGCGGATAGGCATCCTTGCCTTCCAGCTGCGGGCCGTGGCAGGCCGCGCAATTGTTGGCCGTGGCCAGCACTGCGCCACGCGCCGCCCGCGCCGGGTCGGCATGGAAGTCCGTATTCGGCTGCGCCTTCATCCGCGCAAAGTTCGTGACCATCGCCTCGAACTCCTTGTCAGTCAGGCTCAGCGCGAATGGCGTCATGGTCGGATCGTTGCGCTCGCCGCTGGCGAAGGCGTGCAGCTGCTTGCGCAGATAGGCTTCCTGCTGCCCTGCCAGGCGCGGATACAGCTGGGTGCGCGCATGGCCTTGCGGACCGTCGTGGCAATAGAAGCAGGAGTCGGTGGCGCGCGGCCAGGGACCCGCCAGCTGCGCGTTTTCACGGGCAATCGTGTCGACTTCCTGACTCACCCGCAGCAGGCCATACAGTTCCGGTCCGTAGCGCAAGCCTGCCACCAGCAGCACGGCCAGCAACATCCCGCCCGACAGCATGAAAAGCTTGCGGCCCCCGCTACGCTTTTTCTCCTTACCCATCATGCCCTCCTTGCCGCGATGGCTTGCAGTGCCTGCAACGCCGCTTTATGGCCGGAACGCACCGCGCCATCCATATAGCCTGCCCAAATGTCGGCCGTCTCCGTGCCCGACCAGATCAAGCGGCCCACCGCCGGATGCAGGGCTGTGCCGTACTTGGTCAGGAAGCCCGGCGGCATTGGCGAGACACAGCTCAGCGTCCATGGGTCCGCCTTGCGCCAGTCGTGCTCGTGGTAGGCCAGCGGATGCAGCGCTTCCTCGCCGAAGGCCTGGGCGTAGATGCGCGACAGCTCGGCCTCGGCCGCCTTCGGGTCGGTCGGCAGCATGCTGATCTGTACGAAGGCGTTGATCACGCCAAACGAGAGATCCTCCGGCGAATTGTCGTAAGCCCATAGGACCGCCCCGCCCGGCTGGAAGATCCAGCCGTTCAAACCTTTCTCGCGCCAGAAGGGCTTCTTGTAGACATGTGCCGTCTTGCGTCCCGGCGCAAAAGCGGGCCAGCGACGCTGCATTTCGCGACGCTGTTCCGGCAATGGCGGGTCGTAAGCGATCTGCTGGCACAGCGCCGGCGACAGCGCCATGATGACGTGACGCGCGCGGATCACGCCTTGCGGCGTGTGAATCGCCACCGGGCCGTTCTGCCACTGCTCGATGCGCTGCACCGGGCTCTTCAGGCGAATCTTGTCGCCCAGCGCCTCGGCCATCTTGATCGACAGGATTTGCGAGCCACCCGAGATGCGGGTTTGCTGGGCGCCGTCCTTTACCGCTTCGAGCCGGTCGTAATTACATTCGGCCGAATTGACCATCGACAACCAGTGCAGCAGCGACAGCCGCGCAGGCGAAGCGCCGCCCGTGATCGCCAGGCCCGCGGACCAGCCGACTTGGTCCGCAGGCTCGATATTCCTTTTGGCCAGCCATTCGCCTACCGACATGCCGTCGAACTCGGCGGCGCGCGGCGACTTCCAAGGCGCGCCACACGGCACGCTTTTCGCCAGTTTTTCCAGTTCGTGCGCGATCTTGGGATCGGTGCCGAATCCGCCCTCGGTGTCGACCGCGGCGCGAGCGCCCTTGGCCAGCAGCGTGGACTTGCCCTGCCAGTAGGTGGGGAAAGTGCCGACACCGAGCTCGCGCGCCAAGTCGGCGACGGCGGTCTGGCCGGGGCCAATCCACTGGCCGCCCGCTTCCGAGAAATAGCCTTTGCCGAGATCATGGTTCAGCGTGCGGCCACCGACGCGGCCGCGCGCTTCCAACACCACGAAAGAATCGCAGCCGGCGCGGCGCAGATCGCGCGCCGCCGTCAGCCCTGCCAGGCCGGCGCCGATGATGGCGACGTCAAGCACGTCGCGCTCATCGCTGGCGGCCACGGCGGCGCTGACCGCCTCGGGCAGAACCGCTGCCGTGGCAGCGACCGTTACGGATGCGGCCATGCCGAGAAAGCCGCGACGGCTGACCCGCCCATGTGCCATGTCCGCGTCTTGAATTTTTACGTCATCGTCCATTACTTTTTCCTTAGCGGCTCGCGATGAATTGTGCAAGGTCGTCGATATCCTGGGCAGACAGCGCCGCCGCCACGGCGGGCATCGCGCCGCTGGCGTCGCGCCGCGCACCGCTCTTGAAGCGCGTCAGCTGCGTCTGCAGATAGCTGTAGCCCTGCCCGGCCAGGCGCGGATAGACGTCCTTGCCCTCCAGTTGCTGGCCATGACAGGCTGCGCAGTTGTTCGCCTTGGCCAGCGCTTCGCCACGCTTCACCTGCGCCGGATCGGCATGGAACGTCGTATTGAGCAAGGGCTTCATCTTCGAAAAGTGCGCGGCCAGCCCGTTTAGCTCACGCTCCGACATGCTCAGCGCCATTGGCGTCATGGTCGGGTCGCTGCGCTCGCCGCTGACGAAGGCCTGGAGCTGCTGCTTCAGATAGGCTTCCGGCTGCGCGGCCAGACGCGGATAAGTCTGGGCACGCGCGTTGCCATTGAGGCCGTGGCAGGACACGCAGGCCTCGCTGGCGCGCGGCCATGGTCCGCCGGTGCGCGTGTTCTCGCTGGCGATCTCATCCAGCTTCTTGCCCAGCTGGATCAGGCCCAGCAGTTGCGGACCGTAGAGGACGGCGGCGACGGCCGTGGCCGCGAGCAGCAGGCCGCCCGTCAGCAGCAGGATGCGCTTGCCGAGGCTGCGCGGTTTGGATGCCTTGCCCATCATGCCCTCCTTCCTGCTACGGCTCGCAGCGCCTGCAAGGCTGCCTTGTGGCCGGAGCGGATGGCGCCGTCCATGGTGGTGATCCAGATTTCGGCGGTTTCCGTGCCCGCCCAGATCAGGCGGCCAATGGACGGGTGCAGCACATCACCGTACTTGGTGAGAAAACCGGGCGGTATCGGCGAGGTGCAGCTCAGCGACCATTGATCCGCCTTGCCCCAGTCGTGGTCGTGATAGGCGACCGGATGCAGCGCCTCTTCACCGAAAGCCTGGGCATAGATGCGCGACAGCTCGGCCTCGGCCGCCTTCTTGTCGGTCGGCAGCATACCGGGATTGATGAAGGCCGAGATCACGCCAAACGAGACGTCCTCCGGGGAGTTATCGAAAGCAAATTGAAGTGGACTGTTGAGTGGAATGACAGCACCGTTGTAGCCTTTCTCACGCCAGAACGCCTTCTTGTAGACGTGCGCCGTCTTGCGCATCGGCGCAAACGCGGGCCAGCGGCGCTGCATTTCGCGGCGCTTTTCCGGCAGCGGCGGGTCGAAGGTTATCTGCTGGCACAGTGGCGGCCCGAGCGCCACGATCACGCTGCGCGCGCGGATCACCCCGCTGGCCGTGTGGATGGCGGCCGGACCGTTTTGCCAGTTCTCGATGCGCAGCACGGGGCTGGACAAGCGCAGCTTGTCTCTCAGCGCCTCGGCCATCTTGATGGACAGGATCTGCGACCCACCCGCGATGCGGCTCTCCTGCGCGCCGTCCTTGATGGCCTCCAGCTTCCGGTAGTCGCAATCAGCGGAATTGATCAGTGAGAGATAGTGCAGCAGGGAGAGCTTGTTTGGCGTGGTGCCTGTCGTCAGCTGCGCGCCCAGCGCCCAGCCGAGCTGATCTTCCGCGCTGAGATTCTTTTTCGCCAGCCAGTCAGCCAGTGACATGGAGTCGAACTCGGCTGCACGCGGCGAGGTCCACGGCGCAGCAGTTGGCACGCTGCGCGCCAAGTCTTCCAGTTCCTTGCGCAATGTCGGATCCGTGGACAAGCCGCCATCGCATTCGACGGTGGCGCGCACATCGCCCGCCAGCATGACGATCTTGCCTTGCCAGTGGGTCAGGAAGGTGCCGACGCCCAGCTCGCGCGCCAGGTCGGCGACGGCCGTCTGGCCCGGACCGATCCACTGCCCGCCCGCTTCCGAGAAATAGCCGTTGCCGAGGTCATGGTTCAGCGTGCGGCCGCCGACGCGGTCGCGCGCTTCCAGCACCACGAAGGATTCGCAGCCGGCGCGCCGCAGGTCGCGTGCCGCCGTCAGCCCGGCCAGCCCGGCGCCGATGATGGCGACATCGAGCACATCGCGCTCATCGCCCGCCGTTGCCAGTTTTGGCAGGACGGCCACAGTCGCACCTGCCGTCACGGATGCGGCCATGCCGAGAAAACCACGACGCGAGAGTTTCGCCTGATCCGGCGCCTCATCCCGCTCAGTAGCAATGTCTTCCATATCATCTCCCAAGTAGTTATTAGTACAGACTACCAAACTTAGGTCAAGAAGACAAACAAAGATTTGAGAATATTTTTCCCCGCTCTTTTCTGTCGTTTTTTTATAGAAGAGTGGCCCGCGCCGCCAAAAATGAAAAAGGCCGCTGATGATGCCAACTGCATCATCAACGGCCTTCTATTTTTTGCTTAAAAATCAGCTAGTTATAGCGAATTCATCATTCCCACTCGATGGTCAATGAGGTGGCTAAGCGCTTGATTTTTCAGTGTTTTCCAAACCATTCAGTTACTGATACCCTCAAAAATACCCTCACCAGCAAAATCCGCTATTGCCGGTTTGTCGCGGCCGGAATGGATGACACTAGTCCGCTTGCTCGCACCTGTCATCCGATTCTTCTGGGCGACAACGCCTTCATTTCAGCACAGCAGCAATCGAAGCGCTCCGATGAATTTAAGGATACGCCGATCTTCAGAGCCACGCTGTCCCCCTTTCACTCGCGTAATATCAGGCCCGCTATAGCGACAGAGACGAAACAATGGGACGCACTTATCTATCTACCGCTTTTACCATGCCCCACATTACCGCCGCTTTTCACGTCTCGAGCAAGACAGTCAGTCGAGCCGTATCGGAATTTAATAAAGCGCAGCTTGCTGTAGATCGAGACGGCAAAGGTTGAGACCGTGTACGAAAGGCGGACCTGACCCCGCCCGCGGTCACATATCGCCGCCGCTTTTCACATCTCGAGCAAAACAGTCAGTCGAGCCGTATCTGCATTTAATAAAGCGCACCTTGCGGCAGATCGAGACGGCCAAGGTTGAGCTCGTGTACGAATGGCGGACCTGACCCCGGCCTGCTCCAGCTCACTGCTCGATCTCAATTTTTCGAGGCGACAAATCGCTTCCCCTTAATAACGTTACTTACATAAAAACCATTACAAACCGGACATAGTTGAGCAACATATCGCAGCGAATGTATCTCGCAGTAACGTGGACAATCTGATGGACGATAAGAAGACTGGGTAATAATAAAAGTGTCTTTCCGCACAAAATCTGGAAGCTTCAATAGCAAATCTGGAATATCACCCCAGCCACACCTCACAAAAATCTGTATATAACCATCTATTTTTATAGAATCACGAACAATTTTGAACGCATCTATTATATATTGAGAGTTCATATTTGCAGTCCAGGTCGCTGCAAGCTTTTGACTACCATCTTCTATTTTGCACCAAACATCAAAATCAATAGGATTATCTACAATTAAACCACTCATAATAAATTATCTCCTCGGCACAATTATACCGTTACTAATTCCATAATCAATATTACCATCCTCAACGGAAAATCTAAATGGCGGAGCCTTAACTCCATCACTTCTTTCCAGCGGAATTATCGTTGATGTTCGTTGGGGGGATCCAGCATTCTGCAGCAACTGCAGAACTCCTTGATCCCCTTTAAAAACTTCGCGACCATTAATCATTTCATAATATCCACTTGCAAAAGCAGCACCATCAGGGTGAGTATGACTAATCAACATCTTATTCCCTGATATTTCTCCAATACTGACCGACGACTTGGTTCCAGAATACAAAGTATAGAAACCACCACTACCGTCTTTTCCATTACCTAGCGTATAAGTCACTCCAAATTCGACGTTATGCTTTGCTGATAAATTTGCCAACTGATCAGTTGTTGGCCGTCCAGGTATGACGACGCCTTGAGCTCCTGGCAACCCCTCCCCTACTCTGGCTCCGTAAAGCAAATTATCAACCGCTCCCGGCTGTTGAAGTAGAGAAGAAGGCTCAGCACCTACTATTATCCGTGGATTTTGATTCAATAATATCTGATTTTCCGCAGTCGTGCTTGCCTGGTACGTTGACCTGGAATAAGCACTAGATACAGCATACTCTTGTTCTTTTAAATTCGCCGTTATGCTGCCTTTAAGTACGAAAACTCCACCACCAAGATCTAAAACTCCTATGCCAGCACGCATGAGTCCAGCAGAGAAAATATTCCAATTTCCATCCTTCCATCCGTCGACCATATAATTTGACCCGCCAATCAAATTGTTTGGTGAATTTAAAAATCCTGAAGACATATCGTTATACATCCCGGGGATGGCGGAAATCAACGCCGTCGTGCCATATCCTGCCCGCACATCCCAAGAATTGCTTGAATCGAGTGTTTCCCGCATTGAGAAACGATATACGTCGCCAATCAATGAACGAGTTGGAGGATAGAGATCGGCGTTGCGCTGACCGGCATTGTAATTTTCATCCTCACGGGTAAATATTCGAACACCTTCAGTTGACGAATCGTAAGAAATACTCCTAGGATCTACCCCATCTGTACTTCCACTCGAAATCGCAATGTCAAATGTTCTATTACTTTCTACGATGTAATTTTCATCACTATGTCCATCCCGTTGTTGAACTATCCCCATTACTGAGCCAAGGACTAAACTCCGAAGCTCCTCACACTTTGCGCCATTATTTCCTGTACATGCCGCCAATTCCGCATCGCGATCTGCACTGGTCAATCTCAATTTATTTGCCTTCTCACAGGCATCCGCATTACCTTTACCACCATCGCACGCCGCTTCCTGCTGGCCAAGCTCAAGAATTTCCTCATGCTTCAGATAATTATTCGCTACCTCATTCGCCGCACTGGCCGCTCCTGTCGCCCCACCAGCTGCAGCCCCCACAGCAGCACCCGCCGCCAGCGTCAGTGCATCACGCAGCGTTTCAGGCATATCAATTTGCTTCAGTTCCTTGGCGATTCTATCTGTCGACAACGCCGCCGCGCCTGCGCCCAAAGCACCACTAGTTCCGCCGGCAAGTCCGCCAATTGCCGTGTGCAACGCGACCCGCGCTAGCCCACCCTCTTTCCAATTCTCGGTTAACTCAACACTTTGACGCGTTAACTCTGCACTTCTTTCAGGATCGGTTTCACGAAGCCTAAATGCTTCATCTGCCAATACAGTCGCTTCTTTCAGCTTATCGGAAGCATAGGTCCCCAGCTTCTCTGCAGCAGCGGCCGCAAAAGCCGCCGTCACCTCCATCGTCGCCTGTAGCGCAGCCTTGTCGAAATTATTGCCAATCTTGCCGCTAGAATCCACCCCAGTCGTCACATCGCGGTTCACACCCGCGACAGCTTCTTCCGCTCCCTTGCCCGTCGCCGCACGCTGAGCCGCATCGTCGGTGATGACCAGAGTGCCGCCACTGATGCCGCTACGCGTAGTACTGCTGGCGTTCTCGCTGAGTGCGACAATGGCAGGCAGGCCTTTGGTAATACCGCCATCACCTCCAACATTGGTCAACTTCTTATTCTCTTCGGTCGCCTTACCCGCTACCGAAAAGCCGCCCGACACACCCACACTGCTCCCCTTCGATATCGCATGATTGGCTATATCGCTGTGCGTCAAAGTCGACGTAGTCAGGCTGCTGTCAAGCTTGCCCGCCTCCGTCGCGCTGATGATGGCGCCTTTCAAGTCCGTATTGCCGCCGACCTTGATCTGGAAGCCGCCGTCGCCTGCCCTGATACCGCTTTGCTCCTGCACGCTGGCGTAGTCGTTGTGCATGTTGCTTTGGTTATAGCTGCCGCTGAAGCTGGCGCCAATGCCCACCGTGCCACTGGCGGAAATGCTCTGGCTCTTGCTGTCGAACTTGGCTAGGTCTTGCAAACTCTCCAGGTTCAAATTGCCCTTGATGTCGCCAATCACCTGGTTGGCGCTGGCCACAGCGCCCTTGATGTTGGTGTCACCGCCGCTGGTGATCACCAGCTTGTCGCCCGCATTCACATGCGTGTTGAGCTGCGTCGTGCCGTCGCCGTCCTCATGGCCCTTGCTGCCGCTGACGCTGGCAGTGAAACCGAATGAGGTACCCTTGGTGCTGACAATGGCTTGCACGCCCACCGACGCACTCATGCTCGAACTCTTGCTGTGCTGGCTTTCCGTATCCTGCGCGGCCAGCAGATTGACGTTGTTGTCGGCATGCAGGCGGATATCATTCTTCGCGTTCAGGTCGCTGCCCAGGATATTGACGTTGCTATCCTTGCCGCCACCCGTGGCCGTGATGTTGATATTATTGCCGGTCAATACGCTGCCACTATGCGTGGTGCTGGCCGTCGCCTGAGTCTGCACGCTTTCTGAGTGGCCCGCCGTCAGGCTGATGCTGATGCTTGGACCGCCTTGCTTCATCATCTCCTTGGCTGCGTCCTTGGCGGCCATGGCCGCCATGGCCGCCGTGGCCGCCGCCATCGCCGTAACGCGGCCATCCTTGGCCGTGCTGGCCGCCGAACTCATGGTTTGCAAGGTCTGGATGGCGCTGATCACGCTGCCGCCCAAGGCCAGGGTCAAGCCATCCTGCGTCGTCTTGACTTCGAACTTGCCTTTTTCATTGTCCTGGCCAGGCTTGATGGTGACGCTCTTGCCGATGATATCGAGATCGGTGGCGGCAAGAATATCGCTGCCGCCTATCGTCACGTTATTGCCGGCGACCATCGTCAGCGCACCGCCCGTGGCGCCGATCGAGCTGCGCGCCTCGCCGCTTTGCAAGGTGGCGTCACGCTCCTGGTCCACCGTCGTGGTCTTGGTGCCATAGCTGAAGCCGATGCCGCCGCCACTCATGAACCCGCTTTTCTTGGTGCTGGAATGGTGCAGTTCATACACGGTATTGGTTGCCGCATCAATGGTGATGTTATTGCCAGCAAGCAGTCTCGTCGCATCGTCGCTCAAGATGCTAGAACCAGTCACCTGCAGATCGTGCCCCGCCTGCACTACCACGCTGCTGCCACCAAGCGAGGTACCGATCGCCGTGGTGGTATTGACCACGTCATGCTTGGTGGTGGTCGTCTTGTTCCAGAAGCCCTTTTTAGTGGATTTGCTGGCGACATCGGTCACTTCATTCTGGAAACCATTGACCAGGCTGATGTCATTGCCCGCCACCAGGCCCAGCGCCCCGTTCGCTTGCACATCCGCCGCGCGCGCCGTCAGGTCATGGCCGGCCTGCAGGTTGACGTTGCCGGCGCCCATGATCTGGCTGCCCACCTCCCCGGACTTGCTTTCTTTACGGTAATTATCTTTATTGCGCACTTCGTCATGCGTAGAAGCGACGGCGACGGTATTGAGGGTCAGGTTATGGCCCGCGATCAGGCTCGTCTGGCCATTCACGCCCGCGTTGGCAATCATGCCGCCAGTGACCGTCAAATCACGCCCCGCCTGGGCGACCAACGTCTTGCCGTCGCCCGTACCCGTCACGTACAGTCCTGCGACCTTATCGACGACGGTACTGGTCTCGCTGTTGCCGGCCCATTTTGAGCTGGCATTGCTGACCGTGGTCGTGACCACGTTGATGTCACGACCGGCGCTGGCGATGAGCTTGTCTGTCGCGATGACCTGACCGCCAACATTATTAATGTCATTGCCAGCCAGCATGACGATCTGCTTGCCGCCCAATTCGCTTCCCTGGCTGGCACTCTTGGTCGAGCTGCTGCCATACCAGCTTTGACGCGTTTCTGTATCACGCGCCGTGGCAATATCAATATTGCGTTCCGCAGATAACTGCAGCGTTTCCGCCGCCTGGACATTTGCCGCTTTCAGCTGGATATTTTCACCGGCACTCAGGCGAACATCGCCGGCGGATGCAATCGTACTGGCGGTTTCTTTGCTGGACGTGTCGGTCATATGCCGCTGCCCAGGACCTGCCAACTCAAACTCACTACCGCTGCTCACCGTCGTGACGGCAATATCACGGCCGGCTGCAATGCCAATGCCGCCACCGGCATCCGTATTCACTACGGAAGCGCCCGCGATAGTCACATCGCGCCCGGCAGATACCAGCAGATTGCCGCTGCCGACCGTGCCGTTGCCGGTCACGTACAGACCCGCCAGGCTATCGAGGCTGGTACGACTGATGCTGTTTTTGCCATCGCTGCCGCTGGATACCAGGGTTGACGTCTTCACGTTGATGTCCCGGCCGGCACTGACTTGCAGCTCGCTATTAGCGGAAATGGTGCCGCTGATGTTGTTCAGGTCCTTCCTGGCATTGGCGGAAGTGGCGTCGCCAGTAATGCGCCCGCCCAAGTTGTCGATATCCTCCGCATTCAGCTTGACGATCGTGCGTCCGGCGATCGTGCCGCTATTGACCAAATCGCCTTCCAGATTCAGGTTGACCTCCTTGCCGGCCAATAATCCGCCCTGACCATCGATATCGCCGTCACGCACGCGCACATACACTTGCGGCGCCAGCACTTTTTGCGTGCTGCCATCGGCCAGCACGACTTCCTGCTCCACTAGCCAGACGATATCGCTGGTCAGCCCCGCCATTTGCTCCGCGGTCAGCGCAATGCCGGGACGAAGATCCCATTGCTTGGCAAAGGCAATGCCCTGGTCCATCAAGGCCTTGTACTGCTGTTCGTCGTTGCTGTAGTCGCCCACGAAACGCTGTCCCGTCAGCGCGGCCACTTGTTCACGCACCAGTCGCTGCTCATAGAAGCCATCGCCCAGACGCTTTTGCGTCACGGATGGATCGCTTTTTACCTGGTTGAGCAGATAGTCGGAACCCATCCATTCCCTATAGCTGGCAAAGCGGGGATCGGTTTCCACCAGATAACGGGACGATGGCGCGGAGCTTACTTTATACAGGCTGGCATTCGGAATCTGGAGCGATGAACCAGTGGTCCGCACCACTTGCGCACGCGTGGAAGGATTTCCCAGTTTCACTTGGGTAAGGCCATTCATGCGCACCTGTCCCGCGCCGCTGACAGCGCCTGCGTTTGCAGCACTGCCTGTCGAGGCAGCGATTGCCACGTCTTTCAGCGGGCTCAAGCCTGTCGCCGCGCCCGTTTGCGCGCCTTCAGCAGCGGCCACAGCCTTCGCACCCAACTGTCCGACTTCACCGCCTTGCCCGATTGTCGTGGCATTCGCTGCGCTGCCTGGGACATTTCCCCCCTGAACCGGAACTGCCGCTATGCCAACGCGAGTAACTGAACCGAGCTCAGCCGCACCCGGCGCTTGTGCTCCGTCTACGCCAGGAACAAGCGATGACGCCAGCGTTGCGATCTCGGCGGCGCGACCTATCGTGCTTGCATCGGCGATACCATCTGGTCCGTTCTTGCCATGTACTTGATTACCATCAATGCCAACTCCCGCCACGGGAACGACGCCAGCATGTGCACTGGCACGCGTACCGGAAATGCCACTTAACTGGGCAGAATTCACCGTTCCCACATCTCCAGCCTGGCCGATGGCGCCGCCACGAGCGCTACCGGGTCCATTACCGCCAGGCACGACCGTGACCGTCCCCACCGACGAGCTAGACAGCAAGGCCCCATCGACTCCCGCGCCATGCTGGCCGCCGCCGTTGGCAGCATCAACACGCGCGTTGGACACAGTGTCAACTGCGACAGTGCGGGCCGCATCGCCCGTGCGCGCACTGCCATCCAAGCTCTTACTACCGGAAACCAGCGCTGCGCTTTGTCCAGCAACAAGACCTGCCGCCACAGTCGACGCATGATTCAATTCAGAAACAGTATCGGCGGCGACACCTTTCGCACCATTCAGCTGGCTGGCAGGAGCGACACCAACGGCCGTATCAACGGCTGAATTACCAGCGCGATCAGTCTTCTGAATCGTGCTCCCCCCGTCGACGTGAGAGATTTCCTTTCCACTCACAGTGCTGGAAACGCCGGCTCCGATCGCATTCAACGCAACAGACGATGTACTGACGTTGATCGCAGTATATCCAGCACGCTCTCCCGCAGTAGCAACGGTGGCGACTAAAACGTTAGCAGGCCTTGCCCCCTGTCCACCGTATGATGTGAATTGCTCATTGCGTGCCGTGCTCTGCGACGTTGGAGAACGCGTCTCCCTCAAGTCAATTGGTGTTGTTGTCTCCGATGTGACCAATACCGTTGGTTCAAATCTAGCCGGACGATAATATTTAGAGGTTCCAGTCTCGCGCACAAATTTTTCGCCCTTGCTGGTCCTGTTTTCTAATATAGCTCTATCGATATCCAGGGCGCCGCCAGCAATAATATGGCTATTATCATTGATAATACCGTTGGAGCGGATTTTTATATTACTCCCGGCAACGATCTTTCCTGGATCGGAACTGACAACAACACTCTCGTATGTTGTACGCATCACTTCCCGATGTGTGAACTCCACAAAATGTCGTCCATCAGAAGTTTCCAAACGATAGAGATCTTGAAAACCCTGCCCCCCTCCATTTGCGACTCCTTCAGGTACTCCTCGAACACCCGCCAATTTAAAACCCGGCTGTCCCTCGACAAATTTCAGATTTTCTCCAGGGACTAAATACTCCGAGATCCTTTCTGTCGTTTCCCGTCCAGCATCAAATACAAGATGGTTATTGATCACGCTCACTTGGCCTGCCGCCAGATCAACACTCCCCAACGCCTCGATGGTCGCGCTGGCATTCGTCACCGATCCCGCCCAGCCGGTGGCGATGCGGTTGCCGTCCAGGTAGCCGCCGATGCCCATGTCGCCGCCGCTGAAGATCAGACCGTGTTCGCGGTTGTTGAGTGTAGTGACGCCAATATCGAGCCGCTCGCGCGCAGCGATGGTGGCAGCAATCCCACCTTCCACGCCGTTGTTGACGGTGCCGCCGCCGATGCTCAGATAGTCGCCATAGATGCGGCCCGTGCCCACGTTGTTCAGCGTGCCGACGTTCAGTTGCGTGTAGATGCCATCGATCACGCCCCGGTTGTTCAGCACGCCGCCGACATTGACGCGTGTCGTGCCTGCGTTGATGTCGCCGGTGGCGGCGTTGTCGAAATTGGCTGCACCCAGAGTCAGCATGCTGAGCGCCTGGATTTTCCCGGCATTGGTCAGCTGCCCGCCGATGGTGATATCCGCATTGCCATTGGCCATGATCTCGGCGCCCGCGTTCAGCGTAAAGTTGCCGGCCAGATCCAGCGCCATATCTTTCTGTGACAGCACCTTGCCGTCGCCGCTCAGGCTGCCTGCACGGATGTCGGTACGCACGCCACCGATGATGGTGCCGCCCGAGTTGGTGACGGCCAATCCAAGGCCGGGGCCGGTGTCCTTTAGCACCAATGTGTCACCGGCACTGAGCATGCCCAGGGTATTGTTGACGCTGCCTGCGCCGTTGATCGCCAAGTTGCCGTCCGCGCGCACCGCGCCCTGCACATTGCTGACATTGGCGCTGTTCAGGGTGACATGGATGCCTTCGATGCCCTGGTTCGCACCCAGGGTGCTGGCATTGTCGATGGCGCCGCCCGTCACGGTGACGGCCGCGCCGGAGCGGATCAAGCCTTGCTGATTGTTGAGGCTGCCGCCACCGGCGTTCAAGCCAATATTGCCCAGCACCTGGATTTGCCCGCCCTGGTTTTGCAAACCGCTCAGTGCCAGGTCGAGCGCCGTCTTGCCGACGACCTGGCCGCCGCGATTATCCAGCTGGCCCACGCTACCCGTGATGTTGCCGGCCGCGCCCAAGTAGCCACCCGCATTATTCCAGCTGCCCGTTTGCAAGCTGATACCGGCGCCGCTGCTGATGCCACCGGCGCTGCCCGGATGGCGTACGGCATACGCGCTCGCATTGGTGTTGAGTAAAGCGTTGCCGTGCGTGTCAATGTTCATGGCGCCGCCCGACTGCAGCAAGCCGCCATCGTTATTCAGCAGCCCCGTCTGCAAGTTGACGGTGCCCTTCCCCGCCAGGGTGCCCCGTGTGTTGTTGAATATCTGTCCATGCGTGTCGAGCGTGATATTCAGGCCCGCGATAGTGCCCTGCGCATTCGACAGGCTGCCATTGCGCAGGATAATGTCGCCGCCCGATTGCATGGTGCCGCTGTCGTTGACGGTGACGCCCGTGGACGTGACCGTCAATTGGCCCTGCACCGAGGCCAGCTTGCCGCCGGCGCTGTTGTCCACGCTGGCCGCGTTCACGCTCACGTTGCCCGTGGCCGCCAACATACCGCCGGCATTGTTCAATACCTGCGCCAGGTTCGCCGTCAACTGCCCGCCCGCCGTGGCGCTGCCGCCCTGGTTCAGCAGATTTCCCGCGCCCAGCACGAGATTGCCGCCGCCGGCGATGGCGCCGCCATGGCTGTTGTCGAGCACGTTGCTTGCCGTCACCGTCAGATTGGCCGTGCCGGCCGCCTGCAGCTTGCCCCCCTGGTTGTTCAGGCTCGGCGCGACGATACTGGTGTTGCCATTGCTGGCAATGGTGCCGCCGCGGTTATCCAGGCTGGTCGTCATTTGAATGCTGGTATCGCCTTTACCCAGCTGGGTCAGGTTGCCGCCGGCATTATTTAGAGTGCTACCCGTCACGCTCACTTGCTGCGCTATGGTACTTGCGTTGCGATGGTCGATGGCGCCGGCTGTGACGACCAGCGCGCCATTGCCCGTGATCTGTCCGCGCAGATCGTTCAACTGCGTGGCCTGCAGGTTCAAGGTACCGCTCCCCGCGTGTTCGATCTTGCCATCCGTATTCGTCAGGGTGGCCGCCTTCAGGGTCAAATTGGCGCTATTGACGGCGATGCGGCCGCCCGTGTTGTCCAGCACGCCCGCTGGAGATGTCAAGTCGATGGCGGTATTGCCGGCACCGGTCTGCACGATGCTGCCTTGCTGGTTGTTCAGGTTGCCGGCTGTGACGGCCAGTTGGCCGGCACTGACGTCGCCGCGCTGGTTGCTCCAGCCTGCCTGTCCAGATGTAATCGTCAAGACGCCCGGCGTGGTGACCACGGCGCCGCTGGTGCTGACATCGCCGCTTGTCGCCGTGAGGCTGATATTGCCGGCGCTGCTGCGGCTGCCGCCGAGGTCGACGCTGCCGCCACTCAAGACGGTATTGCCTGCCGCCAGCACCTGGCCATGCGCGCCTAGCGCCTGTTGCGCCGTGACCTGCAGATTGCCGCTGGCCTGCAAACTGCCATCGGCTTTCACACCGGCGCCGATCAGGCTGGCCGCGCCGCTGTCTATACTCTTGGCACTGATCGTGTTGTTGCCCTGGGCCAGGATCACGCCGGCATTCTCCAGCGCGCCCTTCACGGTCAGTACCTGTTCTGCACCGGCAAACAGACTGCCGCTGTTGTGCACGCTGCCCGCCGTTGTCGTCAGATTGCCGCTGGCAACGATGCTGCCCTGTGCATTGAGCAGCTCATCCATCGTCAATTGCGCATGGCCGCCCGCCGCCTGCAACTGGCCCAGGGTATTGTCCACCTTGCCGCCGGCCAATGTCAGGTCGCGGCCGGCAATGATCACGCCGCTGGTATTGTCCAGCTTGCCCGTCGCGGCCACATTGACATCTTGCGCAGATGCAATACGGCCATGGTCGTTGAGCAACTCTCCCGTTTCCATGCGCACATTGCCGTTCGCCTCGATCTTGCCGCCGCTGTTGTCCAAGCGCGTGCTGGCCAGCACTGTTGCCGCGCTCGTACCCAGTTGCGTGATCTGCCCCTGGCGATTGTCGAGGATGCCGGCAGAGACGTTCACCTGCTGCGCCAGCAGGCTGGCGTTGCGGTGATCGACGTAATTGGCTGCCATTTGCAGCGCGCCATTGCCCGTGAGCTGGCCACGCTGGCCGTATAGATTCGTGGCGCGGATATCCAGCAAACCTTTGCCCGCATGTTCGATCTTGCCGCCCACATTCGTCAAGTCGCCTGCCTGCAGGCGCAGGTTGGCGCTGTTGACGGCGATGCGCCCGCCCGTATTGTCCAGCGCGCCCGTCTCGATGACGGTGTCGCCTGTGCCCGTCTGGATCAAGGTACCCTTGGCGTTGTCCAGGTTGCCCACGCGCAGAGACAATTGCCCGGCGCTCAGGCTGCCGCCCTGATTCACCAATGTCTGCCCGTTGGCGGCATTGGCCGTAATGGCCAGCAAGCCATTCGTCGACACGACGGCCTTGCTGGTCGTCACATTGCCCGCCAGGGCCGTCAAGCCGATATTCGCCGCGCTGGTCTGGCTGCCGCCCACGTCGACCGATGCGCCAGTCAATTGCAATTGGCCGGCCGCGATATTCTGACCGCCAGCCTGCAAAGCGACACCCGTCACGGTCAGGTCACCGGCAGCGGCAAAGCTGCCATCGGCGCGCATGCCTGCCGCCAGCAGGCCGTTTCCGCTGAGCTGTCCTGCCGCGATCGTCGTATTGCCCAAAGCGGCCAGCGAACCCGTATTGCTCAGCAAGCCGCCGATCTCCAGGCTCTGGTTGCGTCCCGCATACAGCACGCCCGCGTTGAGCACGTCGCCGCTGACCTTGGCCGTGATATCCGTACCCGCGCTGAGCGTGCCTTGTGCATTGCGCACGCTGGCCGCATCCAGGCGCAAGGCGCCCGTGCCTGCCTGCAGCAAGCCGCGCCTGTTGTCGATGGCGCCGCCCAGGTGCAAATCGGTCGCCGCCGCGATTACGCCGTCGGTATTGACGAGTGCGCCGGTGCTGACGATGTCGGCGGACGTAGCCGAGGTAATTTTGCCCTTGGTGTTGTCCAGGCTGCCGGTCTGTACCGACACGATCCCGTTTCCAGCGATTTCCCCGTTCGTATTATCGAGCTGGCCCGTGACGGCGACCGACATACCGCCAGCGCCCGTCTGCAGCAGATGGCCGCCCCGGTTGCTCAAGCTATCCGCCTGTACGCTCAGGGACCGGCCCGTGGTGGTGGCGTTGGCGTGATCGAACAGGCCGGTCTTCAGATCGACGGCGCCATTGCCGATAATGCTGCCGCCGGCGCCCTGCAAGTTCGCCGCCGTAATAGCCAGCGTGCCAGCGCCCGCATGCTCGATCTTGCCGCCCGCATTCGTCAAGGCGGCCGCGCCCAGAGTCAGATTCGCGCTATTGACGGCGATACGCCCGGCGCTGTTATCGAGATTGCCCGTCTGGATGACGGTGTCGCCCGTGCCCGTCTGAATCACGGTACCTTTAGCGTTGTCGAGATTGCCCACGTGCAGATCGAGCTGGCCTGCCTGCACCGTGCCTTCCATGTTGTGCAAAGTGGCATTGCTCGTGATGTTGAGCGTGCCTGGCGTCGTGACGACCGCCTTGTGCGTGCTGACGTCACCCGTTGTCGCCGTCAGGCCGATGTTCGCGGCGCTGGTCTGGCTGCCGCCGATATCGATGCTGGCACCGGTCAGATTGGCACTGCCTGCCGCCAGGTTCTGGCCATGCGCGGCCAGCGTTTGCGTGGTGCTGATCGTCAGGTCGCCAGCCGTGCCCAGCTTGCCATCGGCCTGGATGCCCGCGCCGATCAGGCTGCTTGCGCTGCTGTCGAGCGTCTTCGCCGTAATATTATTGTTGCCCTGTGCCGCGATCACGCCCGTGTTGATGACAGCACCTGTTGCGGTCAGGGATTGATTCCCAGTCGCATACAGGCTGCCAGTGTTGTTCAAGGTGTCGAGCGTGGTATTCAGGTTGCCGCCGGCAAACACGTTGCCGGCCGCATTGTTCAAGTTCGCCACGTTCAAGGTGGCGTTGCCGGCCACAGCCTGCAATTGTCCCTTGGTATTGTCGATGTCGCCACCGGTCAGTGCCAAATTACGGCCTGCCGCCACTGTGCCTTCCGTATTGCCCAGGCTGCCCACATTCAATTCTGCATCCTGCGCCGCCACGATGCGGCCCGTGGTGTTCAGCAGTACCTGGGCTTTGACCAGCGCATCGCCATTGCCCTCGATCTTGCCGCCCGTGTTGTCCAGCTGGCCGGTGGCGCTCACCGTTATCAGGCCTGCGCCCGTTTGCGCCAGGCTGCCGCTGCGGTTGTCCAGCACGCCCGCGTTGACCGTCAGCTGGTTTGCCACTGTCGTCGCGTTGCGGTGATCGAAGATGGCTGCCGTGATGTCGAGCTTGCCATTGCCCGTGATCTTGCCTTGCTGGTTGTTGAACTGGCCCGCATTGATCGCCAGCACGCCGCTACCCGCGTGCTCCAGCTTGCCATTAATGTTCGTCAGCACCGTCGCGTTCAGGGCAAGATTATTGCTATTGACGGCAATGCGGCCGGCCGTGTTGTCCAGCCTGTTCGTGCTGATGACGGTGTCGCCCGTGCCCGTCTGCACGATCTCGCCACTGGCGTTGTTCAGGTTGGCGACGTTCAGCTGCAGCTGCCCGCCTACCAGCTGGCCCTGGGTATTGACCAGTGACTGGCCGTTAGTTGCATTGGCCGTGATGGCCAGCAGATTGCCGGCCGAGATGACGGCTTTGTTGGTCAACACATCGCCAGCGCGTGCCGTGATGGCGATATTGCTGGCACCCGTCTGGCTGCCCGACAGATCAATGGAATCGCCCGTCAGCACGGCGCTGCCCGCCGCCAGGTTCTGTCCGCTCGCTTGCAAGACGCCATCGGCGTTGATGGTCAGATCACCCACCGTATCGTCGTGTGATTCACGGAGGCAATCGAGCCCGTGTTATTCAGCAAGCCGCCCACTGTCAGCTGCTGGTTGCGGCCTGCATACAGCAGGCCAGCATTGTTCAGCGTATCACTGATGCGCGCCTTCAGGTCCGTGCCGGCGCTAACCGTACCCTGCAGGTTCAGCACATTCGCAGCATCCAAACGTAAATTGTCCGCCTGTAACACGCCGCGCGTGTTGTCGATACTCACACCACCCACATGCAAATCGGCAGTGGCTGCCATCACGCCATCGGTGTTGTTCAATACACCTTTGCTGGCAATACTCGCCGAGGCAGCCGACGTAATGCGGCCCTTGCTGTTGTCCAGCACGCCCGCCTGCAGGTTCAAGATACCCGTGCCCGCGTGCTCGATCTTGCCATCGCCGTTTGTCAGCGTGGTCGCATCGATGTTCAAGTCCTTGCTGTTGACGGCAATGCGGCCCGCCGTATTGTCCAGATTGCCGGTGACGATGGTCGTGTCGCCCGTACCCGTCTGCAAGATAGTGCCCTTGGCGTTGTCCAGGTTGCCCACGTGCAGGTCGAGCTGGCCTGCCTGCAACGTGCCTTCCGTGTTGTGCAAGGTGGCGCTCGTCGTGATGTTGAGCGCACCTGGCGTCGTGACCACCGCCTTGTTCGTGCTGACGTCACCCTGGGTTGCCGTCAGGCCGATGTTCACGGCGCTGGTCTGGCTGCCGCCGATATCGATGCTGGCACCGGTCAGATTGGCACTGCCTGCCGCCAGGTTCTGGCCATGCGCGGCCAGCGTTTGTGTTGTGCTGATCGTCAGGTCGCCAGCCGTGCTCAGCTTGCCATCGGCTTGCATGCCGGCACCAAGCAAGCTGCTTGCGCTGCTGTCGAGTGTTTTCGCCGTCAAGCTGGTATTGCCCTGCGCCGCGATCACGCCCGTATTGACAATGGCGCCGCTGGCGTTCACAGTCTGGTTACCTGCTGCGTACAGGCTGCCCGTGTTGTTCAGGCTAGCCAGTGTCGCGTTCAGATTGGCGCCGGCAAACACGTTGCCTGCGGTATTGTTCAAGTTCGCCACCTTCAGGGTGGCATTGCCGGCCACGGCTTGCAGTTGGCCCTTGGTATTGTCGATGTCGCCACCGGACAATCCCAGGTTGCGGCCTGCCGCCACCGTGCCTTCCGTATTGTCCAGGCTGCCCACGTTCACTGTGGCATCCTGCGCCGCCACGATACGGCCCGTGTTGTTCAGCAACCTATCCGCTTTCACCAGCGCGTCGCCATGGCCCTCGATCTTGCCGCCCGTATTGTCCAGCTGGCCGGTAGCCGTCACCGTCATCAGTCCTGCGCCCGTTTGCGCCAGGCTGCCGCTGCGGTTATCCAGGCTGCCGGCGTTGACGGTCAGCCGGTTTGCCACTGTCGTCGCATTGCGGTGATCGAGGGTGGCCGCCGTGATGTCCAGCTTGCCATTGCCCGTGATCTTGCCGTACTGGTTATTGAACTGGCCCGCATTGATCGCCAGCACGCCAGCGCCAGCATGCTCCAGCTTGCCATTAATGTTCGTCAATACCGTGGCGTTCAGGGCCAGGTTCGCGCTGTTGGAGGCGATGCGACCCGCCGTGTTGTCCAACTTGCCTGTCGTGATGACGGTGTCGCCGCTGCCCGTCTGCACGATCTCGCCGCTGGCGTTGTTCAAGTTGGCCACATTCAGCTTCAACTGGCCGGCCACCAGCTGGCCCTGGTTATTTACCAGCGACTGGGCGTTATTTGCGTTGGCGGTGATAGCCAGCACATTGCTGGCCGAAATGACGGCCTTGTTCGTTACGACATCACCAGTAGCTGCCGTGATGGCGATGTTTGCCGCGCCCGTCTGGCTGTTCGACAAATCCACACTGGAACCCGTCAGCGTCGCACTGCCTGCTGCCAGGTTCTGCCCGATCGCTTGCAGCACGCCATCGGCATTGATGGTCAAGTCCCCTGTCGTGCCCAGGCTGCCATCCGCCTTCACGCCGGCACCCAGCAAACCGCTGCTGGTGACTTTGCCAGCCGTAATATGGGTGTTGTTGACGGAAGCAATCGACCCGCTGTTGGTCAGCACACCGCCCAGCGTCAGTTGCTGGTTGCGGCCCGCGTACAGCAGGCCAGCATTCGTTAAATCACCGCTGATGCGCGCCGTCAAGTCCGTGCCGGCGCTGAGCGTACCTTGCTGGTTCAGCACATTCGCGGCATCCAAACGTAAATTGTCCGCCTGCAAGACGCCGTGCGTGTTGTCGATATTCGCGCCACCCACATGCAAGTCGGCAGTCGCTGCCATCACGCCATCTGTATTGTTCAGTACATCCTTGCTGACGATATCGGCCGATGCAGCGGACGTGATGCGGCCCTTGCTGTTGTCCAGCACGCCCGCTTGCACCGACAAAATGCCCGTGCCTGCATGTTCGATCTTGCCATCGCGGTTCGTCAGCGTGGCTGCATCGATGTTCAGGTTCTGACTGTTGACGGCGATGCGGCCAGCCGTGTTATCTAGATCGCCGGTGACGATGGTCGTGTCGCCCGTGCCCGTCTGCAAGATAGTGCCCTTGGCGTTGTCCAGGTTGCCCACATGCAGATCGAGTTGGCCTGCCTGCACTGTGCCTTCCGTGTTGTGCAGGGTGGCATTGCTCGTAACGTTCAATGTGCCTGGCGTCGTGACCACCGCCTTGTTCGTGCTGACGTCACCCGTTGTTGCCGTCAAGCCGATGTTGGCCGCGCTGGTTTGGCTGCCAGCGATATCAACATGGGCACCCGTCAAGTTTGCATTGCCCGAAGACAATATTTGGCCGTGCGCATTCAGCGTTTGCGTGGTGCTGATCGTCAGGTCGCCAGCCGCGCCCAGCTTGCCATCGGCCTGCATGCCCGCGCCGATCAGGCTGCTTGCGCTGCTGTCGAGCGTCTTCGCCGTAATATTATTGTTGCCCTGTGCCGCGATCACGCCCGTGTTGATGACAGCACCTGTTGCGGTCAGGGATTGATTCCCAGCCGCATACAGGCTGCCCGTATTGCTCAAGGTATCGAGCGTGGTATTCAGGTTGCCGCCGGCAAACACGTTGCCTGCTGCATTGTTCAAGTGCGCAACGTTCAAAGTGGCGTTACCCGCCACGGCTTGCAATTGCCCTTTGGTGTTGGCGATGTCGCCACCAGTCAATGCCAGGTTGCGGCCTGCCGCCACCGTGCCTTCCGTATTGTCCAGGCTGCCCACGTTCAATGTGGCATCCTGCGCCGCCACGATGCGGCCCGTGGTGTTCAGCAGTACCTGGGCTTTGACCAGCGCATCGCCATTGCCCTCGATCTTGCCGCCCGTGTTGTCCAGCTGGCCGGTGGCGCTGACCGTCATCAGGCCTGCGCCCGTTTGCGCCAGGCTGCCGCTACGGTTGTCCAGCGTGCCAACATTGACCGTCAGCTGGTTTGCCACTGTCGTCGCATTGCGGTGGTCGAAGGTGGTCGCCGTGATGTCCAGCTTGCCATTGCCCGTGATCTTGCCTTGCTGGTTGTTGAACTGGCCCGCATTGATCGCCAGCACGCCAGCACCCGCGTGCTCCAGCTTGCCATTGAGGTTCGTCAAGACCGTCGCATTCAAGGCCAGGTTGGCGCTGTTGACGGCAATGCGGCCAGCCGTGTTGTCCAGCTTGCCCGTGCTGATGACGGTGTCGCCCGTGCCCGTCTGTACGATCTCGCCGCTGGCGTTGTTCAGGTTGGCCACGTTCAGCTGCAGCTGCCCGCCTACCAACTGGCCGTAGGTATTCACCAATGACTGGCCGTTAGTTGCATTGGCCGTGATGGCCAGCACGTTGCTGGCGGAAACCACCGCCTTGTTCGTCAACACATCGCCAACGCGTGCCGTGATGGCGATATTGCTGGCACCCGTCTGGCTGCCCGACAGATCAATGGAATCGCCCGTCAGCACGGCGCTGCCCGCCGCCAGGTTCTGTCCGCTCGCTTGCAAGACGCCATCGGCGTTGATGGTCAGATCACCCACCGTCAATATGAGTGTTGTTGACGGAGGCGATCGAGCCCGCATTATTCAGCAAGCCGCCCACTGTCAGCTGCTGGTTGCGGCCCGCGTACAGCAGGCCGGCGTTATTCAAGTCGCCGCTGATGCGCGCAGTCAGGTCCGTGGCGGCACTGACTGTACCTTGCTGGTTCAGCAAGGTCACCGCTTCGAGACGTAAATTGTCCGCCTGCAACACGCCGCGGGTGTTGTCGATGTTCACGCCGCCGACGTGCAAGTCGGCAGTCGCTGCCACCACGCCATCCGTATTCTTCAACGCACCCTTGCTGGCAATACTCGCCGAGGCGGCTGACGTAATGCGGCCCTTGCTGTTGTCCAGCACGCCCGCCTGTAGCTGCACGCTGCCATTGCCGGCGATGTTGCCGCGCGTATTGTCCAAGGCCTGCGACACCTCCACGCGCATCTGCCCTGGCCCTGTCTGCTGCAAGGTGCCGTCGCTATTGTCCAGCGTATCGGCCTGCACGCGCACCTGTTGCCCGGAGGTCACCGCATGACGGTGATCGATCGTCTCCGCCTGGATATCAATTAAACCATTGCCCGTCACCTTGCCCCGTTCGTCATCGAAACGCGCCGCGTCAATGTCCAGGTCAGCCGTGCCCGCGTGTTCGATGCTGCCGTCACGATTGATGAGCTGGTCGGCTTGCAGCGCCAGCCTGGCGCTGTTGACGGCAATGCGCCCACCCGTGTTGTCCAAGGTGCTGCCTTGCAAGGTAGTGTCGCCATTGCCCGTCTGAATCAAGGTGCCGCTACGGTTGTCGAGCGAACCCGTCTTGATATCCAGCTGCCCCGCGCTCAGGGTACCGCGCACGTTCGACAACGCCTGGCCGCTGCCGGCCGCCGTCACGGACAATAAACCAGTGGTGGTTACCAGCGCCTTATCGGTGACGACATTGCCGGCGCTGGCATTCAGGTCGATGGCCGCGCCGCCCGTCTGGCTGCCGCTGATATCGATGGCGGCTGCATGCATGCTGTTCTTGCCTGCCGCCAAATTCTGGCCATGCGCATTGATCGCTTGCGCAGCCGTCAACTGCAGCTGGCCGCTGCCGGCCAGTCCGCCATCGGCGCGGATGCCGGCGCCCAGCAGGCTGCCAGCCGCGCTGTCGATACGGCTGGCATCGATGCGGTTATCGCCCTGCGCTGCGATGACGCCACTGTTGCTGATGGCACCGCTCACCTGCAGCGCCTGGCTGCCGGCCGCGTACACATTGCCGCTATTGAGCACTTCGCTGGCCTGCGTGGCCAGATTGCCACCGGCAAACACGCTGCCGCCCGTATTATTCAGTTTTGCCACGGACAGGCTGGCATCGCCCGCCAGCGCCTGGATCTGGCCACGCGTATTGTCCACGTCGCCGCTGTCGAGGCGCAGCTTGCGGCCTGCAGCCAGAGTCGCCTCCGTGTTGTCCAGCGCGCCTGTCGACACAGCCAGGTCGCCGCTGGTGACGATGCGGCCCTTCTGGTTTTGTACATTCCCCGTCTGCACGCTCAAAGCGCCATTGCTTTCCAGCGTACCGCCCCGGTTGTCCAGCGCACCGCGCACCTGCACGCCGGTCGTGCCCTGGCCGCTCTGCGCCAGGCTGCCGCCCCGGTTGTCCAGGGTACCGGCGTCGATGCTTAACTGCCCCGCTACCGTGCGGGCATCGCGGTGGTCAACGTGTTCGCCGCTCAGCGCCATGGCGCCATTGCTGACGATGCTGCCGCGCTGCAAATTGATGTGCGCCGCGCCGATTTCCAGCGCGCCCGTGCCCGCATGCTGGATCGTCCCGTCCTGGTTGCTCAGGCTGGCGGCTTGCAGGCGCAAGGCCTGGCTGTTCGTGGCGATGACGCCGCGCGTATTGTCCAGGCCTCCCGGCAATTGAATCGCCAGGTCGCCGGCGCCCAGTTGCATGATCTGGCCGCCCACATTCGACAAGTCGTGCGCATTCATGCCCAATTGCTGGCCAGTCAGCTGCGCTGCATCGCTGCGCACGGTCTGCGCCGCGTCCAGCTGCAGACGCTCGCGCGCGTTGACCTGCGCGCGGCTGGCGTCGAGGTCCCCTGCGCTGGCACCCAGGCCGACATTCACGCCCGACACTTGCGCCCCAGTCAAATCGAGCTGGCGCGCCGCCAGGCTGCTGTCGCCACCGGCAACCGCCGTGCCATGCACGGCGATGCTCTCGGCAGCGGAAACGTTCAGCTTGCCGCTGCCGGACAAGGTGTTATCCAGGTTCAAACCCGCCGCCAGCACCGAACCCGCCGTACCATCGATACGCGAGGCAGCGCCCGTTGCTTGCACGCTGACATTGTTCTGCGCGCCAATCACGCCGCTGTTGGCAATGTTGCCCTGCGCCTGCACCTGGCTGTCGCCGCCCGCATACACGGTGCCGCTGTTGGCAACATCGCCCGTGACGGCAATACTCGTCTGGCTGCCCGCGCCCGCGGACTGGATATTGCCACTGTTGCTCAGCCAGCCATTCGATTGCAGCACCAGGTTGCCGGCCGTGGCCGCCATCACGCCCGCGTTGCGCACGCCCAGGCCCGCTTCCGTGCCGATCAGGGTAATCTTGCCCGCATACATGCCGCCCAGTTGTGCCACGTCCAGCGCGAACGCCAGTGCCGGGCCCGCGCCAGACGCGGCGCCCGCCACGCCATGCGCCGCATCGATCTGGTTAGTTCCCGTCACCACTTTCAATTCCTGCGCCCAGATGCCGCCGTTGATCTGCGCGGCGCGCGCCAGGATCGCCGTGTAGTCGCTCAGCGACGTGTCCAGGCCCCGCCCGTTGATGCTGACCACGCCGCGCTGCACCATATAGCCGTCCAGGTTGCCGCCATTGAGGATAGGCGTGCCCGTCGTCAACACCACCCGGCTGGCGTTAATAAACCCGCCGCCATCGACGGCCACGCCGGCCGGGTTGGCGATGACAACCTCGGCCCGTTGGCCCGCCACCTCGACGTAGCCGCGCAGCTGGCTCGGGTTGGCCGAGTTGACTTCGTTGAGGATCACGCGCGCGCTGCCGCCCGCCAGCCATGGGTTGCCCTGCACCCAGCCGCCCGTATGCGTCTGCACGTTGCCGCGGCTGTTGTTAAGGATGGCGCCATTGGCCGTCACGTCGAACTGGCTGTAGGTATTGCGCGACACACCCGCCGCGCTCGGCGTCTGGATATTCACCTGCGTCACGCCATTGGCGCTTTGCACCACAGTCGGACGCTGGCGGCCCGGCGCGTTCGGGTCGGCCACGATCTGCCCCATGGCCGGACCGGACACAAAGGCCACCATGCCCAGCGCGCCAAATATGGCCAAGGCCAGCGGCCGCAACTTGCCATTGATCCCGCCACCGCCATCGCCCTCAAATACGCCGCTGTCCAGGCCGCCTTCCCCTTTGGCCGCCTTGCCTTGCGAGGAAGCATTTTCAGCGACGACCATCAATTGGCCACGGCGTTTGTTGAAGATGATGCGGTACAGGTTCTTGTTCATGACATGTCCTAATGACAATCAATTAATGCAATAGAGGGAGAAGAGAACGGCTGGCGGATGGCGGCGTCTCACATCGTTAATTTTTAATAGCTGGCGTTCAGGCTGAAACCAGCCGTATGGCTGGCGGTGCGAAACAGCTCAGGTTTGCGCACGGGCCAGCCGACAAAGGCGTCGTACTGCACGCCCAGCCACTGGCCGCGCAGGCCCACGAAGGCGCCTGTCAGGTTGCGCGCAATCAGCCATTCGGCGGATGGCCCGGCCACTTCGCCATGGTCGACACCCGCATATGCTTCCTGGCCGCTGCTGCCCAGCGGCATGCCGACTTCATTGCGCAGCAGCCAGCCGCGCTCGGCCGACAGGCTGCTTTCGCCGTCATAGCCGCGCACCGTGTAGCGCCCGCCGATGGCGAAGCGGTCTTGCGGCACCAGCGGCGTGCGGTTGTGCTGCATGCGCCAGTTGCCCGAATAGCGCAGCGGCTGGCCGGCGACCTGGAACGGTGCGGACAGGGCCGCGTCGGCCAGGAGCAGCTTGAAACGCGAGGTGCCTTCGCCGAACGCTTCCTCGGGCGCCGCCAGCGCATGCATCGCGCCCGTGCCGCGCCGGTATTGCAGGTTCAGGTCCAGGGTCGCCTGGCCCAGGAATTCGCGATGACCGATACCCAGTTCCCAGCCCGCCATGCGGCGGCGCTGCACTTCCACTTCCGTATCGTCGATAAAGTTTTGCGCGGCGCGCTGCCAGCCGCGCAGGGACACCGTCGTCTTGCGCGACGCGTCGCGGTACACCTGGCGCGAGAGTTTCACTTCGCGATTCTGGCTGGCGCCGCTGTAGTTGTAGTCCTGACTGATGCCGGCCACGGACTGGTGGTAATGGCTGTCGCTCACCGTAAAAGCCAGCAGCCAGTAGGCGTAGGGAATCGAATAGTGGGCCACCATGCCGCCCGTGCCGCGCGGGCCGTTGCGGTCGCGGTCGACGTTCTGGTTCAGGCTCAAATAAAACAAGTCGTTCAGGGTCAGCCAATGGTCATACGACAGGGTCAGGCTGCCCTGCAGTTTTCCTGTCGAGCGCGAGCCGCCATCGTCGAGGCCCAGCGCCAGGCGGAACGGCAAGCCTTGCTTCCACTGGATCTGCAAGTCGCTCTCGCCCGGCTTGGCGTTGCCGCCCTCAGCCGGCATGATCTGGATATCGGCTTCGGCCGTCGGCACGCGCTTGAAATTCTCCAGCGCCTGTTCCGTGTCGCGCACATTGAGCAAGTCGCCCGGCCGCGCCGGCACGGCGTTCCACCAGGTGGCGCGCGGATTGGTGCCCGGCGCAAAGCCGATCTGACGGATGCGCCCAGGTATCACGCTCAAGGCCAGGGTGCCACGGCTCAAGTCCTGCGGCTCGGCCAGCACGCGCGTGGTGACATAGCCGCGCGCGATGATGGCGTTTTGCATGCGCCCCATCAGCACATTGATGGCCTGCGTCCCCAGGCAGCGCCCCAGCGGAGAATCAGGCGCGCCCAGCTCATCGCGACTGGTGGCATCCAATGCCCACTGGAACTGCGCGGCATCCGTGCCCCGCAATTCCAGGTGATCGATGGTAAAGCATGGCGCTTCACCTGCCGGCAAGCGGTTGGCGGAGGCGGCTGCGGGCGCGTCGAGCAGGCGCACGTCGGGCTGGCGCTCCTGCTGCTGGCGCAGGAGGCGCTCGCGTTCTTGCTGGCGTATCAGTTCTTGGCTGGCATCGTCGCGCTGGCTCAGGCCAGGCGGATTGGAAAGGGGCGGCGCGATGTCGGGACGGGTCTGCGCGGACACGGCGGCACAAAGCGTGCCGCTAAACAAAAATACACCGCACCATGGCGTCAAGCGCAGGTGCATATGTTGCCTTACGTAATTATTTTCTTAAGTAGATTATAAAATAATTATTTCCACATGGCAATTTTATTTATTTCTTGAGAACTTTACTTCTTTGGTAACTGTCATTCAACTATCCAATTACCACTAGTAAAACAGGTGAGCAGGCGATGGTGATGCGTACCGTATTAACATAACCAAGATTGCGTCAGAATGCCCCCGGCCTCCCAACCGTCTTGATCGGCAAGCTAGGCATCCAGCGCATGCAGCGGGACAAGGCCAGGGTCGTGTAAGATTTACCAAGCTGACCACGCCCCACTTTCGCCAGTCAGGCCATTCACCTTGCCACCCTCTTCGTGGGTCCTCCGGCATGGGCTACCCACCGGCGACGTATGGCTGGCAAAAGGATTGCTTAGGCCACGCACAGGAGTCGGGTAGCACGGTCAGCATCATGTGTAAACTCGCCGGGATTCTCCCTGGCTTCAACCAAGGTAACAATGCAACAAGATGATCAGCAGCACCTAACATGAGCCATCCCTGAACGTCAGATCAGGGCCACCTACGACGTATCGACCATCCGTGTCTATCAAGCCTATCCGGATGCGATCGCGGATGGAGCATTGACGAACGGCACATTTACTTCGCCCCCGTTCAAGATGGAACGCATGACCTGGATTAAACCGTCTTTCTTATGGATGATGTATCGCGCGGGCTGGGGATTCAAAGACGCTGGTCAGCAACGCATACTGGCGATCGATATCAGCAGAGCGGGATTTGAATGGGCACTGGAGCACGGTTGCCTAAGCCACGCGGATGCATCCATGAGCAAGGAGGAATGGTCGGCGAGGAAAGAGGCATCGCCCGTGCGCATCCAATGGGACCCGGAGCGGGATCTGCTGTTGCGGCCGCAAGCTCACAGAGCCATTCAGATCGGCCTCAGCAAAAAGGCGGTAGAACTTTACGTACATCAATGGATAACCAGGGTGGCGGATGTGACGCCGCTGGCCCACGCAATCCATGCGCTGCTCGCCCAAGAAAAGTTTGAGGAAGCAAAGCACATGCTTCCGCAAGAAAAACCGTATTCGTCAGTATTTCATCCACCCTGAACCCTGATATTCAGGAACTCAGGGCGAGGTCAAGCAAGATAGCCCATGCAACGCAGGCCGCCTCTTGGCGAGCTCAACTGCACCCGGATCCCTCCCCTGCGCGGGGCAGGGTCAGCTCCGGCATTCGTACACGATCTCGACATTGGCCGTATCGACCGGAAGGAAGACAAAACAAGGGAGGCCGCCATGCCGCTCCCGGGCGGTAAAATCATTGCTGTTGTCCAGGTTGTGACTGGCAAAACGCTCTCGTTCCTTTCATCACTGTGGAGACGGCTGCGTCGCAGCCGGTCATTCACGAACGTTGTATATCGAAAGGCAATATGTATGTCTGGCAACACCCATATTTCTGAGCGCCTCAAAAGCTGCCGCGAGAATCTGCATATCTCACAAGTGCAGCTTGCCGAACGGGCGGGCATCAATCCCACGCAACTGTATCGCTATGAATCAGGCAAAGCCAAACTGCTTATGGACGCGGCAGAGAAGATTGCCGCGGCCCTCGGCGTCAGCACCGCCTGGCTTGTGCATGGGACATTGCCCATCGCCAGAGGGGCGCAAATCGACCCGCCAGTGCCGGCCGGAGGGGCGCTAATCCTGCATTGTCTGGAACTTCCCCCCGCGCTTGCCGCCGCCGTGACGCACCTGTCCATGCAAAATGGCAGCACCGTCGAAATAGCGCTGCTGGACCTCGCGCGTCAAGGCCTCGATGCCATCCAAAAAAAAGCCTTGGATTGCGCCGAGGCCGCAAGCAAGAGCGAGAAATAGCCGAATCACTGCCTTGCTGAAAAATCGCGGTAGATGGAGTGGTGCACCTCTCGCGGAAATACCCGGAGCGTGATTCATGCGCTGACCTGTGTAGTCAAAAAACTGCCTGATGGCTGGGTGGCGTCATTGACCTGGGATCGCGGTGCAGACGTCAATGCAAGTATTTCCGTGGCGCGACGGATCAAGCGCACGCACATCAAAAAAATGGCCATTGATAATTCTTTTTGAATTATCAACGGCCATCAATTTTTCACTTTAAATCAAGCAGTTAAAGCGAACCCATCACTCCCTCTCGATTGTCAATGAAGTTGCAATATACTTGATTTTTCAATGTTTTCCACGTTACTCAATTACCGATACCATCAAAAATACCCTCATCGCCAAAATCCGTTATTGCGGGTTTGTCGCCGGCGGAGATGGGAGAGGAAAGTCCACTCACTCACCCCCGCCAGCAGATTCTTCTGAGCGATGATGCCTTCGTTTCGGCACATCAGCAATCACAGCGGTCCAATGCATTCAAAGATGCGCCAAGGCGGCAGCGTCGCGCAGTCACACCGTCACTCGCGCAATATCAGGCCCGCTATAGCGACAGAGACGAGGAAATGGCACGCGCCTATCTCTCAACCGCTTTTACCATGTCCCATATCGCCGCCGCTTTTCACGTCTCAAGCAGGACAGTCAGTCGGGACATATCGGCATTTGATGAAGGGCAACTTGCTGCAGATCGAGACGACCAAAGCTGAGATCGTGTACAAATGGCGGACTAGCTCAACCTGACCCCGGCCTCCCAAATCTATTCCAGCCATTCTTTTATCTCGCCCTATTAAACCAACCGCTTTCTATCAGCTTTTCCCTATAGACTGCATCCGCAAAAAAATTCGAGTTTACATCCAATGAATCAATAGCAGAAATATATTCTTCAGGCGGATAATATTTATGGACTTCAATCAAGTGTATTATTTCAATGGGTGATGCATAAATGCATTTCTCAGAAGGAATCCAAACCTCCGCACTTGGCAACACTTTACCATTTTCGTCCAACAATTCCAATTCTCCGCAACTCTGACAAATCGGCGATTCACGAAGCGGATCAACTAGAGGTTGAAATGTACTAGTGCCACTAACCACTAATTTCAGCTTTCGAAGTGTCGACGTAGGCACATCCCCAACTGGGAATTTCTCAAAAATATTTAACCAGCCTACATTTCTTACTCCATCCATAACAAATGGAGAAATTTGATACGTATAACTTGTCAAATCATAAAAATATTTGATTTCAGTCAATTTCATTTCCTAGGAATAAACGGAACAACTTGGCCAATCAATAACTTCTATGATAATTAGTTAATGTTCCATCAATGATATTGAACTGAGCAGATTTTTCCTCCCATTCAGAATCAGTCTCAAAACCAATGCCCACACTTACAATTCCATTACTTTCCGATACTGAAGTGAATTGCGAACATTTCCCAAGAGATGGGGCTTTAAATGCCCGTTGAAGAATACCTTCATATGAATACAAAAGAAGATTTGATGAGCCAAACTCATCAAATCTACCAACAATTGCGATCAAGCTTTTACTCTTCAAGTTGGCAACCCCAAGCGGAGGCATCTTCATTTCAACTCTAATACTATTAGCATTGAAACCCCATAAAACAGTGGAATTATTATCCCAAATCGACCAATCTATTTTTAAAATATCACGCCCTTTAGATTATAACTCCAACAATCCGGCAATTACACAGGTGGACCAATGGGCTTCAAATAATTCGTTCTTACATTCCACTTCATATCCAATTCAATCTGCAATATACTCTTATCACCGGGGAGAAGACGACCAGTCATTTGATCAATCTGAGGACCTATCGGCCCTTCAAATGAATTAAATTTATTTATAACCTCATAACACTGCTTAAAAGAAATATCTGGCTTAAACTCCTCTGCTATAGCAGGTTGATTACGCGCAAACGATTTAACAGTGTGGAACGGGGTCAGGTCCGCCATTCAGACACAAACTCAGCCATGCCGATGTCTAAACCTGTACGCAGCCTCAATGCCAATGCACATTGCTCAGGTACCGTCTACCGCATGACGCGACCAATTAGACTTGAGTTCGCCGGTGCCCTTTGCCACGTTACTTCGCGCGGCGACCAGCGTGGCACCATTTACGGGATGGTACCGATCGCCTTGCTTGGCAGGAAGTATTGGCACGGGCGTGTGAACGATATCATTTTGTCGTGCACAGTTTTTGCCAAATGAGCAATCATTATCACCCACTCGTTTAAACGGTCGATGCGAATCTGTCCCAAGGTATGCGCCAACTGAATGGCATTTATACCCAGTATTTCAACCGACGCCATAACCTTGTCGGGCAGGTATTGCAAAGCCGCTACAAAGCCATCTTGGTGCAGAAAGAAAACTATCTGTTGGAATTGGCCCGCTACATCATCTTGAATCCAGTCCGGGCGCCCCTGGTGGCATCACCCGATGACTGGTACTGGAGCAGCCATCACTACTTTTTGAACAATTTAGTGCCTCCATGCTGGTTGACGCGGGACTGGCTCTTGAGCCAGTTTGGCGCCACACGCGACGAGGCGGTCGCCAACTATTATCGGTTTGTCGCGGCCGGTATGGGTGAAACTACTCCGCTCGCCCACACCTGCCACCAAGTGCTACTGGGCGATGACACCTTCGTTTCAGCACATCAGCAATCGCAGCGATCCAATGCATTCAAAGATGCGCCAAGGCAGCAACGCCGCGCAGTCACACTGTCACTCACGCAAAATCAAGCCCGCTATAGCGACAGAGGCGAAGCAATGGCACGCGCTTATCTGTCAACCGCGTTTACCATGTCCCATATTGCCGCCGCTTTTCACGTCTCGAGCAGGACAGTCAGTCGAGCCGTATCGACATTTAGTAAGACGCAACCTGCTGCAGATCGAGACGACTAAGGCTGAGATCCTGTACGAATGCCGGACCTGACCCCGGCCGGTTGCTGAAGCCAATCGTGAACCGCAGGCATGCTTGCATGTACCGTCGGCACGACCACCACTATTATTACATGGTCCCAGCCTTGCAGAACTTGAATCCGAAGTAAGTGCTATTCATGCCCGGAGCACCGACGCCGCTGGTCGGCGCATGCGTAAGGATGCTTCAGTGATGCTGGCCGGTGTTGCCTCCTATCCACGCGACGGTACTGAATACGACTACTGGAAGAAAGCCTCCGTCGCATGGCTACAACTCGAATTCGGGGATGGTCTTCGTACCGTGGTCGAGCACACCGATGAGGCTCACCCACATTTGCATTTCTACGTCGTAAATCCCGTCGGCGGTATGTGAAGGATATTCATCCCGGCTTTCGTTCAACAAAGGGCGCACAAACGCCTAAGGAGCAACATTTTACCTACAACACAGCGATGCGCGCATTTCAAGATCGATTCTGGGAGCACGTGGCGGGTCTTTCGGGCCTTGCCAAAACACTGGCACCAATCAGCGCAGCTTCGCCATACTCTCCTTTTTGCACAGAACGTGTGGCGTCGACTGTAGCCTGATATGGGTCGACAGCCTTAAGCGTATCAAAGTCGCCATCTGCGGCTAGACTTGGACCGATTAGGGGGATTGCACCAAGCATTCCTCTTCGAGTCTGTTTGAAAAGATTGTCAGCTCGATCAAGAAGACTTGGCGTGTTTGCCGAATCAAAGTCGGCCGATATTTCCTGATTTGCGACCTTAGCTACTTTTGAGGAACAGTGGCCATAGGTTCCTTGGCGGGCTCGTCGGCGGCGACAGCCTCAGGCAGCGATTTCAAGCACTTCCATCGCCCCACCTTAAGCTTTCCAATGTGCTTCCGCATCTCGCTATACAACGGGTGTCGCTCATCAAGAATAAGCATTGCCCCTCCATGCGTCTCTTCACTTGAGATCAGGTTCAGGTGAATGACTCCGGCGCGATCTATGGATACATAAGCGACACAGGGTTGCTGCTTACTGTCAGCCCCGCTTGCCATTACGCACCAAAGCGTTGCAACAAAACAAAACAAGATTCGCATCGATTTCACTGGCAACCTCCATTGGCGCTTAAACACTTGGGCAGGCTTTTCATATAGTCATAGGTTTCTGGCCAATCGCGCTTGAGCGATTTATCACGGCTGTAGTATCTCGCAACGCCTTCTGCAAAATGCTCTTTGGGATCACCTTTAAAATATGGATTGATATCATGTCGGCCATAGAAATCCCTCCTTCTCGCAACATCAAAAAGCGGCGCAGACGACAAGACTCCACGAGGATCAATCGAGTGCCCGAACTCATGATAGAAGAGATCAGAGCTACCATTCCCGTACTTCCCAGATAACGATACAACCAAGGCTCGCGGGCTCTTCCAGGCATTTTCCTCCACAGAGAAATCAATATACCCCCCGGGGATTTTGTCCCAAGTAACTTTTCCCCAACCCGGTGCGGTTTTGCCTGTGAGACTTGGGAATGCATCTGCTACGGAATCCGGAACAGTTATAAGTTGATTGCCAAAATCTTTAAAGCGTTGCTTAAGCTCATTCGGAAGACCGTCAAATTTAGCCTGAATCGAAGCTGCAGTTTCCCGGCCATTTCCCACACCAGGAGGAGCCGCACTGCCGTCGTTGGTGTTTGCCGAGTCAACTAGCTCGCTTTTGAGGGGTTTGCATCACGCTTAATGAAAAACCAATAATTAAATACGAACCAAAGGAGCCACCGGGCACTTCCGGTCACCTCCCAAAAATTTCTCGCAGAGCGCAGTACTGATTCGCTCCCAGAGAGTTCTATGGTGTACCGGATTATCGTTACGCTATCAATGATGGCCATGACGGCCATCATAAACAGCAGGCATACCAGAGCCACCTTCGCTTTGCGAAGCCTATACAACGCTCCCAAAAGAGCTATTAGATACACACCAAACAAGGCCACCGAGAAATACGAAATTGGCATAGCCCAAGCGTCCAAAAGACTCTCATCGGTAACTGGCGAGACCAACAATTGCACACGAGGTAACAGCCAAAGCAATCCGATCAGAATGCTGCTAATAGCGACGCTCCACTCAGATTTGGACGGGAAGCCTTTGGGCGCCGGAATACGAACTGATTTATGCATAACTTTTACCTCTTCGGGCCATAGTAGAAAATTTGCTTGGGATTATCCCCAGGAGGTTGCACCTGCACGGCATGGTACGCACCGGGATTATTTTTCGCCCAGTAGGCGTCCGCCGGGGACGTTCCCTGACAGGGCCAGAGGACACACCAAAACTATAGACCCACGGGTGGGTATGCTCGAGCAGCAGGACTCGATATCCTTCTGGGGCCGGAATAATTTTTGGCAAAGGAATCGTGCTGTACTCCCCGGTCTTCGGGTTAAAGACAGGGTTGTATTGCCGGTCATACAGAAGGCTTCCATCCTTATTGTTGACATACACAACCAAGGACTGCTCTTTAGGTTTCTCACCAATGCCTAAGAAACCGTTCAGGAGAGTTCCTTACGAATCCTTCCAAATTTGATCCTCAAGCCGGACTAGCTCCGGATTGTTGTCCCGAGCAAGTGCAAGTTCCTTTGGAACTGTGTCCCTAAATGACACCCCACGGTTGTTCGTGAACTCCGCATTAAACCAGTAGGTGCCGATGCGCTGTCCGTCACGGTTGGAGTTGTGATTGCCGAAGAAACTTTTGGTGTCTTCGCACCATTGCCACCACTGGTTTCCGTACTGTTTGAGCCAGTAGACTCTTGCCCAGAATTAGTGACCGTTGGGACGCCATTCTGCATCCGACAATTGACCTTTTCACCGCATAGTTGCGCAGTAATGCCACTGACCCATGATCCTATGTTACCCAATGCTGAAAATCCTGTTGGATCCATCAAATTCGTCGGGTTATTCCACACATAAGTATAGCGGTTATAACTCTGGCTATGCTCCGGATCTTGGATAATCGGGTCAGCACTCATGAAGCGCGCTACTTGCAGGTCATACACGCGTCCATTCATGTGCACCAGATCCAGGCGATCAAGCATTTCGTGGCCAGTAAAGCCACGGTTGTCCGTCACGCCATCGAGGCTGTCCGGGGTTGCGTCGCCCCCCAGGTTGCGCCTCTTGCCCCAGCTGTCGTACGCCAGGCGCTCGCGCAATGCACCGGTAGCATCACTGATCGCCACCACGCTTTCGAGCCGATCCAGATGGGTCCAGTTGAACGTGGGGGCGCCGACTGTCGTTAGTACAAATAATGTCCACTATGACAACCGACGCCGGGTATTGGCATTGGTCGTACTTCTTAAGTACCTGATATAGCCCCCCATTGCACTACATTAGGACATCGTCATGGAGTGACTTGGCCGCATTTTCGGTAAAAGGCCCGGGACTATTTTCGACCTCCCTCACCTTTTGTTCCCGCCACTACCAGTGAACTGGTGATACGGTTTACCGAGTCGTAGCAATGCCGGCACTGCACTAGTCAGCGAGAGCAAGGATATGTTCAACACTGTTGCCACAGCAACGCTGGCTACAAACTGACGGTGCCATACGCCTTTAAATTCACGGTATTGGGAATTTCCGCCATCGACAGAACCCGCAGATGTGGAACCACCCGCTCGGCCAAAGCGCGAACATGACGCCGCAAATCGGGTGAACACAGCAACACCGGTAACATATTTGCCTTCATCATACGTTCGGATTGGCTTGCCAGACGCGTCAGCAGCTGTTCCGCATACTTAGGCTCCACCACCAGCGTACTACCCAATTCGGCGCCGCGCACGCTTTGCATCAGGTTCTGCTCGATGGCAGGATCTAGAGTCAACACATTAAGTGCTGCTGTATCCCCAAGCAGAGATTGACAGATCGCAGATCCCAACTTCTGACGCACCAGCTCCGTTAAATAGTTCAGGTCTTTGCTGTTTTTACCCATATCGATCAAGGTTTCCAGTATGCCTTCCAGATTACGGATCGAGACCTTCTCCCTCAACAAGTTTTGCAGGACTTTTTGGACATCGCCAACCGACATAACGGTCGGAATCAGCTCTTCGACCATGCCCGGCTGCTGTTGCCGCACCCGTTGCAACAGCCGTTCGGTTTCCGCGCGGGTCAACAACATAGCCGACTGCTGTTTCAGCACCTCGCTTAAATGCGTAATGAACACGGTACTGGCGTCGACCAGCGTGTAGCGGGAAGCACGCGCAAATTCCTTCTCGCTATCCTCGATCCATACCGCGGCCAGGCCATATGTAGGCTCGCGAGTTTCGATCCCCTTCAGCGGCCGTGCTTCTCCCCCCGAATGAATGGCCAGGGTACGATCGCTCATGATCTCGCCGCGTCCGGCAGGCACACCGAATACCTGCAGCTCATACGCATTGACCGATAAATGCGCAGCGGCGCGAAATCGCACGCGCGGCAACACCATGCCCGACTCCAGCGCATATTGCTTGCGTATTGCCGCGATGCGCTCCATGAAAACCGTTTTCTCGCCATCGACCAGCGGCGACAGACCCGCACCGACCAACACTTCAATCGGCTCCACTTTCAACATCTCGTAGGCATCCTGATCGTCCGCCTCTTTATGCTCCGACTTGTCCAGATCGACCTTGCCGGCATCACCTTGACCACGCTTATGCACCAGGATGGCGGCCAACAACAATACGGCAATAATGGACAGCACCGGCAGCACCGGAATACCAGGCAAGAAAATTAAAATACACAGTGCAGCGGCCACCACCAGCAACGTCTTCGGAAAAGAAGTCAGCTGCCGCAGCACTTCTGCACTCAGATTCCCATCGGAAGCAGAGCGGGTCACAATAATGCCGGTGCCAACTGCGATCACCAGCGCTGGCACCTGGGTCACGATACCGTCGCCGACCGTCAACAAGGTAAAGGTTTGCAATGCCTGGTCCCAGCGCATGCCCATTTGCATGACGCCAATCACCAGGCCGCCAATAATATTAATCAAGAGAATCACAATACCAGCGATCGCGTCCCCTTTGACGAATTTACTGGCGCCATCCATCGCCCCATAAAACCCAGTTTCCTTTTCCAGCGTTTTGCGCCGCCGCTTGGCCTCTTCCTGATCGATGAAACCCATGTTCAGGTCCGCATCGATACTCATTTGCTGGCCAGGCATGCTGTCGAGGGTAAAACGCGCCGCCACTTCCGACACGCGCTGAGCGCCATTCGTCACGACGACATACTGCACTACCACCAAAATCAGGAAAACGATCAGTCCAATCACATAATTGCCGCCCACGACATAGGCGCCGATCGAGGCAATTACGCGACCTGCATCAGCGTCGGACAGAATCAAGCGCGTCGCCGCCACATTGAGCGATAGGCGGAACAGGGTGGCGATCAGCAGCAGCGAGGGAAAGGTGGAAAACTCCACGGGCCTGCTGATATAAAACGTCAGCAACAGGATCAGCAAGGCAAAGCTGACGTTGGTCAGTATCAGGAAATCAAGCACAGCCGACGGTATTGGCACAAATAGTACCGTCAATATGCCCACCACCAGTAACACCATCACTAGGTCCGTATTGCTGCTAAAAATACGACGTAAAGCTGACATCAAACTACCTTTCCAGAAGCACGCCTTGCATCGCGCATTGTATAAACCCAGATCATGATCTTGGCGATCTGCGGATAAAGTTTCTCGGGCACAAACGCTTCTTCGCCGACTTCCCGAAATAATATCCGCGCCAACATTTTATTTTGCACAACAGGAATATTATGGCGTCCCGCCAGCTCCCGCATGCGCCGCGCCATCTCGCCCGCCCCTTTGGCAACCACCTGCGGGGCGCTAGACTTCCCGTGCTGATACCGTAATGCTACTGCCAACCGGGTCGGATTGGTGATCAATACGTCGGCCGACGGCACGTTCGCCAAGCCCTTGCTACGTTTCAATACTTCCTTGCGCAACTCACGGATGCGCGCACGGATGCGCGGATCCCCCTCGCGGTTCTTTGACTCATCCTTGACGTCGCGTTTGCTCATGCGCATGCGCTTGGCAAATTCCCAGCGGGTAAATCCAAAATCGACCAAGCCAATGAACAACAAGGTCAGCACCAACTTGACCAGCAAGGTTCCTATCAAGCCGATCAGCAGGCGCGAGTAAGCCTTGGCATCCAGCGATGGCAACCCCATCAGCCCCGGGATGAGGTCGCGCACCAGGAAGTACGCCACCGTGCCAAGAATCGCCAACTTGATCAGGCTCTTGGCCGTCTCAAACAGGGTCCGCATGGAAAACACGCGCTTCAGGCCAGTTGCCGGGTTGAGCCGGTTCAAATCCGGAATCAACGGATGAAAACTGAATATCGGCCCCGTCTGAAATAAGTTGATCAAGACGGCGACGACAGCCAAAGTCAGGAACAACGTCCCCATGATGCTCAGCATATCTGTCAGCAACTGGGCTATCCAGGCAGCCATGCCATCAACGCTCCAGTCCGCTTGATTGCCATGGGACAGAATTTTATGCTGCAGCAAACCAATACGTTGCCATGCATCCCACCCGCTGCCATAGATAGTCACCACCACCGCAGCCAGCATAGCCAAGGCATTGAGGTCATTGCTACGCGGCACAGACCCCTTCTTGCGCGCCTCATCCAGTTTGTGGGGGGTAGCCTGTTCCGATAAATCTGCATCTTGACTGGACATTTAGGTCAGCACCTGTTCCCAATAACTAAAAATCGAACTGTAGACGCGCCCCATGGCCGGCCCCATCGAGCCGACGGTCAGGGCCAGCACCGCCACACCGGTAAAAATCTTCACGGGTACCCCGACCACGAATACATTCATTTGCGGCAACACACGTGAGACCACGGCCAGTGCTGTCTCTGCCAGCAGCAAGCAAAAAATGACGGGAATGATCAGCGCCACGCCCAGAGAGAACATCACACCAAACTGACGTATCACGGCGTCGAGCGCAAAACCGGCAAAGCCGCCTCCTGGCGCAGTGACCTGTAACGAAAAAGCTAGTCCGCGCAGCAGTGCATGATGGCCATCCATGCCAAAAAATACAGCCACAGCAAGCAGGTTGAGCATGCTCGCAAACAAGGGGGCGCTGGTACGTGCCACGGGATCATACACATTGCCGATACCGAAGCCGCTCTGAATATCCAATATCTTGCCAGCGAGAGAAAATGCACCGAAGGCAGCGAAAACGCCAAACGCCAATGTAGCGCCATTGGCCACCTCGGCCATGGCAGCCAGCACCACCGGCCCCATCGCCAGTGGCGCAGTGGAAGGCCGGACATCCAGTCCGGCCACCAGCATCACGCTCAACGCCAGCGTAAACAGCACGCGCACCGTCACCATGCCGGTCAGGCTGGAGAAAATGGGCGTCATCACCAGCACGACCCCGATCCGCAGCGCTGTATAGAAGACGGCCATGAACCATGCCGGATCGATATCGACAGCCATAAGACAAATCCGGATGTATTAAAAATAGGTGGGTATATTACTGATCAATGTGACTGAAAACGCAATCAGCCGCTTCAGCATCCACGGTCCGCACACCACCAGAACGACCACCGCAGCGATAATTTTGGGAATGAACGTGAGGGATGCTTCCTGCACCTGGGTCACCACTTGCACCACGCTGACCAGCAAACCGACTGCCAGCGTTACCGCCAGCAACGGTGCAGCAATCAACACGGCATTCCACAATACGTCGGCCAGCAGTTGCAGCGCCAAGTCCGGCCTCAACCGTCGCTCCTTGCGTTTTGTTGCACAACACCCTGCACCACTTTGCCCAAGTCATCCTCAAATACACCCTTCTGTGACGAAAGCAATTTGAAAGCCAGCTGGCGGAATGCGAGAGGATCGACCGTATCTCCGGCCAGTATCATCTGGGCATAGCGGGCAGACAAACCGCGTGGATCCAGTCCCAGGGCCCGTTCGATGCTCTTTTCAGCCTGGTCCCGCTCACCCAGTTGCGCCTGGACCACAGCCAGTGCCCCGTGACTTTCGCCAAAATTGCGGTCCATTGCCAGTGCCTGCTCGAATACCTGCCGTGCACCCGCTAGGTCCTGCTCGAACAACCGGCACCAGCCGAGCAAGTGCCAGCTGCCGATATGCGACGGTAGAAACTTGACCGCTTGTTCCAGCTGCGTCCGCGCCGCGCTCAGATCGTTAACGAGCAGGCTACTCATGCCAAGCCCGGCCCAGCTGCGCCCCTCCTGCGGATGACGTGCAATGACTTGTCCGAAACGCTCCACCGCGGCAGCTGTATCGAACCGTGCCAGTGCCATCGAGCCACTTACCATCAGTGCCTCGAGCGGCGGCATCGGATCTGCCAGAGCGGCCAAGCTCAGGCGCTCAGCCTGAGCCGCATCGCCGGCATCCATGTAGACCAGGCTCGCCACGGACAGGAAGCGGTGGTCGGTACTGCAATGCGATTCCTGCGCCGCGATCAACGCGACCGCCTCATCCATCCTGCCCGCATGATGCAGCGCACGCAACAGCAAGGTCACGGCCTCTGGCCATATGCCGGCGGCCAAGCCGAATGGCGCAAGTGCCTGGGCCGCATCGGCATAACGCGCCAGCCAAAAATAGCAATATGCCAGGTTATAGGCCAGATGCATGTCGGCATGAAGCGCGAGCAATGGAACAAACACGGTTGCAGCGTCGTCCCAGCGCTGCTGCGCCATCAGTACATTGCCGCGCAGCGACTGGAAAAAAGCATCTCCTGGAAACAGCGCCAGCGCAGCGTCGGCATAGCCAGCGGCTGCCTCCAGGCGGCCCAATTCCAGGCATTGATCAATCACCGTCGCCAACAGGTTGCGGTTGACGGGATCCGATTTCAAATATTGTTCGGTGCGCTCAAGCCGGCTTACCGCTTCCGTCAGATTGCTTGGTTCTGGCTGCATAGGTGTCAAATCTCATTCAAAAACCAGGACTATCCTGGTCACACATCAAACATAGGGGCGCTTCATTGCGCCGCCCGCTACCCTCCGGCCAGCAAATGACCGATGGCGCTCTGTATCATTACTGCGCTGACGGCATCATTCTCCATGGCCGACTGGATATCATCGAGCACTTGATAAAACTTCGGATCGTGCGCCAATGCTTCGCCGAAATGCGCCAACAGCACAGCCTCTAGGAATACCCGGAATGCCTTGCGGCCACGCTGCGGGTCATCCTGTGCGATTTGCTTCACGCGCTGTTGAATCAGGCCGCTCAACTTATGCGCCGCGTAATCGTCCTCGGCCACTTTGCGGGGCGCGGTGCGTCCTTTGCGTTCCTGCACGGACGCAGCACCGCCCAGTTGCGTCTGGATCAGCGTGACGAGTTGCGTAACCGAAGCAATCGACGATGTCATGTCAGTCCATATCAAGTGAGATAATCATGCTGCGCATGGTCAATGGCTTTGATTGCCGGTATAGGCGGACAGCAAAATACTGCGTTCCCCCTCACCAATTTCGGCTGCTTTCGATACTGCCGGTGGCGCAGCCGCGCGCAATATGGCGATCTCATCCATGACTTTTTGCATATCACCATTGAGTGCAGGATTACTTTGATTCAGGCCAATACCCTGCCTTAACGAATCTTCTGCTTCAGCCAATTCCTCACGTATCAGGCATTGCAAGCCGCGCCCAAAGTGATGTAACGGATCCTGCGGACCCACTGCATCCAATCCAGCGAGTACTTCAGCAGCGCGCACGCTGTCATTTCCCGCCAGCCGCAGCAATCCGAGTTGCAGCCGTGCCACGGACAGGGCTGGATCCAGGGCCAGTGAAGCTTCCATTTCGTCAATAGCCCTCGCATACATCTTAATTTGTGCATATTCGGCCCCCAGCATGTAGTGCGCGGCGGCGCTGCCATCGGGGCGCGATACGGCTTCTTTCAGATAGCCGATCGCGGCGCCCGAATCACCGGCAGCGCTGGCATTCAAGGCCAGTTGCAGCAATTCGGCTTGGTCAAGCATGGACAAGGTCGCACTAGTCATAATGAAATCCGATTCAAGTTTATTTTTTCACGTACAAGTAACAGGGCAATGTGGGCGCTAACAATATAAATCCAGGCCTTCGCGCTTTCGCAAGGCCTCGCGAAGTTTTCCCAAGGCCTCCTTGTGTATTTGCGCCACCCGCCCGCGCGACACACCGAGTATCTGTGCAATTTCCTCAAAAGCAACTTGCTGCAAATAATGATACGTAATCACTTGGCGCTGCTTGCCCTGCAACTGGACAAGCGCCACTTGAATGCTCTCTTTTAACTGCATCAGTTCAATGCCGTGATACGTATTGTCCTGATAATGGATACCAGTATCAGAATACATGCCAGTATCATCGAGCGCAAACCCCACAGCCAATCCGATCGCCATTTCGGCAAGCTGCGCAAACAACGCAGCAGGATCGGCAGGATATGGCGCGGTGCCGCGCAGTGTCTCAACGCGTTCGGCAACAATGCGTTTGCGCGCGACAATCTGCTCCTGCACCTCGCTGAACGAGCGCAGACCATCCAGTACCGCACCGTTGATGCGTTTTGCGGCAAAAGTTTCAAACTTGATGCCTCGCGCACTATCAAAGCGGTCGACCGCTTCCAACAGCCCAAGACGTGCGTACTGCACGTAGTCTGCAAACTCGGCATTGACATCATGGCGCCCTGCGTACAACTTGGCTGCCATGATGCGCGCAAAGCGCAGGTAATGCGCTACGATGCGGTTGCGCAGTTCACCATCGCGATTATTCTGGAACATACGCCACAACAGCGCCATGTCAGCATTGCTGGCGACCACCTCCGGTTGCAGGGCGCAGTCCACGTAGCGTCCTAAGAAAAAGTGCCCAACAACGCACGCACGACCAGATTCCAGCCATCAATCAGTACGAACATCAGAATTTTGAGCGGCAGCGAGATCGAAGCAGGCGGCACCATCATCATGCCAAGTGACATGAGCGCGCTCGATACAATCAGGTCGATCAGCAGAAACGGCAGAAAAATCACAAAGCCGATCTGGAATGCCGAACGCAATTCCGACAGCATGAACGCCGGAATCAGCTGCACCATGCTGATATCGTCGATCACCTTAGGTGCTTCAGCCTTGGATAGCTCGACCATCAGCGCAAGATCCTGTTCCCGTGTCTGGCGGACCATAAATTCGCGCAATGGCAACACGGCACGCCCGGCGGCGGCCTCGGTGCTGAGCGAACCAGCGATGTACGGCTGCAGTGCCTTGGTATTGACCTCCTGCAAGGCTGGCGACATGGTGAAAAAAGTCAAGAACAGCGCCAGACTGATAATGACGGTATTGGGCGGCGTTTCCGGCATGCCCAGCGCGTGGCGCAACATGGACAAGACAATCACAATCCGGATAAACGAGGTCATCGACATCAGGATTGCTGGCGCCAGGCTCAGTATCGTCAGGCCAAGCAATATTTTGATTGCCGAAGAGACATCGGCCGGTGTGCCCCCCCCTTCGGCCAAACGTACCTGCAAACCCGGCAGCGCAAGCGCCGGTTCCGTTACGCCACCAGCCCAGGCCGCCGCCATCCCGCCACAGACAGTGGCCAATAAAATTCCCAGCAAGGCGCACTGCCGCAACTCAACGCGCATCGCTAAGCTCCCGGTCGCCTGGCGGAGCATCCACCATGATCGTATCGATACACGTAATGCCATGCTCACCTTGCACAAGCAAATGCTGCTTGCCACCAAATTCGACCACGGAAATCAGCGAACGAGGGCCCAACCGGCGCGTTTCCAATACACGCAGCAGCGCCGGTGCGCCGTTCGCCCGCAAGCCCAGCTTGAGACGCTTGCGGACGAACACGATCACCACGATTGCCAGCAGCGACACCAGCAACACGGCCATGCTACCGGAACCAGGCAGAGTGCCGGCCTCAGTATCGCGCTTGAAGGGAATCGATTGCGCCGCCAGCGCCGCGCCGCCAGACCATGAGCAAGCCAGAACGGCGATGATGCCTCGCCTCATGCGTGGTCAACCTCGGCCAGTTCACTGATGCGAACGCCAAAATGGTCATCCACCACCACGAGTTGGCCACGCGCGACAACATTGCCGTTCACGACAATATCGATCGGATAATCAGCCTTGCGGTCCGTCTTGAGCACCACAGCCTCCTTCAACTCCATCAGCTCCCCAACGGTGGTCTGGACCTCCCCGACCATGACGTTCAGCGTCACCTTGACACTGTCGAGCAGGCCCAGGTTACCGCCGAAGATAGCCGGTCCGATCGGTGCCGGTTCCTTGAATTCGGATAATTCAACGATCTGCGCCTGCGCCACTGCGGCGCCATTACTGTTTGATGTACTGCTCATTCCACTGCTCCATGCTGAATCAAGATACATAGTCAATCGCGCCGGACAACTTCCAGCGCTACTTTTTTGTCTGCGAGACCGAGATATGCATCGAACAATGCGCCACCTCCCGGCCCCATGACCGTCAGCGGCCGGTCTGCCAGCGTATCGAGCCGAATCACATCGCCCACACCAAGCAACATCAGGCTGCCTAGGCCGACCTCGGCACGGCCAACTTCCAATGGCAGGCTCAAACGGATGTCGCGCAAGGCGCGCAGGTAGTTCACCGAGGCAAGCGGTGGCAAGCGGCCGGCGGCGTGTCCCGCCCACTGCGCGATGCGCAATACGGCGGTCTGGCTGACAATCACATGCATGCTTTGCTTGCCAAGGCCAAGTCTTAATGCGACAACGCCCGCGCCGCGCGACCAGGCTGCCGCTGGCGGCGCCAGTGGCGTTCCGTCCTGCGTTGTGCCGCTCAACGATGCGAACAGGGCCTGGGTAGCCGCCTCGGCAACTTCGTCTGCCATTCCGGATTGAGCTGCCTGGACAGGCTCGGCAATACCCTGTGGAAACATCGCCTGGCGTAACTGCAGGTTCCAATCAGGCGTGCAGGCGTACCACCAGAGATCATCGCCACTGCTGCGCAAGGCGCGCCACGATGCTTCAGTTGAAACCGCTGGCGCCTCCCAGGCACGCAGGCAATCCAATTCCATCTCCGATGCGGCAATGCCCCACTGCGCGCACCAGGCATCGAACGCCGCGCGCAAATGCCCGGTTACTGCCGCCAACACGGTATCGGATATCAATAAATACGGTTGTACCGACATCAGCGGCGCCCTTTCATGTCGAACAGCTCCTGGATCATGTCATTTGCCGTGCTGATCACGTGAGACGACGCCTGGTAACCGCGCTGCATCAGAATTAAATTACTGAATTCCTCGGCAAGATCAACGTTAGAGCCTTCACGGTGGCCCGGTGCGAGCTTGCCATAGGCATCAACGCCGGCATAGCCGTACTGAACCGGGAGCTGCGCCGCAGCGGAAAATGCACCACCGCCAACCTGTATCAAGTCACCCAAGGCATGAAAATTGGCCAGTGCCAGGCGCGGCCCCTTCGCCGTCTGGTTATTGGAATAACGAATCGACAGCGTACCGTCGGCAGCTATTGCCTGTTCCGTCATGCTGCCCGCCATGTAGCCATCCTGGGATACCAGGCTCAGACTGCTAGGGGTGGGAAAGGAGTTCACGTTGCTGGTAAAGTCGAGCTTGACGTCAAAGGCCGGCACCGTGGCAGAACTGTACGCAAAGGTCACCACATCGAATCCCGGCAGCAGGAAGCCGGAATTAAATTTCAGCTCGCCTGTACCGACTGCCGTTCCGGTCGCGACATCGTTGACGGTCACCTTGAAATTGCCGCCGCCCAGGTCCTTGAAGATCAGATTGACATTGTGGCTGGCGCCCGCCGCATCAATGATGTTCAATCCTGTCATCGTCGCATCAATGGCGGGTGTGGCAACAGTGCTGGTGAGGTTGCCGCTAATTTTGATCGTGCTCGTTGCCTTGGGTGGATTGCGCGCCAATGTCCCAAGCTGAACGTCAGCGAGCTTGCCGCTACTGTCAAGGGCCTGGACATGGTCGCCACTGGTATTGACCAACATATCCTGGGCATTGAACTGAAAATCGCCGGCACGGGTATACAGTAATTGATCATCGCGGCGGATGACAAACATGCCATTTCCATCAATCATTACATCAAGTGGATTGCCCGTACCCTGATCAATCCCGCTCTTGAAGTTGATCTGTGCCCCCAAGGTATTCAAGCCGACACCGCGCGATCCGCCACCACTGCGGCCATTGGCGTGCGCGGCGTTGCTGCCCTTGTCGAACAAGTCGGAGAACTCTGGCTGTGACTTTTTGAAGCCCGGTGTATTGACATTGGCCAGGTTGTTTCCCACTACCCGCAAACCTTGCGAATAGCCCAACAAGCCGGAAGTACCGATCAACAGTGTATCAAGCATGATGTTTTCCTTTAACGGACATTCGTAAGTTGGGACAGCGTCACCTTGTCCTGGAAGGCTCCGGAGGAGGTCTGCAGGGTCAGCAGCGGCTGGCCGGAGGCAAAATCGAGTGCCGTCACCTTACCGGTGACCACGCCGCCACCCTGATTAATATCCACCGTCTTGCCAAGCAGGCCAACCGATTGCAGCGACGACTGCACCGACAGCAACTCATCAATCTTGGCGTTGAGCTGGCGGCTTTGCTCCAGCGATGCGAATTGCGCAATCTGCGCCACGAACTCCTGGTTATCGACCGGCTTGAGTGGATCCTGACTGTTCAGCTGCGCGGTCAGGATCTTCAGGAAATCCTGAATGGCGATATTGCTGGACTGGGCTGGCTGGTTCGCGCCTGCCGCAGAAATGGGATTAACGGCCATCAGAGTGCATCCTTATTGATGAGTGGGATTCCGGCGCTGCCGGTAGGCATGGGCTCGGCAACAAAGCAGTCAGCGCTTGCGTAGGCTTTCTGCTTGATAAGTATCTCTTTTCCATTCACAGTCAGCGCGGTCATGCGCGTGCCGGCGCCATGCAGCTCCAGCAGCATGGCCTGCGCCACCAGCCGTTCCTGAACTGCGTTCAGCGATGCATCACGTATCCATGCACGCACACCGCCGCTTTCGCGGTACAGATGCATTTGCCGCAACGCGTAGTCTGGCGTGTCATCCTGCGTCAACTGCGTTAGCGGCATATTGGCCGGCTCCGCCTCCAGCATTCGCTCTGTGCCCGAATTTGCAGCGGAGCCAGCGCTTAAGCCGGCCAACAGCGCCAAGGGTTGCGTGCGCACCACGCCGCCACCGTCGCCATCGGAGGGCCGCATGACAGCCACTGTACGGTCTGGGGTATCGCTAGCAACGGTGCCATGTATGGCGACGCGCGGCAGTGCGCCTGCCTCCGCAGCAACGGCTACGCCGTACACGGTATAGCCGTTTGGCAATGCACCAGGCAAGGCAGGCGCTGTCAGCGTGTTGCCTTTCAGCTCCCCTGCATCAGCGCGCAACGGGCGCTGTGCGGCAGTCTGATTGGCTGCCGGTTGCGGCGGGCGCGCTCCCTCTCCCGTATCGGCAGCCGGACGCTGAGCATTTTTCTTCACGCCTTGCTCCAACAGTGCCGTTTCCAGTTCAAATAGCCAGCGCTCCTGCTGTCCCTGCCGTGGCGCAGATGGATTGCGAAACGATGGCAGATGGCCGTCGACCGGTTCAAGATTCACTGTCATGTGCTGCCTCCGTCGTGCGCGACATTCCCCATTGATCATCTGCGGCCTTGAAAACAAGGCTGATCCTGTCTTGCAGGAATCGCACCTGCATCTTTTCTCGGTGCTCATGGACGGCATCGAGCGCCCGATGCGCCAGATGCAGGCGTTCCGTCAGGTCGTCGCGACGCTGCGTCAGGGCATCGAGCGCCTCTTGCGCGCGCCTGGCCTGCGCACCGCAATCTTCAATATAGCGCGCCAGCATGACAAACCGGTCCACCGATAGTGGTCGTGGTGTGCCTTCCAGGCCGCCCCATTCCTGCATCGAGGCCTGTTGGCGCTGCAGCAGCGCCTTGACAGAGGTATCTTGCACGGCCCATGCCGCGTTCACCTCGCCCAGCTCCGAGCGCAGGCGGTCGAGTTCCCATTGGCGCGTCAGGAGCATTGGTTGCAAGGCATACTGGAAACGGCGGTCGCTGCCCATTACGCACCGTCCCGCACGACAAGTGCTGCCCGCAAGCGCGCCAAGGCGTCTGCCCGTGTCGTCGACTCCTGCACCGACTGGCGCAGAACGCCGATAATTGCCGGATGCAGGGCGATGGCGCGGTCGATCGCCGCATTGCTGCCGCTACGGTAAGCACCCATGTCCACCATCTGCCGGTTACGCTGGTAAGTGGACAACGCTTCCACCACCGTAAGCATGAGGTCCTGGTCTTCGCGCCCCACCAGTTCCGAAGCCAGCCGGCTGGTGCTTTGCAAGACATCGATCGACGGAAAATGTCCTTCATGTGCGAGCTCGCGCGACAGCATGATATGGCCGTCCAGCGTAGCCCGCACAATGTCGGAAATAGGCTCGTTAAAATCGTCGCCTTCCACCAGCACCGTGTACAGGGCAGTGATGGCACCGCCTGAATCGGTCGTGCCGCAGCGCTCGCACAGGGCGGGAATATCGGAAAAGACCGACGGCGTATATCCGCGCGCGGTTGGCGGCTCCCCTGCAGCAAGACCGATTTCACGTCGCGCCATGGCGAAACGGGTAATTGAATCCATCATCAGCAGCACCTGCTGGCCTTCCTCACGAAAATGCTCGGCAATGGCGGTCGCAGCGTACGCGGCGCGGGTACGTACCAGCGCCGGCTGATCCGACGTCGCCACCACCACGACACTGCGCTCCAGCCCCTTGAGGCCCAGCTGCTTTTCCACGAATTCGCGGACTTCACGTCCACGCTCACCGATCAGCGCAATCACGTTTACGTCAGCCTGAACATCGCGTGCCAGCATGCCCAGCAATGTACTTTTGCCAACGCCGCTGCCAGCGAAGATACCCATGCGCTGGCCCCGCCCTAATGGCAGCATGGTATCGATGGCGCGCACTCCCGTAGGCATCAAGTCCTTGATGCGCGGCCGGCTCAACGGATTGATCGGGGCAGCATGCAGACTGCGCGTTTTGTGCGCCGCCAATGGCGTCCCACCGTCGATCGGTACGCCAAAGGCGTCGATGACGCGGCCCAGCAAGCTGGCTCCAACCGGAATGCCGGGTGCCTGACGCACGGCCTCGACGCGGCTGCCGGCGGCAATCCCACGCAAGTCGCCATAGGGCATCAGGATGACACGTCCCGGACGCATGCCAACCACTTCGGCCAGCAGCTTGCCTGACGTCTGAGCCAGACTCACTTCGCACACTTCACCGATGCTGACATCAGGCCCCTGCGCTTCGATACTTTGGCCGGAGATGCTCAGCACGTGCCCTGAGCGGCAAGTCAAGTCGGCATGATGCACGGCGTCCAGGTAAGCCTGCATCATGCGGTACCGCCGTTCCTCACAGCCAGCAAAGCCTCGCCGAGGCGTGACAGCTGGGTTTCCAGACGTGCATCAAGCGTGCCTTTATCGCTGTCGACCATACAGCCGCCAATTTCCACCGCACTATCGGCCTGCAAGGTAATGCGCGCGTCGAGCGGTGTATCGTTGTCCTGCAGCGTAGCCAGGTCTTGCGGATGCATGCGTATACGCAATTGTTTGGCAGCATGTTCATCGCGCGCAATGGTGCGCACCATGTCCTGCAGCGTGTCCCGGCTTGCGGCAGTGGCGCCGACCATGCGGCACACTGCCGCATGGGCGATTTCCACCAGCATGTCTTCTGCCTGCCCGAGAGCATGAGCGCGCGACGTTTCCACGGCGTCGGCCAGCGATACCAGCACTTCGATCTTGCGTGCAACCAGAGTGAGCGCCTCGCGCTCGCCCTTTTCCATCCCCTGCGCCAGGCCCCGGCGCTCCGCGTCCTTCAGCACTGCAGCCGCGTCATCATCGAGTTTCTTCTTGCTGAGCAACAATTGCGCTTTCTGTTCTGCCACTTCCTTGACCACAGCATCAAATGCCTTGCGCTCGTCAGCAGATACTGGAGGAAGAGCTGGTGCCGGCGCTGACACTACCGGCGAAGACAGGACATTTTTTACAATCTGCGCATCCAGTGGTGCAACCTGCACCGCCTCGACACGCTTTACCGCACCGCGCAACTGCCGCGGCACGGACGACACTGTCGCAGCGCGGATTATCGGGTCCATGATGTCACTTTACGCAACAGCGACGCCAAAGGAGAGGCATGCCGTGTTTGAGGCTGCTGGCAAGCCGTGGCGTCAACACGTGCGAACACCGCATCGAACACAAAACGCTGGCGCGCCGGCGCATCGGGTACCGCGCACGGACGTGCGGCGCGGATGCGTTCACGCTGTATCGCTGGAAACAGCTCGAGCATCGCAGGCGCCCAGGGCCAATCCTCCAGCGCGAGGAACTGCGCCACCATGGATGCCGGTTCATGCCGGAAAATAGCAAACATGGTCGCAGGACTGGCGGCCATGATACGGTCAAGCGAAGTAACCGCTGGCGGTGGCGGAACAGGTGTCGACAGTACCTCCTCCGCATCCGCGCCATCGAACCCCAGCTCCTTCAACTCGCGTAAATAGGCGGTCAAGGTGTCGCGGTCGGCCGCCGGCAGTTCGGCCAGGATCAGCCGTCGGTCGGCCGCACCGACAGCATGCAACGCAATGGCCGCCTGGCGATAGCCGCTCACTTGCGCTCTCCATATAAAGTGCCGCCAGCAGGCGTGGCGATCCATTGCTTGACCTCGTTAAGCAATTGCTGCCTGGCGACAGGATCCAGCCGCTTTTCAGTACGGCGGCGGTTGCGGCGTTTGAGCAGCAGATACAGCGCGCATGCCAAGGCCAGCACAGCCAAAATAGCCAGCAGCACGGCCGCTACCGGCCACTGCGGCACAATGGCGGCATTCAATGGCGCGGTTTGCAGCGGCACATCGGCGGCTGGTGTGGCCACTGCCGGCGCACGGTTGGCGGCAGTGGCGAATTTATCCATCGAATACACCACCACAGCATCACCTCGCTGGCTGTTGAAGCCAAGCGCCAGCGCGACCACTTCTTTCAGATGCTCCAACTGGACATCGTTCAATGGCTGCTTCAGCAGCACGGCCACGGTCATGCGTTTGACGGTGCCGCTCGCCGGCACCAGTTGCTCGACACGACGCCCGACCTGGTAGTCGGACTCGCTGCTACTGCCGCCCGCGCCCTGCCCCTTTTGCTCCCCGGCCGGTGCGCCATTACCTTCACGGCTGCTCTGGCGGTCGCGCACCATCACGCCGGCAGGTTGAACGTCAGCCGCCAGCCCCTTGGCCGGCAAGACTTCCTCTGTCGTGATCTTGCTCTGGTCGAGATTGAGCACCACGTCGACGCTAGCCACCGTCTCGCCGGTGCCAAAGGTGCGGTCCAATACTTGCGTCACTTTCTTGACCAGGTATTCTTCCGTGCTGCGCTTGGAATCGAGCTGCGAAACGCCCTGCTCACCACCATCGGCCTGCGCAATGCGCGTCAGCGCCACGCCATGCTGGTTCAGTACGGTGACATCATCGCTGACAATATCGGGCACGGATGCCGCGACCAACCGCTGGATGCCCGCCACTTGCGCTGCGCCAAGCACACGGCCGGCCTTCATGGTCAGCGTCACCGACGCTTTCGGCTTGGTGACGGCCTTCTTGAACAGTCCCTGCTCAGGCAGTGCCAGGTGCACGCGGGCCGCCTGGATCTCTTCGATGGAGAGTATGGTGCGCGTCAGTTCGCCCTGAATCGCGCGCAAATAATTTACTTTTTGCACAAATTCGGTCATGCCGAAATCGGCATTATTAAATACTTCAAAACCCACCGCGCCATGCAATGGCATTTCCTTGCCCATCAACTTGAGCCGAGTCTTATAGACGAGATCCTTCGGTACCAGGATGGTATTGCCGCCATCGGTCAGCTGATAGGGCGTTTTCATGCGATCGAGTTCGGCGGTCATTGCCGCTGCGTCGGCAGGTGCCACCTCCGAGAACAGCACCTGATAATCGGCACGGTATGCCCAGAACCCGAGGCTGATCACCAGGCCGGCGATCAGGACGACACCTGCAATGATGCCGATGCGCGCCTGCATTGCCAGGCGCTGCCATGCTTGTACTAATGATGTCACCGTCTAGCTCCTATACCTGCATCCGCATTACTTCCTGATACGCGTCCAGCAAACGATTTCTCACCTGCGCCAACAACTGGAACGACAATTTGGCCTCTTCAAGATGGATCATCACCTCGTGCAGGCTCTGGGATTCTCCTGCCGCCAGCTTTTTCACGTCCGTATCCGCCAGCTCCAGGCTGGCATTGACCGATTTCAGTTCCGCGGCAAACCACTGGCCAAAGCCTGCGGCAGGCGGATGTGCGGCCACTGGCGCCACGCCTGGCTGGACCAGCGCGGCAGCCGCGATCGATTCGATGGCCATCACTGCCCCCCGATTTCAAGTGTGCGCGCCGCCATGGTCTTGGCGGCATTCATAGCTACCACGTTGGCCTCATACGCACGCAATGCCGTATTCAGATTCACCATCTCGGCCGTATGATTGACGCCGGGATACGCCACGAAACCCTTGGTATCGGCATAGGGATGACCCGGCTCGTACACCATGCGCGGCTGCACCGCTTGCGGTTCGACGGATGCCACCTGCACACCGCCCTGCCCGGCCGCATACAGCGCGCCGAACTGCTGGCTGAACGCCATTGGTGCCTGCTGCGCCAGCACCTGCATGGGCCGGTACAGCTGCGCCGCCGATGGCGCCGCATTGTGCATATTGGCGATATTGGCTGCCGTCACGTCGAGCCGCAGTTTTTCAACCCGCATGCCGCTGGCGCTGATCTGGAATGCCGCGTTATAGTCCATCAGCGTTTACCCTCATTGATTGCACTGCCCAGCAGTGCAAAGTGTTTGTTCAGTGCCTTCAGCAACGCTTGCTGGTGCAAGGTGTTCTCTGATAATGCCGCCACTTCCATATCGAGCGCCACGGGCTCGCCATTGCCAGCCAGTTCAAACGCCGGCCGGAAATCTCCCAGGCTGGCCAGCGACGGCGCCGCACCGCCGGTGCTACGGGACAGTTCCGCCAGCCGGCCTTCAAAACTGACAGCCAGGCGCTGATATCCGGGCGTATTCGCGTTGGCGATATTTTGTGCGATCGCCTGCTGCCGCATGCCTGCAGCGTCCAATGCCAGACTCAACAACCCGGTCGTACTGCTATCGATAAGTGATACCATGGAACCAACTCCCGCTTCATCATTCATGACTACAGCCGAGGCCATGGACTGGCGCCGGCGCCCGCTTGTTACTGCACCACCAGTTCCGCATGCAGCGCCCCGGCGGCTTTGACGGCACGCAGGATCGAAATCATGTCGCGCGTGTTCGTCTTCAGGCGCGCCAGCGACTGCACCAGGTCGGCCACCGTATTGCTGGTCGCCGCCACATAACCCGTTTCACCCCGCTCCTCCACATCGACCCGGCTGTTGGCGACGCGCAGGCTGCGCACACCATCGCCGACGCGGCTTACCAGCAATGGCTGGGATACCGAATTGTCGGTAAGGATGGTGACTTTCAACTCGCCATGCGACACCACCACCTTGGAAATGCGCACGTCGCCGCCCGACACCACGGTGCCGGTGCGCTCGTTGATCACGACGCGGGCACGGCGGTCCGGTTCGACCGTGACGTTTTCCAGGGCGGTCAGGAAATCGGTGACGCGGCCGCGCCGCGCTTCGGGTATGCGCACCTCGATGCCGGCGGCATCCTGCGCCACCGCCAGGCCCGTGCCCAGTGCGCTGTTGATGGCGCTGGCGACCCGCGTGGCGGTCGTATAGTCCGGTTCAGCCAGGACAAAGGTGACGCTCTGGCCAGCATGGGTAACGTCGGCCGGCACGCCAACCTCGACGACGGCGCCACCCGGCACCGACGCGACGGTCGGGTGGTTTTTCTGCACCACGTTGCCATTCATGTCGTACTTATAGCCGCCGACCGATACCGGCCCTTGGGCCAGCGCATAAATACGCCCATCCGGTCCTTTCAAAGGCGCCAGCATCAGCGCGCCGCCGACCAGGCTTCGCGCGTCGCCGATCGACGTGATCGTCACATCGAGCGCCTCGCCAGCGCGGGCGAACGGCGACAGCGTGGCAGTGACCATGACCGCGGCGACGTTGCGGCTCTGCACATCGTCGGCCACGATACTCATGTCGAAGCGCGACAGCATATTGGCGATCGACTGGCGCGTCGCCTTGTTGCGGCTGGAGTCCCCGGTACCGGCCAGGCCGGTAACGATGCCGTAGCCAGTCAGTGCATTGTCACGCCAGCCCGCCATCTTGCCGAGGTCCTTGATGCGGATCACCTCGGCCTGGGTCCATCCGCTGCACAGCAACGCCGCCAGCAAGCCAGCGCGCAATAGATGTTTGATCATGGTTACAATCCGAAGAAGGTCAGGAAGCGCTGCCACCACGCCGGACGCTGCGAGTCGGCCAGGTCGCCCTGGCCGGCGTAGCTGATCTTCGCGTCGGCGATGCGGGTCGACAAGACCACGTTCGCATCGGACACATCCTGCGGACGAATACGGCCTTCCACCTTGATCGTCTGCTGCTCGTTATTCACATTCAGTATCTGCTCACCGGCCACGACCAGGTCGCCGCCAGCCAGCACTTCGCGCACGCTGACCGTAATTTGCGCCAGCACCCGTCCTTCGCGCGCCGTGCGGCCACGGCCATCCATCTGATTATTCGCATTGATGCCGGCGGCATATCCGCGGCCAGGGCGCTGGATTTCGAGACCCACGCCGGCATCGCGCCCGGCGCTGGTATTGGCAGTGCTGGTGGCGCTGGCATTTTCATACACCATCACGGTAATCAGGTCGCCAGCCCGGCGCGGCCGCAAATCCGAGGTCAGCGACTGGTAGCTACCAGGCTGATACAGGCTGTCCGCGTGCGCGTGCGCCGTGCCTGCCAGCATCGCCAAGTAGCCTACAATTTTCAAGTAACGCATTGCCTACCTTCCATCGATTCGCACCTGGCCCGGCGCAATGACTTTTGCACTGACCGCCTCGCTACTTTGCTGCAATTTGACTGGCACCATTTGTCCAAGCTGTCCATCGGCTTGCGCCACAGCCACAGTTTCCAGCAAAATTCCATGATTCCTGACCTCTACCACCACCCTGTCACCGCGCATGACGATGCCGGCCGGCGCCACTTGCCGGACAGTCAACACCTGCCCCTGCGCCAGCCCTGCCCGCAAACGCGGCGTTCCGGCCAGCGCCTCGGGCTTCATTGCCGCATCCGCCAAGCCAGCCACATCGCGCATGGCCAGCACCACATCCTGCGCCGTCACCGTGTCGCCCTCGGCCAGCGCGCGGCGCGCCACATACACCTCTTGCCGCGCCACCACCGCCAACGTCACCACTACCGAGCGGTACAAGGCGCCATCGACGAATACATCTACCCACACGGGCAGCCGTGCCCGCAACGACTGGCGCTCGATGGCACGCACCCGGTATTCCACCCGGCCTGATGGCAAGGCCAACTCCGCCAGCGGCGCCGCCAGGCTCAGTTCCAGCGACGCATATTGGGGGCCGAACACTGCCGACACATGCCGGACCGCTTCGGCCAGCGGCAAGGCCGGGTCCAGCGCGCGGCTTTCACGGCGTATCGTCACGCTGCGCGCACCCTGCCACTCGATGCGCTGTCCCAACGGAAACTGCTGTCCCCGCAAAGCCACTTCCAGCTCGGCGCGGCTACGCCGGTCGACATGCCCGGCCAAGGGGGCGCTGCCCACAGGCAGCGCGGCAATCGCCTCGGTCATCCGGGCATCCCCCGCATCGACCTTGGCAAGGTCCGACAGCACCATGCGCGGGCGGCTCAGCAAGACTTCGTCGCGCAAATCAATTTTTACCGTCGAGGCATGCGCCGCAATACCCAGCACGGCGAGTGGTGCGCAAGCCAACCAGCGGAACAGGAAGCTCGCTGCAGCCATACTTTATTTCCGCAGGTTATTGCTCATACCCAGCATTTCATCGGAAGCCTGGATCACCTTCACACTGCTTTCGTACGCGCGTTGCGCCACCATCAAATCGACCATTTCCTCGATCAGCTTGACATTCGACGACTCAAGGAAACCTTGCGCCAAGGTTCCCAGCCCATCATCGCCCGGCTTGCCGTAGATCGCATCGCCGGAACGTTCCGACGGTTTGTACAGGTTGCCGCCCAGCGACAGCAGGCCCGTCGTGTCAGAAAAGCGTGCCAGCTCGATGCGCCCCACCTCGCTTGCCTCGCCTTTGTCGCGGCTCACCATCACACGGCCATCGGCGCTCAAGCTCACTTCCCTGGCATCGGTACCCACATGGATCGCCGGTTTGAATACGTGGCCATCGGAAGTGGCTAGAAAGCCGTCCTTGTCGACCGACAAGGTTCCGCCGCGGCTATACGCAGGCGTGCCGTCGACATCGACCACCTCGAAAAAACCTTCGCCCTTGATGGCGACATCCATGGCTGAATCCGTCTTTTTCAAGTCGCCGGCAGTAAATACCTGGGACAGTGAAAAAATACCGACACCACGTCCCCGCCACAGGTTCTGCCCCGCCTGCACGTCATCGCCGCGCACCGCGCGCGACACTTCGCGGCTGACCATGTCTTCAAAACTGACGCGCCCCTTTTTGAAACCGGGTGTATTCACATTCGCCAGATTATTGGCGATGGTGTCGACACTTTTTTGCTGCATGTGCATGCCGGTGGCGGCGATATAGAGCGAATCGTTCATGCTGCGTTAAAACTCCCCAAGCTTGCGTATCGTTTTTTCCAGCACATCGTCATAACCCTGCATGATTTTTTGCAGCGCTTCGAAATGACGCACGGTTTCCGTCAGGCGCACCATCTCCTGAGCGGAATTGACATTCGATGCTTCTTGAAATCCAGCGCGCACCTTGCTGCTCACATCGCGTTCCGCCAGATGCGCATTTCCCTGCACATACAATCCGCCACCGACGGGCAGCAGCGCTTGTGGATTGCTGAAATGCACGAGTTTTAATCGACCGGCAATACGCTCCCCTTGGCGCACATCACCATTCGCATCGATTTTAAAAGGGTCGGGAGTCAGAATAATGTCGCCAGTGGCGCCAGCCAGCGGCAAATCGTGCGCGCCCACCAGGCGTCCATTCATATCGACGCGCAATGCGCCCTGCCGTGTGTATTGCGGTCCGGAACGGCTTTCCACCTCAAAAAAGGCAGCGCCCTCTATCGCCACGTCCTGCGCATTGGCGGTATGGCGCAAAGAACCGGCGGAAGGATCAATCGTCAGGGAAGATGAAAAAATAGATGGACCAACAGCGCCTTGTTGCAAGCCATCCTGCATATGCGCGGCAAATGCGGGGCCGACCAACACCTGCTTTTTATATGCAGGCGTAAGCACATTCGCCACGTTCTGGCTGATCGTTTCCAGCCGCTGCAAGTCGTGTTGCATGCCGTTGCCGGCGATAGCCATCAAGTCCATACGTACGCAATCAATACCCGCGCACAAAGGCACGAAGGAAATTTAAGTAGATTAAAACAATATCATACCTGGCAACAAAATTGTTGCCAGGACGTAAAATTTTATATAATTGAAATTTGGAACTTTTTTAAAAAAGAAAAATAAAATGTCTTTTTATTAATTATTTACATGTGACTTTAAAAAAGGATCTCCAGAGCTTGCTAGGTTACGTACCCGAATCCACGCGCTGCGGACCAAGGCTTGGATTAATCGGGTAATCATTGTTTCAGGGCTGCGTACCCCCTATCAGCCAGCGTTGTACACCTTGAAGGTGCTGGCGTTGTTGTGGAAGTTGCTGACCTTGTTCGGCACCGTCAGCACCTGCCCTTCGATCAGCGTGTCGCTGAGCGTCAGCCCATTCGCATCGGCCAGCAGATACCACAGGCTTTCATCGCCCCAGACGGCGCGCGCGATCGCACCCAGCGTGTCTCCCTTGCGTACCGTATAGGCGCTCGCGGTGGCGCCCGGATAGGACGAATTGATCGGCTGGTAGTTCTGGTCGAAGTCAGCCGACGATACCGGCTTGGCGTTACGGAAGCCGCCAGGCGTGGTCAGGCCGCGCTGCGCCAGTTCTTCCGCATACGAAATTGTCGATGGCCCTTCGCTGCTGACGTCGCCGATGGTATGGCCATTCATATAGTAGAAGCGATGTGCCACTTCCAGGTTGCCATTGCCCAGCGTCTACTTATGCCGCAGCACTCCGGAATCTGCCTCCGGCCTCACCGTTGGGCCATAACGGCATTTAGTAAAACGCAACTTGCAATAGATCAAGACAACCAAAGCTGAGATCGTGTACGAACGCCGGACCTGACCCCGGCTCCTGCAATGCGCCCAAGGCAAACCCGTTCCAGTTAAAGCCATCCTGCGCGCCTATGGCCATGCCCACCATCTGGCTGGCAATCGACCCGAGGGCACCAGCCATTGCGCCGCCTGCCACTATCGCAGAGGTAGCGGTCGTCGCATCATCAAGGCGCTGCTCGATGGCATTATCATCAAGTACCAGACCAAGCAGATGATGGGCAACCTGAGCAGCTAAGGGATTCTTAGCAGCTAAAAAAAGAAGCTGTCCCCATCACCCGCGCGACCAGCAGCGGGTTGGGGACGGCTTTTTTAATTGAAAGAATAACGGCTGACCGCGCACCTTCCTAAGGGATAAGCGGTCGAGGCCGTGTCCCGTTGCCGGAACAGACCCCGCCCCCCCGGCACTCCAATGTCGGACCTGACCCCGGCGCCTAACTCAGATTTTTTACATCAAGATTATAGATCGCCAGGGTTGCCTTGCGGCCCGTATCCTTCTCCTTGGCTTCAAAAGCGGCAAACGCCTCCTGGAGCTTGTCGTCAATGAACGCCGTTTTCTCCAAGTCTTTCTTCAACTTGGGGAGAATTTCTGCCCACAGTTCCTTGAGATCAGCCATATTGCTTTCGTACGTCGTATAGCCCCACTCCGGGTAGTCGTCAGGGGCGTCTGTTGATGCAACAGCTAACGCTCCAGCAAAATCACGTAATTTTTCGGTCAAAGACATCATGAATCCTTCAATTTAGAACTTCCGGCCAGGCAGTTTTGGCATCGGTACGTAGGGTTGGATCGATTGACGGGGAACCACGTACGGCCCACCCAATTCTGTCGGTCGAATGATAAGGAAGTTGCCCGGCCGGATGGTGTTCCACTTGCTCAACTGTGGTGTGTAGCCATCCTTCCGCGCCAGCGTCGTGTCGTGGAAAATGTTAAAGCCGATCCTGCCCATTGTTTTTGATGCGGCGGTTGATGGCCCATATGTTCGACATCGAGCTGTCGTTTATATCTTCGGCCTTTGCCATATCACGAAGACGGAGTCGCACCTGATCTTCCTCGATACGAGCAGTCGTTCGATAGTCATTAATCGATTCAGCCAAACTCTCCCCAAGCGCATTGCCGAACGCGTCTGTAGCAATGTGCTTCTGACGCTAGCGTTTGGGCACGCTCCTTTCATCACAGCGGTGTAGCGCAAAGAACCGGCGGATGGGTCGATTGTCAAAGAAGGTGGAGAATGGACGGGTCGGCAACACCTTGCTCCAAGAAGCCCTGTATATGCACAGCAAACGCGGGACCGACCACCACCTGCTTTTTATAAGCCGGCGTGAGCGCATTCGCCACGTTCTGGCTGATCGTTTCCAGCCGCTGTAAGTCGTGTTGCATGCCGTTGCCGGCGATAGCCATCAAGTCCATACGTGCGGAATCAGAGCCCGAGCACAAAGGCACGAAGAAAATTTAGTAGACTGAAACAATATCATACCTGACAACAAAATTGTTGCACTAGTCGACTATTTTTTGCGGAAATAATTATTATAGCTTTAATCACCCCATAAATTAGCAGAGGGGACCCCATATTTTTAAAACTATAAAGTAGAAATTTCTGAAATAGCCTTCAGCCTTATTCTTTTATCTGGATTTCTCAATCTGGCTAACATATTAACATAATCACTAGTCTTTGGAATATAATCCTTCACCCTCAAAATCTCGCCAGCAGATTTAAGCAGCAAAACAGGGTCACCCTCTCCAGAAATAACAATTCCAAATAAAGACTTCAAATAAATACCAACCATTACCTCTGGAATAGGGACCAAAGAAAGATAACTTAGAGCTGTGCCAAGTGGCCAATGCGGCAATCCATCGATAGCCATTATTAAACGCTCAACGGCATCATCAATAGCACCGAATTTATGAGCATAGATTAACGCACTAACGTAATCATTACTATTCGCATCTTGGGAATAGATCTTATTACGCAATAACTCAAAAAAATCATCATTAGACAAAAGCAAACTAAGTGCCGAAAAATCATTATCACGCTTGAAGATTTCAACAAGAGTGATCCATTCGGATGACGTTATACCAGAGAACTCTTCTAGTGCGAATCCGTCCAACCGCTCCCTGCCGCCTCGCTTCAATTTTGCCAAGACACTTTCAAAAACTGCAGTATGCATAAAACTTCTCCTAATGCCAACGTGTAAGGCTCGATACATAACCCGAAGGATTTTGTACTAGACTATAATTAATATTTCCAACAATGCCACCATTTTGCAGAGCCTGCACAACTGGCAATTCTCTGCCTTGCCAAGTAGGGCCACCCTGCCAAGTTAGCTTGCCAGATAAGTCAAATGCGCGCTCTGGAGTCTGATAGGCAAAGATATCCCCCTTAGCACCCATTGCATATTTTTCGGATAGTCCGCCCCAGAATTGCTGCCCTCCAGCATTCCAAGGTAATTTATCATTCAAAAAGCGCCAACCGTTTACGGTAGCACCTCCCTTAGTTCCTTCTAGAAGGACAATACCAGCCGAGTTGGCCTCATTCATGGCCGCTGGCAAATTTCCACTCCAGAATCCTAATGGCTTCCCAGCAGAGCTTACATCTAGCTGCCTTATTACTGCATCAACATCACCATTGATGATTGCTGGCTTTAACGAAATTCTTGAGTTCGCTATCGAACCCTCGATTGATGTATTAGCAGCTGACAACCTCTGGAGAGCTGATATTTCTTGAGAAAGAGTAGTACCATAAGGTGTAAGTGAAGTATCTGCCCTATATGTCAAGCGTGCAGACGATTGACCTGCAGCAAAAACTTCCGCTGATCGATTCGCCAAAAAACCACTTCGTACAACACTAGTTCCACCAGCAAACCCTAAGATGCCGATAGTAGTTTGCATGAGCCCGTCAACGAAAATGCCCGAATCTCCGACTGACCGTCCATATGCCATACGTTTTGAACCACCATGAATATTATACGGCGCGTTCAACGCATCACGCGCAGCATCATTGAACATGCCGGGAATCGCTACGACAAGCCCAGCCGCGCCATATCCCACTCTCACACCCAAAGAATTATTTGAATCTAGCGCTTCACGCATCGAAAATCTGTAAGCATCTCCTAGTACAGAGCGTGTAGGCGAATAAAGCCCATTCGACTCCTGCCCCAACATAGGCCAGTTAGGCCGATTGATACCGAATGTAGACTCAATCTTCTGATCAAGCGTCATTAAACTTGCATGCACGTCGACTCGTGGCAGATCATCCGGAGTTGTATTAAATTGACAACCTTGACTCTCGCTTCCCCACGTGGCTACGCTTTGATCCCACGAGCCATTGTTGACAGCGTCTGACTTCGGTGAGTCATACGGGGCTAGCACTCCAAGATAGCTCTTTTCGCCATCAAGCGCCTCATTCAAACTAAGACCACCATACTGCATTCGCTCAGCTTCGATTCTGCTCAAAGGTCGCGTAACGCCCTCTTCGGTACGCCGCGTCCCCAGGTCGGCTCGGCCTCCCTCGGCCATCGTCTTCGCTACCTGCGCCCCTAGTCCAATCGCATTGCCCACTGTGCTTGCGATCACATCTTGCATAATACCCGGGAAGCTGTTGCGCAGGCTGCCGCCGCGCACCAGGCCGCTGGCCATGCCCGCTGCCACGCCGGAGGCGGCCCCGCGCGCCATGGTCTTGCCGATATCGCTCCACAGGGCGGCGTCCTTCGCACCTTGCTCCAGGCCGTTAAGATTGGCCCAGCCCTGCTCGCCATACTGCGCTTGCCCGATTGCATTCCCCACTTCGGCAAAAACACCACCGGCGATTGCTCCTGCCGCGACACCGCGCCAGTCAAAACTATGCTGCAAGCCTGTCGCCACCGCTACGCCTTGCGTGATCGTGTTGCTGATGCCGCCCTGCACTGCGCCCTTGACGAATGCGCTGGTGCCTGGGCTGAACGTCGGCCCCATGCCCGTATTCATCACACCGGCAGAGACCGCTCCACCCAAGGCGCCCAAAGCAACCCCGTTCCAGTTAAAGCCATCCTGCGCGCCTATGGCCATGCCCACCGTCTGGCTAGCAACCGAACCGACGGCGCCGGCAATCGCACCGGCAGCCACAGTCGTCGCCGTAGTCCCGGCGCCAAAGATCGACGCTGCTACGCCCGTTGCTGCCCCCATCGATATATATGTCACGGCGACGGCCACGACTACCATAATAAGCTTGCCCATCACCCCGCAACCGCCGCCTTTGGACTGCTGTGGCGGTGGAGGCGGCATCGGTTCCGGCGGCAGCACCGGCATGGTGTCGCCGATGGCCTGGCCGGCGTTGTACACCTTGAAGGTGCTGGCGTTGTTATGGAAATTGCTGACCTTGTTCGGTACCGTCAGCACCTGCCCTTCGATCAGTGTGTCGCTGATCGTCAGGCCATTCGCGTCGGCCAGCAGATACCACAGGCTTTCATCGCCCCAGACGGCGCGCGCGATCGCGCCCAGCGTGTCACCCTTGCGTACCGTATAGGCGCTCGCGGTGGCGCCCGGATAGGACGAATTGATCGGCTGGTAGTTCTGGTCGAAGTCAGCCGATGACACCGGTTTGGCGTTACGGAAGCCGCCAGGCGTCGTCAGGCCACGCTGCGCCCATTCTTCCGCATACGAAATTGTCGATGGTCCTTCGCTGCTGACGTCGCCGATGGTATGGCCATTCATATAGTAGAAGCGATGTGCCACTTCCAGGTTGCCATTGCCCAGCGTCTTGTTACGGCGCAGCACCTGGCCATACTGGTCACTGAAGTATGTCATCGTGCGGCTCGAAGCACTGCCGACCACGGCACCCAAGCTGCCGGCTTCATAGGCATTCATCCGCGTCAGATGACCATTGACGTCATACTGCAGGTCAGAGAAACCGCTGGCCCAGCGCTTCGCTTCCGGATTGCCCGCATTGATCCCCTGGATCTGGATCTTGCTCTGCTTGGCCTCATCCCACCAGACATAGCTGTACATGGTGTGCACACCAGTATTGGTGACGCCTTCCGCATGCTGGAAGGTATGCGTCACCACACCCTGGTCGACACCCGTGTAATTGCCATTGCCAACGTCCAACCGGTAATCGAAATCCGTGACGGTTGTCTTGCCGGCAGCTAGGTCAATGTAGCGTTCCTGCGTCACACGGTTATCTTTGTCGAACGTCGAGTACTTCTGCGTCATCAGGGCGCCATTCTTGTACTCGATGTACCCCGTCACCCGGCCCCGCAAATCATTCTCCCGGCGCGCTGCCAGTACCCCGTTGATCGTGACGTCTTCCAGGTAGCCATCGCTGGTGTAGCTGTAGCGCTCGACGGTGCCATTGGCAGCCGTCGCCGTCAAGCGTTGCCCAGCCAGGTCGTAACTGATCCTGGTACCGGTACTGCCGGTGCTGATCATCCCATTCGCCGAAACACCCTTGGTGATCGTGAACCGGTTCATGCTGTCGTACTGGTACCAGTACTCCTGCACCGCCGGGGCGCCATTGACCACCGTGTTGTAGGCACTTTTCACCTGGCGCCGGTTGCCGTTGGCGTCGTAGCTATATGAAATGGTCGCTTCCGGATCGACGAACTTCACCACCCGATTCAACTCATCGTAGCTGATATCGGCCAGCTGATAGTAGGTGCGCTGGCCATCTTTCTCCAGTTTCGCATACGCTTCGCGCGTGCGGTTGCCCTCCTTGTCGTATTCAAAATACGACTCGACGCTCAGGACCCGGTCCGTGCTGCGTTTCAGGTAGCCATTGGCATAGTATTCAAAATCGATGTTCTGGCCGGCACTGGATTTCTGACTGACCAAGTGAGCGGCATGGTCGTAGCTATAGACCACATTACGTCCTTCCACATCGACATGGCCGACCAGGTGGCCAAAGTAGTCGTTGCTGTCGCTGGTGCTGCGCGCATTGCCTACCGTGGTGACCTTTTTCCAGCCGCCGACCACGAGGCCGCCCGCCCCCGGCATGGCCGCGACATAGGTATAGCTGTAGCGTACTTCGCGTTGTTCAAAGCTGAGTGTACGCACCACCCGTCCTTCGGCATCGTATTCAGTGCTTTCGGTTTGATTGTAGGCATTGGTATGGCTGATGCGGTTGCCCTGCGTGTCGTAGGCATACGTATCGACGTTCGGTATGCCATTATTGTACCCAGGCGTACCCGCCAAGCGCTGCGGCCGGATGACCTCGATCAGGCGCCCACCCTGGTCATAGCGGTTCTGCGTTTTGCGCTGCAATTCGTCCTCGATAGTGCGCAGGTCGCCAAACACATCGTAGCCAGCCTTCTTCACGCCACCATCCGCATGGAACTCGCTGACGATGCGCCCCTCGCTGCCGTAACCCGGCAGCAAAGTCTGGGTATTGAGGTTGCCATTCGCATCACGTACGCCGATCAACTGGCTGGAGGCGTCATAGTAATACAAGGTCACCGGGCGGCCAGACGCATTGCTGCCATTTTCCAGTGCGATAGTGGTCATCGGCGCTTCCTTGCGCGTTAGCTTGCCGGCCGTGTTGTACGACAAGTTGACCACATTATTCCGGCCATCGGTCTCGCTGGCGATCTCGCCAAAGGCGTTGTAGGCCTGCTGACGGTGAATGGTTGCCTCCGCGCTTTTCAGCGAAATCGTCCACAGGCTATTACTGACGCTCGCACTACGGTCCGCCTTGACTTCCACTACGCCGTCGTAGGTCGGCTTGCCACCTGTCACCGGCTGGCCAGCCGCATCGAGCAGGGTATAGCTGTACTCAAAAGTGTTGCTGCCGGACTGCGGACGCAAGCCGGCATCTTCCACCTTCCAGATGAACTTGTCGCCACTGCGTGGCAGCACGACGCGGGTATAAGCGCCTGTCGATCCAAGATTGCGGTACTGCAATACCAGTTGCGTTGCCGCCGGTACGGGCGGCGTGAAGGAAACAATACTAGGCTGCGACGCATTTTTATGTGTTGGCGTTCGAGGATATTCGCCAAAGCTCAATTCACCCTCTGCGGCATTGACGCGCTGGCCGTTGGCATCAAAGGCTTCATACGTATAATCAACCACGTAGTCGCCCATGACGTCCGGCGCCACGCCGCTGGCGTCCCAGATAAAACTGTTAGCGCCGTTACTATTGAGCACAATGCTGCCGGTACCGCCACCGCGAAGGGTGTAAACCAGATTCATCCTGACCGCATTGGCAGGCTGGTTATTAAAAGACACCCTTGCTGGCGAGGTGTTCCAGGTTTTCAGTAAAGAAGCCTCGCTCGGATACGAGAAGGTACCCATTGTCCGGCCCCCACCGGGCGCATTGATCTGTGCGCCAGTAGCACCAGATCCGGCATAGGTTTCAAACCAATATTCTGTAACGCCCGGTGTGTTGTAAGGCACTTTAAACCAACCAGGGACTCCTGGTACCGCTTCCAACATCTCTGACTGCCACGCGGCGTTGACGCCTTGTTGCCGGTAATGGAAACGCATGGATTGCGCTCTGCCTTGCTCCGTGATTTGGAGCCAAGTTCTTCCTCCTCCACCAAAGATTGTTTGCTCATCGCTGGCGAGAAATGCCTTTCCGACACCATTGATTGGCTGCGGCATTTGTGCCAGTGTCGAGTTGCCTCGAGCGCTATCGAACACGCCAGTTTCTGCATTCAGGACAGTGCCGTCAGCTCCCAGAGCAATATATTGATATTCGTAGCTACCCGGACTAGGTAATCCCGTAACCTGAAACCAACCAGCTATTGGCCCACCCGCACTATTGTAAGTTTTATCTGTTTTATAAGTGTTCCACGCCGTACCCACGCCAGCGGGTCGCGCCATGAATACCACGCGATCCGTCGAGGTCGGCTGATTTCGGATGTTGATTTTTGCGGACGTATTTGTTTGCCCGTAGCCACTCGTTTCAATCTGATATATGTTAACCCTCACAGAACTGTTGGCAGACATTGTCGTGCCCGCAAGTAAAAGAAGACTGGATGTCGTACCGTCCTGTATCTCCTGCAGCAGCTCAACCCGCATATTCGCCGTTACAATCTTTGGATTAGGCATAAACATCGTCCAGTGGATTTCCTCCAAGTTGGCATCGGGAACCACTTCCCGTACATCGACTCCGTTAACTCGCACGTGCAACTTACCTGGACCATTTACCAAGCCAGGAGGTATCGAGACAGATGAATTGACTTGCGGTTCATAGTCTTGATACTGTGGATTTTTAACTTTTTCATTCTGGAGCCAGGCGATGGTAAAACCCACAGTACCCGGCGCCGCATAACCAATACTGCCCGTCACTGTCGGCATATTCGATACATTGCCGCTGGTTCCCCTGGTCGGGCCGACAGTCAAGCCCCCTGCCGTAAAGTTGGCCCCCAGTTCCTGCGTCAGGAATGGCGTGTCCGTGACGAAGTTGTAAGAGCTCTTCATCGTCGCCTGATAGGTATCGGTCAGCTGGTTGCGTTTGTCATACGTACTGAGCGTGACATTGATGCCGCCAGCGGCCTTGGCCGCCACCACCAGTGGATCGGTTGAGCTTCCCTGCCCTTCGTTGACCTTCATGATTTGATCGAGCGTCATCGGGCGCAGATTCGCTCCGGATGACTGGATCAAGATGGTCGCGTTACCGTTCTGGTCATACTGGTAGACCTTGGTCGAACCATCGCCCGCATTCGTCTTCCAGCGCCGTCCCATGTTGTCGTACTCGGCAAACTCCGCCACGCTGCCATTCACACCCTTGGACACGATGTCCCCAAAGGCGTTATAGCGCACCTCGCGACTGTCGCCAGCAGCGCCGTCCACCAGCCCGCTTTGGCGCCGTGTTTCCCGACCTATCTCGTCGTAACCGATCAGTGTTCTGGTAACACTGTTACTGCCATCAGCCTTCTTGCCGTTCACCTGCACTTGCGTCACGTTACCGGCCGCATCGTGGCCGTAGGCATAGCCACCGGCAATGCCATCCGTCGATTTCCCCGTCAGCATCCCGGCTGCGTCATAGGTGAAGCGCGTGATGCGATCCTCGGCGCGTGTCCTGCCTAGCGCCGTCGAGGTGATGACGTTACCCACGCCGTCATACACCGTGTCGGTGGTTGGGCGTACCCATACCTGCTGGAAATCAATAAAACCGGCACCTTCGGTCCGCGTCTGGCGGCCCAGCACATCGTAGCTGCTGTCGGTAACATCTCCGTTCGCCTCGGTTTTCCTGACGATATTACCCAGACCATCATAATCGTAGGCGACAGCTGTCGCCCGGGTCTGGCCACTTATCCTGCCTTTTGCGTCCAAACTGAACACTTCCTGATTCAGCGTGCTCTGCGTCTTGACCCGGTTCATGCGGTCATATGTCGACACCGTGATGCGGTCCTCGGCGCTAGTGCCGCTGCCGGCCTTCAGCTCTTCGACGCTGCGTGCCGCACTCACTGCCAGGCTGACCGGATTGGCGTAGCGGTACTCCTGCAGGATATTGCCTGCCGGATCTCGGGTCCATACTGTCAGGTAGTTCTTGCCATCGACTTGCGCTATCTTCGCCCCGGCTGTGTTGTAATACGACCAGGTCACCGTGCCGCGGCCGTCCGACTCGGATACCACGTTGCCCAGCGCATCATAGACACGGCTGGTCAGGATGGTGCCGTCATACAGGCCGAAGCCGCCACCCTGGTTCGGTTCCGCCCACTGCACCTTGACGACAGGATCGCCATTGAGCGCCGCCTCTTTCTCGCTATTACCTACCCGCGTGCCCACCATGCGGTTGGCCGGATCATAGTCGTAATACGTCTGACGGCGCTCGGCAGGATTGACCGGCTGCGGGGCGCCATTGCCGGCAGGCGCGCTGACCGGCGTGTTGTACACCAGTGCCGACACCATATTACCGGCGGCGTCATAGCGCCATTGCGACAGGGTGCCGGCCGCACTCAGTTCCATCTGCTTGCGGTCGGCCGCGTCGTAGTACCAGCGCGTCACCTTGCCGTTGCCGTCCGTGTACGAGGTCTTGTTACCGCGCTGATCGTACGTCCATGCCTGCTGCGGCGCGGCGCGCCGCACTCCTCCATTGCTATCGTGCAACGTGATCTCATCGCCGCGCTGACTGACCAGGCGCCCGGCCAGGTCATAGCCGTACGTGGTGCTGCGCTGGGAGGCCAGGCCCTGCGCTTCGACGGACGTGCTGCGGTTGCCGAATGCATCATAGGTGTAGCTGTTGACGACCGGCTTCGACACGCCATTGGCGTCGGGCGCATTGACCGGCAGCGTTTCCGTCAGCAGCGCGCCACGGCCGTCATAGGTGTAGCGCGTCATACCGCGCAGCTTGTTCTCATAGCTGCTGCGGTTGCCCAAGGCATCATAGGTATAGCTCTCGGCTGCGCCTTCGGCATCGATAGAACGCAATAAACGGTCATTGCGGTCGTATTCCAGGCGGGTAATGGCGTCGCCCGCCGCACCGGCGACGGTGGGCCGTACCTCTGCCGACCAGGGAGCTGTCAGCGCGGTCTTATACTCCGTCACCGTCACCGGCTTGCCCGACAAGGTATAGCTGGTGCCCACCGCATAGCCGAGCGGATTGACCTGCAACACCAGCCGGTTTTGCTGGTCATAGTAAAAATAGCCAGCATTGCCCTTCGGATCGGTCACCTTAACGGCATTGCCAAAGGCATCATAGCTGGTCCTGGTCACCGCCCAATTCGTACCATCAAGCGGTACCGAGGTCAGCGTCTTGCGCCCGGCCTGGTCAAACTCCTGCCGCGTCACAAAGCCGCGCTCATTGGTGATGCTGGTGACATTGCCGAGGCCATCATAGGCATACTGGATCGTACCGGCGGCCGTACTGCCGGCAGCACGGGTCTGCTCCTGCAAACGCCCCGCAGCGTCGTATTTGCGGGTTTCGGCCACGTCCCTGGCAGCATCCAGGCGTAATGCGCCCTGCACGCCCGCTGCTGTCATGGCAGTCGCGCTGGCCGCCGGCACGGCCACGGCATTGGCATAGCGGACCACCCGAGTCACGCGGCCATTCGCGTCATACGTATTCTGCGTGGCGTAGCCCAGCGCATCGACGCTGTACAGCAGCCGGTTGGCGCTGTCAAACACCCGGTTGACGTGGCTCGCTGGCTGCGTATCGAGCGGCAGCAAGGCGAGGATGCGCGCCGTGTCGGGAACGCTGTTACGATCAAGCAACGCCGGCACTTGCGTCGCATATGCGGTGCTGCGCACCACATTGCCCGCATTGTCATACATGCGCCGCGTCACGCCGCCCATGGCGTCGACCGCATACACCTGGCGCCCCAGCGCGTCATACGTAAAACTGCTGATGCGGTCCGCCGCACTCTGCGCCACGCCCGACAGCAGCGCATTGTCCGCTACGGGTACGGCCAGCGCCGTCGCATACGCGATCTGGCGCGTCAGATTACCTGCCTTGTCGTAGCCATACTGCGTCACCGCCCCTTGCGCATCGGCGCTATAGGTCAGGCGGCCGGCGCCGTCGTAATTGCTGACCAGACGCGCGTCGCGCGCCGGTTGAGAGATTGAGGCCAGTTGCTGGGCCACGCTGGCCAGCGTAAGCGGCTGCGTGATATTGACTACTGCGGAATATGCGATACGCACGATGACGTTGCCGCTGCCATCGTAGCGCAGCTCTTGCACCGCACCGACTCCATCGATGCTGTAGACCAGGCGCCCGGCCGCATCGAACAGCTGCTGCGTGACCACGTCGCGCCCTGCCGCTAGAGTGGGCGCTGGCGTAGTCCCGCCAACGACTGCTGCTAGGCCTGCCGCGTCGAGGCGGTTGGCGTACGCTGTGCGCTTGACCGTCTTGCCATCGTACTCGGTGTGTACCACCGCACCGCTGCCGTCCACGCTCCAGCTCAGGCGGCCATCCTTGTCATAGCGCCTGACCTGGCTCAGGTCGTGCGCCGTATCGCGCACCACCAGCGACAGGATCTGCTGCGCCGTCTCGCTGCCCGTCAGCCCGGCCACAGGTTTGGCATAGCCGATGCTCTGCGCCACGTTGCCATTCTTGTCGTACAGCGTCTGCGTGACGCCGCCCTTGGCATCGACCGCCAGGATCAACCGGTCATTGGCGTCGTACAGGTAGCGCGTGACATTGCCGTTCGGATCTTTCACCGACACGACGTTGCCCTTGGCATCGTAGCCCGTCAGCGTGCTCAGGTTCAGGCCGACGGGATCGACATGCTGCTCCGTGCGCCGGCCCAGCTTGTCATACACATAGCTGGTGACCAGGCCGCCAGGACTGGTCACGCTCAGGACGCGCCCGGCATCATCATATATATATTGCGTCGTCAGACGCAAGCCCTGCGGATCAGCAATTTGCTTGAACACTTTGCCGTTCAGGTCAAACTCGGCCTGCGTCACGGCACCTGCAGGATCGGTGATCTGGATCTGCTGGCCTTTGGCATCGTATTGGTAGCTGCTCCGCAAATTCAAACCGTCCGGATCGACACGGCGCGTCAGGAGACGATTGGCCGCGTCGTATTCGTAGCGCACTTTGCGTCCGCCCGCATCCACACTTTCCGTCAGGCGGCCAGCAGCGTCATAGCTATTCGTACTATTGAGATTCAGGCTCCCCTCGGCGGCTTTGGACGCATCCAGGTTGCCGTCCAGGTCATAATGATAAGTGGTCGTCGCCCCCTGCGCATCGCGCAGCGCAATCTTGCGGCCCTGCGCATCAAAGCTGCTGACCGTCACCAAGCCCTCAGGCGTGGTCATCGTCACGCTCCGGTTGAAGGGCGTATAGCTGTAGCGCGTCACTTGCCCCAGCCGGTCCGTCTGTGTCAGTACATTGCCATAGGCATCGTAGCTGGTCAGCGCCGCCTGCTGCAAGCCATCACGCGCAGCGACCAGGCGGCCGTTGCGGTCGTAGTCATAGCTGTGCGTCACCTGATTGGCGTCCACGCTCGCCACCAGGCGGCCAAACGCGTCGTAGCGCGAGGCGCTGGCCTGGTTTACGCCCGCACGGTCGCGTACTTCTCCCGTGGCCTGGCCACGCCGGTCGTAACTGGTCTCGATCAGCAGTGCCACACCGGCGGCAATCGGTGTCAAACGGCTCACCTGTTCGCCAAAGCTATTGACGCCATACGTCGTCACCTTGCCCAGCGCATCGCCCGACGATGCCAGCGCACCACTCGCGAAATAACTGTAGGAAGTGCGGCTATCCTTGGCGGCATTGGCGATCGCCAGCACCGCATTCTTGAACCCAGGCATCGCCATGCCGCCCTGCAGATTTGCCAAGGTGGCCGCATCGAGGCGCGTGCCGTAGGCAACGCTGGCCACCGTTTCACCCAGCACGTTGTACACCGTTTCGCGTACCTCACCCAATGCATTGACGACATGCGTCAGGCGCGCATCGGCGTCGTACAGATACAGCGTACGGTTGCCGTTGGCATCGGTCTGCGCCGTGCGCAGACCCGCCTTGTCGTAGGCATAGCGCATGCCATACGCCTGCCAGACGGCGTCGACTTGGGCCGCGGACGGATTGCGGCCAAGAGCCGCCAGCGCCGCACTGCCCTTGCCGGCCAGTTCGCCGATGAGGCGCCCCTGAAGGTCATAGCGGCTGGCCGCGCCAACGCCCGCACGGGTTTGAGCTATCACATTGCCAACGCTGTCATAGGACAGCGTCGCAATTTCTGTTACGCCACCGTCGAGATAGCGCACGCTGGACGACAGGCGTCCCTTGGCATCGTAGCTGAAGCTCTCGCGCCGGTTACCTTGGCGCGTTTCCGCCAGGCGCGCTGCCGCATCATACACATAACTGGTGACATAGCCTTCGCCGTCGGTGCGCGTATCGACCAGGCCACGGCCGTTGTAGGTCGTGGCGGTGAGGATATCCTGCGCATGCGCCGCAGGCGTGGCCTGGGCCAGCGAACCATTGGCCAGTGCCGCCGCCGACACCTGGTTGGCATAGCGCAGCGTGCTCAACTGGCGCCCCGCGCTGTCGTAGCGGTACTCCGTCATGTAGCTTTCGCCATCGACCTCATAACGCAGCAATCCATCCGCATCGTACTTGCGCCAGGTAATACGGTCGTCGGAGGCAGCAGCCACCACGGCATTGCCTGCGATCGGATTGGCCGCAAACGCGGCCACGTTCAGCGGCGCGCTGCGGGCGATGGTCTGGATCAGTTTGGACACGCCGTCGTACACGTATTCGGTCACTGCCCCCATCGCCCCTACCTTCTTAACCAGACGTCCGGCAGCGTCGTACAGGCGCCATTCGCTCTGATCCTTGGCACTGACAGGCGGCAGCACACCGGCTTGCGCCAGGCTCGCCGCCAGCGCACTGCCGTCGGCCGCCACTAGGCGCGCCAGATTCGCGCTGCTGACCGCCTGCGCGTAGCGCAGCGTGCGGATCAGCTGGTTGTTCGCGTCGTACTGGTACTGCGTCAGGGTGCCGCCGGCCGTGATGTCTGCCGCCTTGCGCCCTGCCTCATCGTACAGCACATAGCTGCGCTGCCCCGTCGGCCCCGTCGTCATGCGCAAACGCCCATCGGCGTCGTAGGCATAGCTGGTGCGGCCCAGCTCTTCGCCGGCCAGGCCTGTCTGGATCACGTCCGTCAGTTCGCCAGCCTTGTTGTACACCGAAGAGGTCGTCAAGCCATTCGCCAGTCTGACCACCATCCGGCCGCCGGCCGCATCGTAGCTGTTGAGGGTGACATTCCCCAACGGATCGGTTGCCGACAGCAGCCGGCCCAAGCCGTCATACGTGTAGCTGGTAGTGGCACCGGCTGCGTCGATACTTTGCAGCAACTGCCCCGCCTGGTCGTACACGTAGCGCTGCACCGTCTGCGTGGCGGCGATGCCCATGCCAGCAGCGTCCACTGCGCCATACGACAGCGTGCGGGCCAGCAGCCCGCGCGTATCGTATTCGTAATCAAGGCGCACCGTTTGCGATTTTCTCGGATAATTCACTACCATCGCGGCGATTTCCGCCTCGCTTGGAGCCACTGTCGGCGCCAGGGCGCTGTTATCGAACAGGTCCGCCGCGTATTGCACGCTGGTGACGCGTTCCCCTGCCGCATTATAGCGGTACTCGATCGTCCTTCCGACCGCACTGATCTGGAAGCGCAGGTGGCCCGCCGCGTCATACACGTAGCGCGTTGTCTGTGGGCGGCCGGGTTGGCCAGGGCCCGCGCCATCCGCGTCGGCGATCTGGTACGTCGTTTCCGTCAATAGGAGGTTACGCACCGGATCATAGGTGCGCGTAATCGTATTGCCCAGCGCGTCGCGCTGCAGTATCTGGTTGCCATTCGCGTCGTATTGCATCTNTGGCCAGGGCCCGCGCCATCCGCGTCGGCGATCTGGTACGTCGTTTCCGTCAATAGGAGGTTACGCACCGGATCATAGGTGCGCGTAATCGTATTGCCCAGCGCGTCGCGCTGCAGTATCTGGTTGCCATTCGCGTCGTATTGCATCTCGACCGCATTGCCGCGCGCATCCACGCTGCGGATCAAGTTGCCTTGCGCGTCATATACATAGGTGGTCTGCTGGCCCGCTGGCGTGGTCACGCCCGTCAGCTGGCCTTGCGCATCGTAGGCATATACGCTGACGGCGCCCAACGCATCGGTCACCCGTGTGGTGTTGGCGGCAAGATCGTAGGCCARCTGCGTGCGCCGGCCCAGGCCATCGGTTACCGAGGCCACGCGCCAGTCGCTGCCGTATTGCTGATAAGTGAAGGACAACGCCGTGCCGTCGGCCTGCGTCACGCTGGCGATGCGTTCACTGGTGCCATCATAGGTATACCCGGTCACGGCCACCTTGCCATCGGCGATGCTGTTGTCCTCCGGCGTCAAATCCGTGGTGACCGAGGTCAGGCGGTGCTGCGCATCATAGCCATAACGCACGCGCGTGAGCACGGCGCCCGAGGCGAGCACGTCGCGCACCTGNTATACCCGGTCACGGCCACCTTGCCATCGGCGATGCTGTTGTCCTCCGGCGTCAAATCCGTGGTGACCGAGGTCAGGCGGTGCTGCGCATCATAGCCATAACGCACGCGCGTGAGCACGGCGCCCGAGGCGAGCACGTCGCGCACCTGCGTCAGATCGCCGTTGCTATAATCGAACCAGGTCGTATCGCCGCTGGCCGTGACCACGCGCGACAGCAAACCGCTGCCTGCATCATAGTAGTAACTGAGCTGATTGTTGTTAGTATCCGCAGACAGAATGATGCGGCCCTGCTGGGCCGCATCATACACTTCGCGCATTTGGCCATCGCCTGCCGTCCAGGTCCAGCGCTGTGCCACCGCATCGTAAGCCAGGGTGCGGTAGGCGCCAGCGCCATCGGTCGAGACGTACATGCCGCGCGCGCTGTCGTACGTATATACAGCCTGGATGCCATCAGCGGCCGTGCGCAGCAACGTGCTGCCAGCGCCATTGACCACGCCGATGATCCCCCCAACGGACTGGCTGACGCCATAGATCCAGCGCCGCGCCTGGCCACCCTGCGCATTGTAGGCCCGGCCCAGGGCCAGGCCAATGCCGCGCGCAGCAATCACATCGTCGCGCTGGCGGAGTACCACATTGCCGTTCGACAGATTCAGATAGCTGTCGCTGCTGTTGCCGCTGGTATCCACGTACGGCGTGCGGTTGCCGTTCTGGTCATAGCCCCAATGCTGCAGTGGCAAAGCCATGTGCCAGCCACGGTCCTCGCGGACCGTCGGCACCGGCAAGCCATTGGCGAATTTGGTGACGATGTCCAAGGCCGGCGCTGGTTTGAGCACGGCCAAGGCTTCCTGCAGTGTTGGCCGGTCACCGACGTTAATGGCCAACGCGTACTCGATGGTTTGCTCTACTTTACCGCTAGCATCGTAGACATAACGCAATACCTTGCCTATTCCATCGATGACAAATGTACGCTGAGCGTTCTCGTTGTAGACATAACGTTCATTCACCAATGGCGTCACCAGTTTGACCAGCCTACCAAACTTATCATAATCGTAGATACTGATCTCGCCGTTGATCTGGTTGGATACTCTCTTACCACCATCAGACTCATAGGTCGTCTGAGTGACATTACCCTTCGCATCGGTATACGAAATCTCACGATCCTGCCCATCGTGCACCACCCGAACGCTGTTGGCGGTGAAGGTCCGCCGCACCAGCGTACCAGCCTGGTCATATTCGAAATCTTCAGTCGTCTGCGCTAACAGCCCCAATGCCATAATCCGTTGCGTCATTTTGCCAGCAACGTCGTAACTATAGCGATTGATCACCGGCAGTAGCTTTCCCGACACATCAGGTCCGGTTTCCGGTAGCGTTTCGCTAATCGGCTTACCGCCTGCGTCATACTGCCGGGTCGTGGTACGTCCATCTGCCGTTTTGTTTACTATCGTGCGAGAGCCATCGAGTTCATACGTCGTATTGCTCGTATCTCCTGATGGAGTAACGGTCGATACCACCCGGCCCAGTGCGTCAATGACGAAACGGACACCTCGATCGTTCACCTCGATGGTTTGCACCAGCTTGCCCGCCTGATCGTACTCATACTCGATAGTTGACTGCGTCAGCAACCCCTCGGACTGAACGATCTTGACCGTTCTGCCTGCTTCATTGTAGAAGTAGCGGTCAACCCGCGGCCGCATGACACCAGCGGCATCGAGTCCGCTGGTCGGCCATGTTAGGCTGGTCATCTTATTGAGCGCATCGTACTCGCTGATCGTAGTCACGCCATTCAGGCTACTCGAGACAGTCTTTCCGCCATCCTCATGGTAATTTGTCAGTGTCACTTTGCCTTGTGCTTCGGTCAGCGAGGTAATGCGGTCTAGTCCGTCAAATACCATACGCATGCCGTTGCTGATAACGGTGCGTTGCTCTAACTTGCCTGCCTGATCATAAACATAATCAGTGCTCTCTTGCATTAAAAGGCCTGCAGCATTGATCTTCTGTACGATTTTTCCGGAAGCATCATAGCTATAGAGGTTCATGACCGGCCGAAGGGCACCAGAAGCATCTTGGCCAGTCTCCGACAGTGTTTCAGTAATCAACAAGCCGCGCGCGTCATACTCCGCTGTCGATATCTTGCCATTGATCTGTTTCCATGTTTCCTTGACTCCCATCGAATCGTAGCTGGTCAGCGTGAGATTGCCTTGGGCGTCAGCCAACACGATCTCTCGGCCGAACTCATCATGTAAGATTCGTCCGCCATCGATAACATTAACGGCGTCGGTCATTGGAGGAGTTTCCCGTATCAGCGTGCCTGCTCTGTCATACTCATACCGAATACCGTATGCGCGCCATACAAGCTCAATTTGGCTAACGGGAGAGTTAGTACCAAATGCAGTTAACATCGCCCCACCTTGCACCGACAGAGCACCGGTCAATCGCCCTTGCAGGTCGTATCGGTAGTGCAAAGTACCGTTGGCACTGCTTTCACGCACTTTGTTGCCAGCAAGGTCAAAGGTATATGTGATCTCGTCGGCTGCACCATCCAGCCAACGGGTTATGCTTTTCACACGACCGGCAGCATCATAGGAGAAGCGATCTCGCTGCGACCATCCGGGTTGTGTCCGTATATTCTTGGTACGAGTAGTCTCCAATAAGCGCCCAAGAGCGTCATAGCTATTGCTGACGCTCCCTTCGCCGCTAACGATCAAAAGGGCGTTGCCACGCCCGTCATACTTAAAGGTCGTCCACGAATCTTGTACAGTCGCTTCAGGAATGATGCTGGAAAGTGCAACGCCAAGTTCCGGCGTTGAAAGCTGAGCCGTATATTTCCTGATGTTCAGCAGGCGCCCAGCGCTATCGTAGCCATACTCGCTCATGTAACAATCTGCATCCACCTCGAAACGCAGTAAGCCGTCGTCGTCGTATTCACGCCATACGCTACGATCATTCCTATCGGCCGCTACTTCAGCATTCCGCAGGCACGGATTGGCAGCAAAGACGTCCAGATCGAGCGCCTTCGCGCGGGAGATGGTTTGTACCAGGCGCGAAGCACCATCATAAACGTAATCGGTCACTGCGCCCGTGGCGCTGACCATCTTGAGCAAGCGACTAGCGGCATCGTACAAGCGCCATTCACTCTGGTCCTGCGCGCTGGCCGGCGGTAGCACGCCGGCCAGGGCCAAGGTGGCGGCAAGCGGGCTGCCGTCGGCCTCCACTAGGCGCGCCAGATTCGCGCTGCTGACCGCCTGCGCGTAGCGCAGCGTGCGGATCAGCTGGTTGTTCGCGTCGTACTGGTACTGCGTCAGGGTGCCGCCTGCCGTGATGTCTGCCGCCTTGCGCCCTGCCTCATCGTACAGCACATAGCTGCGCTGCCCCGTCGGCCCCGTCGTCATGCGCAAACGCCCATCGGCGTCGTAGGCATAGCTGGTGCGGCCCAGCTCCTCACCGGCCAGGCCCGTTTGGATAACATCAGTCAGTTCGCCTGCCTTATTGTAGACAGAAGTGGTCGTCAGGCCCTGGGCCAGCCGAACTTCCATCCGGCCGCCTGCATCGTCGTAACTATGAAGAATGACATTACCCAAGGGATCGGTCGTCGTCAGCAGGCGCCCCATTCCGTCATACGCAAAGCTTGTTACCTTATTTGTCTTGTCTATCTGTTGCAACAGGCGGCCCGCCTGGTCATATACATAGCTCAGCATTAATGCCCTAAAATGCACTCCCGCACCGGCGATGGATACCGTAGCAAAGGATCGCGTACGTGCCAGCAAGCCACGAGCGTCGTATTCATAGACAGTACGAGTTGTCGTCGACTTATCTTGGATAGCAGCTTCCCAGGCACCCATCGTCGCTTCGTCTGGCGCGGTGGAAGGCGCCATACCTCTGACGTCGTAGCTATCGGCCGTATACTGTACATTCATGACGCGCGCACCAACACCATCGTAACGGTTTTCCGTCACGCGGCCTTGCGGACTAATCTGGAAGCGCAAATGTCCTGCTGCGTCATACACGTAGCGTGTTGTCTGTGGGCGGCCGGGCTGGCCAGGGCCCGCGCCATCCGCGTCGGCGATCTGGTACGTCGTTTCCGTCAATAGGAGGTTACGCACCGGATCATAGGTGCGCGTAATCGTATTGCCCAGCGCGTCGCGCTGCAGTATCTGGTTGCCATTCGCGTCGTATTGCATCT
>NZ_NEHB01000031.1:82360-93185 GCF_002127655.1 Janthinobacterium sp. GW456P
GTATACCCGGTCACGGCCACCTTGCCATCGGCGATGCTGTTGTCCTCCGGCGTCAAATCCGTGGTGACCGAGGTCAGGCGGTGCTGCGCATCATAGCCATAACGCACGCGCGTGAGCACGGCGCCCGAGGCGAGCACGTCGCGCACCTGTGTCAGATTGCCGTTGCTATAATCGAACCAGCTGGTATCGCCGCTGGCCGTAACCACGCGCGACAGCAGGCCACTGCCCGCATCATAGAAATAATCGAGCTGGTGATTATTTTCATCCGTAGCCGATATGATGCGCCCGTGCTGCGTGGCGTCATAAACCTCGCGCATCTGACCGTCGCCAGCCCGCCATGTCCAGCGCTGCTCCACCGCATCATACGCCAGAGTGGCGTAGGCGCCGCCACCATCGGTCGACACATAAACACCACGCGCCTCATCGTAGCGATACACCGCTTCGCTGCCATCTCCCGCAATACGCACCACCGTGCTGCCAACGCCGTTGACAACACCCGTGACGGCGCTGATTTCACGGTTGAGGCCAAATTTCCAGTGCTGTCCCAATGCGCCCTGTGCGTTGTAAGTACGCGTCAGCGATAAATCGATACCTAGCGACGCAATAAAATCGTCACGCTGCTGCATGACAATATTGCCATTGGAAACATTCAGATAGCCATTTTCCTGGCTCTTGCCGATGCCGGCGGTACCAAACGCTGCTTGCTGCCCCAGCGTCGCCGACGAACCGCCCAACAAACCAAGAGTGTTACCGCTGACAATCGCTACCATCTGTTTCCCCTGTCGCTATGCCTGTCTCATGACAAGCACAATATTGATGTTCGGGGTGGATTGTTCGGAGACACGGGATACCAGAATTACAGGCAACATCATGACCAATCAACAAGCAATCCACCGCTTATAAACAAGGTATCCAGAGATTTCTATATTTGTTTAGGCGATTTCGAAGATTTTTATCTTAAATGACCCGCTGATTTATCCATCGGATGCCATTCGGTGTGGCAAGCCAACCTAAGACGATTGCCACAGCCCCACCCTGCGCCCTCGACCATGCAAAAGAGCTTTTTACGAATTGAAATACTCCATCAAGAAAAAGTCGACGCGGCGCGACCGCTTCCGCGCGGAGTTCAACAGCGTGACGCCATGGGCCAAACTGCATCAGGCCGTCGAGCCGTTCTGTACGAAGGTCGAAAGCATCGGCCGGCCACTGATCGGACTTGGGTGCTTGCTGCCATGTATGTGACCCAGCAATGCTTTGGTTTGTTGGACGAAAGTATCGAAGACGTGATCTACGACAGCCACTTCATCTGCGCCTTTTTCGTAGCGATCTGGGCAGTGCATCGGTACCAGCTGCGATGACCTTTTTGAAATCGCGCTATTTGCTGGAAGCCAAACAGCTGACGCGGCATATCTTCAATACGATCGACCTACACCCCACCGCGAAGGGCTTCATGTTATGTGAAAGTATCCTCCTCGCCCCACCGCTGATCGCTACGGGTCCTCGACGAAGAATAATGACAGCAAGCGCGATTTCGGGAAGCACCTGTCATAGAGAAGCAATGGCTGGCACCTTGGCATGAATGCCAGAGTCGGTATCGATACGGCTTTAAATCAGGTGTAAGTACGCTCCTGGGCACGGAAAAAAAGTTGACGACACGACGCAGGGGCAAGCGTTGCTACATAGCGACGAGCATGTCGCGCTCGGCGACGCGGAGTGGTAAGGCAAAAGCGGCCTGAAAATTTCGGCAAATCGGTGACGCGACACACGTCTTGGAAGCGCACCAAACGCAATTCATTGCCTAGGAATACACTGGGGCGAAGGGCCAAGAAGCCGGAACATCTGAAGATCCGTGTTCGGGCATAGGTGAGCATCCGTCTCATGTCCTCAAGAATCTTTTCCGTCATCATAAAACGAGCTATTTAGGCCAGATCAAGCGCACTGTGCAGCTGTTACGCTGTTCGCCTTCCAATTGGGTACTGGCCGGCAGGCGCTTGACGAACACCGAATCGCGCGGTCCGCTCTGATTCATGAAAGACGCGACACATCACGTCAAATCGACGAGAAATGCGCTTGATCGACTAGCCGTTTAAACTCAGCGCACCAAATTCGCTAAGAAAGTGAATTAATCAGCGCTTCCCTAGCTCTATTGCCAAATTAGTGGCCCATTGCGCCAGGCAATTTTAGAAAAAATTACGGCAGAGGTATATATCCAATTTTATGTAAATGCGTCATCATCTATTCGCCCCTATCACTAAACTTCTGCGTTCGGCACATCTCCATCCAGTCTTCCGGCACAGTCAAAAATACATAAAGACCGAAGTGCGGTGCTGTCACACAGTCATTAGTGCAATGTTAGGGGCGCTACGGCGATTACTGAGGACGGTCCATCGGCGCCCCCATCACAATATTAAATACGGATCCCGTCAAGGGTCTGATGAGTCTCTAACCATGACTTCACCCACAGCGGTTGCCGGCCTCGACCGCTCCACTGTTGTTCTTGATTATCTGGGTTGCGATACATAGCAGCCACTGCTTTCTTTTCTCCCTTCCCTGCATTTTTTGGCACGCTGGCGATCAACTGCGTTAATGGAACGCCTACCCGCTGGGCAATCGCCAACATTTCCGCACGGGCTTTTTCCAGCTCGCCTTTTTGTCGGCTCTTGATTTCTTGAATGGCTTGCGCTTCGAGCTTTTTTAACTCGGCCAGTGACAATGATGAGATATCCATATGAACTCCTTGAAAGTAATCGAAATTTGGGGTGACACCTGTATATGACTTGATCACGCATGCCAAGTGACCGCTATTTTAAAACAATTCGTTGGTGGTTAATCCGTGTTCTTTCCCCTTGTGCCAGCGAAACACCTTGCTAAAGGGCGCAATTTCGGCTGGAACCATGTCGTAGGCCCGACAACAATAGCGAAAACCATCGTCGCCACGCAGGTAGAGATATGGAACCACGATCCCGTTCTTTTGCTTCCACCTGGCTTGTGGCCATGCTTCAAGGACAGACCTACGATCAGATCGCAAAGCGGTTTCATGTCACGAAGTCGACGGTATCTAAATCGATCGCCGATTTAGCGCGAGATCTCCAGTCTGTCGTCGGTGTAGTCGGTATCGACGAGGACAGTGCCCCGACGGCCCATGTCATCCGCGCGCATGGAAAAGATTAGAAGTCGCCGTCATTACCGGCGATACCACCGATCATGCCCTGGATGCCCATTCGCCGGCGTTGATGGCGCTCGCGCGCCAGATCCGGCGCCTGGCCGATCACTGCCCGGTCCTGATGCTGCAAGGGACGTTTTCACATGAACCGCCCGGGACTCTGGATTTGTTTTCCCTGCTCGGGGGACGTTATCCCATCCACGTGGCCAATCGTCTGCAGCAGGTCATCCTCAACAGACGAGGCGCATGGACAGCCTCAGAAAATTGCCGTTTCGGCGGTATCGAATGGTACGACGAGGACTGCGCCCTCCTCTGCTCGTGCGTTCCGACCATGAATAAGTCACATTTGGCAGCCAGTGTCGGTGCGGAACAAGCCGGACAGGCCATGGGGCTTTATCTGGCGGACCTCCTGGCCGGTTACGCGCCAGGTAATTTACTGGCGCGCCAGCGCGACGTTCCAACGATCGCGCTCTCCCACGGTACCGTGATCGGCTGCATGACAGAACATGGGGTGCCCATGGCGGGAATGGACCATGAATTTTCCGCAGGCGCGCTGTTTCAGGCACAGGCCAATGCGTTCATGTTGGGGCATATTCACCTGCATCAGGCGTGGGAGCACAACGGACAGGTGATCGCCTACCCCGGCTCCATTGGACGCTTGCATTATGGCGAACAAGGCAATAAGGGTTTTTTGATGTGGGAAGTCACAGCTGACAGCGCTAGCTGCGAACTCGTTGCGACACCGGCCCGCCGTACGCTGGAGCTGGCATTTGCCGGGCTGCCGGAAATGGATGCGCTGCACCAATACGTCGCTAGTCACTCTATCGAAGGTGCCTGGGTGCGTATCCGCTGGCAGTGCCTTGAAGAGGAACGCGCCACCATCGACCGCGAAGCGATCACGGCACTGTTTCGTGGCGCGGCAGGCATCAAGCTCGAAGGCCGTGTGATCCCGATCACCCGTGCCAGAGCAGAGGGAATGGCACGCTGCCATCAACTTGAAGAGCAAGTGCACGCGTGGGCACATCAGGTCAATACGCCAGCAGCTCCCTTGCTAGCGTGCCTGGCCCAGCTAGCTATCCACTCACCGGCCGACATTGCCATGGCTGCGCTGTCTACAGTAACAGTTGCTGGCGACGCCTGCACAAGCGGATGCAATGCTTCCCGAAACGGGGCTGTGCAGCCTTGAGGTGCGCGTACTCCGCTTCATACTCAAAACCGGAACACTTAATCAGTAGAGATCATCATGCGCCCTCTTTCCCTCATTTTGACGGGTTTCATCGGCATTCGCGACGGGATGAACAAAGAAACATTGACGCTCGACTTCGAACGCCTCACGGCCGGCGCCCGGCTGGTGGCCATCGTCGGCCCCAATGGACGCGGTAAAACCACCATTTTAGACAATATGACACCGTATCCGACCATGCCGTCCAAGGCCGGCGCTGACGGTCTTGGCAGTTTTTCCTACTATGACGAGGTGTATTTGCCGGTCAACCGCAAGGAGCTCCGTTGGGAAATGGGAGGACGACAATATCGCTCCCAGATCATCATACGGCTCAACGGCAAACGCAGAAGCGAAGCCTACCTTCATGAACTTCGTGACGGCGCATGGCGGCCCGCGCAGCTGCCAGACGGCACTCTGTCCGATGGCCGGATGGAGTCGTACCAGCGCTGCGTCGAAGACATCGTCGGCCCAGCCGCCACTTTTTTTACCACGGCATTTTCGGCGCAGAACAGGCGCCAACTGGCCCACTACCGTAACGCCGAAATTAAAATGCTATTGAGTGACCTGCTCGGACTGGAGCACGTGCGTACCAAGGGGCGACAAGCTGCGGAGACGGCCAAACTGCTGCGCTGCGGACTGTCCGGATTGCAGCAGGAACGGCGGCTGTTCCAACAGCAGATCGAGGAAAATAACCAGTTATCACGGCAATTGAGCATGCCGGACGACGCATTGAACACTTTACAACAGAGCAGGCAGGCAGCACTGTCCGCGCTGGATGAGAAAAAGAACACCCTGGCAACACTCAAGGCGGAACAAGCAGTCGCCGCGACCTTCGTGAACCAGCGCCAGCAGATCGAACAAACCCTTCAACACCTGCGCGATCGCTTACTGATTGTGAATCGACAGCTGGACGAGCGGGAACACGACCTCATCGCGGTAGGCCGGGCCATGACCCAACAAATCTTGCAGCGGCGGCAGGCGCGTTCACAGGAATATCAAGCGGTCACCAACAGGCACGCGAGGCTACTGTTGCTGACCGCCGATCACTGGAGCGTGACCCGAGCCACTCGGCGGATGCCGATTCTGACCCGCCTCCTGGAATACCGCGGCAATCATGCTGCAACCTGCCGTCAATTACATGATCGTCGTACAGAAGCAACCGCCCAGCGCACACTGGCCCGTCAAAAGATCGATGCGCTCAACAGGGAAATCGGTGAACAGGTATGTCAAACCCGTGCATTGCACCAGCGCCTCGCGCTCACCTCACTCGTTCCATGTGCGGGAACCTCGCTGCAGGGACAATGCCAGCTTCTCGAGCACGCCCGCTCGGCCCGCCCCATCATTCCACAATATGAACAATCCCTGCGCCGCCTGGAACACGCCCTGGATCAGCAAACCAAGCTCCTGTCGCAGCTGGATACGCAAATCGCGGCAATACCGGATACGGCAGAACGCCTGGCGCGGGCGGAACGCTGCCTGGATCGCACTCGGGCACGATACTCGGCCAATCAGCAGCTAGCTGCGCGCGCCAATGAGATCGAGCAGGCACGCGCCAGTATCGACGACGTAACGCGCCGGATGCACCTCCTCGCGCAGAATACCGAACATGAAACTGATACGGAAACGCAGGAAAAAGCCCGAATTGAGAAGGAAATGGCCGCCATTGCTGGTGAACGCAGTCAAGTCGCACTGCATGCACGAACGGAACGTGAGCGTATTACACAGCAGCTCTCCGCGCTTCCTTTGCCGTTCGATCCGGCCCGCCTCGATCAAGTGAATCAAGAGATCAGGCGTTGCGCAGATAGGCTCGCGGAGTGCGAAGCGCAACTGCATGAAGCGATCGAGCGACAGCGCCGTCTTGCAGAGCTTCAACGCCAGTTACTGGGGCAACGTCAAACGCTCGCCTCCCTGGAGGCGCACATCGCGCATATTGAAGAGCAGACAGCAACCTGGTCTCTGTTCGCCTCATGCCTGGGGAACGACGGCGTCATCGCCTTGGCCATCGACGACGCCGGCCCCGCCCTGTCGATGCTCACAAACGATCTGTTGATGGCGTGCTATGGGCCGCGCTTTACGGTCTCCATTCGCACGCTGCTCGAGTCCGGCAACGGGCAGTCCAAGGAAGGATTTGACATCATCGTCTACGATGCCAATACCGGCTCGGCGAAGAGCGTATCCAAAATGAGCGGAGGCGAACGCGTCTGGATCAACGAATGCCTCACACGTGCCATGGCCTTGTATCTAGCCCAGTCGAACAGCCGGCGCAGCGAAACGCTCTTCTCGGACGAAGCCGACGGTGCCTTTGATGCCGAGCATATCTGTTCGCCAGCGGCGACAGTGACGGCAAACGTGCAGCCGCCATGTACTCGCTGATCGGCGCCTCCAAGCTGAACGGGGGGCGCCCCCGAAGCCTGGTTACGTCACGTGCTGACGCATAGGGCCGCTCATCCCGTCAAACGGTTTGATGAATTCTTGCCTTGGCACTGCAACTTACCAGCAGGTCTCTGAGATTACGCCGCTTCTCAGAGGTGCGGCGCCATCATCGATCAAATTGCCACAGCACTCAAGACGGCGCTGAGCGGACGCTTACGGCAGAAGCGCGAGAAAATGCTTTTCTGTTACGGTCACAAAACTACACTGCAAGCTCCACCCACTTCAGAACGAGCATTTAAATGAACCAGAAACAAACTGATCACCACGCGAACCAGCATAACCCGACTAATATCGCTCATAAGCAAGTGAATGATAATCGCGCAAATCAAGGAAATCCCACAAGCCCGGTGCATGACAAGGTGAGAGCCATTCCGAAACCAGCAGCGAAACGCAAGTAAAACAGAAGACAATACCATGGGGCGGGCCGTCTTGATTTGCGGACCCCGCCTCCACTACGGAGTGTGCAATGGCTAGAAAAAAAGCAAGTGATGGAGTCTTGGCGACGATCGAGCGACTGACAGGCAAGGTGCCGTGTCCTATGTCTTTACGCGGTGCGCTGAATAAGTATTTGTACCAGGAGCAGTTGTTTGAAGGCGCAGACTCGGGAAGTAAGCACAGCCGCCCCAAGCAGCTTGGACAGCTTTGTGGCCCTGATACTGACAACCTCGTACGTAACCTGCTGGACCTCGATGCGCTCTTCAGCGGGGAGACAGCCACCGTAATAGACGTTGTCACTGGTGCTATTGGCGCGAAAAAATTGAATGAAAGGCTGGACGATATCGAGCAAAGCATGCAACAAAGACTCGAAATCTACCGCTACTGGCTAGACCGTATCTCGTCAGCGCGCACCGTTCTAGCTGACCATCAGGTGAATTTGAAGGTGGACAGGCTGGATGAGAAGTTATCGGTTTGCAAAGATGATCGCACGCCGCCTATCGCACCCTTTGCGCTGCACGCGCTACGGGTCCAGGAAGCGAGTGAGGCGAGAGGGCGGACAGGGCTGCCAAGTGCAAATGAGTTTGTAGCACGGGCGGATGCCTATCTGGCGCTGGACGACTTGGCGAATGCGGATAGAAACGCCTGCTCGGCTATCAAGCAAGACCCAGCTTGCGCGCGAGGCTGGTTTATTCGTGTGGCGATCGCGCTCCGACGGCGTCAATCAGCGTTGCGTACCTCCCATCGGAAGCGAATGGAGGCGCAAGAATGTGCGGAACCGCTCTCGTCACATGAAAGGTGGGCCATGGAACAGGCGGACGATTTAGCTTGCGATGCTTTGGGGCATCAGCAGGCTCTGGATGCGCTACTGCCGCAAGCCATTTTACATTGGCCGCAAAATGCAGGGCGACCTGACCATGTGGATTTATGGAAGCAGGTCCGCAACGTATTCATCGGAAGAATGTTCGCGATTTGTGTCCACGATATTCAACGAGCAGGAACGCGGCAGCAGTGGGCACACCTGAACGGACTGGAGCTAGAGTGGGAACTGGAGCACGGGAAGCATCCATATGGTTCCAGCATCGGACTGACGGGACTCTCGCCATTCACTGTCGAGGAAGCCCAAGCCATCGCTAAATTGCTGGCCGTCTACGATGAGAAGCCGCTGCAGTTTTTTGATGCTATTGGGGAAAGCAGAATCGCCACGGAGTTCCGGTTATACCACCTCCGCTTCGCGCTGCGCATGGAAGGATGTGATGTTCACTGGGACAGACTGCGCGCTCACGTCGAGGGAAGTCCCGCGGCCTGGCAGGCCGATAACCTGATGCGGGATCCTACTGTAGCCAAGTTATGGCAGGCGCATTACTGTCGTCACAATCACCCCACTGCTCTGATGCAGTCTTACGCAGGGTGGCTAAGGGATACGCAGGCGCAAAGCAATGAAAGCCACCGTCACATTGTCCTGCGGCAGTATGCGTATCTGTTTCACCATCAGTTCGTGCGACGGCAGTTCAGTCTATGCGGTGAAGTGGCCGCCAATGCGCGCGCGCTTTTTGGTGGCGCGACAGGGCTGACGGGGTGGTTCGGGAGAGCGTCGCATCCTTACGACGATTCTATTAGCATGCCACTCCATCAATTACGGTACTGGGATTATCTTGCTGCGGTCGCTGCCGTCGAGCAGCGCAGGCAGGGTGAGCCTCTATCAGCGCAAGCGCAGGCGATACTCGATGACGAAGCCAGCTGGCGACAGGCTTTTTCAGAACAAGCCTTATGCTTTTGGACGGCATCGGAAGAGTACGAGGAAGGTGGTGGCGAGGACTGGCCTGAGCCGCCTTATGGAGTCGACCTCCTCGAACCGGACAGCTGGGCGAAAGAGGCCCAACCGGTGCCAGAGAAGTGACGCGAGGCAGGGGGCCAGATCACTACCAATGACTTGGCAGGGTTCGTGGGTCGACTCCCTCATGGTTAAACACGTTGCGCGGTTGCTGCTGAGCTTTGGCGGGTCACCGACTTTGACTTTGACTTTGACTTTGACTTTGACTTTTCACGTTGCTCGTCCCGCTGCGCTACGGCCGGTCCAGGCGGATGAGCGTCGAGCCGTATGCCGACGCACTATTCGGGGCGCATTGCAGCGTATGGCTGAACAGGGCATGTATGCTGGCACTGCGCCGGTGTCTTGCGGGAAATGATCCAGTGATTCGCGCAATGCTTGACGGTTTGATGTGGCGCAAGGTCGATACATGGAATCAATTTTCTTCGATGCGCGTTATGTTTGATCCCTTGTTCATGACCGAGCCGGTAAATATCTCCCGACTAGGGCGGATTCGTTTCATTTGCTGTAGTCATTGGCAGGCAATCTGCGAAGGCGAGATACAGCTTGGTAACTTGATTCATACGCTGCTGCTCGCCTGTCAGCACCGCCAGGATACGATAGGCAAGATGACTGTGAGCATTGGCAAACTTGAGTATCTTTTCCGCCAGTGGCAGAGGAAAACCTTCCTTTGTGCGGCTCAAAGGATGAATGCCAGTGTGCACGAACGAATTCAGCGCATGGCGTGAGTATTGGTTGAACTCCATCAGTGGCTGTGTGAGTCCGGCGGGCCCAGACTTTTGTACTGCTGCCAGCATATCAAGGTATCCTGGTAGCCCCTTGGCTGCTTGCTCAGCCCCACTTTCCAAAGGCACTGCCAGCTTTTCCACCTGGGGAGGTGTGGCCGTGAAAAGCAGCCATGCTGCCTTGAGAACCGCTTCGTTCTGCAGGCGCAATAGCGCGGCGCCAGTATTTGACGCCCCGACCTCAATTGCTTTCCTGAGCACCGATCCGTGTTCTAAGGAGACTATGACTGCAGTGGCTACGAGTTCCAATTTAGGGCTGCTATCAGCCAATCGTAGTTCCAGTTCAGGAAATTCTGCATGCAGTGCAAGCTCAAACTCTGCCGAGCGCTGCAAGAGGGTTTCGATATTAGGTGACATAGATGGTTGAATGAGACGGTTCATGCGCATAAAAGGGCGCTATGGAGTAGCTATCGTAACGCAAATATATTTAATGTGGCCTTCCCTCTCCATTGATCGCCACCAGCAGCTTAAACTCTCCTGATCCATAGTTCTAAAAAGATGATGAACTGACGGATCGGTATGGGGCCACCGGTGTCCGGCTAGGTACCTGGTGCGCAATCTCGTAGCGGCCTGATCTAACGACGAGATCGGGTCTGGCCTGTCTATCTCCCCTGCCCTGCAGAGACTCATACCGCTCTCAAGCAAGAGCTGCCTGAGCTTCGGTGAAGTTCTCCATGCACGCTTCCGTGGCTAAACCTCAACGTCAATCCCAGGTTTCGCGGGGCGCGGCTCAATCGATTCGAGTTCTTTTTCTCATCATTCCATTTTGCAATGATGCATTTAAGTTAAAGTGTTGCGTTGAACGATTGAATCTGCAGCCAGCAGCAGACATTTAGATTTATTAGGGTCGTGGTCTCTGCGCAATACTACATGGGATTTTATGGACCAAATTCAGTTGTTACGAGATAAAGTGGCGCGCTGTGACGCAGTTCTCATGACCGTGATCGATAAAGGGC
>NZ_NEHB01000032.1 GCF_002127655.1 Janthinobacterium sp. GW456P
AGATCTACGGAGCTGGCTCGGGGCCTAAGGGCGGATACGGCATCCAGTTACCCGGTCTTGATATGCCTATCAAGATTTTGACAGCGGTCGATACCGTTCGCAATACCACGAACGGCATGAGGGGAATAATACAAGGTCGGATTAGCGCTTGCGCGTAATCCGACGTCACCCGCCAACCATGTTGTCGGATTGCGGCCCCACCTAGTCCGACCTACGCTTTTGCGTTACCCTGCGCAAACACCCAGCAAACCAAACTCACCAGCAGTCCCGCCATCACGCCATATGCCAGATTCAGGGCGCTGTCGAACAGCAGCGGCGCCACCAGGCCCGACACCAGCGCGAACAGCAGCATCTGGATGAACGATTGCATCGACGACGCCAGGCCGCTGTTGTTGGGGAAGTGGTTCAGGGCCATCAGGGTCATCGGCGGCATGGCGATCGACAGGGCGAACGAGTAGAAGAACAGCGGCAGCACGGCCCATGGCACTTCGGCGGCAAACACATAGTTGTAGCCGATGTTGGCCAGCGCGGCGACCAGCATCAAGATGAAGCCGGCCCAGATCATCTGGCGCTGGCTGGTGCGGTGGGCGATTTTCGCCGACAGGGCCGAACCGAACACCATGCCGCTGATCAGGGGAATGAACAGCCAGGCAAACGCCGTTTCCGGCAGGTGCAGGATGTTGATGATGAAGTAGGCGGCCGAGCCGATGTACAGGGCGAAGCCGCCAAAGGCGGCGCCGATGGCCGTCGACAGCAGCAGGAACTGGCGGTGGCACAGCACTTTCCAGTAGTTGATGGCGATGTCGCCCAGGTGGAAGGCGTGGCGCTGCTCCTTCGGCAGGCTTTCCGGCAGCGCGCGCCAGACGACGGCGAACATCAGCACGCCGAAGGCCGTCAGGAACCAGAAAATCCAGCGCCAGCCCAGGCTGACCTGCAGCCAGCCGCCCAGCACGGGCGCGATGGCCGGCGCCAGCGCGAATACCATCATGATATGCGAGAGGATTTTTTGCGCGGCGGCACCCGCATAGCGGTCTTGCACGATGGCGCGGCCGATCACGGAACCGGCGCCTGCCGAGAGGCCCTGCAGCACGCGCCAGGCCAGCAGCCAGCCCAGCGACGGCGCCAGCGCGGCGCCCACGGAGGCGATCACATACAGCACCAGCGAGACGAGAATCACGGGACGGCGGCCGAACGAGTCGGACAGGGTGCCGTAAAACAGCATCATGAAGGCGAACGTGAACAGGAAAAAGCTCAGGGTCTGCTGCACCAGCAGGGGGCTGGCATTGAAATCTTGGGTGATGGCGGGGAAAGACGGCAGATAGGTGTCAATTGCAAGCGGTCCGACCATTGCCAGGCCCGCCAAAATCCAGGTTAATAATTTAGTCATGTTGAAGAGTGTTTTTGTTAGTCCGTCATTTTACGCTAGCGGCGGGAATCGGGTCCGGCGCCGCGGCGGTTTGCCATCCATATGCGTTTTTCGCATATGCAACCTTGGAATTCTTCGTTTGCACCGTTTGCCGTCGCCGTTAAGCTGGGGCGACCCGGCTTGTTTGCCGTTTTTTGGAAGTGATACGCCATGCACAGCATTGATCCCGCGGCGCCCGCCGACGACACGGCCCAGTGGAACCTGGGGCCCGTGATCCAGGCCCTGCGCAGCTCGCGCGAAGACAAGCACAAGATCCGCCACAACGGCAGGGTGCGCGAACTGCCTTCGCGCGAAGCCCTCGCCACCATCGTCAACGGCCTGTCGGCGGCCCTGTTCCCCACGCATTACGGGCGGCCGAATCTGACCGATGAAAGCATCGACTATTTTGTCGGCGACACGCTGAACACGACCCTGAACCGCCTCAGCGAACAGGTGCGGCGCGGCTTGCTGTTTTCCATACCAGCTGGCGATGAACAGAGCGGCGCCAGCGACGATGCGGCGCTGGCGCGGCAGGCGCGCGACATCACGCGCGCCTTCGCCGCCAGCCTGCCCGAGATCCGCGCCCTGCTGGTATCGGATGTGCAGGCCGCCTACGCGGGCGACCCGGCCGCCACCTCGGTGGCCGAGATCATGCTGTGCTATCCGGGCACCATCGCCATCTTGTACCACCGCCTGGCGCACCAGCTGCACGCGCTCGGTGCGCCGTTCCTGGCGCGCCTGATCGCCGACATCGCGCACACCCTGACGGGCATCGACATCCACCCCGGCGCGCACATCGGCGCGTCGTTCTTCATCGACCATGGCACCGGCGTGGTGATCGGCGAGACGGCCATCATCGGCCAGCGCGTGCGCCTGTACCAGGCTGTCACCCTGGGCGCCAAGCGTTTTCCTGCCGATGCTTCCGGCGCGCTGATCAAGGGCACGCCGCGCCACCCCATCGTCGAGGACGACGTGGTGATCTACGCGGGCGCGACCGTGCTGGGGCGCATCACCATCGGTGCGGGATCGACTATCGGGGGGAATGTGTGGCTGACGCAGAGCGTGCCGGCGAACAGCAATGTATCGCAGGCGCAGATGCGCAATGATTGAAGCGTGGCCGAGAAAACGTCCATGGCGGCGTTGCGCCTTGCCCTGAACGTTTTTCAGGCACGCTTCAAGCCGGGCGTGGCGCCTGGCTTTGCAAAACCTTACTTCACCGTCAGCGCTTCATAGCGGGCCACGGGCACGCCATCCTTCAGCAGCAGCAAGTCCTGGTCGGCGTAGCGGTAGCCATTGACTTCGCCCAGGGTGGTCATGAGCAGGTGCTCGAGGTCCATGTCCTGCTGCTGGCACATCATCATGGTGCCTGCCATCTGTCCGAAGCTCAGGGTGCTGACGCCATCGCTGGTGTAGCCGCCCATCATCTGGTTGCAGCCGCTGTGGCCACCGGCACGGCCATCGGCCAGCTGCAGGGTCACTTCGCGCTGCTCGGGCGCCTTGCGCACCACCGGCTTGCCCTTCAATTCCTTCAGCTTCCACTGCGTGCCCGTCAGCTTCGGCGCCGGCTTGGCGGGCGAGGTGGCGCCCGGCGCGGCGGCGGCAGCGTCGCTGCGCACCGGCGTTTGCGCGCAGCCGGCCGTGATGGCGACGATGGCGGCGAGGGGAATCAGTCTGGCGAGTTTGAACATGGTATTTCCTGATTAATAACGTGATAGCCGCCAGATTAGCAGATACGCGCCGCGCCAGCGTGCACGGTTGACAAGCTCACTGGCAATTCTACCGCTCCTGCTCCAGCCGCGCCTCAAGCAAGGTGCGCGCCGCGGCCGCGTAGGCGCGGCAGGCCTGCGGATCGACAAAGGCTTCGCTGCCGGCCGTGGCACTCGCTTCCAGCCGTTCCCACAGCTGCGACGCGTCCGGATGCGCCGAAATGAGCACGTCGCAAGGCAGCTTTTCCAGGGTCTCGAAGCTGTGGCGCAGGTCGGCCACCGCGTTCGGATACTCGCTGCTGGCGCTGAACTTGAAGCCTGGGCGCGAGACGGCGTTGAGGCTGTCCGCGTAGACCATGTTCAGGCAGCGGGGGCCGTCGCACGATTGCCACGTCCAGCTCAGGCCCCCGGGCGTGTGGCCCGGCGTGGCGTGCGCCGTCAGTTGGATCGGGCCGACATTGAACTGGCCGCCGTCGCGCGCCAAACGCATGTCCTTCACGGGCGGGTACTTGGGCAGCGCGTGGTATTGCGGGTCGTCCGGTCCCACTTCGCCCGACGCCAGGTCCAGCGCGGCCGACGGGCTGGCGGCCACCAGCGCATCGCTGCGCCGCTGCAGCTCGGCCAGGCCGCCCGCATGGTCGATATGGCCGTGCGAATTGAGGATCAGCTTGACGTCCTCGATGCGAAAACCCAGCGCGCCGATATTGGCGATGATCTTCGGCGCCGACTCCGGCAAGCCGCCGTCGATCAGCACGTGACCTTGCGGCGAGGTGATGAGCACGGAACTGAGGCCTTTCACGCCCACATAATAGGTATTGCCGAAGATGGGGAACGGCGCCTGGTCGGCGTTCCAGGCGGCGCAGGCTTCGCAGCCCGGCGTCGGCGGCGTGACTGGCGCCTGGGCCTGCGCCAGCGTGTCGGCGCCTGCCAGCAGCGCGGCCAGTGCCAGCGCGCGTGAGAGTGTGGGGGGCATTGCGGTCCTTATCAGTGATGCCAGGGTGGCATATGCTGACATGGAACGGGGGCGGACGCAAATTCGCTCCGGCCCCGCCGCGTCAGGCCGCCGCCAGCGCTTCCTGGCTGGGCGCGATGCTGACCTGGCGGCCCGGGTGACCGGCCGGCAGGCGCGGGCCCTGGCCAAAGACCTTGTGGCGCAAGCTGCCTTCCTCGTAGCGGGTGCGGTAGCGGCCGCGCCGCTGCAGTTCCGGCACGATGTGGGCCACCACGTCGGCCATGCTGTCGTGGGCCACGGCGAAGGCGAGATTGAAGCCGTCGATGCCCGTCTCGTCCAGCCACGCTTCCAGCTGGTCGGCCACCTGGCGCGCGTCGCCGACCAGCACGGGGCCGCGCCCGCCCAGGCCGATGTATTCGGCCGCTTCGCGCACCGTCCAGGTGCGGTCCGGGTCGGCCTGAGTGAACGAGGCCAGCGCCGAGCGGCCGGCCGGGGAATCGATGTAGTCGACGGTGGCGTCGAGCGGATAGCGGCTGAAATCGACGCCCGTCCAGCCCGACAGCAGCACGAGCGCCGCCTCGATATTCACGTGGCGCAGATAGTCGGCATGCTTGGCGCGCGCTTCCGCTTCCGTGGCGCCCGTGATGACCAGCGCCTGCGCGTAGATCAGCAGCGCCTCGCCATCGCGCCCGCTTTGCCGCACGGCGGCGCGCAAGTCATCGGCGTAGCGCTTGACGACCGTCTTGCTGGGACCGCTGACAAACGTCGCTTCCGCGTGGCGCGCCGCGAAGCGCGTGCCGCGCGGCGAGGTGCCCGCCTGGTACAGCAGCGGCGTGCGCTGCGGCGATGGCTCGCACAGATGGATGCCGGGCACCTGGTAGTGGCGCCCGGCATGGTTGATCGGATGGACCTTGGCCGGATCGGCGTAGATTGCGCGCGCCTTGTCGTTGACGACGGCGTCGTCGTCCCAGCTCTTTTCCCACAGTTTGTAGACGACTTCCAGGTACTCGTCGGCCAGGTCGTAGCGTTCGTCGTGGCCCAACTGCTGGTTCAAGCCCAGGTTGCGCGCCGCGCTATCGAGATAGCCGGTGACGATATTCCAGCCGATGCGCCCACCCGTCAGGTGGTCGAGCGTGGAAATGCGCCGCGCGAACGTGTACGGATGCTCGTAGGTGAGGGCGCAGGTGACGCCGAAACCCAGGTGCGTGGTCGTCTGCGCCATGATGGGCACGAGGGCCAGCGGGTCGTTCAGCGGCACCTGCACGCCGTGTTCCATGGCCGCATCGAGGCTGCCCCGGTACACGTCATACACGCCCAGCACGTCGGCGAGAAAAACCGCGTCGAACAGGCCCGCTTCCAGCAGGCGCGCCAGTTCCGTCCAGTGTTCGGGATCGGTGTAGCGGTGGCTGCGGTCGCGCGCATGCGTCCACAGGCCCGGCGACTGGTGGCCGACGGTATTCATCTGGAAGGCGTTGAAGCGTATCGTCTTGGCCATGGCTTATTTGGCTGCCGTCTGCAAGGCTTGCTGGTAATCGGGTTTCGAATAGCCGGCAAAGTGTTTATTGGTGATGTCGAGGAATTCGCGCGAGCGGTAGGCGGCCGCCAGGTCCTTGGCGAACTGCTTGTCCTTGTCGGCCGTGCGGATGGCCACCAGGTTGATGTAGTTGGGCGAGATCTTCTCGGCCACCAGCGCCTCCGTCAGCTTCAGCCCCGACGCCAGCGCGTAATTGCCATTGATGAAGGAGTAATCGGTGTCGCCCAGCGAGCGTGGCAGCTGCGCCGCTTCCAGCGGCAGCAGCTTGATTTTCTTCGTGTTGACGGCGATATCCTTCTCCGACGCGCGCACGGGGTCGAAGCTGGGGCGCAGCTTGATCCAGCCCAGCTGGTCGAGCAGCACCAGCGCGCGCGCCTGGTTGGTCGGATCGTTCGGCAAGCCCACGGTCGTGCCTTCCTTCACGTCGTCCAGGGTCTTGTGCTTCTTGCTGTAGATGGCGATCGGCGCCGTGGGTATCGTGATCAGGTCCGTCAGGGCCAGCTTGTGCTCCAGCGCGAATTTCTTCAGGTAGACGATGTGCTGGAAGACGTTGGCGTCGAGCGAACCTTCGGCCAGCGCGAAGTTCGGCTGGATATAGTCGTTGAATTCCACCAGCTTGACCTTGTAGCCCTGTTTTTCCAGGATAGGCTTGATGCCCAGCTTGATCTGGTCCGCATACGGCCCGGCGCTGGTGCCGATGGTGATGTCTTTCGGGTCTTTCGCTTGGGCGAAGCTGGCTGCCAGGGCCAGGGTCAGGGCGCTGAGGACGATGCTGCGGCGGGTGATGGTCAGGATGGTCATGATGGCTCCAGGGTGGGTAAATTACGAATACGCCGTCGGCTCGGGCAGCGTGTCGTTCAAGGCAAAGCGTCCCAGGTCGCGCAGCTTGTAGTCGATGGGGTCGTGCAGGGTATGCACGCGCACGTTGCGCCAGTAGCGGTCGAAGCCGTATTGGGCCGAGGTGGAGCGCGCGCCCGTCAGTTCGAACATCTGGCTGCTGATTTCAAGGCCCGCCTTGTGCGACAGGCATTTGGCTTCTGCGACAGCCACGGCCAGCAAGCCCCGTTCGCGCGCCGTCACCAGCGCGCCCTTGCGGAAGACCTTTTCCAGTTCCTGCGCCGCCGCGTCGGCCAGCACTTGCGCGGGGCGCAGCAAGAGCCACAGCTGGCCGTAGCGGTGCTGCACCAAAGGGTCATCCGTGGCTTGCGCCACGCCCGAGGCAAACCAGGCTTTCGCCTGCTCGTCCGTGTAGCGGCGCGCCGCCTCGAACGCGCCTTCGGCGATGCCCAGGTACAGATTGGTCATGATCAGCTGCGCGATCTGCGAGCGCACGGTGGCTTGCGGCGTGGCGGCCTGCGCGGGCGCCTGCAGCACCAGCTCGCGCGCCAGGGCGACTCCTTCAAAGTGGACATTGCCGCTATCCGTCTGGCGCTGGCCGAACGCGTCCCAGTCCGCCTGCACGGTCACGCCATCCTGGCGCGTGGGCAGGGCGGCGATCAGCGCCGTCTGCGTGGGCGCGTGCCAGGCGGAGACGGTCAGCCAGTCGGAGCCGACGGAACCGGACGAAAAGCTCTTGATGCCGTCGAGGACGTAGCCGTCGCCGCTGTCGCTGGCCGTGACCCGTTTGTCGAGGGGATTCAAGGCATTGCCCCAGAACAGACGCTCGTCGACGGTCAAGGCAAGCAGGCGGCGCTGCTGCTGCGCGCTGCCATACAGCTGCAGGCCCGCCAGTTGCAGATGGTGGAAGCCGAAGACATGCGCCAGCGCGCTGTCGGCCCGCGCCAGGATGCGGATCACCTGGTACACGAGGGGCCACGACGCGCCCTGGCCGCCGAATTCCACGGGAATCGACAAAGTGAGCAGACCTGAATCGCGCAGCCATTCGCGTTCCTGCGCCGCGTGGCCGCCGGCCTGGTCGCGGGCATTGGCCGTTTCGGCCAGGCGCGCGGCCAGCGTTGTGGCGATGCGGATGGCGTCCTGCAGGGGTTCCGCTGCAAATGCGTCGGGGCGGGTGGCATGGAGAAAAGCGCTGGACATGAGTGATATTCCGGAAAGACGATGACGCCGATATTGCACCGCCGGGCGCGCGCCGTACACGAAGAAAACCGCGCATGGATATGCGGAAAAAGCCATGCGGAGAGGAGCGCCTTCGCTTGCGGGGCGTCAGGCCCGGATAGACAAAAAACGCATATCGAAGCGCGAAAGCATTCGTTTTATCGGGCCGCTGATGGCGATAGGCTGCAAGCATCCAGGTAGCCAAATCACACCATCACGTACAGGGACGGGCATCACATGAGCATCTTGTTATTGGGCGGCAGCCCGCAACTCCCATCGAGTTCCAGCCGTTTGCTGCTGCACATCGGCGAACAACTGGCGCTGCAGGGCCATAGCTACGCCCAGCTGCATGTGCGCGACTTGCCGGCGCGCGCCCTGCTGCTGGCCGACTACGACGACGCGGCGATCGCCCGCGCCGTGCGCGCCGTGGCCGACGCCGACGCCATCGTAGTGGCCACGCCCATCTACAAGGCGTCGTATACCGGCTTGCTGAAAGCCTTCCTCGACCTGCTGCCGCAAGACGGCCTGGCCGGCAAGCTGGTGCTGCCGCTGGCCACGGGCGGCGGCCACGCCCACACCCTGGCGCTCGACTATGCCCTGCGCCCCGTGCTGCATGCGCTGGGTGCCAGGCAGGTCTTCACCAGCATCTATGCGAATGCGCAGCAGCTGGCGTGGCACGAAGAGCGGGGCTTGAGCCTGGATGCGCCGATCGCCGCGCGCGTGCAGGCCGGCATCGAGGAACTGTCCAGCGGCCTGTTCGTGCTGCAGGGGCAGCGTCCGTCCGCGCCGGCAGAAGTCCCTCACCCCGTGCGTTCGCTGCAAGACCAGCCTTACGCCGCCCGCTATCAAGCCGCCTGATTATTCACCGACCAAGGAAGCACCATGACACACCGCCACGCACAACGCCTTTCGCGCCGTACCACTCTGGGTCTGCTGTTTGCCGCCGCTGCCGGCGTGATGGCGGCCGGCATGCCGGCCGCGGCACAGGCGCAGGCCAAGGGGGAAGTGCAGGTGCAGGTACGTATTGGCTACCAGAAATACGGCACATTGACCTTGCTGAAGGGACGCGGCACTTTGGAAAAGCGCCTGGCGGGGCAGGGCGTGGGCGTGCAATGGACGGAGTTCCCGGCCGGCCCCGTGCTGCTCGAGGGCTTGAACGTGGGCAGCATCGATTTCGGCACCGTGGGCGAGGCGCCGCCGATCTTTGCGCAGGCGGCGGGCGCCAACCTGGTGTATGTCGGCAATGAGCCGGCGTCGCCCGCCAGCGAAGCCATCGTCGTGCCCAAGGGCTCCGGCCTGCGCACCCTGGCCGACTTGAAGGGCAAGAAAATCGCCCTGAACAAGGGCTCGAACGTGCATTACCTGTTGTTGAAAGCGCTGGAAAAGGCGGGTATTGCGTACGCCGACATCCAGCCCGTGTTCCTGCCGCCGGCCGATGCGCGCGCCGCTTTTGAACGGGGCAGCGTCGATGCCTGGGCCATCTGGGATCCGTTCCTGGCGGCCGCCGAAAAGCAGCTGGGCGCCCGCGTGCTGGCCGACGGCAAGGGCCTGGTGGCGAACTACCAGTTTTATCTCGCCTCGCGCACGTATGCGGAAAAGCATCCCGAGATCCTGCGCATCGTGCTCGACGAAGTCGCCAAGGTCGATGACTGGGGCCGCAACCACCCGGAGGAAGTGGCGGCGATCCTGTCGGCGCAGACGGGGCTGGGCAAGGATGTCGTGGCGCTGGCCGCTACGCGCTATGCGTATGGCGTCAAACCCGTGTCGGTCGACGTCATCGCCTCGCAGCAAAGGGTGGCCGATGCGTTTTCCAGCCTGAAGCTGATCCCGAAGCCGATCGTCGTCAAGGATGCGCTGCTGCCGGCGCGCCAGCTGGCCACCAGCGCAAAATAAGGAACCAATACCATGTCATTGAATGTCTTCTGGTTTATCCCCACCCACGGCGACAGCCGTTACCTGGGCACCGCGCAGGGCGCGCGCCCCGTCGATGCCGATTATCTGCGCCAGGTGGCGGTGGCGGCCGACACGCTCGGCTACGACGGCGTGCTGCTGCCCACGGGCCGCTCCTGCGAAGACGCGTGGGTGGTGGCGTCGTCGCTGATCAGCGTGACGCAAAAGCTCAAATTTCTGGTCGCCGTGCGGCCCGGCCTGTCCACGCCCGGCCTGGCGGTGCGCATGGCGTCCACCTTCGACCGCCTGTCGAACGGGCGTCTCCTGATCAACGTCGTCACGGGCGGCGACCAGGGCGAGCTGGAAGCGGACGGCCTGTTTGCCGACCACGCCAAGCGCTACGAGATTTCCGATGAATTCATCAAGGTGTGGCGCGCCACCCTGGCGGGCGAGGGCGGCGCGGCCGGCTACGATTTCGAGGGCAAGCATATCCAGGTCAAAGGCGCGAAAACCCTGTATCCGCCCGTGCAGAAACCGTATCCGCCGCTGTATTTCGGCGGCTCGTCCGAGCCCGCGCACGAACTGGCGGCCGAGCAGATGGACGTGTACCTGACGTGGGGCGAGCCGCCCGCCGCAGTCGCCGAGAAAATCGCCGACATCCGCGCGCGCGCGGCAAAAAAAGGCCGCACAGTCCGGTTTGGCATCCGATTGCACGTGATCGTGCGCGAGACGAACGAAGCGGCCTGGCGCGCGGCCGATGAACTGATCAGCCACCTGGACGACGACATCATCGCCAAGGCGCAGGCGGCCTTTTCCAAAATGGATTCCGTGGGCCAGCAACGGATGGCGGCCCTGCACGGCGGGCGGCGCGACAAGCTCGAAGTGTCGCCCAACCTGTGGGCCGGCGTGGGCCTGGTGCGCGGCGGCGCGGGCACGGCCCTGGTCGGTGACGGTCCGACCGTGGTGGCGCGCATGCAGGAATACGCGGACCTGGGCGTCGATACCTTCATTTTCTCCGGTTATCCGCACCTGGAAGAGTCGTACCGTTTCGCCGAACTGGTGTTTCCGCTGCTGGGCAAGGGCAAGGCCGTGGGCGAGCAATCCTTGAGCGGCCCTTTCGGCGAAGTCATGGCCAGCAATATCGTGCCGGCCGCGCCGCAGAAAAAGGCAGCCTGAGATGGCGGCCGGCACCACAAAACAGACAAGCGTCGCGCCGTGGCGCAATGCCTTGGCGCCATGGGCCTTGCCCGTGGCGCTGCTGCTGGCCTGGCAGCTGGCGGCGCAGTGGGGCTGGCTGTCGAGCCGCATCCTGCCCGAGCCGTGGGCCGTGGCGAAGGCTTTCTGGCATTTGGCCGCCTCGGGCGAGCTGTGGCTGCACCTGAAAACGAGCTTGTGGCGCGCGGCGGTGGGTTTCGCCGTCGGCGCGGGACTGGGCTTGCTGCTGGGACTATTGACGGGCAGCTTCCGCCACGCGGAAACCCTGCTCGACACGACTTTGCAAATGGTGCGCAACATCCCGGCATTGGCCCTGATCCCGCTGGTGATCCTGTGGTTCGGCATCGACGAGACGGCGAAACTCTTTTTGCTGGCCGTCGGCGTGTTCTTTCCCGTCTACCTGAACACCTTCCACGGCATCCGCTCGGCCGACCAGGGCTTGATCGAAATGGCGAAAAGCTATGGCTTGTCCGGCTGGCCTTTGTACCGCGACGTGATCCTGCCGGCCGCCATGCCGTCCATCCTGGTCGGCGTGCGCTTTTCGCTGGGGCTCGTGTGGGTGCTGCTGATCGTCGCCGAAACCATCTCGGCGCAGGCCGGCATCGGTTACATGACCATGAATGCGCGTGAATTTTTGCAAACGGACGTGGTACTGGTGGGGATCTTGCTGTACGCCTTGCTGGGCAAGCTGGCCGATGTGTTCTCGCGCCGGCTGGAGCGCCACTGCCTGCGCTGGAATCCCGCCTACCGCTAATGATTGAAGAGGACACCATGCTGCTCGCCCCCATCCAGATCGAAACGGATTTTTTGTCGCATTTCGTGCAATACGACCCGGCCAGCGCGCCGCCGCAGGCGAAGGCGGCACCGTGCGCTCCTTTGCAACGGCGTGGCGTTCCCCTGGAACTGACGAACCTGAGCAAATCCTACACCAGCCGCCCCGTGCTGAGCAACGTCGACCTGCAGCTGGAAGCGGGCGAATTTGTCGCCATCGTGGGACGCAGCGGCTGCGGCAAGAGCACCTTGCTGCGTTCGATCGCGGGACTGGAAAGCGTCGATGACGGCAGCATCGCCATCGGCAGCGGCGTCGGGGCGCCCGACATCCGCATCATGTTCCAGGAGTCGCGGCTGCTGCCCTGGAAGACGGTGCTCGACAACGTGGCCCTGGGCCTGCCCCGTTCCGTCGGCGCGGCGGCCGCCTCGCTGTGGACGGTGGGCTTGGCCGAGCGGGCGGACGACTGGCCGTCGGCCCTGTCGGGCGGGCAGAAGCAGCGCGTGGCACTGGCCCGCGCCCTCGTGCACGAGCCGCAACTGCTGCTGCTGGACGAACCGCTGGGCGCGCTCGACGCCCTGACGCGCATCGAGATGCAGCAGCTGATCGAGTCGCTGTGGCTGGCGCGCGGTTTCACGGCCGTGCTGGTGACGCACGACGTGGCCGAAGCCGTGGCGCTGGCCGACCGCGTGCTCTTGATCGAGGAGGGGCGGATTGCGCTGGACGTGCTGGTCGACTTGCCACGCCCGCGCCAGCGCGGCACTGCGGCTTTCGCCGCGCTCGAGCAGGCTATCTTGTCGCGCGTGCTGCAGCCGTCTCGGCCAGGACAATAAAGCCGTCGCCATCGACGGACGCCACGAGGCCCTCGTAGCTGGCGATGGCCGGGTGGCGCGTGGCCAGCGGGTGCGCATGCGTGGCGGTGACGACGATGACCTTCGCGCCGGCCGCTTCGCCCGCTTCGATGCCGACCGATGCGTCTTCAAAGACCAGGCAGTCGGCCGGCGCCACGCCCAGTTTTTCCGCCGCCAGCAGGTAGCAATCGGGCTTTGGTTTACCCGCCTTGACGTCTTCCGCCGTCACCATGATGGCCGGTATCGGCATGCCGGCCGCCTTCAGGCGCGCCGTGGCCAGCGCGCGTGGCGCCGAGGTGACGATGGCCCATTGCGCGGGCGGCAGCGACGTCAAAAAACGCAGCGCGCCCGCGATTTCGATAATCCCTTCCACATCGACGATTTCCGCATCCGTGATGCCCTGCGATTCGCGCTGCGCATCGACGCCGGGCAAGCGCAGCCTGGCGATGGTGTCGACCGAGCGCGCGCCGTGGATGGTGGGCAGAAAGGCCGCCACGTCGAGGCCCTGGCGCTGCGCCCACGTGCCCCAGATACGCTCGGCGGCGGCGATGGAATTGATGACGGTGCCGTCCATGTCGAACAGAAAAGCCCGGTAGCGGCCGGCGGCCGATGGCATTGATGGAGACGACGGCGAGGGCAGTGCGGACATGGCTTCCTTCCAGGCGGGTGGGTCGAGGCTTTTTTGGAAGTGTCCATTGTAAAGTGAAAGCGCAATATGCGTGCTGTGCTACATTCAGCGCATCGGTCATTGTGGCCGGCAAGATACTGATACGGACAAGGACAGATAGTGGCAATCGAGTTTTCGTTGGAAGCGGATGCGCAACTGGAGCAGGAAGTGTTGACCGGCGTTCTGACGCGCTGCGGGGCGCAGGAGTTCAAGCCGACCGACAGGGGCTTCAATGGCTGGTTCCCCGAATCGGGCCTGAGTTTTTATGTCCGCATCAGGGGCATCGAGCAAGGTATTGGAAGCGCCAGCCCTGAAGGCGTGCTTGCCGAATTTTTGCCGTCGCCGCAGGACTGGCGGGTGGAATACAGGATCAATTTCCGCTACAACAGCGATGAATACGATGCTTGCAGCAGCACTTTGCGCGAGGTCGTTGCATGCCTGGTCGAATCGAGCCCCTGCAAATTTGTTGTCTCATTTCAATCTGAACAGGTGTACTGTTTGCGTAATCAGCGGGGGCTGGAAATCTTCAAGGTCATCTGAGCTGCTGTCGGATGACAGCCTATAGGTACACCGATTCAAACCGCGCCACGGGCGCGCCATCCTTGAGCAGTATCAGGTATTCGCCATCGAAACGGTAGCCCGTCACGCTGTTCAAGTTGGCCAATACGGCGCTTTCCAGCTGCATCAACGGCGGCGGACAGGCCATGCGGGTGCCGGCCAGCTGCGTGAAGCGCAGGGCCGTGCCGGCGAGCGTGTAACCGCCCATGACCTGATTGCAGCCCGTAAAACCATGGACCTTGCCATCGTCGGTGAGGGTGATGCGCACTTCGCGCTCCTGCCCTGGCGCCATCGTCACGGGGGCGCCATCGAGCTCTGTCAGCTTCCAGTAGGTGTTCGTCAGGCTGTACGTCGGGGCCAGGCCGGTGTCCGCGGTGGCGTTGCCGGCGCTGCCAGACGTGGTGGCGCAGCCGCTGGCCATGGCGATGGCGGCGGCAAGGGATAGGTATTTCAGGCGATGCAGCATGGAAGTCTCCTGTGAAGATGGAATGCCTGCACACTAGCAGGTTTTGCGCGCCGACCGGCGTACCGCAGAGGCGATTGTTTCCATTTTGCCAGCCTTGGCATTACACTCATGCTTTGTGCCGTTTTCAACTTTTACCGGGAGCCGGGCCGATGCTGCAAGCGCAAGCGCTGGATAACCGACTGGTCGCCACCACTGGCGACGACGTGCTGGTCGACCGCATCGTGCCCGGCGCGCCGCTGGTCATCGCCTTCGGCTTCGTCTCGTGGACCACGCGTCCCGCCTTCGATTTTTATGGGCGCCTGAGAAAGCTGGAGCAGGCCAGCGGGCAGCCGCTGAACAAGATCCTCGTGCGCGATTCGGGCAATGCCTGGTATCACCGCCGCATCGCGGGGCTGGGAAATCATGTCGACGAAACGGCGCAAGCCTTGCGCGATCTCGTGCGCCGCATTGCGCCAAGTACTATCACCACCCTCGGCCAGTCCATGGGCGGTTACGCGGCCGTCATGTATGGCTTGCTGCTGGACGCGCAGCAGATCGTCGCCTTCGGGCCATTGTCCTTCCTCGACGTGCGGCAGGCGCGCTTGTACCATGAGCTGCGCTGGCTGCCCGTGATGGAATCGCTGGCGCAGGACCCGCCGGCGTCGGGCTATTACGACCTGGCGGCCCTGTGCCGCGCCAGGGCAACCGAGGATACGCAGATGCACCTGGTGTTCGGCACCCGGCCTGACGTGGCCCGGCCTGACGCGGCCAACCCTGGCGCCGGCGCCGGCGAATCCGTCAACCTCGATGCCATGCACGCGCAGCGCCTGGCCGCCTTCGGCCGCTGCACCCTGCACCCGTATCCGCAGTCCGGCCACGCCGTGGTGCAGCACCTGATCGACACGAAGCGCATCAACGGCTTGCTGGCCGAATGCATACTCGGACTTGCGCTGGCGCCCGAACCGATGCCGGAGATCGGCGCCGCCTGGCAGGACTGGGTGGCGGAAAACCTGCGCCTGGGCTGCGCCGGCGAACAGCTGGTGGCGGTGCTGCAGCAGCACGGCTTTTCGCTGGCCAGCAGCATGGCCGCCGTGGATGCCGCCCGCGCCAAGGCCATATGACGCCGCAGTTCGAGCTCGACACCCTGAAAATGCGCATCGCCGCTCCCGGACTGGCGGCGCTCGACTTGCGTGTACGGGTGCAGCGCGCGCTGCGCCAATTGATACTCGATGGCGTACTGGCGCCCGGCCTGCGCCTGCCGGCCACGCGCGCGCTGGCGCAATCGCTGGGCGTGTCGCGCGACACCGTGGAAATGGCGTACGCGCAGCTGCGCCTCGATGGCTATGTGCGGCGCCAGGCGGGGTCGGGCAGTTTTGTCTCGCCGACGATAGGCGCGAGCCTGCTGGGCAAGCCCGCGATGACGCTCTCGCCCTTGTCCGCGCAGCCGGTGGCGCTCAGTGCGCGCGGCGCGCAGATTCTCGCCAGCGGCGGCGTGGCCGACCGGCGCAGCGTGCAGGCGTTTGCCACGGGCTTGCCGGAAACGAGGGCCTTTCCGCTCGACGTGTGGGAGCGCCTGCGGCGCCAGGCCGCCGGCGAACACCATGCCGAGGTGCTGCTGCACGGCGATCCGCAAGGCGCGCTGCCGCTGCGCCAGGCCATCGCCGACTATGTCAACCTGGAGCGCGGCGCGCGCGCCACGGCCGATCGGGTGCTGGTGCTGAGCAGCACGCGCCAGGCCCTGTACCTGTGCGCGCAGGTGCTGGCCGACGCGCATGGCCCCATCCTGATGGAAGACCCCGGCTATTTCGGCGCGCGCAAGGCCTTCGAGATGGCGCAATTGCAGGTCGTGCCCGTGCCCGTCGATGCCGATGGCTTGTCCATCGACCACCTGCGCGCGGACCGCAGCGGGGCGAACACGATCTACGTCACGCCCTCGCACCAGTATCCGACGGGCGCCACCCTGGCGCTCGAGCGCCGCCTGGCCCTGACTGCCTGGGCGGCCGAGCGCCAGGGCTGGATCATCGAGGACGATTACGACAGCCAGTTCCACTATGCAGGCTTGCCGACGGCGTGCGTGCAGGGGCTCGACACGCAGCAGCGCACGATTTACCTGGGCACTTTCGCCAAGTCGCTGTATCCGGGCCTGCGCATCGGCTACATGGTGCTGCCGCCCGCGCTGGTCCAGCCGATGACCTATGCGCGCAGCATCCTCGATGGCCACACGCCGCAACTGGACCAGCTGACCTTGGCCCGTTTCATCGCCGACGGCCATTTTGCGGCCCATGTGCGCGCCATGCGCAAGGTCTACGCCGTGCGCCGCGATGCGATGGCACAAGCCGTGCAGCGACACTTGCCGCATGTCGTCACGGCCCAGCTGCCGCCGGGCGGCTTGCAACTGCCGTGCCTGCTGCATGAGGGCAGGGCCGAGCTGGAAACGCTACGCCTGGCGGCCCAGGCAGGCATCGTGCTGCCGGGCCTGAGCCGCCTGTATGCGACGCCGCCGCAGCGCGGTGGCTGGCTGCTGGGCTTTGCGGCGCTCACGCCGCACGAGATCGACAGCGGCATCGTCCGCCTGGCCCGCGCACTGGGGTGATTGCTCAAGTGGTCTGTTACATGTGAATAAATTGGCCTGCCTGGGCAGTCCATGCGACCCTTACCATGCTTCCTTTCAATGACAGGGGCATAGACATGACAACCACCACCACAACGGCCGCTCTGGCCGACCGGGCGCGCTGGCGCGACCTGGCATCGCCCGCCATGGCGGCCTTCATCTCCGTCCTCGTCAACTATGGCGGCACCTTCGTGCTGGTGTTCCAGGCGGCCCAGCTGGCCCAGCTGAGCGCGGCGCAGACGGCATCCTGGGTCTGGTCGCTGAGCATCGGCGTGGGCGTGACGGGCATCTGGCTCAGCTACCGCTACCGCGCGCCCATCATCACCGCCTGGTCCACGCCCGGCGTGGCCTTCCTGGCCACCGTCATGCCGCATACGCCGTATGCCGAGGTGATCGGCGCCTATATCGTGTCCGCCATCGCCTTCATTTTGCTGGGCATGTCCGGCGCCTTCGAGCGCCTGGTGCGGCTGATACCGGGCGGCATCGCGGCGGGATTGCTTGCCGGCATCTTGCTGCAGTTTGGCGTCAACGCGTTCGGCGGCGCCAGCGCCGATCCCGTGCTGGTCGCGGTCTTGCTGCTGTCGTACGCCGTGCTGCGCCGGTTCACGGCACGTTTTGCCGTGGTGGGCATCATGCTGATCGGTCTGGTCCTGCTGCTGGCGCAGGGGCGCATCGATGCGCAAGGTATCGAACTGGCCCTGGCCGCGCCCGTGTTCGAGATGCCGCGCTTTTCCGTGGCGTCGCTGCTGGGCGTGGCGCTGCCGCTGTTCCTGATTACGCTGACGGGGCAATACATGCCCGGCATGCTGGTGCTGCGCAATGACGGTTACCAGGTCAGCGCCAATCCCATCCTGACGGTGACGGGCCTCGGTTCGCTGCTGATGGCGCCGTTCGGCGCGCACGCGTTCAACGTGGCCGCCATCACGGCCGCCATCTGCACGGGCAAGGATGCCCATGCGGACCCGTCGAAGCGCTATGTCGCGGGCCTGGCTTGCGGCGTGCTGTACATCCTCGTGGGCATCTTTGGCGTCACCCTGGCGAGCCTGTTCATGGTCTTGCCGCGCGGTTTCATCACGGCGCTGGCGGGCCTGGCCCTGCTGGGCGCCATCGGCAACAGCCTGGCGCAGGCGATGGCGGACGTGCGCATGCGCGAAACGGCCTTGATTACTTTCCTGGCGACGGCCGCCAACGTGACCCTGCTGGGCGTGGGCGGCGCCCTGTGGGGCTTGGCTGCGGGTCTGGCCGCGCATGCGCTGATGCATGGCTGGCGCAAGGCGGCATAGCAAGACAGGTTGCCCATGTTGCCAGCTGCCGCATACAATTGCTGCGCCCGTGCCCGTTGGCACCGTACTTTCCCGATGTGAACGATGGACGACCTGACTTCCCTGGCGCAGTATCTGCTGGCGATCACGCCCGCCTTCCTCGTCTGCGGCGCCTTGCTGCTGGCCATGCCACGTGGCGGGCAGCGGACGGTGCCGCTGCTGCGCGTGCTCGTGCACATCCTGTTTTTCGTGCTGGCGCGCGACGCGATGACGGCGCACGGCTACTGGCAGGTGGCGGCGGGCGGCTTGCGCTTCACGGCGCCGCCGCCGGTCTTGCTGGCGCTGGGCACCATGTCGCTGGGGCTGGTGGCAAGCGCGTGCTGGCTGGAGGCCGAGGCGCGCCGCCAGATCCGCTGGCTGGGCATGCGGCCGGCCCTGTCCGTGCTGCTGGGCGCGGGAGGCGCTTGCCTGATTGTCGGGCTGGCGACGCGCTTGAAAGCCGCGTTCGGCTTGCCGTCGCTGGCGCCCGTCGCGCCATCCGCGCTGCCCTTGCTGCTGGGCTTTGCGCTGGCGGCCAACTGTTACGAGGAATTGCTGTTTCGCGGCTTGCTGCAGCAGCAATTGCGCGCCTGGCTGCCGGCCTGGCGCGCGGCGCTGGTGTCGGGCCTGCTGTTTGGCCTGTGCCACGCCTTCCTTGCCACCACCGTCACGCAGGTGGGTGCACCCATCCTCGTCTTCACCGTGATCGAGGGCGTGGTGGCGGGGCTGGTATATTGCCGTGCCGGCTTGCTGGGCGCATCCCTGGCGCATGGCCTGGCGATTTTTGCGCTGGCCGCCGGCTGGGTGTGAACCCTGTTGTTTAATATTAAAGAAACGAGAAGACAATGCCCATAAGTTCCTACCTGAATACCCGCCCCGTCGTGGGCGAGCGCGTCTACCTGCATGACACGGCGCAAGTGATCGGCGACGTGCAGATCGGCGACGACTGCTCGATCTGGTGCAACAGCGTGCTGCGCGGCGACGTCAACCGCATCGTCATCGGCGAGGGCAGTAATATCCAGGACTTTTCCATGGGCCACGTGTCGCACAGGAATGCGGCCAAGCCCGATGGTTCGCCCTTGACCATCGGCAAATACGTGACCATCGGCCATTCCGTGATCTTGCATGGCTGCACGATTGGCGACGAATGCCTGATCGGCATGGGCAGCATCGTCATGGATGACGTGGTGGTGGAAAAGCACGTGATGCTGGGCGCGGGCAGCCTGGTGTCGCCGGGCAAGGTACTGGAAAGCGGCCACCTGTACGTGGGCCGTCCCGCCGCCAAGGTGCGCCCTCTAACGGAAGCGGAGATCGCCTACCTGCGCTATTCGGCCGAGCACTATGTGCGCGTCAAGAACAATTACCTGGCCGGTGGCGACGACGCCTGAGCGCCAGCGCGATCAAGGCGGCGCAGTTCCGGCCGCGGCGCCAGGTCCCCGGGCAGGCGCAGGGCGGAGACGAGGCCCAGGCGGCGCAACAGCAGCAGCGCCCACCAGCCCGGGTCCCATTCGCCCGGCAGCAGGCCCAGCCTGGCCGAGCCCGGATACGCGTGATGGTTGTTGTGCCAGCATTCGCCCATGGTCAGCAGCGACGTCAGGCGGATATTTTTGCCTTGCACGGCGGCGCCGTCGACATGAAAATGCATCTGGCCATGGTTGTGGGCGAAGTAGCCGATCAGCCAGTGGCCGAGCACGCCGGCGCTGACGCGCGCGCACACGCCCCAGCAGACAAAACCCCAGCCGCCCCAGGCGAAGCACAGCACGGCCCACGGCAGTTGCTGCAGCATCCAGGTGCTTTCCAGGAAACGGTAAAAGCGGTCGTGTGCGATGCGCGGCTCGATGGCGATGTGCGGCGGGTGGGCAAGGTCCAGGCGGCAGTGTAATTGCCACCAGGCATCGCGCCAGAAACCGGCGCCGTGGCGCAAATAGGGATGGCAAGCGGGCAGGCGCTGGGCGTAGTCGCGCAGCTCGTGCTGGCGAAGCAGGCCCAGCGGGCCGCTGAGGCCTACCAGCACGCCCAGGTAGACGAACACATATTCCAGCCATTGTGGGCATGCAAAACTGTCGTGTATCAGTTTTCGGTGGCTGCCCAGCGAATGGCCGAACAGCAGGACGATGGCCGTGCCGGCCGCAAACAGCAGCAGGCCGGCCCAGCTGAAGAAGCACAGGGCGCCCGTCGCGGCGCCGGCCAGCATGGCTAGCAGCCACAGCGATTGCAGTGGCGCGTAGCGCACCACGCCGTCGAGCACGCTGCCCGCGTGGGTGGCGCGGGCGCGGTGGCCGTCCAGGCTGGCTGCGGACATCAGCCCTTGGGGGCCGACGACGGTTGCGTGTACTTGTCGAAGTTGGTGATGTAATCGTTGAAGTTGTCGGTCAGCATGCGCTTGTACTGTTCCGTGAAGAAGGCCACGGCGCCTTCCTTTTCCTGCTGCATCTTGGCCACGTCGTTGCTCTTGCTGGCGACGAGGAAGGCGTTGAAGCGGGCAGCCGCGTACAGCAGCGAAGTGGCCACTTCATTGCCGCCGCTGTGCATGCATTGTTCATTGGCCAGGGCGATGACCTGGTCGGCGCGTTCCCAGAATTCCGGGCCCGCTGCTGGTTTTGTCGTTGGTGTGCTCATAAAAATCCTTCATGAAAGTGCGCGCCAGTCTACACAGGGGGCCGCGGGCTGTCCAGCCGCGCGCCTGTCAGGCTGCTTGCAGGATCTGTTCGACGAGCACGGCCAGCGGCTGGCGGATATCGAGCACGAGGCCCGCTTCATCGGCCTGCAAGGGCTGCAGGGTGGCCAGCTGGCTGTCGAGCAGGCTGGCCGGCATGAAATGGCCGGGGCGCTGCAAGCGGCCTGCCAGCACGGCGCGCGGGCCGTCCAGGTGGGCAAAGCGCAGGGCCGGGTCGCCTTCGCGCAGCACGTCGCGGTAGGCGCGTTTCAGGGCCGAGCAGGAGACGACGAGGCCGCTGCCTTGCGCGCGGGCCATGGCGATGCGCTCGCGCAGGGCGGCCAGCCAGCCGGCCCGGTCGGCATCGTCGAGCGCGATGCCGGCGGCCATCTTGGCCACGTTTTCCGGGGAATGTACGTCGTCGCCTTCCACGTAGGGCAGGTGCAAGGCGTCGGCCAGCAGGCTGCCGACGGCGCTCTTGCCGCAGCCGGACACGCCCATCACGACCCAGCGCACGGCGGGCACGCCCATGGTCAAGGCGCCGAGACGATGACGGTGACGCGGCGGTTTTCCGCCTTGCCCGTCTTGCTGGCATTCGAGGCCACCGGTTTGCTCATGCCCAGGCCCTTGACCATGATGTTATCGAGTGGAATGCCCGATGCGCTCATGGCATCGGCCACCACGTTGGCGCGCGCCAGCGACAGCTTGTTGTTGTACGCTTCCGTGCCTTCGTTATCGGTGTGGCCTTCCACGCGCATGTGGGTAATGCCCACTTTCAGCAGGGCGGCGCTGATTTTCTGGATGGCCATGCGGCTCGGCGGCGTCAGCTTGGCGGCGTCGAATTCGAACAGCAGCTTGTCGGTAAAGCTCAGTTCCCAGCCTTCGTCGGTCTGGTTGAAGCCTTGCTCCTTCAGGGTGGCGACTTGCTCGGGGCTGAACAGCGGTTTGGTCTCTGGCGTGCTCTGGCAGGCGGCCAGCAGGCCCAGCATGAATAGGCCGAGTAAGCCGCGGCGTAATTGCTTGTAGATGAATTGCATGGTGTTGCTCCTTGGTTCAGGGATGAATATGGGGTTGCGGCAGGCGCGCCACCTGGCGCGTGCCACGCTGCGCCTGCTTCGCGCGGTACATGGCTTCGTCCGCCGCGCCGACCAGCGAGATGGCGTCGATGGCGTGATCGGGGAAGACGGCCACGCCGATGGTCAGCGAGCTGACGATGCTGTTGCCGGTGGGCAGTTCTATGGCTTGCGCCATGGCGGCGATAATGTTGTCGGCGATGTGCATGGCGTCGCTGCTGTGGCGCAGCGGCTTGAGCACGATGGCGAATTCGTCGCCGCCCAGGCGCGCCACCAGGTCGCCCTCGCGCAATTGCTGCTTGATGCGCGCGGCGATCGTCACCAGCACGCGGTCGCCCGAGGCATGGCCGAAGGTGTCGTTGATGTACTTGAACCGGTCGCTGTCGAGGAACAGCACGGCCACCTTGCCATTGCCGACCCGCGCTTCGAGGATGGCGCGTTCCAGTTCCGCTTCCATGAAGGCGCGGTTCGACAGGCCCGTCAGGCTGTCGTGGTTGGCGCGGTGCGACAGCGAGGCGTGTTCCTTCTGCAGGTGGCTTTGCCACGCTTCCAGTTCGTCGAGCAGGGCGTTGAAGTCGTCATTGATCTGGTTCAGCTCGGCAATATTGGCGGGCGGCACGCGCAGTTCGAACGAGCGGTCGCGCCGTACGCGGTGGGCCGTTTCCGCCAGGTGGCGCAGGGGCGATGTGATCTCCGTTTCCATGCTGCGCGACAGGCGCACGGCGACGGCCAGGCTTAGCACGAGGCAAGCGAGCAGGCAGGTCAGGCCGCTGAGCAGGAAGGGCAGCAGGCTGCGGCTGTGCGGCACCAGGGTGATGCTGCCGATCGCCTGCTCATTGCGCATGACGGGGAAGGTCAGCGAATCGGGCAGCATCCAGCCCGTCAGCGCCCGTTCGATATAGTAGCGCGTGCCATGTTCGCCCCGTTCCCAGCGGGCCAGCACCTTGCCGGCCTTGTCGCTCACCTGCGCCTGGTCGATATCTTCATTGACGCCGATCAGGGCCAGCGCTTCCCTGGCGGCCAGGGAGTCGCCAAAGACGACGGCCCCCTCCACCGTGTAGCTCATCGAGCGGGCCACCAGGCGCAGGTTCTGGTCCGAATACACGCGCAGGGCCAGCAGCGCCACGGCCGTCAGGGTCAGGCCTGCCGCCAGCACGGCGATCAGCGACACGCTCAGGTGGGCGCGCCGCAGCACGCTGTCGAGCGTGGGGCGGGGGGGGCGGGCAGGCTTGTTGCTCATGCGGGCGCTCATGGCGGCGGTCCCTTGCGACGCGCAATTTGCAAGGCGTTCGGATGCACGCGCAGGCCGCTGCGGGCGATGGCGTCGAGGTTGACGTCAAAACCGATCTGGGCCTCGTTCAGGCGCAGGCAGAACATGATGCCCACGGTGCAGGACGTGCCCGGTTCGGCAACCGATAAAATCGGCTTGCCGATGATCTGCGCCAGCAGATGCTCGCGTTCGCCCTCGGGCAGGCTGCCCAGGTAGACGACGTCGCATTCGCTGGCCGCGCTTGCCGCCGCCGGGCTTTTCACGCGGATGCGCGGGCCCAGGCTCGAGGCAGGCGTATCGACGATGGCCGCGCCGTAGTGGGGCGCACCGAGCATGCAGACGCGCACTTCCTGGCGCGCCACGGGCCAGCGCACATAACTGACGATGCCAAACAACACCTGGGCCACTTCGGCGGGACGCCTGGCGTCGGCCGCCGCGCCCGTTTGCGCCCATGCCGCGTACGGCGCCAGCGCAGCGCAGGCGAGCAAGGTGGCCAGCAGCGCGACGGCGAGCGGGGCAGGCAGCGCAAGGCGCTGCCGGTGGCGGGGGGAGGAGGGCACGGCGTCGGTGTCTTTATGCAGGTCGGTGGCTATTCAAATCGTTACTCAGCAACACAGACTGTACGGAAGTCCGTGTTGAAAGTAAATCACGGCATGACGCCATAAACCTTGCATTATAAACACGAATGTGAAAACTTGCATTCTTTGCCATGAGAATTACTTATCAACACTGCCGTGGCGCGCTGAAGTGTTGCTATTCTTCCAGTGTCGCTTCCAGCAAGTCGATTTCGCGCAGCAGGCGCAAATGGATGGTGTCGTCCAGTTCGCCCGAGATGCGGCGGCGGAACAGCTCGTCGCGCTCGGCATTGAGCGCTTCCAGGCGCAGTGCCCGTTCGGCTTTGGCCAGTTCCTGCAAGCGCATCGCCTCGTCGTTGCTGCTTTCGCCATAGGCGAGGCGGCGCCGGTAGGCTTCGATCAGGCGGTTGGCCGCCTCCGTGACGACTTGCTGTTTGTCATTCTTGTCGATGCCTTCGCACACTTTTTCCAACCGCGCGATGGCCGCTTCGGCGGCAGCGGCGCGGGCATTGCGCTCTTCCGTCGAACGGCGCGCGGGCGGCGCGAATACGAGGCCCTTGGTCAGCAGGGGCAAGGTGACGCTGGCCAGCAGCAGCGACAGTAAAATCACGCCCATGGCGAGAAAGATGACGAGGTCGCGCGCGGGAAAGCGCGTGCCGTCGGGCAAGAACAGCGGCAGGGTCAGGATGCCGGCCAGGGTCAGCGCGCCGCGCACGCCCGCGAACGACGCCACCAGCAGCAATCGCAGGCTGGGGCGGGCCAGCAGCGCCGCGTCCTTCGGCTCGCCCGCCACCTTCTTGTGGTGCTTGAACAGGGTCAGTTTCATCGAGATGAAGACCCAGAGGAAGCGCATGAAGGTCAGCCCCACCGTGATGGCGACGACGAACAGCGGCAGCTTCCAGGCGCTGCCGGCGCCCACTTCCATCGAGGCGGCGGGCAGGCCGGCCACGGTGGCGGGCAGTTGCGCGCCCAGCATGACGAAGATCACGCCGTTCAAGACCAGTTGCACGGTATCCCACACGGCCTTGCGCTGGGTGCGCGTGGCGGCCAGCGGGCGGCCGATCAGGTCGGCATAATGCATGGACACGCCCGCCGTGGCGGCGGCCAGGATGCCGGAGCCGTGGATTTGCTCGGCGCCCAGGTAGGCGGCGAACGGGATCAGGATGCTGATGAGGATTTGCAAGCCAGGCTCTTCGCCGACCTTGCTCACCAGCCATTTATTTGCCAGGCCCACGCCCCAGGAGATGCCCAGGCCGATGACGATGCCGCCGCCCGCTTCCTGCAGGAAACTGAGCGAGGCGGCGCCGATGGAAAAGCCGCCCGTCATCATGGCGCCCACGGCAAACGTGAAGCACACGAGGCCCGAGGCGTCGTTGAGCAGGGATTCGCCTTCGAGGATGTGCATCAGGCGCGGCGGGATCGGGTTGCCGGCGGCGATCGCCGAGACGGCCACGGGGTCCGTCGGCGACAGGATGGCGCCGAGCGCGAAGGCGACGGCCAGCGGCACGCTGGGAATGAGCCAGTCGATGAAGAAACCCATGCCCAGCACGGTAAACAGCACCAGGCCGATGGCCAGCATCAGGATTGAACGCGCGTCGGAAAAGAAGGCGCCCTTGGGGATGCGCCAGCCATCGAGAAACAGCAGCGGCGGGATGAAGAGCAAAAAGAAGATGTCGGGGTCGAGCGGCACTTGCACGCCAAACACGGCCAATCCCGTGCCGCCGGCGATCTGGATCAGCGGTAGCGGCAATTTGACCCAGCGCGAGCGGGCGAGAAAGCCGCACAGGACGACGGTCAACACGAGGATGAGGATGATAGTAACGGTATGCATGAAGAAGCGGCGGCGTGCTGAAACGCTGATTATAAGGCGCAGCCCGCCTGCAGGCGGCGACTGCGTGTCATTGCGTACATACAACAAGTCACAATCGCGGTAAGATTGTCACTGTGGCCCTGTTGCGGCCGCCATTGGCTGGCGGTCCGTGCGCCTTGCTTTTACCCTGGCCTTTACTTTTCATTGGTTCCTGTTTTGCTCAAGAAAATCTTCACCGGCCTGCTGCTGTCGCTGGCATTGCTCATCGTCGCGGCGCTGGCCGCCTACCTGGTTTACTGGCGCCCCGCGCTGGCGCCCATCGATCCGCCCGCCGCTACGGCATTTTCCCCGCAAGCGGTGGAGCGGGGCCGCATCTTGGCCGGCATGGGCAATTGCGCCGCCTGCCATACGGCCAAGGGCGGCGCCGAGTACGCGGGCGGCCACGGCCTGGCTACGCCGTTCGGCACGATCCATGCGACGAACATCACGCCCGACAGGCAGACGGGCATCGGCCGCTGGTCGCTGGCCGCTTTCCAGCGGGCCATGCGCGAAGGCGTGGGCCGCGATGGCGCCCATTTGTATCCGGTCTTTCCGTACACCCATTTCAACCTGGTCTCGGATGCCGACCTGACGGCCCTGTACGCGTATTTCATGACGCGCCCGCCCGTGTACGCGGTGGCGCCCGCCAACAGCGTGCCTTTCCCCTTGAACCTGCGGCCCTTGCAGGCGGGCTGGAAGCTGCTGTTTTTCAAGCCGGCGACGTATCAGCTTGATGCCGCGCAAGGGCTGGACTGGAACCGGGGCCGCTACCTGGCCGAAGGCCTCGCGCATTGCGCCGCCTGCCACACGCCGCGCAATGCGCTCGGTGCCGAGCTTGCCGCTTCGGCCTATCTGGGCGCGTCCATCGACCACTGGTATGCGCCGGCCTTGACCAGCGCCAACACGGCGCCCCTGCCGTGGACGCAGGACGAGCTGTACGCTTTTTTGCGCACGGGGGCGACGGCCTTGCACGGCGTGGCGGCAGGTCCCATGTCGGCCGTCGTGCATGAAGGCATGGGCGCGTCGCCCGATAGCGATATCCGCGCGCTGTCCGTGTATTTTGCCGGCGTGGCCGGGGCCGAGCAGCGCAAGGTGGATGCGGATGCCGTGGTGAAAGCCGGCATCGAACGGTCGCAGCGCGTCAGCCTGGTCGACAATGACCGTGGCGCCAGCCTGTACGTGGCAGCCTGCGCGTCGTGCCATTCGAACAGCGATGGAAAACCCGCGGCCTTGCGCCCGGAACTGAGCTTGAACAGCGCCGTCAGCGCGCCCGATCCCGCCAACCTGATCCAGGTGATATTGCATGGCATCGGCAAGGACGAAGCCATGTCCGGCGTGCTGATGCCGGGCTTTGCCGCCTCGCTGACGGACAACGACGTGGCCCAGCTGGCCGCCTATCTGCGCCGCAGCCGCAGCCGCCAGCCAGCCTGGACGAACCTGGAAGCGGCCGTGGCGCGCGCTCGCGCCGGCAAGTAAATATGAAAATTTCTTATGAATGACACTTATCTATAACACTTATGTATAACCTGACCGTGAATGGCCAGCCCTTCGGCTCCGAGGCCGATGCCGAAACACCGCTGCTGTGGGTGCTGCGCGATGAAGCCCATCTGAAAGGCACGAAGTTTGGCTGCGGCATCGGCATGTGCGGCGCCTGCACCGTGCACGTCGATGGGCGCGCCATGCGCTCCTGCATCACGCCGATTGCCGCCGTGGCCGGCTGCGCCATCACCACCATCGAAGGCCTGTCGCCCGATGGCACGCACCCGCTGCAGCGTGCGTGGCTTGCCACGCAGGCGCCCCAGTGCGGCTATTGCCAGTCGGGCCAGATCATGCAGGCGGCCACCCTGTTGAAAGACTATCCGCAGCCGACCGATGCGAATATCGATGCCGTCATGAGCGGCAACCTGTGCCGCTGCATGGCGTATGTGCGGATCCGCAAGGCCATTAAACTGGCGGCCGGCATGCAGGAGGCGCCCGGTGTTTAAGTTGCCGAAAGAAAATTCAGGGACCCGTCCCAGCGCGCTGGGACGGCGCGGTTTCCTGATCGCCGCCGCCGGCACGGGATTTACGCTGGCCTTCCTGCGCGCCGACAGCTCATCGGCCGCCGGCAAGGCGGCGCCTGCCCCGCCCTTCAAGCCTGCCGCGCCCGTGTTCGATCCGACCATCTGGTTCGAGATCGACCGCGACGGCATCGTCACCGTCAATATCGCCAAGGCGGAAATGGGCCAGCACATCGGCACCGCCCTGGCGCGCATCGTCGCCGAGGAGCTGGAAGCGGACTGGAGCAAGGTACGCCTGCATTACGTGGACACGGACCCGAAATGGGGCTTGATGGTGACGGGCGGCAGCTGGTCCGTCTGGCAGAATTTCGACCCGCTCAGCCGGGCCGGCGCGGCCGGGCGCCTCGCGCTGGTGGAAGAGGGCGCGCGCCTGCTGCGCGTGCCCGTGTCCGCCTGCCACGCCAAGCTGGGCGTCGTGCATGGCCGGGGACGCTCGATCGGCTATGGCGACATCGTGCGCCGTGGCAAGCTGGCGCGCCAGTACACGCCCGAGCAACTGAAAGCCATCGTGCTGAAGACGCCGCAGCAGCGCAGGCTGATCGGCCAGCAGGTGCAGGCGCTCGATATCCCCGCGAAAATCAATGGCACGGCCGTGTACGGCATCGATGCGCACGTGGAGGGCATGCTGTATGCGCGCCCGAAGATCCCGCCCACGCGCTACGGTGCCAGGGTGGTCTCCATCGACGACTCGGCGGCAAAGAAAGTGAACGGCTATCTGCGCAGCGTGGCGCTGCAGGACCCCAGCGGCACGGTGCCTGGCTGGGTCATGGTGGTGGCCGAAACGTATGCGGCCGCCATGCGCGCGGCCGAGCTGGTGCAGGTGAAATGGCGGGTCGGCGCGGCGGCCCACGTGGCGGAGCAGGATATCGTCAGCTATGCGGGCAAGCAGCTGGCCGATGCGAGTCTGGGCGCCCGCGTGGTCGACGATGATGGCGTGGAGCAAGCGTTCAAGGATGCCAGCCTGCAACTGGAACGCCACTACACGACCAGCACCGTGCTGCATTTCCAGCTGGAACCGGTGAATGCGCTGGCGCAGGAAATCGACGGCGTCTGGCATATCCATGCGGGCAATCAATGGCAGTCGTTGATATTGCCCGTGCTGGCGCAGGCGTTGAAAGTGCCGGAGAGCCGTGTCATGCTGCATACTTATCTGCTCGGCGGCGGCTTCGGACGGCGTTTGAATGGCGATTATTGCGTGCCGGCCGCGCTGGCGGCGCAAGCCGTGGGGCGCCCCGTCAAGATGATCTGCACGCGGTCCGACGATGCCCGTTTCGATTCGCCCCGTTCGCCGTCCGTGCAGCACGTGCGCATGGCGTTCGATGATGCCGGCAAGGTGTCGGCGATGGTGCACGAGGCCAGCGCGGGCTGGCCCACGCAAGCGATGATCCCCGCCTTCCTGGCCAAGGATAAGCAGGGCCATCCGTATGACCCGTTCGCCATCGCCGGCGCCGACCACTGGTATGCGGTGGGCGCGCAGCGCGTGCGGGCCGTGTCGAACGACCTGGCCAACAGCAGTTTTCGCCCCGGCTGGCTGCGCTCCGTGGGGCCGGGCTGGACGAATTGGGCAGTGGAAAGTTTCATGGACGAGGCGGCGCAGGCGGCCAAGGTCGATCCGCTGGCGTTTCGTTTGTCCTTGCTGCAGGCGACGGGGCGCAATGCGGGCAGCGCGCCGAACGCCGTCGGCGGCGCCGCGCGCCTGGCCCACGTGCTGCGGCGGGTGGCGGACAAGGCGGGCTGGGGCACGGTCATGCCGCCCGACACGGGCCTGGGCATCGCCGCCACGTTCGGCCAGGAACGCGACATGCCCACCTGGACGGCCTGTGTTGCCAGAGTGAAAGTGGACCGCAGTACTTGCATGGTGAAAGTCGAAAAGCTGTTCATGGTGATCGATGCGGGCAGCATCGTCGACCCCGACGGCGCGCTGGCGCAGGCGGAAGGGGGCGCCCTGTGGGGCGTGAGCATGGCCTTGCATGAAGGCACGGCTTTCCTGAATGGCGAGGTCAAGGATACCAACCTGAACACTTACACGCCGCTGCGCATGGCCGACGTGCCCGAACTCGACATCGAATTCGTTGTCAGTACGGCAACGTCGACGGGCATGGGCGAGCCGCCCACCACGGCTGTGGCACCGGCCATCGGCAACGCCATCTTTGCCGCCGTGGCGTCGCGCGTGCGGCATTTGCCGATCCGCCCGGAAGCCGTGCTGAAGGGGCTGGACCGGCACGGCGCCGTCTGATGCGGGCGCAGGGCAAATTTGACGCGCGCCGCGCGTGAACGGACGCAGGCTGGTACACTGAGGCTTGCCGCTCAGGGCGCGCAGGCGGTGCCCGTTCCGGCAAGATCAGCGCAAAATCTGTGCAACAGCAGCTTGATGTCAGCTCGATAGCGGAGGCAGCCATGCAAGAACAATTTGTCAGCATCACGGCCGATGAACTTCAAATGGACGGCGTGCTTGAAATGCCCGAGCGGCCCGTGGGCATCGTCCTGTTTGCCCACGGCGCGGGCGCCGATAGCGACTATCTGGGCGCTTCCAGCCATGCCACCTCCCAGGATTTTCTGCGAGCGGGCATCGCCACCCTGCGCTTCGACCAGGGCGGCGTCGAGCCTGGCGGCGGCAGCAATGGCCACGCGTATTTCGTGCGCAGCGATATCGTGTTGCTGGCGCGCCAGCTGGAAAAAGCGCTGGGCTGGCTGCAAGTGGACCCGTCCACCCGGCGCTTGCCCTGCGGCCTGTATGGTTATGGCACCAGCGCGGCCGTCGTGATGCAGCTGGCAGCCTGGCGCAGTGCGGAAATCGCCGCGCTGGCCGTCTGCGATGGCCAGGTGGAAATGGCGGGCAAGGCGGCGCTGGAAAACGTGCGCGTGCCATCGTTGCTGATCGTGGGCGGGCGCGACCCCGACGTGGCCGGCCTGAACCGCATGGCGTTTGCCACCTTGCGCTGCGACAAGCAACTGGAACAGATCGCCGCCCCCGGCGGCCCCGACACGCGCCACCAGGCGGCCTTGCTGGCTACGGACTGGTACACGCGCCATTTCAACGGGCATACCAGCACGGCGCAGTAAGGCGGCAGATCAGGCGGCGCGCAGCGTACGCGCATGGAAGCGCACGTGCTCTTCCATGAAACTGGCGATGAAGTAATAGCCATGGTCGTAGCCGGCATGGCGGCGCAGCCGCAAGGGCTGGCCCGCGTCGCGGCACGCCGCTTCGAACACCTCGGGGTAGAGTTGCTCGGGCAGGAATTTGTCGGCCAGGCCCTGGTCGATCAAGATGCCTTCCGGGAACAGCGGCGGCCGGCCCTGCAGGCCGCGCATCAGTGCGCTGGCGTCGTACTGCTGCCAGCTGGCCTCGTCGCTGCCCAGGTAGCCCGTGAATGCCTTTTTGCCCCATGGACATTGGCTCGGCGCGGCGATGGGGGCGAAGGCGGAGACGGAGCGGAACAGCGCAGGATTGCGCAAGGCCAGCATCAGCGCGCCATGGCCGCCCATCGAGTGACCGAAAATGCCCGTGCGTTGCGCATCGATCGCCAGTTCCTGTTCCAGCAGCGCGCGCAATTCCAGGATATAGCTGTACATGCGGTAGTGGCTGCTCCACGGCGCCTCGGTGGCGTCCACGTAAAAGCCGGCGCCCGCGCCGAAATCCCAGGCGTCCGTCTCGCCGGCGATGTTCGCGCCACGTGGGCTGGTGTCGGGGGCGATCAGGATCACGCCTTCCTCGGCCGCCACGCGCTGCGCGCCGCCCTTGATCATGAACGTTTCTTCCGTGCAGGTCAGGCCCGCCAGATAAAACAGGGCAGGGCGTTTGGTGGCGACCACGCCGCCTGGCGCCGTGTCGGGAATGAAGGCCGAGAAACGCATGGGCAAGCCGATGGCTTGCGCGTCGTGGCGATAAAAGCGTTGTACGCCGCCAAAACAGGCGTGTTCACTCAACAGTTCCAGCATGAATTCTCCTCGTTAATTGCACAGTATAGCCAGAGCGGCGCGGGGCCGGCACGGGATCAGCCCAGCATGGCCGCTAATGCAGGCAGGATGTCTTGTGCCGGGGCATCGGTCTTGAATGCCAGCAAATGGTCGGCGCGCGTCTTGCCCATATTGATGGCGGCCACGGGCTTGCCCGTCTCGGCCGCCATGCGGCACAGGCGAAAGCTCGAATACACCATGACGGACGAGCCCACCACCAGCAGGGCGCTGGCCGCGTGCATCTTGCTTTCGGCTTCGGCCGTGCAGGCGGCAGGTACGCCATCGCCGAAAAACACCACGTCGGGCTGCAGGGTGCCGCAGCAGCGGGGGCATGCCGGCACGTGGAAGGTGGCCAGCAGGGACGGTTCCAGCAAGGCGTCGCCGTCGGGCGCCGGCGTGGCCGTGGCCCCCAACATCTGGGGATTGTCGCGTTCGAGCTGATCCTGGATCAATCGGCGCGTATGGCGTGCCCGGCAATCAAGGCAGATCACGCCATGTATGCTGCCGTGCAACTCCGTGACGGCGGCGCTGCCTGCCTGCTGATGCAGGCCATCCACGTTTTGCGTGACCAGGCCGCCGATCTGCTGATGTTGTGCCAGTTGCGCGATGATCAGGTGACCGGGATTCGGCGTGGCGCGCGCCAGCGTGGGCCAGCCCACCATGCTGCGCGCCCAGTAGCGGCGGCGCACGGCTTCCTGGCGGCGAAAATCGGGGCCTTGTACGGGGGCATTGCCGCGCCGCACGCCTTCCGTGTCGCGGTAAGCGGGTATGCCGGACGCCGTGCTGATGCCGGCGCCCGTCAGCAACAGCACGTCAGGATGGCGCTGGAGGAACTGCGCCAGCTGCTCGAGGGTGTGGTGCGCGCTGGCGGGCTGCTGGCTGGCTGAAGAAAAGTTTTGCATGATGCGCCATGCTAACCGAAAAGCGCGGCGCCGTTGCGAGGGCGAGGTTTACTCCAGTTTCATGCCGAAACGCTGCAGCCGCGGCTGCCAATGCTCCTGGATATTGGCCGAGACGAGGATGCGTTCGGCTTTGCCGATCAGCAATGCGCGGGGCACGAAACCGAAGTAGCGCGAGTCGGCGCTGTTGTCGCGGTTATCGCCCAGCATGAGGAAATGGTCGGCCGGCACCGTCACGGGGGCAAAGCTGCGCGCCGCGCCGGCGATTTGCGGCAAGACCTGGATGCGGTGCTGCTCGGTCGCGTTGCGCTCGCTGATGCGCTGCGCCGTCAGCTGGCCCACGTGGGCGATGGTTTCGGGCGCCGTGTCGAGCGCCGTGTACTGGGCGGGCTGGCCATTGATGACCAGCTGTTCATTGCGCATTTCCACCGTGTCGCCGGGCAGGGCGATGATGCGCTTGATCAAGCGCGTGCCGTCTTTCGGCGAGGAAAAGGTGACGATGTCGCCCCGTTGCGGTTCACCGAGGCGCTGCAGCACGATATCGGTGAGCGGCACTTTCAGGTTGAAGGCGAGGCGGTTGACGAAGACCACGTCGCCCTCGAGCAGATTGGGGCGCATGGAGGCCGACGGGATGGGATTCCAGTCCGCCACGGCCGTGCGGAACACGCCGAACAGCAGGAGAAACATCAAAAAACCTTTGTTGGCGCGCATCCATGTGCTCATGTCGGCTCTTTCGCTGGGCTGTGCCCGTGATGGTGAAGGGAGGCGCCATTGCTGCTGGCGTCCTATGCACGATGCACGGCGAGGCTGAAGCCAGTCTTAAATCAAGCGCATGCGGGGCCGATGGCGTGACCGCTGTTGCGTGCACGCATCACCGTGCCAGCCATCAGGGATGGCGGCACGGCGCTTTCGTATCGTCGTTGCCGTTTGGCAGACGCTTGCCATGCACTTCATCCCACAGTTCGCCCAGCGCCACCAGCAAGCCACCGGCGACGAGGGGGATCGCTACCAGCCATGGAGCGCTGTCGAGCCAGGGGCCCAGCAGGATGGCCGAGACCACGGCGATGACGATGGCGCCGCACCAGAAGCGGCGCGGATGGTGTAGCGTGAACAGGTAGTGTAGATTGATCATATATCCTCCTTGGTGAGCAGGCGGAACAGCCTGGCGGCCAGGATGCTGCTGACGGCGATGACGATGCAGCCGTCCAGGAAAAACAGCACCTTGCCGACCAGATGCATGCCCTGTATCAGGTAGGCGGGCAATTCCTGCGCTTCCGCCCATTGCGTCATGCGTGCCAGCACGATGGCGGCGGCAAAGATGACGAGGGCCAAGGCCAGCACCAGCAGCACATGTTCGAACAGGCGGTGACGCAGTTTCATGTTGGACTTGGCAAAGTAGGGAAGATTCCCGGACCTCGACGTTATCAGTCCGATATCGCCGTGCTTTGCGTTGTCGCAAAGGCGCGCCCGATGGGATGAAAACGCCGTTGACGCGGGAAAATATGCTTATGTGAAGGCCTTGATGACGGCATCGAGCTTGACCTTCAGCGACTTGTCATGCGCGTGGATGGCCGGCACGTCGCGCGGCACGCCGAGCAGCTGGTAGACGGCCGTCTGCGCCGCGCGCACCGAGTATTCCACCGTAAACACGACGTCGTCGGCAATTTCCACGAACTGGCTGACGAAGGCCAGGTTGACGGAGCCGGCCGGCACGGGCAGCGGGCGGTCGCTTTTTGCGCGGGGCATGAACATGCTGGTGATGTAAGGCATGCGGCAGGGAATGCAGTTGGCCGTGGCCATCATGTCGAGGTCGAAATTCAGATGGCCGCACAGCTCGCGCAGGATTTCCTCGCCGCTGCAGTCGGACATGGGCTTGGCGACGAAGTTGCCGATGCGGTCAGGGTGCAGCGCGTAACCCCAGAACACTTGCACGCCCTCGGGCTGGCCCGCGAAATGGGGCTGGTGCGCCAGCACGATGGACATGAACCAGTTGCTGTCCTTGAAGGTGACGAGGCCGCCCGTGCCCGCGCTGTTGCCAGTGAATTGTTCCATCCTGTCGAAGAAGGCGCTGTCTTTCAGGGTGACCGTGTACGAGGCCCAGTACGATTCGGGAATGCTGCTGTTGAAGGCGGCGGGGCGACCCAGTTGCGGGCGGCCCTCGGCCAGCTTTTCCCACAGGCGCCAGCCGTGGCTGTCGTTCTTCGTGCGCTTGGCCGGCGCGCTGTGCATGCTGCCATAGCTCGATGCATCCGTCATCGAGGCGTTCTGGAAAAAGACCAGGTCGCCGGCAGCGACAGGAATCACGTCGGCCATGCCGCGGCGCTGGCAGGCAATGGCGGTGGCGCTCAGGCGGCCTTCGGATTCCTGCACTTCGATATCGGTTACCGCGCAATCCATGATGATGTTCACGCCTTGCTCCTGCAGCCACGCGACCAGCGGGCGCACCAGCGAATCGTACTGGTTGTAGACGGTGCGCTTGACGCCGGCCAGCGTCTCGATGCGCGAAAACTCCAGCATGAAACGGTGCAGATAGCGCTTGAACTCGACGGCGCTGTGCCAGGGCTGGAAGGCGAACGTGGTGGCCCACATGTACCAGAACTTGGTGTCGAAAAATGCGGGTGAGAGCCAGTCCGTGATGGCGCTGCTGCCCAGGGCGTCTTCATCGGCTTCCGTCAGCTTCAGCAGTTCCAGCCTGTCCTGCATGGAAAAGCCCATGCTGCTGACGTCGACCTTGAAACGGTTGCGGTCGACCAGGCGCGCGCGCGAGTGGGGAATATGCCGTTCGTTGAAGGCGATGGTTTCGTCGTAGACGCTCTGGCCCGCATGCTCGAGCGAGGGGATGCTCTTGAACAAGTCCCAGGTGCATTCGTAATTGTCGGTGGTCAGCATGCGCCCGCCGCGCAAGGTGTAGCCATCCGCGGCATTGCCGCCGCCATCGAGGCTGCCGCCCGTCACGGGCGCCGCTTCGAAGATGGTGATGTTACTGCCTTGCATGCCGCCGTCGCGTATCATGAAGGCGGCCGCGGCCAGCGAGCCGATGCCGCCGCCGACGAGGTAGGCTTTTTTATCTGTATTGTGCATATTGTTCCCTGAATGTGATATTTGCCTATTTTATAATATCAGGGTGAGAAACGGTCCCACAATAGAGCAACTGCTCGGTCTTATTCCATGCCGGCGCGCTCGTTGCGCCGTTCAAAATACAGCAAGTCCGACCAGGCGCCTTGGAAATGCATGGCTTTTTCCGAGCGCCCATACTGGTGAAAGCCGTTGCGCTGCATGACCGCGACCGAGCCCAGGTTTTGCGGCCGCGCCGTCGCTTCCAGGCGCCATAGTTCCAGTGGACCGAATGCTTCTTCCAGCAGTAGGGCCACGACGCGCGTGGCGTAGCCGCGTCCGCCGAATTGTTCGCCGATGCGGTAACCGAGCGCCGCCTTGTTGAAATACGGGCGCGTGACGGCAGTCAGGTTGACCCTGCCGATGATCTGTCCGTCCAGCCTGGCCAGATACTGATAGGCGCGGTCTTGCTCGCGCTCGCGCTGCGCCTGCTCGATGGCGGCGGCGATGGCTTCCTGGCTATAGTAGGACGGCGCCCGGGCCGTGACCCAGGATTCAAAATAGGCGCGGTTTTCCAGCTCGAAGGCCAGCAAGGCGGAGAGGTCGGCGCTGGTCGGAGGGGACAATTGGAGACGGTCGATGTCTGGCATGGGATCTGGTCCGAAAGTGATGCGCCATTATAATCAGCTGGCGCACTTTGCCGCACATGCCAGACTTCATGAAGGAGCGATATGCTGTCCCATCTCTGCCTCGGCACCAACGACTTTCCCCGCGCCTACGCCTTCTATACGGCCTTGCTGGGAGAACTCGATTTGATCGAAAAATTTCATGACCCGGCCAAGCCTTGGGCGGGCTGGATGGCGCGGCAGGCGCCGCGTCCCCTGTTCGTGCTGACGGCGCCGCATGATGGCTTGCCGGCGACGCCCGGCAATGGCCAGATGACGGCCTTGCTGGCGGCCAGCCGCGCGCAGGTGGACCGCTGCCACCAGGCCGTGCTGGCGCTGGGCGCCGTGTGCGAAGGGCCGCCCGGCTTGCGTCCCCATTACCACGCCCATTACTATGGCGCATACTTCCGCGACCTCGACGGCAACAAGCTGTGCGTCTGCTGCCACGGCGAGGAGTAACTCAGCGCTCTCCCCACACCTCGTCTTCCGTCCAGCCCAGCTCCGCAAAATCCTGCGCCCGCTCGTCCGCTTCGCCGGCGCAATAGAATTCGTCGAGCTGCGGCGGCGCGATGCGCGTGCCGGCCAGCATGGCGTGCACCTGCCCCCGGTGGTGGATCTGGTGCTGGAACACGTGCGCGAGCAGGCGCAGGCGCGTGTCGACTTGCGGGGTGTCGCGCAAGATCGTCACGGGCCGCGCCAGGTCAAGGTCGCACAGGCTGCGGCAATGGGCGATCAGGCGCGCATCCGACGCGCGCTGTGCCGCGTGCAGGGTTGCGCAATCGGTAAATGGTTCGTCCTGTGCAAAAAAGATATAGCAGTCGGGGTGGGGCGCTTCGCCGCGCAGCTCGCGCTCGAGCGCGTCGAGATAAAACCAGTCGCATGTGAGGATGTGGTTCAGCGTGAACTGGATGGTGGGGAAAAAACTGACGCGCGTGGCCTGGAACTCGGCACGGGTCAGCTGCCCGCAAGCTTTCAGCAGGCGGTGGTTGGCCCAGGCGTTGTTGTACGCCTGGCTGGTGAGGTAGTGGGCAAGTGGATTGTTCATGATGGGTCGCTTGTTGGGCAGGGAGGGCAGGGGGGCATGTCATGCCACTTTAGCATGTTGCGGCAGGTGGACAAAGCGCTCACGCCCGCCGCACCGGCGCCGCTGTCATCAAGTAAAATCGCGGGGCGGATTTCGCGATAGTGATGCACATAGGGCTGGAAGAATAAAATGGGTTGGATAGGAAAATTACTGAGCGGCGGCGACGATAAAAACAAGGCTGCGACCCTCACGGCAGCGGCGGCGCCCGAGATGGCACGGCAGCCGGCGACCATCACCGAAATCGATGCCATTTACTACCGCTGGCTGGCGGCCGCCGGTTCGGCGCAGGCGCCGGCGGAGGCGGAGCAGCAGATTCTGGACGCATTGGCGCGCCTGGTGTGTGAACCGGTCGCTGGCGCCGCGCTGATACCGCGCATTCCGGCCATCATTCCCCAGTTGATGCGTACCTTGCAAGATGAAAACATGAGCGCGGCCAAGCTGTCGGCCCAGCTGGCCCAGGATGTGCTGCTGGTGGCCGAGGTCTACCGCGAAGCGAACCGGCCGCGCTACCATTCGCGCTACAACGCCAGCCCGTCGATCAACAACATGGAAGGCGCCATTATGCTGCTCGGGCAAAACGGCATGCGCATGCTGCTGGCCCGCGTCGCCTTCCGTCCCATCGTCAGCATGCAAAGCGGCGGCTTGACCATCCGCACGGCGCCGCTGATCTGGCGCCAGTCCGAGAAGTGCGCGCTGGCGGCCAACCTGGTCGCGCCGGCCATGCAGGCCAACGCCTTCGACGCCTATCTCGCGGGACTGATGGCCAATGTCGGCCTGGTGGTGGCCTTCCGGCTGATCGACCAGATGCATGCGCCCGACGCCTTTCCGCAATCGGATGCCTTCATTGCCCAGGTATTTGCGCAAGCGCGCATCTTGTCGGTACGGATCGCCGAATTATGGGAGTTTCCCGCTTCCGTCACCCGCGCGATCGGGCAGGTGGGGCAGGCCGATGCCGATCCGCAGGCGCAAGCGCTGGCGCTGGGCGACCGTTTGAGCAAGCTGCGCATGCTGGTCGATACGGGCCGCTTTCCTGCCGACGATCCCTTCGTGATGACCGGCCTTGGCAAGAGCGAACTGCTGGTGTTTGACAAACTGGCCGACGACGACGAGGATGAGGACGAGGATTGATGGCCGCAGGCCCCTCAACCCCCGTGCACGGCATGTCGCTCAGCGCGCAAAGTACAGCGCATGCAGGTGCTCGAGGTCGACATCAACCGCCGCCTGCGACAGCGCCACCTTGCCGCTTTGCATCAGGTAGACGTGATCGGCCACGCCGACGGCGCGCGCCGTGTTCTGCTCGACGAGGATGATGGTGCGCTTGCCGTCGTTCAGGCGCGCGAGGATCTCGAACAACTCGTTGACCACCAGAGGCGCCAGGCCCAGCGACGGCTCGTCGATGATCAACAGCGACGGGTCCGACATCAGGCCCCGCGCCATCGCCAGCATCTGCGCCTCGCCGCCGGAGAGCGAGCCGGCCAGCTGGCGGCGCCGTTCGTGCAGGCGCGGGAACATGGCGTAGGCTTCGGCCAGGCGCGCCGGCATGTGGCTGCGGTGCTCCTTCGGAAACGCGCCCATGATCAGGTTTTCTTCCACGCTCATGTCGCGAAACGTCATGCGCCCCTCGGGTATCATCGTGACCCTCGCGTCGCTCATCTTCCACGTGGGCGTGCCGTTGATGGCCTGACCGTCGAGCGCGATGCTGCCCGCACCCACGGGCAGCAGGCCCATGATGGCGCGCAGCAGGGTCGTCTTGCCGGCCCCGTTCGGGCCGATGATGGTGGTCAGCTTGCCCTTCCGGATCGACAGCGACACATCCCACAACACGTTGATGGCGCCATAGCCGGCGCGCAGATTGCTAATCTCCAGCATCGTTTCAGGCATGGACTGCTCCCGTATAGCTTTCGATGACGGCCGGATCGCGGAAGACGGCATCGGGCGTGCCGTCGGCGATCAGCTGGCCAAAATTGAGCACGGCCACGCGCTGGCACAGATTGCTGATGGTTTCGATATCGTGCTCGATCATGACGATGCCCACGCCAAAGGCGGCGTGCAGCTCCTTGAGCATGCCCATGAAACGGCGCTTGCCGTTCGTTTCCAGGCCGGCCAGCACCTCATCGAGCAGCAGCAGTTTCGGATTGGTCGCCAGCGCCTTGGCCACTTCCAGCGCTTTCAATTCCGTCAGCGCCAGTTCGCTGGCCGCGTCGCGCTGCGCCTTGTCCGCCAGGCTCGTGAAATCGAGGATTTCATCGATCTTGCGCGTGTCCACCTTGCCCGTGCCGAAGCGCTGCGCCACGACGAGGTTTTCGCGCACCGTCAATTCATGCATCGGCTGCGGGATCTGGAAGGTGCGGCCCAGTCCCAGGCGCGCGCGCTGGTACATGGGCGTGGCCATGATGTCGCGTCCCTCGAAGCGGATGCCGCCGCCGGTGGGGCTTACCAGGCCGGAAATGGCATTGAACAGCGTGGTCTTGCCGGCGCCGTTGGCACCCACCAGGCCGATCACGTCGTGGCTGCCCACCTTTAACGTGACGGCATCGACGGCCGTCAGGCCGCCGAAGCGCACGGACACATTATCGAGTTCAAGCATGTTGTTTCTCCTTCGCTTTGAACATGTTTTTCAGCCATTTTTGCAGCAGCGGCAGCAAGCCGTTCGGACTGAAGACGATCATCGCCACCAGCAGCACGCCCAGCACCAACTGGTGGCCGGTGGGGATCAGCGACTTGAAGATCAGCTGGTCGACCAGGTAGACCACCACGGCGCCCAGCACGGGGCCGAGGATGGTGCGGTAGCCGCCGAAGATGGCCGCCACGATCGGCAAGGTCACCCACAGGCTGTTGAAGGCGTAGTCGGGTTCCAGAAAATTGATGTAGTGGGCGTTGAAGGCGCCGAACAGGCCCGCCATGAAGGCCGACACGAGCAGCATCGCGCCTTTCAGCAAGGTGCTGTTGACGCCGACGACGCGCGTGGCGTCCTCGCTGTCGTGCATGGCGCGCAGGGCGATGCCGTAGTGGCTGGCGCGGATGCGGCTGTAGGCAAGGGCGCACGCCACCACCAGGGTCAGCACCACCAGGTAGGCGCCCGTCTTGCTGGCCAGATCGAAGCCGAAGACGGTGGGTAAGGCCGGGATATTGTTGATGCCGCCCGCGCCGCCCGTCACGGCACTCCATTCCGTGGCCAGGATGCGGAAGATGTGCGCGTAGGCGAGGATGGCCAGCGCAAAATACGGCCCGCGCAGCCGCAGCACGGGCAGCATGATGACGGCGGCAATGGCGGCGCCCGCGCCGCCCAGCAGCATGGCGGCAAACACGGGCAGGCCCAGTTTCACGCTGGCCAGTGCGGAGACATACGCGCCCACGCCGAAGAACGCCGCGTGGCCGAAGCTGACCATGCCGCCCAGGTTGCCCAGCAGGGCCCAGGACATGGCCACGCCGCCGATGATCAATGCCGCCACCACCATGCTCATCACGTACTGGTTGGCGCCCAGGGCCAGCGGCACGGCGACATACGCGGCCAGCAGCAGGATTGCCGTGGAAATCAAAGTCGAGCGCTTCATCCGCGCCTCCGCTGTGCGCCGAACAGGCCGTTCGGCATGATGAACAGCACCAGCAGGAACAGCACCATGCCCGACAATTCCTGCAGCGCGGAGCTGGCCAGGGTGACGGTCAAGGCTTCGGCCACGCCCAGCAGCACGGCGGCAAGCAGCACGCCGGGAATCGAGCCGATGCCGGCCAGTACCGTGATGATAAAGGCCTTCACCGTCAGCGCGCCGCCGTAGGCAGGCTGGATCACGCCATAACTGAACAGGGCGACGCCGGCAAAGGCGGCCAGGATGCCGGCGACGAGAAAGGACACCAGTTCCGTGCGACCTGGATCGATGCCCATCAGCTTGGCCGCGTCGCGGTTGCTGGACACGGCGCGCACGGCGCGGCCATACCAGCTGGTCGACAGCCAGCGCCACAGGGCGGCCATCAGCACCAGGCTGACGCCGAAGAAAATCACTTCGCTGCGCATGCTGAAAAACGGGCCGATCTCGAAGCCTTCCTGCAGCCAGCTCGACGAGGTCGAGCGGATGTCGGCCTTCCAGACGAGCAAAATGAAATTGGTGAGGATCACGCCGATGCCGTAGGTGAGGATCAGCGAATTGATTTCGCGGTCTTTCTTGATGCGGCTGACGATCAGGTAGACGCCCACGGACGTCAGGCTGACGATCACCAGCGCGACGGGAATGGCGAACATCGGCCCCAGGCCCAGGCCGGACTCCACGCTGTAGGCGATGTAGGCGGCCAGCAGCACCAGTTCGCCGTGCGCCAGGTTGATCACTTTCATGGTGCCGAACACCAGCGCCAGTCCCAGTGCGATCAGGGCGTAGGAGCCGCCCTGCAGCAAGCCCGAATACAGGGCTTGCAAGATTAATTCTGTCATGTCTTCATCCCGTCAGGCGGCCCTGGCGCAGGCCAGAACTGCCGTTCATCGGTGCGCGCCCGGCGGGCGCGCGCGTGTGCAGCGGGAGGCTGCTTACCAGGGCAGGGCAGGATAGTTCAGCTTGCCCGTCGCGTGTTCCTTCGGCCAGACGATCACCACTTTCTTGTCCTGGTGCTGCGCCATGCGGTGCACGAAATTCTGGTTGTCGCCGTTGGCGGCGAACTGTACGCGGCCGATCAGGGTTTCGCGGTCCGTCTTGCGCATCTCGTCGGCCACGCCGCCTTTCTTGAGCGTGCCCTTGTCGGCCGCGCGCGCGATCGCTTCGAACAGCAGCATCGACTGCACATAGCCGAACTGGCCCAGGTAATCGGGCTCCTTCTTGTACAGCTGCTTGTAGGCGTCGCTGAAGGCCTTGCCGTCGGCCGTCTTGAATTCGGTCGGGAAGGGCAGCAGGGCCGTGCCGAAGACGTTCGGCATCAGGTCGGGGAAATCGGCCGCCATTTTCGGCGTGGCCAGCGACCACACGCCCACCATGGCCTTGATCTTCGGTTTCAGCACGCGGGCGGCGCGGATGATGCCCACGTAGTCGTTTTCATAGCCGACCATGGCCACCACTTCCGATTTGTCCTGCAGCTTGATCTTGTTGATGATGGGTTTGAAGTCGGTGATCGCCGGATCGAACGAGTGCGTCGTCACCTTCACGCCCTTGGCCGCCAGGGCCTTTTCCACGTCCTTGGCCAGGCCCGTGGTGGCGTCCTTGGTCGAATACACGATGGAGACGGACTTGGCGCCCACATCCTGCAGCAGTCCCAGCATGGCTTTTTCGTAGCCGGCCGTGTTATTGATGCGGAAAAAATTCTTGCGCCCGCTGGCCACCAGGCTGTCGTCCACGCCGCCCGAGGTGATGTAGACGAGGCCCAGTTTATTCGCCGTGTCCGAGGCGGGCGAGATATTGTTCGAGCCGTAGCCGCCCGTGATGGCCACCACGCCCTGGCTGGCCAGCTTTTCCACGGCGGCGATGGCCTTGGCGGGCGCCGATTCGTCGTCGACGGTGACGATCTTGATGGTGTGCTTGCCGTTGGTCTTGTTGAAGACTTCGGCCGCGACCATGATCCCTTCCTGCATGCCGGCGCCGACCCGCGCCAGGTTGCCCGTCAGCGGGATTTCCGCGCCGACCAGGAATTCGTCGGCGCTGGCCTGTGCCATCCAGGCGCTGGCGACCAGCGCTGCCATGGCGATGCGTGTATAGGTGCGTTTCATCGTGTCTCCTCCGGTGATGTGGCTTGTTTCTATTGTCGGGTCTGCTACTACATGGTCAACTTATCGTGCATTCTGCGCCATTTGCCGCAGCTGCCCCTTTAAAATCTTGCCCGTGGCGGCTGCCGGCAGCGCTTCCATGACGATGATGGCGGACGGGCACTTGTACGGCGACAGGGTCTGCGCCAGCCAGGCCTGCAATTCTGCCACGCTGGCGGGCTGGCGCGGGTCCAGCTCCACGTAGGCGATGACGTCCTCGTTGCCATCGGCCAGCGTGCGTCCCACCACGGCCGACTGCACCACGGACGGGTGGGCGTTCAAGGCCGTTTCCACTTCCAGCGGATACACATTGAAGCCGGAGCGGATGATCAGTTCCTTGGTGCGGCCGACGATGAACAGCGCGCCGTCCGGGTCCTGGCGCGCCATGTCGCCCGTATTGAGCCAGCCGCCATCGCGCATGGTGGCCGCCGTCATGGCCGCTTCGCGGTAATAGCCGGCCATGATGTTCGGCCCGCGTATCCATAATTCCCCCGGCTGGCCCGGCGCCACGTCCCGGCCGGCCACGTCGACCACGCGCACTTCCACGCCGGGGATGGGCATGCCCACGGAATCGTCGCGGCGCGGCGTTTCCAGGCGCGTCTGGCAGATGGTGGGGGCGCTTTCCGTCATGCCGTAGCCATTGTGCAGCGCGGTGCCCAGCAGCTTTTCCACGTCGCGCTTGAGCGACGGCGCCAGCGGCGAGCCGCCCGCATACGCAAAGCGCAGCCGCGTGGGCAGCGGCGTGTCCGGGCCGCCCAGGGTTTGCAGCAGCTTGGCGTACATGGCGGGCACGCCCTGCACGATGGTCAGTCCTTCGTCTTTCAATGCGGCCAGCAGGCCGTCGACGGAAAAGCGCGGCACCAGGTACAGCGCGGCGCCCGCATACAGGGTGCCCAGGGCCACCGAGGCCAGGCCGTACACGTGCGAAATCGGCAGCACGCCGTAGGCGCGGTCGCTGCAGGTCAGCCCTCGCAGGGTGCTGGAGACGGCGGCGATGAACAGCAGATTGCGGTGCGTGAGCATCACGCCCTTCGACTGCCCGGTGGTGCCCGTCGTGTAGATCAGCGCGGCCACCTGTTCGTTGCCGGGCACCGTGTCTTCCGCGATGGCCGCCTCGTTCAACTCGCCCGCCAGCAGTTCGCCCATGCCGTCGACCGTGGCGCTGGCCGCGCCCAGACGCGCCGCATGCGCGGCCGCTTCCGGCGAGGTGCCGGCCAGGAACAGCACGCGCCGCGCCGAACTGTGCGCGGCGATAGTGTCGATCTCGCGCGCCGACAGGCGGGCATTGACGTTGACGATCCACGCGTCGATGCTGGCCGCCGCAAAGATCAGCGCCACCTGCAGCGCGCAGTTCTCGCCCACCACCATCAGGCGGTCGCCGGCGCGCACGTCCAGCTGGCGCAGCAGCTGCGCGGCGCTTGTCACACCGTGCTGCAGCTGGGCGTAAGTCCAGCTGCGGCCACCTTCATGCAGCGCGGGCGCGTCGGGCGCGCGCGCCGCCCAATAGATGGGGATGGCCGACAGGCGCGCCGGCAAGTGGGCCAGCAGGGCGGGAATGTCCATCGCGGCCTCCTTCACTTTTGCGCTGCCTTGATCATGTTGCGGGCGATGACGATTTGCTGGATCTGCGTCGTGCCTTCGTAGATGCGGAACAGGCGCACGTCGCGGTAGAAGCGCTCGGCCGCGTATTCGCTGATGTAGCCGGCGCCGCCGTGGATCTGCACGGAGCGGTCGGCCACCCTGCCGCACATTTCGGAGGCGAACAGTTTGCAGCACGACGCTTCCGTCGAGATGTCTTCCTTGTTGTCGCGCCGGCGCGCCGCGTCGAGCACCATGCTGCGCGCCGCGTAAATCTCGGCCTTGCTGTCGGCCAGCATGGCCTGGATCAGCTGGAATTCGGCGATGGGCTGGCCGAACTGCTGGCGCTCCATCGCGTAGGCGAGGGCGTCGGCCAGCATGCGTTCGGCCGCGCCCACGCAGACGGCGGCGATGTGCAGCCGGCCCTTGTCGAGCACCTTCATGGCGGTTTTAAAACCCACGCCTTCCTTGCCGCCGATGACGTTCGCGGCCGGTACGCGGCAGTTTTCGAAGATGACGTCGCAGGTATGCGCGCCTTGCTGGCCCATTTTCTTGTCGATTTTTCCCAGCGAGAGGCCCGGCGTATCCTTTTCCACGATGAAGGCGGAGATGGCCGAGGCGCCGCGCTTGACGGGGTCCGTGCGGGCCATGACGGTGAAGATGCTCGCTTCGGGCGCGTTGGTGATATAGCGCTTGCTGCCGTTGAGAATATAAAAGTCGCCATCGCGCACGGCCGTCGTACGCAGCGAGGCCGCATCCGACCCCGATCCCGCTTCCGTCAGCGCGAACGAGCCGATGATCTCGCCGGCCGCCAGCTTGGGCAGATAGTATTGTTTTTGCGCTTCCGTGCCGTCAATGACGATGCCTTGCGAGCCGATGCCGTTGTTCGTGCCGATCAGCGAGCGGAAGGCGGGCGAGGTGCGGGCGATTTCAAAGGCGACCCGCACTTCCTCTTCCATGCTCAGTTCCAGGCCGCCGTAGGCTTCCGGGATGGACAGGCCGAACAGGCCCAGTTCGCGCATCTGCGCCACGATGGCGGGCGGGATCGTGTCCGTTTCAGCCACCAGCGCCTCGTTCGGCACCAGCACTTCGCGCACGAAGCGGGAGATGCTGCCCAGCAGGATGTTCAGGGTTTCTTCGTCGCGTATCATCGGGTTCCTCGTGCTGTCATTGAGAAGGGGCGCGCAGTCTAACCGCGGCCCAGGTTTTTTTCCACTGTCTTGACCAGGGCCACCAGGCGCGGTCCCAGGTCACCTTCGAGTTTTTCGCGCGACAGCAAAAAGGCGGGGCCGCCGCAATTGAAGGCCATCACCTGTTCGCCGTCGGCACCCAGCATGGGCACGCCCACGGCATGCACGTCGTTCTGCCACTCGCCGGCCGAGATGCAAAAGCCCCGGTCCTGGTAATCCCTGAAGCCTTGTTCGATGCCGGCCTTGATGCGCGGCCAGCGCTCCGTCTCGTGCACGCGCGCATGGTCCATCAGATAGTCGCGCTCGGCCTGCGGCAGGATGCACAGCAGGGCCTTGCCCATGGCCGTCGTCGTCAGGGGAATGCGCGAGCCGACGTCGAGGCGCAGCGTGACGTTGGCGCTGCTGCGGCACGTTTCCACGTAGACCATGCTGAGGCGGTCGCGCGTGCCCAGCGACACGGAGGCTTGCGCGTGTTCGGCCAGTTCCTCCATCAGTGGGCGCGCCATCTTGCGCACGTCGAGGTTCGACAGCATGCGGTAGCCGAGGGCCAGCACGCCGGCGCCCAGCTGGTACTTGCCCAGGCTGTCCGAATAATTGAGATAGCCGAGTTTGGTGAGGGTGTAGGTGAGGCGCGAAATCGTCGGTTTCGGAATGCCCGTGCGCTTGGCCATCTCGGCGTTCGACAGATAGACTTCGCCGGGTCGAAAGCACCGCAGCACTTCCAGGCCGCGCGCCAGCGCGTTGACGAACTGGCGGTCCTTGCCTTCCTCGTCGTCGCTGAAGACGATGATTTCCGGATCTGCCGCGGCCTGAATATTTGTCATGTTTGCATCCATTTTCGAACTCCGTGGAAATCAGTTTGCCTAGCCGAATCTCGCGTGTCAACCGTTTTGTGAAACATTCGTTCGCACAGCGAAATGCTGCACTGCATGAAACAGTGCATGAAATTTGCCTCGAAAATTGACTTGCGCAGGGGTTTCCCGCCTTGTCGCTTGAGCATCGCAATATACGTCTGTATATTGCGCTGTTGCGTGACGGCCGCCGCAGAGGTGGTCGCTTTTTTTGAGCATCGCTATATAAGACGATATATAACGGAAGAGAACAAGATGACGATGGTGAAACAGGTAATGGCAGGCGCCGTGACGCTGGCGCTGGCGCAGACGGCGCAGACGGTGCAGGCGCAGCAGACAGCAGGCAAAGATGAGCCTGCGCCGTTCGTGCTGGGCACGGTGACGGTGATCGGCCAGCGCGAGCAGGCAGGCCAAATGGAACAGCAGGTGGGGGCGCAAGTGAGCCGTGCCGAGATGCGCCGCTTCAACCGCGACAACGTGGGCGACGCCCTGAACCTGCTGTCCGGCGTGTCGCTGTCGACCAATGCGCGCAACGAGAAAACCGTCGCCATCCGCGGCTTCGATGCGCGCCAGGTGCCGCTGTACATCGACGGCATTCCCGTCTACGTGCCGTATGACGGCTACGTCGATTTCAACCGTTTCACCACCAGCGACCTTGCCGCCATCCAGGTGGCCAAGGGTTACAGTTCCGTGGCGTATGGCGGCAATACCCTGGGCGGCGCCATCAACCTGGTGTCGCGCAAACCGACGGCTTTGATGGAAGGCGACAGCTCCGTCGGATTCGGCTCGGGCAGCGAGCGCCAGGTGTCGGCCAACGTGGGAACGAACCAGGGCCTGTGGTATCTGCAGGCGGGCGTGTCGTATATCGACAGCGACGGTTTTCCCCTGTCGTCCGATTTCCGCCCCACGGCCACGGAAGACGGCGGCATGCGCAACAACGCGTATCGCAAGGACCGCAAGCTGTCGTTCAAGGTCGGCTACACGCCGGCGGGCGGCGACGAGTATGCACTGAGCTACTACAAGCAGCATGGCGAAAAGGGCCAGCCGCCATCGACGAATCCCGTGGGCGCGCGCTACTGGCAGTGGCCTTACTGGAACAAGGAGAGCGTGTATGTCGTCTCGCAGACCCGTCTGGGCCAGCAGGAACGCCTGAAACTGCGCCTGTACCACGACAGCTACGACAATGAAATCACCTCGTTCACCAATGGCAGCTACAGCACCATCAAGACGAGTGGCCAGGGCAGCGTCAGTGGCGGGCGCAGCATCTATAACGACCGCACGAATGGCGGTGCGGTGGAACTTGAATCGTTCCGACTGGCCGCGCACAGCCTGCGTTTTGTGGCCAGCTACAAGGCCGACGAGCACCAGGAACTCGACGCCAGAGGCGTGCGCACCACCTGGTACAAGGATGCGCTGTGGACCCTGGGCGCGGAAGACAGCATCGCCCTCAATGCGGCAACGGAGCTGTCGCTGGGCGCCTCGCGCAACGCGCTGCGCCCGGACACCGTCTACAGCGCCGGCAATGGGTATACCTTGCCGGGCGATCAGTCGGCCAACGACCTGCAGGCGGGCCTGTTCCACAAGCTGGCGCCAGAGTCGCGCGTATATGCCACCGTGGCGCGCAAGTCGCGCCTGCCGACCCTGAAGGACCGCTATTCGCAGCGCCTGGGCACGTACATCGAAAATCCGGCCTTGCGCGCGGAAGAGGCAATGAATTATGAGCTGGGCTACCAAGCAAACGTGCGCGGGCTGGCGCTCGATGCCGCCGTGTTCTACAGCGACGTAAAGGACAAGATACAGAGCGTGGCGAATGTGGCTGGTGTGCGTGCGCAGATGCGGAATGCGGGCAGGGCGCACATCAAAGGCGTGGAACTGGGCGTGCGCGGCCGCGCCGGCGCCTGGCTCGATTTCGGCGGCAACTACACGTACACGAACATGAAAAATATCAGCGACCGCGCCATCCGCCTGACGGATGTGCCGCGCCACAAGCTGACGGCGCACGCCGTGCTGCACGCGGCGCGCCAGGTCGACGTGGTGGCCATCGCGGAAGCGAACAGCGGCCGCTGGGTTTCGAACACGCTGGAATTGAAAAGCTTTGCCACCGTGAACCTGAAAGCCGTGGTCCGGCCCTTGCCGGCCTTGAGCCTGGAAGCGGGCGTGAGCAACCTGGGCGACCGCAATGTCGCGCTGGCCGAGGGTTTCCCCAGCGCGGGCCGCACGTGGCTGGCCAATGCGCAATACCAGTTCTGATTTATCACTGTCATGAAAGGACACAGCATGTTGAAGAAAATATTGGCTGGCTTTACCTCGGTGGCGTTGCTGGCCGCGGCGCCCGCGTGGTCCGCCGTTCCCGCGCCTGCGCGCGACAACATGAGCCATGCGTTGGCCGTGACGGGCAAGGTGGCAACGCCCTTGACCCTGAAGGTGGCCGACCTGCGCCAGTTGCCGCCCGCGAACGGCGGAGAGATCGCCGTCACGCGCCACAACGGCGACAAGGCCGAAACCATCACCAGTTACAAGGGCGTGCGCCTGCGCGATATCCTCGACAAGGCGGCGCTCGATGCGCCCGGTCACAACGACGCAAAGAAGATCGCCATCATCGCCACGGCCACCGATGGCTATGCGGTGGTGTTTTCCTGGGGCGAGCTGTATAACTCTCCGGCTGGCGAAGGCGTGATCGTCTACTACGAAAAGAACGGCAAGGCGCTCGACGACGGCGATGGCGAGATCGCCCTCATCTCGGCGAAGGATATCCGCACGGGTCCGCGCCATGTGAAGTGGCTGAACGCCATCGAGGTGCGCAAGCTGGTGGAGTGACGCTGTGAAGCTGTGACTGATTGACGCAATGACGAAAACCGCTGCCGTGGAGCCATCCCCGGCAGCGTTTTTTTACCTTTCCTGTCTACTATCGCAGCGCTTTTTTCATCGCCAGTCCCGCCACGTCGAACAATCCCCGCGCCGCTGGCGTCAGGCCCGGCATGTGGATGGACGCATGGATCATGCCGTCAAGCTGCACGCATTGCGCGGCCACGCCCTCATCGCGCAGGCGCCGCGCATACGTCTCGCCCTCGTCATGCAGCGGATCGTATTCGCACACCAGCACTGTCGCTGGCGGCAAGCCTTTCAGCGAGGCGGCGCGCAATGGCGCCGCGTACGCATTGTCGCCATCGGCCGGTTCGTTCAGGTAGGCCGACCAGCAAAAACGCATCGCTTCCCGGGTCAGCGAATGGCCTTCCGCATAGCGCTGGTAAGACGGCGTGTCGAAGGCGAAATCGAGCGCCGGGTACAGCAGCAGCTGGTGCGCCAGCGCGGGGCCGGCCTGGTCGCGCGCCATCAGGGCGGCGGCCGCCGCCAGGTTGCCGCCCGCGCTGTCGCCGCCCACGGCCAGTCGTTTCGCATCGATGCCCAGCGCCGCGCCATGTTCGGCGACCCAACAGACTGCCCGGTAGAAGTCATCGAGCGGCACGGGAAACTTGTGCTCGGGCGCCAGACGGTAGTCGACGGAAAAAATTACGCAGCCGGTGGCATTGGCCAGCGCGCGGCACGGGTTGTCGTACAGGTCCAGCGAGCACAGACACCATCCTCCGCCATGCGCGAAGACGATGGCCGGCAGGGCTTTTTCCGTGTCCGCACCGGCCGGCACGTAAGCGCGCACGGTGAGCGCATGCTCGCCCGGCAGCACGTAATCCTTGATCGACGCGACGTCTTCCAAGGGACCATGCAGCTGGCGCAAGCCCGTTTCCGTGGCCGCGCGCAGGTCCGCCAGCGAGGCGGGCGGCGGCGCATCCTTTATCTCTTCCAGCCAGTCGGCGATCAGCGGATCGAGGCTCATGCGTTGTTTCCTGACTTTTCTCCGGCCAGGAAGGGCAGCAGGTGGGCGATGAACGCTTCCGGCTGTTCTTCCATGATGAAGTGGCCGCATTCGGCGACGATGGCGCCTTGCAGGATGTCCGCCTTGCCCTGCATGGTCAGCAGGGGCGCGTCATTCGTCGCGTGGTCGGCGCCGATGGCCAGCACGGGCATGGCCAGGCTCTTTTTCGCCCGTTCCAGGTTTTGCCGGATGGTTTCGGGTATGGCGCGGTAGTAGGCGAAGCCGGCGCGCAGGGCGCCCGGCGTGGCGTAGGCGTCCGCATACACGTCGACGGCCACCTTGTCGCGGCGGTACGACCAGCGGTCGAGAATGAAGCGGATGTATTCGCGCTCCTTGCCCGCCGTGAGCATTTCCGGCAAATCGAGCACCTGGTTGAACATGAAGTGCCACAGGAAGATGTTGTCGGACGGCGCGACAAAAATCGGTGGCGCCGGCGCCAGACCGGGAATCACGGCTTCCGTCAGCGCCAGTTTCGTCACGGCCTGCGGGAAATCGCTGGCCAGCGCATAGCCGACCCACATGCCGATGTCGTGACCGACCACATCGTATTGCGCGTGGCCCAGGGCCAGCATGGCGCGGTGCAGGGTGGCCGCCACGGTGCCCGTGTCGTAGCCATCTGCCGGGCGGCTGGAGTGGCCGCTGCCCGGCGGGTCGATGGCGATGGCCTGGTAGCCCTGGGCGGCCAGGGCCGCCATCACGTGGCGCCAGGCGTACCAGGTTTGCGGCCAGCCGGGGATCAAGAGCACGGGTTTGCCGGTGGCGGGACCAGCGATCACGCAATGCAGGCGCTGGCCGTCGAGGCGCACGTAGTCGTGGGTGAATGCCTGAGTAAAATCGTTCATGTTTGTCCTTGTTTAGTGATGCTGGATGCCCAGCAGGGTATTGATCTGCTCTGCGCTGACGGGGGCGCCGGCGAAGTCGTCGAAGATCTTGTCGGTGACGGGAATGATGTGGGCATTGATGAAGGCCACGCCTTCGCGCGCGCCCACCTCCTGGTCCTTCAGGCAGCATTCCCATTCCAGCGTCGCCCAGCCCGCGTAATCGTTCTGCGCCATTTTCGAGAAGATGGCCTTGAAATCGACCTGGCCGTCGCCCAGCGAACGGAAACGCCCGGCGCGGTTTTCCCACGACTGGTAGCCGCCGTAGATGCCTTGCCGCCCCGTCGGATTGAATTCCGCATCCTTCACATGGAACATGCGGATATGGTCCTTGTAGATATCGATGAATTCCAGGTAATTGAGCTGCTGCAGCACGAAGTGGCTGGGGTCGAACAGCATCTTGCAGCGCGGGTGGCGGCCTACGCGCTCGTAAAACATCTCGAAGCTGATGCCGTCATGCAGGTCTTCGCTCGGGTGGATTTCGTAGCAGAGGTTGACGCCCTGTTCCTCGCACACGTCGAGGATGGGCAGCCAGCGGCGCGCCAGTTCGTCGAAGGCCGCTTCGATCAGGCCGGGCGGGCGCTGCGGGAAGGGGAACAGGTAGGGCCAGGCGAACGAGCCGGAAAACGTGCCCATGTCGGTCAGGCCCAGGCGTTTCGAGGCCATGGCCGCCAGTTTCACTTGTTCGATGGCCCATTCGGTGCGCGCGGCCGGCTGGCCGTGCAGGTGCGCCGGGGCGAAGCTGTCGCACAGCGCGTCGTAGGCCGGGTGCACGGCCACCAGCTGGCCCAGGATATGCGTCGTCAGTTCGCTGATGACGAGGCCGTGGCCCGCCAGCATGGCAACGAGGTCGTCGCAATATTGCTGGCTGTGCGCCGCTTGCGCCACGTCGAACAGGCGCGCATCCCAGGCGGGAATCTGCAGGGCCTTGAAGCCCATGCCGGCCGCCCACTCGGCGATGGCGGGCAGGGTGTTGAAGGGCGCCGTGTCGGCGGCGAATTGTGCCAGGTGCAGGCTTGGTCCTTGGATGGTTTTCATATCGGTTCCTATTGTTTGTCGATTGACAAAGAATAGGCGAAATTGTTGGCGCGGTCAAGCCCGTGATGCAAAATAAATCGGGAACGCGCCGCGGGCGCCAGGCGTTATACTGGCCGCCACTTCGCAAGCAGAGGATCAAAATGGCAGGAAGACCGAGGGAATTCGACCGCGCGCTGGCGCTGGCAAAAGCGCGCGACGCGTTCTGGACGCGCGGCTACGAGGGGGTGTCGATGGCCGACCTGGTGGCGGCGCTGGGCATCGCCTCGGCGCGCATCTATGCGGCGTTCGGCTCGAAGGAGCAGCTGTTCCGCGAAGCCGTGGAATTGTACGAAACGGGAGAAGGCGCGTTTGCCGTGCACGCGCTGGCGGCCAGCCTGAACGTGCGCGACGCGGTGGCGCGCATGTTGGAAGAAGCCGTGCTGCTGTACACGCGCAGCGGCCAGCCGCAAGGATGCATGGTGGTCACGGCCGCCACGAACACGAGCGCGGAAAACGCGGGCATCGCCGACTGGCTGGCGCAGCACCGCCGCGCGCGCACGCAAGCCGTCATCGAGCGCCTGCGCGCGGCGCAGCTGGCGGGAGAGTTAAAAGCGGAGGCGGACGTGCAGGCGCTGGGTGATTATTATGCGGCCTTGCTGCACGGTTTGTCGGTGCAGGCGCGCGACGGCATTCCGGCCGAACGGCTGCTGGCGCTGATTGCGCCGGCGATGGCGCCATTGGCGCTGGAAATGCAAAAACAGACTATCTAAGCGCTAGTGACGGTGCTTAAGTCTTGACGTCGATCAGGCTGCCCAGTGCCTGGTCGGCCGCCTTGACGACATTCGCCGATAAATTAAAACCGGCCTTGTAGACCAGGTTATCGGTCAGCTCCGACGCCAGGCCGACGCCGTTCGGCCGGCTTTCGGCCGCCTTGGCCGCGGTCGCATTGGCGCCGCTGACGCTTTCCGTGGCGGCCAGCTTGCGCCCTTCGACAGAGAGGGTGACGCCCGTGCCGGCCGGGCTGGCTTCCTGGAACTGGGCTTGTTGCGGCTGGAAGCCCGGCGTATTTGCATTGGCGATATTGTTGGCGGCCACATCCAGCGCGCGCTGGTTGGCGGTCAGCCCCGAGGTGCCGGTGGTAAGGGCGGATATGGACATGGCGACTCCTTCAGAAGGCTTCCAGTTTACTCCCGCCAGCGGAAAAAGTGTGGTGGTCTAAAGCAACAATTTTTTCCGCAGGTGCTTGCCGCAAAAAATAGGTGCGTCACGTAATTTTTTTATATTGTTCTGTGGCATTTCACTGTCTAGACTGGCAGGGAAGTCATCCACGGAGTCCGTCATTTTCCACCTGCTTCGCCCCATTTTGCTGGGTTTTTTGCTCAGCCTGCCTTGCCTGCCCCTGAAAGCCCAGCTTGTTCCCTCGCAGCTACCGCTCGATGCGCGCCTGAACGAGCAGGTGATCATGGTGCCGGCCGGCGACGGCTTGCGCGAGACGCTGGAAACGACGGTGTTCCGTCCCCCCGGCCCCGGCCCGTTCCCGCTGCTGCTGATGAACCACGGCAAGCAGGCCGGTCCCGCCCGGCTGCAGCAGCGCGAGCGCTTTATCTATATGGCCACCGAATTCGTGCGCCGCGGCTATGCCGTGATGCTGCCCATGCGCGCCGGCTTTGCCCGCTCCACGGGCGCCTACCGCGATGCCGGCTGCGACATGCTGGGCAACGCCCAGGGCCAGGCGCGCGACATGCTGGCCGCGCTGGCGTATGCGCGCCGCCAGAGCTGGGTCGACCCGCAGCGCATCGTCGTCGCGGGGCAGTCGTATGGCGGCATGGCGGCGCTGGCGCTGGCCACCCGGATGGTGCCCGGCGTGCGCGGCGTGCTCAATTTTTCCGGCGGCCTGCGCGTCGACATGCCGGGCTGCGACTGGCAAGGGGCGCTGGCCAAGACCTTCGCCACCCTGGGCGCCTACAACCACATTCCCAGCCTGTGGCTGTATGGCGCCAACGATTCCTACTTCGGGCCGGTCCTGGCGCAGCGCCTGTTCCGCTCATTCACGGGATCTGGCGGGCAGGCGCAACTGCTCGCCTACGGCCCGTTCAAGCGCGATGCCCACCTGACCCTGGGCAGCCGCGACGGGGTGGCCGTGTGGCTGCCGGCCACCGAACGCTTCCTGCAGAAGATCGGCATGCCGGTGCGCCAGGTCTACCGCGTGGCCGATGCGCCATCGCCGCCCGCCACGCATTTCGCGCCGCAGGACGATATCGCCGCCGTGCCCTACCTGGAAGAGCAGGGCCGCGCGGCCTACCGCGACTTCCTCGAGAAAACCGCGCCGCGCGCCTTTGCCCTGTCGGCCAGCGGGGCCTGGGGCTGGGCCGAGGAGGGCGAAAGCCCCGACGTGCGCGCGCTGGCGTCGTGCCAGCGCCGCAGCAGCCTGCCGTGCCAGCTGTATTCGGTCGATGAAAGCGTTGTTTGGCCGGTCGGCGGCGCCAGCGCGGGCGCCGCCGGCGGGGCGCAATAGGCCGCCGCGCACGATAGTTGTCGCCGAAACGGGGGATGGGCGAATATACTAGGGGAAAAGGGAAGCCTTGCGCTCCCCATCCGCCCTTATCATCAGCGAGAATTCACCCTTATGGCGTCATCCCCAGAAAACCTCAGCATGGCCGTGTTTTGCGACTTCGAGAACGTCGCGCTCGGCGTGCGAGATGCAAATTACGAAAAATTCGATATCAAGCCCATCCTCGAACGCTTGCTGCTGAAGGGCAGCATCGTTGTCAAGAAGGCATATTGCGACTGGGACCGTTATAAAAGTTTCAAGGGCACCATGCATGAGGCGAACTTCGAACTGATCGAAATTCCCCACGTGCGCCAGTCCGGCAAGAATTCGGCCGACATCCGCCTGGTCGTCGATGCGCTGGACCTGTGCTACACCAAGGCCCATGTGAACACCTTCGTCATCATCAGCGGCGATTCCGACTTTTCGCCGCTGGTGTCGAAACTGCGCGAAAACGCCAAGCAGGTGATCGGCGTGGGCGTCAAGCAGTCGACTTCCGACCTGCTGGTGGCCAATTGCGACGAATTCATTTTCTACGATGATCTGGTGCGCGAGAGCCGCCGCACGGCCGCCAAGCGCGACGCGCGCGAAGCCCCGGCGGCCAAGCGCTCGCCCGACGAAGAAGTGCGCCGCAAGGAAAAATACGAGTCGCGCAAGACGGAAGCGATCGAGATGGCCGTCGCTACCTTCGACGCGCTGGTGTCCGAACGGGGCGACAGCGGCAAGATCTGGGCCTCGATGCTGAAAGAGGCGATCAAGCGCCGCAAGCCGGACTTCAGCGAATCGTATTACGGTTTCCGCACCTTCGGCAACCTGCTGGAAGAAGCGCAGACGCGCGGCTTGCTGGAATTTGGCCGCGACGAGAAATCGGGCGCCTATGTCTACCGCAGCAGCGGCCTTGTGCCTGTCGCGGCGCCCGTGAACGGGGAAGCCGCCAGCGAAGCCATCGTCGCCGGCGGCGAAGCCGGCGCGACGTCGGAAGAGGGCAATCACCGCGATGGCGGCAGCCGCCGCGATTCGCGCCGCAATGGCCGTGGCGGCCGCAAGCAGAACGAGCAGCGCCGCGGCGAGTCCGCGCCACAGGCTTTCGTGCCGGTAGCCGATGCTGAATCGGCTGTCGTCGAGCAGTATGCGCGCGCGCCGCAGCCCGAGATCGTGCATGAAGTGGCCGAAGCCGCGGTCGAGGTCGTGGCGGAAGAGGGCAACGCCAAGCGCGGTTCGCGCCGCAATGGCCGTGGCGGCCGCAAGAATGGCGATGGCGCACGTGAAGCGCGCGCCGAGGCCGTCGAGGTGGCGGTGGTGGAAGTCATGCCTGCGCCCGTGCCTGAACCTGTGGCCGAAGTGATCGTGGAAGCGGCCGCCGAAGCGAAGACTAAGGCCAAGCCGCGCACGCCGGCCCGCAAGGCGGCAGCGGCGAAGAAGCCGGCCAAAAAGGCGGCTGAAGCCGTGGCGGAAGTGGCGCCTGTGATTGAGGCGGCGCCGGTGGAAGTGGCCGTCGTGGCGGAAGACAAGCCTGCCAAGGCGCCGCGCAAGACCCCGGCGCGCCGTCCCGCGCGCAAGAAGGCCGAAGCTGCCTGATAGTTTGAGCAGGAATAGCGGGGTGGCAATCGCATGCGCCCCGGCTTTCCCGACCCTTGCCTTGCGCAAACCGCGCACCCCGATCTCCCCAAGCGTGTAGGATGAGCCTGTTTTTAACGCAGCGGGCGGTCAGGCATGTACCACGGTGAACGGTTCAACAGCATTTCCCATACGGTGGGCGCCGCGCTGGCGGCCATCGGCGGCGTCATCCTGATCGTCGCGGCGGCCCGCACGGGCGACCCCTGGAAAATCGTCAGCTGCAGCGTGTATGCGGCCATGCTGCTGACCTTGTACCTGACTTCCACCCTGTACCACAGCGTGCGCGGCAAGGCCAAGGCCGTGCTGCAGCGGCTCGACCATTGCGCCATCTACCTGCTCATCGCGGGCACCTACACGCCCTTCATGCTGGTGACCCTGCGCGGACCGTGGGGCTGGTCGCTGTTCGGCGTCGTCTGGGGCCTGGCCCTGTTTGGCATCGTGCAGGAATATGTGTACGCGAAAGGCGCGCGCATCCTGTCGCTGGTGATTTACGTGGCCATGGGCTGGCTGATCGTCATCGGCATCAAGCCGCTGCTGGCCGCGCTCGAGTGGAACGGCTTCCTGTGGCTGGTGGCGGGCGGCCTCTGCTACACGGGCGGCATCGCTTTTTACGCCACTGACCACAAGCTGCGCCATGGCCACGGCATCTGGCATTTGTTCGTGCTGGCCGGCAGTAGCTGCCATTTTATCGCCATTTTGTTCTACGTTGCCTGACATAGCGCGCAGCCGGGCCAGGCTACCTGACTATTGCGCGCAATCCATTATAATGCCCTGATCTGTGAAACAAGGGCAAGAATGGACATCAACTCGGACGACCTGAAAATCTTCGTCACCGTCATCGACAGCGGCACCCTGAGCGCGGCCGCCGTGCACCTGGGGCAAACCACGTCGGGCGTCAGCCGCGCCCTGTCCCGGCTGGAAGACAAGCTGGCCACGTCGCTGCTGACGCGCACCACGCGGCGCATGGAGCTGACGGAAGAGGGGCAGCTGTTCCTCGACAAGGCGCGCGCCATCCTCGCCTCGATGGAAGACGTGGAAGAGTCGATCCGCATCCGCCGCCAGAAGCCGGCCGGCCGGCTGTGCGTCGATGCGGCGTCTCCCTTCATGCTCCATTGCGTGGTGCCGCACGTGGCCGAATTTCGCGCCATGTACCCGGACATCCGCCTGGAGCTGACCAGCAACGACCAGATCGCCGACCTGCTCGAGCACCGCACCGATATCGCCATCCGCATCGGCGCGCTGGTCGACTCGACCCTGCACGCGCGCGCGCTGACCGCCAGCCCGCTGCACGTGCTGGCCACGCCCGCCTACCTGGCGCGCCACGGCGAACCGGCCACGCCGGAAGCGCTGGCCGGCCATGCGCTGCTGGGCTTTGCCCAGTACGACCTGGGCAACAACTGGCCACTGCGTCACGAAGCGGGCAACAGCCTGCAGATCGTGCCCGCGCTGGCCGCCTCCAGCGGCGAAACCCTGCGCCAGCTGGCCCTGCACGACCAGGGCATCGTCTGCCTGTCCGACTTCATGACGCGTGACGATATCGCCGCCGGCCGCCTGGTCAAGGTGCTGCAGCCGTTCTCCACCGGCTACCGCCAGCAGATCCACGCCGTGTACTACCGCAACACGCAGCTGGCGCAGCGCATCAGCTGTTTCCTCGAATTCCTGCAGCACAAGCTGTAAGGCTGGCTATGAAGGAGCATGGCATGGAGTGTCCCACCTGCGGCGAATATGGCGACCTGATGCGCGCGAGCATCAAAAAAACGGGGCAGCAGGTGATCGTCTGCACGGAGTGCGATGCACTATGGGAGCATCCGGAGATGCGGATCACGGCCGACAGAATTCGGGATGTCGGGACGTTTCTTACCGAGGCAGGGCTGCATGCCGGCTGGGATGAGTTCGAGATCGGGGCGAGGCTGCCTGCGCCAGGAGTGCCTGCAATAAAACCGTGATGCCTTGCGTGAGAAAGTGTGCATTTTTTATTATATAGGCCATGTTAGCATGTTACAACTTAGAACATTGCAAAAAAAACATGCACAAACATTTTGCCCTGATCGTCTTGTTATACATGTCCAGCGCTGGCGCCGCCGGCATCACCTATGCGGGCAAAGCGGACTGCCGCGTTGTCGAGCATGCGCGGGTGACCGGACACACAGCTTACTGGAATGGCGCTTGCAGCGATGGCTATGCCAGCGGACCCGGAGCTTTGCAGTGGAGCAAGGACGGCAAGCCAACGGAACGTTATGAAGGAGCGATGAGCAAGGGCGCGCCAGAAGGCGCAGGCATTTCACAGTGGGCGGACGGCAGCTTGCATGAAGGGAACTACCGGGACGGCATGCTGCAGGGTCCTGCCGTGGTGATCTTCAAGGACGGGAAAAAGCTGGAAAGCAATTTCGAGCAGGACAAACCGGTGGGCAATGTCAAGTTTGGCTCTCCGGGCGACGATCAGTATGAAGGGGGCTGGCAGGATGGTCCGGAGGGCCACGGCACCATGACATTTTTTATGGGTGGCGCCTATCGTGGGCAATGGCGCAAAGGACGACCGGTTGGTAACGGTGAGATATTGTATCCCAACGGACGCGTGCTGACGGGGCGCTTCAATGGTAGCTTCCACTTGACGGCGCAGCCGGAATTGCCCGTGGTAAGCAAGCTGTACACCATCAAGGAACAAAGTGCGGCGATTGGCTCGAACATTCGTGGCACTGCCTCCGGGGGCTTTGACGTCCCCCCGGAAAAGTCCTACGCCCAGTTGACACCGGAGCAGCAGCAGCTTGTGAAAAGAGACTACGCAGTCTTGCAGGATGACGATGTGCCGCCGTATCCGGAAAAGGGCATACTGGAAATATCACGCGCCATGCAAAGCCTGATCTCATACAAGGACGCAATCGGCGAGTTGCACGTCAATGTCGGTGTCGATGAACAGGGCGTGGCGCAGAATGTCACCCTGCTGAAAAGCCCGGACAGCGAGTCCGGCAAGCTGGCGGCGGCCATGTTCATGCATCTCCGGTTTACACCGGGCCGTTGCGCAGGCCAGCCTTGCGCGATGGTAGTACCGTTCAGGTTTACGCTCAGATACAAGAAATAGCACGCCGGCCTGACCTTATGCAGTCGCGTGCGCGCTGCTCAGCAGCGCCTCCACCTCATGTGCCGGCAGCGGGTGGCTGAAGTAATAGCCCTGCGCCTCGTCGCAGCCGTGCTGGCGCAGGTAATCGAGCTGCTCTGCCGTTTCCACGCCTTCGGCCACCACGCGCAGTTTCAGATTGTGCGCCAGGGCGATGATGGAGACGACGATGGCTGCGTCGTCCGCGTCGCGCGCCACGTCGCCGACGAAACTGCGGTCGATCTTCAGCACGTCGATGGGGAAGGTGCGCAGGTAGGCGAAGCTGGAATAGCCGGTGCCGAAGTCGTCGATCGACAGCTGCACCCCCAGCGCCTTCATGTCGTGCAGCTGGCTGACGGCCAGCGCCACGTCGTGCATGAACAGGCTTTCCGTCAGTTCCAGTTCCAGGCAGGCGGGCGGCAAGCCCGTGTCGGCCAGTACTTCGGCGATCGAGGCGACCAGGTTCGGTTCGTTGAACTGGCGCGCCGACAGGTTCACGGCCAGGCGCAGGTGGCGCAGTCCCGCCGCGTGCCAGCGTTTCACCTGCGCGCACGCTTCGCGCATGACCCAGGCGCCGATCGGCACGATCAGGCCCGTATCCTCGGCCAGCGCGATGAAGCGCTGCGGCGCCACCATGCCCAGGTCCGGGTGCTGCCAGCGCAGCAGCGCTTCCACGCCGACGATGCGCCCGCTGGCCAGGTCTACCTGCGGCTGGTAATGCAGCACGAACTGCTCGCGTTCGAGCGCGTTGCGCAGCGCCGTCTCGATGCGCAGGCGCTCCAGGGTGGCCTGGTTCATGGCCGTCGTATAGAACTTGATATTGTTGCGGCCCTGTTTCTTGGCGCAATACATGGCGATGTCGGCTTGCTCGATCAGGTTTTGCGTCTCGCCATTCAGGGTCACGTCGCCGGGAGCGTCGTAGCGCGACATGTCGTAGACGGCCACGCCGATGCTGCAGGTGACGAAAAATTCCTTGCCGTCGAGTAGTACCGGCTGCGCCACGGCATCCATCACGCGTTGCACGATGGCGGCGCTGAGCACTTCGTCGGCCTGTTCGCACAGGATGGCGACGAATTCATCGCCCGACAGGCGCGCCACCGTGTCGGTTTCGCGCAGGCTGGCCTGCAGGCGCGTGGCGATGGTTTTCAGCAGCAGGTCGCCGGCCTTGTGACCGAGACTGTCGTTGACGAACTTGAAGCGGTCGAGGTCGATCAACAGCACCCACAGCGCGCGGTTCTTGCGGCGCGACAGGGCCATCGCTTGCGCCAGGCGGTCGCGCAGCAGGGCGCGGTTGGGCAAGCCCGTCAGCACGTCGTGGTGGGCGATGTGCTGGATTTGCTGCTCGGCCAGCTTGCGTTCCGTGATTTCGGAACCCGTGCCGCGGTAGCCGCGAAATTCACCGAACTCGTTGAACAGCGGTTCGCCATTGACGCTGAACCAGCGCAGCTGGCCATTGCGGTCGTGCATCGCATATTCGAGGTTGGAAAAGGGCAGGTGGGCTTCCAGGTTGGCGATATGCTGCTTGCCCCAGCGCGAATTGCGCATCTCCGGGTTGTTGTCCCAGCGCGTCATGCCGATGAAGCGTTCCAGCGGCATGTTCGACTTGTCCGTGAAGCCGCTGGTGATGTGGGTGAAGCAGAAGTTGGCGTCCTGCTCCCAGTACCAGTCCGAGGACAGGGCCAGCAGGCGGCGGAAGCGCTTTTCGCTTTCCTGCAGGGCGCGCTCCGTGCGCTGGCGCGCCCGCACGTCGGCGCTGAGCAGTTCGTTGCTGCGCTTGAGGTCGGCCGTGCGCTGCTCCACCAGCAGTTGCACGCGGCGCGAACGCTGCGTCAGCGACTGCACGAAGGCGGCCGTCAGCAAGCTGAACAGCAAACCCATGATCACGGTGAACAGCGAGCCCAGGTGGTCGGCCAGGAAGGGCCGCGGATGGGCCACCACGCGCACATGCCACGGCCGGCCGGCGGATGCAAATGCCCGGTCATAGTGGCTGTGGTCGGCGAAGTGCAGCCAGCGCGGCAGCGACTCCCAGGCGCCGCCCGCTTCGTCCGCAGGCGCCTGGCCATGCCGGAAGATCAATTGGCGCGGGTCGGCGCCGGCGTCGGCGTAGACGCTCAGTTCAAGCTGCGGGTCGCCCAGCAGGTCGGCGCCGGCGAGGATTTTCTGCACCAGTTCCCCGGCGCGCACGATGACCGCCGTATCGCCGATCAGTGCCGCGCGCCGCTGCTGTACCGTCTGCAGGGGCACGCCGTGGCGGTACACGGGACGCACGATGACGAAGCCCTGCTGCGGTCCCTGCGCCAGGGCCAGCAGGCCGGTGGCGGTGGTCTCGCCGCTGATGATGGCCTGTTCCAGCGCGCGCGCCAGTACGCCGTTCGGGCTGACGTTCAGGCCGAAGGCGGGGCGGTTGCCCTGCAAGGGTTCCAGGTAATCGACCACCAGGTAGCTGGCGCGCGTCGTCGCGGGTACGATGACGCCATCGCGCATTTCCGTCATGGCGTAATCGGGTGCGATGCGCCGCAGCTCGGCCTCGAAGGCATCGCGCTGGGCATGCGGCACGATGCGGTGGAAATTGAAGGCCTGGATGAACGGGTGGCGCCGCAGCAGCGGCGTGGTGAAGGCGTGGAACTGTTCGCGCGTGACAGGCGCGACGGCGGCAAACAGCTGGTTCGTCGTGGTCAGCACCTCGACGGCGTCGTCGAGTCCCTGCTCGATGGCGGCCACCCTGGCGCCGGCGCGCTGCTGCAGGCTCAGGCTCATCTTGTCGTATTCGAGCTGGCTGATGGCGACGAACAGCACGGCCGTCACGCTGACGCCGCAGGCGAAGGTCAGCGCGGCCGCGGCGGAAATCGACAATGGCAGGCGGCCACGCAGCATGGGTTTTCCTATCTCACTTCATGGACACAATTGCTCGGCAGCACCTGCGGGCCCGCGCAGGCCGTAGTTTGTCATAAACCACATCCATCATGCGAATTTTGCACCAGATCGCTGCTAATAAGCAACAATATCTATGGCCACGGCGGGCGACTATCAGTTGTTGCGTGCGCCTGATTGCCGGCGCAAACGCCACAGTTGCCATGCCGGCAGCAGCCGGTTCAGGAAAGCCAGCCCCGCGGCGCGGCGCCAGCGCACCAGGCGCACGACGCGCAGGGCGCGGCCCGCCCCGAGCTTGTCCGGCCTGGCGGCAAAGATGATGCGGTTGTTGCCGGCGATGCCGTCGAAGTGGCACACGGCGCCGCGGAAGGTGAGCATCAGGCGCGCCAGCATGGCGGGATAGTGTTCGTCATAACTGAACAGGTTGGCCGCCAGCACGCCGCCCGGCAGCAGGGCGCGCAGGCAGTCCGCATAGAAGCGTGCGCTGCCGAGGGCAGGCGGCAAGCCCGTTTCGTCGTAGCCGTCGAGCAGCAGCACGTCGGCGCAGCCCGGATGCTGGCGGATATAGCTGACGGCATCCGTTTCGATGACGCGCAGGCGCGCGTCGTCGGGCGGCAGCATGAACTGCTCGCGCAGGGCGATCACGTCGGCGCGCAATTCCAGCACCGTGATGCGGGTGTCGGGCAGGTGGCGGTGGCAGAATTTCAGCAGCGAACCGCCGCCCAGGCCCACCATCAGGATATGCCGCGGGCGCGGCACGAACAGGGTAAAGCACATCATGGCGCGCGCATAGCGCAGCAGCAGATGGTCGGGGCGCGACAGCAGCATTTCGCTCTGGATCATGCCGGGTTGAAATTCCAGGCGGCGCCGGTCGCCACAGGTATGCACCTGCGGGGCAAGCGGGGTGATGCTTCTGTGTTCCGGCATGGGACGACTTCGCTGAGTGGACTGGGGAAGATGCTTTGTTGCATTCAGAGAAATCTGATAAGCTCCCGTGAGCATACCCGATTAATCCGCGCCGAGCATGCGTATATGCAGACATACGGCGCGCGGCGGCACGGCCGCGCAGTCGGGCACCATGGAGACAAGCATGTTTTTGGATCACCCCATCATTACGGCGACGAACAGTTTTACGGAGCCTGACCGCATCGAGCGGCTGACGCGCGTGTACGGCTACGCGGCGGCGCTGGCGGACCAGGCCGCCAATCTCGGCTTCATTGAAAAAGTGGCGCAGATCCACGATCACAAGGGCACCCTCATCGTGTTTTGGCACGAGGCGCCCAGCGACGTGGAAAAGCAGTATTTCGTGCAGGCGTGGGCCAGCAAGATCGGCGACGGCAGCACCAATGTCGAACACGAAATCTGATACAGCGTGCCGCGCCTGCGCGGCGATGGCGTAGCCCATGGATATCAAGACCCTGGTACTGGCCCTGGCGCTCGGCAACCTGAGCCTGTGCGCGGCCCTGTTTTTCTTCGAATACGAGCGCAAGAAGTCGCTCAGCATGTCCACCTGGGCGGTGGCCAAGCAATGCCAGGCCGTGGCCTGGTGTCTGCTGTATTTCCGCGGCGTGCTGCCCGATTTCCTCTCCATCCTGCTGGGCAACAGCCTGCTGTTTGCCGGCATGGCGCTCGACGCGGGCGCGCTGTGGCAGGCGGCCGGGCGCAGCGGCTGGCGCCGCACCGTGCTGCCGGCGCTGGGCGCGGCGATCGGGCTGTTTGCCGCCTGTTACCTGTTCGACGTGGCGCCGCTGTTGCGCAGCGCCGGCGGTTCGCTCATCGTGGCCGGCTTTTTCCTCGCTGGCGTGGCCGCGCTATGCCTGAAATGGCGCGAGGCGAGTATGCTGCGCCGCTTCCTCGTCGTCAGCATGGGCATCTTGTCGCTGCTGATCGCCGCGCGCGGCGTGCTGGCCGCCAGCATGCCCGGTTTCGATGCGGAACTGATGCAGCTGGCCGGTTTCGGCGCCCTGTACCTGATGATGCTGACGAACGCCTTCGGCTATCTGCTGCTGTCGCGCGAAAAACTGGGCGGCGAGCTGGCGCGCCTGGAAGTGCTCGATGCGGCCACGGGCGTGCCGAACCGGCGCGGCTTTTACCAGGCGCTGGCGCCGTGGATGGCGCTGGCGCGCCGCCCGGGGCTGCCGACGGCGCTGGTGGTGCTCAATATCGACCATTTCAAGCGCGTCAACGACAGCTATGGCCATCCGGTCGGCGACGCCGTGCTGAAAACCATCGTCGACACCTGCCGCCAGCAATTGCGCGACAGCGACCTGATGGGCCGCCTGGGCGGCGCCGAATTCGCCATCCAGCTGCCGCGCACGACCCTGGCCGATGCGCTGATGGTGGCCGAGCGCATCCGCGCCGCCGTCGAAGCGCTGCCCGTCAAGACGGAGCGCGCCGTGCTGCAGCTGACGGCCAGCCTGGGCGTGACCACCATCCGCGCCGAAGACAGCACCGTCAGCCTGTTCAAGCGGGCCGACGAGGCCCTGCAGGCGGCCAAGCAGGCGGGCCGCAACAGGGTAGTGGAGGCGCAGGGCGCCAGCACCCTCGATATCTAAACCGGATTACTTCTTGTGCGAGCCCAGCCAGCTGGGTTCCTTGCCGCATTCCTTGGGCAAGAACAGGGCGTCGAGGCCGGGATCGCAGCGCCGGTCCGGCGCCTTCATCGGTTCGACGCTCAGCCATTCGCTTTTGGGCAGTATCTTTTCTTCGCGCGGCGCCACGGGCGGCGCGGGCGGCAGGCTGTCTTGCCACCGTGCCTCTGGGACCGGCGTGGGCGGGGTGGCCCAGTTGGCGTCGATCTGCGCTTCGCGCGCGGGCGGCGTGTCCGCGTGCGCGGCAGCGCACAGCAGGCTGCTGGCGAAGATGAATGTGCGGATGGCGGTGCTGTTTACTGAAATCATGGTGTGTCCTTGGTCGTTGTCGCGAAGGCGTACCCTGCAGTATGACGCCGGCAGCAAGCAAGAAGACAAGAAAATTGCAACGGCATGTTACCAACGGGACTATAGTTACTGGTAGCGAGCAGGTGCACTGTGGCAAGGTGATTAGAGGTGACCCAGGCGCGGGGCGCCGGCACCCGGACGTGTGCATTCCCTAACATTCATTTAAGCTAGGCAAGTTATGCTGTGGCATGCACGCCAGGCTGTCTTTGCCGTCCGCACCGCAGTTCCCCTTTTTTACTCTTGCCAGGCCCATAATGAAAATGCTCAAATCCCTGCCTGTATGGCCGCTTGCCGCCCCGCTTGCCGGCTGGTTGTTCCTGTTCGGTTCCACCTTCAATCTCGGCGGCGCCTATCAGATCCTGCTGGTGGCTGGCCTGATCGGCAGCGTGCTGGCCGCCGTGTACCACGCGGAAGTGGTGGCGCACCGCATCGGCGAACCGTACGGCACCCTGGTGCTGGCGCTGGCCGTGACCCTGATCGAGGTGGCGCTGATCGTCTCGCTGATGCTGGCCGGCGGGCCGGAAACGACGGGGCTGGCGCGCGACACCGTGTTTGCCGCCATCATGATCATTTTGAACGGCATCGTCGGCATCTGCCTGCTGCTGGGCGCCGGGCGTCACCGCGAGCAGAGCTTCGGCCTGCTGGGCGTGAGCGCGTCGCTGGCCACCCTGGCGGCCATCGCCATTTTGACGCTGGTGCTGCCGAACTACACCTCGAGCGCCGCCGGCCCGTACTACAATTCCAGCCAGCTCATTTTCATCGCCGTCATCTCGCTGGTCCTGTACGGCACTTTCGTGCTGGTGCAGACGGTGCGCCACCGCGACTACTTCCTGCCCAAGGAAGCCGTCGGCGATGAAGAGGTGCATGCGGCGCCGCCCACGCCCACCGTCGCCTGGGTCAGCGCCGGTGCGCTGCTGGTGTGCCTGGGCGCCGTGGTGCTGCTGGCCAAGTCGCTGGCGCCCGCGCTGGAGACGGCCATTGCCGCCATGGGCGCGCCGAAGACGCTGGTCGGCATCGTCATCGCCGCCATCGTGCTGCTGCCCGAAGGCCTGGCCGCCGTGCGCGCCGCGCGCGCGAATCGCCTGCAAACGAGCTTGAACCTGGCGCTCGGCTCCGCGCTGGCCAGCATCGGCCTGACGATACCCGCCGTGGTGGTGGTGTCGTTGGCCACGGGCCTGACGATCACCCTGGGCCTCGATATCAAGTCGACGGTGCTGTTGCTGCTGTCGCTGATGGTCGCCACCCTGTCGCTGGGCACGGGCCGCACCACGGTCATGCAAGGGACGGTGCACCTGGTGATTTTCGCCGTCTATTTGTTCACCACCATCGTGCCGTAAGCTGCCGCACAACTGCCGTTTTGTCACAATCCTGTCACGCCGCTGTCATACGATGAGGGTAGTGTGGTAGGATTTTTAAATCGTTTAAATGATTTATATAGTTTAGCAACTGAATTTGCCAACTTTTTCAGTTGGCACAGTAATGACAAGACAAGAGGCCAGTATGTATGCAGCGGTGGACCTGGGGTCCAACAGTTTTCGTTTACACATCGGCAAGCATGATGGCGACACCATCCGCGTGGTCAAGAGCGTGCGCGATCCGATACGCCTGGCCGCCGGCCTGGACGCCAATGGCGACCTGACCGAAGCGGCCATGCAGGGCGCGCTGGCCTGCCTGCAGCGCTTTCGCGCCATCCTCGCCGGTTTCGAGCTTGAAGCCGTGCGCGTGGTGGCCACATCGGCCATGCGCGTGGCGCGCAACGGCGCCGTCTTCCTGCCGCTGGCCGAGCAAGCCGTCGGCTACCCGATCGAAATCATCTCGGGCGAGGAAGAGGGGCGCCTGATCTACATGGGCGTGGCCAATGCGCTGGCCATTCCCGGCGAACGCCGGCTGGTGATGGATATCGGCGGCGGTTCGACCGAACTGATACTAGGGCGCGGCAACGAGATCGAACGCGTGGAATCCTTCAGCCTGGGCACGGTCAAGCAAAGCCTGTCGTTCTTCATCGGCGGCCGCATCGACGCGCCGTCGTTCGAGGCGGCCATCCTGTCGGCGCGCAGCCATTTCGAGGATGCCGCGCCGCCGTACCATCCGCAGCACTGGAAGACGGCTTACGGCTCTTCCGGCACCATCCGCACGATCGCCGACATCATCGCCCGCAACAAGCTCGGTGACGGCTTGCTCACCAGCGTCAGCCTCGATGCGCTGGCGCGCCGCTTCATCGAACTCGGTCACACCAGCCGTATCGACATGCCGGGCTTGCGCCCGGATCGCGCCAGCACCATCGTCGGCGGCCTGGCCATCTTGATCGGCCTGTTCCGCGAATTGGCGATTCCCGCCATGACGCCGATCGAGGCGGGTTTGCGCATGGGCGTGATGTGGGATTTGTACCTGCGTTCGACCAAGCGCGACCGCCGCGAACAGTCGGTGCAGGGCTGCATGGAGAAATTCCATATCGACCGGCAGCGCGCCGGCCGGGTGGCCGAGCAGGCGCTGGCCATGTATGCGCAGCTCAAGCCCACGTCCGACGCCCTGGTGAAATGCCTGCGCTGGAGCAGCCTGCTGCACGAAGTGGGCCTGGCCGTGTCGCAGACGGGCTACCACAAGCACGCGTCCTACATCGTGGAAAACGCCGACTTGCCCGGTTTTACCACGCGCGAACAGAAGACCATGAGCCGGCTGATCCTGGCGCAGAAGGGCAACTTGCGCAAGATCGGCGAAGTGTTGTCCGACCCCGATTTCGCCAAGGCCGTGCTGGCGCTGCGTCTGTCGATTCTGCTCATGCATGCGCGCATCGAGGCCGATTTCAGCGAACTGCGCCTGCGCATGAAGAGCCGCATCGAACTCGACATCAAGCGCGGCTGGGTGGCGCACCATCCCACCGTGTCGTTCTGGATCGAGAAGGAGCAGGAATTCTGGGATGAGGTCGGGGTCGATTTCACCATCCGCGCCAGCGCCTAGAAGGTCATGATATGCGCATGACTTGATGTGCAGCAAGCAAGATTTCAAAAAACAGTATATATTGTTTATATTATTTACTAGATTGGAGAATCCATGACCAGAACCGCCCCAGCGAAAAAGGCCGACAGCGCGCCCGTATCGATGTTCCCGACCAGCGCATCGATCAACGCGGCAGCGGCCAAGGCCGCGCCGGCCGCCAAGCCTGCAGTGAAGCCCGCCGCCAAGCCGGCAGCCAAGCCGGTGGCCAAAGCCGCCGTCAAACCAGTGGCCGCCAAACCGGCCGCAGTGAAGCCGGCGGCAGCGAAACCAGCTGCCGCCAAGCCCGCCGCTGCCAAGGCGCCAGCCGCCAAGCCGGCGGTCAAGGCCGTCGTGGCCAAGCCCGTTGCCAAGCCCGTTGCCAAGCCCGTTGCCAAGCCGGCAGCCAAGCCGGCAGCCAAGCCGGTGGCCAAAGCCGCCGTCAAGCCCGCCGCGAAAGCCACTGCCAAGCCGGTAGCGAAAGCTCCGGCCAAGGCCGCCGCCAAGCCTGCGCCAGCGAAAAAAGCGCCGGTCGCCAAGGTTGCCGCCGTCAAGGAAAAAGCCCGCAAGCCGAAACTGGTGCGCGACAGCTTCACCATGCCGGAAGCGGAATACGAAGTCCTGGGCCAGGTGAAAAAAGCCTGCCTGAAGGCCGGTTTCGAGATCAAGAAAAGCGAATTGCTGCGCATCGGCGTGGCGCTGATCAGCCAGATCGACCTGGCCACGCTGCAAAACGTGCTGGCCGGCTTGCCGCAGCTGAAAACCGGCCGTCCGAAGAAGGATTGATGGCGCGGGCAGGGGCCGCCCCCTGCCTGGCCGTTCTGGTTTACCATGGGGCCTGTGATAGTTCCCCCATGGTTGCCATGTCAGAAGATACCAGTACAGAACGCGCCGGCTTTGTCGAACGCGCCATCGTCCGCCATCGCGCGGGCCAGTCCACCGATGCCATCGACCACGTCGCCGAGGAAATCCCCGTCGCGCTGGTCTTTAACGGCATTTCCCACGTCGTCATGATGGCCACGCCGCGCGACCTGGAGGCATTCGCCTATGGCTTCGCCCTGACGGAAGGCGTGGTGGCATCGGCTGCCGCCATCTTCGATTGCGAAGTCTTGCTGCGTCCCGATTCCGCCGAAGTGGCTTTGAGCATCGCGCAGGAGGATTTCGTGCGCCTGAAGGACCGGCGCCGACAGTTGACGGGCCGCACGGGCTGCGGCGTGTGCGGCATCGACAGCATCGACATGCTCGACTTGCAGCCTGCGGCGCTGCCGCCTCCCCTGATCCGCGTCGACTTGCCCGCCGCGCTGGCGCGCGCATCGGGCGGTCTGCGCGAACACCAGGCGCTGATGCGGGAAACGGGCGGCGTGCATGTCGCCGCGTGGTGCACGCCCGACGGCGACATCGTGCACGCGTTCGAGGATGTCGGCCGGCATAACGGCCTCGATAAACTGATCGGCCATCTGGCGCTGCACGATATCGACATGCGGCGCGGCTTCGTCTTCCTGTCCAGCCGCGGCAGCTACGAGCTGGCGCGCAAGGCGGCGCGCATGCAGATTCCGCTGCTGGCGACGATTTCCGCTCCCAGTTCGCTGGCCATTTCCATCGCCGCGCAGGCGGGCATGAAGCTGGTGGGCTTTTGCCGCCAGGATGCGTACGTCGATTACACGCCGGGCATCGCCTTGTAGCTTGCGCTGCGTTCCAGCAGCACCGGCACGGACTTCGACGTCGGCGTGCCCGCGCCGTCGGCCGTGCTGGCCAGCGGCACCAGCGCATTCGTCTCCGGGTAGTAGGCGCCCAGGCAGCCGCGCGGGATGTCATAGGCGACCAGCCGGAAACCGTCGGCCCGGCGCGCCACGCCATCATCCCAGGCGCCAATCAGATCGATCATGTCGCCATCCTTAAAACCCAGCATGGCGAGATCGGCCGCATTGGCGAAGACCACCTTGCGCGTGCCGTACACGCCGCGGTAGCGGTCATCCATGCCGTAGATGGTGGTGTTGTACTGGCCGTGCGAGCGGGTGCTCATCAAGACCATCAGGCGCTCGCCATGGCGCTCGCGGGCGCGGTGCAGCGGCGTATCGAGGTCCAGCGGGGCGACGAGGAAGCTGGCCTTGCCGCTGGCCGTCTTCCACACGCGCTCGCGCGAGGCCACCGTCAGATGAAAACCTCCCGGCTGCGCCACCCTGGCGTTGTAGTCGTAAAAATCGTCGAATACCTTTTCGATATCGTCGCGGATGCGCGCATAGTCGGCCGCATACGCGCGCCAGTCGACCAGATTGCTGCCCACCGCCGCTTCGGCCATGCCGGCCACGATGGCCACTTCCGAGCGCAGCTGCGGCGAAGCGGGCGCATTGCGGCCGTACGAGATGTGCACCATGCTCATCGAGTCTTCCACCGTCACGCCCTGCGCCACGCCGTGCTGCAGGTCGATCTCCGTGCGCCCCAGGGTGGGCAGCAACAGGGCTTCCTTGCCGATGACCAGGTGGCTGCGATTGAGCTTGGTGGCCACCTGCACGGTCAGCGCGCACTGGCGCAGCGCTGCGCAGGTGACGGGCGTGTCCGGCGTGGCGGCGGCGAAATTGCCGCCCAGCGCGATGAAGACCTTGACGTCGCCGCGCCGCATGGCGTCGATGGTGGCCACCACGTCGTGGCCGTGCGCGCGCGGCGGAGTAAAACCATACACCTGGCCCAGGCGGTCGAGGAAGGCGGTTGTCGGCTTTTCCTCGATGCCCACCGTGCGGTCGCCCTGCACGTTGGAGTGGCCGCGCACGGGACATAATCCCGCGCCCGGCTTGCCGATCTGGCCGCGCAGCATCATCAGGTTCGACAGCATGCGGATGGCCGCCACGCTGTGCTTGTGCTGCGTCAGGCCCATGCCCCAGGTGGCGATGATGCGCCGGCCCTTGACGACAATGTCCGTCAATGCCTCGATCTGCGCGCGCGCCACGCCCGACTCCCGCACCAGCAATTCCCAGCGTTCTGCGCGCAGGTCGTCGCGGAAGGCGTCGAAACCGCTGCAGTGCTCAAGAATGAAGGCGTGGTCGATGACGGCGGGCTTGCCTGCCGCCTGCGCCGCATCGTCATGCTCGACGACGCGCTTGGCGACGGCCTTGATCAGGGCGAAGTCGCCGCCCAGCGTCGGTTGCACGAACAGGCCGGCCAGGCGCGTGCTGTCCAGGGTTGCCATTTCCCGCGCGCTTTGCGGGTCCATGAAGCGCTGCAAGCCCCGCTCGCGCAGGGGATTGATGGAGACGATGCTGCCGCCGCGGCGCGCGCACTCGCGCAGTTCGCCCAGCATGCGCGGGTGGTTGGTGGCGGGATTCTGGCCGAAAATGAGGATGGTGTCGGCCAGTTCGAAGTCGGTCAGGGTCACCGTGCCCTTGCCGATGCCCACGGTGGCCGGCAAGCCGCGGCTGGTCGCCTCGTGGCACATGTTGGAGCAGTCGGGGAAGTTATTGGTGCCGTACAGGCGCGCCATCAGCTGGTACAAAAAGGCCGCTTCGTTGCTGGCGCGTCCCGACGTATAAAACGCGGCCTGGTTGGCATCGGGCAGGGCGCGCAGGTGGCGGCCCACGAGGGCGTAGGCGTCTTCCCAGGCGATGGGCACGTAGCGGTCGCTGGCGGCGTCGTAGACCATCGGTTCGGTCAGGCGGCCGTGCTGCTCGAGCGCGTAGTCCGACTGTTCCAGCAGCTGCGTGACGGTGTGGCTGGCAAACAGTTCCGGGCCGGCGCGGCGGCTGGTCGCTTCGGCGGCGACGGCCTTGGCGCCGTTTTCGCAAAAGGCGAATGTGGATGCGTGGTGGCGGTCGGGCCAGGCGCAGCCGGGGCAATCGAAACCGTCCGGCTGGTTTTGCGCCAGCAGCGCCTTCAGATTCGCGGGCGCGACGCGCTCCTGGCGCAGACTGATGGCCACGTGTTTCAGGGCGTCCCAGCCGGCGGCAGGCTTGGTGTAGGGCGTGATATGGACGGCGTCGGTGTCTGTCATGGGCTCTTTCGGCTGGGCGAGTGTGGTAATTATGCACGATCCCCGCAGGGCATTGACTTGCGTCACGGAAATGACATTCGGCTGTCATTTTCCTGACATATTAGGCAAGTACGCTGGAGTCGTCTTGATCACAGGGGATGAAACCATGCAAAACATAATCGCATCAAACGAAGCCAAGGCCCGTCCGGTCCAACTGGTGCTGAGCCAGGCCACGACGGCGGCGGAATTGCGTGAAGTCCAGCGTTTGCGTTACAAGGTGTTTATCGAGACGATGGGATTGACGTCGCTGGCCAACGCCGATGGCCTCGACAGCGATGAATTCGACGCGCACTGCGATCACCTGATCGTGCGCGACGCCGACACCCTGAAAGTGGTGGGCACGTACCGCGTGCTGAGCGCGGCCAAGGCGGCCAAGATCGGCCGCCTGTATTCGGAAAACGAGTTCGACCTGAGCCGCCTGAAGAACCTGCGCGGCCGCATGGTCGAAGCGGGCCGCGCCTGCATCCACCCGAAATACCGGGGCGGCAGCGTGATCATGCTGCTGTGGTCGGGCCTGGCTGAATACATGCGCCGCGAGCGCTGCGACTACCTGGTCGGCTGCGCCAGCATCAGCCTGGCCGATGGCGGCCATAACGCCGTCGCCGTGTACCAAGCGCTGGCCGAAAAGCACATGGCCCCGAGCGAGTACCGCGTCACGCCGCACCTGCCTTTCCCCATCCACCAGGTGGAAGCGGCGCACAAGCCGCAAGTGCCGCCGCTGATCAAGGGCTATCTGCGTTCGGGCGCCTGGATTTGCGGCGAACCGGCCTGGGACCCTGATTTCGAAAGCGCCGACATGTTCATGATGATGCCGCTGGCGAATCTGGACGAGCGCTATGCGCGCCATTACGGGGTGGTGCCAGGCTAAGGCTGCCAGGGCTCGCGCCGGGCAGCGAGGCCTGCAGTTGGCTGGCCAGCGCCTGCACGGCGCTGCGCAAGCCGGTCTCCGCGCCGTCGGGCGGCAGCAGTTCGAGCAGGAAGCGCAGCGGCGCCGTGATCGTTTCGGGTTCGCCGATGCTGCCGTGGCGCCGCACGGCGTCGTGATACAGCGCCAGGAAGGCGGCGCGCGCGGGCGCGTCGAAGGGCTGGCCTTCCGGCAGCTGCCACAGCGCCGCCAGCAGCGCGGCGCGCACGGGGGCGCCGGCGTCGATGGCGCGGTGTTCGTCCGCGTGGCGCTGGCGCGCATAGGCGATGGCGTCGTGCAGCAAGTCGCCCAGCTGCGGATCGAGCGCGCGCCAGGCGCCGCCGTCGCCATGGGCTTTCAACAGCAGGGCGCCCGCCAGTACCTGGAAAATCAGGTCGCAGTCGGCCGCGCCGCTGCGCCGCCGCGCTTCTTCCAGCGCGGCCAGGCAGGCGTCCGTCATGGCGCCCAGGGCCGGCGCGCCGGAGCTTCCCTCGCGGCAGGCGAGGCGCGCCTGCAAGGCCCAGTAGCGTCCCAGCAGGGCCAGGCGCTGCGCCGTGGGCGCCAGCGCCACCAGCAGGTCGATATGCTGTTTCCCATCCTGCAGCAGCTGGCGTCCCTGCACCGGGTCGGGCACGGCGGGCACTTCGATGCCGGAGCCCGCATCGAGGCCGCACAGGGCCGCGCCCTGGCGTATTTCCAGTTCCGCCCAGTGCGCCAGCGCGCGCAAGCCCACCTTGCCGTCGGCCGCGCTGTGCGCCGCCCGGTAATGCTCGATGGCGCGCAGGGTGTTTTCCAGGCCGCCGAGGCCGGCGCGCGTGGCGGCCATGTTTTCGCGGATGTCGGCGCAGCCGAAGAAGCGCGCGCGCACGGCTTCCTCGATGCTGCCCAGCTTTTCCTCGATGGCCGCGCGGCGCGCGGGATCGGCGCCCGCCAGGCGCGCGTGCAGGGTTTCCAGGTCGGCCAGCAAATGGCCGTGGTAGTGGTAATCGGGCGCTTGCCAGGGCCGGCTCTGGGTGTTCGGGAAGCGGTAGCGGTCGTCGCCATACGCCTGGTAGGCGCCCCAGGTGTTCGAGGCGGGGAACTGCAGATACGCCGCCTCGCGCGCCAGGCGCACGGCGTCGCCGAAGTATTCGCCGCTCAGCATGGCGTGATAAAAGCTGTGCGCGAAGATGCTGGCCGCCTGGTCGTCGATGCGCCAGCCGGCCGCGATCACGGCTTGCGAGCCCATTTCAATGAAGGCCGTGGCCAGGCTGGAGGCCAGTTTCGACCAGGGCGCGATGGCGTCCGGGCGCATGTCGCCCAGGTGGCAGCAATTGATGAAGACGAATTGCGGCACGCGCTTCAATTTACCCACCTGCGCCGCCGTCAGCCGCGTCTTCGGTCCCAGCACCAGGCCCGTATGGGCGATGCCGGGGCCGGCCACTTCGCCATGGCCGGCCAGGTGGATGGCGAAATAGCGCTCATCGAACAGGTGCACCAGCACGCGCTGCGCCTGCGGGCGCAGCAGCTCGCGCACCTGGTAGCCGTACGCGCCGAACATGCGCGCCACGTCCTGCGCCTCGGCCTGCGCGGCGGACAGCTCGGGCAGGCCGGAATCGGTGTCGCCGATCACCAGCACGCTGTTGCTGGGCGGGCTGACGGCGGACGGCTGCTCGCGCAGGCTGGCCAGCTGGCGTACCATGCCGATGCGCGTCGACAGCGGGCTTTCCTCGCTGCCCGCCTCGTCGCGCATCAGTTCCCACGGGTAGATGGCGGCGCTCTGGTCGACGGCCAGGATCAGGCCGCGCATCTCGGGGATGGCCGCCTTCAGGCCATTGGGCAGCATCAGTTCGTACAGGGCGCGCGACAGGCCCGGCTGGTCGGTGGTGTTGTCGGTGGCGTCCATGATCAGGCCATCGACGGCTTGCCGCTGATTCGGCTCCTCGTCGACGCTGTTGTGGGCGCGGTCCGTCAGCACCGTGAAGCGCAGGGCGCCCGACAGATCCGCGGCGACGATCTGCACGCGGCGCCAGCCGTTGTCGCCGCTCAGGCTGGGCAGGATGCGCCGGTAGCCGCCCGGGCTGTGGCGGATGCGCCGCTCGAACGTGAAACTGCCCTGGTAGCGTGCTTCGGCCATGATCTGCTCGATGGCCACGGCGGCGGCGATGGCGCGCGCCTCGGACTGTTCATAGATGGCGATGTGGCCGATGCGGCAGGCCATGCCCGCGTCTTCGAGGCGCCGGTTGGCGCTGCGCGCGCCGTCGATCAGGGCCCGCGCGCACAGGGCGATGCTCAAGCCGCCGTAGCCGGAACCGGACAGCAGGCTGGCCACGCGCAAGCCGTGCTCTCCCATCGGCGGCGCGGCGATATGGCCGGCGGCGCGCACCTGCAGGCAGACGCACGCGTATTCGAGCAGGCCGCCGGCAAAGGCGCGCGCCAGTTCGCCCGGCGTCAGCTCGCCCAGCGCGCCCAGGCCGATGACGATGGCGCCGCCGGGCCGGCGCGCCGCATCGGGCTGCAGCACCACCAGGGCGGAGTCGGGGCGCTGCGGGAAGCGCCCGAGGGCGTGGATTTCCTGCAGCTTGCCGGCCAGCAGACGGTCGAGAAAGCTCATGCTGCCGCGCAGCGATTCCGACGCGTAGCAGCCGCTCATGACGGGCGCATCGGCCGAGGCCATGCTGCCGTGGATGACCGATAGGCTCAGCTGCGGCGCGCGGCTTTCCGGCGCGCTGGCGGGGCCGGCGGCGCCGATGGCCGCGTCGAGCAATTCCTGCGGCTGCGGGTACAGCGGCGTAGCCTCGGGCACGTAGGGATGGAAGCGGGGCGGGGCGCCGCCGGGCACGTGCGGCGGGTGCCGCGGCAGGGTGGCGCCCTGGCCGCCGTTGAGCAGC
>NZ_NEHB01000033.1 GCF_002127655.1 Janthinobacterium sp. GW456P
CGGCGCCCGCGCCCGCCGTGGCGGAGGTGCCGGCCCCGGCTAGCCCGCCGCCACCGCCCGTCGAGCAGGCGCGGCGCTACAAGACGAATGCGCCCGCCTCGGCCCAGTTTGACCTGCACGTGGACCGGCGCGATGCCGACGGCACCAAGTGGCAGGGCGTGGCCGCGATGGCGTGGGACAACCGGGGCGACACGTACCAGCTGAAGCTGGAAGTGGGCCTGAGCATGTTGATCACGCGCATCAACCTGCTGGTGCTGACCAGCGAGGGCCTGATCGACGGCAGCGGCATCGTGCCCGTCACGGCCACGGAAAAACGCAAGGGCCGCGCGCAAACGGCCACGCATTTCAACCGCGACGCCAAGGCCATCACGTTTTCGGCCACGACGGCGACGGCGCCATGGCAGGAGGGGGCGCAGGACAAGGCGACCGTGCCGTTCCAGCTGGCCGCCATCGGCCGCGCCGACGTCAACCAGCTGGCGGGCAATATCGACATCCTTGTCGGCGAGGAAAAGGAAGCGACCGTGTTCCGCTTCCAGCTGGTGGGCGAGGAAGAACTCGAGACCAAGATGGGCCGCCTGGTGACCTGGCATTTGCGCCGGCCGCCGAAGCCGGGCACGTATTCATCGCAGCTTGATATCTGGCTGGCGCCGTCCATGCAATGGTATCCGGTACAAATACGCAATACCGAAGCGAACGGGGCGCTGACGACGCAAACCGTGACCCAAATTCGCGTCAATGACACTACAGGAAAATAGATGATGACTCTGAATACCTTGAAACATTTGCTGGCTGCCGGCGTGCTGGCCGCCACCTTGTCTCCCGCCATGGCCGACGCGCCCGTGGACCACCCCGTCATCAAGCGCCCGTACAAGCTTGCGCCCTCGGCCGACCTCGTGTATTCGATCAAGGCCAGGCAGCGCGGCATTGCGCTGTCCGGCGAATCGGTCAGCAACTGGCGCGCCGGCGACGGCAAGTACTCGCTGCTGGCCGAAACCAAGGCTGCCCTGTTCGGCAAGATCCTTGAGCAGCGCAGCGAAGGCATGGTCGACGATTACGGTCTGGCGCCAGCCCAGTTCGTGGAAAAGCGCTTCCGCAAGGATGCCGTGACGACCACCTTCAAGCGCGACAGCAAGACCATCGTGTTTGGCGAGGGCGATGAAAGCTATCCGCTGAAAGGCGGCGAACAGGACCGCAACAGCGCCGTCTGGCAACTGGCCAGCGTGGCGCGCGCCGCGCCCGAGAAATTCGTCCCCGGCTCGGAATGGGCGTTTTTTGTCGCCGGTGCGCATGATGCCGAGCCGTGGACCTTCAAGGTCGTCAAGGAAGAGACGGTCGCCACGGGCATGGGCGAGGTCGCCGCCATCCACCTGGTCAAGGCGCCGCCGCCGGACAAGAAGGGCCAGCAAGTGGACCTGTGGCTGGCGCCGTCGCTGGAATGGTATCCCGTCAAGGTGACGTTCGCCGATGCGGACGGTGGCGATTACGTCGAGCAAACCTTGCAGAAGATCGTCAAGAAGTAAGTGCTCACCAATTTTCGGCGCCAGGCGAGCCGTGCTGGCTCGCCTGTTTTGCCCGCCTGGCCCGGCACGGTGTTGGCGCCGTGTTGCGCCGCGTCCGCAGCGCCCCCTCCCAGGCGCTAAATTGCATGTCAGAACTGATATACTGACGCCCCGCGTACCTTTAAGGCCGCAGCGCTGCCAGGGCCCGCTGCGCCGCCCGCTGAACACTCATCCGGAAAAGAATGATTGATATAATGGCAAGTGCAGCCGTGGCTACGGATGCAAATCAGACAGAGCAAGAGCATCACGATTCCTTGCAGGCGCATTTCCAGCCGAATATCTCGGCCGACGAGATCGAACAGGTTTTCCATTTGAAGCGGGCGCAACCCTTGCTGCAAGTGTTTACGGCCCTGTTCCACGGCGGTTTCGATGGCGTGCTGGTGCGTCTGCTGGTGTTGCGCGAGCTCGCGTCCGATGCGGCCACGTCCGCCTATACGCGCGCCGATATCAATACGAAGCTCGCGTATCTGTTGCCGGAAAGCCTGGAAACGGTCTTGCTGCGCCTGCGCTCGAACCAGTTGCTGGCCTGGGATGCGCAGCAGGGCGTGTACCGCGTCACGCCCATGGCGCGCAATGTGCTGTCCGCCATCGACAGCTTGCTGGGCCTGGGCCAGACGGAAGACGAGGCGGAAATGGGCTTCCTGCTGTCGCAGGTGGCGGGCGCGCAAGCCGTGGGCGGCGTGTCGGTCGAGCAACTCCAGCATTTGCTGGGGCGCCTGGTCGACTTGACGGAGGAGTTTTCCGACGCCATCGCTTCCGGTTCCGAATTCCGGCTGCGCACGGCGCAAGCGAAGTGGAACATGGCCTGCGACTGGGTGGAAAAGGGTTCCGAGATCCTCGTGGCCATCACCTCCGATGAAAACGCGGACAGCGCCACGCACAAGGCGGCGCAGGCGATCGGCCGCGCACAAAGCAAGTTGCTCAACATGCAGGGCATGTTTTCGCGCGCCCTGAATCAGATCGAGCGCCAGCGCGTGCACCTGGGCCAGTCGGGCCTGTCGACCACCGACATCAAGCGCTGGCTGCTGCTGCACGACGACCTGGCCAGCCTGGCCGAAGGCGCCATCGACCAGCCCGTCGTGCCCCTGTTCTCCACGCCGGCCGAGATGATCGACGTGGCCGAAACGGAACTGCTGTCCGAACGGGCGGCAGGCATCATCAACACGGGCCTGCCTAGCGGCGAGGATGCGCCCACCACCATCAGCGACGGTCCCGCCATGCAGCTTGAACTCGATGATTTGCTCGAACGCCTGTCGAACTTTGCCAGCCTGGGCAATTTCCCCAGCATCGGCGAGGAAGGGCCGAAGTCCGTACCGGTGCAGGATTCGCTGCTGCCGGCCAGCTTTGCCGTGGCGTCCTACCGTGCCTCGATGCTGCCGCTGCTCGGCGACGTGTCCGAAGCGAGCTTGCAAGGTTCGACGGCCGAACTGGCCCGTCTGCCGATCACCTTTACACCGACCGACGAGATGGTCCAACTGGCCGACCCCCATGTGGCGGCCATGTCGATCGCCTCGCTTTCACTGAATGTTTCACTTGATTTAGATAGCGGCACAGCCGATGAATGACGATTCCCAAATCCTGATTGCGCGCCTGCTCACGCATCAAACCCTGCGCCGCGACGACAAGCTCGTCAAGCGCGTGCTGTCCGACGAGCTGTTCCGCGCCGAGATCGATGCGCGCCTGCTGGCCTGCGGCCTGAAGCTGCTCGACAACGTGTATGCCGACCATGTGACGCTGGCCCTGACGCGCACCATCGAGCCGAAGATTTTCGGCGCGCGCGACGTGTGGCAAAACAATAATTTCGGTTTGGCGCGCGATGGCGTGGCCTTGCTGGTGGTGCTGTGGGCGCAGATCATCCTGCCCAAGCGCGAACGCCAGGAAACGCACCAGCACGCGGACGACGACCAGAACGACATGTTCGGCACGGAAAAGCCGCTGCCGCGCGCGGAAGACGCGTCGATCGGCATTTCCTACAAGGCGCTGCTGTCGGACTTCGGCGACAAGCTGGGCAAGAAGACGCGCATGGACATGAACCTGGGCACATTGGCCAAGCTGGGCTTCATCGAGCGGCGCGGCGACGTCATCCTGGAAGGCCCGCTGCTGGACCTGATGATGGATACGGACGTCTTGAAGGAGCGCATCATCAATGGCGCGCTGGCCGACGTGTTCAAGCGCGCGCCGGCGCGCCTGGTGGCCGTCGACCTCGACGCTGACTTGTCCGCCGACCTCGGCGACCTGCCCGACGCCGGCGACGCCGATTCGTCCGACCTCCCTCACTGAAAGCGCCCATGTTTCATATCAAATCACTTGAACTGGTGCACTGGGATTACTGGCAGCGCATCAAGAATATTCCGCTCGACGCGAAGATCATCACCATCGCGGGGCAGAACGGTTCGGGCAAGACCACCTTGCTCGATGCCTTGCGCACCCTGTTCGGCCTCGACTGCTCGATGGGCCGCACCTATAAACATTATGCGCGCCACTCGGGCCAGCAGACGGCCTGGCTGCGCGCCGTGGTCGACAACAAGAACGTGGGCAAGCAGCTGTCGAACCGCCCGTTCCGCAGTTCCGGCTTCTTCAGCGACGATGAAGTAACGCTGTTTTGCCAGATCCAGAAAAATGGCGGCGACTGGAAGCGCCAGTATCTGATGCGTCCGGGCAATGTGCAGATCGAGGACATCACGGACGCCAACGACTGGCTCGGCGTGGAAAACTACCGCAAGCGCCTGGCCAATGCGGGCCTGTCGCCGGCCATGTCGAAAGTGCTGGCGCTGGAGCAGGGCGAGACGGACAAACTGTGCGAATACGCGCCGCGCCAGCTGCTCGACCTGGTGTTCCAGGTGTTCGGCGACAAGGAAGTGCTCGATGCCTACGACGAGGCCAAGCGCCACCAGCGCGACACGGAAGTGGAACTGAAACGCTTCGAGACGGAACTGGAAGCGTCGAAAACCAACCTGGAAGGCTTGCGCTTGCGCGTGGCCAATTACCACCAGTGGGAAGGCCTGCATAAAGAGCGTCGCAACCTGCTCGAAGAAGTATTGCCCAGCCTGCAGTACCATGAGGCGCGCGAAAAAGCGGCCGTCGCCAGCCGGCAATTGCGCGATGCGCGTAAACCAATGGCGCAGGCGGACCAGCAGCTGACCGATAAACGCAATGCGCTGGCGGCGCAGGCCAAGGCCCTGTCCGACGCGCAGATGAACGAAACCTTGCTGGAGCAGGAATCGATCGGCCTGCAGAGCCGCTTGTCCTTGATCAATGCAAAATTAAAACCGCTGGACAGCCTGCTGGAACAGAAGGACCGCCTGCACAAGCTGGCGGCCGACTCGGGCAGCGATATTGCCGAAGTGGCGGCGCAGCTGGAACAGAAGGAAGCGGAACTGCTGCGCCAGCGCCAGCAGCGCGACGCCCTGTCGGCGCGTATCACGGCCGAGCAGGCGACGATTGCGGCGCTGCAAGGCAAGACGGCCATGCCGGAGCCGGACAATGTGCGCGGCATGCGCCGCGCGCTGCGCGACGCGGGGATTTCCCACGCGATGCTGTCCGATATCGTCGAAGTGACGGACAGCCGCTGGCAGGGCGCCGTCGAAGGTATATTGGGCGGCTACGCCTCGGTGGTCCTGCTCGACAAGGCCAAGGATGCGGCTGCCGCCTACCGTTTGGCCGAGAAGGAGCGCTACCGCCACTTCATCGTGCCCGACCTGGTCACGGCGCCGGTGGCGAAAGACGAAAGCCTGCTGGCGGTAGTGAAATTTTCCGCGCCCGTGCCCAGCTGGCTGATCGAGCAGTTGTCGCGCATTGCCAGGGTCGATTCCGTCGAGGCCGGTTTCAAGCTGGGCAATCATGAGGAATGGATCACGCCCGAGGCCTACCACCGCGAACGCCGCGGCGGCCGCTCCTTGTTCGTGGAAGCGTCGCGCTACCGCTTCGGCCAGGCCGGCCGCAGCGGCCGCCTGGAAGCGCTGCTGCGCTCGCTGCCGGGCCTGGAAGGGCAGGAAGACACCCTGACCCTGGCCATCTCGAAACTGGCGGCCGAAGTGGGCGCCTTGAAAGCGCGCATCGCCGGCGTCGATGCGGCCAAGGAACTCAGTGCCCGCCAGGAAGAATTCGCCGAAGCGCTGCGCAATTCGAAGCCGCTCAAGGAAGAGCGCCTGGAAGTGGGCGGCCGCCTGGGCGAGCTGCAAAACCTGACCAAGAACGCCACTGTGGCGCGCACGCGTGCCGATACCGTGTGGCAAAACGCGCGCCTGGCTTTGTCGGAAGCGGAAGCGGGTTCGCGCCTCGGCTACAAGAAGCAGATCGAGCAGCGCGCCGAGCATGCGCGCGCCTTGCTGGCCTTGCGCCACGCGTGGCGCCATTTGCCGAAAAGCTGGAAGCGTCCGGCGCGCCGCGCAGCGCTCGTGGCCGAGCACCAGAATGCGCACCAGGTCGACTTGCGCGTGGCCAGCCTGCAAAACAGCCTGGCGCGCGACGACTGGGAACTCGACGCCACCGTCATCGATCAGCACCACCGCCTGTCGGAGCAGCTGCATGGCCGCCAGTCGGAAACGGACGAGCGCCGCTACCAGAACAACCGCGCCATAGAAGCGACGGGCAATGCCCGCGGCGCCTACATGGAGCGCCTGCGCTACACCATCAAGACTTACAGCAAGAACATCAAGGAACTGGGCGAACTGGCCGGCATCGAAGTGCATGCCGACCCCGTGCGCCTGGAAAACGACGACGTGCAGCTGTCGCAGGCGGGCTTGCACGTGCGTTTCAAGTTCGATGGCAAGGGCGTTATCGGCATGAACGACGGCGAAGCGTCGGGCGGCCAGCAGGTCATGAAGTCGCTGGTGCTGCTGATCGGCTTGCTGAAGTCAGAAGACGGTTCCGGCGGCTTCGTCTTCATCGACGAACCGTTTGCCCACCTCGATATCCGCAACATTCAATTGGTCGGCGAATTCCTGAAAAACACGGAAGCGCAATACCTGATGACGACGCCGTTGACGCACAATACGGACGTCTACGATCCCTCGGAGCTGACCTTGATCACCAGTAAGAAAAAGAAGGATACCCAATGGGCGCAACCGATTTTCGTGCTGCAGCGCAGGGTCGATCCCGCGCCGGGCAAGGCGGCATGATGAGCGTGCGCAAGCTGGTTATGGCCGCGGCCCTGGCGCTGGCGTGTTCGGCGCCGGCCGTGGCCAACGACGGCATCGGTTCCGTCAGCGCGGGTGGCATCCTGTTCGGCAAGACCGATGCCGTGGCCATGAAAAAGGAAGTGCTCAGCGTGAGCACGGACTTGATCAAGGTCGAGTACGAATTCCTCAATGAATCGGCGAAGGATGTGGAAGAGACGATTTTCTTCCCTCTGCCCGAATACTCGTCCGGCTACCACGGCTCGCCCACGTATTATGGCCAGCCGCGGCAGTTCACGGTCGACGTGGATGGCAAGCGCAAGGATTACAAAACCACGTTTGTCGCCAAGCTGGGCGCCGAAGATGTCACGGCCCGCTTGCGCCAGCTGGGCTTGTCGGACGCGCAGATTGCGTATTTCCCCTCGCACACGCCTTTCGACAAGAAGGTGGCGCCGCTGACGGCCGCGCAGAGCAAGATCATGATCAAGGAGGGCTTGCTGGCCCAGCTGTACGACGAGGAATGGGCGCCAGCCTGGACCGTAAAAGTCATCTACCTGTGGCAGCAGAAATTCCCCGCCGGTAAAGTCGTGCGCGTGCGTCATCAATATGCGCCCTTCGTCGCGGCCGGCCCCGGCGCGTCCTACCTGGGCGATGGCAATACCTTTGAAAAGAAATACTGCGGCGACAAGGCCTTCTACAAGACGTGGAACCGGCTGGCGGCCCAGCAGGGCGAAAGCGGTTTCGTCAATGCCGTGTGGGTCTCGTACATTTTGACGACGGGTAACACCTGGAAGAGTGGCATCGAAGACTTCACCTTGAACCTGATCAAGGGCAAGCCGGACGAGCTGGTCAGCCTGTGCTTCCCCGGCACGTTTACCAAAATTAATCCCACCACCTTGCAAGTCAAGCTGCGGAACTTCCATCCGAAGCAGGACCTGGACGTGTACTTCGGCAATGTCGAAGGCACGGTGAGCAACGACGGCGTGGCGCCGCAGATCCGGCCATAGGAATGAGTGCGCAGGAAGCGTTGGCCGCGCGCCTGCGCGCCATCGCCCGCGCCACGCCGTGGTGCATGCAGGCGCTGCACGCCGTGGCGCAGCTGGGCTTGCCCCATTGCTGCATCGGCGCCGGCGCCGTGCGCACGCTGGTGTGGGATGCCTTGCACGGCTACGCGCAACCGTCGGCATTGAGCGATGTCGACGTGGCGTATTTCGATGCGCACGATATGCTTGCGCAAAGCGAGGTGCGGCTGCGCCAGCGTCTGGAAACGGTGCTGCCCGGCGTACCGTGGGAAGTGTGCAACCAGGCCCGCGTGCACCTGTGGTTCGAAGACTATTTCGGCTATGCCGTGCCGCCGCTGCTGTCGCTCGACGATGCCATCGCTACCTGGCCCGAATTTGCCACCTCGGTCGGCATCTGGCTGCAGCCCGACGGCGGGATCGGCATCATCGCGCCGCATGGCCTCGATGACTTGTTCGACATGGTGGTGCGGCGCAACCCGGCGCGCATCAGCGCCGATGGTTATGCGCAGCGCGTGGCCAGCAAGGACTATGCGGCGCGCTGGCCGCGCGTTGCGATCATCGTCTGATTGGATGCAGTATGGATATAGATTGCCTATAATTGCCAGTTATCCAATAGCGTTCTCCTGATCCCATGTCCCTGTCGATTTCCCCGCCGTTGCGCCGTTTCGGTCGCCTGCTTTGCCTTTCCTCCATCCTCGTGGCGCCCGCCGCCTGGGCCGACAGCTATACCGATTTCCAGCAAGCGAGTACCCGCCTGGAAGCGCTGATGGCCAAGGCGACGCCGCAGAGCGGCTTGCCGCGCCTGGGCGACCCTGCCGTTGCACAGCTGTTTGCGCAGATCGCCGACGGTCCGCGCCTGTTCCAGGCGCCCGTCGCCGCGCTGCAGGACGTGAACGAGAGCGTGGCCGTGTGCGAAAAGGCCATGCGTTTGGGAAAAACATACTATGCGTACGGCCTCGAGTGGCCGTTGCCGCTGTCCGGCGCCGAATTGCAGCAGGCGCGCAGGGAGCAAGTGACGCGGAACCTGGCCAATTACGGCGATGAAATGAGCACCTTGTTTGCTTTCAGCATGCATTGCCATGGCCATCTGATTGCACTGATGGAGCAGGATTTCAGCACCCAGCCGGCCGATGCCGTGAGCGGGCCCGAGCGTCTGCGCGCACGCGCGTTCAGCAAGAACACGGCCGTTGTTTACACGAGCGTGGTGCAGTTCGTGCAGGTGCCGTTCTGGAGCGTGGCGCAAAAGAAGCGGATGCTGGAAGCGGCGGCGCAGCACGCCACGGCGAATGCCAATCTGATGGCGCCGCCCTTGCGCGAGCGCCTGCTGACCAGCCTGGCCGATGCGGACAAGGACCTCGATCCCGTCCTGGCGCCGGCGCTGGCGGCGATCCGCCAGGCGCTGTCGGTGACGACGTGCGCCGGCCTGTGCCAGTACTATTGACTGATTTGACTTACTCGGGCGCCTGCAGCGGCTTGTTGCGCTGGCGCCAGCGCACCAGGCCCCACGCATACACGGCGTAGTAGCCGATGACGAGGCCATAGGCGGCCATGGTCAGCGGGCTCTGGCCGAACGGCGGCGGTGGCACGGGCACGTCCAGGCGCGTGTTCAGGTAAATTTCCATGCCGCGGTACAGCAAGCGGGCGATGAACAGCATCGTGATGGCCAGACCCAGATAGCGGTGCTGGGTAAAAAAGAAATCCTTGCCCACCTGTTCGAAGCGCGTCAGCTTCAGGCCCAGCACGCCCAGCCAGCCGCCGGCCAGCGCGGCCGCGCCCAGGCTCGACAGGGGCAGCAGCTCGAATTTCGTCGTCGTCGCCAGGAACAGCAGCAGCGCGGGAAACGCGATCGCCACGCTCCAGTGCCGCCACAGCTGCGACTTCTGGCGCGCCACCAGTTTCTTCAGGCGCGAATAAATGCGCCAGACCAGCAGCGGGACCAGGAACAGCAGGGCGAGGGTAGTGGTTTCCATGTAGGCAATCGGGTACGGGTAAAACAGCGATTGTAAGCCAGATGGGGACGGGCGGCGATGCTTGTCAAACAGCAAAAGTTGCTGGTTGACATTTACTTGGCATGAACGCACTATGCCCTGTCACAAAGCGCCGCCATGCGCGGTGCGGTGCGCTCGCTTGTTGTCACCACCTTCATCCACTGGAGTTCCATGTCTACTCGTTTGCCTTTGCTGCCCATCACTGTCGGCTTGATGGCCTCGTCTTCCCTGGTCATGGCGCAAGATGGCGCGTATCAAGCCCCGCCCGCGCCCCTGCAAGCCATCGTCGATGCGCCGCGCGCGCCGACCCTGAGTCTGAGCCCGAAACGCAACCTGGCCGCCGTGCTGCCCACGCCATCCTTGCCCAGCATCAGCGAAGTGGCGCAGCCGGAACTGAAGCTGGCCGGCTTGCGCATCAATCCGCGCACGTATTCGGCCAGCCGCTTCAGTTTCCACACGGGGCTGGGCTTGCTCGACATTGATACGCAGAAGGAAATCAAGGTCAGCGGCCTGCCGGCGGCGCCCCGTATCGCCGACCTGGCCTGGTCGCCCGACCAGCGCTACCTGGCGTTTACGCACGTCGCCTTTGCCGATCCCGCCAGGGGCGTGAAGGAGTCGGGCGTGGAACTGTGGCTGCTCGACGTGCAGACGAAGGCGGCGCGCAAGCTGGGCAATCAAGCGCTGTCGACCGTGTATGGCCGCGGCTTTTCCTGGATGCCAGACAGCAAGACCTTGCTGGTGCAGCTGAAGCCGGCCAAGCTGGGCGCGGCGCCAGCGGCGAGCGGCATCCCGACGGGCCCGTCCATCCAGGACAGCGTGCCGGGCGGTGGCGTCAAGCAATTGCGCACCTATCCCGACCTGCTGAAAAACGAACAGGATGCGCAGCTGTTCGAACACTACATCACCGTGCAGCTGGCCTTGCTGGACGTGGCGGGCAAGCAGCGCCTCGTCGGCCAGCCGGGCCAGTTCTCGCGCGTGTCGGCCTCGCCCGATGGCAAGCACCTGCTGACGACCAGCATCGTGCGGCCGTATTCGTATATCGTGCCGGCGCACGACTTCGCCCACAAGATCGACGTGCGCGACCTGAATGGCAAGGTGGAACACGCGCTGGCGGCCCTGCCGCTGGAGGAAGGGCTGCCGCCAGGCAATGATGCCGTGTCGGCCGGCGTGCGCTCCGTCAGCTGGCGCGTCGATGCGCCCGCCACCCTGGTCTGGGCCGAGGCGCAGGACGGCGGCGATCCGGCCAGGGCGGCCGAAATCCGCGACATCGTCTACATGCAGGCGGCGCCGTTCACCGCCAGGCCGGCCGTGCTGGCCAGGCTGGCCTCGCGCTACGCGGGCGTGGCCTGGGGCCGCGGCGACCTGGCCCTGCTCAGCGAAGCGTGGTACAAGACGCGCGCCGTCAAGCAGTGGCGCATCGAGCCGGACCAGCTGTCCGCCGTGGCGGGCACGCCTGGCGACCTCGTGTACGCCGGCTCCTTTGAAGACCGCTACAACGATCCGGGCCAGCCCGTCATGCGCGCGGACGCCGCCGGCTTGCCGCGCCTGCTGATCGCCGCCGACGGGGCCATCCTGCTCGACGGCCAGGGTGCCTCGAAGGACGGCGACCGCCCGTTCATCGACCGCCTGAACCTGGCGACGAAAGAGAAGCAGCGCCTGTTCCAGAGCGCCGCGCCCTACTATGAAAACGTGGTGGCCGTGCTGGACGAGGAGGGCAGCCGCTTGCTGTCGACGCGCGAATCGCCGACCGAGCAGCCGAATTATTATGTGCGCAACCTGAAACAGCAGGGCGCCGCGCAGCTGACGGCCCTCACGCATTTCCCCCATCCGCTGCCGCAACTGAAGGACGTGCAGAAAGAGCTGATCCGCTACAAGCGCGCCGACGGTGTCGACTTGACGGCGACCTTGATGCTGCCGCCGAACTATGACGTAAAACGCGACGGCCCGCTGCCGACCCTGATGTGGGCGTACCCGCAGGAATTCAAGACGGCCAGCGCCGCCAGCCAGATCAAGGGCTCGCCGTACAAATTCAATGCCGTCAGCTACTGGGGCCCGGCCGCCTTCCTGTCCATGGGCTACGCCGTGCTCGACAATCCATCGTTCCCCATCGTCGGCAACGGCGAGCAGGAACCGAACGACACCTATCTGCCGCAGCTGGTGGCCGATGCCGAGGCGGCCGTCGACGAGGTGGTGCGCCGTGGCGTGTCCGACCGCAACCGCATCGCCATCGGCGGCCACTCGTATGGCGCCTTCATGACGGGCAATCTGCTGGCGCACACGCGGCTGTTCCGCGCCGGCATCGCCCGCAGCGGCGCCTACAACCGCACCCTGACGCCGTTCGGCTTCCAGGCGGAAGAGCGCCCGTTCTGGCAGGCACCGGCCGTCTACCAGGCCATGTCGCCGTTCAATTACGCGGACAAGATCAAGGATGCGCTGCTGATGATCCATGGCGAGCAGGACAACAATTCGGGCACTTTCCCCATCCAGAGCGAGCGCATGTTCCAGGCCGTCAAGGGATTGGGCGGCACGGCGCGCCTGGTGATGCTGCCGAACGAAAGCCACGGCTACCGCGCGCGCGAATCGATCATGCAGATGCTGTATGAAAGCAACAACTGGCTGGAGAAATATGTGAAGAACGCGGCGCCGCCGGCCGCCGACGTCAAGCCGGCCGGCAAATAAGGGCGGCGGCGCGCATCTCGTGGTATGGTCTTCTTTTGTCTGCAGGGAGGCCAGCCATGAACGTCATCCATGCCCACCGCGCGCCCGACCCGGCGCCCGTCGATGAACCCATGCCGGCGCCGGAGCCGCAAGAAGCGCCCGGGCGCCACCCGGGGCCCGTGCACCCGGTGCCGCAGGACGATCCCGTGCCGCACCCGCATCCCAGTGAAACTCGTCAAGAAAGGCTGTTTTAGATGGCAATTGTCAAGGAAGTCTACACACGCAAAGTCAGCGGAGAATCGTTCGACTATGAACTCGATTACACCCAGGGCGCGGACGTGGCCTGGATTGCGCGCGTGTACCACGACGGCGTGCTGAAAGGCTCGCCCCACGGCGCGCTGACGGCCAACGTGCTGTCCGGCCCCGCGCTGGAGCAGTATCTGCGCGCGTATGTCGAAGGCATGATCGAGCGGGGCCTCGACGTGGCCGAGTAAGATCGCCTTTGCGGCAGAGCAAGAAAAAGGGCGCCGAGGCGCCCTTTGCTGTTTCTGCTGGTGTCGGATTAGCGGGGCCATGCCCCGCGTAATCCGACAACATGGTTGGCCGCCACGCTAATCAAACGCCCACGTATACAACACGTCCAGCGCATTGTTCGTGCCGGTCTGGAATTGCAGGGTGATGCGGCGGTTCAGTTTGTAGCGCAGCTTGACCAGGCTCGTCGCCGTGCTCGTGCCTTGCTCGAACGTCAGGTAGGCGCGCGACGACAACCGCTTGCCGACGGTGACGACCGTGCTTTCCAGTCCCTTCGCCTGCGCCAGTCCCACTTCGTCCAGGCCCAGCGAATTGGCCAGCTTGCCCTGCAAACCGCCGCCGGAGCCGCCGAAGAGGGCGCCTGCGGCCGTCGTCAAGAGCGCCATTTCATCGCCGGCCGCCGTTTCCGCGCCATGGCCGAGGATCAGCCAGGCCAGCTTGTCGCTGTCCGACACGCTCGGCGTGGACACCAGCTTGGCCGTCGGCGCCTGCGCCGTGCCGCGCACTTCCACGCCCGCTTCCACGTTCGTTTCCGACAGCGCCTCGCCTTCGGGGCGCTTGCGCACGGCCAGGATATTCAGCGAGGGGTTGTCGTAGGCGCCCGTGAAGGCGATCAAGCCCCGTTCGATCGACAGCTTCTGCCCATACGCGGCGTACTGGCCGTTGGTGACCTTGATGCTGCCCGTCACGCGCGGCGCGGCGCGGTTGATGACGCGGGCGCGCACATTGCCGGCCAAATCCGCGTCGAGGCCCATGCCGCGCAGGTGGAAGGCATTGCCCAGGTCAAACTCGAGGTCGATATTCAGGGGCAGCGAAGGCGCTTCCTTGCCGCCCTTGACTTCCTTGCCCAGCACCACCACGTCGCTGCTTTGCGTCGGGGTATCCTGCGGCGCCAGTTCGATCAGCGCGCGGTTGGCCTTGAACTTGCCCTCAAAGCTGAAGCGCTTGTCGTTGCGCACCAGGGTGCTGTTGCCTGACAGGACCAGGGTGCGGTCGGGACGCGACAGCGCCTGCAGGCGGTCGGCCAGCAGTTTCAGTTCCAGGCTCGCTTCGCCATTCGCAAAGCGTACCCAGCCATCCGCCTGCACCTTGCCATCGCCGCCGTCAAAACTCAAACGCTGCAATTGCAATTGATCGCCGGCCAGCTTGGCTTGCAGCACGCCATTGCGCAATTTCAAGCCCTGGTCGGCCCAGTTCAGCAGCAGCTTGCTGCCGTTGATGTCGCCATTCAATTGCGGTGCGCCAATGGTGCCGCTGCCGGACAGGGCCACCTTCAAGGCGCCGCCCAGTTCCAGGCCAGGCTGGCCCGTCAGGGGGGCCAGCCACGCCAACGAATCGATATTGGTGGTGCCCGTCAGCGAGAGGGCGCTGTCGTTGCTGATGCGCCCGTTCAGCATGTGCACGGTGGCATTGATATCGCTCTGGCCCGCGCGCGCGCCATCGAGTTTCACGGCCAGGCGCAGCTGCTGGTTGGCGACATCCACGCGGGCATCGAAGGTGCGCAAGCCCAGCGCCAGCGGCTGTTCCACGCCCACCGTCACGTCGCCTTTTTCGCGGTAGATGTGCAGCATGCCGGCCAAAGAGGGGGCCTTGGGATCTTTCTGCGCGGCCGTCGGCACCTGCATGTCGAACGACCATTGCGCGCCCAGGGTCAGGTCGCTGCGCGCATTGGCTTGCAGCGAGGGAATCACTTGCGCCAGATAGGTCAGGGCTACGCCGGCCGCCTGGCCGGAACTGGTCCAGCGGGGGCCGTTCTTGACCAGGTTTTGCATGGTGATGCTGCCTGCCGGCAATTTGATGACGGTGTTGCCCACGCTGATCTGTTCCGGCTGGCCCAGGCCGGCCACGCCGCTGCCGGCCGGTCCCGCCACTTTCACGGGCACGGGTGCCTGCAGCACGAGCGCATAGCGGCCCTTGTTTTGCAGGCTGTCGACGGTGCCCGTCCAGGCGGCGCCGCTCTGGCTGCCGCGGATTTGCACGGCGGCATCGAAATCGTCATTGCGCGCCGTCAAACTGACCGTATGGCTGCCGCGCGTGCCCGTCGTGCCCAGGCGGGCGCTGGCCAGCTTGAAGGTGGGCGTGCTGTAGCCGGTGATCTCCAGGCTGCTGACCATGGGGTCGAGCGCGCCCTGGCCGGCGCCCACGCTGGCGCTGCCTTTCACGGCTTTCAATTGCTGGTCGCCAAAGAAGGTCAGATCCTTGCCATCGAGCGTCAGCTGCGCTGCGGGCGCGTCCATCTTGCCCGAGACGGAACCGGCCGCATGCAGCACGCCGGCAAACTTGGGACCCAGGGTCGACAGTTGCGGCGCATCGAGTTTCCACGTCAGCCGGTCGGTGGCGCCGCCCAGCGCGCCCTTGGCCAGCAGGCTGTTTGGCCCCAGGCGCAATTCCGTATCCACGCTGTCGATGCGTTTCGCATTGGCCGACAGCTTGGCGTAGCCGGCCAGCGGGGCGTTTTGCAGGGTCGATTCGCGCAGGGCCAGGTTGAGGGCCACTTGCCAGTCGCTCGTCAAGCGTCCGTTGCCGTTGAAATCCGCATTCACGTTGCCGTTGGGCAGCGATGCGCCAAACGCGGCCGGATTAATCTTTTGCAAGGAACCCGTCATGGTCAATGCCGCCTGCTGCTTCGGCCCCGTCAAGCCCACTTCGCCGCTGGCGTGGATGGCGCTGTCCGCTGCGGGGCGCTTGCCGCTGGTGAGGCCCAGTCCTTTCGCGTCGGCAACGAATGTCGTGCGCGGCTGCTGCAAGGTGCCCTGCACCACGCCGCTGGCCAGCACCGTGCCCAGCAGGTCGCCCTGCAGGGCGGAAAGCTGGCGCGCATCGACGTTCCAGTTGAGCTTTTCGCCGGCGCCGCCAAAGTTGCCCTTGGCCGTCACGTTGTTCTTGCCCAGTGCCAATTGTACGTCGATGCCGCTGAAATGGGCCGCGTCGGCCGTCAGCTTGCCCTTGCCGGACAAGGGTTGGTCGAGCAGCTTGCTGGGACGCACGGTAAAGTCCGCGTTCGCCAGCCACTTGGGAGCCACGTGGCCGTTGGCGCGCACGTCGAGGTTCAGGTCGGCCACGGGGAAGGCGCCGAAGTCGGCGGGATTGAGGCGGCTGGTGCTGGCCACGGCCTTGAAGGGCTGTTCGTCCTTCAGGCGGATCTGGCCCGTCGCGTTGATATTGCTTTTGCCTGCCTGCAAGGTGGCCTTGTGCAATTGCACGAGTGAATCGGCCAGGGTGGCTTCCAGGTCCAGGCGCAGTTTGGCTTCGCCGAGCCTGGCGCGCAGGGTTTGCGTCTTGCCGTCGCTGTCGAGCACGATGTCGCCGGCGATCTTCGTGCTGTTGATGCTGCTGTAAATGTGCTGCAAGTCGATCTTGTCCGTGTGCAAGGTCAGTTGCGCATTGCCGATAGGGCCATCGACGGCGTTGCGGTTGAGTTTGCCGCCGCCCGTGAATTTGCCCGCGTTGCCGAAATCGATGATGGCCGCCTCCAGGGTGGTGGCCGTCAGGGTGCCGCCCAGGCGTGCCTCGAACTGGCGCAGCGGCAGCTTTTGCTGGTCGATGGGGCCCGGCGTGGCGTGGTTGAGGAAAGCCAGTTTGCCTGACACCGTTTGCTTGGTCGGCCGGGTGTCGATGGCGGCGTCGAGTTCCAGGCTCAGGTCCGCCTGCGGCAAGGTGGCGTCGAACTTGCCCGGATTGATGTTGCGGCCCTGAATGCTGGCCGAGCGCAGGATGATGACGGGGTCGAACGGCGCCAGCGCCAGCCGGGCATCGGCCGTGGCCGCGCCCGCGCTGCCCTTGGCCGTGACGTCCAGCACATTCAGGTCGCCGCCCAGCTGCAGCGCCAGGGCGGCCGGTTTTTCGCCGGCGGCGGCATTGAGCTGCGTCAAGCTCGCTTTGCCGCTGAGCTTGAAAGGCTGCGTGGCGGCGATCGTCGCGCTGGCCGTGGCCTGGCCGAACGGCGTCAGGGCCGAGGCGTCTGCCAGCTGCCATTGCGACTTGTCGCCAGACAAGGTGAAATGGATCTTTTCAAATACCGTGTTGCCGCCCGCGCTCACCAGCGTTACCTTGTCCAGGCGCGCGTCGGCAATGCCGATTTTAAAAGGCGCGGCCAGGCTGGCGGGCATGCTTGACGGCTCCTCGGATGGCGCCGTGCTTTCCACGGACAGGCTGGCCACGTGCAGTTCGCTGATGGCGATGCCTTCCGAGAAGAACTGGAATGGCGACCAGTTGATGTCGATGTTGTCGGCCAGGATGTGCTGCGTCTTGCTGCGGTAACTGACGTGGCCCAGGTGCATGCGGTTGTACAGCGAGCCGGACACACCCGACACGGCGATCTCGCCGCCGCTGGCGCTGGCCACTTTTTGCACCAGCATCTGCAAGGTCGATTCGCGGCCAAGGAACCAGAAGGCGCCGCCCAGCAGCACGGCCAGGCTGGCGACGGCGATCAGCGCGTAGCGCAGCGCCCGGCGCGGTTTTTTCGCCGGCGGTGGCGGCGCGGCGTCGTGGGACTCGGTAGTAATATCGGACATCAGAAAGTGAATCCCAGAGAGAAGTGCAAACGGTAGGCGTGGACGGCGTGGCCATATGCCACGTCGACATTGATGGGACCGACGGGGCTCTTGTAGCGCCCGCCCAGGCCATAGCCCGATTTCGGCGTCATGGCCGCTTTGACCGTGTCGGCCGCGTTGCCGGCGTCATAGAAGGCGGCAATCGCCCACTTCGGCTTGAACCAGTACTGGTATTCGGCGCTGCCGGTGAGCATGTAGCGCCCGCCGACGGTGGCGTCGCCTTCCTTCACGCCCAGTTCCTGGTAGCCATAGCCGCGCACCGACTGGTCGCCGCCCGCGCGGAACAGGTAGACGGCCGGCACGCCGCGTTTTTCCTTCGAGCCCAGCGCGCCCATTTCGCCGCGCACGATCAGCTCGCCTTTTTCACCGAGCGGACGGTAATACACGGCCTTGCCGGCCACGCGCACGAAGCGCTCGTCCGTCAGCAGGGGCAGCAGGGCGCCGCCCACCTGGGCATTGATGACATAGCCCTTGGTGGGAAACAGCAGGCTGTCGAGGCTGCGCTTGGTGATGGCATAGGTCAGCGGCAAGCTCTTGCTGCGCGTCTGTTCCAGGCCGACGACGGTCTTGTCTTCGCTGAGGAATTCGAACGTCAGGCTGCGCTCGAGGTTGGTGCCGCCCCAGTTGCGCTTGGCCGAGATGGTGGTGACGGCCGTGATCTCATTGGAAATGTCGCTGCGCTCGAACGAGGCGCCCGCGCTGTCGTTGTAGCCGCGCGCCGTCGTCGGAAAGTAAAAATTGGCGTGCGCCGCCTGTTTCTTCGTTTCCATGGTGAGCGCGCTCTTGAAGCGCGTGCCCCATACGTTCAGGTTGTCATAGTTGAGCTGGGCGCGATTCCCCGTATTCGTACTGAAACCGAGACCGGCGCTGACGTTCTGCTGCTTGTTTTCCGTCACGCGCACCACCAGCGGCAGCTGCGGCGCGGGGCCGCGGTTGACGGGCCTGGCTTCGGGCGCGGCCCCGGCGCTGGCACCTTCGGCTTCCGCTTGCTGGCTTTCCTGGCCCGCTTCGATCTGCTCGCCCAGGATGCTGCTCATGTCGGCACTGACTTCCACGCTGGCAAAGTAACCGGTGTCCTGCAGGCGCGCCTGGAACGATTGCAGCGCCGATTCGCTGTAATAGTCGCCCGGGCGTATCTTGTCGAGGTTGCGGATGATGCTGGCATCGTAGCGCTTCAGGCCTTCGATGCGCAGTTCGCCGAAGCGCAGCTCGGGGCCGCTGTCGAGCACCACCAGCAAGGAGACCTTGTGCGTTTCCGGGTCGACCACGGCTTGCGTATCGACCAGCTGGGCGCGCGGATAGCGCGTCTGCACCACTTCGCGCAGCAGGGCGCGCTTGGCCGATTCCCATTCCGCCTGGCGGAACACGCTGCCCGTTTTCAGGGACCAGCTGCGTTTCAGGGCTTCCGTATCGTAGGGTTCGGAAGCGGCCAGCGGCGGCGTGGGATCGAAGCCGCGCAATTCCAGCTCGACCTTGTCGACGGTCACGGGCTGGCCCGGCTCGACGTCGACGATGACGAGGGGTTTGGCGCCCGTCGTGTCGACGCGCACCGTGACGACGGGCGTGTAGTAGCCGGCCGTGGCGATGAGGTTTTTGGCTTGCTCGGGCGTATCGCGCACGAGGCGCTGCAATTGTTCGCGGTCCATGCGCGGGTTGCCGCGGAAGCGTTCCAGGTCCAGGTTTTTTTCCAGCAGCTCATCGAGGTCGCCGGGTGCGTTCACCTTGACCTCGTACTGCAGCGGGGCGGGCGCCGTGTCCGTGGCGGGGCTGTCCGCAACGGCATCTTGCGTGCGTTCTTGCGTACCCTCCTGCGCGCCGGCATGGGCGATGGGAAACAGCGAGATGACACTGCCGGCGCCCGCCAGTATCAGTTGACCCATTGCTTTTGTCACTACTTGTGCCAAAATTCGTGGTCGTATCGCCTTGCCGGCAGCCGTATGCCGTATGGGTCGTGCAGAAAACATGGTGCTCCAGATAAGTAAATGCTGACTGCATGTTACCGGAATAGGTAAACTGATGGCGGACGAATAAGTATTTTTTGCGCTGGGAATCATGTTTCTCCGCGCACAATTCGAACAGAATCAAACTGAAAAGAAAGAAATTATGCTAGCAACGGACTCCGCACTGGTGCTCTTTAGCGGTGGACAAGATTCCACCACCTGCCTGGCCTGGGCTCTCAAGCACTATAGTCGCGTGGAAACCATCGGCTTTGATTATGGCCAGCGCCATGCGATCGAACTGACCGTGCGTCCCGGCGTGCTGGAACAGATGCGCCGGCAGTCGCCCGAGTGGGACAGCCGCCTGGGCCAGGACCACATGATCGACCTGTCGTTGATTTCCGCCATTTCCGATACGGCCATGACGCAGAACGTCGAGATCGTCATGCAGGAAAACGGCTTGCCGAATACCTTCGTGCCCGGCCGTAACTTGCTGTTCATGACGGTGGCCGCCACCGTGGCGTACCGCCGCGGCTTGACGGTGCTGGTCGGCGGCATGTGCGAGACGGATTTCTCGGGCTACCCGGATTGCCGCGACGACACGATGAAAGCGCTGCAAGTGGCGCTGAACCTGGGCATGGACACGCGTTTAAAACTGGAAACGCCGCTGATGTGGCTGGACAAGGCGCAAAGCTGGGACCTGGCGGAAGACCTGGGCGGCCAGCCGCTGGTCGACCTGATCCGCAGCGGCACCCACACCTGCTACCTGGGCGAGCGCGGCGAGCTGCACGACTGGGGCTATGGCTGCGGCACTTGCCCCGCTTGCGCCCTGCGCGCGAATGGCTACCAGCAATACGCGGCGAGGAAGGCCGCCAAGTAAGTAGTTTTGCGCCGTTTCTTCAAGCGGCGCGGCAGGGTGGCAAGCCATGCTGTGGTTTTTGCCACAGGAGCGCCTTGCCATGACATCCCTCTTTGCCGCGCTGTACGGCCCCTTCTTCTGGGCCGGCTTCATCGGCGCCGCCGCTTGCCTGATCGCAGTGTGCCACTACTCGCTCTGGGTCTTGCCGCCCTTGCTGCTGCTGGCCCTGATTACTTCCTTTCTTGCCGAACGCTACCTGCCGTATGACGGCGCGTGGAACCACGCTCACGGCGACGGCGGGCGCGATGTCGTGCATGCGCTCGTCAACGAAGCGCTGTACCTGCTGGGCCTGGCTGCCTTTCCCTTGCTGGCAGGGCACTTGGCGCTGGGCGCATTCTGGCCGGTCCAGCTGCCGTTCTGGGCGCAGCTGCTGTTGGCCATCCTCATCGCCGATTGCGGCATTACCCTGGTGCATTACCTGAGCCACCGTTCTTATTTTCTGTGGAAACTGCATGCCGTGCACCACAGCGTGCGGCGCTTGTATGGTTTCAATGGCTGGATGAAACACCCGCTGCATCTGCTGCTGGAAGCGGCGGGCGGCATGCTGCCCTTGCTGCTGCTGGGCATACCGCGGCAGGTCATGGCTGTGCTGGCGTTTGCCGTGGCGATCCAGCTGTTGCTGCAGCACGCGAATGTCGACATGCGCATGGGGCCGCTGCGCCACGTGTTTGCCTGGGCGCCGCTGCACCGTTTTCATCACATGAAATACGGCACGGCCGGTGACGTGAATTTCGGCCTGTTCTTTACCTGCTGGGACCGCTTGCTGGGCACCGCCTTCGATGCACCGGATTACCGCATGCGGGGCGAGGACCTGGGCATCGGCAGCCGGCCCGATTATCCCGTCGCCTATGGAGCGCAGCTGATCGAACCGTTCCGCGCGGAAGAGGGCGTACGCGCGCCCGAGCTGCCGGCCGGCTTGCGTAAAGCCATCAATCGAGCAGCCTGACGTCGAGCTGGCGCAAGCTGCGGTCGGCGCGCACGCCGAACAGGCTGCGCATGGTGCGCGAAAAATGCGCGGCATCGGCAAAGCCGGCGCCGTGTGCCGCGTCCGTCAGGGTGCTGCCGAGCAAGATAAAACGGATGGCCAGGCGCAAGCGGCGCCACAGCACCAGCCGCCGCACGGGCAAGCCCAGCCGGGCGCTGAACAAGCGTTCCAGCTGGCTCAGCGACAAATGCGCGGCCGCGGCCACGGCGGCCGCGCTGACCTTGCCCGACAATAATATGTCGACCTGCTCCAGCGCGCGCCGCAAGCGGGGATCGGGCAGGGGCTCGCGCGGCTGAGCCTGCAATGCGGCGGCGACATGGTCCAGCGTGGGCGCACCGGCATGGGCGGCGGCCGCCAGCAAGGCTGCACCGCCCAGGCGCTGCGGTTCCGCATAGATGGTCAGCATGGGCGCCGGTGCGGCCACGATGGCGTGCGGGCGCAGGCTTTCGATCAGCAAGTGCCGCGCCGTGTGGACGCTGCCGTCGAGCTCGGCCGTGAAAGGCGCGCCCGTGCTCAGCATCAACTGGTGCGCATAATGGGCGTGGCGATCCGTGGCGCCCGCTGCGCCATGCAAGATGGCAAAGTCCGGCGCCAGCCATAGTGTTCCCTGCCAGCTGTCCTGCTGCAAACGCGGCTCCCTGATGATGGATGACAGGGCGATCATAGCAGCCGGCGGGAATGGTTTTCATGGCATTGAATTTTCCTGGAGTACACATCATTGCATCGATGAAATATGTGGTCTTTTTGATACAATATTCGGCATTGCAAGGGCGCCCGCTGTAACGTACTATCATTCTCATCGACTACCGATGGTAATCGTGCAGCCCGCTGCCAGCCATGTTGCCGGCAGTGTCGCGGTTTGATGTCGTCCTGCCTGTCAGCCTGCCATGTCTACACGCGCGTCTTCGTCGTGGTTTGCCCGGCCAGTGTCGCACTGGGTGGGGCCGCGCGCCTTGGCCACGCTGGTGCTGGCGCTGTGCCTGGGATTGACGTATGGCGCCTGGCGCAATGCCCACGACGCCAGCGAACAGCAGGTGCGGGCCGATTTCGATTTCCGCGTGCGCGAACTGGTCGGCAACATCGTTGGCCGCATGCAGACCTATATCCAGGTGCTGCACGGGGTGCAGGGACTGTATGCCAGTTCGCAGGACGTCACGCGACGCGAATTCCATGCCTATCTGGCGGTGCAGCAGGTCGACCGAAACTTTCCCGGCATTCACGGCATCGGCTATCTGCCGCTGGTGCCCGGCGCCGCGCTGGCGCGGCACGAGGCCAGCGTACGCGCGGAAGGCTATCCCGGCTATGCCGTGCGTCCGTACGGCCAGCGTGCCTGGCATGCGCCCATCACGTATCTGGAACCTTTAAGCGACAGCAACCTGCTGGCCTTCGGCTATGACCTCTGGTCCGAACCCGTGCGCCGCACCGCGCTCGAGCAGGCGCGCGACACGGGCCAGGCCGCCATGACGGGCAAGATCCACCTGGTGCAAGATGGCGGCAGCGACCAGGCGCATGGTTTCCTGGTCGTACTGCCCGTGTATGACAACGGCTTGCCGCATGCCAGCATGGAGCAGCGGCGCACCGCCTTGCGCGCCTGGGTGTTTGCGCCGTTCCGCATGGGCGACCTGATGGCAGGCGTGGGCGGCGAGGCGGCGCGCCAGCTGGACCTGGAAATCTATGACGGCGCGCAACTGGCCGAGGCGGCCCTGATGTACGACAGCTTGCCGGGCGGTTTGTCGTCCGCAGCCTCGGACAGCCTGGTGTCGCTGCAAGTCATCACCATCGCCGGCCGCGCCTGGACCTTGCGCGTGCGCGCCATGCCGGGCTTCGATGGCGAGCTGCTGGCGCGGCCCCGCCTGGTGGCGCTGGCGGGCTTGCTGGCCAGCCTCGTGCTGGCGCTGGTGGCCTGGCTGCTGGCGGCGGGCCGCGCCCNCCGCCGGCCGCGCCTGGACCTTGCGCGTGCGCGCCATGCCGGGCTTCGATGGCGAGCTGCTGGCGCGGCCCCGCCTGGTGGCGCTGGCGGGCTTGCTGGCCAGCCTCGTGCTGGCGCTGGTGGCCTGGCTGCTGGCGGCGGGCCGCGCCCGCGCCCAGGCGGCGCTGGCGCGCTCGAGCGAGCTGACCGGCCAGCTGGAGCAGGGCCAGGCGAGCGTGCTGGCGATGGCCGAGGCGGCGCAGCGCAGCCAGGCCATGCTGCGCAGCATCCTCGATTCGACGATCGACGGCATCTTGGTCGATAACATCAACGGCCGCATCTTCACCTCGAACCGGCGTTTCCGCGACCTGTGGCAAGTGCCCGACGCGCTCGACTGGCAAGCCGATGGCGCGGCGCTGGTGCGCCATGTGGAAAGCCAGCTGGAGCAGGCTGCACCTTTCCTTGGAGCACGCGCCCATGCGCCGCACGGCCACCGCGAGCGGCGCGACGTGCTGCATCTGCGCGATGGACGGGTGGTCGAACAATATGTGCGCAGCATGCAGTTGGGCAATGAGCAGGCGCGCCTGTGGACCTTCCGCGATATCAGCGAGCGCAGCCAGATGGAGCGGCGCGAGCATACGCGGCGGCAAGTGCTGGAAATGCTGGCCACGGGCGCGCCGCTGGAACGGGTGCTGGAAAGCGTGGTGCTCAGCGTGCAAGCCGACCATCCCGCCATGCTGTGCAGCATCTTGCTGCTCGATGAAAGCCGCCACCGCCTGGTGCTGGGCGCGGCGCCGAGCTTGCCCGCGTTTTTCAACCTGTCCAGCCACGGCCACGACCTCGACACCCTGCAGGGCGTGCATGGCATCGCCGCGCAAGCCGTGCGCGACGGCCAGCGCGTGATCGTGGGCGACCTGCATGCCAATGTGCAGGAAACGATGGAACTGGCGTGCCGGGCCCAGCTGCAATCATGCTGGGCCGAGCCCGTGCGTGGCGGCTCGGGCAAGCTGCTGGGCGTGCTGATGGCGTACCACCGCCAGCCGACCCTGCCGGGCGCGGCGCATCTGGCGCGGCTCAGCGAGGCGGCGCACCTGGCCGGCATGGCCATCGAGCAGGCGCAGGTGGCGCTGGCCCTGCGCGCCGGCGAAGCGCGTTTCCGCAGCCTGTACGACCATGCGCCAGTGGCCCTGTGGGAACAGGACTGGTCGGCCGTGCGCGCAGCGCTCGACGCGCTCGAGCAAGCGGGCATGCGCGACCTGGGCGCCCACTTTCAGGCCAATCCGGACGCGCTGCGCAAGCTGGCGGGCCTGGTGCGCATCATCGATGCGAACGGCGCCGCGCTGGCGCAGGTGCGCGCCAACGAGGATGACCAGCGCCGTGGCGCGCTGAGCCTGGCACAGAATTTCGATGACAGCGCCTTGCCCCGTTTCGGTGATGCGTTGCTGGCGCTGGCTGGCGGCGCCCACCTGTACGAGTGCGAAAGCAGTTTCGTGCGTCTCGACGGCGCGGCGCGGCAAAATGAATTGAGCCTGCTGGTAATGCCCGGCCATGCGGACAGCCTCGATTTCGTCATGGTGTCCTCGCTCGATATCACCGAGCGCAAGCGCATGAACGCGGAACTGCTGCAGCTGGCCACCACGGATTTCCTGACCGGCTTGCCGAACCGCCGCCACTTCATGGCATCGCTGGAAAACGAGCATGCCCGCTTGCAGCGCGAACTGGCCAGCTGCGCCAGCGTGCTGATGCTCGATATCGATCATTTCAAGCGCGTCAACGACGAGTATGGCCACGCCGTGGGCGATGCCGTGCTGCGCCACTTGGGCGCGCTGATGTGCCAGGCGCTGCGCAAGGTCGACGTGCCGGGCCGCGTGGGCGGCGAGGAATTCGCCATCTTGTTGCCGGGCACGGATCTGAGCGCCGCCGCCGTGTTTGCCGAACGGCTGCGCCGGCGCGTGGCGGAAAGTTCGCTGACCATCGATGGCGGCATTGTGCTCACCGTCACGGTGAGCATCGGCATGGCCGCCATGGTCGGTACCGATGCCGATTGCGACGCCGTGCTGGCGCGCGCCGACGAAGCGCTGTACCGGGCCAAGCGGGGCGGGCGCAACCGCATCGAACAGAATGACGGCGGCGGCGACGGCGTGCTCAGCAAGTTCATGGCGCAGTGATTACAGGCTGTGCTGACGCGTTTGCGCCTGCTTGCGGTTGCGGCTGACGATCAGCCAGACGATGGCGACGGGAATCAAGAGCGGCAGCAGCACGGGCGTGCTCAAGGCCAGCGCCAGCGCCACGCACAGGGCCACCACGGCGATCAGCACCACACCGACGCCGGCCAGCACCACGCCAGCGACGACGGCGCCGCACACCAGCGCAATGGCGGCGATCAGCAAGCCGCCGCCGGCAAACACCAGGCCGAACAGCCACTCCAGCGGTCCGTCGATCTCGTCGCCGTTGAGCTGCATGTGCATGTCCGTGGCGCCGATCTTGTCGAGGAACAGGCAGGCGAGCATGACGATGAGGACGAAGGTGAGCAATTTTTTCATGGTAAGCCTCGGTGTGTGGGTGATCGGGTATTGCATGGTCACACTGTAGGCGCGCGCCCCGCTTGCCGCCAGCGGCGTGCGACAGGCCGTCATTTTCACGGTATGGAAGGCGCTGGCGGCCAGAAAACACTGATTTGGAACAAGATTTCTTTTCTTGTAATGTGCGCAAGCCGTCCTATACTGAACACCTCAGTCTCGCAAGGAGGGCAGCATGCTTTTGTTTGCAGATACCGGGGATCAATCGCTATCCCTTTTTCACCATCGAACCACGCGCCAGCGTAGCGCCACGCAGTCCTGCGCCGAGCCTGTCGGCGCGCCATCGGCGATACCGCCGATCATCATCAATCCTTTTAATTATCATGCGCCGCTGCCGGCCATCGACCCGCGCTGGGTACCGCCCGGCCCGCCGCTGACCTGGCCGAACCGGCCTGCCATGTCCATGTGCTGACAGTTGCCTGGAAGGTGCGCGAAGGAAGTGTTGAACGTTCACCCATGCCGCCGTGAAGGCGGCACGGGCGGGCGTTTTCGACTATCATGCTAGCCCCGACCTTCCATCACGAGCACCGCCATGAGTACCGATTTCCCCGATTTTTCCGACGAATCCGCCGAGCAGGACAATGACGCCCCGATCCAGGAGCCGCGCCTGTGGGTAGGCAATGGCTGGACGGCGCGCGTGATCAAGAACGAGGAAGATGAAGGCTGGGCCGTGGCCATGATCAAGGATGGCGAACCGGAGCCTGCTCTCGTGGGCCCGTGGACCATGGGCCGCGACAAGAAAAACCCGAAGCCGCTCGACGTCAACGCCTTCAATACGCTGGTCAAGACCGCCTCGGAAGTGCTGCGCCGCCACGAGCAGCAGCTGCACGCGCAACTGCACAAGAATGTGTTCGTCGCCACCGACGAGGGGCAGATCAAGGTGATGTTCGACATCGTCCCCGACGAAGACCACCCCTACGCGGAACTGAGCGCCTACGACGCCGACGGCGAACAGATCGCCAAGGTGCGCACCTCGGCCGCGTTCAAGTTCAACGCCACGTCCGCGGCGAACTGGATCGAAGGCGGCTACCGCCGGCCTTGACGCCGACGCCGTATTGTCGGCGTGGTGTTGTCGGATTACGCGTGCCCTTCGGCCACGCTAATCCGACCTACGTTGTGTGAGCAGGTAGGTCGGATTAGGCCTGCAAGGCCGTAATCCGACGCCGCCACGAGCGCCGGCGCCGTGCCCGATTACGCGTGTCCTTCGCTCACGCGCATGCGGCCCGCTTCCTCTTCCACGTTCTCATCCTTGCGGTACGCCAGCCGGTACAGCAGCGGCAGCACCAGCAGGGTCAATGCCGTCGACGATAAAATGCCGCCGATCACCACGGTGGCCAGCGGGCGCTGCACTTCGGCGCCCGTGCCAGTGGCAATGGCCATCGGCACGAAACCGAGCGAGGCCACCAGCGCCGTCATCAAGACGGGCCGCAGGCGCGTGATGGCGCCTTCCCGTATCGCCTCCTGCAAGGGCATGCCCTGTTCGCGCAGCTGGCGGATGTAGGCGATCATCACCAGGCCGTTGAGCACGGCCACGCCGGACAGGGCGATGAAGCCGACCGCTGCCGAGATCGACATGGGAATGTCGCGCAGCCACAGGGCGACGATGCCGCCCGTCAAGGCGAACGGGATGCCGCTGAACACCAATACACCATCCTTGACGTTGCCGAACATGGCGAACAGCAGCACGAAGACGAGGGCCAGCGCCACCGGCACCACCAGTTCCAGGCGTTTGGTCGCCGACTGCAACTGCTCGAACTGGCCGCCCCAGCTGGTCCAGTAGCCGGCGGGAATGGCCACCTGCGCCTGCAACTGCTGCGTTGCTTCCGCAACAAACGAGCCGATATCGCGCCCGCGCACGTTGGTGCTGATAACGATGCGGCGCTTGCCGTCTTCGCGGCTGATCTGGTTCGGCCCCGGCGCCACTTGCAGGCTGGCCACTTCGCCGAGCGGGATGAAGCGCGCGCGGCCCTCCGCCGCCGCGCCCAAGGGCAGGGCGATGGGCAGGCGTTTGAGTTGCTCCAGGTCGCTGCGCAGGCTGTCGGGCAGGCGCACGACGATGTCGAAGCGGCGGTCGCCCTGGAACAGGGTGCCCGCCTCTTGCCCGCCGATGGCCGTGGCAATGGCCGACTGCACGTCGGCAATGTTGAGGCCGTAGCGCGCCGTCTGCTCGCGGTCGATCTGCACTGTCAGCATCGGCAGGCCCGTCGTCTGCTCGACTTTTACCTCTGTTGCGCCGGGAATCTTGCCCAGCACGCCGGCGATCTTCGCCGCCGTGCTGTCGAGGACAAGCATGTCGTCGCCGAACAGTTTCACGGCCACGTCGCTGCGCACGCCGGAAATCAGTTCATTGAAGCGCAGCTGGATCGGCTGCGAAAACTCGTAGTTGTTGCCGGGCAAACTGGTGGCCGTGGCTTCGATTTCCGCCAGCAATTGCGCGCGCGACTTCTTCGGTTCCGGCCATGCGTCGCGGGGTTTCAGCATGATGTAGCCGTCGGAAATATTCGGCGGCATGGGGTCCGAGGCGATCTCGGCCGTTCCCGTGCGGGCGAAGACGCGCGCGATTTCCTTGTGGTTTGCCATCAGCTTGCTTTCCAGCTGCTGCTGCATGGCCAGCGATTGCGTGAGGCTGGTGCCGGGGATGCGCAGGGCCTGGATGGCGATGTCGCCCTCGTTCAGGATGGGCACGAATTCGCTGCCCATGCGCGTGGCTAGCAAGCCCGACAGCACGACGGCCACCGCCGCGCCCGTCAACACGACGGGCGTGTTGCGCATCACCTTGTCCAGCAGCGGCGCGTACCAGCGCTTGGCGGCGCGCATGATGGCGTTTTCCTTCTCGGCCACCTTGTCGCCGATAAACAGCGCCACGGCGGCCGGGATGAAGGTGATCGACAGCAGCATGGCGCCCAGCAGGGCGATCACCACCGTCAGGGCCATCGGTGTAAACATGCGGCCTTCCACGCCCGTCAGCGCGAAGATGGGCAGGTACACGACCATGATGATCAGCTGCCCGTACAGCAGGGGGCGGCGCGCTTCTTGCGATGCGGAAAATACTTCCTGAAAACGCTCCTGCAAGGTCAGCGGCCGTCCCAGTTTTTGCTGCGCATGGGCCAGGCGGCGCACGCAGTTTTCCACGATCACCACGGCGCCATCGATGATGATGCCGAAATCGAGCGCCCCCAGACTCATCAGGTTGGCGCTGACATGGTATTGCACCATGCCCGTAAACGTGAACAGCATGGCCAGCGGAATCACCATGGCCGTGATGACGGCCGCGCGAATATTGCCGAGGAACAAAAACAAAATGGCGATCACCAGGACGGCGCCTTCGAGCAGGTTTTTCTTCACCGTATTAATCGCCTTGTCGACCAGCACCGTGCGGTCATACACGGTGACGGCGTGCACGCCTTTGGGCAGGCTGCGGTTGATCTCCACCATCTTTTTATCGACGGCTTGCGACACGGCGCGGCTGTTCTGCCCGATCAGCATGAAGACGGTGCCGAGCACCACTTCGCGGCCGTTTTCCGTGGCCGCGCCCGTGCGCAGCTCGCGTCCCAGCACCACGTCGGCCACGTCGCGGATGCGGATGGCCACGCCCTGCACATTGGCGACGGCGATGTTGCCGATGTCGCTTTTCGACGCCACCTGGCCCGGCGCGCGTATCAGCAGCTGCTCGCCCTGCTTTTCGATGTAGCCGGCGCCCACGTTGCTGTTGTTGCGCTCGAGCGCCGTCACCACGTCCTGCAGGCTGATGCCGTAGGCGGCCAGTTTTTCCGGGTAGGGCGCCACCTGGTATTGCTTGGCGTAGCCGCCGATGGCGTTGATCTCCGTGACGCCCGCGACATTGCGCAACTGCGGCTTGATGATCCAGTCCTGGATTTCGCGCAAGTCCGTCGGCGTGTATGGCGTGCCGTCCGGCTTGGTCGCGCCCTCCTGCGTTTCGACCGTCCACAGGTAGATTTCGCCGAGTCCCGTGGACACGGGACCCATCTTCGGTGTGATACCAGCCGGCAAGCTTTCCTTGGCTTCCTGCAAGCGCTCATTGATCATCTGGCGCGCAAAATAAATGTCTGTGCCATCCTTGAAGATCACGGTCACTTGCGACAAGCCATAGCGCGACAGCGAACGCGTCTGTTCCAGGTTCGGCAAGCCGGCCATGGCCGTCTCGATGGGGAAGGTGACCCTTTGTTCGGTTTCCAGCGGCGAATAACCGGCGGACTGGGTATTGATTTGCACCTGCACATTGGTGATGTCGGGCACGGCGTCGATGGGCAGCTTTTGATAGCTGTAGATGCCCAGGGCGGCCATGGCGGCCACGGCCAGCAGCACCAGCCAGCGCTGGTCGATGGCGAAGCGGATCAAGCGTTCAAACATGATGGTTTCCTTTGTCTGGCCGTGATCAATGTTCGTGACCGGCGGAGTCCTTGCCCAGCTCGGACTTCAGGACAAAACTGCCTTGCGCCGCGTACGGCGTGCCGGCGGCCAGGCCCTGCTTGATGTGCGTCAACTTGCCATCGCTGCGCCCCGGCACCACGGGCGTGGCCTGGTAGCCGTCTTTCACCTGCACGAAGACGACGGGCTTGTCTTCCACCGTCTGGATGGCTGTGCTGTGTACGGTGACGGGCGCGTCCGCTTCGCCGGACACCACTTCCACGCTGACGAAGAGGCCCGGGCGCCAGGCCATGTCGGGATTCTGCAAGCTGATGCGTGCTTTCGCCGTGCGCGTCTGTTCGCCCAGCAGCGCACCCACGTAGGTGATCGTGCCTTGCGCGCTGGCGTCAAAAGCGCTGGCTTTCACCTCGGCCTTGCCATTCACGCGCACGGTGGCCAGGTCTTTCGCCGGCACGGCGATTTCCGCCCACACGGTCGACAGGTCGGAAATGACGAAGATGTTCGCGTCTTCCTTGACGGCTTCGCCCAGGGTGATGTGTTTTTCCAGCACCATGCCGTCGAACGGCGCGCGGATGGCGTAGCGGTTCAGCGGACCCTTGCCGGTGTTCGCCGCGCCTAGCGCGCTGAGCTTTTGCTGCGCGTTCTGCACGGCGATTTCCGCCTCGCGCCACGCTTGCTGCGCCTGCAGGTAATCCTGTTCGGCCGAAATCTTCTCGCGCCACAGTTTTTCTTCGCGCTCATACGTGGAGCGTGCCAAGGATAAGCGCCGCTGCGCCGACAGCAGCGCGCTGCGCTGCTCCGACAGTTCCGTGCTGGCGATAACGGCCAGCACTTGTCCCTTTTTGACCAGTTGGCCCAGGTCCGCCTGCACGGCTTCCACCACGCCGGCCAGACGCGGCACGACGTGGGCCGTGCGGTCTTCGTTAAAACGGATTTCGCCGGGCAGGGCGACCGTCGTCTTGATGCGGCCGGGCGCGGCCGTGGCGATGACGACGCCGGCCGCGCGGCTTTGCGCCGCCGTCAATTCCAGCCTGCCTTCCACTTCTGCGTGGCCGTGTTCATCTTTCTTTTCGGCATGGGCTTCCGCCTGGATGGCAGGCGCTGACGGGGCCTTGGAATTGCCCGTGCCCAGGATGAGGATGGCCAGCACGATGCCGGCGGCCGCGATGGAGGCGATGGCGATCGCCTGCTTTTTGTTCAGTGTGATATTCATGGAGGGTATTCCTTACAGGGGAGCTGGTGTGCCCAGCAGGCGCTCGATCTCGGCGGCGGCGTGCTGTGCTTCCGTCAGCGCGCGCAGGTATTGGTTTTTGGCTTGCAGCAAGGTGCGCTGGGCATCGAGTACGTCGAGGAAGGCGAACTTGCCGAACTCAAAGCCCTTGCTGGCCGCGTCGTAGGCGCTTTGTGCGCCAGGCAAGATGTCCTGGCGCAAGCTTTCCACGTCGAGCCGGGCCGTGGCCAGGCGTTCGGTAGCGGCGGCCACGTCGGTCTGCACGGCGATGCGGGCGGCGGCCAGCTCGTCGCTGGCCTTGTCGCTGCGGCGCAGGGCGTCCAATTTGTTGCCCGCATTGCGGTCGAACAAAGGCAATGGCAGGGCCAGGCCGATGATGGCCTGGTTGCGGCCCAGTTCTTCCGAGCGTTTCATGCCGATGCTCACCGTGACGTCGGGCGTGGCGCGCCGCTGTTCCACGTCCAGCATGGCTTGCCGTTGCGCCAGCGCGCTGCGGGCCTGGCGCACGGCCGGGGCTTGCTCCAGGCGCGCCGCCAGTTCGCTGCCTGGCGGCAGTTGCGGCAAGGTTTCCAGGCGGCCTTCTGCCACGCTGAAGCGGGGCGTGGCATTGCCCCACAGGGCGGCCAGGCGTTTGCGGGCGCCGGCCAGCGTGCTGCGGGCCAGGTTCAGCTCCAGCCGCACGCTCGCTTCGGCGACCCTGGCGCGGGTTTCCTCGACAGGGGACGCCTTGCCGGCCGTCACCCGGCGCGCCGTGATGTCGCTGGCGCGCGCGGCCAGCGCCTGCGCGCTGTCGGCCAGGCGCAAGCCTTCTTGCGCCGCCAGCACGTCGACAAAGGCGGAAGTGACGGCGGCGCGCGTGTCGGCTTGCTGCAGGGAAAGGCCGGCCTGCGCCAGGTCTTCGCCGCGCTGCGCGACGGCGGCGCGCGCGCCGCGCTTGCCGCCCAGCTCAATGAGCTGGTTGAGTTGCACGGTGGTGCTGCGCGTGGCGCGCCGCGTGTCTTCCAGCACCGTTTGCAATTCCGGGTTGGGCAGGGCGCGCGCCTGTTGCAGGGCGCCGCCCTGCGCCGCCAGTTCATGGCGGGCGGCCGACAGGGTGGCGTTGCCGCTTTCGGCCAGCAGCAGCGCGGCGGGCAGGGTCAGGGGACCGGCGGGTTCCGCAGGTGTTTGCGCATGGACAAAGTTGCCGGCGAGCAGGCCGGCTGAGAGTAATAACAGATAGATGGAACGGTGCATCGAATTCTCCAGGGTACGGAAAAGAATTCGACGGGACGCGCAGGCTGGCGCCTGGCTTATTGCAATCAGTGAAAGAAACGTCCCGTCGGCCTAGATGGCCGACGACCAGTCGGGGCGCTTGGGAGCGTCCGGGATGTGGGAAGCGTAAAAGAAGGGGGAAGTGTCCGCGTTGACGGACGCCGTGTCGCCGATGGGCAGGCTGGAACCGGCCGGCAGCCACGCATGACCGATGCCATGGCAGACGTTGCAATCGCTGTGCGGCTGGCCTTTTTTCTGCTGCTCAGCTTTATCGCCGGCGGGTTTTTTGTCCGCATCGGCCTTGTGCTGATGGCTGTGGTGGCCCAGGTGCTGCGCCGCCTTGCCTTCCTCGTGCAGGCAATACGCGCTCGCCGCGGCCCAGGACATCTGGAGCGGAAGCACGAACAGCAGCAAAATGAGGAAAAATCGTCGCATGGTGACGGCTATTGTACAGAAAGGCGGGCGGCCGTGCTGTGCTTAGCGTGGCTGGGCGCGCCACGCCTTCAACTGCGCGGCGATGGCCTTGCCCTGGAACAGTTGCGGCTCGGAATGCTCTTCCGCCTCCATGCCGCCTTCGAGGAAATCGGCCGCCTCGCGCGCCTGCACCAGCACTTTTGCCTTGTCGAACGCGTCGGCAAAGCCGGCGCTCTTTGGCAGCGCTTCCTTGAAGTACGCTTCGCTGAAGTAGGTAAAATCGTTCTGGTCGTCGCAGCCGAACGAGGTGCGGTCGCTGCGCGCGGCCGTGATGATGAGGGTGTTGTCATCTTTTAATGGCGCAATGAAGCCGCCCGCATAGCAGGCGGAGATGACGATGACTTTCCAGCGGATGCCGCTGTGCTTGAGCATGCCCGCCAGCTCTTGCGCGGGCAGGCTGTGCAAATCCATGCCGTTTTGCGCCAGCGCCAGTTCGTGCTCGGGCGAGCCGTGGCTGGTGAGAAATAAAAACAGGATGTCGTTGGCCTTGTCCATCTTCGCGCCCAAGGCATCGAGGCTGGCGGCGATGCTGGTGCGCGTGGCCATCGGCTGCTGCGCCACCGTGTTGCGGCTGTTGACCAGCATCAGGGAGCGGCCCACGGTGCCGAAATCGCGGTCGAACTGGCGCTGCACGAAGGCCGTTTCGCGGTGAAACACTTCCTGCGCGCCATCGCCGGCCACGCCCAGCAGGTACAGATTGATCTTTTTCGCCGCATCGCGCGGCGCGATCCGTGCCAGGGCGCCGTCGAGCAGGCTGCGCTGGTTGTACAGGGCCAGCTCGATATTGTCGCGCGTGAGCTTGTCCAGTGCAGGGTCGTCCAGCTGGCCTTCCGTCCAGTTGCCGCTGTCTTCGCGCCGGCCGTCCGCCTGCGCCACGGCGTAGCGCAGCACGCCCTTGCCGTCGAACTGGCCATTCTTGAAGCCGCCCCGGTATTCGTCGCCGTCGGCCGTGCGCAGCACGCCTACACCCTCGAATTTCCAGTCTTTCAGCTCGCCTTCGTAGCGGATGCCGTCGCTGGTGGTGACCTTGGCCTTGCCCTGCACCTGGCCCTGGACGAAGTCGCCTTCGAAGACGGTGCCGTCCGTGTCGGTCAGCTTGCCGGCGCCGTGCGGGCGCCAGTGCTTGAACTGGCCTTCGAAGGTGGCGCCGTCGGCGCCCTGGAAGCGGCCTTGTCCCTCGAAGCTGCCGTTGACGAAGCTGCCCGCATAGATTTCCCCCTTGGGCGAGGTGTAGCGGCCGATGCCGTCGAAGGCGCCCTGGCGGAAGGCGCCCGTGTATTCGACGCCGGACGCCTGGCGCAGCTTGCCCTGGCCGGAAAACACGCCGCGCGCAAAACCCCCTTCGTAAAACGCGCCGCTCGCGTATTCGAGCCGCCCCTGGCCATGCATCTTGCCCGCGACGAGGGGGCCGAAATAGCGTCCGCCATCGGCCGTTTCCGCCGCCGGCGCCTTGGCTGGCGCGGCGCACAGCGGCGGCATGCCCAGCGCGGCAAAGGCCAGCAGGCCGGCGAGGGTGTAGGGGCGAAGCTTGGCGCGTAGCGTGGCGGTCATGAGGACGGTCTGGTCTGTAGGAAGGGGCCTAGTCTGCCACTGTATCGCCAAGGTGGCAAATGCGCGCGTGGCGTGTGTTGCTCTGCCTCAAGGCAAGATTCTGCGTTTTATGCCGTGCCAAGGCGGGGCTGAACTGATAATATTGTTTTCCAGAACATATATTTGCACAAGGCACATAGTCACCCATGGAAAGCCGTCTCAGCCGCCTGGAAGCCGTCCAAACCGTGTTGCTGGAAATCGGGCAGCGCTCGAGCACCTGCAGCGATATCAGCGAATTCCTGCAGGCGGTGCATACGGCGCTGGGGCGCATCATGTATGCGGCCAACTTTTACGTGGCGCTCAGCGACCGCGACGACGGCCTGGTGCGCTTTCCGTATTTTGTCGACGAATTCGACGCCGCGCCCGATCCGGACGAGGGCGTGCGCCTGGCCAGCGCGGCGCAGTCGCCCACGGCATGGGTCATCGTCAACCGCAAGCAGCTGGTGATGACGGCCGCCGACGACGCCATGCGCGCCATCGGCGGCGGCGCCTGGGGCGGCGGCACGGCGGCCGAGCACTGGATCGGCTGCCCGCTGCTGGACCAGCAGCACCAGGTGCTGGGCGCCATCGTCATCCAGAGCTATGACGCGCAGCACCGTTTCAGCCTGGAAGACCAGGCCCTGTTCGCGCTGATCGCCACGCACGTGTCGAGCGCCTTGCAGGGCATGCAAAGCATGGACCGGCTGGAAAAGGCGGTGCAGGAGCGCACGGCCCTGCTGGCGCACGAGGTGGCCGAGCGGCGGCGCGCGGAAAACCTGCAGCATGCGCTGTATGAAATCGCCAACCTGTCGGCGCAGGCGGCCGACGCGACGACCCTGTATGCGCGCCTGCACGCCATCATCAGCGAGCTGGTGACGGCAAAGAATTTCCTCATCGCCCTGTACCACCCGGACAACAAGGACATCACGATCCCGTATTTCGTCGACGAGAAGGATGCGCAGGCGCCCGTGAAACGCTTTCATTACGGCATCGGCATGAGTTCGTACGTGCTGGCGCGCCGGCAGGCGTGCCTGCTCGATGCGGACAGCTATGCGGCACTGGTGGCCAGCGGCGAAATGGACGAGCCGCTGGGCAATGTGGGCATCGCCAGCTGGATGGGCGCGCCCATGCTGCTCGGTGATCGGAAATATGGCGTGATCATCGTGCAAAGCTACGACGAATCCGTCGTGTATGGCCAGGCGGAACTGGACGTGCTGGCCTTCATGGCCAGCCACGTGGCCGTGGCGATGGCGCGCATCCAGGCCGACAGCGCCATGCGCCAGGCCAAGGAAGCGCTGGAAGAGCAGAATGCGGCCCTGAACAGCGCCTTGAGCGCCCTGCAGGAAGCGCAGTCGGAACTGGTGCGCCAGGAAAAGCTGGCGTCCCTGGGACGGCTGGTGGCCGGCGTGGCGCATGAAATCAATACGCCGCTGGGCATATGCGTCACGGCCACCAGCCACCTGGTGCAGGAATTGAAACTGACGCGCGAAGACCTGGAAGGCGGCCAGCTCGACGAAGACGGCTTGCGGCAATTTTTCGACATCATCGACCAGACCTTGCGCATCATGACGACGAACACACAGCGCGCCGCGGCGCTGGTGCGCAGCTTCAAGCAGGTGGCCGTGGACCAGTCATCGGATGAATTGCGCAGCTTTAATCTGCGCAAATATCTCGATGAAATCCTGCTCTCGCTGCAGCCCAAGCTGAAAGGCAAGCCCGTGAAAGTGGAGATCGACTGCGCGCCCGAGGTGCAGCTGCGCAGCTATCCGGGTGCCGTCTCGCAGATCGTCACGAACATGGTGGTCAATTCACTCGTGCACGGCTTTGCCGAAGGCGAGCCGGGCAAGATCAAGATCAGCGTGCGGACGGCCGGCGACATGCTGGAACTCGATTACAGCGATGACGGCATGGGCATGGACAGCGCCACCCTGGGCCAGCTGTTCGACCCTTTCTTCACGACCAAGCGCGGTTCGGGCGGCAGCGGCCTCGGTGCGCATATCTTGTATAACCTGGTGACGGGGCCGCTGGGTGGCACCGTAAAAGTGGTCAGCGCGCCGGGGATGGGATTGCATTACAAGATCCGTTTTCCGCTGGAGCCGAAGAGTGCTTGAAACTTGAAAACGGCGCGCCGGAGACGCGGTCCTGAGAAAATGCCGATGGCGGCGTTGCGGCTCCTTGCCGTACATGCGTACTGTCTGCGTCGCCGCGCCTTGCCCTCGGCATTTTTCAGGCCCGCTCGGCCCGGAGAGCCCAAGTTGGGGTCTTGGGCCGAAGCGTGGTTTGCCGAGCGTAATCCGGCGTACGCCTTCTAATCCGGGAAACGTTGATTCAGCGCCAGCGCTTCGTCCAGGTTCGCAATCAGCAACTCCACATATTGCGGATCCAGATGGCTGCCGCTCACTTCGCGCAGGTAGCTGACCACGCGTTCCAATGGCCAGGCATCCTTGTAGCAGCGCTTGTGCATGAGGGCGTCGAAGACGTCGGCGACGGCGGCGATGCGCGCGTATTTGTGGATGGCTTCGCCCACCAGGCCTTGCGGATAGCCGCTGCCGTCGAATTTTTCATGGTGCTGGTGGGCGATCACGGCGGCCGCCTTCAAGAGCGGGCGCTGCGAGCCGTCGAGGATGGACATGCCCACTGTCGGATGTTGCTTCATGATTTCCCACTCGGCCGCGTCGAGCTTGCCCGGTTTCAGCAGCACGGCGTCGGGCGTGGAAATCTTGCCGATGTCGTGCATGGGCGCCGCGTGGCGCAGCACCATGGTTTCCTCTTCCGACATGCCGGATGCCTGCGCCAGCAGCTGGCACACTTCGGCCATGCGGCGCACGTGGTTGCCGCCTTCATGCGAGCGCGATTCAACCACGTCGCCCAGGCGCAGGATCAGCTCGGCCTGGGTATCGGTGATTTCCTGCGTCAGCAGGATGTTGTCGAAGGCGATGGCCACGCCGGAACAAAATACTTCCAGCAGCTGCGCATCGAGGTCGGAAATTTCTTCTACGCCCTTGAGCACCAGCAAGGAAGCCTTGCCGCTGCTGTTCGGGAAATAGCCGACATAGGTGTCGCCATGCAGGCGCGAGATTTTATTGCTCTTGGCATCGTCCAGCTGCGACAGCAGGGAAGGGCTGAGGATGCCGCCATCGGCTTCATGGTCGCCGATCTGCGCGAGGATTTCATAGTCCTGCTCGCCCGTGATGGCGCTGGCGCCGCGCAGGCGCAGCAGCATGCTCGTTTCCAGGCGCAGCAGGGCGACGACTTGCTGCAGCAGGCCGCTGGCGAAGTCGCGCAGGTTGCGCTGCTTGAAAATGTGCGCCGAGGCGGCGATGACGCGCTCGAGGCCTTCGCGGTAGTGGAGCTGGGCCTGGCGCGCCTCTTCCACCTTCATGATGTCGCGGTAGGCGCGCAGGGCGGCAAAGGTGGTGGTAAACAGCTTGGTGCGGTCGAGCTCGGTTTTTTCCTTGTAGTCGTTGATGTCGTAGTTGACGATCACCCGTTCTTCCGGCGCCTGTCCCGGCTGCCCCGTGCGCAGCACGATGCGCGTAAACTGGTTGCCCAGGTCTTCGCGCATCCAGCGTGCCACTTCCAGGCCGCTGTCTTCGCGTTCCATCACCACGTCGAGGAAGACCAGCGCGATGCCTTCTTCGCGCGCCAGCACCTGCTTGGCTTCGGCGCCGCTGTATGCGTGCACGAAGCTCAGGGCGCGGCCCTCGAGACGGAAACGGCTCAGCGTCAGTTCGGTGATGTCGTGGATGTCGGGTTCATCATCGACGAGCAGGACTTTCCAGGGAGGTAACTTGGGCGATGCAGATGACAAAAATGACATAAGGACGAGTTCCGCTAAAAGGCATAACCGACGCAATGCTGAGACGCCCGCGCCAGGAATTCCTGTGCGCCATGACCGGCGTTGCGCGTTTTTCGGGCGCATTCTGTCGATTGTAGACCGACCGCTAAGTATTAACAATAAGCAAGAACAATTGACTAAAATCATGCAACACACGTGCCAAAAAAGCACTTTCAATTCATGTTGTCTACACTATCTATACTTTATCGCTTAGGCAACTATATTTTCAAGACAATACTTTGTTTTAATTAATATTGCTAATGAATCTGCAAAAAAATGCGGCGTCGTTCCCGCTTGGCGAAAAAACGGAAAAGTAACAAGGTATGAATTACGCGCCAGAAGGGACTGGAGCGCGCTATATTGGGCAGGCATAAGAAGTGGCTCCATGCCACTCACATTTCCTGAAAGGGTACATCATGCAAAAGCAAACGACACGCGCCCTGATCGCCGGCCTGGCCTTGCTGGCCAGCAGCGTGGCCTGGGCAGGAACTGAAGTGCGGTTCAGCAAACCGGATCAATACACGGACGTTCCGTTCAATCCGCAGGACCGCGACGACGTGCTGAAGGAACTGAGCCGGCATTTCGAGAAACTGGGCGCATTGCTGCCGCCCGGGCAAACCTTGAAAATCGACGTCACGGACGTGGATCTGGCGGGACGTGAAAACCCATCGTTGCGTGCCGGCCAGGATATCCGCGTCATGAATGGCCGGGTCGACTGGCCGCGCATGCGCCTGCACTATGTGCTGGAACAGGATGGCAAGGTCATCAGTAGCGGCAATGCGGCCCTGTCGGACATGTCGTACCTGACCCGTCTCAATCCTTACTTCAGCAATGAAAAGTTGCGCTATGAAAAGTTGATGATCGATGACTGGTATGCCGATACCTTTGGCATCAAGGTAAAGCGCCACGCGCGCAAGTAAGCGGCCCGGTCAGCCGCGTGGCGCCACGCGAAACGTATTGCGCTCCAGAAATGTTCACTTCAGGCTATAGTCAAGCAGGGTAGGCAGAGGCCGGCATGGAGCTGCCGCCGGGCCGTGAACTTTCTGGAAGGAAAGCATATGCGTATTTCCACGATGACGAAAACATGGATAGCCGCCTTGGCACTGGCTGCGGGCAGCAGTGCCTGGGCGGGCGTCCAGGTGACGTTCGAGAAACCCGACGACTATTCCGATGTGCCGTTCAGCTCGCGCGACCGGGAGCAGGTGCTGGCGGGTCTGGCGGATCACTTCACTTGGCTGGGCAAGAGCTTGCCCCACGGTCAGGACCTCAGGATCGAGATCACCGATGTCGACCTGGCGGGACGCGAAGACCCGGCGCGCCGCGGCGCCTTCGATGTGCGCGTGATGACGGGCCGTGCTGACTGGCCCCGTCTGCGCTTGCGCTATACGCTCGAGCAACATGGCAAAATCATTGCCAGCGGCAATGCTTATCTGTCAGATATGTCCTATTTGCAACATATCAACCGTTATTCCAGCAACGATGCCTTGCGCTATGAAAAGCGCATGATCGACGAGTGGTTCAAGAATACCTTCGGCGTCAAGCCCCAGGGCCGCAGCAGTCCCGTCCTGACCTTGCAGCCGCGCGACGTTCAGCGCAGGTAATCAACGCAGATAAGCGTCTTCGATGTGCGCCAGCTGGCCGTTCTTCCGCATGGCAAGCAGGGCGGCATTCATCTTCTCGATGAAATCGGTCTTGTAGGAAGGCGTGTTACGGGCGCTGTAGGCGATGTAGGTGGCTTCGGACGACAGTTCCAGCACTTCGCGCAAGTGAAAACCGTAGCCGGCCAGTTCGCCTTGCAGCCGGCGCGCCGTATAGCGTGCCGCGCCGCGGTCGCTGGCGTAGCAATCGATGCGCCGCAGGGCCAGTTTCTTCAGATTCGCCTCATTGCCCTTGGCCGCATCCAGGCGCAACAACCCCTGGCGGGCGGGCACCATCAACTTTTCCGACAGTAAAAATCCTGTGTTGACGCCGATGGTCAGGCCCGCAAAGTCGGTCGGGAAGTGCGTGCGCGGCGTGCGCATGACGGCGTCATGGCAAAACAGCACCACCGATTCGCGGTGCAGCATGTCCGAGTACGGCTGCACGTATAGCCGTTCCGTCTTGCGTCCGGGCGGGAACAAGCCGAAAACCTTGCCTTTTTCCAGAGCATCGAGTCCCCGTTTCCAGGGGCGCGGCTGCAGTTCCAGCCGGTACTCGGGCATCCGGCTGGACGCCTGGCGCAGGATATCGATGTACATGCCCTTGAAGGCCCCGTTTTCCACATAGCTGTACGGCGCATAGTCATCGTCGCCGTACAGGATGACGGTTTGCGGCGCGGCCAAGGCGGACGGCAACATGCCCGGCAGGGCCAGGGCCAGGCACAGTCTTGCCAGTATTGCTGCTTGCATGCCGCTCCAGAATTAATGTCTTCCTGATAAGCATACAGCATGGCGGCATGACGGCCCGTTTAATTGGACCTGAATCAATCGATCCAGTTTACCTGTGGAAACTTGCTGCCGAACTCTTCCGCCATGGGCACGACCTGGCTGCGCTTGTAGTTGAAGAAGACAAAGCCGGACTTGGCCATGGCGATCAGGGTATTGTCGCGCGGGCGCGTGATGCGGAAGGTGATGTCGCCGCCATACTTGTTGAAATCCATGACGCCCACTTCGAACAACAGCTGGTCGCGCGCATGGGCTTCGGCGCGGTAGGTGGTGGCCAGGTCGGTGACGATGATGCCGGTGCCGTCCGCTTCGATGTCGCGCACGCCATATTCGAACAGGAAGCGGGCGCGCGCCTCGGAAATCATGGAAATCATGGAATCGTTGCCGAGATGGTTGCCGGCGTTGATGTCCGTCGTGCGTACCGTCAGTTGCGAGGAATAGCAGTACTGGTCTTCGGGGAATTCAAGTTTCAAACGGGCCATGGTGTTCTCTTGGGCTGGTGCGCAGGGCGCGGCGAAAAAATCCAATTCTAGCCGGTTCGCCGTGCCCCGTCGAAAAACGCCGCCTCAGGCGTGCGCTGCCATCACTGCTTGCGCACGCTGCTTGGCCTATGCTTATTTACGGACAATCCGGTACACCTTGCCCGTGCCGCTCAGCATGTACAGCTCGTTTTGCGCATCCTGGCCAAAGGACAGGATGTTGCCCACGTTCGTGATGCCCCAATCTGTCACAGCGGAGGCGGCGCCATTGCTGTAGCCGAAACTTCTCAGCCAGCCGCCGCAGTAGTCCGAATACAGGTATTGCCCGGCCAGTTCCGGCACGGCCGTGCCCCGGTACACATAGCCGCCCGTGATGGAGCAGTTGCCCGCACTGCCGGTGTCGTATTCGATAACGGGCAATACCAGACCCGCCTGATTGCAGCTGGCACTGTTGTAGCAATGCGCGCCTTCCATGATGTTCCAGCCATAGTTGTTCCCCGCCTGGCCCACGGGGCGCACGTCGACCTCTTCCCAGTTGGCCTGGCCCACGTCGGCGATGTACAGCAGCTGGCCCGGCACATCGAAGGCGTAGCGCCACGGATTGCGCAAGCCGTAGGCCCAGATTTCGCCGCGCGCGCCTGCCGTACCGGCAAATGGATTGCCCGGCGGAATGGCGTACGGCTGGGCCACCGTGCTGGCGTTGACGTCCAGGCGCAGCAGCTTGCCCAGCAATATGTTCGTGTTTTGCGCGTTGCGGGGCGGATCGCCCCCGCTGCCGCCGTCGCCCGTGCCCGCGTACAGATAACCGTCCGGGCCAAAGCTGAGCAAGCCGCCATAGTGGTTGCTGAACGTGGGGTGGGGGATGGTGATAATGGCGAGCGCGGACAGGGGATCGGCCACGTTGGCGTTGCCGGCCGACACTTGCCGGCGCTCGATGACGATATCGCCGGCCAGGTTGGTGTAGTAGATGAAAAAATAGCCGTTGCCCGCGTATTGCGGATGGAAGGCCAACGACAGCAGGCCCCGCTCGCCGCTGGTGGTGGTGAGCGCACTGATGTCGAGGAAGGGCGTGGCCAGCAGGCTGCCGTTCTGCACCACGCGGATGCGGCCGGGGCGCTCCACGATGAAAAGGCGGCTGTCGCCGGGCGGCGCCGTGAGGAAGATGGGGGCGTCCAGTCCGCTGGCCACTTCCTGCAGGCGCAGGGCCAGCGGCGCGGCTGCCGCATACAGGACGCTGGCGCCGGCTGTGGCGCCCGCATTGACTTGCACCTGCTGCGTGACGGGCGTGGGCGCCAAGGTGCCTGTGCCTTGCGCCACGCTGGCGGCATTGATGGCGTAGGCGCCGGGCGCCAGGTCCGTCAAGGTGGCGCTGGCCGTCAAGGTCTTGCTGTACGACGCGGGTCCCGTGACCGTCACGGCAGCCGCCACGCCAGCGGGCAGGCCGCCGATGGTGACTGTCAGGCTGCCGGTCGTCGCGCCGGGCGGCGGGTGTCCGCCACCACCGCCACCACCGCCGCCACAGGCGGCCAGCAGGGCCAGACAGCCTGCCAGCAGCAGGGCCGGCCAGGGACGGGAAAAGCGGGAAAATATATTGCGCATGTCAGTCTCCTGCGGGAAGGACACAACGGCTGCTCAATAGGTGATCAGGTGAAGGACCTGTGCCAAGAATGCGCGTCTCGATGGTGGCAAGATTGAGCTGGCGCAAACGGATCTCATACTGGCGCCAGCATACGCCCCGCTTCTGCCGCCCTTCCGTGCGCTGCTGCACCGTGCGGCGCCATCGGACAAATGCGCCGCGTTTTCAGACAAGCGCGGGGGCCCTTGCCCCGCCACGCCCGCCGGCGTCCGATAATGGCGCATCTGAAACCGAGCAGGAAGACATCCCATGAAAACCAAAGCCGCGATTGCCTGGAAGGCGGGCGCCCCGCTGACCATCGAAGAAGTCGACCTGGCGGGCCCGCGCGCGGGCGAAGTGCTGGTCGAGCTCAAAGCCACGGGCATTTGCCATACCGATTACTACACCTTGTCCGGTGCCGATCCGGAAGGCATCTTCCCTGCCATCCTCGGCCATGAGGGCGCCGGCGTCGTCGTCGACGTGGGCCCGGGCGTGACGACCCTGAAAAAGGATGACCACGTCATCCCGCTGTACACGCCGGAATGCCGCCAGTGCAAATTCTGCCTGTCGCAAAAGACGAATCTGTGCCAGGCCATCCGCTCCACGCAGGGGCGCGGCCTGATGCCGGACGCCACCAGCCGTTTTTCGCTGAATGGTCAGCCGCTGTTCCACTACATGGGCACGTCGACCTTTTCCAATTACATCGTCGTGCCGGAAATCGCGCTCGCCAAGATCCGTGAAGACGCGCCGTTCGACAAGGTTTGCTACATCGGCTGCGGCGTGACGACGGGCGTGGGTGCGGTATTGTTCTCGGCCAAGGTCGAGGCGGGCGCCAACGTGGCCGTGTTCGGCCTGGGCGGCATCGGCCTGAACGTGATCCAGGCGGCGAAGATGGTCGGCGCCGATAAAATCATCGGCATCGACATCAACCCGGCGCGCCAGGCCATTGCGCGCAAGTTCGGCATGACGCATTTTATCAACCCGAACGAAGTGGAAAACGTCGTCGATGCCATCGTGCAGCTGACCGATGGCGGCGCCGACTACAGTTTCGAATGCGTGGGCAATACGACCCTGATGCGCCAGGCGCTCGAGTGCACGCACAAGGGCTGGGGCAAGTCCTTCATCATCGGCGTGGCGGCGGCCGGCCAGGAAATTTCCACGCGCCCGTTCCAGCTGGTGACGGGACGCGAGTGGCGCGGTTCGGCCTTCGGCGGCGCGCGCGGCCGCACGGACGTGCCGAAGATCGTCGACTGGTATATGGAAGGCAAGCTCAACATTGACGACCTGATCACGCACCGCCTGCCGCTCGAGCGCATCAATGAGGGCTTCGACCTGATGAAGAGCGGCGAATCGATCCGTTCCGTCGTGTTGTACTAGTTTTATCGGATGTACTCATTGCGCAACACATAACGGACGGGGCAGGGCGGCAGGCTGTACTTCGCCGCCTGCCCCTGCTAGTGTGAAGACATCACGCCTTGCCTTGGGAGCCGTTCATGTTTGCCACTGCCTATCTCGCGACCTTGCGCCGCATGCTGCCCGTCTTCCTGGGGGCGGCCCTGTCTTCCCTGCTGGCCTTATGGTGGAGCAATGCCGCCAGCCTTGCCACGCCCGCCATCTGGCTGGCGCTGCTGGCCACCTATCTGCTGTGCGCGCTGATGTTCACGCCGCTGGCCTGGCACCGCCAGCAGCTGGCCACGCGCCACGTGCGCACGAACAAGTCGCGCTGATCCTCGCTGCGCCTAGCGCGCCGTGCTGGAAAAGCGCTCGCGGTAGTCGCGGGGCGTGATGGCAAGTTTTTTTTGAAACAGGCGGCGCAGCCTGTCCTCGCTGTGCAGGCCCGCCTGCGCGGCCACCTGTTTTAAGGAGGACACATTGTCTTCCAGTAAACGGCGTGCCACTTCGAAGCGGGCTGTGTCGATGAATTCCGTGGGGCTGATGCCCGTTTCGCGCTGGAACACGCGCGTAAAATTGCGCTCGCTCATGGCCAGCCTGGCCGCCAGCAGCGGCACAGTCAGCTCTTCCGCCAAGTGTTCCATGATCCATCCCTGCAATTGCCGGATGGTCGGATGCGTCGTCATCTGGCTCGACAGGTGCACGGAAAACTGCGACTGGCCGCCGGGCCGCTTCAGATACACGACCAGGTCGCGCGCCACTTCGAGCGCGATATCGCGGCTGAAATCGTCTTCCACCAGGGCCAGCGCCAGATCGATGCCGGCCGTGACGCCCGCCGACGTCCAGAATTTCCCTTCCCGCACGAAAATCGCGTCGGCATTGACCTGTATTAATGGATAGCGCTGGCGCAGGCTGTCCACGGCGCTCCAGTGCGTGGCGGCAGTCTTGCCGTCGAGCACACCGGCCTCGGCCAGGAAAAAGCAGCCCGTGCACAGGGCCGCCAGGGTGGCGATGCGGGGCGCCGCCTCGGCCACCCAGGCGGCGAGGGCGGGAATGTCCTGCAAGACTTGCTCGACGTGGTGGCAGCCCACGATGACGGCCAGGTCGGGCAGGCGGCTGGCATCGAGCGCCTTGCTGGCATGCAGCGACATCAGGGTGTCCGACTCGACCGGGCCGATGGCCGTCGAGGCGATGCGCACGTCGTAGCCGCCAGGCAGATTGCGCAGGCGCAAATGGGTGTTGGCGTAGTCAAAGACTTTCATGGCGCCGATGGCTTCGAGCGCCTTGAAGCCGGGATAGACGACGATGTCCACGGTGCGCAGGGGGAATTCTTTGGGGCTTTGCTTGATCATGCGATATGCGCGAGGGTGAAAAATACTGCCATAATGCAACAATGGCGATGGCGTAGACTAGCATGGAATCACCGACGCGCCCGCTGACTTCCCACCCATCGGCTTCCTGAATATCGTGCGCTTACTCCATTTTTTTGCCTCCCTGACATTGTTGTTGGGCTCCTCCCTTGTCCACGCGGCCACGCTCAACTTCAATGGCGGCGCCGTTAGCGGCTGCAGCCTGCCAGCGTCAAGCACCCAATACACGTGCGCCACCCTTCTTATGGGCAGCACCGACAATGTCGTCATCGCCAGCGGCTATGGCGTGACGGTCAACAGCGATGTGAGCATCGGCTACAACCAGGGTCTGAGCATGAGCGGTACGGCCGCCCTGACGGCCAACCGCAATATCGACATCAGCAATGTCAATCCGCCCAATCTGAAAATCACGGGCGGCAGCTTGACGGCCAAAGGCGGTAATTTCAATGCGGGATCGCAGGGCGGCACGGTGCTCGTGGCCGATATCTCGGCCGCGTCCGTCTCGCTGGGCGGCACGCCCGTAAAGGTGACGGGCAACATCACGGCGACGGGCAATATCGATATTTCTTCCGGCTCGACGCTGACTGGCGCCATCAGCGGCGGATCGATCAGCAGCAATTCCAACGTCACCATCAGCGGCAGCGTCAAAGCCACGGGCAGCGTCAGCATCGGCTCAAGCTCGACGATAGCCGGCCCCATCAGCGGCAGCGCCGTCAGCACCAGTTCCAGCGTGACGATCACGGGCGACGTGACGGCCGTCAATTCCTTCAGCCTCGGTTCGGGCAGCAGCCTGACGGGCACCACGACGGCGCCCGTCGTCAGCATCGATGCGTCCAACAGCAAGGTGCAGGGCGACATCACGGCCAGCACCTCGCTGTCCGTCGGCTCGGGCAGCCAGGTGAAGGGCAACCTGACATCGCCCACCATCGACCTGAAGGCGTCCGGCCTGCTCGTCACGGGCGACGTGAAGGCGCTGACTTCGCTGTCGATCGCCTCCGGCAACGGCATCAAGGGCAATGTGGAGGGCGGCAATGTCACCCTCGATTCCTCGAATGCGTATATCACCGGCAATGCCCTGGTCGACCACATCACCCTGGGCTGGCAGGGGAGGGTGCAGCAGACGATTACCTGCAAGGCCTATACGCCATCGAATCCGTGCAGCTGCGTGACGAACAACAGCGGCTGGCCCTACACCGATCCGCTGGGGCCGAAATGCGGCCCCGGTACGCCGAGCGGACTGCACCATTTCCAGATCGAGCACCCAGGCACGGCCCTGACGTGCGCGCCGCAGACGGTGACGGTGACGGCGTGCGCGGATGCCGCCTGCAGCGCCAGATACACGGGTGGCGCGACTGTCACCGTCAGCCCTGGCGGCACGGCGACGCCGATCGGTAACAGCGGCGTGGCGACGGCCAGCGTGCGCCAGTACACCGTTGGCACGGCTACCCTGAGCCTGACGAGCGTGCCCGGCACCACGGGCGCGCTTGTCTGCAAGCGGGCGGTGGGTGCCAGCAGCAGCTGCGACATGGCCTTTGCCGAGACAGGCTTGACGGTCATCCCCGTCAATCATGTCTCGGCCAAGCCGCAGGCGTTCGATATCAGCGCCGTGCAAGCCGGCCCCGACGCGCAAGCTTGCGTGCCGCTGTTCAAGAATACCAGCAAGGATTTGACCCTCAGTTGCAGCTATAGCAATCCCGCCAGCGGCACCTTGCCCGTCTTGATCAAAGGCACGGGGGGCTTCGTGCCATTGGCCGCGAGCGCCAGCAGCGCGTGCAGCGCGACGGGCCAGTCCGTCAACCTGGCGTTCGACAACACGGGCGTCGCCACGGCCATCATGTCGTATGCGGACGTGGGCAAGCTGAATTTGACGGCCACTTATACGGGGTCGGCCACGACCGGCGACGTCGGCTTGAGTATGAAGGGCAGCGCCGACGTCGTTGTCGTGCCTGCCTCCTTCAGCATCTCTGCCATTGCCAGCCCCCAGCGCGCGGGGGCGCCCGTGATGATCAGCGCGCGCGCGCTCAATAACCTCAAGGCCCTGACGCCGAACTTTGGTAACGAAAAATTGTCAGAGACGGTGCTGCCTTCGCTGGCCAGCCTGGTCAAGCCGGCGGAGACCGATTTTTCTGATCGAGCCAAGCCGGCCATGCAGGGTAGCGTGGTCTTCGCCAATGGTAGCGTTGCCAGCAGCGACATGAGCTGGCCGGAAGTGGGAACGATCACCATCGCCCTGAATCTGGCCAACCGCAACGGCTATCTGGATGCCAACATTGCTGTGCCGACCTTGCTGAAGGCTTCGGGGTTGAGCGATGAGGTGCGGTTCATCCCGCACCACTTCATCACGGAGCTGATCAAGAACGGCGCTGCCGAAAGCACCGCCACGCCTTGCGCCGCACCGCTCACCTGCGCCGACGATGGGGAGAAAGGCCGTTACGCCTACTCTGGGCAGGCGATAGGCGTGCGCGTGACCGCGCGCGCCCTAGGGGAAGCGACGACCCAAAATTATGACGAACGCAACCCGACCGTGCTGGCACCCGTGCTGCTCGATGGCTGGGATGCGGCCACGGGCAAGATTTCCTTTCCGCCGAGCACTTCTGATGGAAGCAGCCGTCTCACCGATGGCAAGAGGGAGCAAAATACCGTCACCGGCGTGGCGCCCGCGAAGTTCATCCTCGGCGTTGCCTCGTCCTTGGTTGCCTACCGTTTCCCGGGCAAGGCAGGCGTGCCAGCGAAGGTGGCGCCCACCGACGTGCGCTTGCGCGCCAGCAGCACGTATCCGGACGGCGCCATCGTCAACTCAACCTCGCCAGTGATCCAGAACGAGGCACGGATGACTGTGCTGTCGGGGCAATGGATGGTGCCCCACAGCTATGGCTCCGAGTTGCTGCCCGTCAGGCTGGCCGTGCAAGTCCAGTACTGGAATGGGACGAAATGGGTCACGAATCTGCTCGACAGCATCAGTGCGATCAAGAAAACGGATGTGGTGCTGGCCAATTGCAAGAAAACGCTGGACTGCGCCAAGCTGGCCGTCGATGACCGGACGTATACCGTTGCTCAAGGAACATTGCCAAAAGCCAATCTCCTGACGCTGCTGGCGCCCGGCGCCAACAACAGCGGCAGCGTGGACGTTTCCGCTACTAAACATCCCTATCTGGCCAGCACGGTGGGCGTCGTCGTCTTTGGCATCCTCAGATCCGGCCCCGTGATTTACCTGCGCGAGATATATTGATCCTGCTGGACAAAGGGCGGGCGCAGAAAGGGAGAAAAACCAGTAACATGGCTGGCTGTGGCATTCCCCCAACCTCAGACTGGAGTTTCTATGAGCACAACTTCGCAGTGGATCGATATCGCCGGCCCGGACGGCAGCTTCCAGGCTTACCTGGCCGTACCGCACGTGGGCAAGGGCCCGGCCATCATCCTGTTGCAGGAAATTTTCGGCGTCAACGAACACATCCGTGCCGTGGCCGACCAGTACGCGGCCGATGGCTATGTGGTGCTGGTGCCGGACCTGTTCTGGCGCGCCGGCGCGCACATTGAACTCGGCTATGACGCCGACGGCTGGAAGCGCGCCGTCGAACTGATGCAGGCCACCGACAATCCGCGCGCCGACGCCGATATCGCCGCCACCGTCGCCGTCCTGCGCGCCCGCCCGGAAGTGACGGGCAAGCTCGCTTCGGTCGGCTACTGCTTCGGCGGCCGGCTGTCGTACCAGGCGGCCGCGGCCGGCCTGGTCGATGCCGCCATCGCCTATTACGGCGGCGGCATCCAGAACAAGCTGGACCTGGCCGACAAGATCCAGGTGCCGCTGCTCATGCATTTCGGTGGCGAGGACAGCCATATTCCGATGGACGCCGTGCAAAAGATCGCCGAGCGCTTCGAAGACCGGCAAGACGTGGAAATCCATATCTACCCGGGCGCCGAGCACGGTTTCAACTGCACCCACCGCGACAGCTACCAGCAGCGCGCCGCCGCCCACGCGCACGGCAATTCCTTGATTTTCCTGGCAGAAAACCTGTAAGGCTTGCGCCGAAAACAGGATCGCCGGCCTTGCGCGCCCTGCAGCAAAGCCGCATGGGCGCTAAAATAGCGGCTGTGCCGGGCAACTCCGGCCGGCCGGGCGCGGCGCCCGGCAAACCTGGATGAGGAACCGAATTAAAGATGGCCCAAGTAATTGTTTCTGTAACATTGGCGGCAAGCGCCGAAAGAGTGTGGGATTTTATCGGCGGCTTCCAGTCGCTGGCTGAATGGTCGAGCTCGATCAAAACCAGCCTGTCCGAACATGGCGGCCGCGTGCGCCGCCTGAAAACCACGGACGGCGCCGTCATCACCGAACGCCTGCAAAGCTACAGCGAAGCGGACAAGAGCTACAGCTACAGCATCGTCTCGGGTCCGATCCCCGTCAAGAACTACCGTTCCACCTTGCGCGTCACGGGCGAGCCGGGCGCCGCTTCCTGCGTGGCGGAGTGGTCGAGCGAATTCGACGCGGCCGAAGGCGTGGAAGAGGTCATGGTGGGCGCGTTCCAGCACCTGTACGAGACGGCGTTCGTCGACCTGAAACGCATCATGGCAATCTGAAACAGCGTAGGTCGGATTAGCGAGGCCTCGCCTCGCGTAATCCGACAACATTGTTGGCAAGATGGCGCTGTCGGATTACGCGGCGATGCCGCCAATCCGACCTACACCTGGCGCTCGCGCTTAACGTTTGACCTTGCCAAACGCCTCGCCCTTGTTCCACGTAGGCAAATTCTTGTCATTCGCCACTTCATAGCCCAGGTTCAGGGTGAACTGCGCTTGCTGCACCATGCCGGACAAGTCCCACGATGGGTGGTATTCATCGCTGACCTGGTGATAATCCTTTTTAAACGCCACCAGACGCTCGCTGGAGGCCTTCGGCTCCTGGACGAAATCGAAGGAGCCGTCGCCGGAAAACACGGCCGAGCCCACGTTGAAGGCGGGCACGCCGGCCTTGGCGAAGGCAAAATGGTCGGCCCGGTAAAACGCGCCGGACAGGTCGGGGATGGTCGGCGCCAGGCGCAAGCCCATGCGCTTGGCGACCTTGGCGGCGCTCGCGTACAGGCTGCTGCGCTCGGCGCCCGCCACGCCGATGTCGTGCGTCTTGCCGACGAAATTCATGCTGTCGAGGTTCAGGTCGGCGGCCGTCTTGGCCAGCGGCCACAGGGGCTTGCGCGTGTAAGCCGTGCTGCCCAGCATGCCCGTTTCCTCGCCGGCCGGCCACAGGAAAATCTGCGTGCGGCGCGCCGGCTGCTTCACGGCCACCTGCGCCATGGCCAGCAGGGCCGCCGCGCCCGATGCATTGTCGATGGCGCCGTTGTAGATGTGGTCGCTCTGGCCCTGTTTGACACCTTGGGCGCTGCCTTCGTCATCCTTGCCCAGGTGGTCCCAGTGGGCCGAGTAGATCACGGCTTCGTCCTTCAATTTCGGGTCCGTGCCCGGCACGATGCCGACCACGTTGAATTGCTCGATGCTGCGCACCTGGCTATTCAATGCCACCTTGACCGTCGCGTTCAGGGCCACGGGGCGGAATTCGCGCGTTTCCGCCTGCGCGCGCAAGGCGTCCAGGTCTTGCCCGCCCGCCTGGAACAGGGCGCGCGCCATGTCTTCCTGCAGCCAGCCTTCCATCGCATTGCCCGCGCCGGCCAGGTTGAAGCGTTCATGGCCGAAGCCGTTGGCCGGCACCGACCAAGGGTAGGAGGCCGACTCCGTCGTGTGGATCAGCAAGACGCCGGCGGCGCCCTGGCGCAGCGCTTCCTCGTACTTGTAGACCCAGCGGCCGTAATACGTGAGGGACTTGCCGGCAAAACGGTTCGGCTCGGCGGCGGTCGGCCGCGGGTCGTTGACCATCATGATGACGAGCTTGCCTTTGACATCAACACCCTTGAAATCGTCCCAGTTTTCTTCCGCGGCGCGGATGCCGTAGCCGGCAAACACGACGGGCGCGTCGAACGCTACTGTCTGCTGGCCATTCGCCGCGCCAAAGACGATGTCCTGGCCGAAGGCGGGAGACAAGGTCTTGCCGCCCGCGCTGAAGGTCACTGTGCTCGATGGCAAGGCCTTGCTGCCGACGATGGTCAGCGCCTGGCGGTAGCTGCCATCGGGCAACGGTTGCAAGCCGGCTACGGCCGCCTGCGTTTCCAGGTAGCGCACGGCCAGGTCGCCGCCGCGCTGGCCCGTGCCGCGTCCTTCCAGTAAATCGTCGGCCAGGAAGGACAAATGGGCGCGCAAGGGCGCTTCGGCAACGAGCGGTTGGGCGAGGACAGCCGTGCTGAACAGGCTGGCGGCGAGGACGACGGGAAAGCGCATGACAACTCCAAAAGTGAATACGGGAAAGCAAAGCAGCGACAATCTTACTCTACCGCAATGCTCTGGCGTAGCGCGCGGCGCGCGCAAGCCGATTGCGGCCACAATGGCCGCTGGCCCACCGACTAGGAGCGTTCCATGACTGCCACTGACTTGCAATCAAGTAATACCCTGCGTACCGCCGACGGCACTTTGATTTACTACAAGGACTGGGGCAGCGGCCCGCCCGTCGTCTTCAGCCACGGCTGGCCCTTGTCGTCCGACGCCTGGGAAGACCAGATGTTTTATCTGGCCGCGCGCGGCTACCGCGTCGTCGCGCACGACCGGCGCGGCCATGGCCGCTCCAGCCAGCCTTTCGACGGCAACGACATGGATACCTATGCCGACGACCTGGCCGCCCTGATCGACGCGCTGGACCTGACGGGCGCCACCCTCGTCGGTCACTCGACGGGCGGCGGCGAGGTGGCGCGCTACATCGGCCGCCACGGCACCGGGCGCCTGGCCGGCGCCGTGCTGGTGGGTGCCGTGCCGCCGCTGATGTTGCAAACCGCGGAAAATCCGCTGGGCCTGCCGCTGTCCACGTTCGACGCCATCCGCGCCGGTGTGCAGGCCGACCGCAGCCAATTCTTCCGCGACTTGAGCGAGGCCTTCTATGGCTATAACCGGCCCGGCGCGACACCCTCGCAAGGCGTGCGCGACAGCTTCTGGCGCCAGGGCATGCAGGCGGGCATGCCGGCTTCCTACCTGTGCATCAAGCAATTTTCCGAAACGGATTTCACCGCCGACCTGGCCAGGTTCGACGTGCCCACCCTGGTCATCCACGGCGACGACGACCAGATCGTGCCGATCGCCGCCTCGGCCCGGCGCACTGCCGAGCTCGTCATCGGCAGCAAGCTGCTCGTGTATCCGGGCGCGCCGCACGGCCTGGCGACGACGCACAAGGACAGGCTGAACGAGGACTTGCTGGAGTTTTTGCGCCACTCGGTCGATGCGGCCAGCAATATCGAGGCGCATCTGTAAAACAGCCGAATCTATTGCAAAACTCATAATATTGCTTGGTTTTTGCACCAATTGCGTGCGGATCGCCGATTTTTCTGCGTTTTAGAATGCAAAAAATGGCGTTCTGCCGCCTCGTTCCACCCGGTACGGTCCAGTAAAGAGTAAACTAGCAGATACACTCTTTCGCATTGGGCGATTCGAGCGAACTTGTGAGTGATTTCATGTCTGATACACCAATTTCCTTATTTTCCGACCTTAACCTGAGCGAGCCGCTGGTTCGCGCGCTCAAGGATGTCGGTTACGAAACACCGTCGCCTATCCAGGCGGCCACGATTCCATTATTGCTCGCCAACCGCGACGTGCTGGGCCAGGCGCAAACGGGCACGGGTAAAACCGCCGCCTTCGCCTTGCCTATCCTGTCGCGCATCGATCTGAAACAAAGCTCACCCCAAGCCCTGGTCCTGGCACCGACACGCGAACTGGCCATCCAGGTCGCCGAAGCGTTCCAGGTGTACGCCGCCCACATCCCCGGCTTCCACGTGCTGCCGATCTACGGCGGCCAAAGCTACGGCCCGCAGCTGTCGGCCTTGCGCCGCGGCGTGCACGTCGTCGTCGGCACGCCTGGCCGCGTCATCGATCACCTGGACAAGGGTTCGCTCGACCTGTCCAAGCTGAAAACGCTGGTGCTGGACGAAGCCGATGAAATGCTGCGCATGGGCTTTATCGACGACGTCGAACGTATCTTGAAAGAAACCCCGGAAGGCCATCAAACGGCCCTGTTCTCGGCCACCATGCCTTCCGTCATCAAGCGCATCGCCACCACCTACCTGGACAAGCCGGCCGAAGTGACGGTCGCCGCCAAGACGGGCACGGCCGACAACATCCGCCAGCGCTACTGGCTCGTGTCGGGCATGCACAAGCTCGACGCGCTGACCCGCATCCTGGAAGCGGAAGCGTTTGACGGCATGATCATCTTTGCCCGCACCAAGCTGGGCACGGAAGAGCTGGCCAGCAAGCTGCAAGCGCGCGGCTTTTCGGCTGCGGCCATCAATGGCGACATCCAGCAAGCCCAGCGCGAGCGCACGATCCAGCAGTTGAAAGACGGCAAGATCGACATCCTCGTGGCCACCGACGTGGCCGCCCGTGGCCTGGACGTCGAGCGCATCAGCCACGTCGTCAACTACGACGTGCCGCACGATCCGGAAAGCTACACCCACCGCATCGGCCGCACGGGCCGCGCCGGCCGCAGCGGCGAAGCGATTCTGTTCATCACCCCGCGTGAAAAGAACTTGTTGAAAGCCATCGAACGTTCGACCCGCCAGCCGATCGGCATGCTGGAACTGCCGACGATCCAGGCCGTCAACGACGTGCGCATCGCCAAGTTCAAGGAACAGATCAGCGAAACCCTGGCCCTGGGCGAACTGGAACAGTTCCAGTCGCTGATCGAGGATTTCGAGCGCGAGCAAAACATTCCCGCCATCGAAATCGCCGCCGCCCTGGCGAAGATGGCGCGTGGCAATGTGCCGCTACTGCTGGACAAGAACAAGGCGCGCGAGCAAGCCACGTGGCAAGATGACCGTCCGGCACGCCAGGACCGTTTTGACCGCCCTGAGCGCAACGACCGTTTCGAGCGCGGCGACCGCTTTGAGCGCAGCGAACGCCCGGCCTTCCCGAAAAAAGAACGCATTCAGCGTCCGGCCGACGCCGGCATGCAGACTTTCCGTATTGAGGTCGGTCATCAACATGGCGTAAAACCGGGCAATATCGTGGGCGCCATCGCCAACGAAGCGGGCATCGATTCGAAAAACATCGGCCGTATCGAAATCTATGACGACTACAGCGTCCTGGACTTGCCGGACAGCATGCCGAAAGAATTGCTGGACCAGCTGAAAACCGTGTGGGTCGCGGGCCAGCAGCTGCGCATCAGCCGCGACGGCGACGCGCCGGACCTGGCGCCGCCAGCCGCGCCGCGCAAGCCGTTCGCCGCCAAGTCCGCGCCAGCCGACGCGGCTGATGCACCGGCACCGCGCGCGCCGAAAAAGGAACGTCCACGTCCAGGCGTGACGGCTTACCGCATCGAAGTGGGCCGCGAGCACGCCGTGACGCCAAGCAACATTGTGGGCGCCATCGCCAACGAAGCGAACCTGGAAGCCAAGCATATCGGCCGCATCGATATCTTTGACAACTACAGCGTGCTGGACCTGCCGGAAGGCATGCCGCCGGAAATCCTCGACCACTTGAAATCGGTCGTGGTGTCGGGCCAGAAACTGCGCATCAGCCTGGACGATGGCACGACGGAGCGCAAGCCTGCGCCACCGCGTCCGAAGTCCCCGCCGCGTAAAACCTATAAGTAACACCTGACCAAACCTACTGCGCGTCGTGCTTTGCGGCCGGCGATGCTCACCGTACTAGAGTACGGTTGCGCTTCTCGGCCACAAATCACTGCCGCTCGCTACGGTTTTGTCAGGCGTCGTTACTGACAGGAATCCATCCCCTTACAGGCGCTGCGGCGTCTGTGTCGCGGATTGGAGACAATTCCACCACTGGCGCGTTCGCGCCAGTTTTTATTTTCCCTCAAGAAATGATTGTTATTGCCGCATTATGCTTGCCGGCACGCGCCGCCATGGGCCGGCGGTAATTGTGGCGCTTGCGCATCTTTTTATCGGCGCAAGCACCGTCTTGATTGCCTGCCGCATCGATACATAATTTTTTATTAATTATTGTATCTGCGCGCAATTTAAATTTTGCATTTCAATAAAATCAATCAAGTTGATTCAAAGTAAATTCTAAAACATAAATGAATTGATTTTTATTAAATTATTTGACCAGTGTCAGTGTCGCCGGGGCGATATATCATGGGTGCTTGATGTGGTATATTGTTTTTATGTTTTTGTTATGCTAGTTGAGAAAAATAGAGGAGCGACGATGCGGGTCAATACGCCTATCACGCAAAATGAATACGTATTAAATGAAGGCATGACGATTGTTTCCACCACGGATTTACAGGGAAACATCAATTACGCCAATCAGTATTTCATTGAGGTCAGCGGTTTTTCAGAAATGGAATTGCTGGGTGCGCCACAGAATATCCTGCGCCATCCCGATATGCCGGCCGAAGCGTTTGCCGACCTGTGGGACACCATCAAGACGGGCATGCCGTGGACCGGCATGGTCAAGAACCGCTGCAAGAATGGCGACTTTTATTGGGTCTTCGCCAATATCACGCCCGTCATCGAAAACGGCCGCCCGATCGGCTATATGTCCGTGCGCACCAAGCCCACGCGCGAGCAGATCAACGAAGCGGCGGCCCTGTATAAAAGTTTTAAAGATGGCAATAGCGCGAACCTGGCGATCCGCAATGGCCGCGTCGTGCGCCAGGGCTGGGCTGCCAAGCTGGCCGAGTGGCGCAAGTTGAGCCTGTCGCAGGACATCGCCCTGCATTGCATCGTCTTTGGCGTGGTGCTGGCCATTCTCGGCTGCGCCGTGTGGAATATCGATGGCGATACGAGCACGGCCACGCGCGGCTGGCTCAGCGGCGCTGCCGCCGCCGCCGTGGCGCTGATGCTGTATTTCTGGGCCCATCTGCACAATTCCCTCGTCGCGCCGCTGGGCGACGCCATCACGGTGGCGCGCAAAATGGCCGGTGGCGATTTGACGGGCGTGATCGACAAGGTGCGCGACGATGATATGGGTCAATTGATGGCAGCCTTGCGCCAGACCAATATCAACTTGCACAGCATTATCGGCGACGTGCGCGCCAATTTCGAGGATATCCGCATCACCACGGCGGAAATCGCCACGGGCAATATGGACCTGTCCAGCCGCACGGAATCGCAGGCCTCCAGCCTGGAGCAGACGGCGGCCAGCATGGAAGAGCTGACGTCGACCGTGCAAAACAGCGCCGACCACGTGGCCACGGCCAACGACCTGGCGGCGCAGGCGTCCACCGTCGCGGCCAAGGGCGGCACCATCGTCAGCGAAGTGGTCACCACGATGGATGAGATCAGCACGTCGTCGCGCAAGATTCTCGACATCATCGGCCTGATCGACGGCATCGCCTTCCAGACCAATATCCTGGCCCTGAACGCGGCCGTGGAAGCGGCGCGCGCGGGCGAGCACGGCCGCGGCTTCGCCGTCGTGGCGGGCGAAGTACGCAGCCTGGCGCAGCGTTCTGCCACGGCGGCGAAAGAGGTCAAGAATCTGATCGACCATTCGATCGCCACCGTGAACGCGGGCAGCGTGCTGACCAGCAATGCGGGCGCCACCATGGCCGACGTGATCGCCTCCGTGGCCCGCGTGACGGAAGTGATGGACGAGATTTCCTCCACCACGCGCGAGCAGAACCAGGGCATCGGGCAAGTCAACCAGGCCGTCATCCACATGGATGGCATCACGCAGCAGAATGCGGCGCTGGTGGAGCAGGCGGCGGCCGCCGCCACCAGCCTGGCGCAGCGCACCGACAGCGTGGCCCAGTCGATCGGCATCTTCAAATTGAAGGCCTCGCCCAAGCGCAAGACTGCCGGCGTGGGGCGTAGCGTGGGCGCGCCATCGCGTGCCTTGCTGAAGGCACGCTAAGACAATCTCCCGCCAGCGCACCGTTGGCGGGATTTATTTCGGTAGCCGGTACACTTCGCCGCTGCGCACCTTCTTCACCACCCCATCCCCGCCAAATAAAATCACATATTCGCCCGGCGCGCCCGAGGCGGCCGGGTAGGTGTACATCCACACTTCATTGCCGCTGTCGAAGCGGATCGACGTGCTCTCGCCCAGCGCGGCGCGTACCTGTTCGCGCGTGCTGCTGCCCGGTTGCACCGTCTGTTCCAAGGTGGCGTAAGGTACGTTCTTGCTTGCCTGCAAGGCGCGCGTGCCGGAACAGGCGGCCAGCAGCGCCAGTGCGAAGATACCGGGCCACTTCATGGCGCCACCTCGTCCATATAGTCAAATTCCAGCAGGGTATCGTCGGGCCAGCTGCTATCCCACAGGGGCGCGTAATACGTGCGATCCAATAGAACCTGGCAATCGCAATACGGCAGCGAGGCGGGCGTTTGCTCGCCGCCCGCATACAGCATGGTGAACGGCAGGGCCAGGCGCCGCTCCCCATGCACGAGGGTTACGCCGAACAGGGGCCGGTCCGTGAAGAACAGATAATTGCCGTCCGGCTGCGAACACACCTTGTCTGTGCTGTACAACATGCTGGACAGCCAGGCGATGATTTGCGGATCGTTCGAGATCAGGCCGGAATCCATGCCGGCGCGGCATTCCAGGCGCAAGTCGCCCAGGCGCCGCGTGCCGGGGGGCAAGCCGGGCGTGATCACCTGCGCGCGCCAGCTCATGGTGGTGGCCTTGCGGTTGGCGATCAGCACGGCATCTTCGCGCGCGGCCTGCGCATTGCGCACGGGGGCGAAGCTGTTGTCCTCGGCCAGCGGTAACGGGATGCTGACGGTGTCGCCCGCGATGCGCAGCTGCACGCCCGTCATGTCCACGCCGGGCTGGCGCGGCAGCAGGCGAAAGCGCAGCACGGCCTGCGGCGCCAGCGCATGGTCGCGCTCGAAGCGGTCCACGCCCTGCAGCATCTTGCGGTACGATTTGTCGACGGGGTCGCGCGTGGCGTCCACCTTGACTTGCGGCACGGGCGTGCTTTGCGCCAGCGCAACAGGGCTGGAGAGTAGACCAGCGAGCAAGCCAGCGAGCAGCAGGGAGAGTTGAATGCGCATGGCTCGATGCTACGCTTTTTTACGCAGCAGCCACGCACGGGTGGGCCTATCAGTACTCGCTGTATTTGCGCGCATCGCCGCGCACCTGCCGCGCCGGGTATTTCTGCGCATTGAGTTCCATTTTCTCCAGCACGGCCGCGTGCAGGTCGACGCCGCTCTTGTCGGCCAGGCGCACCAAATACATCAGCACGTCGGCCAGCTCGTGGCGGATGCCCGCGCGCTTGGCCTCGTCCAGCTCGGCATCGGCGCCCGTGGGCAGCCACTGGTAGTGCTCGGCCAGTTCCGCCACTTCCACGGACAGGGCCATGGCCAGGTTTTTCGGCGTGTGGAACTGGTCCCAGTCGCGTTCGTCGGCAAAGGCGCGCAGGCGCGCGCGGATGTCGAGCAGGCTGTCGGCGGGCCCGTTCATGCGGCCGCCTGCAGCGGTTTTTCCATGAAGACACTGAATGGATCGTCGGGATAGTCGCCGTACGGGCCGCGCCGCTGGTAGCCGTGGCGCGCGTACAGGGCGATGGCGTCGGGCTGGTGAATGCCCGTCTCCAGGGTCAGCAAGCGGCAGCCGCGCGCCAGCGCCTGCTCTTCGAGCAGCGCCAGCAGGCGCCTGGCCAGGCCCAGGCCGCGGCTGTCCGGGTGCACGTACATGCGCTTGAGTTCGCCAAAGGCTGGGGTGACGACGATGGCGCCGCAGGCGCGCGCCGCGCCCGCCGCATCGCGGGCGACGGCAAATAGCAGGGTTTCCGGCGGCAACGATGCCAGGTCCAGCGAGTAGACGCACTCGGCCGGATACAGCGTTTGTTGATATGCATCAAGCTCGGCGATCAGGGTTTGCACGTCCGCTTGCTGCGGCGATTCCAGGTGAATTTGCATGGGGGAAAGCACGTTGACTGAGATTCCCCCATGGTATCACCGCGGCCGCGCCAGGCGCATCGTCAAGCCGATGGGCGACATCACAAACCCCATCAGTTCCTGCGCCTCGCCGCCATCGGGCGTGTCGACGCCAGCGATGTCGAAGCTGCCCAGCAGCATGGCCATGGCAATCTTGATTTCCAGCAAGGCCAGATAGCGGCCCGGGCACGTGCGCAAGCCGGCGCCGAAGGGCATCGACGCGCGCTTGTTATTGGCCTCGCCGCTGTCGGCCAGCCAGCGCTCGGGCTGGAAGGCCTGCGGGTCGGGAAAGTGCGCATCCGATACGGTGTCGTTGCGCATCACGCACCAGACGAGAGTGCCGGCCGGCACGGCGATGTCGGCGATGACCGTGTCGCGCAGCGCCTCGACGGGCAGGAAGGGCGCCACGGGTTTTAGACGCATGGCTTCGCTGGCGCAGGCGCCCAGGTAATCGAGGCTATCCATCTGCTCGATCGTGAAATGGGCCGCGCCGGGCGCCAGGCGCCGTACTTCCTCGCGCGCCCGCGCCAGGCATGCCGGATGGCGTTGTAGCAGGTAAATCATCCAGGACACCGTGTTGGCCGTCGTATCCTCGCCCGCCAGCAGCATGGTCAGCACATTGCCGGCCACGTTGCGGTCCGTCACGCCGCTGCCTTCCAGGTCGGCGGCGGCGATCATGGCTTCGAGCAGGTTGGGCGGACGCGCGCGGCGCGCCGGGTCGTGCGCCATGCGCGCGCGCGCCTGCTGCACCAGGTCCGCCACGGCGGCGGAGAGAGCGGCCACGTCGCGGTCCAGCCGGCGGTCGATGGGCAGCTTGATGTAGCGCCAGTACGGGAACATGGACAGGCTGCGCCGCGCCACGGCGGGCAGGATGTCGTCCATGTGGCGCTGGATCACGTCTTCGCCCGATTCGAGCGTATTGACTTCCGTGCCGAAGGCCAGGCCGGCGATGATGTCGACCGTGTAGCGTTTCAGGTCGCCATCGAGGTCGATCGCCTGGCCTTGCGTGGCGGCCAGATGCCAGCGCCGTTGCAGGCGCTGCGCCACCGTCACCAGCGCCGGAAAATACGCCTTGATGGCGCCCGGCGCCATGCCGGCCATGACCATGCGGCGCTGGTTGCGCCACTCCGTGCCCTCGGCCAGGAACAGGCCGGGGATGCCGCCCATTTCCTCGGAGACGACGGAACTGCTCAGGGGACGGCGAAAACCGTCGGGACGGTCGCGCAGCACGGCGCCGACGGCCTCGCTGTCGGCCACCACCAGTACCAGGGTGCGGCCGAACCAGGCGCGCATGAAGGGGCCGTAGCGCTGCACCCACTCTTCCACGTCGCGGTGGATGCGCGTGAGCTTGAGCTGCAGGCTGTTGCCGACGATGGGCAGGGCGAAGGGCCCCGGCAGGCGGCGGATCTGGCGCAGGGGTGTGGCGACAGCGGGCGTGGCGGCGTGGTCGAGCGGCGGCATGGACATCTCCTGACGATACGGTGAAAGTGCGAGGATTGCTTGCAATATTAATCACACTCTAAGCGATTCCGGCGCGCTTGTCTTGAACGTTTACGACAGCGTGGCGCGGCGAAAAATCCCGCTACAATGGCCGGCATGGCTTCCACACCGATTCCCGCCCCTGTCCCCGTCACGCGCCTGATCGCGCCGCGCGCCGCGCTCGCTTCCTGCGTGCGCGCCATCCTCGTGCGCGACACCACGGGCTGCGCGCCCTTGCCGCCGGCGCAGCGCCTGAACCGCTTTCCCGCCGCGCCCATGTGCAGCATCATCTGGACCGTCGCCGGCGACGTGGAGGCGGCCGGGCCGGGCCTGTCGCTGCCGGACGTGCGCATGCCGCCCGCGCTGTTCGGCGGCCCCCGTTCGTATCCGCTGGTCAGCTACAACCCCGGCCCCGTGCATTCCTTTGTCGTGATGTTTTATCCGGCCGCCCTGCATGCGTTGACGGGCGTATCGATGGATGCCTTGCTGGACCAGTTCCGCCCCCTGGGCGCGCTGTTCGATGCCGACTGGCTGGCCCTGTCGGATGCCGTGCTGGCCGCGCCCGACGACGCGGCCCGCGTCAGGCTGGTGGAGGATTTTCTGGCGCCGCGCTGGCAGCTGGCGCGCAAGAACGGCGACCATGCGGCCGGCGCCATTCAGGACTGGGTGCGCCGGCTGGGCGTGCAGGCCGCATCGACGGGTCTGGCCAGTAGCGCGCGCCATATCGAGCGCCGCATCAAGGCCTGGGCCGGCCAGCCCATGCGCACCTTGCGCCGCATGCGCCGCGCGGAACAGCTGTTCCTCGACGAGCGCGGCGCCATCCTGCAGGGCACGGCGTCCTGGTCCGACGTCGCCGCCAGCGGCGGCTACGCCGACCAGGCCCATTTCTGCCGCGAGACGCGCGAAATCACGGGTTTGAGCCCCACCGAGCTGGCGCGCGCCATCCGCGACGACGAGAGTTACTGGGTCTACCGCATATGGGCGTAGGTCGGATTAGTGCGGCCGCAGGCCGCGCGTAATCCGACAACACTGTTGCAAGACGCTGGTGTCGGATTACGCGGCGTACCGCCGCTAATTCGACCTACCGCTCCTTGTACACCTGTCCCTTGGACAAGGTCATCTCATGGTGGCCCGCGCCGGGCGCCAGCATGGGGAAGCAGTTTTCCGCGCCATGCACGCGCACGTCGAGGAAGTAGGGGCCTTCCGACGCCAGGCAGGTAGTTAATGCCGCGTCGAGTTCGTCGCGCCGGCTCACCGTGTGCGCCTGCCAGCCGAAGGCGCGCGCCAGGGCGACGAAATCGGGCAGCGCTTCGGTGTAGCTGTGGCTGTAGCGCCCGCCGTGTATGAGTTCCTGCCACTGGCGCACCATGCCCATGTAGCCATTGTTCGACAGCACCACTTTCACGGGCAGGCGGTGCTGCACGGCCGTGGCCAGTTCCTGGATATTCATCAGGATCGACGCGTCGCCGCTGACGCACACGACGCGCTTGCCGGGATGCGCGATCTGCGCGCCGAGGGCGGCCGGCAAGCCGTAGCCCATGGTGCCGGCGCCGCCCGAGGTCAGCCAGCGGCGCGGCTGCTCGAAGCGCAGATGCTGCGCCGCCCACATCTGGTGCTGGCCCACGTCGGTGGAAACGATGGCGTCGCCGCCATCCATGCTGTCCAGCGCCGCCTGCAGCCGCCGCATCAGCGCCTGCGGCGCGATGACGCCGGGTGTGTCGTCGAAGGCCAGGCTGTCCTGCGCGCGCCAGCCGTCGATGCGCTGCCACCACGGCTGGCGGTCGGCCAGCAAGCGCCCGCGCAGCTGCGCCAGCAGGGTGGCCAGCACGGGCGCGCAGTCGCCGCGCAGGGCCACGTCGGCGCGCACCACCTTGCCGATCGACGCCGGGTCGATATCGACGTGGATGATTTTCGCACCGGGGCTGAAGGCGTCCAGGCGGCCCGTCACGCGGTCGTCGAAGCGGGCGCCCACGCAGACGATCAAGTCCGCGTGGTGCATGGCCAGGTTCGCTTCCGGCGTGCCGTGCATGCCCAGCATGCCGAGGAAGGCCGGGTGCGAGGCGGGAAAGGCGCCCAGGCCCAGCAGGGTCAAGGTGCAGGGCGCGGCCGCCAGTTTCACCAGCTGGGCGAAGGCGGCGCAGGCATCGGGGCCGGAATTGACGAGGCCACCGCCGCCATAGAACACGGGCTGGCGCGCGGAGGCGATCAGGCTGGCGGCCCGTTCCAGGTCGGCGTCGTCGGGCAGGGGCGCCACTGCCGGCGTGCGGCGGGCCGGCGGCGCCGTTTCTTCGACGGGCGCCAGTTGCAGATCCTTGGGAAAATCGACCAGCACGGGGCCGGGCCGGCCTTGCGTCGCCTGCGCGTACGCCTCGCGCGCGACGGCGGCCGTTTCATCCGCCGTGCGGATTTGCCGGTTCCACTTGGTGACGGGGCGCGAAATGCCCAGCGCGTCGCATTCCTGGAAGGCGTTCGTGCCGATGCTGGTGGTGGCCACCTGGCCGCTGATGCAGATGACGGGAACCGAATCGCACAGGGCATCGAGCAAGCCCGTGGTGGTATTGCTCATGCCGGGGCCGGACGTGACGAAGACGACCCCGGGCCGGCCCGTGCTGCGTGCATAACCTTCGGCCGCGTGCACGGCCGCCTGTTCGTGGCGCACCAGCACATGGCGCAGGCGGGGCTGGGCGTGCAGCGCGTCGTACAGGGGCAGCACGGCGCCGCCCGGGTAGCCGAAGACGGTGTCGACGCCCAGCGCCAGCAGGGTGTCGATCAGGGTGCTGGCGCCGTTGCGCGGCGCAAGATCGGGGGCGGGAGCGAGGAGGGGAGCGGGATCGGGTTTCATGGGTCTATTTTCTGCTTGCCGTGGCAGAAAAGGCTGCTGGTTTTCTCGTATAAAATGTCAAATTCAGCAAAATTTGCTGTGAAATAAGGATGTGACAGAATGAAACTGGATAAATTCGACCTCGCCATCCTGACGGCGCTGCAGCAGGATGCCCGCATCAGCCTGCACGACCTGAGCGCCAAGGTGGGCCTGACCTCGTCGCCGTGCTGGGCGCGCATCAAGCGCATGGAAGACGATGGCGTCATCGAGGGCTATACGGTGAACGTCAACGCGGCCAAGGTGGGACTGGCCGACACCGTCATCGTGCAAGTCACCCTGGACGACCATTCCGACCAAGCCCTGTTCGAATTCGGCCACGCGCTGGCGATGATCCCGGAAGTGCTGGAAGCGTTTCTCGTCTCCGGCGACTACGATTACTATTTGCGCATCGCGGTGAGCGACACGCGCGACTACGAGCGCTTGCTGCGCGAACGCCTGTATAAAATCCCCGGCATCCGCCACAGCAAATCGAGTTTTGTGCTGCGCCAGCTCAAACAGAGCTACCTGCCCTTGCAGCGCTAACTTTGTTACTCCCTCGCTGCACGGCGGGAGTTTTTCCCTAGCCCATCCCCCGGTGGCTGTCCGATACTGGACAGTAATTAATAAAATACAACGGGGATACGCATGAGACTGACTTTATTGGCCGCCGCCGCCATGGCGCTGTGCCAGGCGCAGGCCGCCGACCTTGCCGCTGCGAACCTGGCCGCCTCGGGCGATTTGCCCACTGTCATTATCACGGGCAGCATGCCGCTGCCCACCGTGGAGCAGCCGCGCGATGCCCTGGCCGCGCCCGTGCAGACGGCCAGCGCGCAGCAGATCGCCGCCAGTGGTGCACTCGACATTTCCGCCTTCCTGCGCCGCAACCTAGGCAGCGTGGTTGTCAATGAAGTGCAGAACAACCCGTTCCAGCCCGACGTCAGCTACCGCGGCTATACGGCCTCGCCGCTGCTGGGCACGCCGCAAGGCCTGTCCGTCTATCTCGATGGCATGCGCCTGAACCAGCCGTTCGGCGACGTCGTCAGCTGGGACTTGATTCCGCGCATGGCGATTGCCTCGCTGACCCTGATGCCCGGTTCGAATCCGCTGTTTGGCCTCAATACCCTGGGCGGCGCGCTGGCCCTGCAAACCAAGGATGGCAAGAGCAATCCCGGCACGGCCATCGAGGCGCGCCTGGGGTCCGCCAAGCGGCGCGCCGTCGAGGTCGAGCATGGCGGCAGCCATGCCAGCGGCTGGCACTGGTATGTGACGGGCAACCGCTACAAGGAAGACGGCTGGCGCGACGCTTCCCCGTCCGACGTGCGCCAGGTCTTCGGCAAGCTGGGCTGGGGCGATGCGCGCACCGATATCGCCGTCACCGTGGCGCACGCGGACAATACGCTGACGGGCAACGGCTTGCAGGAACAGCGGCTGCTGGCGCGCGATTACCGTAGCGTCTACACGAAGCCCGATTTGACGCAGAACAGGTCGACCCTGCTGAATGTGACGGGCAAGCACCAGGCCGGCGCTGGTTTGCTCTTGTCCGGCAATGTGTACTACCGCAAGATCGACACGCACACGTTTAACGGCGACCTGAACGACGAGTCGCTCGACCAGTCCGTCTACCAGCCCGGCGCTGCCGAGCGCGCGGCGCTGGCGGCGGCCGGCTACACGGGCTTTCCCGCCAGCGGGGCGAATGCGATCAATACGCCGTTCCCGAAGTGGCGCTGCATCGCCAACGTGCTGCTCAACGACGAGCCGGCCGAAAAGTGCAATGGCATGCTCAACCGCAGCCATACCGAGCAGGAAAACTATGGTTTTACGGGCCAGCTCACCGTGCTGGCCGAGCTGGCCGGGCAGCGCCACAGCGTCACGGCCGGCGCCGCCTTCGATGCCAGCCACGCCACCTTCCGCCAGACCAGTCAGTTCGGCTATCTGAACCCCGACCGCGGCATCACGCCCGTCGACTTCTTTGCCGATGGCACGGAAATCGACGACGACGGCACGCCCGTCGACAACCGGGTCGATTTGCACGGCCGCATGCGCACCTGGAGCGTGTATGCGAGCGACAGCATGGCGTTCAGTCACGACCTGACCCTGACCGTGTCCGGCCGCTACAACCGCAGCACGGTGCGCAACCGCGACGCCATCACGCCGGGCGGCGGCAGCGGTTCGCTCGACGGCGATCACCGCTTCAGCCGCTTCAATCCCGCCATCGGCCTCGCGTATGCGCCAGCCGCCGGCATCAGCGCGTATCTTGGTTACAACGAAGGCAGCCGCACGCCGACGGCCATCGAGCTTGGCTGCGCCGACCCGGAAAACCCTTGCCGCCTGCCCAACGCCATGGCCGGCGACCCGCCCTTGAAACAAGTCGTCACGAAGACGTGGGAAGCGGGCGTGCGCGGCAAGTTCTCCGACGTGGCGCGCTGGAGCGCTGGCCTGTTCCGCGCGGAAAACCATGACGACATCCTGTTCGTGGCCGACAACCAGGCCGGTTTCGGTTACTTCAAGAATTTCGGCAAGACGCGCCACCAGGGTCTGGAGCTGGCGCTCGATGGCAAGGCGGGCGCGCTGGACTTCGGCGTCAATTACACGTGGCTGCAGGCGACGTACCAAAGCCGGGAAACCGTGAACGGCAGCGCCAACAGCGGCAGTGACGCGGACTCTCCCGGCCTGGAGGGAAATATCGTCATCACGCCCGGCAACCGGATACCGCTGACACCGAGCCATATCCTGAAGGCGCACGTGGAGGTTCAGGGCGGGCGCGACTGGACGGTGGGCCTGGCCATGACGGCCGTGTCGAGTTCCTATGCGCGCGGCAATGAAAACAACGCGCACCAGGCGGGCGGACCGGCGTACCTGGGCGCGGGCAAGAGCGGCGGCTACGCCGTGGTCGAGCTGAACGGCAAGTACCAGCTGACGCCCAAGCTCAGCGTGTTTGCCCAGGTGAATAACCTGTTCGACCGGCAGTACGCGACGGCGGCGCAATTGGGTGCCACGGGCTTCGACGCCAGCGGCAATTTTGCCGCCCGGCCGCTGCCCGCCGTGAACGGCGACTATCCGATGGTCAACGCGACCTTCTATGCTGCCGGTGCGCCGCGCAGCGTGAATGTGGGCTTGCGCTACGCGTTTTAAGGCTGGACGTGCTCGATGACGCCATTGCGCAAAGCGATGTGGACGAGGGCGGCGGGGCCGGCCACGTCGAGCTTTTCCCTGATGCAGGTCTGGTGGTTGGCCACCGTCTTGCTGCTCAGGTGCAGCAGGCGGGCGCAGTCGGCGGCGCTGCGGCCTTCGGCCAGCAGGCGGAAGATTTCGAATTCGCGCTGGCTCAGGCTGTCTAAACGTTCCGCTTCCCTGTGGGCCGTGCCTTGCAGTACGCCGGGCGCGCTGTGCGGATCGAGGTAGCGCCGGCCCGCGTGGGCCGCGCGCACGGCGTCGACCAGGTGTTCCGGGTCGGCCTGCTTGCTGACGAAGCCACAGGCGCCGCCGTCGAGCGCGCGCGCGATCAGCTGCGGCGTGTCGTGCATGGTAAACACGAGCACGCGGGCGCCGGCGTCGCGGGCGAGCAGCTTGCGCAGCAATTCCAGGCCGCCGATGCCGGGCATGGACAAATCCGTCACGCAGACGTCGGGCGCCTGCTCCTGGTACAGGGCATACGCCGTTTCGCCATTGCCCGCCTCGGCCACGACGGCGATGTCGCCGCCCTGTTCCAGCAGGCGCCGGTAGCCCGTGCGCACGACCGGGTGGTCATCGACCAGCATCACGCGGATCGGGGTCATGGCCGCGTTCATGCCGCACCGGCCGCCAAGGGCATCGCCACTTCGATGCGCAAGCCGTTGCCCAGCGCGCTGATCCAGCGGATATGGCCGCGCAGGCCTGCCACGCGCTCGCGCATGCCCAGCATGCCGAAGCCATCTGCCGGCGTTTTATCCGGGCATAAACCTTGGCCATTGTCTTCGATGGCCAGGTGCAGCACGCCGTGCGCATCGGCGCGCAATTCCACCGTGGCACGGTCGGCGCCCGCGTGGCGCGCCACGTTCGTCAAGCCTTCCTGCACCAGGCGGTAGATGGCGGTGGCGGTGCCGTCGTCGAGCTTGAGGGGAATGGCCTGCGGCGCGAAATGGCAAACGATGCCGTGCTGCTGGGTCCAGCTGTCGCACAGCGCCTGCAGGGCCGCTTCGAGGCCCAGGCTGTCGAGCACGGGCGGACGCAGCCGGCGCAGCATCGTGCGCACCATCGCATGCAGCGCTTCCGACGAGCGGGCGATGCTGGCCGCGCAGGCCTGCACGTTCGCCTGGTCGCCGTCGCGCGCGCGCAGGATGTAGCTGGCGGCGGCGCGGATGGCCGTGCAGTCCTGTCCCACTTCGTCGTGCAGTTCGCGCGCCAGCGCGCAGCGCTCCTCTTCCTGCGCGCGCAGCAGGCGCTGCGTGAGGGCGCGGTTCTGCGCCAGCAGCAGCGCCACCTGGCGTCCGCGCCGCACGGCAAAACCGGCCAGCGCCAGCGCCAGCAGCAACAGGCTCAGGGCCAGTTCATCAAGTTGCCAGTGCTCGTGGCGCCCGAGTGCCTGCGTCAGCCGTTCGGCCAGGTCCAGCCTGGCGGCCAGCAGGAAAAAAGCCAGCGCCAGCGCGCCGTACGCGAGGAGGCGCCGGGCCGGCCGCGTGCCGGTGCGGCCGCTGCCGGCCAGTTGGTAGTGTTGCATGATGCGGCTCCCTGAGCACGGTCGATCTCTTTGTTGTGCAAGCTTCATGCCATCGGCGCAGGGGCTGGCCTCATGCGGAGCAGGGAGGGGATGACTGTTCCAGGATGGAACAGGTGTACCGCGATGTGACGGTGCGGCAGGCGCGGTTTTCGAGCATATCTGAAGTCGCGCCGGCACGCTGGCGCGCACGTCTGCCGTGCGAGGCATTGTTGTTCCAATGTAACGTTGAGATTCCTCAAGCTTCCATAGATAAAACAAAACAAAGTTTCGCAGGCTTAGATAAAAAATAAATAAATGATATTAAAAATATGATATTTGTTTTATGCGATTTGCTATATTTGTTGACACTTTTGTGAAAAAGCTGAAAGCGGGCGCCAGACCCGCCGACCTATCTATCCACAACAAACAAGGGAATAGAATGAATCGTCCATCACATGCGCGGGTATCGCCCGCCACCGCCAATCGGCCCGCTACCCGCGGCCGCGTCACCGTCCTGGCCACGCTGGCCGCCGTGTCCGTGCTGGTCTCGGCGCCGGCCATGGCCGATGTCCTGACCTTCGATAATTTGCGTCCCGACGTATATGAAAGCGGCCAGACGCTCAATACGTCGAGCTACAACCTGCGGTTCCTGGCCGACCCGACCACGGCGGCCGGCGGCGGCGTCAGCGGCGTGGGCGCCATCCTCGATGGCCGCGTGAGTTCGTCGTGCGACATCGCCGCCTGCCCGCAGGGCGCCACCGGCAACTACCTGGCCATCCTCAACGACGGCGGCGTGAATTTCGCGCGCGCCGACCGCCAGGCGTTCAGCCTGGCCGGATTCGACTATTCCTTCATCGCGCCCGTCTCCGGCTTGCCCAACATGCAGTGGGGCGAACTGCAGCTGAGCGGCACCCTCAGCAACGGCCAGGTGATCAGCACCTCGCTGGCGTTCCCAGGCCAGGGCAGCGACGGCAATTACCATTTCCAGAGCGCTTCCCTGCTGAGCGGCTTCAGCAACTATGCGTTCACGGGCCTGACCTTCAACGCCTGCATTTTCAATGACACTGGCGTGTGCAGCAATTCCGTCGATTTCCCCGCCTTTAACCAGGGCCAGTTCGCGCTCGACAATATCAACGTCAGCGCCGTGCCGGAACCGTCGACCTACCTGATGCTGCTGGCCGGCCTGGGCGCCATTGGCATGCTGTCGCGCCGCCGCGCCGGCAAGTCCGCAGCTTCCACCGTGCAAGGAGCGTGAGATGAAATTACGTCCCGTTTCACTCGCCATCCTCCTGCTGGCCGCCAGTCTGACGCAAGCGGCGCAGGCGCAGGAACGCCGTTCCTACATCGTGCAGCTGGTCGACAAGCCGGCCGCCACCTACACGGGCCAGGTCGATGGCCTGGCCGCCACCAAACCGGCGCCCGGCACGCGCATCAACGTGGGCGCCGCCGATGTGCAGGCCTATTTGAGCTACCTCGACAGCAAGCAGGCCGCCGTGGCCGGCACCGTCAGCGCGGCTGAAATCACGCACCAGTACAGCGTCGTCTTCAACGGCTTTTCCGCCCTGCTGACGGACGAGGAAGTGCGGGCCTTGAAGAAAAACAGCGGCGTGGCCAGCATCAGCGCCGATTCCATCCTGCAGCTCGACACCAGCTACACGCCCAGCTTCCTGGGCCTGGACAAGCCGGGCGGCCTGTGGGAGCAGCTGGGCGGCAAGGCGCACGCGGGCGAAGACATCATCATCGGCATCGTCGACAGCGGCATCTGGCCCGAGAACACGGCCTTTGCCGACCGCCTCGACGAGAACGGCGTGCCCAGCCACAGCGGCAGCAATGTCGTGTACGGCGCGCCGCCGGCCAGCTGGCAAGGCACCTGCCAGACGGGCGAAGGTTTTAGTGCCGAGAATTGCAACAATAAGCTGATCGGCGCGCGCTACTACCGCGCTTCCACGGCGGCGCTGCACTGGACGGAATTCCTGTCGCCGCGCGATTCCGTCGCGGGATTGACGGGGCACGGCGGCCATGGCACGCACACGGCCTCCACGGCCGGCGGCAACAATGGCGCCATCGCCACCTCGAATGGCGTATCGCTGGGCAAGGCCTCGGGCATGGCGCCGCGCGCCCGCATCGCCGCCTATAAAGTCTGCTGGACGGCCGCCTCGACGGGCCGCAACGGCTGCGCCACGGCCGACAGCGTGGCCGCCATCGACCAGGCGGTCAAGGATGGCGTCAACGTCATCAACTTCTCCATCGGCCCGAACGCGGGCGGCGGCGCCTTCGACGAACCGACGGAAGTGGCCTTCCTCGGCGCGGCGGCGGCCGGCGTGTTTGTCGCCACCTCCGGCGGCAATTCCGGTCCATCCACGCCGGCGCCCGACGTGCCGGCGCCCGTCTCCCACATCAGCCCCTGGCTGGCGACGGTGGCCAATTCCACCCACAACCGCCTGTACGCGGGCAATGTCATCCTCAGCAACGGCAGCAAGCTGGAAGGCGCGTCGAGCAATGCGAATACGCCGGCGCTGCCGCTGATCCGCTCGCGCGACGCGGGCCTGGCCGGCGTGCCGCCGACGGACGTCAATCTGCTGCGCTGCTTCGGCGCGGCCGATGCCACCTCGGCTTATCTGGACCCGGCAAAAGTGGCGGGCAAGGTACTCGTGTGCGACCGGGGCGGCAACGTGCTGGTCAACAAGAGCGCGAATGCCAGGACGGCGGGCGCGGCGGGCGTCGTCATCGCCAATGTGGCCGGCGGCGCGAACACCATCGTCAACCAGGCCCATACGCTGTCGACCGTGCACCTGGCGCAGGCGCAGGGCGACGCGCTGAAGGCTTTCATGGCGTCCAATCCGGACGGCACGGCGGCACTGGGCGACATCCACACCGTCGCCGACACGACGGTGCAGGCGCCTATCGTCAGCGACCGCTCCTCGCGCGGGCCGAATGTGGCCAACGCGAACATCCTGAAACCCGACCTGTCAGCGCCCGGCACCAACATCCTGGCCGGCGTGACGGCCGACCTGACGCCGGCGCAGCGCGATGCCGTGGCGGCCGGCGGCGCGGCGCCGGTGGCGGAATGGGATTTCTATTCCGGCACCTCGATGGCCAGCCCGCACGTGGCCGGCGTGGCGGCACTGCTCAAGCAGCAGCATCCGGGCTGGTCGCCCGCGGCCATCAAGTCGGCGCTGATGACGACTGCGTTCAGCACGTATCCCGATGGCTTGAACGGTTCCGTGTCGTGGGATGCCACGGCGAAGAACTCGGGCCAGCTGCCATGGGGCCAGGGCGCCGGCCACATCGCGCCGAACAGCGCGGCCGATCCCGGGCTCGTGTACGACGTGTCGGAAATCGACTATGCGCGCTTCTTGTGCGGCCTGAACCTGAAGGTCTACAGCGCCGCGACCTGCCAGGCCGTCGGCACCATTCCCGCCTATAACCTGAACCTGGCGTCGCTGACGGCGGCCAACGTGCTGGGCACGCAAGTGCTGACGCGCACGGTGACCAACGTGGGCGCCAGCAGCGCCGTCTACAACGTCTCGGCCAGCCTGCCCGGCTACACGGTGGCGGTGACGCCAACGAGCCTGAGCCTGGCGCCGGGCGCCAAGGCGCAGTATCAGGTGAAGCTGACGCGCACCACGGCGCCGGCCAATACCTGGACATACGGCGCCCTGAGCTGGACGGATGGCACGCACACGGTGCGCAGCCCGCTGACGGCGCGCGGCACCTCGCTGGCCGCCATTCCGCTGGTCAGCAGCGAAGCGGCCACGGGCAGCAAGGTGCTGACCCTGGGCACGGGCTTCACGGGCGCGCTGGTCGGCGTCAAGTCGGGTCTGGTCGAAGCCGTGCGCCAAACGCGCACGATCGGCCAGGCGACGACGGGCGCCGCCGCCTCGGCTGCCTGCAAGGCCGGTGGCGCCACGGGCGTGAACGTGCACAACGTGGTGATTCCAGCCGGCACCCTGGCGGCGCGCTTTGCCACCTACGACTCGGAAACGACGGGCGGTGCGAATACCGACATGGACATGGAGGTCTACAACGCCGCCAATGTGCTGGTCGGCAGCAGCGGCAATGAAAGTTCCAATGAGCAAGTGGAACTGCGCCTGCCCGCCGCCGGCACGTACAAGGTGTGCGTGATCGGTTTTGCGCCGCAAAACGGCCAGGCCGACTACACCCTGTCCTCGTGGGTGCTGGCGCCGGGCTTGAACAACGGCAGCTTCAAGGCGCTGATGCCGGGCACCGCCTACGTGGGCGGCACCGCGTCCGTTTCGCTGAGCTGGTCCAACCTGGCCGAAGGCAAGCGCCACCTGGGCGCCGTCGGCTACCAGGTGGCTGGCGTGGTGCAGGGCGTGACGGTGGTCGAGGTCAATACCAATGATCCCGTGCCGCTGTTCCAGAACGCGCGCGGCGCCAAGCCGGTGCTGGCTGAATAAACCGTTGATGGTATGAACATAAGGCGTGCCTCCGGGCACGCCTTTTTTTATGCGCTTGATCCGTCCTGGAATAAGTTGACACTTTTTCGTTACAGAGAAGGAGTGTCCGATGGAACAAGGGTTTCGACGCAGTCAGCGAGATTACAGCCTGGCTTTTAAATTGAGCGTTGTCGAGCAGGTTGAAAAAGGCGAGATGACGTACA
>NZ_NEHB01000034.1 GCF_002127655.1 Janthinobacterium sp. GW456P
CGCGCGGCGGGAGCGCACAGCCGGCGCGAGATGCACGCGGCCTTGCGCCGCATCGCCGGCCGGGCCCGCGCGGCGGGAGCGCACAGCCGGCGCGAGATGCACGCGGCCTTGCGCCGCATCGCCGGCCGGGCCGCGGCCGGGCAAGGCCAGTTGCCCCTGGCGCTGAGCGCCGGCGACGGCGCGGCGCCCTGATCAGCCGCGCGCCTTCTTCAGCGCGGCGGCGGCCATGCCGGGCCAGAGGAAAGACAGCGGCAGTACCACGGCCGTGGCGGCCGTGATATCGACCACCCAGTCGCTGACGGCGCCATGGCGGTAAGGCAGGAAACTCTGGATGAATTCGTCCAGCGCGCCCATGGCCGCCACCATCAGCACCGACAGCAGCGCCCGGCGGGCCATGCCGCCGGCCGTGCCGCTGAACAAGATCAAGGCCAGCACGCCATAGCCGAAGGAGTGCAGCACGCCGCCCGACGCATATTGGCCCACGTCGGCGCGCACGCCGGGGATGTCGCCGATCAAAATCACCAGCACATACAACAGCAGGGCCGTGCGGTAGCGCAGGCGTTCGTAGCGGTCGGCAAAACCGAGTTGCAGCAGGGGTGCGGGCATGATGCGTGAATATGGATGAAAAGGCAGCAACCATATCATGGCGGCGACGTGGTGCCGTGTTTTTGCGCAAGAGTTTGCCGTGCGGGCAAAAAAAGGCCCGCGGGGGCGCGGGCCAAAAACCCAAATGAAAGGGTCAAGAGTTGAGAGTTGCTCGCTACTTACCCTGTCGCGCGCCTTGCCGGCGCCCGCCACGGTCATGAAAGGGGAGTGGTGTGCCATCGCGGCACACCTGTCTGTAGTCAGGCATATCGGTTGCCTGTACAGCAGATGAAGCAAGTATAGGAGCCGAAAATGACGGGCTGATGACACGCCGCAACATTTTTTTTACGGCGGACAGAATGAAGGGGTAGATTGTGAGAAATGGCAAGAATGGCCATGTTGCAGCAGCAATAGCAAAAAAAAAGCCCGCTGGTGAAAGCGGGCTTAAAACTATTTTCTTGGAGGAGAATAGTGGAGACAGGTGCATTATGCTGCGTCGCACGATATGTGTCTAATGATCTTTTTAGATATGCATTATTCTTTTTTGATATAACTCGCTTGCGTCACTCTTTCACAGCCACCGTGTAGTTGAGCGCCATGCGTCCGCCATCGACATAGATGGTCTGGCCCGTCATGTAGGTGGCGTCGTCGCTGGCCAGGAAGGCGGCGATGCCGGCCACTTCTTCCGGTTCGCCGCAGCGGCCCAGCGGCGTGCGCGACAAAATCGTGTGGCGCGCCTGCGGGCTCGACAGCACCGCCTGCTTGGCCAGTTCCGTCAGGATGGTGCCGGGCCCGATGCCGTTCACGCGCACGCCGTGCGGCGCCAGGTTCAAGGCCATGACCTTGGTCAACTGGTTGATGGCGCCTTTCGACACCACATACGGCACCTGGTTCGGGATCGCCAGCTCCGCATTCACGCTGGACATGTTGATGATGCAGCCGCTGTTGCGCTTGACCATCTCGCGCGCCACGGCCTGGCCGCACAGGAACATCGATTTCAGGTTGATGCGCATGACGCGGTCGAAATCGTCTTCGCAGACGTCGAGGAAATCGGCCGCGTGCGTGACGCCCGCGTTGTTGACGAGGATATCGATGTGCCCGAATTGGGCCAAGGTTTCCTTCAGCATGGCATCGACGTCCGCCTTCTGGCTGACGTCGGCGCAAAAGAAGCGCGCCTGCGGGCCCAGGGCGGCGGCCGCCTGCGCGCCTTCTTCCTTGATGTCGACCAGCATCACCTGCGCTCCTTCGGCGATCAGGCGGGTGGCGCAGGCCAGGCCGATGCCTTGCGTGGCGCCCGTGACGATGGCGGTTTTATCGATCAGTTTCATGTGTGCTCCTTGGCGGGTGGGGGCGCGCCGCCAAGCTGCGGGGCCATGGCGGATTTTAATCCCTGAACGCCGTCAGAGGAGAATGGGTTCGTTCGGCAACTGGTTGCCGCGCGTGCCATTGGCGGGGAAATGGCTTTGCAGCAGGGTATTGAGCTGCGCCAGTGCTGCCAGGGTGCTGTCGTGGAAATTGCCATCCTTGAACCCTTTGGTCATGGTGCGGCACACGGCTTGCCATTGCTCCGGCGTCACGCGCCGGCCCACGTTGCGGTCGGCCACGATATCGACCTGGTGTTCGGCCAGGTTGATATAGATCAGCACGCCAACGTTGTCTTCCGTATCCCACACGCCATACTGGGCGAACAGTTCGCGCGCCCGCTCGCGGTTGCTCACGCCCTGGTAAGCCATGCCCGGTGTCAAGGCCGCCTCGACGATCAGGCGCACTTCCGCCTGGTGCATGGCTTCGCCGTCGGCAATCGCCGTTTCGATGGCTTTCAAGGTGCGTTCGGGAAAGGCCTGGCGCGCCGTCGCCGGCGTGCCCCGCAAATGTTTCAGGGCCCGTCCGCAGCGTTGTCCGAATGTCAGTTGTTTTGTCATTACCAATCTCCCGAGGCGCCGCCGCCGTCAAAACCGCCGCCGCCGCCACCGAAACCACCGCCGCCACCGCCACCTCCAAACCCGCCGCCGCCGCCGAAGCCGCCGCCACCGCGGTTGTTCAGCGCCTGGTTCAAAATGCTGCCCAGCACGACGCCCGTGGCGCCGCTGGACCAGTTGCTGCCGCGCTGCAGCCGGCTCGGCCCGCCGCGCGAGCGGAACACGGTCACAAGCACAAGAAAGCCGAAGAACAGCAGCGGCAGCCAGAAGGTCAGGCCGCCCGCTTCCACGGTGGCCGGCGCCTGTTTTTGCGCCGGGGCGGGAAATTGCTCCTGGTTCAGCAAGGTAGCGATGGCGCCTATGCCTGCCACCAGGCCGCCGTAATAGTCGTTTTGCTTGAAATGGGGCGCGATCACGTCTTGCAGGATGCGTTTCGATTGCGCATCCGTCAGCACGCCCTGCACGCCACGGCCCGCCTCGATGCGCAGGCGGCGCAAGGACGAGGGGTTGTCCTTTGCCACCATCAGCAGCACGCCGTCATCGACGCCCTTGCGGCCCAGCTTCCAGGCATCCGTCACGCGGATGCTGTATTGCTCGATGGCTTCCGGTTCCGTGCTCTTGACCAGCAGCACGGCGATCTGGCTGCCCGTCTTGGCTTCGTAGTCGGCCAGCACGCCTTCCAGCGCCGCTTTTTGCTTGTCATCGAGCATGCCGGCATTGTCCGTCACGCGCGCCGCCAGCGGCGGCACGGGCTGCAAGCCCTGCGCGCTGGCGGGCAAGGCTGTCCACAGCAGCAGCGCCGTCGCCAGCGCCGCCAGATATGACCAGGCTTTCATCTTATTTGCCGAAGTTGACGGTCGGCGCGGTCGAAATGGCTTTTTCGTTTTCCACCGTGAACGACGGTTTGACCTTGTAGCCGAAGATCATCGCCGTCAGGTTGTTCGGGAAGCTGCGCGCATGCACGTTGTAATCTTGTACGGCGGCAATGTAACGCTGGCGCGCCACGGTGATGCGGTTTTCCGTGCCTTCCAGCTGCGACTGCAGATCGCGGAAGCTGGTGTCGGCTTTCAAGTCAGGATATTTCTCGGACACCACCATCAGGCGCGACAGGGCCGACGACAGCTGGCCCTGCACTTGCTGGAATTTTTCGAACGCGGCCGGGTCGTTCAGCACTTCGGGCGTGATCTGGAAACTGGTGGCGGCGGCGCGCGCCTTGGTCACCGCTTCCAGGGTTTCGCGCTCGTGCGTGGCATAGCCCTTGACGGTATTGACCAGGTTGGGGATCAGATCGGCGCGGCGCTGGTACTGGTTGACCACTTCGCCCCAGGCGGCCTTGGTGGCTTCGTCCTTGCTCTGGAAGTCGTTGTAGCCGCAGCCCGTCAGGATGCCGGCCAGGACGGTCACGCTCAGTGCCAGGCGCAGCCATTTGGTGATTTGATTGGTGATTTGCATGATGGGTTCCGTGCAGAGTAAAGGAGGTGGGGCAAATATACCTGAAACGGCCCGCGATGTCGGTTTAATAAGCGCCGGCCGCCGCCTCAGGCTGCCTTGACAGGTCCGCGCCGCGTTACAATACGGGGTTTGCAACTGAATAGAGAAGGTGTGCCGTGAATTTCATCGATAAATTATCCGCCGCGTGGACGGCCAATAATTCCCTGCTGTGCGTGGGCCTGGACCCCGACCTGGCGAAACTGCCGGCCGAACTGCGCGACTTGCCTGATGGAATCACCACCTTTTGCACGCGCATCATCGACGCCACGGCCGACCTGGCCTGTGCCTTCAAGCCGCAGATCGCCTATTTTGCCGCGTTGGGCGCGGAAAAGCAGCTGGAAGACATCTGCCGCTACATGCGCGAAAATTACCCGCACATCCCGCTGATTCTCGATGCAAAACGGGGCGACATCGGCGCGACAGCCACGCAATACGCGCGCGAAGCGTTCGAACGCTACGGCGCCGACGCCGTTACCGTGAACCCCTACATGGGCGAGGATTCGCTCGACCCCTACCTGGCGTGGAAAGACCGCGGCGTGATCATCCTGTGCCGCACCTCCAACCCGGGCGGCTCGGACCTGCAATTCCTGAATACGGACGGCGAACCGCTGTACCAGCGCGTGGCGCGCCTGGTGGCCGAGAAATGGAACAAGAATGGCCAGTGCGCGCTCGTCGTCGGCGCTACTTTCCCTGAAGAACTGGCGCAAGTGCGCGCCATCGTCGGCGACATGCCGCTGCTGGTGCCCGGCATCGGCGCCCAGGGCGGCGATATCGCCGCCACCGTCGGCGCGGGCCAGACGGCGCACGGCATGGGCATGATGATCAGCTCCTCGCGCGCCATCATCTACGCCGCGCCGCAGGACGGCGAAGACTGGGCCGACGCGGCGCGCCGCGTGGCCATTGAAACGCGCGATGCGATCAATGCGCATCGTTCGGTTTAAGACCGGTATTCAGTCAGCCATACAGCGCCTGACAAAACCGTAGCGAGCGGAAGGGAGAGGTGGCCGAGAAGCGCAACCGTACTGAAGTACGGTGAGCATCGCAGGCCACCTATACCGACGCGCAGTAGGTTTGGTTAGGTGCAACTAATCGCGCATGGGCGCGACCATCTCCGCGTAATCGTACAGCTCGCCCAGAATCTCTTCCCCACGCTCATCGACGGATTCCGACAGCACGTCGATTTCCGTAAACAGCATCTCGATGGTGCGGGCGCCGCCGTCGCCGTCGAATAGTCGGGCGGCACGGTGCTGTTCCCAGCGCAGGCTTTCCGCTTCGCTCAGGGTTTGCGGGAAATTGCGGGCACGGTAGCGGAACAGCAATTCCTGCAGGCGTTCGTCGGCAAACGAGGGGCGGGCCGTGGCCAGCTTGGCCGGCGTGTCGCGGCGCAGCGATTCGAGCAGGCGGCGGTCGTCGTTGCTGACGAAACCGTTGTACAAATCCTCGTCCACGTCCAGGGCGACATTCGCGCCCGGGCGCTGGAAGACTTCGGCCCACAGCGCATCCATGTTCGGCGCCGTCGCGGCCAGCTGTGCGTTGACCTTCGCCGCGTCCACGTCGATGCCCCATTGCGCCGCCATGGCCGGCGACAAGGTCTTTAAATTGCCGACCAGCATGGGCGACTTGTTCAAATGTACGCTTTTCACGGGCAGGCGCGTCATGCCTTCGGGCATGGCTTCCTTGCGCGTGAACAGCCGCGTGCGGATGGTGTCGGCGTCCAGTTCGAACAGTTCGCGCGGATCGTAGGCGCAATCCCAGACGAGGATTTCATTTTTATTGCTCGGGTGCGTGGCCAGCGGCCAGACGACGCCCAGGCAGCCCCGTTCGGCCGGGAACATGCCCGACACGTGCAGGAAGGGCTGGCGCTCACTGGCGGCCAGGTGCATGCCCATTTCGCTGGCGACCTTGTCTTTCTTGTGCAGGGCCAGGCAGAATTCGAACAGTTTCGGCTGTTTCTGCTTGATCAGGCGCGCCAGGGCGATGGTGGCGCGCACGTCGGACAGCGCATCGTGCGCCGCTTCGTGGATCAGGCCATTGGCCTTGCTCAGGTGTTCCAGTCTGAAACTGGTCTGGCCATCGTCGCGCTTCGGCCATTGAATGCCTTCCGGGCGCAGCGCGTGCGTCATGCGCACCACGTCGAGGATGTCCCAGCGGCCGCAATGGTTTTTCCATTCGCGCGCGTACGGGTCGATCAGATTGCGCCAGAACAGGAAACGCGTGACTTCATCGTCGAAACGGATGGTGTTGTAGCCGACGCCGATGGTGCCCGGTTCCGAAAAGGCCGCTTCGATGGTGGCGGCGAACTGGTGTTCTGGCACGCCCAGCTGCAGACATTGCTGCGGCGTGATGCCCGTGATCAGGCACGCTTGCGGATCGGGCAGGAAATCATTTGCAGGCTGGCAATACAGCATGATCGGTTCGCCGATCTCGTTGAGTTCGGCGTCCGTGCGGATGGCGGCGAATTGGGCCGGGCGGTCGCGGCGCGGCTGGGCGCCAAAGGTTTCGTAGTCGTGCCAAAGAAAGGTCTGGTTAGTCATTGATGGTCGTTGCTTGCTTAATTGTTATCTTAATTGTCCGGGCCGCTTCAGTTTTCTGAAAACCTGCCGATACTACACGAGAGGATGGTCATCATCGCGTTTCCCGCATGGTGGCATACATTGTCCGTTCAAGGAGGTCTATCGTGTCAATTCCCATCGCCGCAAGCGGCAATTCCACCCCTTCCGTGACTTCCGTCAGTACGGGCGTTGCCGGCAAGGACGATAAAGTCCAGCAAAAGGATGGCGTCAACACTGAAATGAGCGTGAATGACCGCAGCAAGCTACAATTGAATGCTTCCATCATGCAGGCGTCGCTGAACGTGTCCATCGGTTCCGAGAACGAACCGCTGGCGCTGCTGTACAAGACGGCCATTACCAACATCAATGAAGCGCTGAAGGGCCAGTACGGCGACGATGCGATCCAGAACGCGGCGTCGCAGGACAATAGCGCCGAAGCGACGGCGAGCCGCATCGTCTCGCTGTCGACGGGTTTTTTCGACGCGTTCAAGAAACAGAATCCTGACATGGATGACGATACGGCCCTGACCAAGTTCATGGACACCATCAGCGGCGGCATGGAAAAAGGCTTCAAGGAAGCGCGCGACATCCTGGGCGGCTTGAAAGTGCTGAACGGCGATATCGCCGGCAATATCGACAAGACGTATGAGCTGGTGCAGAAGGGCTATGCGGATTTCATCGCCGCGCACAGCAGCAAGAAGGATGATGCGGCCAAGCCGGCCGACGGCAAGGCTGCCTGATCATTATTGTGCCGGCAGCGCCTGAGAAGATCAGGTGCTTACGCGGTTGCGCCCGCCGGCCTTGGCGCGATAGAGCGCCGCGTCCGCAGTGGCGATCAGCGCTTCGTCGTCCTGTTCCGCCGCCAGGCTGGCCACGCCGAAGGACCCCGTGATGTGCGGCAGCGCGCTGCGCATGTCGGCGAAGATGACGGCTTGCTGCATGCGTTCGCACAAGCGTTCGGCGACCCGCAAGGCCACGTGTTCGCTGGTATCGGGCAAGATCACCATCAGTTCCTCGCCACCATAGCGCACGGCAAAATCCGTGGGCCGCAGGGCCGCGCCCAGCACTTGCGCGGCGATGCGCAGCGCCTGGTCGCCCGCCTGGTGGCCGTGCGTGTCGTTGAAACGCTTGAAATGGTCGAGGTCTATCATCACCAGCGACATCGGCGAGCCGCTGGCGTGGGCCGTGACTATCATGGTCGGCAATAAATCGGTGAGCCAGGCGCGGTTGTACAAGCCCGTCAGGCTGTCGACCATCGACATCTGGCGGTAGAACTCGCCCAGTTTCTGCCGCCGGCGCAGCAGGGCGTTGGCGGCGCGGATGCGGAAGGACAGCAGCCGCAGCAGGTTGCGCGCCAGGCCGTTCGATTGTTCGATCAATTCCCAGACGATGGCCGCGTCGATCACCAGCAAGTCGGTTTCTTCCAGGGCGGAAATGGCGGCCAGGTTGCTCGCTTCGTCGAGCACCGATTGTTCGCCCACGCTTTCGCCGGGCAAGACCTTGCTGACGGTGCCGTCATCCATGCCCGTGTGGATGTCGGCGGCCACGGCCAGCGAACCGCGCAGGACGATGTACAGGCTGGTGCCCTGCGTGTCGGCAATGGCTTCGCCCGCTTCGAGGCGCATGACGGGGCAGGGCGCCAGCATGGCGGCCGTCTGGCTACCCGCCCCATCGCGAAATAGCTGTAAATCGCCGATGTTGCAGCCTGAAGTGCCGAAGTTGCCGATCTGTTCCACAATCACACTTTCAAAAAGCCGGCGCGCGCGAGCAGGGGGCCGGTAGCTTCATGATAGCGTAAAGCGGCCTTGGCTGTAACGGCAAAGCCTTGCTTGGTGTCACTTTCTGTGGGAAATACGACAATTATTTCATTGCTGTGTTAATAAGTTGAAATGCTTGCTGTCTACTATGGATGTTGTCGCGCAGAAAGGTGGCTCCAGATGTGCAAAGGCAGCCTTGAACGGCTGCCTCAGTCTCTGGAAATCCTGCAGGTGGGGAGTTACTCGGCGGTTTCTTCCGCTTCGGCCGTATCGATCACGGCATTCTTGCCGGTGGCATGGCGCTTGCTGTCTTGCAGGCGGCCCAGCGCGCTATCGATGGCGCGTTTCAGTTTGTCGGTGGCGCCGGCAACGGATTGATGTACGGTGGCGTTCTGTTCGGTCACGGCAATCGGTTGATAGCCAGCAACGCGTGCTTCCATGACGCAGCGGATATCGTCGGCGCCGCCTTTCGGGCCATTCGTATCGCTGAGGTGGACTTCGATGCGGGTCAGGTTGTCGCGGAAGCGGCTCAGTGCGCTTTCAAGTACGGATTGCACATGTTCGTTCAGTCCAGCGGTGTTGGCGATGGTGCTGTCGGTATGAATATTGATTTGCATATGCTTACTCCTGTCAATTCAAAAAAAACCCATCTCAGGCGTGCTGCGGCCTGGTTGCTGCCTCATGCACATGACCTCTGTGCATGGAACTTATCTTACTCCTCTTTCCAGTATTTCAAGAGGGTGCGCACGATTAAGATGAGCTTAACCCTATACCCAGGTCAAGTTTCCTCGCAGAATTTTTTTAAGCCGACGTCGGCTTTATCCATTGATGAGGCCGGCTGCGATATTGATCGACAGCCCCAGCACAACCAGGTTGAAGAAAAAGCTCAGCACGGATTGTCCCAGCACGATCTGCCGCATCAGCCGCGTCTGTACGGAAACGTCCGAGGTTTGTACGGCCACGGCGATGGTGAAGGCGAAATACAGGAAATCCCAGTAATCGGGATTCTGCTCGTCGTCGGGAAATTTCAGCGGGCGCAGCGCGGGGTCGGCCTGGTAATACAGGTGGGCATAGTGGAAGCAGAACAGGGTGCCGACGAGGAACCAGGAACCGACCAGTGTCAGGATCGTCAGGCCGTAATGCAGCGCGCGCTCGTCGGGCGCCATGTCTTTCATCGAGGACAGCTGCGAGACGATGGCCACCAGGCTCATCACGGAGGCGACGGACAGGGCCGACAGGACCGTGGTAGCCCGCTCATCCTGGCGCGCCGCCATCACCTTGACCTTGTGATGGTTGGCGCGCATCATCATCCAGGCCATCGTCGCCAGGTAGAACCAGACGGCGACATTCCACGCCGTCAGCAGCCGCGTCATCTGTTGCCAGGAAGAGGGCAACAGCAGGCCGACCGCCACGCCGATGGCCGTGGCCATGCTCAGGTGGGGACGGCTGCGGATGAAGCCGTGCAAGGGAAGCGTGATTTTCATGGTGCAAGTTCGTCAGTGGCAATAGCGCATCTTAGCCTTTAGTTTGCGGTCGCGGTGGGCGTCCTGGCAGCCGTTTCCTTTTCGTGGTGGGGGAAGCGGTCCATGCGCGACAGCACGGGGAACAGCACGGCCCACACGCCTGTCACGGCCAGGGTGGCGGCGCCACCGAAGAGCACGGCGCGTACCAGGCCGAACCAGCCGGCCGTCAAGCCCGATTCGAATTCGCCCAGCTCGTTCGAGGCGCCGATGAAGACGGCGTTGACGGCGCTGACCCGGCCGCGGATCTCGTCGGGCGTCTCGAACTGCACCAGCAGGTGGCGGATGTAGACGCTGACCATGTCGCCGGCGCCCATCAGGAACAGCGCCGCCAGGGCCAGCGGGAAATGGCTGGTGCTGCCCAGCACCAGGGTGCCCAGGCCGAAGACGGCCACGCCGCCGAACATCCAGGCGCCCACCCGGCGCGTGATGGGAAAGAGGGCCAGCGCGATCGAGCATAGGGCGGCGCCGGCGCCCGGCGCCGTGCGCAGCAGGCCCAGTCCGCTGGGGCCGATATGCAGCACGTCGTGCGCGAGCGCCGGCAGCAGGGCCGTGGCGCCGCCGAACAGCACGGCGAACAGGTCGAGCGAAATGGCGCCCAGCACGATGGGTTTCGACCAGACGAAGCGCAAGCCTTCGAGCAGGGTATGCCAGCTGACGGGTTCGCGCTTGACCACTTGCGGCGCCGGCGTGGTGGCGCGCATCAGCAGCACGGACAGCACCAGCAAGGCCGACGAGATCAAATACACGACCTTGGGGCCGAAGTAATACAGCAGGCCGCCCAAGGTCGGTCCCAGGATGATGGCCACGTGGGAACTGGACGAGCTGAGCGCGAGGGCGCGGCTGAAGTGTTGCGTGGGCACCATGTTGACGAGCACGGCTTGCGTGGCCGGCATCATGAAGGCGCGCGCGCTGCCGAACAGCACCAGCACGGCGAACACGGGCCAGACGACGGAAATATTGCTTAACGTAAACGCCAGCAGGGCCAGCGCGCAGGCGAGCTGCGCCGTCAGGCACCAGGCGATGATGTTGCGGCGGTTGTAGCGGTCGGCCACGTGGCCGGCCGGCAAAATCAAGACGAGGAAGGGGGCGAACTGCGCCAGGCCGATCAGGCCCAGGTCGAACAGGCTGCCCGTGATCTGGTACACCTGCCAGCCGATGGCCACGCTTTGCATCTGCACGGCGACCGTGCCCAGCACACGGGCGGACAAGTAACAGGCGAAGTTGCGGTGACGCAGAATACTGAAGCCGTTGCCGGCGGAAGCGAGAGACATGACATTTCCAGGAAACAGCGGGGTGGGGCGGGTGATGGCAGCGGATGCCGCGCCAGCAGCACCCCGCTGTCTGGATGCTTACTTGGCCAGGTCGGCTTCCGTGGTGAAAGCGTCGGCGTAGAACTCGTCGGCTGGCAACTGGCACAATTGCACGAAATCGCGGTTGGCCGATTCGACGACGATGGGCGCGCCGCAGGCATACACCTGATACGCGGACAGGTCGGGCAAGTCGGCCATGACGGCCTGGTGCACGAAGCCCGTGCGGCCGCGCCATTCGTCTTCCGGCAAAGCGTCCGAGACGACGGGCACATAGGTGAACTGCGGCAAGTCGGCGGCCCACTGGCGGCACAGTGCATCCATGTACAGATCGTGCGGACGGCGGCCGCCCCAGTACAGCGTGATCGGGCGCGGGGATTGCTCGTTGATCATGTGCTCGACGATGGCTTTCAGCGGGGCAAAGCCCGTGCCCGAGGCCAGCAGCACGACGGGCTTGTCGGAATCGTCGCGCAGGAAGAAGGTGCCCATCGGGCCTTCGAAGCGCAGGATGTCGCGCTCCTTCATCGTACCGAACACCTGGTCGGTGAAGAGGCCGCCCGGCAGGTGGCGGATGTGCAGGCTCACGGGGCCGCCGTCGGCGGGGGCGCTGGCCATGCTGTAGCTGCGGCGCTTGTTGTCACGCAGCATGATTTCGATATACTGTCCGGCGCGGTAGTTGAGGCGCTCGCTGGCCGGCAACTGCAGGGTCAGCACGACGACGTCTGGCGCGACTTTTTCAATCGTGGTCACGCGCGACGGCATTTTCTTGATCGGGTAGTCGCTGCTCCCCGCCACTTCGCGCGCTTCGATGACGAGGTCGGCGCTTGTCGTGGCGCAGCAGAACAGGGAAAAGCCGGCCGCTTCCTCTTCCGGCGTCAGGGCGCGCTGCTGGTGCGCCTTGTGCTGGACGGTGCCGGAAACCACTTTGCCCTTGCAGGAGCCGCAGGCGCCATTTTTACAGCCATACGGCAAGCCCACGCCGGCGCGGATCGCCGCCGCCAGCACGGTTTCGTCCGCTTCGCAGCTGAACTGGTGGCCGCTGGGCTGAACAGTAATTTGAAAAGTCATACAATCCTTGAGATGAAAAATATGTTTAAGCACTCTTTGCGCAAGCCCTCAGGCTTGCCGCGCCTGCTGATCCTCGGTTGCGGCGACGTCGGCATGCGGTTGCTGCCCCTGCTGCGCGCGCGCTTTCGCGTCTTTGCCGTCACCAGCCAGCCGGCGCGCTGCGCGCAGTTGCGGGAAGCCGGCGCCGTGCCCATCGTGGCCAACCTCGACGACCGCGCCAGCCTGAAACGGCTGGCGGGACTGGCGACGATGATCGTGCACCTGGCGCCGCCCCTGTCGTCGGGTTTGCTGGACCGGCGCACGCGCAATCTGGCCGCCATTTTACCCGAGCATGCCCGCATGGTGTATGTGAGTACCAGCGGCGTGTATGGCGATTGCGGCGGCGCCTGGGTCGATGAAACGCGGCCGGTGGCGCCCGCCAATGCGCGGGCGAAGCGGCGGGTGGATGCTGAACAGGTTCTGCGCGGCTGGGGCGCGCGCCGCGGCGCCAGGGTGGCCATCCTGCGCGTGCCCGGCATTTATGCCGACGATCGCCTGCCTTTGAAACGCTTGCGCGAAGGCACGCCGGCCCTGGCCGCGGATGACGACGTGTACACCAACCATATCCATGCCGATGACCTGGCGCGCATCATCGAACGGGCCTTGTGGCATGGCAAGCCGGGACGCGTGTATCACGCCAGCGATGACAGCGAACTCAAAATGGCCGACTATTTCGATGCCGTGGCCGATACGTTTGGGCTGCCGCGCCCGCCGCGCCTGCCCCGTGCCGAGCTGCGGCAAGCGGTCACGCCGATGCTGCTGTCGTTCATGTCCGAATCGCGCCGCCTGCACAATACGCGCATCAAGCGCGAGCTGGGCGTGCGCCTGCGCTACGCGCGCGTGGCCGATGCCTTGCGGCCGCTGTCCGCCGATGGTGCCGGCATCGGGTAAAATGGCCGGTTATCTGCGCACTTTGCTGGGCCGGCGCGCAGCGCGCCGTTCCCGTGTTGCGCCACTCACTTAAGGAAGACAGCATGAGCACTCTCACTTACGAAGCATACCTGGACGAGGTCACCACCGTCCTGACGGAATTGTACGACCTCGACGACGACGCCGCCATCAAGCTGGTCGTGGCGGCGCAGGACGCCGAATTTTTCGTCCCGCACGATGCGCATGAAGAAATGCGTACCGTCGAGCAAGCCAAGAAAGATGCGGTCACTCTGTTCGAGCGCAAGCAAAACCGCCAGCAAACGCAGGAAAAACAGCAGCAGCGCGTGCGCCAGCAAAAGAAATAAGACGTGCCATTGGTCGTCCGGCCGCTGGGTCATGGCAGTACGGGCTCCGGCGCAACACCGGGGCGTGCCATTTGATGCAGCGCAAACGCGTCATGGCGCGCTGGCGATATGGTGAGCGATGTCGTCACGCGTCCGGGCTCTTGTGACGGGCTCTGCATCTACAACTAGCGTGACGCTGTTTCCCGTCAGCAGGAGCGAGGCATGCGAGCTACGAGTCACCCCAGCAAGGAACAGGTGCGCGCCTATATGCGCCGGCGCGAACATGCGCTGCAGCCACCACCACCACCCGATGAAATTCGCCGGCAACTTGCCTGGTGCCGCATCGACGATTGTTCATGCAACTGTCTTTCGGCCACCCCGGCCGGTGTGGCCGCGCAAGGCTGGCATTTATCCGCTGAAATGGCCCGCCTGGGCGCCCTCATGGCCATAGCCTGGCTCATGCGCAGCGGTGTTGCTCATCGTAAAAATTGATGACTTGCAGCAAATTTTTCCGATTTGGGTTATCCTCTAGCACATTCCAAGTGCGTCAATTCTCTTCAATTATCACAATTTTGCTTTAAGTTACGCAAAAATCAACAATAGCGTGTATTATATTGTTTGTGGCGTAAATGCCGCATAAGTGATGGCGCTTTTTAGTGTGTTTACCCTGAATTATAGCGAAAGAGGCATTCGGTTTCTTTTTGCTCTAATACAACAAGTACGGATTTTTGATCATGTCTCTCAAACAAATTACCTCTTTGCCTACCTACAACCCGAATCGCGTCCTTGATGCGATCATCGACAAGCTGCAACTGAAAAACGATGCCGCCTTGTCGCGAGCTCTGGAAGTGGCGCCACCTGTTATCAGCAAGATTCGTCACAACACCTTGCCGATCGGCGCCACCATCCTCATCCGCATGCATGAAATCAGCGATTTCAGCATTCGTGAACTGCGCGAGTTGATGGCTGCCTAAGAGCGCCTGACGGACGGCAAACTGAGAGGTGCCGTCTGGGTAAGTCAGGCTTGCCGCGTGCGGCAGCCACATCTGTTTTCCGCCGTTCTATTGCGGGTCGCGGTTCAGTACCGGACGATCGACATAGAAGCGCCCCATTTCCAGGCCAGCCGAAGACGATTGGACCGCCGCTGCAGCCAGAGAGGCAGGCGCGCTGGAAAATGCGGTGCTGGCAGCGCCCGTCGCGCGGCCCGAATACGCCGTCGCCTGCACGGCCGCACTGGAAAACGCCGTCTGCACGGCCCGGCCCGAGTAAGCGGTGGCCTGTACCGCGGCACTGGAAAATGCTGTTTGTACCGCGCGTCCCGAATACGCTGCCTGTACCGCCCGTCCCGAATATGCCGCCTGTACGGCGCGCCCCGAATACGCCGTTTCTGCGCGGATGTAATCTTCCCCGAACGTTTGCTCATACAACTGCTTCATGCGCTCGCCCACGCGATGGTGCGCCGCTTCGTCGTCTTCGCCGCGCAAGCCGATGTACGGAAAGTGATGCAGGAAGTACCCGAACACCTGCTCGCAGTCGGCCGCATATTTCAGGGTGTCGAGGATGTGGTAGTGCCAGAAGGTATCGACATCCATCAGTGGCGCTGTTTCTTCTTCCGGAAACTGTTTCATCAGGATCAGGAAGCGGCGGTATTCGAATTCCACCGCATTTGCCTTTTCCAGGCTCCATCCTTCGCCTGACTCCCGGTGCATCAGCTTGACCTTGATCGCGTCCAAATTCAAATCGGCAATTGCCTTGAAACTGTCGTTCGTATCCATGAATGTCCTTTTGTAAAGAGCGTTGTGGGAAATACGGTGAAACAAGGGAAGGCGTCGGGTGTGTACTCCTGGCAAGTAGTCGGGAATGCCTGACCCATGGCGGGCGGGCGCTGAGTTGTTCAACATCAATATTGCATCTAATTACGAAATATGCAAGCTGAGCTTGCTTCATGCGGGCGGGCGCCGATCAGCTGCTGGCCCGGCTTTCTTCCTGGTAGGGAAACGCGGTGGCGTCCGCGCCCAGCGGTACGCTGACGTGTACGCTCATGCCGGCGCCGGGACTGCTTTCGATGTAGAAAGTGCCGCCCAGCAACTTGATGCGTTCCTCGATGCCCACCAGGCCAAACGAGCCCAGCTTGTTGCGCCCGTCGATGGCCGCGCCCACGCCGTTGTCGCTGATGCTCATCGACACCGTGTCGCTGCACTTTTCCAGCTTGACTTGCACGCGGCTGGCATTGGCATGCTGGGAAATATTGCTGAGCGACTCTTGCAGGATGCGGAACAGGGCCGTGGCGCACTGGTCGCTCAAATAAATATCGTCATGGCTTTCGCTCACTTCGCAGGCGATGCCCGTGCGCTGGCGAAATTGCGCCACCTGCCATTCGACGGCCGCATTCACGCCCAGGTCCAGCACGGTAGGGCGCAAGTCGTTGATGATCTGCCGCACGCTCTTGATGGTGGCGTCGATCTGCTCCAAGGTCGAGCGGGCACGGGCGTTCAGGCGCGGGTGGCGGCGCTGCGTGCGCGACGCCAGCATGTCGGCGTCGATGCGCAGCACCAGCAGGTTCTGGCCCAGGTCGTCGTGGATTTCGCGCGCGATGCGCTTGCGCTCTTCCTCCTTGATCTGGTCGGCATGGGCCGCCAGGCGGCGCAGTTTCTGATGCGACAGCTGCAGGCGGATCTGGCTGGCGCGCAATTCCTCCGTCATGCCCGTCGCCATCTGGATGGCGCGCCGGCGCGACGAGGCCAGCGTGTGGAACAGCATGTACAGCAGCATGGTGCTGGCAAAGCCGATCAGCAGCGCCAGCCATGGCAAGAAGGCGTCGAAGCGCGTATACAGGTCGCTCTTGCGCACGCTGAACAGCGCTTGCCAGACGCGGCCATTGTGTTCGATCAGCATCGTGCTGCTCAGATAGCGGCCCGAGTTGCCGGGCAGCCACCATGGCGCATGCATGCCCGCCGTCGTGCTGTCGAAGATGGGACGCATGTCGTGCGGCAAGTCCAGTGCTTCGCGCGCCTGCGGGCCGATATCGAACAGGGTCAGGCGCACGTTACGTACCGGCATGTCGGCCAGCGCGCTGCGCATCATCGTCACCAGGTCGTAGCCGATGCCGACGGAACCCTGGTAGGCGGCGCGCCTTTGTTCCACCGTATCGACCGGCATGCCGAAGCGGTACACGGGCAGGCGCATGGCCATACCCGTCAGCTCCGGCCGGTCTTCCATCGGCACGGGCACGCCGGAATTGCTGATCTGGCCGGAATCGCGCGACTGCGCCAGCGCTTCGGCGATCAGGGGGCGCTCGGCGATGTCATAACCATACTTTTCCGGGGCGCTGGCAATCGGCTCGAGGTACACCAGCACGGAATACTGGGCGCGCGGGGCGGGCGGATGGATGGCGAACGCCGGATAGCCGTCGCGCCCGGGCGGATAGTCGCGCTGCATGGCCGCTTCGAAGGCGCTGCGCTGCGACTCGTCAAGTTCCTGGCTGTAATTGAGGTTCATCACGCCCGGATAGTTCTGCTGCAAGGCGATGTTTTCCACGTAGCGGTGGAATTGCTCGCGGCTCACGTGCTCGTTGGCGTGGAACAGGCTGGCCGTGCCGCGCAGCAGGTTGGCATACGACTTGACGCGCGATTCGATGTTTTTCTGGGTATTGCGCGCCAGATTGTCGAACAGGTCGCTGGCATCGTTCTCGACCGACAGTGCGGCGGCCATGTAGAACAGCAGGCCTACCATCATCGACATCACAAAGCCGAGCAGCCAGAGCGGTCTTTTTTCAGCGGATAAGGAGTGTTCGCCAGCAGTAGAAGACATCGCCATCCACATCAGGTAGAGGAATCGGGTGCCGCCTCGGTGGCGGTGGCTAGACTGAGTTGTACAAGCACTATCGAAATTGCAAATTGCTCAATAGCTGCCTAATATACAAAATTATCGTGAATATAGTCAACAGGCAATATTCTCCGGAGATGTATGTTATTGAGACGAAAAAAAACCGCCGCAGCGGTTTTTTCGTGGTGGTGGCGGCGGCCGCCTTACTTGGCAGGCTGCCAGCTGTCTTTCAGGGTGACGATGCGGTTGAAGACAGGCTTGCCAGGCTGGCTGTCGACCCGGTCGGCCGCGAAGTAGCCGTGGCGCTCGAACTGGAAGCGCTGTTCCGGCTGGGCCAACTCGGCGCCCGGTTCCAGCCACGCCTGCACCACTTCCTTGGCCAGCGGATTCAGGGCCAGCTTGAAATCCTTGCCGCCCGCGTCCGGCTGCGGGTCCGTAAACAGGCGGTCGTACAGGCGTACTTCGGCGGCAATCGCCGTCGGCGCGCTGACCCAGTGCATATTGCCCTTGACCTTGTAGTTGGCGCTGCCTTCCGTGCCCGACTTGCTGTCCGGGAAATAGTTGCAATGCACGGCGACGACCTTGCCGTTTTCATCCTTGTCAAAGCCCGTGCATTCGATCACGTAGCCGTAGCGCAGGCGCACCTTGCTACCCGGCTTGTCGTCGATCGGTGGATACAGGCGGAAATAGCCCTTGTTCGGCACTTCCATGAAGTCGTCTTCCTCGATCCACAGCTCGCGCGAGATGGGGAAGGTGCGCAAGCCGCGTTCGGGGAAGTGCGGGTGCACGGGCGCCGTGCATTCCACGCTTTCGTTTTCCGGGAAGTTGTCGATGATCAGTTTTAACGGGCGCAGCACGGCCACGGTGCGCGGCGCCTTCGGATCGAGGTCTTCGCGCAAACAGCCTTCCAGCACGCTGTAGTCGATCCAGCCGTCCGATTTCGTCACGCCCGTGCGTTCGCACATCAATTGAATCGCTTCCGGCGTGTAGCCGCGGCGGCGCATGCCCACCAGGGTCGGCATGCGCGGGTCGTCCCAGCCGTCAACGATGTGCTCTTCCACCAGCTGGCGCAGCTTGCGCTTGCTGGTGACGATGTAGGTCAGGTTCAGGCGCGAGAACTCGAACTGGTGCGGCACGGGCTGCTTGAAGAAGCCGCCGGCGGACAGAGTTTCCAGCAGCCAGTCGTAGAACGGGCGGTGGTCCTGGAATTCCAGGGTGCAGATCGAATGCGTGATGTTTTCCAGCGCGTCCGAGATCGGGTGCGTGTAGTCGTACATCGGATAGATGCACCAGGCGTCGCCCGTGCGGTGGTGATGCGCGTGGCGGATGCGGTAGATGGCCGGGTCGCGCAAGTTCATGTTCGGCGAACTCATGGCATCTTCGCTCATCTTCGCGCGCAGGATGTGCTCGCCATCCTTGAATTGGCCCGCCTTCATGGCGCGGAACAGCGCCAGCGATTCGTCGCGCGGACGGTCGCGGAACGGCGAATTCTTGCCGGCCTGGCCGAAATTGCCACGGTTGGCGGCCATGTCTTCGGCGCTCTGGCTGTCGACGTAAGCGAAGCCGGCCGTGATCAGGTACTCGGCCATCGCATACAGCTGGTCGAAATAGTCGCTCGCGTAGTGCAGGTGGCTTTGGCCATCGCTGGTCTTCGGTTCCCAGTCAAAGCCCAGCCATTTCACGCTGTCCATGATGGTGTCGACGTATTCCTGCTCTTCCTTGGCCGGATTGGTGTCGTCGAAGCGCAGGTTGCACTGGCCGGCGTAATCGCGCGCCAGGCCGAAGTTGACGCAGATCGACTTGGCGTGGCCCACGTGCAGGTAGCCGTTCGGCTCCGGCGGGAAACGCGTGATCACCTGGGGCAGGCCGGGACGCACGTGGGCGCCGGCAGCCAGGTCGGCTTCGATGATGTTACGCAAGAAATTGGGCGCCAGCGCAGGCGCGGCGGTATTCGATTTATCGTTGCTCATTGATCAATGCGGAAGAGTGACAGTAAAAGGCATTTTACCGTACCGCAAGCGCTTTATAGGCACGTATTTGGCCCCATTTCCCAGCATGCAAGCGACGCGGGCGCCGTTCTATAGGATAATTCGCCTTTAATTAGTAGAAATTCGCGCCTCCGGAGCATCATATGGAAAATTTATATAACGTCCTCGGTGTCGCGCCCAATGCCAGCGACGATGAAATCAAGAAGGTTTACCGTTCGCTGGCCATGCGCTACCACCCCGACCGCAACCAGGCCCCCGGCGCCGAGGCGCGCTTCAAGAGCGTCACCAAGGCCTACGAGATCCTGGCCGACCCGGCCAAGCGCGCCGAATACGACCAGAGCGTGAACCACCGCATCATCATCGATCCGGAAGCGGAAGCCTATGCCCTCTGGTGCGGCGTGTTCCGCTTGCATGGTACGGTATTGCCAGCCGATTGAGGGCGTCTCACATAGGCTACTGCGCGTCGTGACTTGCGGCCTGCGATGCTCACCGGCTCGGCGCCCCCGTACTAAACTACGGTTGCGCTTCTTAGCCACAATTCACTGCCGCTCGCTACGGTTCTGTGAGACGCGGTATAGCCCGAATGATTTGAAAAACAACAACAACGGCGCTTTTATGTAAAAACGCCGCGCATTACATTGGAAAGCACAGCATGAGAAGAGTACACCCTGAATTCGCGTACCAGTCGCGCGAGCTGGAAGGCCAGATCGACGGCATCCTCGGCGACCCGCCGAACCGCAAGAACTATAAAAGCATGGTCGACGCGCTGGTGAGCGAGTACGCGAGCGGCGGCGGCATCGAAGACGTGAACATGCTGGCCTTCGCGCTGGTCGACCACATCAGCTTCAGCGACCCGAAAGGCTTGCTGGCCGAAAGCGAAGACTACGAGTTCGGCGACCCGGCCCGCGTGTTTTCCATGGCGAGCTGCGCCGATCCGGAAGCGGCGAAGATGTACGCCGCCATCGAAGAGAGCTTCCCCGACCTGGCGCGCCAGGCCATCATCACGGCCTTTTTGCACAAGAACCCGCGCCTGTGGGACGACGATGACCAGTCGCTCGACCAGCTGGCCGCCAATGACGACGGCGACGACGAGCACGACGAAGACGCAGCCACAGACGATTTCGCCCAGATGTTTGACCAGGATGGAGATGACCATGGCCGATAACAAGGATCACAATGCGGAACAAAAAAGCAATTTGCCCGCGCTGACGAAGCAGGTCACGGAACTGGTGCTGTCCGGTTCGCTGGGCCACGCCGAGCAGGCGTTTGCCGACGCGGCCGACCAGTATGGCGACCTGGCCGTGGTGGAAGTGCTGAGCGCCATCCCGCCGCAGGTGACTGCCCTGCACCTGGCCGGTTTCGACGGCGGCAAGATGTCGCTGGCGACCCTGCTGGTGCCGCCGAAAGCCTGGGCCGACAGCCTGGCCTTCATCGCCGCCACCTGGAGCGACGACCAGATCGAAGATGATCCGGAACGCATCGCCGAAGCGCTGTTCGCGCACATCCACGGCGTCGTGTTTTCCACCGACGACGCCGAACGCCGCCGCGAGCTGCTGCTCGAAGCGTCCGCCACCGATTGGGGCGCCACGGCGTTCGCCATTTTGTTCTCGATGGCGCCGAAGGAAATTCTCGAAGTGGCGGGCGAGATCGTCATCAAGGGACCGTACGTGACGGGCGTGACCTCGTCCGACAACGACGTCGTGCCGCTGGCCATCGAACTGGCGCAGGCGAATGAAGACGGCTGGGACCGCTCACTGTTCGAGCTGTTCCCCGACTTCCGCCACAGCGCCGACCTGGCCGACGCCGAATATTCGGACGATCCGGACGAAGAGCCGACCATGTTGCAGCGGAGCACCAAAGAATTGCTGTACCGCCTGCGCAAGCAAGTGCCAAGCACCCGCAGCGCGCCGCGTTCCAGCACGCGCCGCAGCCTGGGCACGGGCATTTTCTCGTAATGAAAGCAGGGAACGACTAATGCTGCCAGCAATTGTTGTAGAGAATCTTCCGCGCCTGGTGCGCGCCATCAAGCTGTTGCCGGGCGACCCGCGCGAGGACGCGGCGCTGAACCTGGCCGACGAATTGACGGGCATCACGGCCATGGTGGCCGAGAAGTTCACGAATGAACGCACGGCCGACGGCATCCAGAAGGCGCTGTACCTGACGGTGGGCGGCGTGTCCTTGGGCCTGGAGCAGGCCGTCACGCATGAGGGCGACCAGGCCGCGCTCGACTTCCTCGTCGAGCACGGCGCCGAGCACGCGTTCCAGGTGGGTTTTCGCCTGATCAAGGAACTGTCGCAGCTGCCAGAAGACGCCCTCGTCGGCGAATACGACCAGGACCCCGTCTACCTGGCGCGGCGCTTGCGCGAGCTGTTCATCGATATTTGCCAGGCCGACCCGAACCAGAACTGGGCCGGCTATGAAAAGTATGCGCTGCAGTTGCAACAGCGCAAGGAAGTCCAATCCGTCGTGCGCCTGGCCGGGTGGCTGCGCCGCCACCATGACAACGGCCCCGTCAGCGACAGCGACTTGAATGCCGAGGGCGTCATCGCCCTGGCCATCATCTTCGCCATCGAAGGCGGCGGACGCGTCATCGCGCGCACGGGGCAGAAGGAGTTTGAACGCTTCGTGCGTTCCGTGCGCAAGAACAAGCCCGACTTCGAGGAAGGCTGGGCCGCGCTGGTGGCCAAGGTGCCGGTGCAGCACCATCCTGTGCTGCTCGACCGCATCGCATCCTACCGCCGCAGCTGCACCGTGGTGCAGAAAATCCTCACGCGGGCCAGCATGAAGAGCCTGTTCGAGGACCTGGAGAATTACGCCGGTTCCGAGCTGGATGCGGATTATTCGTGACCTATGCCGACATTGCTGGCGTTGCATTGACGCATACGATTGTCGGATTACGCCCTGCGGGCTAATCCGACCTACGCCGGCTGTTGCCGGATTCGCTTGCACCATCGACCTTATAGGTCGGCTTAGCTGCGGCACCGCCGCAGCGTAAGCCGACACTACCGGCGCCGGCCTATTCTTTCCCCTCCAGCGCCGCTGCCTCGGCCAATTTCACGAATGCCGCCACCAGCGGCGATGTTTCTTCTTCCCGTTGTGCAAGCAATAAACTGGTGGTTGCCTGCGGGTCGGCGATGGGGCGGTAGCACACGCCATCCATGCGGATGCGGTCGAACGAGGCGGGCAGTACGGAAATGCCGCAGCCGGCCGCCACCAGGCCGATGATGGTCGACGCTTCGCCCGCTTCCTGCGCGACCTGAGGCACGAAGCCGGCCGCCTTGCACAGGCGAAAGATCTGCGGATAAATCCCCGTGCCCGCATCCTTGGGATACATGACAAAGCCTTCGCCCACCATGTCGGCAATCGCAATGCTGTCCTTGGCCGCCAGCGCGTGGGCGACAGGCAGCACGAGAAACAGCGGGTCCTGGCGCAATTCCGTCAGGCGGATATCGTCCGGGTAAGTCGTTTCAGGCGGGCGCACGAAACCCAGGTCCATTGTCCTGCCCGAGATCGCTTCCAGTTGATGCAATGTCGCCATCTCGTGCAGGGTCAATGTGACGTGCGGGAATTGCTGGCGGTAGCGGTTGATGACGGTCGCGAAATACGGTGTGAACGGGGTGGAAAAGGTAAAACCGATGCGCAATTCGCCCGCTTCGCCCCGCTGGGCCCGGCGCGCCGTGACGGCCGCCTGTTCCGACAGGGCCAGGATGCGCCGTGCATCGTCGAGAAACAGGGCGCCTGCCTGCGTCAGCCGCACGGAGCGCTTGTTGCGCTCGAACAACTGCGCACCGAGTTCCGCCTCCAGCGCCTGGATCTGCTGGCTCAGCGGCGGCTGGCCGATGTGCAGGCGCTCGGCCGCGCGCGTGAAGTGCAGTTCTTCGGCGACGGCGACAAAGTAACGCAAGTGGCGCAGTTCCATATCAGTAATATTTTAAAAGTATGAGTTGGGTCTAGAATATATATTGGACGATATGAGTTAGCAATCCTAAGATGAAGACTCGCTTCTTTCCTGAAACATGGCCATGTCTGATTCATCGCTCGCTTTTGCCTCTGCCGCCACCCCGGCGCTTGCTCCTGCCGCTCCCGCTCCCCGCACGGCCATCGCCAAGGGCTCCATCGAATTCAAGCGCAGCAACCGCGCCCTGTTCTTTGGCGGCTTTTCCACCTTCAGCTTGCTGTACTGCATCCAGCCCCTGTTCCCGCTGCTGTCGCACCAGTTTCATCTGACGCCTGCGCAAAGCAGCTGGTCGCTGTCCGTGTCGAGCGGCTTGCTGGCCATCTCCTTGGTGCTGCTGAGCGCCGTCTCGGACCGGATCGGCCGCAAGCCGCTGATGGTGGCTTCGATGTTTTCCGCCGCCATACTGACGATCTTGTCCGCCTTCGCGCAGGATTATGCGCAGTTGCTGGCCATTCGCGCCGCGCTCGGCATCGCCCTGGGCGGCATGCCGGCCGTGGCCATGGCCTATCTGGGCGAGGAAATCGAGGGGCCGTCGCTGGGACTGTCGATGGGCTTGTATATTGCGGGCAGCGCGTTTGGTGGCATGTCGGGACGCTTGATTGCTTCCATGCTCAGCGATTTCCTCTCGTGGCGCTGGGCCTTGGGCGTGCTGGGCGTGGCCGGCGTGCTGGCGGCGGCGGAATTCTGGCGCAGCCTGCCCGCGTCGAAGAATTTCGTGCCCAGCACCAAAGGCTGGAACGCCTTGCCGCACGCGATCAAGCAGCATTTTTCCGACCGGGGCTTGCCGTGGCTGTTCTGCCTGGCGTTCGTGCTGATGGGCTGTTTCGTCAGCCTGTATAACTACATCGGCTACCGCCTGCTGGCCGCGCCGTTCGGCTTGCGCCAGAGCACGGTCGGCTTGCTGGCCTTTCTGTACCTGATCGGCATCTTCAGCTCCGTCTGGGCGGGACGCCTGGTGGACCGGCTGGGGCGCCGGGGCGTGCTGTGGATCATGCTGTCGCTGATGCTTTCCGGCATTGTATTGACCCTGTTCGACTCGCTGCCGCTGATCGTCGCCGGCATGGCGCTGGCCACGTTCGGCTTCTTTGCCTCGCACTCGATCGCCAGCAGCTGGGTCAGCCGCCGCGCCCGCGCGCCGCAGGCGCTGGCCTCGGCCTTTTATCTGCTGTTCTATTACCTCGGTTCCAGCCTGATCGGCTCCGCCTCGGGCATGATGTGGGGCTTCGACGGCTGGACGGGCGTCATCATCATGCTGGGCCTGTGCCTGGGTTGCGGCCTGCTGATCGCCCTGCGCCTGCGTCATTTGCAGCCGCTGGGCGCGCGCGAAGCGGTGGGCTGATCGTTTATTTGGGACAGTTGCCGATCATCGTTTCGCCATTCCTGCCCGCGCGCGTGGTCACGCACAAGGTGCCCAGCGCGCTGGTGATTTTATAAGTGCGGCTGCCCCTGGCCTCATTGGCGCCCACTTCCTCGATTTTCGATGCCTCGTACCATTTCGGCGGCACGGCCGCGTAGGCCTCGGCAAAGCCTTGCTGCATGCGCTTGAAGGCGGTGTCGTCCAGTTTCTGTTCTCCCCGCTGCGGGAATTCCTTGCGCAAATCTCTGTCGATCTTGCCCACGTCGCGCTTGGCTTGCGCCAGGATATCGGCGGCGCTGGGCGCTGGCGGCGCCGTGATCGCTTCCGGCGTTGCCGGTGCTGACGCCGGCTCGGCGGCGGGTGAGGGCAGGGGGCGGCTGACGGGCGCCGAGATGGTTCGGCGCGGCACACGTTCAGCGGCCGGTTTTGTACTGGGTAATGGTATAGGGACGGGCTTGGGCGGCGCAGGGGGCGTGTAGCGCAGCCAGGCGATGGCCGGGCCCTGCGGCAAGTGCCCGTCAGCGGCAAGGCGGGGGCGCGACTGCAGCACGACATAAGCCAGCCCCGCGTGCAGCAGGACGATCAGCAGCAGGCCCGGAGCGCGGCGGGGCAGGGATGGCAGCGAGTTCATGGAGGGCGTGGTGGTTCAGGTACGCCAATGTATCTGAAGGATTTGATAATTATCTAGAATGTCACAAGCGCTTACAAAAAAGTGCCTCATGGAAATTTCAATGCCCTGGCCGCTGGCGGGGAACCCTGGACAGGCCTGGCGATCCAACTCCAGATAACCATGGGAGGACAGATCATGATGCAGGTAAAGGAAGTGGCACGGCGCTTCGGCGCCATCGAACACGCGATCGGCCAGGCGGCCCAGCTGTGCGGCAAGCAGCAGGGCATGCCGATGGACTTGAAGGATTGCATCAACCAGCTGGACCAGCAAAAGAGCGCCGTGCGGCAAGCCATCGACACGCAAGACGATGCGCGCATCCGGCAAGCCGTCGAGCAGATGGAATCACTGGGCGACCGCGCCAAGCGAGCGTGCGGCACAGCGACCAGCATCACGCCGGAAATGAAGAGCGCCGTGCTCAAGGTGCACGATGAGTTATCGGACCTGAAGCATCAGCTGCACTAGGCCTTGGCGCTTGAACGCGCTACATCTGGCGGAACAGATGGGCATACAAGGGGCTGACGCGCAGTTGCGCCGGGTGCTGGCGCAGGGTCAGCGACAGCTTGCCCGCTTCGTCGCGCACGGCCGTGGCGATGGCGCTGGCGTTGACGATGGTGCCCCGGTGGATTTGCCAGAACTGCTGCGGGTCCAGCTGGGGCAAGAGTTCCTTCAGACTCGTGCGTATCAGCGCTTCGCTGTCCTGGCACACGACGTTGATGTATTTGTCCAGCGCCTCGAAATACACGACATCGGCCAGGGCGATCATGCGCACGCTGTTGCCGACGGCCGCCCGTATCATCTGCAGGCGCGGGGCGGGCGGCACCATAGCCTGCAGCTGGGCCAGCAGGCGGGCCAGGTTGTCATCGCCGGGGGCCGCTGCGACGGTCGCCGCCGTGGAGGCTGGCGCAGTCGCGGTCGCTGGCGTTGTCGCAGCGTTGCGGCTGTCACTGTCGCGCAGGCGCTGCCGCAAGCGTTCCACCGTCTTGCCCAGGCGCGCATCGTTGACGGGTTTTAAGACGTAATCGGCGGCCGCCTGCTCGAAGGCGGCCAGCGCGTATTCGTCGTAGGCCGTGACGAACACGATGTGGGGAAACGGCACGCCGTCCGGCCACTGTTCTGCCAGTTCCTCGGCCGCTTCCAGGCCCGTCTTGCCCGGCATCTTGATGTCGAGAAACAGAATGTCGGGTTGCAGTGCCAGGCCTTGCTGCAAGGCTTCCACGCCATTGGCGCAGGTGGCAACGATGTCGAGTTCCGGCCATAGCCGGCGCAGGGCGTGCGCGAGGGCGGCGGCGAGTATGGGTTCGTCTTCGGCGATCAGGGCGCGCGGGGTGGAACTGGTCATGGCGTGGGGCTCGTGGTGGTGGAGTGAATCGGTAAGTGAAGGCGGGCGACGACGCCTGCCGGCGTATTGGCGGCCAGCGACAGGCTGGCGGCATCGCCATGCATGCCGTGCAGGCGTTCGCGGATATTTGCCACGCCCAGTTGCGTGCCCTTGGTCTGGCCCGGATGGTCGAGGCCCAGGCCATCGTCGCTGACGGTCAGCACCAGCGCGCCGGCGTCCGTGGATGCCTGCACGTGGATGTGCCCGCCTTCGATCTTCGGTTCCAGGCCGTGCTGGATGGCGTTTTCCACCAGCGGCTGCAGCAGCATGGGTGGCACCTTGATATCGCGCAAGGCCTCGGGCAAGTCCAGCGCGTAGCCCAGGCGCGCACCCATGCGTATCGACATCAGTCCCAGGTAGGCTTGCATCAGGGAAAACTCCTGCGCGAGGGTGGTGGACCCTGCACGGGAGGAGCTCAAAGTGGCGCGCAGGTACTGGATCAGCTGGTCGAGCAGCAGCTGGGCACGGTCCGGATCAAAGCTGATCAGGCCCTGCAGGTTGGCCAGGGTGTTGAACAGCATGTGCGGTTCGATCTGGGCCTGCAGCAGCTGCAGCTGCGCTTGCATGGCCTGGCGCGCCACGGATTCGGCGCGGGCCTTTTCCTCGGCAGCCACCATTTGCAGGCGGGTAATCTTTTCGCGGCTGGAGAAAAACAGCACGGCACCGCCCGTGGCCAGCAGGGTAAACACGAGCGTGCCCATCATTTGCGTGGGCAACAGGTTTTCGAAGCCGCCCACTTCCACGCCCGTCAGCCAGCCGAACAGAACCAGGCCCAGCATTTGCGCCACGGGCACGGACAGCAGGATGATGAGCATGAAGGGCAGGAGTATGGGCCGCTGGTCCGCGCCCCATAAAGTCAGGCGCATGCCGTCGATCAGCAGAAAGGCGATCGTGCCGATGCACATCGAGGCGATCAGGTTTTGTCCGAAATGGCTGCCCGGATTGAGAATGAACGTGATGACCAGCGCGCAGATCACGTTCAGCGCCAGCGCATAGCGCGCATCGCGCAACATGCGGTAGTAGGGCGAGCGGCGCTTGGCAGCTGGAGCATCGGCGGAGCGGGCGTCGGGTTTCATATAGTTGTCTGCTGGTAATGATGGGGCATTGTGTGCCAGCGCGGGCCAGGGCGCAACAGGACTGCGACGAAACGGCGCTGGCGCGACGCGATTCGCAGCGGCGCGTCGCCAAACGGCGCCGCTTTACTTTTCAGGATGGGCGCGGGATAGTATGGCAAGACAGTCTTTGCTATAAAGGAATCCCCATGTGGCCCTATCCACGTACTCTGGCACACCGCGGCGGCGGCACCCTGGCGCCTGAAAACACCCTGGCCGCCCTGCGCTGCGGCCTGGCCTACGGCTATCGCGCCGTGGAATTCGACGTCATGCTGGCGTCCGACGGCGTCCCCGTCGTCGTGCACGACCCCGAACTGGGCCGCACGGTGGCCGGCAGCGGTCATGTCAACGACTACACGGCAGCGCAGCTGGGGGCCATGGAGGCGGGCGCCTGGTTCGGCCCGCAGTTTGCGGGCGAGGGCGTGCCCACGTTCGAGGCCGTGGTGGCGTATTGCAAGGCGCAGCACATCTGGATGAATATCGAAATCAAGCCGGCACCCGGCTTCGACGTGCCGACGGGCGAGACGGTGGCGCGGGCCACGCGCGATTATTTTGCAAAGGAACTGACTGCCGGAGAATTGCTGCCGCTGCTATCATCGTTCAGCATCGCGGCATTGGAAGCGGCGCGCGCGGCGGCGCCGGAACTGGCGCGCGGCTGGCTGGTCGAACAGATACCGGATGACTGGGCGCGCACGGCAAAGGCGCTGGACGTGGTGGCGCTCCATTGCGACCACCAGCAACTGACGCCGGCACTGGCGCGACAGGTAAAGGAGGCGGGATACGGGCTGTTCTGCTACACCGTCAACACGCCCGAACGGGCCAGCGAACTGCTGGCTTGGGGCGTAGACGGCTTTTGTACGGACCGGATCGATATGATTCCCGCCATGGCGTAGGTCGGATTAGCGGGGCTGTCGAGGCGTAGCGTAATCCGACAACATTGTTGGCACGGAGCGTGGTGTTGTCGGCTTACGCGCTTACGCGCTTACGCGCTTACGCGCTTACGCGCTTGCGCGCTAAGCCGACCTACGTTCAAACAGCTTAGAAAGTCACGCGCATGCCTACGGTGACATTGCGCCCCATCAAAGGTGCCGCGTTCTTGATGAACGAAGTATGGCTGTACGCCAGTTCGTTCGTCAGGTTGTTCGCCTTGATGTAGAACTGGGCCGGCGTCGTGCCGATGCGCGTGTCGTAGTTGGCGGACAGGTTCAGCATGTTGTAGCCCGGGGTTGCCGTTTCAAACGCGGCGACCTTGTCTTGCTTGCCCACGCGGTAGAACTCGGCCACGCCGCTCCATGCCTGCCAGTTGGCATCGAACTTCACGCCGAAACGCTGGGCCGGGATGCGTGGCAAGTTGCCACCATTGCCGGCCAGCTTGGCGCGCACGGTGTCGCCGAACACGCTGGCGCCGAACATGGGGTTCAGCTGCTGGCGGATCTGCCCTTCCAGCCCTGTAAACGTGGCGTCGCGCTGGGCGTATTGGATCAGCTGGAAGCCTTCGTGGTTGTCCAGCGTGCTGCCGAAGATGTAGTTATCGACCTTGTTGCGGTAGGCGCTGGCCGAGAAGGTCGTGGCGCCCGCATATTTGCGCAAGGTCAAGTCGATATTGTTCGACGTTTCCTTGCCCAGGTTTTGATTGCCCAGTTCATACGTGGCCGTGGCCATGTGCACGCCGTGCGCATACAGTTCCTCGGCGCTGGGCAAACGGTGCGTGCGCGAGATGGTCGAGCCCAGCGAATACTGGGGCGCGAATTTCCACACGGCGCCCAGCGAGACCGACGTGCCCTTGGCGCTGCGGTCTTGCAAGGTGGCGCTGTCGACCGCGATGTCTTGCCACTCGTGGCGCAAGCCCGCTTCGAAGCGCCATTGGTCGAGCTTGTATTCTTCCACCAGGAAGGCCGCGTGCTTCTTCGTTACCGTCGGCGCCACGTAGGCTTCCTCGCCCAGGGCGGAGAAATCGCGCTTCGACGTTTGCAGGCCGATGACGCCGCGCCAGCCGAACACGGGATGGTGTTCCATTTCCAGGCGCGCGTCGTGGCCCTTGTTTTTAAATGTGGTGGCGATTTCCGTGCCTTCGATTTCATCGTGCTTGTAATCGGTGAACGACGCGCGCAGGCGCAGCTTGGCGAAGCCGGGCACGGGGTCGCGCAATTCGCCGCGCACATCCCAGCGTTCGCTTTTCAGTTTCACGTAGGGCACGGCGCCATGTTCGTGATCGTGGTCATGTTCCTCTTCGTCACCGTGGTCGTGACCGTCGTGGCCGCCGCAATGCAAATGCGTGCCGTGCGGGTGGCAGCTTTCGAATTCGTGGTTGTGGCCAGGCAAGCCGTATTCCGCATGCTGGCTGGTGAAGGCCAGGCCCAGGAAGCCGCGTTGACCCACCCACGACACGCCCACGCTGCCCGTGTCCGTCTTGTTGTAGCTGCCGGCCACTTTGGAGCCGCCTTCCCAGCCGCTGCCGACCTTGTATTCTTTCGCATCGCGCTTGACGCCTTCCGCGTGGAAGGCGATGTTGCCGGAGCCGCCGGTGACTTCAAAGGCGCCCGCCTTCTCGCGCGCGTTTGAATTGGCGCGTACTTCCGCGCTGCCTTCAACACCTTTTGCCGGCACGCGCGTGGGGATTTTCTTGTCGATCACATTGACGACGCCGCCGACGGCGCCGCCGCCGTAGGCCAGCGCGGACGGGCCGCGCAAGACTTCAATCTGTTCCGACAGCATCGGTTCAGCGGCAACGGCATGGTCGGGGCTGATGGTCGACGCATCCTGCACTTCGGCGCCATCGGACAGCACCTTGACGCGCGGGCCATCCATGCCGCGGATGATGGGGCGGCTGGCGCCGGCGCCGAAATGGCTGGACGTGATACCGGGCTGGCCGGCCAGGGTTTCACCCAGGGTCGCCGCCCTTGCCAGCACCAGTGCCTCGCCTTCCAGCACCGTCACTGGGGTGCTCATGTCGTCGCTGCCCAGGGCCAGGGCGCTGGCCGAGACGGTGACGGCAGGCAAGGTGGCTGCCTGCTGCGCCAGGGCGCTGGCGGGAGCGGCAAAGGCCAGCATGATGGCCAGCGCGAGGGGAGTGGGTTGGTGTGAACGGACGGACATGGGCAAAGTTCCTTATCGGCTAGCAGTGTTGGCAGGGTTGGGGCAGCGCATGAACAGGTGAGCCTGCCCTAAGATGATAATGATAACCCATTATCATTAATGTGTGGCAGTTTTTCCGGGCGGTAGATGCAGGCGGATGGTGTATTCTGTTGGCTATGGAACGCACAACACGCCAAAAAACCGCTATTCAAGCCGCCATCGAGTCGGCCCAGCGCCCCCTGTCGGCGCAGGAAATCCTCGAACAGGCCAGCTTGCAAGTGACGCAGCTGGGCATCGCCACTGTTTACCGCAACTTGAAGTCCTTGGTGCTGGAAGAAAAGGTGCACGTCGTGACCTTGCCGGGAGAAAACCCGCGCTATGAGTCGAACACGGCCGCCAATCACCACCATCACCATTTCCAGTGCACCACCTGCCAGCGCGTGTTCGACGTGCATGATTGCCCGGGCGACTTGAAGCGCATGGCGCCGCAAGGTTTTGTCGTCGAGCGCCACGAATTGACCCTGTACGGCCGCTGCGCCGACTGCAATGCCGGCGCCAGCGCGGCTGCCGCGGCGGCCAAGGCCGCGACTGCACCGCACGCCTGCGCCAGCCACCACGACCCGGCCTGAGCGGGCAGGCTGCGCGTATGGGCAGGCTTGCAACAATGCCCGTGCCAGCCCTGATTGCCGCACCCTATATCACGTATAATCTTCCCTTTAAAGCTGCCGCCACTCTTTGCCAAAAAAACATGAAATCAACTGAAATCCGCGACAAGTTCCTCAAATTTTTCGAGTCCAAGGGCCATTCCATCGTCCGTTCCAGCTCCCTGGTGCCAGGCAACGATCCGACCTTGCTGTTGACGAACAGCGGCATGGTGCAATTCAAGGACGTGTTTACGGGCATGGACAGCCGTCCGTACACGCGCGCCACCTCGGTGCAGCGCTGCGTGCGCGCCGGCGGCAAGCACAACGATCTGGAAAACGTCGGCTACACGGCGCGCCACCACACCTTCTTTGAAATGCTGGGCAACTTCAGCTTCGGCGACTATTTCAAGCGCGATGCGATTCACTTCGCCTGGGAATTGCTGACCAAGGTGTACGGCTTGCCTGCAGACAAGCTGACCGTCACCGTCTACATCGAAGATGACGAAGCGTATGACATCTGGGCAAAAGAGATCGGCGTGCCGGTCGAGCGCATCATCCGCATCGGCGACAACAAGGGATCGCGCTACGCGTCCGACAACTTCTGGCAGATGGCCGATACGGGCCCATGCGGTCCATGCACGGAAATCTTCTACGACCACGGCGCCGACATTCCAGGCGGCCCGCCAGGCTCGCCTGACGAAGATGGCGACCGCTTCATCGAGATCTGGAACCTGGTGTTCATGCAGTTCAACCGCGACGAAGCGGGCGTCATGCACAAGCTGCCGAAACCGTGCGTCGACACGGGCATGGGCATGGAGCGCCTGGCCGCCGTGCTGCAGCACGTGCATTCGAACTATGAAATCGACCTGTTCCAGCACTTGATCCGCGCCGCCGCGCGCGAAACGGGCGCCACCGACCTGGAAAACAAGTCGCTGCGCGTGATCGCCGACCATATCCGCTCCGCCGCCTTCATGATCGTCGACGGCATCATTCCGGGCAGCGAAGGCCGCGCGTATGTGTTGCGCCGTATCATCCGCCGCGCCCTGCGCCATGGCCACAAGCTGGGCCAGACGAAACCGTTCTTCTACAAGCTGGTGGCGGACCTCGCCATCGAGATGGGCGGCGCCTATCCGGAACTGGAAGAAGCGAAGGAAAACGTCGCCAGCATGCTGAAAGCCGAGGAAGAGCGTTTCGGCGAAACCCTGGAAACGGGCATGAAGGTGCTGGAAGCGCAGCTGGCCAAGGATGGCACGGGCATCGACGGCGCCACCGCTTTCACTTTGTACGAAACCTACGGCTTCCCGCCGGACCTGACGGCCGACATCTGCCGCGAACGTGACATCACGTTCGACCAGGCCGGCTACGACGCGGCCCTGAAGGAAAGCCAGGAACTGTCGCGCAAGGGCGGCAAGACGCACAAGGACAGCAAGGTCGAGTACACGGGCGAGAAAAACACATTCGTCGGCTATGACCAGTTGACGTTCAGCAGCAAGGTCGTCGCGCTGTACGCAGCCGGCACGCCGGTGCAGGAATTGAAGGCGGGCCAGGATGGCATCGTCGTGCTCGACACCACGCCGTTCTACGCGGAATCGGGCGGCCAGGTGGGCGACCAGGGCGTGATCGCCTCGGGCGCGGGCAGCTTCGCCGTCAGCGATACCCTGAAAATCCAGGCCGACGTGTTCGGCCACCACGGCGTGCTGGAATCGGGCGTGCTGAAAGTGGGCGACGCCGTCTCGGCCGAAGTCGACACGGCCAAGCGTGCGCGCACCATCCGCAACCACTCGGCCACGCACTTGATGCACAAGGCCTTGCGCGAAGTGCTGGGCAGCCACGTGGCGCAAAAGGGTTCGCTGGTCGATCCGGACAAAACCCGCTTCGACTTCAGCCACAATGCGCCGATGACGGCCGAGCAAATCGCCGCCGTGGAAACCATCGTCAACAAAGAGATCCTGGAAAACCGTGCCACGCAAGCCCATTTGATGTCGTTTGACGACGCCGTCAAGCATGGCGCGATGGCCCTGTTCGGCGAGAAATACGGCGACGAAGTGCGCGTGCTCGACATCGGCAGTTCGAAAGAACTGTGCGGCGGCGTCCACGTGCAGCGCACGGGCGATATCGGCCTGTTCAAGATCATCGGCGAAAGCGGCGTGGCCACCGGCATCCGCCGCGTGGAAGCGGTGACGGGCGAGGGCGCGCTGGCGCTGGTGCAAACCATCAACCGCCGCCTCGTCGAAGCGGCCAGCGCCCTGAAGGCGCAGCCGGAAGAACTGACGGCCCGCATCGGCCAGGTGCAGGACCACGTAAAGGCGCTGGAGAAGGAACTGGCCGCGCTGAAATCGAAACTGGCGTCGGGCCAGGGTGATGAGCTGGTCACGCAAGCCGTCGATGTCAACGGTATCAAGGTGCTGGCGGCCGTGCTGGACGGTGCCGACGTGGCCCGTCTGCGCGAAACCATGGACAAGCTGAAGGACAAGCTGAAAACGGCCGCCATCGTGCTGGCCAGCGTGGCGGACGGCAAGGTCAGCCTGATCGCCGGCGTGACGGCGGACGCCACTTCCAAGGTCAAGGCGGGCGAGCTGGTGAACTTCGTTGCACAGCAAGTGGGCGGAAAAGGCGGCGGACGCCCCGATATGGCGCAGGCCGGCGGCACCGATCCGAGCGGCCTGGCGAACGCTTTGGCCAGCGTACCGGCCTGGGTCGGCGAACGCGCAACACAGGCGTAAGCTAGAAGGCATGCGGGGTTTGCGCCCCACAGTCCCTTGAAAACGGCCCGCGGACGGTGTTTGCGGGCCGTTTTGCCGTGTGGCATCTCGTTGTGACACCACAACAGCCGATGAACTATTTTGGTGCAGCGCGTCAATGCCCCTGATTTAGAGTAGTATGTCGAAAATCAGTACAACAAAACAATGGTGGGATATTGATGATGAGCGACACACTACTTGATACCGAGATTATGGAATTTCACAAAGAACTCGACGCGCGGGGCTTGAATTGTCCGTTGCCGATTCTGAAGGCGAAAAAGGCTTTGTCAGAGCTGCAGAGCGGGGAAGTGCTGCGCATCATGGCAACCGATCCCGGTTCCGTGCGCGACTTCCAGGCTTTCGCCAAGCAAACGGGCAATGCCCTGCTGTCGCATGTGCAGACGGGCACCGAATTCGTCTTCCTGATGCAACGCAAATAATTCTGCCAGCCGGGGCCGCCGTGGCGCGGCCTGGTTTTCCTTCCCGAACCAGCCCTTTTGCTGCCCTGCAGCGTAGCGGCCGACCCCCTTGAAATCCCCAAAGCTGGACAGTTTAGATGGATTGCTCTAACAAAAAATCGCACGATCGTGCTTAAATTCGGTTCAGGATTCAAATTTCTCTTATAATCGAACGCACAATCAGCACTTGATCCGTCATTTTTATAATTTCCCAAAGGCATAGCTATGAAAGTCTTGGTACCCGTCAAACGCGTGGTCGACTATAACGTCAAAGTCCGCGTCAAGAGTGACGGCACTGGCGTCGATACCGCCAACGTCAAAATGTCGATGAACCCTTTCGATGAGATCGCGCTGGAAGAAGCGATGCGCCTGAAGGAAGCCGGCAAGGTCACCGAAGTGGTCGCCATCTCCTGCGGCGTGACGCAGTGCCAGGAAACCCTGCGCACGGCCATGGCCATCGGCGCCGACCGCGGCATCCTGGTGGAAACGACGACCGAACTGGAGCCGCTGGCCGTGGCCAAGCTGGTGAAATCCCTGGCCGAGAAAGAACAGCCGCAACTGATCATCCTGGGCAAGCAGGCGATCGATGACGACAGCAACCAGACCGGCCAGATGCTGGCGGCCCTGCTGGGTTGGCCGCAAGCCACGTTCGCTTCGAAAGTCGTGCTGGAAGACGGCAAAGTGACCGTCACGCGCGAAGTCGACGGCGGCCTGGAAACCCTGGCATTGACCTTGCCAGCGATTATCACCACCGATTTGCGCCTGAACGAGCCACGCTATGTGACCTTGCCGAACATCATGAAGGCCAAGAAAAAGCCGCTCGAGACCGTCAAGCCGGAAGACCTGGGCGTCGATGTCGCGCCACGCCTGAAGACCCTGAAAGTCGTCGAGCCAGCCAAGCGCTCGGCCGGCATCAAGGTGCCGGACGTCGCCACCCTGGTCGCCAAGCTGCGTACCGAAGCCAAAGTCATCTAAGCGCGGCCTCGCCGTTTATCCAGAACAATTACAGGACACATCATGGTCGCATTAGTTATTGCTGAACACGACAACGCTACCTTAAAGGGCAGCACCCACCACACCGTGACCGCGGCCGCCCAGTGCGGCGGCGACGTGCACGTGCTCGTCGCAGGTTCGAACGCCTCGGCTGCCGCTGCCGCCGCTGCGCAAATCGCCGGCGTGACGAAAGTCATCGTGGCCGACGCGCCATACTTTGCCGACGGCCTGGCCGAAAACGTGGCCGAGCAGGTGCTGGCCATCGCCGGCAACTACAGCCACATCCTGGCGCCAGCCACCGCCTACGGCAAGAACATCCTGCCGCGCGTGGCCGCCAAGCTGGACGTGGCGCAAATCTCGGAAATCACCAAGGTCGATACACCCGACACCTTCGAGCGCCCGATCTACGCCGGTAACGCGATTGCCACCGTGCAATCTGGCGACAAGATCAAGGTCATCACCGTGCGCACCACCGGTTTCGACGCCGCTGCCGCCACCGGTGGTTCGGCTGCCACGGAAACCGTCGCCGCCGTCGCCGACAATGGCAAGTCCGCCTTCGTGGGCCGCGAACTGGCCAAGTCCGACCGTCCTGAACTGACCGCCGCGAAAATCATCGTGTCGGGCGGCCGTGGCATGGGTTCGGCCGAGAACTTCCACATCCTCGAGCCGCTGGCCGACAAGCTGGGCGCCGCCATGGGTGCCTCGCGCGCCGCCGTCGACGCCGGCTTCGTGCCGAACGACTGGCAAGTGGGCCAGACGGGCAAGATCGTCGCGCCATCGCTGTACATCGCCGTCGGTATCTCGGGCGCGATCCAGCATCTGGCCGGCATGAAAGACTCGAAAACCATCGTCGCCATCAACAAGGATCCGGAAGCGCCGATCTTTGCCGTGGCCGACTACGGCATCGTGGGCGATCTGTTCGAGATCGTGCCGCAACTGGTCAAAGAACTGGGCTAATTTAAACCCGTCAGGTTTTGTATATCACGAAGCCACGCCGGCCCGCCCCACACGGCGAGCCGCGCGTGGCTTTTTTCTTGGAGAAATAGATGAGCTATCAAGCCCCGCTGAAAGACATGTTGTTCGTGATGAACGAACTGGCCGGCCTGGCCGAAATCCATACTTTGCCTGGCTGCGAAGACGCCACGCCCGACACGGCCGAAGCCGTGCTGGAAGAAAATGCCAAGTTCTGCGGCGGCGTGGTGGCCCCTCTGAATGGTCCCAGCGACAAGGAACCGAGCTTCTGGCACGACGGTCAAGTGACCACCTCGAAAGGCTTCAAGGATGCCTTCAAGGCCTACGGCGAAGCGGGCTGGCAGGGCGTGCAGCATCCGACGCAGTTCGGCGGCCAGGGCTTGCCCAAGCTGCTGGCCACGCCCTGCATCGAAATGCTCAACTCGGCCAGCATCTCGTTCGCCCTGGTGGCCCTGTTGTCCGACGGCGCCATCGAGGCGCTGCTGACGGCTGGCAGCGACGCGCAAAAAGCGACCTACCTGGAAAACCTGGTCTCCGGCAAGTGGACGGGCACCATGAATCTGACGGAGCCGCAAGCGGGATCCGACCTGGCCGCCGTGCGCACGCGCGCCGTGCCGCAGGATGACGGCACCTATAAAGTGTTCGGCACGAAGATTTTCATCACGTACGGCGAACACGACATGGCGGAAAACATCGTCCACCTGGTGCTGGCCCGCACGCCGGACGCGCCCGCCGGCGTGAAAGGCATTTCGCTGTTCATCGTACCTAAGTTCCTCGTCAACGCGGACGGCAGCCTCGGTGCGCGCAATGACGCGCATTGTGTTTCCATCGAGCACAAGCTGGGCATCAAGGCCAGCCCGACTGCGGTATTGCAGTTCGGCGACCACGGCGGCGCCATCGGCACCCTGGTGGGCGAGGAAAACCGCGGCCTCGAATACATGTTCATCATGATGAACGCGGCCCGCTTCGGCGTGGGCCTGCAAGGCATCGGCCTGGCCGAGCGCGCCTACCAGCAAGCCGTGGCGTTTGCCAAGGACCGCGTGCAGTCGCGCGACCTGGCCGGTTCCGCCGGTCCGGTGTCCATCATCCACCACCCCGACGTGCGCCGCATGCTGATGTCCATGCGCTCGCAGACGGAGGCGGCGCGCGCACTGGCCTACGTGGGCGCGGCCATCAGCGACGTGGCGCACCACCATCCGGACGCCGAGGTGCGGACGGAAAGCCTGGCGACGTATGAATACCTGGTGCCCGTGATCAAGGGCTGGGCCACGGAAATGTCGCAGGACGTCACGCGCGATGGCGTGCAAGTGCATGGCGGCATGGGCTTTATTGAAGAGACGGGCGCCGCCCAGCATTACCGCGACGCCAAGATACTGACCATCTACGAAGGCACGACGGCCATCCAGGCGAACGACCTCGTGGGCCGCAAGACGGTGCGCGACGGCGGTGCCGTGGCGAAAGCCATCATCGCCCAGGTGCGCGCCACGGAAGCCCAGCTGGGCGAGCTCTCCGGCGCCGACTTCCAGGCCATGCAGCGCCACCTGGCCGAAGGCAGCGCCGCGCTGGAGGCCGTGGTCGAGTATGTGGTGGCGAACATGAAGACAGACATCAAGGCCGTCTTCGCGGGCAGCGTGCCGTATCTGAAACTGGCCGGCATCGTGCTGGGCGGCTGGCAAATGGCGCGCGCGGCCATCGTGGCGCAGCAAAAGCTGGGAGAAGGCAGCGGCGACGCTTCGTTCTACAAGGCAAAAATCGCCACGGCGCGCTTCTTTGCCGACCACATCCTGTCGCAGGCACCCGGCTTGCGCGCCACCATCATCGACGGCAGCGCCGGCGTGATGGCCTTGTCGGAAGAGCAGTTTTAAGTTGAAACGTGGCCAGCGCAAGCTGGCTGCATGAAAAAAAGCGCTGGAGATCGCTCTCCAGAGCTTTTTTATTGATGGCTGCGTTCTTAACGGCGGGCGATGCCGTTGCCCGAATTGCGCACCAAATCGCCAGCCGCCAGGCCAGGATCCTGGTCAAACGCGAAATCGGCCTTGGCGCCCGTTTCGTATTGCACCGTGACGGTCCAGGTCTTGGCGTTCTTCATGTGGCCTTCGACTTGCTTGCCGGCATAGGCGCCGCCAGCGGCGCCGGCCAGGGTAGCCAGGTCCTTGCCGCGTCCGCCGCCGACCTGGCGGCCCAGCAGGGCGCCGGCCACGCCGCCGCCGATCATGCCCAGCGCGCCGCCTTCGCCCGCTTTTTCGCTGACATTGACTGCCAGCACCTTGCCGCACTCGGCGCAGATCTGGTGCGGGGCAGGCTTGCTGTTCTGGCCGGCGTACGAGTTGCCGGCTTTTTGCGCGGCCTTGGCGTTGATGATGGCCTGGTCGTATTCGCCCTTGGCGTCGCGCAGGCATTGCATGCGGGCTTTCGAGCTGCTTTCTTCTGCGCACAATTTCTTGTCGTCCGCATAGCGCGTGTTGGCTTGCTTCGTATCGTACGCGTACTGCGCCTTCGGCGACAGGTTTTGCGCGAAGGCGGATGTGCTGAACAGGGCCGTGACGGCGACTGCGAGGATGAGTGGGCGACGAATCATGATCTTCTCCTAGGGGGTGTTAAATGTGCCAGTAATGTCGGCATTGTGAATGCAGTATAGAGGAAAATCATGATTGCTTACCAACACTTACATGTGCGTGCGGGTGACGGAAATGATGTAATTTCCATGAGGAAATTAACCGTAGGCGCCGCCCGTGTACAGCAAGTCGAACAGGCGCGCCATGGTGGCGATCAGCACGCCTGCGCCTAGCATCAAGGTAGCGACCAGCACCACGGCCAGGGGCCAGCCCGTGTCGGACTGGCGGCCGCTGGCGGCGTTGTAGCGCGCATCCCACTTGTCATCCGGCATCAGGCCCAGGACCAGCGCTTCCAGGAAGCCACCCAGGGCGGACAGGGTCAGCGGCAATATCTGATAAAACCAGTCCGCCTCGGGAAGCAGCTGATGCAGCAGCGCGCTGGCGGGCAGGGCGGCCAGGTGTAGCCAGCCCCAGCGGTCTTTGGCGCCATGCAGGTAGAAGCGGTGCGCGCCCAGCGTGCCCAGCAAAAAGGCCAGCAAGGTGGTGAATGCCTTGTTCTTGTGCGACTGTTGCAAAATGGTGGCGGTGGTCATGGGACTCCAGATTTGCTCATCAGTAAAGATTGCCAGTATCGGTCATTGCCTCGTACAACGATAGCACTTTCCTGTGGCGTTTATGCAATGATTTCGCGTGAGTTCAAGCCATGGCCGGCACGATAGACGCAGACGCCTATTGCGTCTTCGGCCCTGACTGGTCATAATGTTTGATTAGCCCAAATTACACGCCCGTCATCATAACGCTTGCTGCCTGGCGGTAAAGCGCGCTATAATTTGCGGCTTTTTCCGCCTCAGCACACTTTTTGGAAATATTATGGTCGTTATTCGTTTAGCTCGTGGAGGCGCCAAGAAGCGCCCGTTCTTCAACATCGTCGCTACTGATTCGCGCAATCGCCGCGATGGTCGCTTCATTGAGCGTATCGGTTTTTACAACCCGATGGCGCAAGGTGGCGAAGTTCCACTGCGTATCACCGCAGACCGTCTGGCCTACTGGCAAGGCGTTGGCGCACAATTGTCGCCAACCGTTGCTCGCCTGGTAGCCAGCAACGGCAAAGCAGCAGCTTAATTAGATCACTGGTTTGACGGTCAAGACTGCATCCGGGGTGAAAGTCCCCGATGACCTGGTACAGGTAGGCTATGTCTCCGGTGCCTATGGCATTGCTGGCGGAGTCAGGATCACTCCTTTCTCCGACGACGCGGATGCATTATTAAACGTCAAAACCTGGTGGTTTGATAAACCGACCTTGCATGATGTTCAAGTCAGGCAAGCGAAGTTACACGGCGGCGACGTCGTGGCCCAGCTGGTGGGTGTGGTCGGGCGGGATGCCGCAGAAGCGCTGAAAGGCGTCTCTGTGCAAATTCCGCGTAGCCATTTCCCGACGCTGTCGGCCGATGAATTCTATTGGTCCGATCTGATCGGACTGACAGTCGAGAATTTGCAAGGCGAGTGCCTCGGCACAGTGCACGACATGATGAGCAATGGTCCGCAGTCGATCTTGCGCGTTACGCCCGTTGCCAGTGCAGATGAGACCGTTGAAAAGGCGCCTGAGCGCCTGATCCCGTTTGTTGGCCAGTTTGTCATTAACGTTGACAAGGCTGCCAGCAAGATCACGGTCGACTGGGGCCTCGATTATTAAACCGCCTGCGCATAACTTTGCGCCGGGCAAACGTTGCAGGATGGTGCGCGATGCAATTTGATGTCGTGACCCTGTTCCCGGAAATGTTTGCCGCGCTGACGCAGTCGGGTGTGACCCGGCGCGCCTTCGAGCAGGGGAAATGTGGCTTGTCGCTGTGGAATCCCCGTGATTTCACCACTGACAATCACCGTACCGTGGATGACCGCCCGTATGGCGGCGGCCCCGGCATGGTGATGATGGCACGTCCCCTCGAAGCGACAATTAATGCCGCAAGGCAACGTCAGACCGAATTGGGACTGGCGGCGCCCCGCGTGGTGTTCATGTCGCCGCAAGGCCGTCCGCTCACGCATGAGCGCGTCACGCAGCTGAAAGCCGAACCTGGTTTGGTGATCCTGTGCGGCCGCTATGAAGCCGTGGACCAGCGTTTGCTGGACCGTTGCGTCGACGAGGAAATCAGCGTCGGCGATTTCGTTTTGTCGGGCGGTGAATTGCCCGCCATGGCGCTGATGGACGCGGTGATCCGCCTGTTGCCGGGTGTCTTGAACACCGAGGCATCGGCCATCGAGGACAGCTTCGTCAATGGCTTGCTCGATTCGCCGCACTATACGCGGCCGGAAACATATGAAGGCATGGCCGTGCCGCCCGTCTTGATGGGTGGCAATCATGCCGAGATCGTCAAGTGGCGCCGCCAGCGCATGCTGGAAGCGACCGCGACAAAGCGGCCTGACCTGCTGGTCAGTGCGCGCGCCGCCGGCTTGCTCAGCAAGGCCGACGAACAATTCTTGGCCAGCCTGTAAGCCGTCTCCGGATGGCCTGCAGGGTGGCCAGTAGTGCCGGGCATGTTGCCCATATTGTCTTACCCATCCTCTACCGGGCGGATACTTGCTATCCACAGTGCGCCGGCATGATGGTTTTCGGAGTGTTAAAAATGGACTTGATTCAACAATTAGAGCAAGAAGAGATCGCCCGTCTGGGTAAATCGATTCCTGACTTCGCACCAGGCGATACCGTTATCGTCAGCGTCAACGTCGTCGAAGGCACGCGCAAGCGCGCCCAGGCTTACGAAGGCGTCGTTATCTCCCGTCGTAACCGTGGCCTGAACTCGAACTTTATCGTTCGCAAGATCTCGTCCGGCGAAGGCGTTGAGCGTACGTTCCAACTGTACTCGCCGCTGATCGCTTCGATCGAAGTGAAACGCCGTGGTGATGTTCGCCGCGCCAAGCTGTACTATCTGCGTGAGCGTTCGGGTAAATCGGCGCGTATCAAAGAAAAATTGCCAAACCGCCGCGTTGTGGCGAAAGCAAGCGCGTAATATCAGCGTCTGCGTTGGAAAAAAAGGGCGCCTCAGGGTGCCCTTTTTTTTTCCCGGTGACACCGGATCAAACCTGCTGCGCGTCGGTATGGGCGGCCTGCGATGCTCACCGTGCTAGAGCACGGTTGTGCTTCTCGGCCACCTCTCCCTTCCGCTCGCGACGGTTTTATCCGGCGTTGTAATGAGAGATAGCAATGGCGACTTTATTTGATCCAAAACAACTAGCCATCGATTCGATCGCCGGCGAAGCGGCGCTCGATGCCGGGCGCATGACGCCGGACTGGCTGCGCCAGCGCCTGGCCGAACAGCCTGACTGGCAGCCCGAGATCACCCAGGATTTCCTTTCCGCCCGCGCCGTGCCCGTGCGCGCCGCCGTACTCATTCCTCTGGTGCAACGGCCGCAGGGCTTGACCATCTTGCTCACCATGCGCACGGACCACCTGAGCAGCCATGCGGGCCAGGTCAGCTTTCCCGGCGGGCGCAGCGAACCGTTCGATGGCTCGCCCGTGGCCACGGCCCTGCGCGAAACGGAAGAAGAAGTGGGCCTGGCGCGCGAGCACATCGAAGTGCTGGGCTGCCTGCCCGACTATCTGACGGGCACCGGCTACCAAGTCACGCCCGTGGTGGGCCTGGTGACGCCGCCGTTCGACCTGCGCGCCGACCCGTCCGAAGTGGCGGAAATCTTTGAAGTGCCGCTGGCTTTCCTCATGGATGGCATCAACCATCAGCGCCTGTCGGTGGAATTGCCGGGCGGACGGCGCTCGTTCTACGCCATGCCGTACGAGCGCTTTTACATTTGGGGCGCCACGGCCGGCATGCTGCGCAATCTGTTTCACCTGCTGCGCGCGTAAAATGGCGCCGCGCACGTAATAAGTTTGATTCCAGCACGGCACTGCGCTATCGTAGCGGGCATTGCGGTATTGCTGAAAAAGACAAAAAGGACGTTTGATGACATTTCTCTCCATACTTTGCGCATTGCTGATCGAGCAGCTCAAACCTTTGCGCGCGGACAATCCGATCTACGCCGAAATCAAGAGCCTTGCAATGCGCATGGAGACCTGGTTCAATGCCGGCCACGCCAGCCACGGCCGCATGGGCTGGTTTCTGATGATTGGCGTGCTGATGGTGCCGACGGCAGGCATTTACTGGCTCTTGCAGCATTATCAGCTGACCCTGCTGGCCTTTGCCTGGAACGTCCTCATCGTCTACCTGACCCTGGGCTTCCGTCATTACAGCCATTACTTCACCTCGATCCAGCTGGCCCTGAGCGCCGGCGACGAAGCGACCGCGCGCACCTTGCTGGCCGATTGGACCAAGCTCGACACGGTGGGCATGGAAGCGAGCGAGATCGCCCGCATCGCCGTGGAAAAAGCCCTGATCACCACGCACCGCAATGTGTTTGGCGTGTTCTTCTGGTTTCTCATGCCGTTGGGTCCTGCCTGCGCCGTGATGTACCGCGTGGCCGAATACCTGGCGCGCGCCTGGAACGAGCCCGAGCACATGCGCAATGAAGCGTTCGGCCAGTTCGCCGCGCGTGCCTTTTACTGGATCGACTGGATCCCCGTGCGCCTGACGGCCGTGGCGTTTGCCGTGGTCGGCAATTTCGAGGACGCCATCTATGCCTGGCGCAATTTCGCCCAGCGCTGGCAGGACGAGTCCATCGGCATCATCCTGACGGCCGGCGGCGGCGCCATGGGCGTACGCCTGGGCACGCCGGCGGAAACGGCCGCGCGCGTGCTCGTCACGCCGGACATGGCCGTCGACGACAGCGACAGTGAAAGCGATATCCTGCCCGGCGAAGAGCCGGGCGCGCGCGCCTTGCAGAGCACGGTGGGCCTCGTCTGGCGCGCCTTGCTGTTGTGGATGCTGTTGCTGCTGTTGATGTCGGGCGCCGTTTTCCTCGGCTGACGCGGGCGCACACGCGCCATCCATGCGCCTGGCGCGTGGAACAAGGTTAAAATAGGGGCTGGCGCGCAAGCGTGCCGGCCCCTGTTTGCATCGTCAGGGCAGATCGAGGTAGAACCCAAGTCTTCTATAAGATATAATACTGGCTTACCGCAGCAAACGTAGTTGACGACCAGCCCGGCCTACCCGCCGGGGCCATTCACGCAATCCAGTCCCGACAAGCCACATGGCCGAGTTATCTCAAAAAACAGGGGAACTCTCTGACGAGTTCTTCATCCTTGGTCTCACCAGCAATGGCAAGCAATTCCGACCCAGCGATTGGGCCGAGCGCCTCTGCGGAGTGATGTCCTGTTTCAATCCCGAAGGTGGCGGGCGCAATGCGCACCTCCAGTATTCGCCCTACGTGCGCCCGACCGTCGTCAATGGCGTCAAGTCGGTGGTGGTCAACACCAAGCTGCGCGAGATCGAGCCGATGGCGTTTCACTTCGTGCGCGAATTTGCCAAGGATAACGACCTGCAGATCGTCGAAGCCTGCTTCCTGCCGCCCCCCGAAGAAAAGTAAGACCCGTTTCATTGATTTGCCTCAAACCCGCCACGGCGGGCTGGCGTAGCGTGGACACTCTGCCTCAAACGGAGCGGCGACATGCGCATCGGCGATATCTGCACCCTGCACACCATCCATTGCCAGCGTGACACCAGCGTGCAGGACGCCGCGCTGCTGATGCGCCAGCACCACGTGGGCGACCTGATCGTGGCCGAACAGCCGAACGGCGAGCGCGTTCCCATAGGCATCCTCACCGACCGCGACATCGTCATTTCCGTCATCGCCCTCGGTCTCGATCCCGCCAGCCTGCTGGTGGGCGACATCATGAGCGCGCAGCTGCTCACGGCCAGCGAAGACGAAGACGTCTACGACATCATCGAACGCATGCGCGTCAACGGCATCCGCCGCTTGCCCGTGGTCAACAGCCTGGGCGCGCTGTCCGGCGTCGTCAGCATCGACGACCTGCTGGCCTTCCTTGCCCAGGAAATGGCCGAGCTGGCGCGCATCAGCAGCGGTCAGCTGGTGTACGAAAAGCGCACGCGCAAATAGGAACACCTGTCAAAACCTACTGCGCGTCGCGTTTTGCGGTCGGCGATGCTCACCGGCTCGGCGCCCCCGTACACAGTACGTTTGCGCTTCTCAACCACAAATCACTGTCGCTCGCTACGGTTTTGTCAGGTGTTCAGCTCTCCCGTTATTGCGCAATTCCGGTCAAGCCACAGCTTGCTGAAAATGCTACAGTCGCTGCTCGTTCAACGGGAAGCGTCCATGCACTATCTGGCCAAGGCACTCTGGTATATCGAATCGCATTATGCGGACAATCTCTCGCTCGGCGATATCGCCCACGTGGGCGGCGCTTCGCCGTGCCACCTGACGCGCGCGTTCGGCCTGGCCACGGGCCACTCCGTGATGCGCTATGTGCGGGCGCGCCGGCTCAGCGAGGCGGCCCGCGCGCTGGCCCAGGGCGCGCAAGACATCCTCGCCGTCGCGCTGCAGGCCGGCTACAGCTCCCATGAAGCCTTTACGCGGGCCTTCCGCGAGCAGTTTCATGTCACGCCGGAAAAGGTGCGGGCCCAGCGCCACGTCGCCAACCTGGCGCTGGTGGAAGCCATCAAAATGGATGTGGCGCCGGGCGTGCCTTTGGCGCCGCCCCGTTTCGAGCAAGGGCCCGCCTTGCTGGTGGCGGGTCTCGTGGAACGGTATTGCGCGGAATCGTCTGCCGGCATTCCCGCCCTGTGGCAACGCTTCCTGCCCCATGTGGCGCCCGGCCAGCTCGTATATGGCGTGTGCTGCAACAATGACGATGCAGGCAATTTCGACTACCTGTGCGCCATGCCGGTGGCCGACTTTTCCCAGGCTCCCGACGGCTGGACGCGGCTGCGCATCGCGCCGCGGCGCTATGCGGTGTTTCATCACCGCGGGCATATTTCCACCATCCGCGCCACCTGGCATACGGTGTGGAACGAGTGGCTGCCCCAGTCGGGGCTGGAAGTGGCCGACGCGCCCGACTTTGAACGCTACGACCGGCAATTCGATCCCGCCAGCGGCATCGGCGGCGTGGAAATCTGGCTTCCCTTGAAAGCATGAGCATGCGCCATACCTTGTCTGCGCCGGCCCTGTTCGCCGGCACCACCGTGTTGCGCCGGCGCCTGTCGCAAATTGCCGCCGCCCTGGCGGCGGGCCTGCCCCTGTACTGGGTGCTGGGACCGCAGCCGCTGGCCTGGCTGGCCTGGTGCGCGCCGTTGCCCATGCTGTGGCTGGCTCTGCGCTCGTCGCGCCGCGATGCGGCCTGGATGACGTTCGTCGCCGCCGTGCTGGGCTTGTCATCCAACGTTGCCTATTTCCGCCTGCTGATGCCCTTGCCAGCCGTGCTGGCCGTGATTACCGTCAAGGCACTGCTGTGGCTGCTGGTGGTGCTGGCCTCGCGGCGCCTCGTGCTGCGCTACCAGGCGTCGTGGACGGTGCTGGCGTATCCCGTGCTGTGGGTGGCCATCGATACCCTGATGGCGGCTTTGCTGCCTGATGGTAACTGGGGCAGCCTTGCGTATTCGCAAGCCGATAACCTTGCCGTGCTGCAGGTGGCGGCCCTGGCGGGCGTGCCTGGCCTGCTGTTCTTGCTGTGCCTGGCGCCGTCCGCGCTGGCCTTGCTGCTGGCGGGCGGCCGTGCGTATGTGCCAGCGGCGGGTGCGACGTTGCTGCTGCTGGCGGCCGCGTTCGCCGCTGGCGCCTGGCGCGTGCAGGACGCACCAGCACCGGCCGGGCCGCTGGCCGGGCTGGCGGCCATCGACGACTTTATCGGCCCGGCCACGCCGCCGGCGCGCGCGCAAGCCGTCTGGGACCAGTACGCGCGCCACGTCGAACAGCTGGCCGGGCAAGGTGCCCGGCTGGTGCTGCTGCCGGAAAAGATCGCCGTGCTGGCGCCCGCGCAGGCGGACGCCGTGCGGCAGCGTTTCCAGGCGCTGGCGCGCGGCACGGGCACATGGATCGTGCTGGGTATCGGCGTGCAGGACGCCGCTGGCCGGCGCAACCTGGCCTGGCTGTTTTCTCCCGATGGCGCCGCGCCCGTCAGCTATCAAAAACATCATCTGGCGCCGCCCGAGCGCGATTTTCTTGCCGGCAGCGCGTATGCCGTGCAGCCGGTGGCGGGGCAAGCCATGGGCCTGGCCATTTGCAAGGACATGCATTTCGCGCCCCTGGGACAGGCGTATGGCGCGGCCGGGGCGCAGGCGATGCTGGTGCCGGCCTGGGATTTCCAGCTGGACGGCTGGATGGGCGCGCGCATGACGGTGGTGCGGGGCGTGGAAAGCGGCTATGCCGTGCTGCGCGCGGCGCGCGAGGGCGTGCTGACGGTCAGCGACGCGTATGGACGGGTGCTGGCGGAGCGGGCCAGCAGCGCCATGCCGGGCAGCACCTTGCTGGCGCCGTTGCCGGCGGCGCTGCCGGCGCCGACCTGGGCCGGTTGGCTGGGGCCGCTGTTCGGCTGGCTCTGCGTGGCGTTGGGTGCGATCCTGCTGTGCCTGGGGCGCCGCGCCGTGCCTTCTGCCTGATAGGAAATGTCAGATTTTGCTGCAATGCGCAAAACCGCATTGCGCGGCCCTTTTTATATTCTCCATACGCCCGACACATAATCGCCGCCGATTAATTCGCCATGGCGGTGCATATATAGGCGCGATGGCGGCATATATATTGCACTGCAATAAGTGGTTTTCTCTGGTATTGCAAATATGCTGAAACTGGTATTAATTGGTACTTAATTCGGCCACGAAGTCATACATATCGCCGCGGAAGTAGGAGCGGCAAAATTCCACGGCGCGGCCATCGCGCAAAAATCCCAGCCTTTCCACCGACAAGCCCGCGTCGCCTTCCTCGGCCTGCAGCAGGCTGGCCTGCTCCCCCGTCAACAAAAGCGCGCTGAGCCGCTGCAAGGCGCGCACGGGGCGGTTGCCTGCCTGTTCCAGCGCGTCATACATCGACACGTCGACGGCGTCGAGCGCCGGCAGGCAGCTGGCGACGATGGTCGCGTATTCCAGGCACATCGGCACCTCGTCCGCATAGCGGATGCGGTGGAAGCGGTACACGGGCGCGCCCGGCGACAGCCGCAGGCGCAAGGCTTCTTCCGGCGTGACGGTGCCTTCTGCGCGCTTGAGCCACACGCTGCGCGGCGTGCGTCCGCGCGCCCGCATGTCCTCGGAAAAAGAGGTCAGCTTGGCGAAGTTTTTCTCGATGCGCGTATTGATGAAATTGCCCGAGCCGGGACGGCGCACCAGCAAGCCTTCGTTGACGAGGCCATCGATGGCCTTGCGCACGGTGATGCGCGAGACGGCCAGGTCGCTGGCCAGCTGGCGCTCTGCCGGCAGGGCTTCATCGGGGCCGAGGATGCGCTTGTCGATCGCTTCGCGCAGCGCGCGCTGCAGTTGCTGGTACAGGGGCAGGCTGCTCGTCTGCCCCAGGCCTTGCATGATGTGAGCCAGGGTTGTCATACGCTGAAGGTCTCCGTTACGGCGCGTTGCAGACGCGCTCTGTATCTGTTTTGTGTCGCTGGATAATACCAAAAAAGACCGTTATAAAACCAATTTGAATTATCAGGGCGGCAATTTATGCTTGGCCTCGCTGGTATTTACCCCGTTGATACGGGCTAAAAATTGATTTCGCTGAAGTGGTCTGTGTGATTCAAACAACGTTATAAAAAAAAAGTTGCAACTGGTAGTGTTCTGGTATTGGATAGTAGTATATTGGCGTTGAATTGGTTTTGTAAGTGGTTGTGCCGAAGGGTCTGCAGCATGCCGCAAGAGTAGGCGGGCTGGAAAGAAGACCTACGTTAAAAATGAAAAGGTTCCAATCCTGGAGCCTAAATCAAGGGGGAGTACATGAAACGCAATTTGACACCTGCAGCTGCCGTCGTGAAATCGGGATCGCGTAGCCGTACGCCGATCGCTGCTGCCGTTGCCGTGATGGTCGCCGGCCTGGCTTTTTCGGCGCAGGCGCAAGAAGCCGCCGCCGACGACGTGGCAACCGTGACGGTGACCGGCGTGCGCGCTTCGCTGGAAAAATCGCTGAAGCAAAAACGTAACGCGGATTCCGTGGTGGAAGTGGTGACGGCCGAAGATATCGGCAAAATGCCGGACCGTAACGTGGCTGACGCGATCCAGCGCCTGCCAGGTGTGAATACCCAATCCTCGGCCGGAGGCGAAGGCGGCTTTGGCGAAAACGACCGCGTCAGCCTGCGCGGCACCAGCCCCAGCTTCCAGCAAACCCTGTTCAACGGCCATGCCATCAGCACGGGCGACTGGTTTGTCTTGAATCAATTTGGCGGCAACGTCGGTCGCAGCAGCAGCTTCTCCCTGCTGCCATCGGAGTTGGTGAGCTCCGTTGTCGTGCACAAGAGCGCCACGGCAGACCTGCCTGAAGGCGGCGTTTCGGGCGTGATCGACGTGATCACCCGCCGTCCGCTGGAATTCAAGAATCAGATCACGGCCGAAGGTTCGATCCAGGCTTTCCACAATGACCTGGCCGGCAAGACCGACCCGCAGTTCTCCGGCTTGGTGAACTGGAAGAATGACACCAATACCCTGGGCATCATGGTGCAGGGCTTTTCGCAAAAATCGACCGTGCGCCGAGATGGCCAGGAAATCCTCGGCTACACGCCGATCGCTGCGAACAGTGTCGCGGCCCAGGCCCGGCCTGAGCTGGCCGGTGTGAAAGTGCCGACCTTTATCGGCGCCACCCTGTTCGAGCAAAAGAAAACCCGCGAAGGCGGCGCATTCGACATCGAATTCAAGCCCAGCAAGGACTTGACCCTGGACGTGAACGGCTTCTATTCGCAACTGAAGGCGCCGCATCAAAACACCAACTGGCTGGCTGCGCCCGCGAACTCGATTAACAGCACGGACAATAACGGTGTACCGAACGGCCAGATACCGACCAACTACACCATCAAGAATGGCACCATGACAGGCGCCACCTTTGCCAGGAACGCGGGCGAAGTCGACAATATCTACCGTCCTGATGCTGGCGGCGAATCGTATTACCTCGATTTTAACTTCAAGTACCGCGCCACCAAGGACCTGACCCTGAGCGGCAAGCTGGGCAAGACCCATGGCCTGGGCTATGACCGCAACGATGTCTACTACCAAAACAACGTCGATGGCGGCATGGTGTATCAATTGAACGGCATGAGTCCGGCCAGCGTTTCCTATCCGGGCGGCACGACAACCAAACCAGGCTCGACGGCCTGGATCGGCGGTGGCGAATCACGTTCCATCGACCAGGAAAAATATGCCCAGATCGACGCGGAACTGCGCCTGTCGTCCGGCATCTGGGATTTGATCAAGTTCGGCGGCCGCCTGACCGATCACAAGCGTTCTGCCGAGCATCCGATTGATGCCAAACCGGGTCCTCTGGGTATCTCCAATCCGGGCCCTGTCTGGAATGGTACCCAGTATCCTGGCGATTTCGGCAAGGATCTGGGTGGCAACCTGTCGAGCAATTACTTCAAGTATGACGGTGCAGCGCTGGCCGCCTGGGCCGCGATCCCTGGTAACCGCAATCTCGACCCAGTGCAACGCCATAACTGGACAGACGAATTCAAACTGCAGGAAAAAACCTCGGCCATCTATGCCATGGCCAATTTGACGGGCGATAACTGGAGCGGTAACTTCGGCCTGCGTGCCGTGCAGACCAAGCAGTCGACCCTGGTCAACAAGCTCGGCGGCCCGATCGTCGGTTCCGACTGGAAACCGTACTCGCAGAACTTGTTTGAGCGCACATATAATGACTTCTTGCCTAGCGCCAATATCAAATTCGATGTGCGCAACGATCTGGTCATCCGTGGCGCCGTTGCCCGCACCATCGCCCGTCCGGATTACAGCGCACTGGGCGGTTCGGTATCGCTGAACGACGATGCATTGAGCGGTGTCGGCGGGAACGTCAAGCTTGACCCTGTCAAGTCGGACAACGCTGAGATTAGCGCAGAATGGTACTTTGCGCCAAAATCGGCATTCTCGGTGGGCCTGTTCTACATGGATTTGAAGTCCGTCGTGTCCAATGGAACTGTTAGCGGGACTTATTACAATAGCAAGCGCGGTACCGACGCCGTGTACCAGATCACGTCGCCATTCAATACCAGCGGCAAGAACAAGGGCGCGGAGTTCAGCTACCAGCAACCGCTGTTCGGCGACTTCGGTATTTTGGCCAACTACACCTATGCCGATGGCAAGCTGGATAATGGTGATGAACTGGTCAACGCATCGCGCAGCACGTATAACCTGACGGCCTTCTACGAAGCCAATGCCCTCAGCGCTCGCCTGGCCTACAACTACCGTTCGTCCTACAAGGCGGGCGTGGATCGTGGCGCCAGCCAGCACGTCGAAGGCGCTGGCGGCCTGGCCGGTTCGCTCAACTACAAGATCAACGAACACTTCACGGTCACGTTCGATGCGCTTAACCTGACGAACACGACCATCAAGATGTACGCTGAAAACCGCGATCAGCCACGCGCGTTCTACAGCAATGGCCGCACCTTCTACCTGGGCCTGCGCGGCAAGCTGTAAGCAGTACGATCAGGCCTGATGCACGCGCATCAGGCCCGGTCTTCCTCGGTCTTTTCAAGGCAAGTCCCCGCTTCAGGTGGCTTGCCTTTTTTTTCGGCGCTCCCGCTGGTATCAGTCCCTTTCCGTTGCACCCCGTCGTTTGCCGTCTGTATTCCTATAAAACCGTCCGCTGTCCAGCGGCCATACCTATAATTGAGGAGTCTATGAACAGTCGTTTGCATCCCGTATTACACCCCATTGCCGCCGCAGCCGCTTTGTTGTCCATCAATATGGCGGCACAGGCGCAGCAGGCTCAGTCCCTCTCACCGGCGATGCAGGAAGTCGTCGTTACCGGCATCCGCGCCTCGCTGGAGCAGTCGCTGAGCCAGAAGCGCAACAGCGATTCCGTGATCGACGTCGTCAGCGCGGAAGACATCGGCAAGCTGCCCGACAAGAACGTGGCCGATGCCGTGCAGCGTGTACCGGGCGTAAATATTTCCTCGTCGGCTGGAGGCGAGGGCGGCTTCTCGGAAAATGACCGGGTCAGCATCCGCGGCACCAGTCCCAGCCTGACGCAAACCCTGATCAACGGCCACGCCGTCGGCACGGGCGACTGGTTTGTCACGGACCAGGTGGGTACCGTGGGGCGCAGCGTCAGCTTTGCCTTGCTGCCGTCGGAAATCGTCAGCAGGGTCACCGTGCAAAAGAGTAGCCAGGCGGACTTGGTGGAGGGCGGCGTGGCCGGTTCCATCAATATCGAAACGCGCAAGCCGCTCAGTTTCAAGAACCCGTTCACGGCCGAGCTGGCCGTGCAGGCCATCTATGCGGACTTGCCGGGCAAGACCGATCCGCAAATGAATGCCTTGTTCAACTGGAAGAACGAAGCGAAGACCATGGGCGTGCTGTTCCAGGTGTTTTCTGAAAAGCGCCACGAGCGCCGCGACGGCCAGGAATTCTTCGGCTATGGCGCCATCGACGCGGCCAGTCCGGCCGCGCAAAAGTATCCGGAGCTGGCCGGCGTGCTGGCGCCGCTGGGCATCAACTCGGCCCTGTTCGAACAGGTGCGCAAACGCCAGGGCGGCAGCGTCGACCTGCAATTCAAGCCGACACCGGACTTGATGCTGGACGTCAACGGTTTCTATTCCAAGCTGGATGCGGCCAATTACAACCGCAGCTTTTATAACCAGCCGGGTGCCAACCTGAATGCCGTCGATAATGACGGCAAGCACGTGGGCGTGATTCCCGGCACGTTTACGGTCAAGAACAATACCCTGGTGGCGGCCGATTTTCCCGCGTCGCAGTTTCCTGCAGCCAACGCCACCACGCCCTACAACGGGCAGCTGTATCCGGCCCTGGTCGACCAGATATACCGCCCCGGTTCGAATTCATCGACCGCGTACGTCGACTTCAACGGCAGCTACCGCGCCAGCGAGCGCCTGCGCATCACGGGCAGCCTCGGCTACACGCGCGGCATCGGCGAGACGCCTGTCGACCTCGGCTATGAAGCGGGCTTGACGGGCGTGGGCGTGTCATATCAGCTGAACGGCCTGTCGCCGGCGCGGCTGAACTTCCCCGGTCTCGATATTTCCAAATTTTCCAATGTGGTCACGGCATCGGCCTGGGGTTCGCATGTGGAAACCCTGGATACGGAAAAATACGGCCAGGCCGATGGCGAGCTGAGCATGGATTACGGCGTGCTCGAATCGCTGAAGTTCGGCGCCCGTTACGCGGAACACCACCGCAATGTGGCGTGGCCGGAAAACCGCAGCTGCGCCGTGTGCGACGGCACGACGAATGCGCCCTTGCCGAAGTGGAATGGGGGGACCTACCCGGGCGACTATGGCAAGGGCCTGGGCGGCAATGCCCAAGGCCGCTACTGGCAGCTCGATCCGGCCGACCTGGTGGCGTGGGCCAACAAGTACGACAATTCCGGCGGGCCGAATTCGCGCAACTGGCCGGCCGAACTGGACGTGAAGGAAAAGGATAGCGCGGCTTACATCATGGCCAATCTGGCGGGCAACAAGTGGCGCGGCAACGTGGGCGTGCGCCTTGTGCGCACGCAGCAGACGACGGTGACGAACGTGCCGGGCGGCGAAAATCCGATCGGCCAGGAGAATATCTTCGGCACCTACACGCCCACCATCGTCAAGCACAGCTACACCGATGTGTTGCCCAGTGCGAACATCAAGTTTGACCTGAGCAAGGACCTGGTGGCCCGCGCTGCCGTGGCGAAAACCATGGCGCGCGCCGACTACAGCGCGCTGGTGGGCGCCGTCAACCTGAACGACCAGTTGCTGACGGGAACGGGCGGTAATCCGGACCTGAAACCGATACGCTCGACCAACTACGACGCCACCCTGGAATGGTATTTCGCGCCGAAAGCCATGCTCTCCGTGGGGGCGTTCTATATGGACATGAAATCGTACGTGACGTTTGGTACGGCGCCCGTGAGCTACTACAATAATACCTTCAAGAAATTCAACACCTATGTGATCCAGTCGCCGACGAATATCGGCGCGAAGAACAAGGGTGTGGAACTCAGTTACCAGCAGGGCTTGTGGGGCGGCTTCGGCGTGGTGGGCAATTACACCTATACGAATGGCAAGGCCGACGATGGCGCCGCCGTGGTGGGCAGCTCGCGCGGCACCTACAACCTGGAAGGCTATTACGAGGACGAGCGCCTGAGCGCGCGCCTGGCCTATACCTACCGTTCCAGCTTCCTGGCCGGCCTGTTCAGCAGCTCGCCCCAGTATGTGCATGGCGTGGGCAACCTGGCCGCGTCGCTCAACTACAAGATCGACGAGCGCTATTCGCTGACCTTCGACGTGCTGAATCTGAATAATCCGGTGCTCAAGTATTACGGCGCCAACCAGGATCAGCCGACGGCCCTGTATTCGAATGGCCGTCAATTTTATTTTGGCTTGCGCGCCAAGTTGTAGGTTTTTTTTCCCGGCTTTCCGCCACCAGCGGGGAGCCGGCTTTTTTATTTGGAACTGTTAGCCCATGACTATTGCTTCTCAACGCTACCTCGCCCTCGACGTCCTGCGCGGCCTGACCGTCGCCCTGATGATCGTCGTCAATACCCCTGGCGACTGGGGCAGCGTGTACGCGCCATTCCTGCATGCCGAATGGCATGGATTTACCCTCACGGACCTGGTCTTTCCCAGCTTTTTGTTTGTCGTCGGCAATGCGCTGGCCTTTGCGCTGGGCAAGTATGAACACCTGGGACACGGCGCCGTGCTGGCCAGGCTGTGCAAGCGTAGCGCGCTGATCTTCTTGCTCGGCTTCCTGCTGTACTGGTTTCCCTTCTTCAAGATCGACGGCGCGGGCCAGTTCGCCTGGTCGCCGCTGTCGCACACGCGCATTCCCGGCGTGCTGCAGCGCATCGCCGTGTGTTATCTGGCCGCCGCCCTGATCCTGCATTACGGGAAGACACGCGGCGCGCTGGTCTTCAGCGCCTGCGCCTTGCTCGGCTACTGGGCCATCCTGGCATGCTTTGGCGACTACAGCCTGCACGGCAACGCGCCGGCCAGGCTCGATCTGATCTTGCTGGGCGACAGCCATTTGTACCACGGCGAAGGCATCGCCTTCGACCCGGAAGGCATCCTTGGCACCTTGCCGTCCGTCGTCAATGTGATTGCCGGCTACCTGGCGGGCAGCTTCGTGCGTCAGGCAGCGCCGGCACGGTTGCGCTCCAGCCTGGTTCAACTGGCCGTGGCCGGCGTCATCTGCGTGGCCGTGGCCCTGTGCTGGAATGAAGTGTTTCCGATCAATAAGAAGTTGTGGACCAGTTCTTATGTGATGCTCGGTATCGGCCTGGACTTGTTGCTGCTGGCGTTGCTGATGTTCATCATCGACGTGCGCAAGAGCACGGGCTGGACGTATTTTTTTGAAGTCTTCGGCAAGAATACCTTGTTCATCTACCTGGTGTCGGAAGTGCTGGTGATCATCGCGTTTACCGTGCGCATCGGCGGCGGCAACCTGTACCAGTGGCTGTACCAGCACTGGTTTACGGGCTGGGCGCCGGCGCGCGTGGGCTCCCTGCTGTTTGCCGTCAGCTTCATGCTGCTGTGCTGGCTGATCGCCTACGGCATGGACAAGCGCAAGATCTACATCAAGGTCTAGAACTTCAGCTTCAGGCCGTACCGGGTGGCCAGGGCGGTAAAGCCCAGCATCAGGGCGGTGACGGCAGCGGCATTCCACAGGCCGGCCGCGCCGCCCGTTTCCCAGTACGGCCACCAGAAGCGCGGCAGGTGCAGTACGGCCGCCAGCTGCTGCCACAGGTCGGGCACGATGTAGGCGAACAGGGCATTGGTGCCAGCCGGCAAGAGCACCAAGGCCCAGGCGCGCCAGCGCCACACGTCGACGACGATGTAAAACATCAGGAACAGGGCCAGGATGAGAGCGCTGCACACGAGTGTGTAGGATTCCGTCGCCGCGATCTTGTTGATGTGGTGATACGGCCGCAGCAGCAGGCCGGCGGCCAGCAGGCCCAGCGCGAACCAGGCCATGAAGCGGATGCGCTGCCCATGGCTCAGGGCGGCGCCGCGCAGGAACAGCTGGCCCACCAGGGTGCCGGCCAGTACATTGGCCGCCGTCGACCCAAGCACTTGCGGCACGTTGACGAAGGCGTTGATGCCTGCAGGCAGGAAATCGAGGCTGCCCGCCGTGCCGCCCATGTACAGCACGAGCAGCAGGGCGAACATGCCCATCAGCGCCGTGCCGCTGCCCCGGCACGCCAGGTACAGCAGGCTGCACAGCAGGTAGGACCAGCCTATCATGCCGAGGATGCCCCACCACGATGGCTGCAGCCAGGCGCTGGAAAATTCGCTGTTCAGTTCTCCGCGGAAGGTCGCCAGCAGGAACAGCATCAGCGCGCCGCCCGCCGCCAGCTCCACTTTGCCCGCGCCCTGGCGCCACAGCAGGATCATGGCCACGTAAAACAGCAGGAAATACAGGGCGTGCGACAGCGGCGCCGTCTGCGCATCGTAGCGGTAGGCATTGGCCAGCACCACGCCGGCCAGCATCAGGCTGGCGGAGCGCCACAGCAGGCGTCCCAGCAGGGCGGGCGTGACGCGGCCGCAATGGCGCTGCAAGGCCAGCGGTATGGCCATGCCTACCATGAACAGGAAGCCGGGAAAGACCAGGTCGGGCAAGGTGATGCCGTCGGCGCGCGGCCCCGCATGTTCGAGCCACCAGGCGATGCCGGGCATGCCGGCCAGATAGTTGACCCAGATCATGACGACGATCACGCAGCCGCGGAAGGCATCCAGGCTGGTCAATCGTTCAGGTGCAGGTGCAGGTGCGGTGGCTGGCGGCATGGAGGAATGAAAAAGGTCGAAAAAAAAGCAGCCCCGGCGTGAGCCGGGAACTGCCTTGCGCATGCTGGCGGGAACGGGAATTACTGTGCCGCTGCTGCCGGTGCCGCCGCTGCCGTGGCAGGACGGTTCAGCCACAGGATCCAGTAGCGGGCCAGGTCGCCCACGCCGTCGCCGCCCTTGACGGTTTCCAGGACCTTGATGGCGTCATCTTTCTTACCGGCCATGGCGTAGGAATAACCGAGGCGCAGCTTGGCGTCTTCAGGACGCTTCAGGCCGCCCTTGGCGATGCCTTTCTGGATCAGGTCGATACCTTTGTCGAACTGGTCCATCGTCACGAAGGCGTAGCCGAGGTTGATCAAGCCCGTGCCATCCTTGCTCTTCATGGCCGACGCTTCGCCGCTGGCGATGTTTTTCGCATCGTCGGCGGCAGCCTTGTTGGCCTGGTCGCGCAGTTTCTTGTGCTTGGCGGCATTTGCGCCCGTGCCCAGCACGCCTTTGGCAAAGCCGGCGTCGAGGACTTTTTTCGCTTCCGTCGGGAAGGCATTCTGCAAGGCAATTTCAGCCATGTCGCTATAGTCTTGCGGCGGCATGGTGCCCACGGCCTTGAATTGCAGGCGCAGCACGTCGAGCGCGAAGCGGTCGGAATAGCCGGCCTTGCCTTGCGTGCGGCTCAGCAAATCGCTCCAGTAGTCATCCGACGGGTAGTAGCGCACCAGGTTTTCCATGGCGACCAGGTAGGTGGCCGGGTCCTTGCTTTTCGAACCCGTGTTGGCCAGCAATTGCAGTTCTTCGATGGTCGGCGTCTTGCCCGCTTGCTGCTTGGCCGTCAGGTCGGCCATCAGTTCCTGTTTCGCGCGCGCGAAATCATTGCTGAAGTAGTAGGCGCGGATGATGTACTGGCGCACGCCCGCGACGTCACCTGTTTCCGTCTGGTAGCGGGTGAACCATTTGATGGCGTTCGGATAATCCTTGGCGTTGTAGTGGTAGTTGGCCAGTGCCTGGATGAAGTCGCCCTGGGCTTTCTTGTCCAGCTTGCCAGATTCGATGACCGCTTCGAGTGCCGTCATGGCCATCGAGGCATTGTTGGTGGTCGAGGCCAGCGCCACGCGCAGGCGGTTCAGCACGAACGTTTCATACGGCGTCAGGGCGGGAATGGCGGCGGCCTGGTCGATGCGGCTTTGCACGTCGGCGTAGTTCTTCGCATCCATCGACGCTTTCACGGCGGTCGGATCGAGCAGCTTGAACACTTCAGGGCGCACCGTGTCGGCAGGGGCGGTGGCGGGCGCACCGGCGGCAGCGGCCGGCTTGGCATCCTGCGCGTGCGACAGGGCTGGCAGGACATTGAGGCCGATGGCGGCCAGGAGCAAGCTAAGACGGGCAAGACGGAATTGGGACATGGGTTATCCTTCAATCAATAACAAAAATACGCTCCGGTACTGGTTGCCGCAACAGGGTGCGGCGGCATTTGCCGGGGGCAGGGAATCTAAAAAAACACGTATTCTGCCATCCTGACCGCACAAGTCAAAGGGCGGCAGCATGGTAAACAACGGCTATTGTCACATAAACGGCTGGGCTGGAGCGTCAACCGTGCGCGCCAGGGCTTGCCCTTTTGCATCGAACAGCAGGCAGCGCTGTGGCGGCAGATGCAGGCGCATGGCGTCGCCCGCCTGGCGCAAGCCTGCCTCGGCTGGCAGCTTAATGGCCAGCATCTCGGTCACGCCACGCATGCTGGCGTAAACGATGGCCACGTCGCCTAGATATTCGACATGGCTGACGGTGGCGTCGACGACGTTGTTGTTCGCCGTTGCCCCGTCCTGCAAGCTGACATGCTCGGCCCGCACACCCAGGGTGAGCTGGTCGCCCGGCGCCACGCTTCCGCCCTGCGCGTCGATGTCGATGACGGCGCCGCCGGGCAGGCGCACGGCCACCGAGCCGGGGCCCCAGGCGACGGCCTCGCAAGCGATAAAGTTCATCTTTGGCGCGCCCAGGAAGCCGGCCACGAACAGGTTGCCGGGATTGTTATACAGTTCGTGCGGACTGCCCACCTGCTCGATGCGCCCGCCGTTGAAGACGACGATGCGCTCGCCCAGGGTCATCGCTTCGACCTGGTCGTGCGTGACGTAGATCATGGTGGTTTTCAGTTCCTGGTGCAGGCGCGAGATTTCCACGCGCATCTGCACGCGCAGCGAGGCGTCGAGGTTCGACAGCGGTTCATCGAACAGGAAGACCTTGGGTTTGCGCACGATGGCGCGGCCGATGGCTACGCGCTGGCGCTGGCCGCCCGACAGGTCCTTCGGCTTGCGTTTCAACAGTGGCGTGATCTGCAGGATGTCGGCCGCGCGCTCGACTGCGGCGCGCACCTCGGCCTTTTTATGTCCGGCCAGGGAGAGGGCGAAGGCCATGTTCTCAAACACCGTCATGTGCGGATACAGGGCGTAGCTCTGGAAGACCATAGCCAGGCCCCGCTCGGCCGGCGCGATATCGTTGGCCAGCCGGCCGCCGATATGCAGCTCGCCATCCGTGATGTCTTCCAGCCCGGCGATCATGCGCAGCAGCGTCGATTTGCCGCAACCGGACGGCCCCACGAAGACGACGAATTCGCCGTCGCCGATATCGAGGTCGATGCCGTGGATGACCGGGTGTTTGTCGTCGTACCGCTTGACGATATTCTTTAACGCGATATGTGCCATGTCGTGCTTCTATCCTAGCTTGCGCTGGCCGGTGCGGACGTGGCGCCGGCATCAGTTGGGTCGGAGGTATCCTTAGGGCCGATGCGCATGAAGCGCGACAGGATCAATACGGGCACGGCCGATACCAGCACCCACAGGAAAAAGGTCTTGTAGCCGAGCGCCGTCTGGATGTCGCCGCTGATCATCTTGAACAGCACGAAGCCCAGCTGCATCACGCCGGTGGCGAACGCATAATGGGCCGTCTGGTATTTGCCGACGGAGACCACCTGCATCATGAACAGGATCAGGCCGACGAAGCCGAAGCCGTAGCCGAACATCTCCACGCTGAGCGCGGCCGTGATCAGGGTCAGGTCGGTCGGCATGCTGTGGCTCAGGTAGTAGAACACCAGGTTGGGCAAGTTCATGGCCAGGATCAGGAAGAACATGGCGCGCTTGAGGCCCAGCCACGACGTGAAATAGCCGCCGCCGATGCTGCCCAGCAAAAAGGCCACGGTGCCGGCCGTGCCGTACACGGCGCCCACTTCCGTCGTCGACAGGCCCAGGCCGCCCAGTTCGCGCGCTTCGCGCAGGAACAGCGGGCCGATGGTCTGCACTTGCGCCTCGCCCGCGCGGAACAGGATGATGAAGGCGATCATGCCCCAGATGCCCGGTTTTTTCAGGAAGTCCACCAGCACGTCCCACAAGGTGCGGCTGATGCCGGCCACGCTCTTGTCGGCCACGGCCACGTTGCGCACCTGCGGCAGCGCCCACAGGTGGTAGGCGGCCAGCGACAGCATCATGGCGCCGATGATCAGGAAGATGACCGACCAGGCGGGCTGGATGCCGATTTTTTTCTCCAGGTAGCCGGCCAGGATTACCAGGCCGCCCAGCGAGATGAATTTGCCGGCGTTGAAGAAGGCGCCTTGCCAGCCCGCGTAGGCGGCCTGCTGCTTGTCCGACAGGCTGGCGATGTACAGGCCGTCGCAGACGATGTCGTGCGTGGACGAGGCCAGCGCGGCGACGAACAGCACGGCGATGCAGGCGGCAAACCACAGCGGCGTCTGCAGTGCCAGCGCGATCAGGCCCAGGCTCAGGCCACCTGCGAACTGGAACAGCACCACCATGGTCTTCTTGCTCGACGCCAGTTCCAGGAAAGGGCTCCACAGCGACTTGAAGACCCAGGCAAAGCCGATCAGGCCCGTCCAGCGGGCGATCTGGTCGTTCGGCACGCCCATGCTCTTGAACATCAGGCCGGCCACCAGGGCGACCGCGTAGAACGGCAGGCCCTGGGCGAAGTACAAGGTGGGCACCCAGGTGATCGGGCTGCGTACTTTCTTGCTGATGCTGATGCGCTTGTCGTGCATGGAGGCTTCCTTATCGAGAGACGTTTTCATTTGACTGCGCCGTCCATGCCGCGCATGAAGAAGCGTTGGGTAAACAGGAAGGCGAGCAGGGTCGGCACGATGGTGATCAGGGTGCCGGCGGCGATCACGCGCGTGCTGCTGCCGAAGGTGCCGCGCAAATACAGCACGCCCACCGACAGGGGGAATTCATCGGGTTTACTCATGACGATGGAGGGCCAGATGTATTCATTCCACGATTCGACGGCCGTCAGGATGCCGACGGTGGCCAGCCATGGCGTGATCAGCGGCAGCATGATGCGGCTGAAGATGACCCACTCGGACGCGCCATCGACGCGCGCCGCGTCGATCAGGTCTTGCGGCACTTCCTCGAACGCCTGCTTGAGCAGCAAGATCGCCACGGCCGTCACCACGTTGGGCAGGATCACGCCCGTGTAGGTGTCGACCAGGCTCATTTGCGTGATGGTGATGAAGTTGACGAGGAAGTTGACCTCGGACGGCAGCACCAGGGTGGCCAGGATCAGGCCGAACACGAGTTTGCGGCCACGGAATTTCAGGCGCGCCAGCGGATACGCGGCCAGTGCACACAGCAGCAGTTTCCAGAACACGGTAAACACGGCGATCAGCACGGAGTTCTTGAAGAACGACCAGATCGGAATCGCATCGAACACGGCGATGAAGTTCTCGAACGACGGCGCCTGCGGCCAGAAGGTGGGCGGGAAGGCGAAGATATTGCCTTCCGTGGAGATCGCCGTCACCAGCGTCCACCAGAACGGGAAGACGCAGACGACGGCGATCGCGCACAGCACGGCATAGTGGCCCAGTATGTGCAGGCGGGTTTTCAGGGGGCGGGAACGGGTTGTCATGGTCATTCCCTTTTCAGCGGTGCTTCGGTTTCAGATAGCGCAGGCACAGCAGGGCGATGGCTATGCAGAACAGCGAGACGACGAAGCTGGCCGCCAGCGCGCGCGGCAGTTTCAGGTGCTTCAAGCCCTGGTCGTAGGCGTAGTACAGCGCCGTGAAGGTCGAATTCATCGGGCCGCCCTGCGTCAGCACGTCGACTTCCTGATACGCCTTCAGGGCGGCCAGCACGGACAGGATGGAGCACAGCATGATGGTCGGGCGCAGCATCGGCACGGTGATCTTCCAGAAGCGCTGCCAGCGGCTGGCGCCATCGAGCATGGCCGCTTCCTGCATGTCCGACGGGATAGCCTGCAGCGCCGCCAGGTACATCACCATGTACCAGCCCAGGCCGCGCCACAGGGTGACGAACATCACGGCAAACAGGGCCAGGCTGTCGTTCGACAGCCAGCCCACGGGCGCGTTCACCAGTTTCAAGGTCATCATCACGTAATTGAGCGCGCCCTGTTCGTGGAACATGAAGCCCCACATGATGCCGACCACGGACACGGTGGTGACCACGGGCACGTAGAAAGCGGCGCGGAACAAACGGATGCCGGGCAGGCGGTTGTTCACCAATACGGCGAGGGTGATGGCGCCCACCTGCACGAAGGGCACCATCAGCAAAAACATCAGCGAATTCTTCAGGCCCGAGACGAACATCTCGTTGTTGAAGATGTAGCGGAAGTTATCGAGGCCGACGAAGCGCGTCTCGCGTATCAGGCTGTAGTCGGTGAAGGCCAGCACGGAGCCATAGCCGACGGGCCAGAAGGAAAAGGCGGCCAGCAGCAGCAGGGCCGGAGTGAGGAACAGCCAGGCTTGCACGGTATGGCGGTGGGCGAGTTTCATGGTGTCCTTGTTGCCTTAATGGCGCGGCAGGGTGGCCAGCTTGCGGTTCCAGATGGCGACGGCCTGGTCCAGCGCCTGCTTGACGTCCTGTTTGCCCGTCACGCCCGCCTCGACGGCTTTCACCAGCGAGCGGCGCAGTTCGTCGTAGTCGTCGATGCCGGCCACGTACAGGGTGCGCGAGTGGCCCATCGAGAGGGCGCCGGCGGCAACGGCCTTTTCGGCCGCGCCCGCGTTTGCCTGCGTGGCGAGGAAAAACGGATCGGCCGCCGCTTTCACGGTGGTGGGAAAGACGCTGGCCTGCCTGGCGAAAGCCAGCTGGTTGTCGTCGTTCGTCAGGAAGCGCGCGAACTGGCCGACCGATGGCAGCTGGCGCGCCGGCACGCCTTTCGGTATGGCGAAGTGCACCAGCCAGCCGCCGTCGGCGATGCCGGTGGGGCCCAGCGGCGCGGGCGCCACGTCGGTGATCGCGTAGATGTCTTTCGCGTCGCCGCGGATGCGCTGCATGGCCGTCGGCGGCGCCAGCAGCATGCCCAGGCGGCCGCCCTTGTAGGCGTCAATGACGGCCGGGAAATTGTCTTCGGCGAACAGGCTTTCCTTCAGCAGGCCGCCCACCTTGTAGGTGTCGGCCAGTTTCTGCACCAGCGCCACGTGCTGCGGCGAATTGAAGACGGCGCGCTTGTCCGTGATGACGGCCAGGCCCTGCTGCATGAACAGGCCGTCGATTTTCGAGAGGGCCGGGGCGATGCCGGCCTTGCCCGTGCGTTGCGCGATCTGGCGCGCGAATGCCAGCTGTTCATCGAGGCTGGCGGGGCCGCGCGACAGGCCCGCCTGTTTGAAAATGGCGGTATTGAAGGCGATCACCGCGACATTGCTGTACATGGGAAAACCGTAGGTGCGGCCCTTGAAGCGCAGGTCGTCCAGGGCGCTGGGAATGTAGCTGGCGCGCGCTTGCGCGATCAGGCCGTCGACGGGTGTGAGCAAGCCGTCGCGCGCAAATTCGTCGGCCCAAGGCACGTTCAGGCTGACCAGCGCGGGCGGCGTGCCGGCCACGATGCGCGTGACCAGCTTGGTCTGGATGACGTCCCACGGGAAGTCGATCCATTCGATCTTGACGCCGGGATTCTGCGCCTCATAGCGCGCCACCACCGCATTGAAATACGGCGTGAACTTCGGCTTCATGCTGAAGGTCCAGAATTCGATTTTCTCGCCAGCCCATGCCTGCGGCGCGAGCAGGCCCGCGCAGGCAAACACTGCCAACAGTCTCTTGATCGTCATTTTTATCCTGGAGCGTGGCGCTCCAATGTCCATGAGTCCGCGGCGCGGGTACATGCCCTTGCCGTCGCTTATAGTCGGGTCCTGCGGACGGCAGCTTCGCCCCGTGCCGGGGGCGCAGCTGCCGCCTACTGCTGAAATACTGCCTAGTTGGTCTTCGTGACCTTGCTCAGGTGACGCGGCGCATCCGGGTCCATGCCGCGCGCGGCCGACAGTTTTGCCGCCATCACGTAGAAGGACTGGATGGCGACGATCGGATCGAGGTCCGGCGTGGCCGCGACGGGCAGGGTCAGGTCGCGTTCGGCCACGTCGGCGGGCGCGGCCAGCAGGACCTTGGCGCCGCGGCCGCGCATCTCTGTGGCCAGCTGCAGCAGGCCGGCCTGGGTCGGGCCGCGCGTGGCGAAAATCAGCAGCGGGTAGCCGTCTTCGATCAGGGCCATCGGGCCATGCTTGATTTCGGCACCGCTGAAGGCTTCCGCCTGCAGGGCCGAGGTTTCCTTGAATTTCAGGGCCGACTCCAGCGCCACGGGGAAGCTGATGCCGCGTCCGACGACCATGATGTTGCGGGCCGGCGCCAGTACGTCGATCGCGGGCGACCAGTCCACGCGGGTCGCTTCGAGCAGCGCTTCGGGCAGTGCTTCCAGGCCCCCCAGCAGCTCGGGATCGTTCTGCCACTGCGCCACCATGCGCGCACCGGCGACCAGGCTGGTGATGAAGCTCTTGGTGGCGGCGACGCTTTGTTCCTTGCCGGCGCGCAGGGGCATGGCCCATTCGGCGGCATGCGCCAGCGGCGAATCGATATCATTGACGAGGGCCACGGTGGTGGCGCCGCCGTCGCGGAAGTAGCGGATCGGTTCGACCACGTCCGGGCTCTGGCCCGATTGCGAGATCGAGATGGCCAGGGTGTCGCGCGTCACCAGCGGCGACTTGTTCAGGGTTACCAGCGACATCGGCAAGGACGCGACGACGCGGCCCAGGCGCGCCATGATCAGGTAGGCGACGTAGTTGCAGGCGTGGTCGGAGCTGCCGCGCGCGATGGTGAGCGCGGTGGAGAACGAGGTGCTCCTCAATTTGCGGCCCAGTTCCGCGTAGCGTTCCGTGTCGCTGGCCAGTTGCAGGGCGACGCATTCGGCGGCGGAAACGGCTTCTTTAAGCATCATTGAGGTCACAGATTTCTCCTTCTATATACACAGCTTTGAGTTTGAGATCGCGATCGAGTACCACCAGATCGGCGTAAGTGCCGGGGGCCAGCCGGCCGCGTTCTTCCAGGCCCAGGTAATCGGCGGCGTTGGTCGACACGCGCTTGGACGCGTCGGCCAGGTCCAGTCCCAGTCCCACCAGGTTGCGCAGCGCCTGGTCCAGGGTCAGGGTGCTGCCCGCCAGCGTGCCGTCGGGCAGGCGCACGCCGCCCATGCATTTCTGCACGGCGTGGCGGCCCAGCATGTATTCGCCGTCCGGCATGCCGGTGGCGGCCGTCGAATCGGTGACGCAGTACAAGCGCGGGATGGCGCGCAGGGCCACCTTGATGGCGCCCGGATGCACGTGCAGCAGGTCGGGAATCAGCTCCGCGTATTCGGCGTGTGCCAGGGCGGCGCCGACCATGCCCGGCTCGCGGTGATGCAAGCCGCTCATGGCGTTGAACAGGTGCGTAAAACCCATGGCGCCGTGTTCCAGTGCGGCCACGCCGTCTTCATAGGAGCCCAGCGTGTGGCCGATCTGCACGCGCACGCCGGCGTCGGCCAGCGCGCGCACCAGGTCCAGGTGGCCGGCGATTTCCGGCGCTACGGTGATGACGCGCAGCTTGGCCAGGGTTTGCAGGCGCTCGATTTCCGCCAGCGTGGCGGCGCGCGCGTAGTTCGGCTGCGCCCCCAGCTTGCCGGCATTGATGTACGGGCCTTCCAGGTGGGCGCCCAGCACGCGCGCCGTGTTCGGGCGGCGGTGCCTGGCGGCGATGCCGATGGCCGTCAAGGCCATGTCGATGTCTTCCGGCGGCGCCGTCATGGTGGTCGCCAGCAGGCTGGTGGTGCCGTGGCGCGCATGGATGGCGGCGATGGTGTAGACGGCTTCGCCGCCTTCCATGATGTCCTTGCCGGCGCCGCCGTGCACGTGCAGGTCGATGAAGCCGGGCAGAATATAGTCGTCGCTGTTGCCCGACGGGTGGAGGGAATCACCGGTGATGCTGTCGACTCTTTCGCCGAAGGCGATGGCGCCGTGGATCCAGCCGCCGGGGGTAAGGATATTGCCTTTGATAGTGCTGCTCATCTGCGCGACTCCGCTACGAATTCATAATAATCACTGCGGCAATACGAGTGGGTCAGTTCCACCGCTGCGCCGTTGTCGAGATAACTGACACGGGTGATGTGCAGCATGGCTTCACCCGTCTTGATACTGGCCAGCTTGGCCTGTTCCGCCGTGGCGTTGACGGCGCGGATATGCTGCAGCGCGCGCATCGGGATGGTGCCGCGCGACTCCAGATAGCCGTACAGCGAATCGGTCACCTGCTGCGGGTCCGGCATGTACAGCGCGGGGATGGTGGTCGTTTCGATCGCCATCACCACTTCGTCGGCCGTGCGCAGGCGGCGCAGGCGCGCCACCGGCATGTGCGGCGACAGTCCCAGCGACAGCAGTTCCAGCGGTGCGGCCGAGCCGATGTCGCGCTGCAGCCAGCGCGAGCCGGCCGTGAAGCCCCGCTGGCGCAATTCTTCCGAAAAGCTCGTCAGGCGCGACAGCGGCTGTTCCAGCTTGGGCGTGATGTAGGTGCCCGATCCGCGCTTGCGCGTCAGCATGCCACGGTCGCACAACATGTCGATGGCCTTGCGCGCCGTGACGCGCGAAATTTCCAGGATGTCCGACAGCACGCGCTCCGAGGGCAAGGCCTGGTTGGCGCGCCAGTCGCCGCTGGCGATGCCGTCCGACAGCATGTTCGCCAGCTGCATGTAGAGCGGCGTGTCGCTGGCGGGATTCGGTTTGAAGGCAGACAGTTTGGTCAGCATGGTCATTGCTCCCGCAAGTGCTTGCTGATCAGGCGCAGGCCGCCTGCGGCCGAATCGCCCTGTGCCGGCACGACCAGTTGCAGCAGTGCCGCCGGCAGGTAGCTCGACAAGGGCCCCGCCAGCCCGCCGCACAGGGCCACGGGCAGCGTGCCGGCCGGGTCCAGCGCCCTGGCGATGAGGGCGATCTGCTGGCCCGCGTCGGTCAGGATGGTGCGCGCCACCGCGTTGGTGGCCGCATGTTCGAGCACCAGCCGCGCCAGTTGCGCGAACGTCGTCTGGCTGGCCGCCGCCAGCCACACCTGCATGGCGTCGCGCTGGCCGCCGCAGGCGTCGATGACGGCCGTGGCGAAGGCGCTGCCGGGCACGCGGCCATCGACCACTTGCTGCGCATGGTTGATGGCGCGCATGCCGATCCAGGCGCCACCCGCTTCGTCGCCGGAAGGAAAACCCCAGCCGCCCACTTCGTGGCGGCTGCCGTCCGCGTGCAGCACTTCGCCCACGCTGCCCGTGCCGATGGCAACGATGGCGCCCGGCTGGCCCGCATGCGCGCCCAGCAGGGTGGTCAGGGCATCCGATTCCAGTGCCACGGCCGCATAGCCGGGATTGTGTTCGACGAAGCTGGCGGCCCACTGTTTGTTGTGCACGCCGGCCAGGCCCAGGCCGATGGCCATGCGCTGCAAGGAGGGCTGTTCCAGGCCAGCCGTGCGGAAGGCCAGGGTGACGGCATGCGCCACGGACGTCCACGCACGTTCGATGCCCAGTCCCAGGCCGGAGGGGCCGCTTTGCCCCTGTGCCAGCTCCTCGCCGTCGAGGCGCGCCAGGCGCACGCGGGTACCGCTTCCCCCGCCATCGACGCCAATTATGTATTCGATCATGTTGTGCAGTCCTGCATTTGGTTGAGTGCGCCTGTCTCGGTTATTTTATTTATCGGGCGGCGAAAAAGCTGAAGGCACTATATTGTTGCCCCGATGGCTAGTCAAGAGGTATTTAAGTGGTATTGTAAAATATTCTTGCGCCGGATGGTAAACGCCCCGATATTTTATTGCAAGCTATTGTTAATAAAGGGTTTTTCGTGGGTGTGGAATGGTATTGGAATTGGCCTTGTTTAATGCCAATTTTTTCCAACTGGTCTGTTGTTGGCGATGCGGTATTGCTTGCAAGCATGCTTGGCAAGGGGCGCCATGAAGAGTAGAGTCCGGCTTTTACACCTGAGTTGGAAGAGCATGATGAGCGACAAGGCAGCAAAGAGCGAGTACTGGGACGACTGGCAGCAAGAGGCGCTGGCCGCCGGTGTGTCGGCGCCGCTGGCCGCGCTGGGCATGGAAATGATGCGCACGCACCGCAAGAACCGCTGGCCGAAGGATTTCCTGGGCCGCGAAAGCGATGGCCCGGTCATGATCGAGATGTGCCTGGAAGATGAGGCGGAAACGGAATTGTTCTTTATCGAGAACCTGTATCCCTACGATGCGGCGCTGATCGAAAAGACGCGCCGCCGTCTGTGCCTGCACTGATCGTGCGCTGACGTGTGACTGGAACGGCCGCCTTGCGCGGCCGTTTTCACGTCAGTTGCTGAATTTTTCGCTGCTGGTGGTGGCCGTGGCGCGCATGCGCAGGCTCAGCAGCACGATGGTGACCAGCAGCAGCGACTGTGTGCCCGGTTCATGCGAAGCGGGGGCGCGCAGGCTGGCGTCTTGCGACTGGAAACTGGCCAGGCGCGTGGCCAGGGTGGCGGGTGCCGCCTGGTAGCTGGCCTTCTGCACCGGTGCCGTGCCGGCCGCATGCGTGCTTCCAGCGGCTCCGAGCGACAGGGCCGCGCCCAGCAAGATCATTGTTCTCATCATATTGTTTATTTCCGCCGAGGGCTGTCAATCGATTACACATGGTCCTGCCGTATGCCGGCCCATGTCCTGTCCCCAGTTTGTATGCTTTCCGGCGTTGCTGATAGTGCACCGGAATGATAGCTATTTATAAATTTCGTGTATTAAAACATAATAAAACAAAAATGCAAACGTCTTTTTGCAAATAAGTGCATGCGTTGCCTGTGCTTGCCGGGTGCGGTCTGTCTATTGCATAGGGGAAATGACGTGGCATTTTCATGGGGGAGTGTCATAATGGCCCAGGCATTTCCGCCCAGGCATGGAGTAAATGATGAGCAAGGCACAGGACAGCAAGAAGGAAGCCAAGAAAGAACCGGCCAAGACCATGAAGGAAAAGAAGGAAGCCAAGAAGGTCAAGAAAGAAGAGCGCAAGCGCTGATCATGCGCCTGCGCCGTTCATTGACGCGCCGGTGGCGCGCGCCGGCCCTGCTGGCCGCGTGCGCGCTGCTGGCCTTGGGTACGCCCGTGTCGGGCGTGCTGGCGCAGGCCAAGCCGCCGCCGAGCACGTTCGGGCAAGTGGTGGGCAATGCCGTGCTGTGCATCGACCATATCGACAACAAGGCCTTCTATGCCTATCTGCTGACGGCCTTCGGCCCCGCCTACAAGCATGAAGGGGGCGCCTACTGGTTCCGCACGGACGCCACCTTGTGGGGCGCGCCCGTTACCGACGTGATCGTCAGCGACGACACCAGTCCCCTCGTTTTCATGGGCGTGGTGGCGGACGCGACGCCCGAAAAGCTGGAACCGGCCATCCGCGGCGTCTCGGGCCTGCGCTTCAATAAACTCGACAATTCCGCCTTTCCTGTCCGTGGTTCCGTGCCTGGCAGTAAAATCGTCTACTTCCGTAGCAAGGCGAAAGTCTATTGCGCCAAATACAAGCCGTTGCCGCCCGCCCGCACCCGCTGAGGGTATCGGCTTGCCGCCGCGCATTTTGATTGTTTCATCCGCAGGGTCTCCATGTACACGCATTATTTCCAGCTCAAGCAATCGCCGTTTTCGATCGCCCCCGATCCGCGCTACCTGTTCATGAGCGAACGCCACCGCGAAGCGCTGGCGCATTTGCTGTATGGCGTAGGCAGCGGCGGCGGCTTCGTGCTGCTGACGGGCGAAATCGGCGCCGGCAAGACCACCGTGTGCCGCTGCTTCATGGAACAGATTCCGGCAAACTGCCAGCTCGCGTATATCTTCAATCCGAAACTGTCCGTCGAGGAATTGCTGCTGTCGATCTGCGAGGAATTCCGCATCGCCGTGGCGCCCGGCGTGGCTAGCGTGAAAGGCTATGTCGACGCGATCAATGCGCACTTGCTGGCCAGCCATGCGCAGGGCAAGAACAATGTGCTGATCATCGACGAAGCGCAAAACCTGTCCGCCGCCGTGCTGGAGCAGCTGCGTTTGCTGACCAACCTGGAGACGAGCGAGCGCAAGCTGCTGCAGATCATCCTTATCGGCCAGCCGGAGTTACGCGCCATGCTTGCGCGGCCGGAACTGGAGCAGCTGGCGCAGCGCGTGATCGCCCGCTATCACCTGGGTTCGCTGACGGCCGGGGAAACGGCCAGCTATGTCCGCCACCGCCTCGCTGTGGCGGGCAGCACGGCGCAGACGCCGTTCGCGCCCCGTTTGATGGCGCAGATTCACGCCATGAGCCACGGCGTGCCGCGCCGCATCAACCTGCTGTGCGACCGCGCGCTGTTGGGCGCCTACGTGGAAAACCAGCCGCAGGTGACGCGCCAGATATTGCGCCGTGCCGCCGAGGAAGTGTTTGCGGACGAGGGCAAGCCGGCTACGGGACGGAGCCTGCGCTGGCCGCACGTGGCGGGCGGCGTGCTGGCCGGGGCCGTGGTCACCGCCGCGCTGGCCTGGCATTTCATGCCACGCACGCCTGCCACAGTGGCCGTGGCGAAGGTGCCCGCCGTGGTGGCGCCGGCGGTGCCCGCTGCTGCAAGTGTTCCCGCGCCCGCGACCGCCAGCGCGCCGGACCGCAACGCCGTGCTGCGCCAGCTGGCCAGCCTGTGGGGCGAGCAGTTGCCGGCCGGCGACGCCTGCCAGG
>NZ_NEHB01000035.1 GCF_002127655.1 Janthinobacterium sp. GW456P
GAAACAGGCGAGCAAAATGGTGGCGCAATCGGTGCGGATCTATAACCAGGAACGGCCGCATACGGCGCTGAAATACAAAACGCCCGATGCGGTGCATCGGGCGTTTTTACAGCAATAAATACTGTCAACCTATTTTAGGACTGGACACCCGATTTTACTTGGCGCTTAGTCCAGGTAGTCCGAGTATTCGCGCTGCGCGTAATTCTGCAAGTTCGCCCACGGCTGCGCCTTGCTGACGGTCGGCTGCGGCTTGACGTCGACCCGGCGATAGAAGGTATTCGCGCGGTCGCCGCTTTCGATGATCAGGGGAATCTGCTTTTGTTCATCCCACAGGATGCGCTGGAACACGCCATTTTTTTCCACTTCGCGCCAGCGCGCGCCCGTCACGCTCGATGCCTGTTTCGACAGCGGCATGGCGGCCACCAGTTTCGGGTCCAGCAGGTAAAAACTGTTTTCCCAGGAACCGTCGAAATTGACGTTGTCGTATTCGGCTTTGGGAATCGAGACGACGATCTTGTCATGCGCATCGATGTATTCCACGCGCACCGTGTTCTTTTCCAGCATCACGTGGCGCGGGATCAGCACGGGATTGAAGTGCTTGTGTTCATGCTGCGTGGCTTTCAGGGCCACCTTGGTGTTTTCGCCATGCTTGTGACCGGCATGCGCGTCCGTCGATGGCGCCAGCACGCGCTCGACCCACACGTGGCCGGGGCGGCGCAGCATCTTTTCTTCGTAGCGGCTTTCGCGCGTCACGCCTTCCGGCGTCAGGACGCGGCTGTAATAGGTGATGCCCAGGTCCAGGTCGGCAGGGGCGGAATGCGTGGCGGGAGCGGCTTGGGCGCTGGCGGCAAAGCCGGCGGCCAGCAGGACGGCGATCAGGGACGATTTCATGGTGTTGCCTTTACGTGCAGAGGGGCGGAGGGCCTACGCCATCCGCCCCGGTGGGGTTACCGTGTTGATGTGGATCAGAAGCCGAAGGCCGCCTTCAGCAAGTCGAACACCTTGGTGTTGTCCAGGGTGCCCTTGAAGGACTTCGCGCCGGCGCCCGTGGCCAGCAGCTTGACGTCGCCGCCGCCGTGGGTTTCGCTGGCCAGGCGCACGCCTGTTTCTTGCAGGTAGTTGTCTTTCAGGGCCGTGGCGCTGTCGACGTTGCTGCGCAGGTCAGGGCGGTTCGGGCCATTGCCGAACACCAGGGTGGTGTAGGTATTGCCGTCCGCATCCTTGCTTGGCTGGTTATCCTTGTAGCCGCGGTTGATGTCGAGGATATGGTTGCCGCGCTTGCCATAGCCGTTGAACGCCAGGGTGTGGTCATGGTCGGCCGTGACGACGATCAGGGTATTTTCCAGCTTCGGATCGGTTTCCTTGATCTTGGCGATGGCCACTTTGATGGCGTCGTCGAAGGCGATGGTGTCCGTCAGCGCGCGCTTGGCGTTGATGCCGTGCAAGGCGTGGTCGATGCGGCCGCCTTCGACCATCAGGAAGTAGCCGTTCGCGTTTTTCGACAGCAAGTCGATGGCTTTCAGCGTCATTTCCGACAGGCTAGGCTGGGTCGCGCCTTCGCCCAGCGGCGGTGTGGCGGTGCGGTCCAGTTCATATTCCAGGTGGCTGCGGGTGCTGTACAGGCCGATGAATTTCTTGCCGCTCTGCGCCGCGGCCATTTCCGCTTTCGTCGCGGCCACGGTATAGCCCTTGGCGGCAAATTCCGTCAACAGGTTGCGGCCATCGGCGCGGCCATACTTGTTGCTGGCCGACCAAGGCGTAAAGTGGTTGCGGCCGCCGCCCATCAGCACGTCGACGCCGTCGCCCAGGGCCGCGTTGTAGCCCGTGCCGCCCGGCACCGTTTGTGCAGCGATCGCGTATTGCGCATTGCGGTTGCAGATGTGCGAGAACGTCGTCGCCGGCGTGGCGTGCGTCAGTTCCGTGGTGGTGATGGCGCCCACGGCCTTGCCCTTGGCTTTCGCCAGTTCCAGGATGGTCGGCACGCTCTTGCCGCCGGCCGGGCAATTGTCCACGCCCAGGTTGCCGTTGGCGTCGCGGCTCGGTTCCTTGGCAATGGTGTCCTGCGCCATCGAGATGACTTCATTGTTCATCTTGACGCCGGTCATGTAGGCGGCCATCGAGGGCGCGCTGTCGGTCGTTTGCGCATCGTTCGAGAACGTCTTGATGCGCGCCGTGCGCTCCAGCGTGTCCATCGTCAGGCTGCCGTCTTCCTTGTACTGGTAGATGCGCGCCGCCGTCACGACGGACGGGCCCATGCCGTCGCCGAGGAAGAAGATGACGTTCTTGGCGTCGGCGGCGTAGGCGCCGTTGGCGACGCTGGCGGCCACGAGCGTGGTCAGCAAGGAGAGTTTCAGGGCGGGTTTCAATGCGAGTTTCATGTGCTTGTCCAATTCTTGTCTCTTGGGGATTACAGACCGCCGGCGGTCTTGACCAGGCCGAATACTTTGGTGTTTTCGATGGTGCCAAGGAAGGTTTCCGAACCCTTGCCGATGGCGCCCAGGAAGACGTCGGTGCCGCCGTGGGTTTCATTGCCGGCCGTGGTGCGGATCACCGCTTCCTGGTGGTAATTATTGGCGCTGGTGACGGTTTCATCGAGGCTGGCCATGGCGGCGCGGCTCGATTGAGTGCGGTTTTCGCCATTGCCGAAGCCGATGATCGAATACGGTGCGCCATCGAGGTCTTTCTCGACCGCGCCGGTCACGTAGTTCTTCACCACGCCCAGCACGCCAGGGTTGCCTGCAGCCGTCTTGCCCGTGCGCTTGGCGTAGCCGTTCAGCACCAGCGTGTGGTCATGGTCGGCCGTGACGACGATCAGGGTATTGGCCAGGCTCGGATCGGTCAGCTTGGCTTTTTCGATGGCGGCCTTGATGGCGTTGTCGAAGGCGACCGTGTCTTGCAGCGCTTTCTTGGCCGTCGTTTCGTGCAGCGCATGGTCGATGCGGCCGCCTTCGACCATCAGGAAATAACCCTTCTTGTTCTTGGCCAGCACGTCCATGGCCTTGGTGGTCATTTCCGCCAGGCTAGGTTCCTTCGCTGCGTCGCGGTCCAGGTCGTAGCTCATGTGGCTGGACGTGAACACGCCGAACAAACGGTCCGTCTTGGCCGCATCGACGGCCTTGAAGTCGGTGGCGTTGTTGGCGACCGTGTAGCTTTTGGCTTTCAATTCGGCGATCAGGTCGCGGCCGTCGGAACGCTTGCCGCCATCCTTGAATTGCGTGAAGAATTGCGCGCCGCCGCCGAGGACCACTTCCAGGCCCGTGGTACCCAGGGCGCTGTTGTAGCCCGTGCCGCCTGGCACCAGGGCCGCGGCGATATCGTTTTCCAGGTCGCGGTGGCAGATGTGCGAGTAGGTTGCGGCCGGCGTGGCGTGCGTCACGCGCGCCGTGCTGACGACGCCGGCGGCAAAGCCCTTGGCCTTGGCCAATTCCAGCAGGGTGGTGGCGGGCGTGCCGTTGCCGGTGCCGCATTTGTTGACCAGCTTGTTGCCGTTCGCATCCGTGCCCGGATCGATGGCGACCGTGTTGGCCGACATCGAGATGACTTCATTGTTCATCTTGACGCCGGTCATGTAGGCGGCCATCGATGGCGCGCTGTCCGTCACTTGCGCGTCGTTCGAGTACGTTTTCACGAAGGCCGTTTCCGGCAGGGTGTCCATGGTCAGCGAGCCGTCTTCGCCCACCGAATAGATGCGCGCGGCCGTCATGGTGGTCAGGCCCATGCCATCGCCGAGGAAGAAAATGACGTTTTTCGGTGGCGCTTCAGCCACTACCTCTTCTTTTTTTGCATCGCTGCCGCAGGCGGCCAGCATCAGGGTGATGGCGACGCTGCAGCCAGCGACGGAAATTTTTCTGCGTGTCATGTGGTTCATCCGGCTAGGTTTGAAAGAGCTGGCAAGATAGCAATTCAATGTGACACCCTCATGACGCTGTGGCCCATTTGGTCTTCGACGGTCGGAGATTGAATCGAAATATGCAACAAACAATTGCGTTTTAACGGGTTTTTCTACCGAATAAAGCAACGTAAGATGCCGTCATCCCAATCATCTTGTGAAGGCAGATCATGTTCTCCAAATCCATCAGCAGCGTTCTTGTTTCCACCCTGTTTGCCGCCGGCGCCGCCTCGGCCGCCGCTCCGGCCCCCCTGACCCTGGACGTGTTCAATCCGGGCGAAGCGGCGATTTTCCCCGTCGCTTCCGTGCTGGTGGCGGGCAAGCATGACGCCGTGCTGATCGATGCGCAGTTTTCGCGCGCCGAAGCGCAAAAGCTGGTGGAAAAGATCCGCGCCAGCGGCAAGAAACTGACGACCGTGTACATCAGCCATAGCGACCCTGATTTTTACTTTGGCCTCGATGTGATCAAGGCCGCCTTCCCGCAGGCAAAGATCGTCGCCACGCCGGAAACGGTGGCCGAGATCCGCCGCAAGGCCGATGCCAAGGTCGCCTACTGGGGCCCGATCCTGAAGGACAATGCGCCGCACGGCATCGTCATTCCCGAAGCATTGAAAGGCAAGCGCATCAGCCTGGAAGGCCAGTCGCTCGATATCGCCGGCCCGACGCCAGCGCGCACCTATGTGTGGATTCCATCGATCAAGGCGGTGGTCGGCGGCGTGGTGCTGTTTGGCAACTTGCACGTGTGGACGGCCGATACGCAAAGCGCACAATCGCGCCAGGACTGGCTCAAGACGCTCGATGGCATCGCGGCGCTGAAACCCGTCACCGTCGTGCCCGGCCACTTCAAGGTCGGTTCGTCCATGACGCCCGACAGCATCGCTTTTACGCGCGACTACCTGGTGACGTTTGAAGGGGAAACGGCCAAGGCCGCCAATTCCGCCGCCCTGATCGCCGCCATGAAACAGCACTATCCGCAACTTGGCCTTGATGGCGCGCTGGAAACGAGCGCCAAAGTGGCCAAAGGCGAAATGAAATGGTAAAAACCTACTGCGCGACGCGATTTCCGGCCTGCGATGCTCACTGTGCTCTAGCACAGTTGCGCTTCTCTGCCAGAACTAGCGCCGCTCGCTACGGTTTTTGCAAGTCATCTGTTTCAGTTTTATAAAGGATAGAGTCATGCCCACCCTGCATTACATTTTCGACCCGCTGTGCGGCTGGTGCTACGGCGCCGCGCCGCTGGTCGAGGCGGCGCGCGCCGTGCCCGGCCTGACGGTGGCCTTCCACGGCGGCGGCATGATGACGGGCAGCAATCGCCGCCAGATCACGCCCGCATGGCGCGGCTATGTGCTGCCGCATGACCGGCGCATCGAGCAAATGTCGGGCCAGCCCTTCGGCGACGCTTATATCAACGGTTTGCTGAACGATACGACGGCCATGATGGATTCCGAACCGCCGATCACGGCCATCCTGGCGGCCGAAGCGCTGGCCGGCAAGGGCCTGGACATGCTGCAGCGCGTGCAGCGCGCCCATTACGTGGACGGCTTGCGCATCGCCGATGTGACCGTGTTGGTGTCCTTGGCGCAAGAGCTGGGCATGGATGGGACAGCATTCCAGACCGCGTATGCACGGCAAGCGGGCGCCGTCACGCAAGGGCACATCGACGCCAGCCGTGCCTTGCTGGCGCAGGTGGGCGGGCAGGGCTTTCCCACGTTCGTGCTCGACGATGGCAGTGGCAAGCTGTCCGTGATCGATATCGGAGCGTTCCTGGGCCAGCCGGCGAAGCTGCAGGCGCAACTGGGCGGCGTGTGTGATGCCCACGGCTGTGCATTGTAAATAGCTATCGGTTCGATAAAATCAATTAGCTTTTCCTTTATTGTTGACCTCGTTACACTGGTTCCATTAGTCAACAACGAAGGAAAAGCAGTCATGAGCCAACAGCCGCCATTCAGTACCGCCTCGGGCATCCCCGTCGCCGACAACCAGAATTCCCTCAGCGCGGGTCCCCGCGGCCCCCTGCTGCTGCAAGACTTCCACCTGATCGAAAAACTCCAGCATTTCAACCGCGAGCGCATCCCCGAGCGCGTGGTGCACGCCAAAGGCTCGGGCGCCTACGGCACCTTTACCGTCACGCACGACATCTCGCGCTACACCAAGGCCAGGCTGTTCAGCGAAGTGGGCAAGCAGACGGCCACCTTCGCCCGCTTTTCCACCGTCGGCGGCGAACGCGGCAGTGCAGACACGGAACGCGACCCGCGCGGCTTTGCCGTGCGTTTTTATACGGAAGAGGGCAACTGGGATTTGGTCGGCAACAACACGCCGATGTTCTTCATCAAGGACCCGATCAAGTTTCCCGACTTTGTCCATACGCAAAAGCGCGATCCGCAAAGCAATCTGAAATTGGCCGAGATGATGTTCGATTTCTGGAGCCATGCGCCGGAAAGCCTGCACCAGGTCACCATGCTGTTCTCGGACCGCGGCACTCCGGACGGCTACCGCCACATGGATGGCTTCGGCAGCCACACGTATAGCCTGATCAATGCCGACGGCCAGCGCGTGTACGTGAAATGGCACTTCAAGACGCGCCAGGGCATCAAGAATTTGCCTGCGGCGGAGGCGGGCCGCCTGGCGGGTAGCGACCCGGACTACGCCCAGCGCGACCTGTTCGGCGCCATCGCGCGCGGCGACTTTCCCCAGTGGGAAGTCAAGCTGCAGGTGGCGACGCAGGAGCAGCTCGATGCATGGGAGCAGCGTACGGGCTGGAACCCGTTCGACCTGACGAAAGTGTGGCCGCACGCGGACTTCCCGCTGTTGCCCGTCGGTATTTTCGAGCTGAACCGCAATCCGGACAATTACCACGCGGAAGTCGAGCAAGCGGCCTTTTCGCCGGCCAACGCCGTGCCCGGCATGGGCTACTCGCCGGACAAGATGCTGCAAGGCCGCTTGTTCGCCTACCACGACGCCCAGCTGTACCGGGTCGGCACGAACCACCAGCATCTGCCCGTGAATGCGGCCCGCTGCCCCTTCCATAACCAGCAGCGCGATGGCGGCATGGCGATCCACAATGGCAGCGCGGCGCAGAATTACGCGAACGTGACGGCGGCAGGCACGCAGCCGCAAGGGCTGGGCCATGGCGAACCGCCGCTGGCGCTGGCTGGCGGTGCGGCCCGCTACGATGGACGCGGCGTGGAAGACGATTACACGCAGGCCGGCAATCTGTTCCGCCTGATGTCGGCCCAGGCCAGGCAAAACCTGTTCGACAACCTGGCAGGACCGTTGAGTCAGGTGCGGCCGGAAACCTTGCAGCGCCAGCTCGCTCACTTCGACCAGGCCGATCCCGCCTATGGCGCCGGCGTGCGGGCCGCCTTGCAGGCACGCGGCGCGGTACTGTAAGCGTGTGTGGCAGGCGGAATAAGCTCGTTCCGCCTGTTTGATGCAGCACAAATGAGAGCTTATTAGAGCTTGATGCAAAATATTGCCGTATGGACATATTTGCCTTCCATGCGTAGACTTGTCGGTCTGATGATCGCGCCGCCTTCCTGGCGGCGTCCTGACTAGAAAGTCTTGCAATATGAATATGGCAAAGCTGTGCGTGCATGGGGATGACCCCACGCTCAAATCCATCCTCGAAGTCTTGCCTACCGATCCGGAGCGGCAATGGCGCAAGGGCGAGGCGAAGGGCGCGAATCGCGTGCATCTCGATTCCGGCTTCGACGTGCTCATCGCGCAAGCGCCGAAATCGCAAGTGTTGCCCTCGCGCATACGCAGCTACCTGGCCGAATGCCGTTCGCGCGGCGTGACGTTCACCATGCCGCGCATCGTGGCCGAGCTGCAACTGGAGCTGAATGGCGACGATACGGTCGACGCGCCGCTCGACTTGAGCCTGGCCGACATGCAGCACCTGACGGAAATGGGCATCAGCCTGAGCCTGGTGACGCGCTGCGTCGCAGCCTGATTCCCATGTGACACGCAAAAAAATGGCCGCCCATCATTGAAACGGGTGGCCATTTTTCGTCACGGTTCGTCGAGCTCGACGGTGACCATATTGTCATCGGGCTTGCGGTCGATCAGCTTGTTGTCCGGATCGATGCCCGCCTTGCCGGGCCGGCTGCCGACGATGACGGTGTAGCGCGCCTCGCGGGCTGTCATGCGCAGGCGTTCGCGCAGCAGCGGATGGCCATTCGCGTCATCGACGCCGATCTCGATCCAGTCATGCAGCGGTGCGTCGTGTTCCTCGCCCTGTTCGCCGGCCGTCAATTTGCTGGCCTGCACCTTGATGGTGACGGCGTATTTGCCATCGCTGCGTTTCGTGGCCGTGGCCGACAGGGCGCGGTTGTCGAACAGCACGATTTTCTCGAACAGGTCGTCGATCAGGTAAGCCTGCTCGGGCGGCGTGACCTGGCGCAAACCCTGGACCAGCGCCGTCACGCTCGCATACGGCGGGCCTTTCTGGCCGTAGGTCTTGAGCAGCTCGCGCAGCACGCCGTTGACCTTGTCTTCGCCGATGATGTCCTGCAGCAAGTACATGGCCAGGCTGCCCTTGTGATAGTGGATGTAGGCCTGGTTTTCATTCTCGGCCAGCGGCAATTCCTTCTTGCGTTCCTCGCTGCGCCCCATCAGGTATTGATTCAGGTCATAGCGCAGGAACCTGCGCATCTTCGCCGGTCCTGCGGTTTTCTTCATGACCATCAGGGCCGAATATTCAGCCAGGGTTTCGCTGAGCACGGTGGCGCCCCGCGTATTGCCGCCCACCAGTTGATGCGCCCACCACTGGTGCGCCACTTCATGCGCCGTGATGTAGAAAGGATAGTCGATGTCCTTCGGGTTCTTGTCGTCCACCTTGGCAATAAAACCCAGGCCTTCCGAGTACGGTATCGTGTTCGGGAACGATTGCGCAAACGTGGCGTAGCGGGGGAATTCGACGATGCGCAGGATCTTGTGCTGGTAGGGGCCGAAGTTCTTCGTGTAGTACTCCAGCGCTTCCTTGCTGCCGCGCACGAAACGCTCGAGGTTGTATTCATGGCCAGGATGGTAGTACACGTCGATGGCCACGTCTTGCCAGCGCTCGTGCCTGACGGCGTAGCGGGCCGACTGGAACGCGTAGAAATTCAAAATCGGCTGGTCCATCGTGTAATGGAAGTAATGGCGGCCCTTGGCGATCCAGTCGTTGTCCAGCATGCCCGGCGCGATGGCCGTCTGGCCGTCGACGGTGCTGACGGTGGCGTCGAAGTTGATGCGGTCGGCGTCGTTGCTGACATAGTTGTCGGCCAATCCCTTTGCATCGTCGCGCGGCAAGGCCCGTTCGCGCGCGGGCAAGCCGTGTTTCTTGCGGTCGCGCGGGTCCGTCAATTCCAGCTGCGGCTGGTAACCGATGTGCGGCAGCACGGCATTCGTGAAGAAAGTGCCGTTGGCCACCACGGGCGTATCCTGGCCCAGGCCGAAGATGCCGCGCGGCGCGTAGCGGATGTCGAAATCGAGGCCCAGGGTGGCGCCCGGCGCCAGCGGCGCGGCCAGGCGGTAGCTGTAAAAGCCCAGCTTGCCGTCATCGAGGCCGGGATGCACGCGCGTATCAAAACGCAGGCGCATGGTGGCGGTCGGGTCTTGCTGCACAAAAATGTGGCTGATCGGCTGGCTGGTCTTGTTTTGCAGCAGATAGCGGCCCGTGACGGCCAGGGTGCGCTGCGCCGGGTAGATGGCCACGTCGAGTTTCACGTCGGTGATTCTCGGCTGTGGCGTGGCGGCAAACTTGCGGTACTGGCGCTCGATGCTGGCGCGGTCCGCATCGCGCGAAAATTCGGACTGATAATCGTTGGCCACGTGGAAAACGTAGAACAGCACGCCGCCGGCGCCGACGAAGATCAGGGCGCCGCCGGCAAAGCTGGCCAGCACGCCATGCGTGAGGCCGTGGCGCGCCAGGCGCAGGCGGATGCGCCAGCTGTCCTGCGCGCCGCGGGGCCAGAACAGCAGCGACAGCACCGTCAGCATGACGGCCGCGCCGCTCCAGTACAGCAAGTACCAGCGCTCGCGCAACACAAAGTGGCCGGCGCCGTTCATGGCCGAATACACGACCTCCGGCGTGCTGCCATACAGCAGCAGCGGGTCGCCCAGGCCCAGCGAGGAAAAGCTGATGCTGGCGATGTGGTACAGAATCATGGCGAAATACGCCAGGTATTTCTGATTGATCAGCACCTGCACGAAGATGGCCAGCACGGCGACCAGCGCATAGTAGGGCAGGTGCGACAGGAACAGCGATTCCACGTACAGGCCGGGGTCGAGGCGGTAATAGCCCTTGAAGACCTGAATCGACATGCCGCACAGCATGATGACCAGGCTCAGCAAGGCTTGCAGGCCGACCAGCGCACACAGTTTCGACAGCAGGGGCAGCCAGTTCGGCACGGGCAGGGCGTCAAGCATCAGATGCGTGCCCGCTTCCCGTTCGCGCCATACCAGCTCGCCCGCGTAGAAGGTGGTAATGATCAGCATGAACAGGGCGAACGAGGCGCTGACCATGTCCAGCACCTTTTCCGTCACGGGATAGGTATTCGTGCCGTACATGGAACCCATGTCCAGCGCGCCTGCATACATGGTCAGTACGCCGGCCAGCACGATGACGACGAAATAGATGTTCTTGATGGTTTCGCGCAGGTTCAGCCAGCTCATCTTGAGGAGCAGGACGGCCAGGTTGCGTTGCGCGAAGTCCGGTGTTTCCTGCGTGGATAGGGAGGCGTTCGACAGGCGCTGCGGCGCCTCGCCCTCGCTGCGGCGCCGGGTGGCGCCCGCGTCCGTCGTCGCGTGGAAGTGGAAGCGCCAGTAGCCGAGCAGCAAGGCCACAAGGGCGAAGCCGGACCAGATGGCGCGGTTCAGCAGGTACACGCCCTCCAGGCTCACCAGGCGCGTGTTGCGTTCCGCGTTCGGCCAGTATTCCGTCAGGCGTATCAGCGCCGTGGTGCCGAAGGGATCGATCAGGGCGGCCAGGGTCTTGTAGTCGAGATCGCGCGCCAGCGACGGCGCCACCAGGTAGCCGATCAGCATGACTACCGAGCTGATGTACACGGGCAGCATGCGCCGCGTCAGGGCCGCGATGACGAAGAAGATGGCGCCGAAGATGAACAGATTGGGCAGCAGGGTAAACACATACGGCATCAGGTAGGCCAGCGCCCGTTGCGGCCCCAGCCGTTCCGGGTCGATGCCGGGCAGCCAGGCGCCCAGCCAGGCGCCGATCACGATACTGGAAAACACCACGGCCAGCACCAGGTAGGCGCCAAGGAAGCGGCCGAAGACGTACTGGTACTTTTTGATCGGCGCGCTGAAGAAGAAATGCTGCATGCCGTATTCGAAGTCCTGCTGCACCGAACGGCCCATCATGGCGGCCACCACCACGGCACCGAAGCAGCCCAGCACGCTGCACGTGAACGCCAGCGAACGGGGGGCGTTGATCAGGAACTTGCCGCCGAAACTGATGCTCGCTTCCTTGAAGACGCCGCCGGCGGCCGCCATCCACAGCATGGCCAGCGCCAGGAACATGGCGAAATACACCCAGGTCGACAGCAGCTTGAGCCGCTGTCGCGCTTCAAAGCGGGCGATGGCAAACATGGCCGTCCCCTCAGTCGCACTGCGGGGCGACGCGGTGGCGCCCGGCAATGGTGGCGAAATACAGGTCTTCCAGGTCGCCGATGGCTTCCTCGAAGCCATCGCCCGGGTCGTCGTCGCTGTAGACGTGGATCAGGGTGCGGCCCGACAGCAGGCGCGTGGAAATGACGGCGTGGCGCTGCTGGAAGCTGGCCAGTTCTTTCTTGTCGACGAAGCGCGCCCAGATCTTGCAGCTGACTTCGTCGATCAGTTCCTGGGTCTTGCCGCACAGCAGTAAATGGCCCTTGTTGATGATGGCCATGTTGGCGCACAGGTCGGCCACGTCGGATACGATATGCGTCGACAGGATCACCGTCTTGTCTTCGCCGATGTCGGACAGCAGATTATGGAAGCGGACTCTCTCCTGCGGGTCGAGGCCGGCCGTCGGCTCGTCGACGATGATCAGTTTCGGGTCGCCCAGCAGGGCTTGCGCGATGCCGAAGCGCTGGCGCATGCCGCCCGAAAAGCCGCCCAGACGCTGGTGGCGCACGTCGAACAGATTGGTTTGCTGCAAGAGTCCATCGACGACTTCGCGCCGGCGCGCCCGCTGCGACAGCCCTTTTAACATGGCGAAGTGGTCGAGCAGTTCGTAAGCCGTCACTTTCGGGTACAGGCCGAAGTCTTGCGGCAGGTAGCCCAGCATGCGGCGGATTTCGTCCTTGTCGTCGAGTACGTCGTAGTCGCCGAAGAAGATGGAGCCGGAATCGCATTCCTGCAAGGTGGCCAGGGTGCGCATCAGGGTCGACTTGCCGGCGCCATTCGGGCCCAGCAAGCCAAACATCCCGGGCGGTATCGTCAGCGAAACATTGTCCAGCGCCACCACGCCATTCGCGTAGGTCTTCGACAATTTGCGGATCTGCAATTCCATACAACTCCTAACTCATGCGTTGCTGCCCGATGCGACAGGGCTACTCTATGCTGGCATTGTATTGAATTTAAGACGCACTGGGCAGTTGCATGCGATACACGGCATTTTCGCGTGCCCAGAGTGCAGTTGGCGAGGGCGGATGGCGGGCCGGTCCTGGTCTTTTCGGCCGTACCATGAGAGTGTCAGTTACGGAATAAAACCGATTCCCGGTTAAACCACCAGCGGCACAGCATCAGCAGCGCGCCGGCGATCACCGTCGTCGAGGCCAGGATCACGCCGAACATGCGGTAATCCATGGTGCCTTTCACCAGTTCCTTCATGGCCAGCGACACGTTCGTCAGCGGCACCATGGCCCACATCCAGTTCAGCTCGACGCCGGGCAACATGGCCGTCACCGTGGGCAGGATGACAAACAGCATCAGCGGCGTGATCATGCCGGCCGCCTCCTTGTAGCTCTTCGCGTAGATCGAGATCGACAGCAGCAGCGAGGCGAAGATGGCGGCCGTCGGCACCAGCATCAGGGTCACCATGGCCAGGTCGGGCAAGCCGATGCTGTGCACGAGGATGGCCATGTGGCCTTCCAGCGAGCTGCCGAAGATGGCCAGCAGGACGCCCATGCTGCCGACCATCAGCACGGCGGAGGTCATGCCCACCGTAAACAGCACGAGGAACTTGGCCAGCACGATGGCGCTGCGCGGCACGGGCGCCAGCAGCAGGGTTTCCAGCGTGCCCCGTTCCTTTTCGCCGGCGCCCAGGTCGATGGCCGGATACATGGCTGCCGTCAGGCACACCATCAGCAGCAGATACGGCACCATGCCGCCGATGATTGCACCCATCTGTTCGCGCTCGTTGGCCGTCGATTGTTTGTCTAGCACGATGGGATTGAGCGCATAGGCCAGCTGGGCAGGGCTCAGCTTCAGGGCGGACAAGGCTCCTTCGCGCAGGCTGGCGTTGTAGGCGTCGACGATCTCGTGCACGCGCTGGTGCGTCACGTCCACCGAGCTGGCGCTGTTGTAGTGCAGGGTCACCTTGGCTTGCGCCTGCTGCTTCAGCGATTGCTCAAAATGCGGCGGGATGACGACGGCAAACTTGATGGTGTCGTCGCCGATGGCGCGGCGGATGTCCGCCTCGCTGGCCAGCGGCACTTCGCGCAGGTTGTGCTGCTGCGCAAACCGCGCGCTCAGGCCCGGCGAATGGTCCTTGCCGAACAGCGCGTAGCGCAGTTCCGCCGTTTTCGCGTTCTTGAACATATTGCTTGAAACATAAGCGAAGCCGCCAAAGATCAGCGGCATGGCAAAGATGGGGATGAGGATGGTGAAAATCAGCGTCTTGCGGTCGCGCGTGAGTTCCAGCAACTCTTTCAGATAAATGGTCCACATGGCTCAGGCTCCCTGGTTGATGACGCTGACAAAGGCGTCGTACAGATCGGTACTGCCGCCCAGGTGGCGCAGTTCGTCGACCGTGCCATTGAAGGCGGTGGTGCCGCGGTTGATGATGCAGACGCGGTCGCACAGCTTTTCCACCTCGTGCAGGTGGTGCGTGGAAAAGATCAGCGGCACGCGCAGCGCCTTGTAGCTGGCGATGAAGTCGAGCAGGATCTTGGCCGACATCACGTCCAGGCCCGTGGTCGGCTCGTCGAGGATGACCACTTGCGGCTCGTGCACGACGGTGCGGGCGATCGCGCACTTCTGTTTCATGCCCGTCGACAACTGATCGGCCCGCTTGCCGCCGTATTCCTCCATGTGCAGCAGGGCAAACAGTTCATCGCAGCGGCGTTTCAGCTTGTCGGCCGACATGCCATGCAGGCGGCCAAAGTATTCCACGTTCTCGCGCGCCGTCAGGCGGCCGTACAAGCCCGTCGAACCGGACAGGAAACCGATGCTCTGGCGCGCCACCAGCGGCTGGCGCAGCACATCGACGCCATTGACGAGGGCGCTGCCCGCATCGGCCTGCAAGGCCGTCGACAGCAGGCGCAGGGTGGTCGTTTTGCCGGCGCCATTCGGGCCCAGCAAGCCCAGCACTTCGCCGGGGGCGCAGCTGAAACTGACGTCGCGCACGGCGTGGAACCAGCCCTCATGTTCGCGCGGATCGCTGACGTGCACGCCCTTGCCCTTGTGGGGTGGCATGCGGAAACGTTTTGCCAGGTGCTTGACCTCTATCATGTGTTTCATCCATTCAACGGTGAACAACGAGAGTAGCATGCAAAAAATGTAACTTGCAAGGTGGAAATATCGTTTGGTCTATTGAAAAAAACAGCATCTTCATGCAAGCTGGCCCGGTGGGCGCCGGCGGACGGCGCGGGAGAGCGCAATGCAAACGATCGATCAGGCGATGCAGGACAAGGTATTGGCCGTGGCGCGTGCCGGCATGACCAGTGCCGAAGCCATCGGTTTCTTCCGCGTCAGCCTGGGACTGTACTACCTGGCCGGTCTGATGACGGAGGAAACCCTCGATTTCAAGCAGATCGACGCGAAGTACAACCGTTTTATCTACCACTCGATAGGTGGCGGGCACAGCATCGCCAGCGTGCTGCAATTCATGAGCGGCGAGAAAGTCTTGCGCGTGCTGCAATCGCCGCGTTTTCTGGCCGCGTTTGCCGAACACTGCCCGGACATCCCTGTCGACAGCATTTCTTTTCTTGTTTCACTGAACCTGGGCGTGGCGAAAAGCCTGTCCGGACTCGATGCCGTCGGCCCCGTGGTGGACTGGATCGAGCAGGAAAAAGCGCGCACAGGTCAATAAAGCCCCGTTCGCCCCGCGCACGGCGTGGGGACGGCTGGCCGCTATCATCCTATAATTCATGTTTTCCCTTACATGAATAGCCCACGATGACCGCGAACCGCCATTTTGACCCCCTGGATCGTTTGATTGTTGGCGCCGACAAGGCCTTGCGCGTCATCGCGGGCGTGGCTTCGGCCTCGCGCCCCACGCCGGCCGCGCATGCGCCCGATGCGGAGCTGAGCCCGGCCGAGCAGCGTCACAGCGCCGGCTTAATGCGCGTCAACCATGTGGGCGAAGTGTGCGCGCAAGCTCTGTACAACTCGCAGGCGCGCTATGCGCACAGCCCGGCCATCCGCGCCCAGTTCGACGAGGCGGGACGCGAAGAGGAAGACCATCTTGCCTGGACGGCGCAGCGCCTGACGGAGCTGGGCTCGCGTCTGAGCCTGCTCAATCCCCTGTGGTATGCGGGTTCGTTTGCGCTGGGCACCATCGCCGCGCGCATGGGCGACGGCCGCAGCCTGGGTTTTGTGGTGGAAACGGAACGCCAGGTGGAAGCGCACCTGGCCAGCCATCTGCAGGCATTGCCGCCGCAGGATGCCAAGTCGCGCGCCATCGTCAAGCAGATGGCCATCGACGAAGTGGAACACGGCGCCGCCGCCCAGCGACTGGGCGCCATCGACACCCCGGCGCCCGTGAAGGCGCTGATGGGCATCATGGGTAAAGTGATGACAAAAACCGCGTATTACATCTAGCGGATCAGGAGTAGGTCGACGTAGGTCGGCTTAGCGCGTGGCGCGTAAGCCGACAACATTGTTGGCGCCTGCGGTGTTGTCGGATTACGCGGGGCCTTGCCCCGCTAATCCGACCTACTTCACTCCTCGATGATGTCGAACGAGTGGGTGATTTCGGCGGTTTTCGCCAGCATGATCGACGCCGAGCAATATTTGTCATGCGACAATGAAACGGCCCGTTCCACGGCCGTCGGTTTCAGGGCCTTGCCCCGCACGGTAAAGTGGAAGTGGATCTTGGTAAACACCTTCGGGTCGGTGTCGGCGCGCTCGGCCTTCAGGGTCACTTCGCAGCCTTTGATGTCTTCGCGCCCGCGTTTGAGGATCAGCACCACGTCATAGGCGGTGCAGCCGCCCGTGCCCAGCAAGACCATTTCCATGGGGCGCGGCGCCAGGTTGTGGCCGCCGCCATCGGGTGCGCCATCCATGGTCACCAGGTGGCCGGAACCCGTTTCTGCCCGAAAACTCATGCCCGACGGGCCATTCCAGCTGACTTTGCATTCCATCGTACTCTCCGAATTTGTAAGCGTTTTGTATTGTAATAGAGGAATGCCCATCCATGTGCGGGCCGCCAGCCCGTAGCCGGTCTGCATCGCGGCTTGACGCGGCAGGGCAAAGCCGCTTATACTTGTCGGCTTTCCGTTCGCTCAGGAAAAGTAAATAAGGCAGAGTCCGTACAGCAACATAGTCGGAACCACCATTTGAGCGTGTAATCTATTAGGAAGTCAACATGAAAACATTTTCCGCTAAAGGACATGAAGTCCAGCGCGATTGGTTCGTGGTTGACGCGACGGACAAAGTCCTCGGACGTGTTGCCAGCGAAGTGGCACTCCGACTGCGCGGCAAACACAAACCAGAATTTACTCCTCACGTCGATACCGGCGACTTCATCGTCGTCATCAACGCAGGCAAACTGCGTGTGACCGGTACCAAAGCTACTGAGAAAATTTACTACCGTCACTCTGGCTATCCAGGCGGCATCTACGAAACCAACTTCCAGAAAATGCAACAGCGTTTTCCAGGTCGCGCGCTTGAGAAAGCGGTCAAAGGCATGCTGCCTAAAGGCCCACTCGGCTACGCAATGATCAAGAAGCTGAAAGTGTACGCGGAAGGTTCCCATCCGCACGCTGCTCAGCAACCTAAAGCACTTGTTCTCTAAGGAACTGACATGATCGGTAATTACAATTATGGAACCGGCCGTCGCAAAAGTGCAGTGGCTCGGGTTTTTATCAAAGTTGGCACAGGCTTGATCGTTGTTAACGGCAAACCAGCAAACGAATACTTTTCGCGCGAAACGGGTCTGATGGTCATCCGTCAACCTCTGGAACTGACCGGCAATGTCGAGCGTTTCGACATCAAAGTCAACGTCCATGGCGGCGGTGAGTCGGGCCAGGCTGGTGCAGTTCGTCACGGCATCACCCGCGCTCTGATCGACTACGATGCAGCGCTGAAACCGGAACTGGCGAAAGCTGGCTTCGTGACCCGCGATGCACGTGAAGTCGAGCGTAAAAAAGTTGGTCTGCGCAAAGCACGTCGCGCAAAGCAATTCTCGAAGCGTTAATTCTTACGCTACAGCACCTTTTTGGTGCTGGTCGAAAAGCCGCTGGACTTCGGTCCCGCGGCTTTTTTGCATTTCAGCGGGATGCGCCGTTGCGCTGTAAAATACGCGGAAAACCCGTAGGGGTAGCGTTTCCCTTTATCTTTATGCAATCTATACACAAGGAAAGAACATGATCAAAGTTGGCATCGTCGGCGGCACTGGATACACGGGCGTGGAATTGCTGCGCTTGCTCGCTACCCATCCAGATGTCGAGTTGACGGCGATTACCTCGCGCAAGGAAGATGGCTTGCCCGTTGCTGACATGTATCCTTCCCTGCGTGGCCACGTGAACCTGGCTTTTTCCTCGCCGGACAAGGCGAATCTGGAACAGTGCGACGTGGTGTTTTTCGCCACGCCGCATGGTGTTGCCATGGCGCAAGCTCCCGCCCTGCTGGCCGCCGGCGTGAAAGTCATCGACCTGGCCGCCGACTTCCGCCTGAAAGACCAGGCCAAGTTCGAGCAGTGGTACAAGATTCCCCACACGGCCCCCGAGCTGATCGAACAAGCCGTGTATGGTTTGCCTGAACTGAACCGCGAAGACATCAAGCAGGCCAGGCTGATCGCCAACCCCGGTTGCTACCCGACCACCATGCAGCTGGGCTTTTACCCGCTGCTCAAGGCGGGCCTCGTCAATGCGGGCGGCTTGATCGCCGACTGCAAGTCGGGCGTGTCCGGCGCCGGCCGCAAGGCGGAAATCGGCATCCTGTTCTCGGAAAGCAGCGACAGCTTCAAGGCCTATGGCGTGGCCGGCCACCGCCACCTGCCGGAAACGACGGCGCAATTGCAGCGTTTCACGGATGAGAAAGTGGCGCTGACCTTCACGCCGCACCTGGTGCCAATGATCCGCGGCATGCATTCGACCCTGTACGCGCAGCTGAACAAGGATATCAGCAATGAAGAGCTGCAAGCCTTGTTCGAAACGCAATACAAGGACGAGCCTTTCGTCGACGTGATGCCATTCGGCTCGCATCCGGAAACCCGTTCCACGCGCGGCTCGAACATGCTGCGCCTGGCCTTGCACCGTCCCGAAGGCGGCAATACCGTCATCGTGCTGGTGGTGCAGGATAACCTGGTCAAGGGCGCTTCTGGCCAGGCCGTGCAGTGCATGAACTTGATGTTTGGTTTGAAAGAAACGGCCGGTTTGCAACACATCGCCGTGATGCCTTAAATATAGGCACAGGCGTTTGCGCGGGGCCGGCGCCTTTTTGCCGGACCTGTGCTAAATTGGACTGCCACGTAGATCAACAGGATGACGTTCATGTTCGAGCGCAACGCGAAAAACCCCATCGACACCCTGATCGGCGCTTCCACGCGGATCGAGGGCGACTTGCTGTTTTGCGGAGGCTTGCGCATCGATGGCCATGTGCGCGGCAATGTCACGGGCGAGCCTGGCGAGCCCACGCATGTTGTGCTGGGCGAGGCGGGCCGCATCGATGGCGAAGTGCGCTGCTCGAGCCTGGTTGTCAGCGGCGAGATCAATGGCCCCGTGTATGTGTCCGAAATGCTTGAAATCCAGCCAAAAGCCCGCATTGTAGGAGAGGTCTACTACAAAGTGCTGGAAATGCACAGTGGCGCATTGGTGCAAGGCAAGCTCAGTCGCCACGACAGCGCCGACCCCGTGCTGCACCTGGCCGTGTCGGAAATGTGAGCAGGAACAACACCGGCCAGCCGCCTCTGCGGCCGCCGCAGCGCGAGTTGTGCCAACAGTCTATAATGAGGCTATGTTTTCTGAGGAGTCTGAAATGAATGCAGTCGCTGAAATGCAAGATGTGATCCCTTCGCCTATCATCTTTACCGATAGCGCCGCCGAAAAAGTCGCGCAGCTGATCGAGGAAGAAGGCAATCCCGACCTGAAATTGCGCGTCTTCGTGCAGGGCGGCGGCTGTTCCGGCTTCCAGTACGGTTTCACTTTCGACGAAATCGTCAACGAAGATGACACCACCATGGTCAAGAACGGCGTCCAGCTGTTGATCGACTCCATGAGCTACCAGTACCTGGTCGGCGCGGAAATCGACTACAAGGATGACCTGGAAGGCGCGCAGTTCGTGATCAAGAATCCGACCGCGACGTCGACCTGCGGTTGCGGTTCCTCGTTCTCCGTCTAAGCTGGCACACCTGAGAAAACGTCCTTGGCGGCGTTGCATTGCCTCGCCGTACTATTCGTACTGTCTTCGGCAATGCGCCTTGCCCTGAACGTTTTTCAGGCGCAGCGGTTTACAGGCGCAGCATAAAAATAGCGGATCATCGATCCGCTATTTGTGTTTCTGGGCAATTGTTCCATCTCAACGTGGATACAGCGCGCCCAGTACTCGTAAGCCCTGCGCACCCGTCACGGCCGGCAAGTTGCCCGGCTTGCGCTGCGTAAAGCGCCAGGCCAGCCAGGCAAACGCCAGCGCCTCGACCTGGCTGGGCGCCACGCCCAGGGCTTCCGTCGATTCCACCGCCATGCCCGGCAATTCCCGGACCAGCGCCGTCATCAGGCTGGCGTTCCGCGCGCCGCCGCCGCACACATATACCGATTCCGCCTGCGCCCCGTCGCGCGCGATGGCGTGCGCCAGGCTGGCGGCTGTCAGCTGGGTCAGGGTTGCCTGCACGTCGGCGGCTTGGGCGTCACGGTGATTCGCCAGCTTGCCTTGCAGCCAGTTGGCATGAAAGAGGTCGCGGCCCGTGCTTTTCGGCGCCGGCAAGTCAAAATAGGGATCGTCGAGCAAATCCGCCAGCAGGGCAGGCAAGACTTTGCCCGTGGCGGCCCAGGCGCCATTGGCGTCGTAGGGCTGGCCCAGGTGCCGCAAGACCCAGCCATCCATCAGCGCATTGCCGGGACCCGTATCGTAGCCCGTCACCGTGCCGTCCGCATGCAGCACGCTGATATTGCTGATGCCGCCGATATTGGCCAGCACGCGCGTATGGCCGGGCACATTGAAAATGGCCTGGTGGAAGGCCGGCACCAGCGGTGCGCCCTGGCCGCCGGCCGCCACGTCGCGGCTGCGCAAGTCGGCGATGACGTCGATGCCCGTCAGTTCCGCCAGCAGGGCCGGGTTGTTCAACTGGCGCGTAAAGCCCAGCTCGGGGCGGTGGCGGATGGTCTGGCCATGCGCGCCGATGGCGGCGATGGCGTCCGCGCCGATACCCGCGTCGCTCAACAGCAGGGCGACGCAGTCGGCGTAGTGGCGCACGAGTTGATTGGCCGCCAGCGCTTCGCGTTCGATTTCATTCTCGCCGGCACTTTGCAGCGCCATCAGGTCGTCGCGCAGGCTGGCGGGAAAGGGGATGTAGGCATCGCCCAGGCTGCGCGTGCCGCCATCGTCGGCAAAGTCGACCAGCGCGCCGTCGACGCCATCGAGGCTGGTGCCCGACATTAAACCGATATACAGCATGGGAGTTTCCTCGCGTAGGTAAGTGATGGATGCATTGTGCCGCATTTTCTCGCGCACATAAAACAAAGGCACCGGCCATCTGCATGGGCGGTGCCTGTGTTGTATTGCCCGTAGGCAGTTTTGCTTAGCGTGCAGCCAGTGCCGTGTCGTTCGGACGCAGCAGGGTGAAGCGGTGCATCATGTCGGCGGAAACCATGCGGAAGCGGCTCAGCTCGGCGGCCGTCAATGGCGCCTGGGCTTGTACGTTCAGCTTGCTTGGATCCTGTGCCACGCCGCCGACGCGGAATTCATAGTGCAAGTGGGCGCCCGTGGACCAGCCGGTGGTGCCGACGTAGCCGATCACATCGCCCTGGCTGACTTTTTGACCTTTTTTCAAGCCCGAAGCGAAGCGGCTCATGTGCGCGTAGGCGGTGCTGTAGTTGGCCCAGTGTTTCAGCACAACAACATTACCGTAGCCGTTTTGGGTGCCGACGGAATCGACCACGCCGTCGCCGGAAGCGCGGATAGGCGTGCCCGTTGCTGCTGCGAAATCGATGCCCTTATGCGCTTTCCAGTTGCCGGAAATCGGGTGCACACGCATGGAGAAGCCGGACGAGATGCGGGAGAATTCGAGGGGGGATTTCAGGAAGGCTTTTTTGAGGGACTTGCCGTCGAAACTGTAGTAACCGCCGCCTTGCTTGCTGGCTGGGTCTTCGAACCAAACGGACTGGTAGGTCGTGCCGCGGTTGGTGAATTCACCGGCCAGGATGCGGCCCGCTCGGACAAATTCGCCATCTTGCCAGAATGTTTCGTAGACAACGTTGAACGAGTCGCCGCGCTTCAGGTCGGAGCGGAAGTCGATATTGGTGGAGAACATTTCCACGATTTGCGCGGAAATCGAGTCTGGCAGGCGGGTACCGTCCAGGCTGGAGTCGGTGGCGGCGAACAGGGTGGAAGTAATCTTGCGCGCGTGCATTTCAACGCGGCGTTCCAGCTGGGCTGCCACTTCCGTGGCCACGAACTTGTCGCCCTTGCGGGTGATCAGGATGTTCTTGACCGATTTGTCCGTGCCGTCGACGAGGGTGGCGCGCATCCAGTTGAGGTCGCCGTTTTCGGTCGTTTGCGCTTGCACGCGCTTGCCCGATTTCAGCAACATCACGCCGCGCGCGATCTTGTCGGTTTTAATGAAATTGGCGGCCGCCGGATCATCCACGCCGAGACGGGTCAGCAGGGTGGCGAGGGTATCGCCGGCGCGGACTTTTTCTTCGTGGGTGAAATTCTGGTCTACCTGTTCCATCGCGGAAATTTGCGAGGCGAGATCAGGCATTTCCAGGTTCTGGGCGATGGACGTGACCGGCAAGTCCGATGCGTCGGGCGCCATGGGCGACACAGCGACCGCGCCGAAGGCGGCCACGGCGAGCAGCACTGCGGACGCGCCAATAATGCGCGCCTTGCGTGTCGTCGTCAGCTGTGTGTACAAGCGTGAGCCTGTGATTTTATGTATAGGGTTCATGCAATCAGTTAAAATTTGCCCTTGAACGATTCGTGAACTAGTGCTCTTTGTTATTGTTATTTTAGTTCGCTCATACGGCAAGATTGATGGGATCGAGCATTATAACAAACTCCGCAAACCTACTACCATTTTGAGATTTATAGTCAAATTTTATGGAAATCAACACCACCGCATCGCCTACAAAGGCTAACGCCGCTCAGACCGCGCTTCCGCTGTCGGACAGAGTACAAGAAGCCCTCGCGATTACCAAGCGTGGCGTCGACGAACTCTTGATCGAAAGCGAATTTGCGCAAAAATTAGCGCGCTCCGAGAAAACCGGTGTTCCGCTGCGCATCAAACTGGGCCTGGACCCGACCGCACCCGACTTGCATCTGGGCCACACTGTCGTGCTGAACAAGATGCGCCAGTTGCAAAACCTCGGCCATCAAGTCATTTTCCTCATTGGCGATTTTACTTCCATGATCGGCGACCCTTCGGGCCGCAACGTCACGCGCCCGCCGCTGACCCGCGAACAGATCGAGATTAACGCGATGACGTATTTCGCGCAAGCATCTTTAGTGTTGGACGCCAGCAAGACGGAAATCCGCTATAACTCCGAGTGGTGCGATCCGCTGGGCGCGCGCGGCATCATCCAGCTCGCTTCCCACTACACGGTGGCGCGCATGATCGAGCGCGACGACTTTACCAAGCGCTTCCAGGGCGGCATTCCTATTTCCGTGCATGAATTCCTGTACCCGCTGATGCAAGGCTACGACTCCGTGGCCCTGAAATCGGACCTGGAACTGGGCGGCACGGACCAGAAGTTCAACCTGCTGGTGGGCCGCGAACTGCAAAAGCAGTACGGACAGGAGCAGCAGTGTATTTTGACCATGCCGCTGCTGGAAGGTTTGGACGGCGTGGAAAAAATGTCCAAGTCGAAGAACAACTACATCGGCATCACGGAGCCGGGCAACACCATGTTCGCCAAGCTGATGAGCATTTCCGACGTCATGATGTGGCGCTACTACGAGCTGCTGTCGTGGCGCTCGATCGACGAGCTGGCGCAGCTGAAGCGCGAGGTCGAGGAAGGCCGCAATCCGCGCGATGCCAAGGTTGCGCTGGCGCAAGAGATCGTCGCCCGCTTCCACTCGCAGCAGGCGGCGGAAGATGCGCTGGCCGATTTCGTCAACCGCTCGAAGGGCGGCATTCCCGACGATATCCCGGCAGTGAGCCTGGCCGGCGCACCGCTGGGCATTCCGCAATTGCTGAAACAGGCTGGCCTGTGCCCGTCGACGTCGGAAGCCATGCGCAAGATCGACCAGGGCGGCGTGCGCATCGACGGCACCGTCATCAGCGACAAGGCGCTGCAAGTGGCCGCCGGCCAGTTCGTGTTGCAAGTTGGCAAGCGCAGTTTCGCGCGCGTCACCTTGACGGCATGATCGCGCTGCTGCAAAGAGTCACGCAGGCGAAGGTCGATGTCGGCGGCGCCACCGTCGGCGCCATCGATGCCGGCCTGATGGTGCTCGTGTGCGCGGAGCGCGGCGATACGGAAAAGGAAGCCGATGCCCTGCTGACCAAACTGCTCGGCTATCGCGTGTTTGCCGACGAAGCGGGCAAGATGAACCGCAGCGTGACGGACGTGGCCGGCGGCTTGCTGCTGGTGCCCCAGTTCACGCTGGCGGCCGACACCAAGTCCGGCACGCGCCCGTCGTTCACGCCGGCCGCCGCACCGCAGGACGGCTTGCGCCTGTTCACGCATTTCGTGGAGCAGGCGCGCGGCCGCCATGCGACCGTGCAAACGGGGCAGTTCGGCGCCGATATGCAGGTGTCGCTGACGAATGACGGGCCCGTCACGTTCTGGTTGCAAGTGAATGCAAAGCAATAAATAAGAACGATATAAATAAGAACGATAAAAGAGGAGCAAGCGATGAAATTGTGGAGCGAGACGTTTCGTGATGGCGGCCTGATGCCGGCCGAGTATGCCTTTGCCGAGATCGATCCGGCCAGCCGCGTGCGCCTCGCGGGCAACCGCAATCCCCATCTGGCCTGGGACGATGTGCCGAATGGTACGGAGTCGCTGGCCCTGCTCTGCTTCGATCCCGACGCGCCGCAAGACGCCAGCCTGGCCAACCGCGACGACCAGGCGCTGCCTTTGAGCGCGCCGCGCGGCGACTTTTATCACTGGAGCTTGCTGGACTTGCCGCCTGCCATGCGGGTGATCGCCGCCGGGGAATTTTCCAACGGCATCACGCCACGCGGCAAGGCTGCGGGTACCGGGCTGCGCCAGGGCATCAACGACTACACGGGCTGGTTTGCCGGCGATGCCGCCATGGCCGGCGACTACTACGGCTATGACGGCCCGTGCCCACCGTGGAATGACGAGCGCATCCACCACTATATTTTCCGCCTGTATGCGCTCGACGTGCCGCAGCTGGCCTTGCCCGAGCGTTTCACGGGGCAGCAAGCGCATGCCGCCCTGTACGGCCACATCCTCGACGAAGCCCAGCTCGTCGTTGCCTATTCGCTCAACCCCGAGTTGGCACTTACCTTGAAGAAATAAAGCATGAGCACCACGATTTTATTGATACGCCATGGCGAGACGGCCTGGAATGCGGGCCGCCGCCTGCAGGGCCATATCGACATCGCCCTGAACGAGGCGGGCCTGGCGCAAGCGGCCGCGCTGGGGCAGGCGTTGGCGGACGAAGCACTGGCCGCCATCATCGCCAGCGATCTGCAGCGCGCGCAGCAGACGGCGCAAGCCGTGGCCGGTGTGAAAGCGTTGCCCGTGCAGACGGACTCCTTGCTGCGCGAGCGTTGCTATGGCGCCTTCGAGGGCTTGCTGTACGCGGACATCGCCGCGCGTTATCCGCACGAGTATGCGCAGTGGCAATCGCGCCAGATCGATGCCGTGATGCCGTCGGGCGAGCGCCAGGCCGAGAGTTTTCGCCAGTTCTATGCGCGCGCGAACGGCGCCATCGCCCGCTGGGCCGAACGTTATGACGGCCAGACGATCGCCATCGTGGCCCATGGCGGCGTGCTCGAGTGCGCCTACCGCGAGGCGGTCGGCATGACGCTCGACAGCCCGCGCGACTTCCAAGTCAAAAATGCCAGCGTCAACCGTTTTTCGTATGCGGACGGCAAGCTGCATTTGGTGCACTGGGGAAATATCGAGCACCTGAGCGCGCCCGCGATGGACGAGCTGGGTTAAGCGCTCCCATCTTCACTCTGACGCACTGAGCCAAAAAAATAGTGCTTATTAAATAGGCAGGGAATCGGTTAAAATAGCAGGTTCCTCCGTCCATTCCAGGTTCTTCAGTGCAAATCGGCCCTCACATTCTGCGCAACAATGTTTTCGTCGCTCCCATGGCGGGCGTGACGGATCGGCCTTTCCGCCAGTTGTGCAAGCAGTTGGGTGCCGGCTACGCCGTGTCGGAGATGGCGGCGTCGAATCCGCGCCTGTGGGCAACGGAAAAAAGCGCGCGCCGCACGGACCACGACGGTGAAATGGAGCCGAAAGCCGTGCAGATCGCTGGCGCCGATCCGCAAGACCTGGCCGACTGCGCCAGGTTCAATGTGGACCGGGGCGCCCAGATCATCGACATCAACATGGGTTGCCCCGTCAAAAAGGTGTGCAACAGCTGGTGTGGTTCGGCCTTGCTGCAAAACGAAAGCCTGGTCGAGAAGATCCTGCACGCCGTCGTCAACGCCGTCGACGTGCCCGTCACCCTGAAGTTTCGCACGGGCTGGAACCGCGAAAACAAGAATGCCCTGAAAATCGCCCGCATCGCCGAGCAGGCCGGCATCCAGATGCTGACCCTGCACGGACGCACGCGCGCCGATGGTTACAAGGGCGATGCCGAATATGAAACCATTGCCGCCGTGAAAGCATCGGTGAGCATACCCGTGGTGGCCAACGGCGACATTACCAGTCCTGAGAAGGCCCGTTTTGTGCTCGATCAAACGGGCGCCGATGCCGTCATGATCGGCCGCGCGGCGCAGGGCCGGCCGTGGATTTGCCGCGAGATCGACCATTTCTTGCGCACCGGCACTTTGTTGCCGGCGCCGTACGTGGATGAAGTTCGTACCTTGATGGATGAGCATTTGCGCGCCCATTACGCGTTTTATGGCGAATTTCTCGGTGTGCGCACGGCGCGCAAGCACATCGGCTGGTACGTAAAAGACCTGGAAGGCGGCGAAGCGTTCCGCCAGCAAATGAACTTGCTGGAATCGACGGATGCGCAATTGCTGGCCGTCGATCAATTTTTTGAGTCGCAATGGAAATTTGGCGAACGGTTACAATACCGCCTCGCCGAATCCAGTGAAAGTGGCCTGGCCGATGAGATCAAAACAGTGGCCACGGCAGCATGAGCAGATAGCAACAAGTAGGGTAAATCAGTTGGCAGCAGTACAAGGGCGAGCGCCTATACAGAGCGTCATGCAATATTAATTACAACACCGAGGCAAGAGGGCAGCACGCGGACCGCATGAGCGGCGCGGCACCGGATGGCCAGGTGTTCAGCCGGTTGAAGCATAAAATGAGCAAAGAAAGCATTCAGGAAGTCGTACAGAAAAGTCTAGAAGATTACTTCAATGACCTGGGCGAACAGCAAGCATCGAATATCTATGACATGGTCGTGCTGACCGTGGAAAAGCCCATCCTGGAAGTCGTGATGACACGCGCCGATGGCAACCAGTCGCACGCCGCGCAGATGCTGGGCATCAACCGCAATACCCTGCGCAAGAAATTGCAGGAGCACGGTTTGCTGTAATGCCGGCATGCAAGTGACGCCAAGATTTGAATCCGCCGCAGCGGGCCCGGCCTGATAGCTGACCGCTGCGCCATTCGCCAAGAACACTTAACCACCTAGCCACAGCCATGATCAAACAAGCTCTCCTCTCCGTTTCCGACAAGACCGGCGTTCTCGACTTCGCCCGCGCCCTGTCCGCCCTCGGTGTCAACCTCCTGTCCACCGGCGGCACCGCCAAATTGCTGGCAGACAACGGTGTTCCTGTCACGGAAGTGGCCGATTACACGGGTTTTCCGGAGATGCTTGATGGCCGTGTGAAGACCCTGCACCCGAAAGTGCACGGCGGTATCCTGGCGCGCCGCGATTTCCCTGAGCACATGTCGAAACTGGTCGAGCACGACATGCCGACCATCGACATGGTGGTGGTCAACCTGTACCCGTTCCAGGGCACGGTCGCCAAGGCCGATTGCACCCTGGAAGACGCGATCGAAAACATCGATATCGGCGGCCCGACCATGCTGCGTTCGGCGGCCAAGAACCACAAGGACGTGGTCGTCATCTGCGACCCGAGCGACTACGACGCCGTGCTGGCGGAGCTGCGCTCGGCCGACGGCAAGGCTGGCGACGTCAGCTATGACACCAAGTTCATGCTGGCGAAAAAAGTCTTTGCGCACACGGCGCAATACGATGGCGCCATCACCAACTACCTGACCAGCCTGGGCCCGACGAAGGTGCACGCCGAGCGCGGCGCGTATCCGCAGATCCTGAACGTTGCCTTTGAAAAAGTGCAAGACATGCGCTACGGTGAAAACCCGCACCAGAGCGCCGCCTTCTACCGCGACCTGATCGTCACCGACGGCGCGCTGGCGAATTACCGCCAGCTGCAAGGCAAGGAATTGTCGTACAACAACATCGCCGATGCCGATGCGGCCTGGGAATGCGTGAAGAGCATGGGAGGCTTCGAGCAAAGCGCCGCCTGCGTCATCGTCAAGCATGCGAACCCGTGCGGCGTGGCACTGGGCAAGAACGCGGCGGAAGCGTACGCGCGCGCCCTGCAGACGGACCCGACCTCGGCATTCGGCGGCATCATCGCGTTTAATACCGAACTCGATGGCGCCACCGCCGGCGAAATCGCCAAGCTGTTCGTGGAAGTGCTGATCGCCCCGTCGTTCTCCGCCGAAGCGAAACAGATTCTGTCGAGCAAGCAAAACGTGCGCATGCTGGAAATCCCGCTGGGTGGCGGCGTACACGCGATGGACTTCAAGCGCGTCGGTGGCGGCTTGCTGGTGCAATCGCCGGACGCGAAAAACGTCGGCATCGGCGACTTGCGCGTGGTCAGCAAACTGCAGCCGACACCGCAGCAACTGGCCGATCTGATGTTCGCCTGGAAAGTGGCGAAATTCGTCAAGTCGAACGCCATCGTCTTCTGCGGCAATAACATGACCCTGGGCGTGGGCGCTGGCCAGATGAGCCGCATCGACTCGGCCCGCATCGCGTCGATCAAGGCGCAAAACGCCGGCCTGTCGCTGACCGGTTCCGTGGTGGCGTCGGATGCCTTCTTCCCGTTCCGCGACGGCCTCGACGTCGTCGTGGACGCGGGCGCGACCTGCGTGATCCACCCGGGCGGCTCCATGCGCGACCAGGAAGTGATTGATGCGGCCAACGAGCGCGGCGTCGTCATGCTGTACACGGGCACGCGTCACTTCCGTCATTGATATAGTGAAGAGAGTAGGTCGGATTAGCGGGGCCGAAGGCCGCGCGTAATCCGACAAGCGCAGTTGGCAACGCATGTCGGATTACGCGTACCGCTCATCCGACCTACGGCTTCTCGATAAGGTACTCAGCGGCAGGCACCGGTTATTCACCGGTGCCTGCCGTATTCATTATAGAATCTGGCGATGATTATTCTTGGCATCGATCCTGGCCTGCGCACGACCGGCTTTGGGGTCATTGAAAAACACGGCAACAAGCTGCGCTATATTGCGTCGGGGACCGTCAAGACGGGTTCCGAAGGGGAATTGCCGCCGCGCCTGAAGATCATCCTGCAGGGCGTGAGCGAAATCGTCGGCACCTACCGGCCCGATTGCGCGGCCATCGAGAAAGTGTTTGTCAACGTCAATCCCCAATCGACCTTGCTGCTGGGCCAGGCGCGCGGCGCTGCCATTTGCGCGCTGGTCCATGCCGACCTGTCGGTGGCCGAATACACGGCGCTGCAAGTGAAGCAGGCCGTCACGGGCCACGGCAAGGCGGCCAAGGAGCAGGTGCAGGACATGGTTTCCCGGCTGCTGTCGCTGCCCGGCTTGCCCGGCACGGATGCGGCCGATGCCCTGGGCGTGGCCATTTGCCACGCCAACAGCATCGATGCGCTGGCGATGCTCGGCGCGCTGGCGCCCCAGCTGCGGGGTCTGCGCATGAAGCGCGGCCGTTTGGTGGGCTAGGCGCGCCATATGCCCCTCATATATATACACAACATTAGGAACACGCGATGATAGGCCGTCTCTCCGGTATTTTGCTTGAAAAGAATCCGCCACAATTGCTGGTCGATTGCCAGGGCGTCGGCTATGAAGTCGACGTGCCGATGAGCACCTTTTACAACCTGCCCCACGTGGGCGAAAAAGTCGTGCTGTTTACGCACCAGGCCATCCGCGAAGATGCGCACCTGCTGTTTGGCTTCGGCAATGCGGCCGAGCGCGCCGTGTTCCGCCAGTTGATCAAGATCACGGGCGTGGGCGCGCGCATGGCGCTGTCTATCCTCTCCGGCATGACGATTGCCGACCTGGCGCAGGCGATCACGCTGCAGGATTCGGGCCGCCTGGTGAAAGTACCGGGCATCGGCAAGAAGACGGCCGAGCGCCTGCTGCTGGAATTGAAGGGCAAGATCGGTGCGGATCTCGGTCCGCTGGGCGCGCACGCGGCGCCGGACGCGCAATCGGATATCTTGAACGCGCTGGTCGCGCTCGGTTATTCGGACAAGGAAGCGCTGGCCGCCGTGAAAAACGTGCCGGCCGGCAGCGGTGTCTCGGACGGCATCAAACTGGCGCTGAAAGCGCTGTCGAAAGGCTGATAAGGCATGAGCATCCAGACCGACATCTTCACGGAACAGCGCATCATCGACGCGGCGCCCATCTCGCACAACGAAGAGGCCATCGAACGGGCCTTGCGCCCCAAGCAGCTCGATGAGTACGTGGGGCAGGAAAAGATCCGCGACCAGCTGGAAATTTTTATTACGGCCGCGCGCCAGCGCAAGGAAGCGCTCGACCATACCTTGCTGTTCGGCCCGCCGGGCCTGGGCAAGACGACCCTGGCGCACATCATCGCGCGCGAAATGGGCGTCAACCTGCGCCAGACCTCCGGCCCCGTGCTGGAGCGCCCGGGCGACCTGGCGGCGATTTTGACGAACCTGGAAGCGAACGACGTCCTGTTCATCGATGAAATCCACCGCCTGTCGCCCGTGGTCGAGGAAATCCTGTATCCGGCATTGGAAGATTATCAGATCGACATCATGATCGGCGAGGGCCCGGCCGCCCGCTCCGTGAAACTCGATCTGCAGCCGTTTACATTAGTGGGTGCCACCACGCGCGCCGGCATGCTGACCAACCCGCTGCGTGACCGCTTCGGCATCGTCGCCCGCCTCGAGTTTTATAACACGGGCGAGCTGACGAAGATCGTCACGCGCAGCGCCGCCTTGCTGAAAGCCCCGATCGACCCGGATGGCGCGCATGAAATCGCCCAGCGCGCGCGCGGCACGCCCCGCATCGCCAACCGCCTGCTGCGCCGCGTGCGCGATTTCGCGGAAGTCAAAAGCAATGGCGAGATCACCAAGGTGGTGGCCGACCGCGCGCTGGCCATGCTCGACGTCGATTCCGTCGGTTTCGACGTGATGGACCGTAAATTGCTGGAGGCAGTGCTGTTCAAGTTCGGCGGCGGCCCCGTCGGCATAGGGAATTTGGCGGCGGCCATCGGCGAAGCGGCCGATACCATCGAAGACGTGCTGGAACCATATCTGATCCAGCAAGGTTTCTTGCAGCGCACGCCGCGCGGCAGGGTCGCCACGCCGGCCGCGTATCTGCACTTCGGCGTCAGCGCGCCGCGCATGGGGCCGAACGGCGAAGCGTGGGAACTGTGATGGCGGATGCTGGTATGCCGGGCATGCAGATCTGGATCGACGCCGATGCCTGCCCCGTGGTCATCAAGGAAATTTTGTACCGCGTGGCCGAGCGGCTGGAACTGCCCGTCACCCTGGTGGCGAACCAGGGCTTGCGCGTGCCGCCCTCGCGCTTCATCCGCACCGTGCAAGTGCCGTCGGGCGCGGACGTGGCCGACCAGGAAATCGTGCGCTTGCTCAATCCCGGCGACCTCGTCATCACGGGCGACATCCCGCTGGCGTCCGACGTGCTGGCCAAGGGCGGCTACGCGCTGAACCCGCGAGGCGAGTTTTATACGAAAGATAATATCGCCCAGCAACTGACGATGCGCGCCTTCATGGAAGAGTTGCGCAGCGGCGGCGTCGATACGGGCGGCCCGGCCGCCTTCAGCCAGTCGGACCGGCAGCAGTTCGCCAACAGCCTGGACCGGCATCTGAGCAAGCATCACCGCAAGCCGGCAGCGGCGCAGTAATTCGCGGACGAAAAAAAACCGGCGCAAGCCGGTTTTTTTTATGGCGAACAGCTTATTCTTCGCGCAGCCACGTCTGTGTGCGGCCTATCATCGGGATGCCGACATAGGCGCGTACTTTCAGCTTGGTGCCGCCTTCGATCAGTTCCGCCTTGGTCTTGTAGACCTTGCCGTCCGCCGGGTCGAGGATTTGACCGCCGCTCCATTCGTTGCCGTCCTGCTTCAGGCCGGTCAACATGACGAGGCCGATGATCGGCTGATCCTTGTTGGCATCCTTGCACTGTACACATTTCGGATTCTGATCTTCTTCCGGCCCACGCAACAGCTTTTCGATCTTGCCTTGCAAGACACCGTTGTTTTCCGTGATGCGCACGATGGCCTTCGGTTTGCCGGTGGTGTCGTCGATGGTTTTCCACGTGCCTACGGGGGTGTAGTTGCCATCGCGCGCGCTGGCGCTGCCGGCGATGGCCAGGGCGGCCATCATGACGCTTGCTACGACGGTGGTCTTGAATACGGTACGCATGGCGAGTCTCCTATGGTTTTTTTTGATCGGGTCACGAACAGTTTATATACCAAGGCAAGACCAGCCATCCTGCGCGGCGTCACGGAGGACGCCGCGCAATCGTTCCAAGCCTGCCTTATGCGCTGGCTAGTTTAGCAAACTGTTCGCGCAGTTTTTCAATTGTCGCCGAAAAACTGAGCAAGCGCTCGTTTTCTTGTGCAACGATGGCGGCAGGGGCACGCGCGACAAAGCTTTCATTGCCTAATTTGCTATTTACTTTGGCAATTTCCGCTTCGATACGGGCGATTTCCTTGCCCAGGCGCTCGCGTTCGGCGGCCACGTCGATCTCCACTTTCAGCATCAGCTTGGTGGTGCCGACGATGGCGACGGCCGCTGGCGAGTCCGGCAGCGCATCGACGATCTGCACTTCGGCCAGTTTGCCCAGCGACTGGATGTACGGTGCGTACGATGCCAGCGCAGCCTTTTCCACCGCATTGCCCGCTTCGACGATCAGCGGCACGCGCACGGATGGCGAAATCTGCATTTCGCCGCGCAGGTTGCGCGTCGCGTCCGTCAAGGCTTTCAGCTGCTGCATCCACGCTTCGGCGGACTCATCGATCTTGTCGGTGTTGGCGATCGGATACGGCTGCATCATGATCGACACGCCCTTGGGCTCGCCTTCTGGCTTCGGCAGCTTGCCGGCCAGCGGCGCAACGCTTTGCCACAGCGCTTCCGTCACAAACGGAATGACCGGATGGGCCAGGCGCAGCACCACTTCCAGCACGCGCAGCAGGGTGTGGCGGGTGGCGCGCTGCTGGCCTTCCGTGCCTTGCTGCACTTGCACTTTGGCCACTTCCAGGTACCAGTCGCAATACTCGTCCCACACGAATTTGTAGATGGTGGCGGCGATATTGTCGAAACGGAAGTCTTCAAAGCCCTTGGCCACGTCCAGCTCCGCCTTTTGCAGCAGCGAGATGATCCATTTATCGGCTTGCGACAGGTCGGCGTCGTTCGGGGTGCAATCCTTGCCTTCCGTATTCATCATGACGAAACGGGTGGCGTTCCACATCTTGTTGCAGAAGTTGCGGTAGCCTTCGCAGCGGCCCAGGTCGAAATTGATGTTGCGGCCCAGCGAGGCATAGCTGGCCATGGTGAAGCGCACCGCGTCCGTGCCGTAGGCCGAAATGCCTTCCGGGAATTCCTTGCGCGTCGCCTTGGTGATCTTTTCCGCGTCGCGCGGGTTCATCAGGCCCGTGGTGCGCTTGACGATCAAGCCTTCCAGGTCGATGCCGTCGATCAGGTCGATCGGGTCGAGCGTGTTGCCTTTCGACTTGGACATCTTCTGCCCCGTCGAATCGCGCACCAGGCCGTGCACGTAGACGGTTTCAAACGGCACCTTGCCCGTGAAGTGCGCCGTCATCATGACCATGCGCGCGACCCAGAAGAAGATGATGTCGAAACCCGTGACCAGCACGGACGAGGGCAGGAAGGCCTTCATGTCCGGCGTTTCTTCCGGCCAACCCATGGTCGAGAACGGCACCAGGGCCGACGAGAACCACGTGTCGAGCACGTCGTCGTCGCGCTTCAAGGGACCCGTGCTGCCGGCCGCCTGCGCCTTGGCGATGGCTTCCGCTTCCGTCTTGGCAACGAAGATATTGCCCTTGTCGTCGTACCAGGCCGGGATTTGATGGCCCCACCACAGCTGGCGCGAGATGCACCAGTCCTGGATGTTGTTGAGCCACTGGTTGTAGGTGGTGCTCCAGTTTTCCGGCACGAACTTGATTTCGCCATTGGCGACCTTGTCCAGCGCCGTCTCGGCGATCGACTTGCCCGGGAAGAAGGTGCCTTCCGGTGCCGGTTTGCTCATGGCGACGAACCACTGGTCCGTCAGCATCGGCTCGATGACGACGCCCGTGCGGTCGCCGCGCGGCACCATCAATTTATGCGGCTTGACCTGTTCCAGCAAACCTTGCGCATCGAGGTCGGCAACGATCTGCTTGCGCGCGGCGAAGCGGTCCATGCCGCGGTAGGCGGCCGGCGCGTCGTCGGTGATCTTCGCGTCCAGGGTCAAAATGACGATCTGCGCCAGTTTGTGGCGCTGGCCCACGGCGTAGTCGTTCATGTCGTGCGCGGGGGTAATCTTCACGCAACCGGTGCCGAATTCCTTGTCGACGTATTCGTCGGCGATGATGGGGATTTCGCGGTCCGTCAGGGGGAGCTTGAGCATCTTGCCCACCAGCGCCGTGTAGCGCTCGTCCGTCGGATCGACGGCCACGGCCACGTCGCCCAGCATGGTTTCAGGACGCGTGGTGGCCACCGTCAGGAAACCGCTGCCATCAAGCAGCGGATATTTGATGTACCACATCGAGCCGTCTTCTTCCTCGGACACCACTTCCAGGTCGGACACGGCCGTGCCCAGCACGGGGTCCCAGTTGACCAGGCGCTTGCCGCGGTAGATCAAACCTTGCTCGAACAGGCGCACGAAGACGTCGGTGACGACTTTCGAGCGCGGTTCATCCATCGTGAAGTATTCGCGCTGCCAGTCGGCCGAGGCGCCCAGGCGGCGCATTTGCCCGGTGATGATGGAGCCGGATTTTTCTTTCCATTCCCACACTTTTTCCACGAATTTCTCGCGGCCCAGGTCATGGCGCGAAATCTTTTGCGCGTCCAGTTGGCGTTGCACGACGATCTGCGTGGCGATGCCCGCGTGGTCGGTGCCGGGGATCCAGGCCGTGTTGTGGCCCAGCATGCGGTGGTAGCGGGTCAGGCCATCCATGATGGTCTGGTTGAACGCATGGCCCATGTGCAGGGTGCCGGTGACGTTCGGCGGCGGCAACTGGATGCTGAAGGAAGGTTTTCCGGCATCGAGGGTGGCGCTAAAGTAACCGCGCTGCTCCCACTCGGTGCGCCAGAATTGTTCAATGTCGGCGGGCTCGAAAGACTTGGCTAATTCCATGATTTGGCGTGTGATTGGCAAAAGGAACCATTATAGATGACGCGGCATCGCCTGCAGCGTGGCAACAGGCCTTTTTCAGTGTTTTGGCGGCCTGGCGGGCCGCGAACTAACAACAGAAGGCGCAATAAAACGGGGCTGAAAGGGTGGCCGATGCTATAATGCCGGCCTCGGCGCCTCCTGCCCCATCCTTGCTGACGGCGCCAGCAGACGCGGTTGTATTCCAGTTTCATATCCAGCACTCGTCCGCGTCTCACGGCCAGCGCATCTGCGATGCCAGCCACTTTCAGCGCGTCCCCTCCGGGCCGGGCGCCTGAGCCACGCGCACCGCCAGCGGTGCACCATTCACGGCGGAATCAAAGCGGCACGTCCATTGCACGCCGCTGCCGCCACAGCTTAGCCAGGATCTGTTGTCCGGCGCGTCGTCTTTTGATACGGCACCCCCCGTTTGGCGCCTTGCCGCCTGTGGCCTTGCCGTGGCCGCCGCTTTCCTGGTTTCGCTTTTACAAGGAAATCATCATGAAAAAAATCGCCATCGTTGCCGGTCTTGCCACCACCCTCGGCGCCATGCCCGCCGCCCACGCCCAGTCGTCCGTTGACGTGTATGGGCTGATGGACGCGGGCCTGGTGCAGGAAGGCGGCATCAGCAAGCTCACCAGCGGCATCTCGGCCGGCTCGCGCCTTGGGTTGCGCGGCACGGAGGCGCTGGGCGACGGCTGGCAAGCCGTGTTCACCCTGGAAGCGGGCGTCCTGAGCGACACGGGCCGGTCGGACCAGGCGGGGCAATTGTTCGGCCGCCAGGCCTTTGTCGGCCTCAACAGCCCGCTGGGCATGCTGACCGTGGGCCGCCAGTACAACCTGCAAAGCCAGGCGCTGACCGACGTGGCCGACCCCTTCGAGGGCGGCTTTGCCGGCGCGGCGACCAACCTGGCCGGCTATTCGGCCACGCGCATCGACAATACCGTACGCTACACCTCGCCGGAATGGCGCGGCGTGACGGGCACCGTCATGTATGGCGCCGGCGAACACACGGGTGTGGCGGCGGACCAGCGTTCGCTGGGCCTGGCCCTGGGCTATGTCAACGGGCCGTTGACCCTGCGCCTGGCGCGCCAGAGCCGTGCCGGCGAGCCGGGCAAGGCCGACGCGAACAACACGATTCTGGCCGGTAACTACAACTTCGGCGTGGCCACGGCGTTTGCCGGCTATGGCCGCAACACGGGCGAGGGCAGCTCGATGTTCTTCGCGGAAAATCCCTATGGCGCGGCGCAGGCGCCCACCGCTTCGAACGACAGCCGCGACGCCATCGTCGGCGTGTCTGTGCCGCTGGGTGCGACGACTTTGCTGGCCTCGTATGTGCGCAAGGATGACCGCGATAGCGCCAACCGCGATGCGCAGCAGCTGGCCATCGGCGCCACGTATGCCTTGTCCAAGCGCAGCAAGGTATATGTTGCCTACGCGCATATCCGCAACCGCAACGACGCCGCCTACATGGTGGGCAATGCCACGGAAGTGGGCACGGGCAACCGCGCCTTCAACATCGGTTTGCGCCACGCGTTTTAACGCATCGTCAACCGATCGCCAGGGCAGGCAATATGCTGCCTTGGCGTAATAATTCTTCGAAGGCGGGCGCGGCCAGGGGGCGGCTGAACAGATAGCCCTGCATCTGGTCGCAGCCATGCTGGCACAGGAAGGCCAGCTGCTGCGGCGTTTCCACGCCTTCGGCGATCACTTTCAGGCGCAGGCTGTGTGCCAGCGCGATGATCGCTTGCACGATGGCCGCGTCGTCGTCGCTGTGCGTGAGGTCGCTGACGAAGGACTTGTCGATTTTTAACACATCGATGGGGAAGCGGCGCAAATGCGCCAGGCTGGAATAGCCGGTGCCGAAGTCGTCGATCGACAGCTGCAAGCCCAGTGCCTTGAGCTTGCCCATGGTGGCGATCGCCTGTTCCACATCCTGCATCATCATGCTTTCCGTCAATTCCAGCTCGAGGAAACGCGCCTCCAGGCCCGTTACGGCCAATATTTCCCGCACCGATTGCAGCAAGCCGCTTTGCCGGAATTGCCGCGCAGACAAATTGACGGCCAGGCGCAAACCGCCCAGTCCCTCCCGTTGCCAGGCCCTCGCTTGCGCGCACGCCGTCTGCAATACCCAGGCGCCGATGGGCACGATCAAGCCCATCTCCTCGGCCAGGTGGATGAAGTCGCCGGGCGCGACGGCGCCCAGGGTGGGATGCTGCCAGCGCAGCAGCGCTTCCATGCCGACGATCTTGCCGCTGCCGAGCTCCACCTGCGGCTGGTACATGAGGTGGAACTGGCCACGCTCGAGCGCATGGCGCAATTCGCTTTCCAGGTTCAGCCGCGCCAGCATGCTGGCGTTCATGGCCGGCGCGTAGCTTTGCCAGTGGTTGCGGCCCTGTTCCTTGGCGCGGTACATGGCGATGTCGGCATGCTTGATCAGGGTTTCAGCGCTGTCGCCATCGGCGGGATAGCTGGCCACGCCCATGCTGCACGTGAGAAAGAATTCATGGCCGCCCACCAGCAGCGGCTGCGCCACGGCGTCCAGCACGCGCTGCAGGATCAGCTGACCCGGGTCGCTGTTGGCGTGTTGCGGCAGCAGCAGGACGAATTCGTCGCCGCCCAGGCGCGCCACCGTATCGACTTCGCGCGTGGCGGCGCGCAGGCGGTCGGCGATCAGTTTCAGCAGGATGTCGCCCGCGTCGTGGCCCAGAGTGTCGTTGACAAATTTAAACCGGTCGAGGTCGATGAACACCACCCACAGGGGCAGGGTGCTGCGGCGCGCCACGGCCATCGCCTGTTCCAGCCGCTCGCGCAGTAATAAACGGTTGGCCAGGCCCGTGAGGATATCGTGGCGCGACTGGAATTCCAGTTCCTGCTCGAAGCGCATGACGGTGCTGATGTCGTATTGCGCCACCACGAAGTGGCTGACGCGACCATCGCCATCGTCGCGCACGGGCGCGACGAACAGCTCGCTCCAATAGGTGCTGCCATCCTTGCGGCAATTGCGCACGATGGCCTTGCCTTCGCGCTGTTCGCGCAGCGCGGCCGTAATCTCATGCATGTCCTGGCGCCCCTGCTCCGGCCCCTGCAAGTCTGCCAGGCGCTGACCGATGACGTCGCCGACGGCATAGCCGGTGATGCGCTCGAACGCGGGATTGACGTATTCGATCAGGTAACCGGGTGCGTCGGCGCTGCACAGGATGATGGCATTGGCCGACACTTCGATGATGCGTTCGCGCAGCCGCAGCGACTGTTCATTGCGCATGCGCGCCGCGATATCCTCGGACAGGCGCAAATTGGCAAACTGCAGCGCCGCCGTGCGTTCGCCCGTGATGCGGGCAATCACGCAATTGCGCGACACCAGCTGGTACACATAGGCGGCAGCCAGCAGGCTCGACAGCAATCCACCGAGCAGCACATAGAGGGAACCGCGATGGCTGGCATCCAGGCTCATGCCTTTGGCCGGCAACAGGGCAGCGCCCAGCGTGTGCCCGCTGGCGTGGTACTGCAGCAGCAGCCGGGTGCTTTCCCCTTCGATCTGGCGTGCCGAGGCGTAGCACAGGGCCGTCAGGCCCAGGCCGACCGCCAGGGTGAGCAGGGCCGAGGTGGAGACGGAGATGGAAATGCGCTTGAAGAATGATTGCATGATGAGTCCCGTGGCAGCGCCGGTGCCGATCCATGATCAGGCAGGCCGGGCAGTGACTGACTGTAGGGCGGCAGGCGCCGCAGGGTCCGTTCGCTACCGAACGGACAAGGATGCCCGCAAGAAATATAGTCGGGCACTGTTGCGGCACTGTGTTACGCTGCAGCACATGGCGGCCCTCGTTCGGACGCCTTTCATCCCCCCCCCTAGCTGACGACTGGAAAACAGGAAAACTGCCCATGTCGAGTCCGCATGCCCAGCTGCACAACCCGAATCAGAACCATTTGCTCGCTGCCTTGCTCGACGCCGATTTCGCGCGCCTGGCTCCCCATCTGGAGCAAGTTTCCATGCTGCTGGGCGACGTGATCTACGACTCGGGCGACAAGCTGCAGCATGTGTACTTCCCTACCACGGCCATCGTTTCCATCCATTACCTGCTGGAAAACGGTGGCTCGTCCGAGATCGCCGGCGTCGGCAACGAGGGCGTCGTCGGCGTGTCGCTGTTCATGGGCGGCAACTCGACGCCGAGCCGCGCCGTCGTGCAGACGGGTGGCGTCGGCTACCGCCTGAAGGCCCACCTGCTGATGGAAGAATTCGACCGCGCCGGCCCCGTCATGCGATTGCTGCTGCGCTATACGCAAGCGCTGATCACGCAAATGTCGCAGACGGCCGTGTGCAACCGCCACCATACGGTGGAGCAACAATTGTGCCGCTGGCTGCTGCTGACCATGGACCGCCTGCCGAACCGCGAACTGACCATGACGCAGGAACTCATCGCCAACATGCTGGGCGTGCGCCGCGAAGGCGTGACGGAAGCGGCGGGGCGCCTGCAAGCGCGCGGCCTCATCAGCTACCGGCGCGGCCATATCACCGTGCAGGACCGTGCCGGCCTCGAAGGCCAGGCGTGCGAATGCTATGGCGTGGTCAAAAAGGAATTCGCGCGCCTGCTGTCGGATGTGCGCCAGCGCCAAGGTTCCTGAATACCGCATTTCCCTCTTACCGTTGTCACAGTCCGGGCTACCCATGCATGCAGTTGAAAATAATCCTGGCCGCGCACCGTCGCGCTGGCCCTTGGCGCTGGCGTTTGCGTTCAGCGCCATCGTGCTTTTGACCATCGGCCTGCTGGCCTGGCGCCCGCCGCTTGAAACGGCCATATTGATCGATGCGCTGGTATTGCTCCTGCTCTTGCTGCTCGTGGCGCTGTACCGGCGCATGGTGGCGGCCAGCCTGCCGCGCCAGCTGCTCAAGGCGGGCGCCTTGCAGGATGCGATTTTCAACAGCGCCAATTTTTCGTGCATCGCCACCGATGCGCAGGGCGTGATCCAGATTTTCAATGTGGGCGCCGAACGCATGCTCGGCTATGCAGCGGGCGACGTGGTCGACAAGCTGACGCCGGCGAGTATTTCCGACGCACAGGAAATCATCGCGCGCGCGGCTGCCCTCAGCGCCGAGCTCGATACCGTCATCACGCCGGGCGTGGAAGCGCTCGTGTTCAAGGCCACGCGCGGCATCGAAGACATCTATGAGCTGACCCACATTCGCAAGGATGGCAGCCGCTTCCCCGCCATCGTCTCGGTGACGGCCTTGCGCGATGCGCAGAGCAAGGTCATCGGTTACTTGCTGATTGGCACGGACAACACGGCGCGCAAGCAGGTCGAGGCGGAACAGGCACTGCTGGACCAGCGCCTGCGGGAACAGCAGGCGTACACGCGCTCGCTGGTCGAGAGCAATAATGCGGAGCTGACGAAGGCGCGCCAGGTAGCGGAAAAGGCCAACCGCGCCAAGTCCGAATTCCTGTCGAGCATGAGCCATGAATTGCGCACGCCGCTGAATGCCGTGCTGGGTTTCGCCCAGCTGATGGCGTCGGACGTGCCGCCGCCGAGCCCGCCGCAGCAGCGCTCGATCGAGCAAATCCTCAAGGGCGGCTGGTATCTGTTACGCCTGATTAACGAGATTCTCGACCTGGCCATGATCGAATCGGGCAAGGTCACCCTGTCGCAGGAAGCGATGTCGCTGCTCGACGTGCTGCAGGATTGCCAGGCCATGATCGCCCCGCAGGCGGAAAAGCGCGGCATCCGCATGCATTTCCCCCGCTGCGGCCAGGCTTTCTATGTGCATGCGGACCGCACGCGCGTGAAACAGGTGATGATCAACCTGCTGTCGAACGCCATCAAGTACAACCAAGGCGGCGGCGCCGTCACCGTCGAATGCAGCCGGCATGGCGAGCGCGTGCGCGTGAGCGTGCGCGACAGCGGCGCCGGCCTCGACGCGGCCCAGGTGGCGCAGCTGTTCCAGCCCTTCAACCGCCTGGGACAGGAAAACAGCACGGAAGAGGGCACGGGCATCGGCCTGGTCGTCACCAAGCAGCTGGTCGAATTGATGGGCGGCACCATCGGCGTCGACAGCGCCGTCGGCGTGGGCACCACGTTCTGGTTCGAGCTGGCCGCCAGCAGCGCGCCGGAACTGGTGCTGGGCGACGGCGACGCGCTGCCGCAGGTGCAGGAGCCGCAGGAAAGCCTGCGCACCTTGCTGTACGTGGAAGACAATCCCGCCAACCTGGCGCTGGTCGAACAATTGATCGCCCGCCGCAGCGACTTGAAACTGCTGACGGCCATCGATGCGCATCTGGGCATCGACCTGGCGCGCACCTATCAGCCCGACGTGATCCTGATGGATATCAACCTGCCCGGCATCAGCGGCTATGGCGCGCTGCATATCCTGCATGATGATCCCCTCACCAGCCACATTCCGGTCATGGCCCTGTCGGCCAACGCCGTGCCGCGCGACATCGAAAAAGGCTTGCAAGCGGGCTTCTTCCGCTATCTGACCAAGCCGATCAAGGTCGTCGAATTCATGGATGCGCTCGACGTGGCCCTGCACCATGCGGCCGCGCACGGCCTGGCCGACGACATTCACGCAATACGCTAATTCAGCACTCAATTTTAGGAATACCGCCATGCTTCAAGCCACCGAGATCCTGAACGCCAGCATCCTCATCGTCGATGACCAGGAGGCCAACGTCATGCTGCTGGAACAGGTGCTGCGCAATGCCGGCTATACGCGCATCACGTCCACCATGAACCCGCTGGCCGTGCACGGGCTGCACCGGCAGCACCGCTACGACCTGATCCTGCTCGACTTGCAGATGCCGGAAATGGATGGCTTCGAGGTGATGCAAGGCTTGCGCGACCTCGAAGCGGGCAGCTATCTGCCCGTGCTGGTGATCACGGCCCAGCCCGGCCACAAGCTGCGCGCCCTGCAAGCGGGCGCCAAGGATTTCGTCAGCAAGCCCTTCGACCTAGTGGAAGTGAAAACGCGCATCCACAACATGCTGGAAGTGCGCCTGCTGTACCAGAAGCTGGCCGAATACAACCGGTCGCTGGAACAGATGGTGGAAGAGCGCACGGCGCAGCTGCGCGAAAGCGAAGCGCGCTTCCAGCGCTTCACGGAACTGTCGTCCGATTGGTACTGGGAACAGGATGCGCAGGGGAATTTGACGCGCTTTTCCGGCCCCGTGGCCGAGATGCTGGGCATCGGCAGCGAGGAAGAGCCGCAGCGCTGGAACGCCACCGAGCGCGCCTTGCTCGATGCAAAAATCGCCGCGCGCGAACCGTTCCTCGATTTCATCTACAGCCGCGCCAACCTCGACGGTAGCACACAGTATCTGCAGGTCAGCGGCGAACCGATGTTCGACCATGGCAGCCGCTTCATCGGCTACCGCGGCATCGGCCTCGATGTCACGCAGCGCCATCGGAGTACCTGATTTATACTTGGCGCTATCCACCTCCACAAGGAAAGCATCATGGCTGACAAATCTCCCTCCTACTGGTTTCCCGCCAAGACCTATGGCTGGGGCTGGGGCTTGCCCATCACCTGGCAGGGCTGGCTGGTGTTCCTGGCCGCGCTGGCGCTGTTCGCCTGCGGCGCCTTCCTGTTCCCGCCGCAAACCATGCTGGTCGGCTACATCGTCTATGAAGTGGCCATCGTTGCCGTGCTCATTTTTATCTGCAAGCTGAAGGGTGAACCGACCAGCTGGCGCTGGGGCAACAAAAAATAGGACAGAGGCGCAAACGCGACACCTGCAAGAAATCATCTGGCCACGCGGCGCGAACCGCGTATAATTGGCTCGCTGCCGCAAGGCGGCAAACGCTAGGGGTCCTGCCTTTCGCTGTGGAAACACAGTGCGAGCGCGGGTGAGAAATACCCTCCGAACCTGATCTGGATAATGCCAGCGAAGGGAAGCTTTAGGATGAACGCACCCCGCCTTTCCGCGTGCGTAATTCCGAACCTCCTTAGCTGGCTCCAGGCTTAAAAATAGTCTAGCCAAGGAGCCAAAATGAACGCCAACCCGAAATTCCTCTCCGCCACCGCCACGGTCGACGAAGCCGCCATCGCGCCGCTGCCCAATTCGCGCAAGATTTACGTGCAGGGCAGCCGCCCCGATATCCGCGTACCGATGCGCGAGATCAGCCAGTCCGACACGGAAGCGTCGTTCGGTGGCGAAAAGAATCCGCCGATCTACGTCTACGATACCTCCGGCCCGTACACGGACCCGGACGTGCAGATCGACATCCGCTCGGGCCTCGATACGCCGCGCCTGCCGTGGATCATGGAGCGTGCCGATACGGAAGAATTGCCCGGCCCCACCTCCGACTACGGCATCGCACGCCTGGCGGACCCCAAGCTGGCCGAGCTGCGTTTCAATCTGCACCGCAAGCCGCGCCGCGCCATCGCCGGCAAGAACGTCACGCAAATGCATTACGCGAGGCGCGGCATCATCACGCCGGAAATGGAATTCGTCGCCATCCGCGAAAACATGCGCCGCCAGGAATATCTGCGTGAATTGAAAGCTTCCGGCCCCATGGGCGAGCGCCTGGCCGACCTGATGGGCCGCCAGCACCCGGGCCAGTCCTTCGGCGCCAGCATCCCGGCGGAAATCACGCCGGAATTCGTGCGCGAGGAAATCGCCCGCGGCCGCGCCATCATTCCCGCCAACATCAACCACCCGGAAGTCGAGCCGATGATTATCGGCCGCAATTTCCTGGTGAAAATCAATGCGAATATCGGCAATTCGGCCGTCACCTCGTCGATCGGCGAGGAAGTGGAAAAGATGACCTGGGCCATCCGCTGGGGCGGCGATAACGTGATGGACTTGTCTACCGGCAAGCACATCCACGAAACGCGCGAATGGATCGTGCGCAACAGCCCCGTGCCCATCGGCACCGTGCCGATTTACCAGGCGCTGGAAAAGGTCAACGGCAAGGCCGAAGATCTGACTTGGGAAATCTTTCGCGACACCCTGATCGAGCAGGCCGAGCAGGGCGTCGACTACTTCACCATCCACGCGGGCGTCTTGCTGCGCTACGTGCCGATGACGGCCAAGCGCCTGACGGGCATCGTCTCGCGCGGCGGCTCCATCATGGCCAAATGGTGTCTGGCGCACCACCAGGAATCGTTCCTGTACACGCATTTCGAAGAGATTTGCGAAATCATGAAGGCGTATGACGTGTCGTTCTCGCTGGGCGACGGCTTGCGCCCCGGCTCCATCTACGACGCCAACGACGAGGCGCAGCTGGGCGAACTGAAAACCCTGGGCGAGCTGACGCAGATCGCCTGGAAGCACGACGTGCAAGTGATGATCGAAGGCCCCGGCCACGTGCCGATGCAGCTGATCAAGGAAAACATGGACTTGCAGCTGGAGCAGTGCGGCGAGGCGCCGTTCTACACCCTGGGACCGTTGACCACCGACATTGCGCCCGGCTACGACCACATCACGTCCGGCATCGGCGCGGCCATGATCGGCTGGTACGGCACGGCCATGCTGTGCTACGTGACGCCGAAGGAACACCTGGGCTTGCCCAACAAGGACGATGTGAAGGACGGCATCATCACCTACAAGATTGCGGCGCATGCGGCCGACCTGGCGAAAGGCCATCCGGGCGCGCAGATCCGCGACAACGCCCTGTCGAAAGCGCGCTTCGAATTCCGCTGGGACGACCAGTTCAACATCGGCCTGGACCCGGATAAGGCGCGCGAATTCCACGATGAAACCTTGCCCAAGGATTCGGCCAAGGTGGCGCATTTCTGTTCCATGTGCGGCCCGCATTTCTGTTCGATGAAGATCACGCAGGAAGTGCGCGAATACGCGGCCGGCATGGGCATCGCGGAAGACAAGGCGCTCCAGCAGGGCATGGAAATCAAGGCCATCGAATTCATCAAGAATGGCGCCGAACTGTACCGCAAGGTCTGAAGGAGAGCGTGATGCCTGCATGGATATCGATCACGCTCAACGGCGCGCCGCACCAGGTGCCGCCGGGGCAAACCCTCGATCAACTGATCGCCGCGCTGTCGCTGGAAAACCAGGCGCTGGCGCTGGCCGTCAACCGCAACGTCGTGCCGCGCAAGGCGTGGCCAGGGCAGGTCTTGCAGGTGCAAGACCAGGTTGAAATAGTCCGCGCCATCGGCGGCGGCTGAAAACGTCCAAGCAAACCTACTGCGCGTCGCGCTTTGCGGCCTGCGATGCTCACCGTGCTCAAGCACGGTTGCGCGTCTCGGCCACAAATCATCGCCGCTCGTTACGGTTTTCTTCGGATGTTTAAATACTTAAGGAAAAGCACATGAATACCGCAACAAATAACGACCTGCTGACCATTGCAGGAAAACAGTATCAATCGCGCTTGCTGGTGGGCAGCGGCAAGTACAAGGATTTGCCGCAGACGCGCGAAGCGACGGATGCGGCCGAGGCGCAGATCATCACGGTGGCCATCCGCAGAGTGAACATTGGCCAGGATCCGAACGCGCCCAGCCTGCTCGACGTCGTGCCGCCGGACCAGTACACGATACTCCCGAACACGGCCGGCTGCTACAACGCGAAAGACGCCGTCTACACCCTGCAGCTGGCGCGCGAGCTGCTGGGCGGGCGCAATCTGGTGAAGCTGGAAGTGCTGGGCGATGAGAAGACCCTGTTTCCACACATGCCGGAAACCCTGATCGCGGCCGAAGCGCTGGTCAAGGATGGTTTTGACGTGATGGTCTACTGCAGCGACGACCCCATCCAGGCGAAGATTTTGGAAGACATCGGCTGCGTGGCCGTCATGCCGCTGGCCTCGCTGATCGGCTCGGGCATGGGTATCTTGAATCCGTGGAATTTGTCCTTGATCATCGACCAGGCGAAAGTCCCTGTGCTCGTCGATGCGGGCGTGGGCACGGCGTCGGATGCGGCCATCGCCATGGAACTGGGCTGCGATGGCGTGCTGATGAACACGGCCATTGCCGGCGCGCGCGACCCCGTGCGCATGGCGCGTGCGATGAAGCTGGCCGTGCGGGCCGGGCGCGAAGCGTTTTTGGCGGGACGCATGCCGCGTAAATTTGCCGCTTCCCCATCGTCGCCGATGGCGGGTCGGCTGGCGTGATGGCGCCAACGTTGCCGACGGTGCTGGTGTTTGCCGGCGTCGATCCGTCGGGCGGCGCCGGCATCGCCGCCGATATTGTCGCGATTGCGGCGCAGGGCGCGCATGCCTTGCCCGTGATCACGGCGCTGACGGTGCAGGACAATGACAGGGTGTTTGGCGTGCAGGCGGTGGCGCCGGAGCTGCTGCGCCGGCAGGCGCTGGCGCTGATCGACAAGATGGCGATTCACGCCGTGAAAATCGGCATCCCGGGCAGCGCCGCGAATGCGGCCGTCATCGCGCAACTGATCGCGCAAATGCGGCTGGCCGCCCCAAGCTTGCCGGTGGTGCTCGATCCCGTGCTGGCCAGCGGCCATGGCGACGTGCTCAGCCGGGATGATGCCGTGCTGGCGCTGGCTCCCTTGCTGCCGCTGACTACCGTGATCGTACCGAACGGGCCGGAAGCGCTGGCCCTCGGTGGCGAAGCAGCCTTGCGCGCGCAAGGCTGTGGCCACGTGCTGGTGACGGGCGGCCATGGCGAGGGCGAGACGGTCATCAACCGCTGGTTTGACGCCGGTGGCGGGCAGCGCGAGTGGCGCTGGCCGCGCTTGCCCGGAGAATTTCACGGCAGCGGCTGCACCCTGGCCTCCGCCATCGCGGCGCGCCTGGCGCAAGGCGTGCCGATGCAAGACGCGCTCGATGGCGCGCAAAGCTATTGCCATGCGGCCCTGGCCGGCGCGTATGCGATTGCGCCAGGTCAATTCATGCCGCAACGATTCATTCAATAAGGACAATATCATGCGTGGACTGTATCTGATTACCCCGAACTGGGACGACACCGACCGCCTGCTCGACGTGAGCGAGCAAGCCTTGCAGGAAGGCGTGGCCCTGCTGCAATACCGTCACAAGAGCGCCGAGGCGCAGCAGCGGCGCGAGCAGGCGGGCGCCTTGCTGTCCCTGGCCCGCAAGTATGGCGTGCCCTTCATCATCAACGATTTTATCGAGCTGTGCGAAGAGCTCGACGCCGATGGCGTGCACGTGGGCGGCACCGATGCGTCCGTGGCGCAGGTGCGCGCGCGCCTGGGCAAGGACAAGATCGTCGGCGCCTCCTGCTACGGCGACATGGCCCTGGCACGAACGGCCGAGGCCGGCGGCGCCAGCTATGTGGCCTTCGGCGGCTTTTATCCGTCGCTGGTGAAGAAGTATCCGGTCACGACGCCCCTCGATATCGTGCTGCAGGCGAAACGCGAGATCGCTTTGCCCTGCGTGGTGATCGGCGGCATGACGCCGGAGAACGCCGCGCCGCTGGCCGCGCGCGGCGCCGACATGGTGGCGGCCATTACTAGCGTCTACCAGGCGGACGATGTGGATATTGCGGTGCAGCAATTCAATCAATTATTCGCGGCGTGAGCGTGGACATGCGGGGCTGATTTGGGGCAATAATCGGCATATAATAAGAACATCATTCATTACCGAGGTTCCCCACCCATGAGTCAGCCAGCTGCCGCGAAACGCCTTATCCTGATCGTTGACGATGACCAGCTCCTGTTGGAATTCCTCGGCGAAGTCCTGCGCCATGCCGGCTACGAGACGGCCCTGGCCCATTCGGCCGAAGTGGCGCTGCAGCTGATCGCCCAGCGCGAACCGGATCTGGCCTTGCTCGACATCCACATGCCGGGTATGTCCGGCCTGGAACTGGCCAAGCGCCTGCATGGCGAGACGGGCGTGCCGTTCATGTTCCTGTCCGGCAGCGGCGACAGCGAATCGGGCAAGCAGGCGGCCGCCTACGGCGCCGTCGGCTACGTGGTGAAACCCGTCGACGAAGGCCGTTTGATGCCTGCGTTCGAAGCGGGCCTGGCCCGTGCCGATGAAATCCGCCAGCTGCGTCGTACTGAGCTGAACCTGAACGCGGCGCTGGCCGCCGGCCGTGAAACGAGCCTGGCCGTGGGTTTGCTGATGGGCAAGTTCCAGACGGACCGCAACACGGCCTTCGAAGTGCTGCGCGATCACGCCCGTTCCAGCCGCCGCAAGATCAATGAAATCGCCAGCCAGCTGCTGCTGGCCGAAGAAACCCTGAACGGCTTGCACGGCGCTTTCCTCAACAGGGCAAAGACCAAGTAAGTCCCTTGCGCCGGTGTGGCACGCCGGTGCGTGCCTTGCTATGATGTGGCGATACGGCGCGCTGGCGCGCCAGGTTCAACCATAGACAGGACACACATGAAAACCAAAGCAGCGATTGCATGGAAGGCGGGCGCGCCGTTGACCATCGAGGAAGTCGACCTGGCCGGCCCGCGTGAGGGCGAGGTCTTGGTCGAGATCAAGGCGACCGGCATTTGCCATACCGATTACTACACCCTGTCCGGCGCCGATCCGGAAGGCATCTTCCCGTCCATCCTCGGCCATGAAGGTGCCGGCGTCGTCGTCGACGTGGGCCCGGGCGTGAAAAGCCTGAAAAAGGATGACCACGTCATCCCGCTGTACACGCCGGAATGCCGCCAGTGCAAATTCTGCCTGTCGCAAAAAACGAACCTTTGCCAGTCGATCCGCTCGACGCAGGGCCGCGGCCTGATGCCGGACGCCACCTCGCGCTTTTCCATCGACGGCAAGCCCATCTTCCACTACATGGGCACGTCCACCTTCTCGAACTACATCGTCGTGCCGGAAATCGCCCTGGCGAAGATCCGCGAAGACGCGCCCTTCGATAAAGTCTGCTACATCGGCTGCGGCGTGACGACGGGCGTGGGCGCCGTGCTGTTCACGGCCAAGGTCGAGGCGGGCGCAAATGTCGTGGTATTCGGCCTGGGCGGCATCGGCCTGAACGTGATCCAGGCGGCGAAGATGGTCGGCGCCGATAAAATCATCGGCGTCGACATCAACCCGGCGCGCCAGGCCATCGCGCGCAAGTTCGGCATGACGCATTTTGTCAACGCCAACGAAGTGGAAAACGTTGTTGACACCATCGTGCAGCTGACGGACGGCGGCGCCGACTACAGTTTTGAATGCATCGGCAACACCACCACCATGCGCCAGTCGCTCGAGTGCTGCCACAAGGGGTGGGGCCAGTCCATCATCATCGGCGTAGCGGCGGCCGGCCAGGAAATTTCCACGCGTCCATTCCAGCTGGTGACGGGGCGCGTATGGAAGGGTTCCGCCTTTGGCGGCGCGCGCGGTCGCACGGATGTGCCGAAGATCGTCGACTGGTACATGGAAGGCAAGCTCAATATCGACGATTTGATCACGCACCGCTTGAAACTGGAAGATATCAACCAGGGTTTCGACTTGATGAAGAGCGGCGAATCGATCCGCTCCGTCGTGCTGTACTGATTAACATACGCCGTACCACGGCGTTTTTGCGGAGGCTGCGGCCTCCGTTTTTTTTTGCCCGCTTGCCATCCATCGCGCAAGCTTGCCGTCCAGGCAAGCATTTGTGCCGCCTGTCGCAGCGCCCTGGAGGCCAGGTCCGGTTGCCGCTACAGTCAACGCTCCACTACTTTTGCGATGAGGCAGCCATGTCCACTTCCCACCGTTTGATCCTCAGCCTGGCCGGTATCCTGCTCAGCGGCAGCGCGCTGGCCGTGCAGCCGCCGCAGCCGCCCGCGCCACCGGCCCCGCCCGCGCCGCCCAGCAAGCAAATCAATATTTCCATGGGCAGCGGCGATGGCTATGCCCTCGTCGACAGTAGCGAGGATAGCGTCACCATGGCCGGCACCGATGTCGACGGCCAGCAGATCAAGCAGCTGCAGCGCTCGCTCAAGGGACAGTTCCTGTGGTTCCGCGACCAGGGCAAGGGCTATGTGACGCAGGATGCCGCGCTGCTGGCCCGCGTGCGCGACGCCTGGAAGCCTTCGCAACAGCTGGGTTTGCAGATGAGCGGCCTGGGCAAGCAGATGAGCGAGCATGGCAAGGCGATGGGCGAGCTGGGCAGCAAGATGGGCGCCCATGGCGCGGCGCAGGCGAACGTCAGCGCGCGCGAGTCGGAACAACTGCGCGTACTGGGCCGCCAGCAGCAGGAACTGGGCCGCAAGATGGACGAGGTGGCGCGCCGCCAGACACAGGCGACCACGGAGACGGCGCGCCGCGCGGCCGGGCGCGAGATGGAACGCCTGCAGCAGCAGATGGAAGATGCGCAGGATGCGATGGAAGAGGTCAACGATCGCATTGCCGCCGCGCAAGAGCGCGAGGCGGACAAGGTGGATGCGCTGTCGCGCCAGATGGATCAGCGCGGCAAGCCGATGGAAACCCTGGGCAAGCAGATGGAAGCGCTGGGACGCCAGCAGGAAAAGGCCTCGAAAGCAGCCGACAAGACCACGCGCCAGGTGATCGCCCAGGCGCTCAGTGAAGGCAAGGCCAAGCCGGTGCGCTAGGACTGATGCCAGGTGGCGGCCACGGCCCGGTATTGCGCCGGCAGCTGCTGCCTGGCTTCATCCGCGCTGGCATACACCTCATCCTGCACGCCTTCCCACTGGGCATCGCAGCTGAAACGGTAGACGCGCGCCTCGTCGCCGTAGCGGCACACGGCCAGGCCGTGGATGGCGACGGGGGCGGTGCCGCCCTCACTGGCGACATGGCCGAAGGGCAGGTCGGACCAGGCCCAGGCCAGTACGCGGGCGCCGTCGAGGTGGGTGGGTGGTGTCATGGGGATACGGGCCGTTGTGTCGGGACGCCGATTGTAGCGCGCGCGCGGAAAACTGGCGCGACCGCTGGACAAATGCACAGTATTTTTAGCCATGCCGGTATAATCACGGGATGCAAAATCTTCTTCACAACCTCAATCCCGAACAATTGGCTGCCGTCACCCTGCCGGCCCAGCATGCGCTGATCCTGGCAGGCGCCGGTTCGGGCAAGACCCGCGTGCTGACCACCCGCATCGCGTGGCTGATCCAGACCCAGCAGGTATCGCCACCGGGCATCCTGGCCGTGACCTTTACGAATAAGGCTGCCAAGGAAATGCTCACGCGCCTGTCGGCCATGCTGCCGATCAATACGCGCGGCATGTGGATCGGCACCTTCCACGGCCTGTGCAACCGCTTGCTGCGCACGCACTACCGCGACGCGGCCTTGCCGCAGACGTTCCAGATTCTCGATTCGCAGGATCAGTTGTCGGTGATCAAGCGCTTGTTGAAGGCAAATAACATTGATGATGAAAAATTCCCGCCGAAGACGGTGATGTATTTCATCAACAATGCCAAGGACCAGGGCTTGCGCGCCACGGACGTGGAAGCGTACGACGCGCACGAGCGCAAAATGGTCGAGCTGTACCAGCTGTACGACGACCAGTGCCAGCGCGAAGGCGTCGTCGATTTTGCGGAATTGCTGCTGCGCACGTACGAATTGCTCAGCCGCAACCAGCCCTTGCGCGAGCATTACCAGGCGCGCTTCCGCCACATTTTGGTGGATGAGTTCCAGGATACGAACAATCTGCAATACAACTGGTTGAAATTGCTGGCCGGCCATGGCAGCCGCGATGGCGGCGCCCTGTTTGCCGTGGGCGACGATGACCAGAGCATCTATGCTTTCCGCGGCGCCAACGTGGGCAACATGAGCGCCTTCGAGCACGAGTTCCAGGTGAAGAACTTGATCAAGCTGGAGCAGAACTACCGCTCGCACGGCCACATCCTCGACAGCGCCAACGTGCTGATCGCGAACAATAGCAAGCGCCTGGGCAAGAATTTGCGCACGGACGCGGGCCATGGCGAGCAGGTGCGCGTGTACGAGGCCAGTTCCGACTTGCAGGAAGCGCAGTGGATCATCGAAGAGGCGAAAAGCCTGATCGCCGACGGCGCCTCGCGCAGCGAAATCGCCATTCTGTACCGCTCGAACGCGCAGTCGCGCGTGATCGAGCACGCGCTGTTTTCGGCCGCGATTCCCTACCACGTGTATGGCGGCCAGCGCTACTTCCAGCGCGCCGAGGTCAAGCACGCGATTGCTTATTTGCAATTGATGGACAACCCGCACAATGACTCCGCTTTCTTGCGTGTGGTCAATTTCCCCACGCGCGGCATCGGCATGCGCTCGATCGAGCAATTGCAGGGCGCGTCCGAGCAGTACGGTATTTCGCTGTACGCGGCCGTGCCGTATGTGGCAGGCAAGGCGGGCAGCGTGCTGGCCGGTTTCGTCAAGCTGATCGAAGGCGTGCGCTTTGAAACGCAGCAATTGTCCTTGCCGGAAATGGTCAGAGTGGTGCTGGAAGCGAGTACCTTGCTGCAGCATTATCAGAATGAAAAAGAAGGCGCCGACCGCATCGAGAATCTGGAGCAGATGGTCAGCGCGGCTTCCCAGTTCATTTCCGAGGAAGGTTTTGGACAGGGTGCACCGGCCCACTTGGGCCCAGCGGCCCAGGCGCAGTCGGGCGCGCCCGTCGTCAACCAGGATGGCATCGAGATACTCGACGCGGACGCGCCGCTGCCGGCCGTGATGTCGCCGCTCTCCGCATTTTTATCGCACGCGTCGCTGGAAGCGGGGGACAACCAGGCGCAGGCGGGCCAGGATGCGCTGCAGATGATGACGGTGCACTCGGCCAAGGGCCTGGAATTCGACAACGTCTTTATTACCGGCCTGGAAGAGGGCCTGTTCCCGCACGAAAGCAGCTCGAAGGAAGACAACGGCGTGGAAGAGGAACGTCGGCTGATGTACGTGGCGATCACGCGCGCGCGCAAGCGGCTCTACATGAGCTTTTCGCAGACGCGCATGCTGCACGGCCAGACGCGCTACAACATGAAGTCGCGCTTCTTCGACGAGTTGCCGGAAGAGTCCTTGAAATGGCTATCGCCGAAGGTGCAGGCTAACTGGTTCGGCAACCGCAAGTCGGCCTGGGACGAGGCACCCAAGGTGGCCAGCCTGGGATCGGACAATGCGATTGCCCAAAAGATCGCGCAAAAAGCCACGGGCGGCGGCTGGCGCATCGGCGAATCGGTGGCGCACGCCAAGTTCGGCGAAGGCGTGATCGTCAATATCGAAGGCGGCGGCGGCAATGCGCGCGCGCAGATCAACTTCGGCCAGCACGGCATGAAGGTGCTGGACCTGGGGATCGCCAAGCTGGAACGGCTGGGGCGGTGATCTGGTATGGCGCGTAGGTCGGATTAGCGGGGCAACGCCCAGCGTAATCCGACATCACCGCCAGCGCGAATTAGGGCTTATCCAGCGACACCGTCTTGCTCTCATCGGCGGGCAGGCCGAAGATCTGGCGGTAGGCGGCGTAGAACGAGCAATGCATGATGATGGTCAAGATCATCGACAGGGGCATCATCAGCTGCATCATCAGCGGCGTGCGGCCAAAGATGATGGCCAGCAACTGGCTGGTAACGACGCTGATGGCGAACCAGGTGGCGGCGAAGACGATGAAGGCCGACAGCGAACGCCAGACGGCGAAAAAGCTGAAGAACAGCGCCTTGCCCAGGCTGACTTGTTTCCAGTAGATCAGCGGCGCGGCAAAGCAGAAGGCCATGGCGGCAGGCACGTACATCGCGATGGCCAGCAGGATGCCCAGGCCCAGGCGCGATTCCGGAATGGCGGCGCGTGCCGCTTCTTCCGTCAGTTGCCCGGTGACGAGGCGCCACAGCAAGCCGTCGTCCACCAGGGTCGAGGCGCCGATGGCAACGATCGCCATCAGGATATACAGCACGCCCAGACCGAACAGGGAAGGAAACGCGGGTCTGCGGAAGCCCGAAATCAAGAGGCTGGGCAGGACGCGCTTGCCCTGGTCGATATTCAGGCAGCCTCGCACGAAGGCGACGGAAAACACGGGCACCAGGATGACGGGCAGCATTTGGCCGAGCACGGGCACGATGCTGACGGCCAGCATGCAAAACATATAGCCGAGAAACAGCATCGACATGCCGCCAGGCTGCTTGCGAAACAGGGCAAATCCCTGTTTCACCCATTGCCAGCCTGTACTTGCAGGTAATTTTTCCATGTTTAAAACAGTTCCGGAGCAGGTGTGGCGATACGTTCGCGCAGAATGCGTTCGAAATGCGTGGGATCGTGCGGGGTCAGCATTTCCGCTTCGCGCGGCTGGTAATAATCGTACAGGCGCGACAGCCAGAAACGCAGCGCCGCGGCGCGCAGCATCGGCTGCCACGCCGTTTGTTCTTCGTGCGTAAACGGGCGCACGGCCTGGTAGGCGTCGAGCAGGGCGCGCACGCGCACCGTGTCGAGCACGCCCGTGGCCAGGTCCACGCACCAGTCGTTGACGGTAACGGCCACGTCGAACAGCCAGGTGTCGCAGCCGGCAAAGTAAAAGTCGAAAAAGCCCGTCAGGCGCTCGCCGTCGAACATGACGTTGTTGCGGAACAAGTCGGCATGTACGGGACCGCGCGGGATGGCTTTGTAGGTATCGCAGGCCGCAAAGGCGTCCTGGAAATGGATTTCCGCGCGCAGCAGGTGGGCCCTGGCATCGTCGAGGTGGTGCAAGACCAGTGGCGTGGTGGCGTTCCACCAGTCCAGGCCGCGCAGATTCGGCTGCTGCAGGGGGAAGTCCTGCGCCGCCAGGTGCATCTTCGCCAGCATGGCGCCGACCGCGGCGCAATGCACGGCCTGCGGCGCCATCTGCGAGCTGCCGTCGAGTTTGCTGACAATGGCGGCCGGCTTGCCTTGCAGGGCCGTCACCAGTTCGCCATCGGCACTGGCGATCGGCGCGGGCACCAGCACGCCCCGGTCCGCCAGGTGGCGCATCAGTTGCAGATAGAACGGCAATTGCTCGAAGCTGAGGTTTTCAAAGATCGTCAGCACATACTCGCCGCGCTCCGTGCTCAGGAAGAAATTGCTGTTTTCGATGCCGGACGCGATGCCCTTGAGCGCCAGAGGTTTGCCGAGTGGAAATTGCGTGATCCACTGGCCGATATCGTCCAGGTGTAGCGCGGTAAAAACTGCCATGGGAAAGAGAGGAATGGTCTAAAAGGTCAAAAAAAGCCGGCTGCCCCCGCGCATGGCCGGGGCAGGGCAGAAGAGAGTGGCTGCTTACTTCGCTGCTGCGGGCGGTGCCGGCGCGTCCGCGGCCTCTTCATCGCGTTGTTTCTGTTTCTTCTTGCCCAAGTCGAATTCCAGCACTTTCCATTGCGGGCCGCGCAGGGCGTTGCCGTTGGCCTGGTCGGCGCCGGCGGCCGGCTTCATGTAATAAGTGCTGCCGCCCGTGGTGACCTTCACTTCGGAGGTCACGCCCGCTTCGCGTTTCTCGGTAATCTGCTGCTTGGCCGCGGCCGGCGCCACGGTGATGGGGGCTTCGCCCATTTCCTCGATACGTTCGAGCTGTGGCGGCGCGTCGCTCGGTTTGGCCGGCGTCTGGGCGCTGGCAATGGCCGAACATGCCAGCAGGGGCAGGGCGAGGAATGTCCAGAGTGTCGATGTACGCATCATGATGGGTTCGCTTCCATGTGTGGGACTGCAGCGCGTGCAGTGGGGTAATGCCGTCAATTTATCTATAAGGCATTGTAACAAACTGGTAGGCAATGCTGTTTAAATGAGCGGAAATGGTTGGCAGAGGTCGCCGGCGTGCCCTTTTTTGCTCCTTAGGGGGACAAAAACACTGGGAGCGGCGCGCGTTGCGGCCGGTGGCGCGGCCCTAAACTCTGCGATAATTGGGCGATATTCCACCCGCCCGCCGCTGTTTCTTCCCGGCTGGCGCGGCTCACCTTATTTTATTGGCATTATGCAAAACACCCTGCTGTTAGTCGACGGTTCCAGTTACCTCTATCGCGCCTTCCATGCGCTGCCCGATCTGCGCAGCCCGGACGGCTATCCCACGGGCGCCATGCATGGCATGGTCAACATGCTGCGCCGCCTGCGCGCCGATTACCCGGCCGCCTACATCGCCTGCGTGTTCGATGCCAAAGGTAAAACTTTCCGCGATGATATGTACCCCGAGTACAAGGCCACGCGCGCCTCGATGCCGGACGACCTGCGGCTGCAGATCGAACCTATCCACGAAGCCGTGCGCGCCATGGGCTGGCCGATTTTGATGGTCGACGGCGTGGAGGCCGATGACGTGATCGGCACCCTGGCCGTGCAGGCGGCCGCCGCCGGCATGAACGTGGTGGTGTCGACGGGCGACAAGGACCTGGCGCAGCTGGTCAACAGCCAGGTGACCCTGATCAATACCATGAGCAATGAAAAGCTCGACGAAGCGGCCGTGCTGGTCAAATTCGGCGTGCCGCCGAACCGCATCATCGATTATCTGTCGCTGATCGGCGATACGGTCGACAACGTGCCGGGCGTATCGAAATGCGGCCCGAAGACGGCCGTCAAATGGCTGACCTTGTACGACAGCCTGGAAGGCGTGATGGAAAACGCGGCCAAGGTGGGTGGCGCCGTGGGGGAAAACCTGCGCACGGCCCTGCCATGGCTGCCGCAGGCGCGCGCCTTGATCACCGTCAAGACCGATTGCGATCTGTCCGGCCACATGACGACGATCGCCGACTCGCTGGTGGCGAAACACGAAGACAAGGAAGCGCTGCTGGCCTTCTTCCAGCGCTACGGCTTCAAGGCGCTGCTGCGCGAACTGGGCGCGGCGCCGCCGCCCATGTCGCCCGTCGGCGCACCGCCTGCCGCCGGCGCTTCCGTGGCAAATACCACGGGCGACATGTTCGCCGATGCGGCCCCAGCAGTCGAGGCCGTGTATGAAACCGTGCTGACGGACGAGCAACTCGACAAATGGATCGCCCTGATCGACGCGGCACCCTTGACGGCCGTCGATACGGAAACCACCTCGTTGGAACCGATGACGGCGCAAATGGTCGGCATTTCCCTCTCCGTGGCCGAGCACGCCGCCTGCTACATCCCGCTGGCGCATGACTATGCGGGCGCGCCTGAGCAGTTGACGCGCGACCACGTGCTGGCGAAACTGCGCCCGTGGCTCGAAGATGAAAACAAACCCAAGCTGGGCCAGAACCTGAAGTATGACAGTCATATCTTCGCCAACCATGGCGTGACGCTGCGCGGCATCGCCCACGATACCTTGCTCGAATCGTATGTGTTCGAGTCGCACAAGAAGCACGACATGGACAGCCTGGCCCTGCGCCACCTGAACTATACGACGATCCCGTTCGAGGACGTGTGCGGCAAGGGCGCCAAACAGATCACGTTCAATCAAGTCGAGGTGGAGCAGGCGGCGAAATACGCGGCCGAGGATGCCGACGTGACCTTGCGTTTGCACAATGCCATGTGGGGCAATGTGGCGAACGATGAAAAACTCACGTTTATCTATGAAAAGATCGAAATGCCGACGGCCGTGGTCTTGCAAAAGATCGAGCGCAACGGCGTGCTGATCGACGATGCATTGCTCAACATTCAGTCGGCCGAGCTGGCCGTGAAAATCCTCGAACTGGAAAAGAAGGCGTATGAACTGGCCGAGCAGCCATTCAATCTGGGTTCGCCCAAGCAGATCGGCGAAATTTTCTTTGAAAAATTGAAACTGCCGGTGGTCAAGAAAACCCCGACGGGCGCGCCTTCAACCGATGAAGAGGTGCTGCAAAAGCTGGCCGAGGATTATCCGCTGCCGAAAGTGCTGCTCGAGTACCGTGGCATGGCCAAGCTGAAATCGACGTACACGGACAAATTGCCCAAGATGATCAACGTCACTACGGGCCGCGTGCATACGAACTATGCGCAAGCCGTAGCCGTGACGGGGCGGCTGGCGTCGAACGACCCGAACTTGCAGAATATCCCCATCCGCAGCGCGGAAGGCCGCCGCATCCGCGAAGCGTTCATTGCGCCGCCGGGCAGCCACATCGTTTCGGCCGACTATTCGCAGATCGAATTGCGCATCATGGCGCATATCTCGGGTGATGAAGCCATGCTGCGCGCGTTTGCCGACGGCATCGACATTCACCGCGCCACGGCCGCTGAAATCTTTGGCGTGCCGGCCGCGGAAGTGCAGAGCGAACAGCGCCGCTACGCCAAGGTCATCAACTTCGGTTTAATCTACGGCATGAGCGCCTTCGGCCTGGCCGGCAACCTGGGCGTGGACCGCACGGCCGCGCAAAGCTATATCGACCGTTACTTTGCCCGTTTTTCCGGAGTAAAACAGTACATGGAAGACACGCGCCAGCAAGCGAAGGCGCGCGGCTACGTGGAAACCGTGTTCGGCCGCCGTTTGTGGTTGCCGGAAATCAATTCGCCGAACGGCCCGCGCCGCCAGGGCGCGGAACGGGCGGCGATCAACGCACCGATGCAGGGCACGGCCGCCGACCTGATCAAGCTGGCCATGATCGCCGTGCAAGGCTGGCTGGAAACGGACGGCTTGCAAACGAAGATGATCATGCAGGTGCACGATGAACTGGTGCTGGAAGTGCCGGACGCGGAGCTGGAACTGGTCAAGCGCAAGCTGCCGGAACTGATGGCAGGCGTGGCCGCGCTGAAAGTGCCGTTGACGGCCGAGGTGGGCGTGGGACGCAACTGGGACGAGGCGCATTGATGCTGCGTCGGCTTACGCGGGGCATGCCCCGCCAAGCCGACCTACGTTTAATTCAGCAATGACCGTAAGCCGAACAAATGTTTGACTTGAGCAATGACCGTAGGTCGGCTTAGCGCAGCGTAAGCCGACATTTTCCGATGCACTATATTCAGGAGAAACGCATGAGCAATATGATCACCGATTGTGAAAGTTTGCTGGGCCAGAGCAGCGTGTCCGGGCCGGACGGCCGGCGCGGTTTCCTGAAGGTGGCGCTGGGCGCGGGCTTTGCCGTGGCTGTGCTGCCCGTGGCGGCGCAAAACGTCATCAAGACGGATTCCGCCGGGCTCGTCACGGGCACCATGTCGGTGATGGTCGATGGCCAGGCCGTGCCCGTGTATGCGGCGCAGCCGGAAGGCAAGACGGGTTTGCCCGTGGTATTGGTCATTTCGGAAATCTTTGGCGTGCATGAACATATCGCCGATATGGCGCGCCGTTTCGCCAAGCAGGGCTATCTGGCGCTGGCGCCCGACCTGTTCGTGCGCCAGGGCGACCCCACCAAGGTGGCCAGCATTCCGGAATTGATGAAAGGCATCATCGCCAAGACGCCGGATGCGCAAGTGATGACGGACCTCGATGCGGTTGTTGCGTGGGCGAAGCAGAACGGTGGCGACACGAGCCGCCTGGGCATCACGGGCTTTTGCTGGGGCGGCCGCATCACGTGGCTGTACGCGGCGCACAATCCGGCCGTCAAGGCGGGCGTGGCCTGGTATGGCCGCCTCGTGGGCGAGCCGACTCCCTTGCAGCCGAGCAACCCCATCGATATCGCCGCCACCTTGAACGTGCCCGTGTTGGGCTTGTATGGCGGCAAGGATACGGGCATCCCGCAGGAGTCGATCGGCAAAATGAAAGACGCGCTGGCCAAGGGCGGCAACAAGTCGGAATTCGTCGTGTATCCCGATGCGGGCCACGCCTTCAATGCCGATTACCGCCCCAGCTATGTGGCGGCCGATGCGAAAGACGGTTACGCGCGCTGCCTGTCCTGGTTCAAGAGCCACGGCGTGGCGTAATCTGCAACAGAAAAATACCCTGTCTTCCAGCCGTTGGCGCGAAAGGCGCACCGGGCTGTAAAATGCCCGGAGCGCGCCAATGCAGTACAATTGCATCTTCATCGCGCTACGCTGCCGCCAAACGCGCAAAAAAATTAAATAACAGATAACAACGCATTCATCAGGCCAGACGCCAGCATCGCGGGCGCCAGTGACCCGGCGCCATTTTGAGGTAAGAAAATCATCGATCCCGTCCTTATATCCATTTTGCTCGCGACCACGATCGCGGGCGTCTTCAGCATTACCGCGGCGGCGATCTTTTCGTTTGCATTCCTGTCCAAAGTGGTCGAGCGCATGGTCAGCTTGTCCGTCGGCATCATGTTGTCGACGTCCTTGCTGCACGCCTTGCCCGAAGCGTTCGAGTCGCAGGCGGACCCGCGCAGCCTGTTCGCCACCCTGCTGGCGGGCTTGCTGGCCTTCTTCATGCTGGAAAAATTCGCCATCCTGCGCCATTCGCACCACCACGAAGGCGACGGCCACCACCATGCGCACGGCCACGACAAGCACGAGGCGGGCAAGGCCGGCTGGATGATCCTGGTCGGCGACGGCATGCACAACTTTACGGACGGCATCTTGATCGCCGCCGCCTTCCTGGCCGACCCGAAACTGGGCCTGGTCACGGGCCTGGCCATCATCGCGCATGAAATCCCGCAGGAAATCGGCGACTTCATCGTGCTGCTCAACGCGGGCTTCTCGCGCCTGCGCGCCTACATCTTCAACCTGCTGTGCAGCTTGATGGCGGTGGCCGGCGGCTTGCTCGGCTATTTCACCCTGGACCGCGCCAGCAATCTGATCCCGTACGTGCTCGTGTTCGCCTCGTCCGGCTTCATCTATATCGCCCTGTCCGACCTGATGCCGCAGATGCAGCGCCGCGCCACCTTGCGCGAGACCATCCCGCAAGTGCTGTTGATCGCGCTGGGCGTGTGTATCGTGCTGTTCCTGACGCACAAGCGCCACGGCGGTTGATACGCAGGCTCGCTGGGTGTAGTATTGCCTTTCTGACTAACTTGCACAGAAAGGAGGAAAATATAATGGAAGAAAACTTGTTGCTCGCCTTGTGGCGCGCACGCTCTTTAAGCGCATTTGCCAGCTCTTGCCCACGTTCTATCGCGCTGCGATAACCTGGCCAGAGCAAAGTTACCCTCCTCTACGAGTCCTTTCCTGGTACTCCGTTGTCGTTAGCGCTCCTGTTAACGCGGATGCTTGCATCCCGAACAAAGACAAGAGCCATGACTACCCTGATTTCTACCCAAGCATTACAGCTGGATACCCACGACGGTTTCCTCTTCAACGAACTCGCCTTTACCTTGCGCCAGGGCGACCGCATCGGCCTGATCGGCCACAATGGCTGCGGCAAATCCACCTTGCTGGGCTTGCTTGGCGGCACGCGGGAAGCCACGTCCGGTACCATCCACTATTCTCGTGCCTGCCGCTTGCAGCACGTGGAGCAGCACTTGCCGGCCGAACTTGCCAGCCTGAGCCTGTACGATGCCTTGCTGGCGCCCGTGCAGGAGCAGCCGGAACTGCATTGGCGGGTCGACAGCCTGCTGGCCGAGCTAGGCTTCGCGCCGGAGACGGCGCAAGTGCCCGTGCACTCGCTGTCCGGCGGCCAGCACACGCGGCTGCTGCTGGGGCGTGCCCTGCTGCAGGAACCCAACGTGCTGCTGCTCGACGAACCGAGCAATCACCTGGACTTGCCATCGCTGCTGTGGCTGGAGCAATTTTTGCTGGCCTGGCGCGGTGCCTTCATCCTCGTATCGCACGATCAGCGCCTGCTCGATAACGTGGCCACACGTAGCTGGATCTTGCGCGATAGCCGGCTGTACGATTTCGACTTGCCGTGCGGCCCCGCGCTGGCGGCGCTGGCCGAGGCAGACGAGGCCGCTGCCGCCCGGCATGCGGCGGAACAGAAGGAAATCGACCGCCTGTCCGCCAGCAGCGCTCGCCTGGCCCTGTGGGGCCGCACCTATGACAATGAAGACCTGGCGCGCAAGGCCAAGACCATGCAGCGGCGCATCGACAAATTAAAGGATGCGCAATCGTTCGTCAGCGATGGCGCACCGTGGCGTTTGAGTTTGCGCGGCAAGGCGCTGGCAGCCGACCAGTTGCTGGCGCTCGATGGGCTGCACGTGCGCGCCGTGCCGGCTTCTCCCGTGCTGTTCCACACCGGCCAGCTGTGGCTGAAACCGGGCGACCGGGTCGCCTTGCTGGGTGCCAACGGCAGCGGCAAGTCGTCCTTGCTGCGCCTGTGCTGGCAGGCGATCCAGGCGCAGCAGGAACGTGCGGACTTGCGCTGGCACCACGCGGCCAGCATCGGCTATTACGACCAGTCGCTCAGGCAGCTGGCCGATACGGCCGACCTGTCCGACGCCCTGTACCCGTTTGCCGTGCAGAATGAGGCGGCGCGCAGCCAGGTGGCGCGCAAGCAGGCCTTGATTTCAGCCGGTTTCCCGTATGCGCGCCATGGCCAGACGGTCGCGACCCTGAGCGGCGGCGAGCGGGCGCGGCTGCTGTTCCTGGGCTTGTCGCTGGCCAGCTACCACTTGCTGCTGCTCGATGAACCCAGCAACCACCTGGACATGCAGGGCAAGGCGGAACTGGGACAAGCGCTGCGCGGCTTTGAAGGCGGCTGTTTATTGGTGTCGCACGACCGCGACCTGATCGAGACGGCGTGCAACCGCTTCTGGGTCGTGGCCGATGGCCGGCTGGAAGAGTGGCTTGACGCGGCCAGCGCGTATGCACGGCTGAGCGTGGAAGACGGGCAAGCGTTGAGGCCGGCGCCGCGCGTGGAGAATACGGCTCCTGTCCCGACGGACATCGACGTACAGCTGGAGCGCTTGTGCGAACTGGAGCGATTGCTGGCGGAAGACCTGGCGAGAAAACCGCGACACCAGAAGCCGGCCAGCCAGCAGGCATGGCTGGCGGAGCTGGGACGCCTGAATCTGGCGCTGGGGATAACATCGTAGTTATCCACCTGGCATGAAAAAAGCGGACCGAGGTCCGCTTTTTTTTAGTTGCCCGTCGCCACCGGCCGCGCCGGATCGGCGCACCATTCGCTCCACGAACCCGGATACAGGGCGGCGCCAGGCAAACCGGCCACTTCCAGGGCCAGCAGGTTGTGGCACGCCGTCACGCCGGAGCCGCATTGCAGGATAGTAGATTCAGCCGTGCTGATTAGGCCCGCGAATTCCTGCTCCAGTTCTTTAGCGGATTTGAAGCGGCCGTCCGCCTGCAGGTTATCCTTGAAGAAACGGTTCTTTGCGCCGGGGATATGGCCGCCCACGGGGTCGATGGTTTCGTTTTCGCCGCGATAACGGTCGGGCGCGCGTGCGTCGATGACGGTCAACGCCTGCGTTTCCAGGTTGGCGATGACATCCTGCACGCTGACAGTGCGCACCAGGCTGGTTTTTTCCGTCAGCTTGCCGACAGGGCGTGGCGCCACGGGCGTGACCAGCGGCAAGCCTTGCGCTTGCCAGGCGGCCAGGCCGCCGTCGAGCACGGCTACCGTCGGATGGCCGACCCAGCGCAGCAGCCACCACAAACGGGCGGCGAACATGCCGCCCTGGCCATCGTACGCGACCACTTGCGTGTCGTCGTCGATGCCCCAGCCGCGCAGGGCGGCCAGCAGGGCGTTGCGGTCTGGCAAGGGGTGTCGTCCCGTAAAGTCCTCGCCGCGCGCCGTCTTCGGGCCGGATAGGGCCGTGTCGATGTCGGCAAACTGCGCGTTCTGGATGTGACCGGCGGCAAACGCGTCGCTGCCGGCAGTGGGGTTGAGCAAGTCGTGGCGGCAATCGAGGATCACCCAGCTGCTGTCCTGCAGGTGGCTGGCCAGTTCGCTGGCCTGGATCAAGGTGGTGTACATCAGGAACGCTCCTTTACACTTCGCTGGCGATGGGATCCGTGCGCGCGATGGCGGCGCCACGGGCCGTGTTGCGGGTATTGTAATAGGTTGCCGCAATGCCCGAGGCGAGAATGATGGCGATACCGGTCCAGCCGTGCCAGTCGAACAGGTCGCCAAAGATCACCACGCCCCAGAAGCTGGAAAAGACGATGCCCGTGTATTGCAGATTGGCCACCACGAGGGTCTTGCCCAGGCGATAGGCGCGCGTCATGGCCATCTGCGCCATCGTGGCGCACAGGCCTATGGCGGCCAGCAAGCCGATGCCGTAGGCGCTCGTGTGCGCATGCCAGACGACGGGGCCGCCGCCGGCGCTGGCCACGTGGCCGATCACGCCAGCGAGGAAATTGACGACCGAGAAATAGAAGACGACCCGGTATTCGGGCTCGCCCAGCAAGCCCAGCTTGCGCACCTGCAGGTAGGCGAGGGCGGATAGCATGCCGGAAATCAAGGCCGTGATGGCGCCGGCCAGCTGATCCGTCTCGAACACGGGTTGCAGCAGCAGGGTCACGCCGACAAAGCTCATGGCAATCGCGGCCACCAGCGGCCACTCGACCTGTTTCATGCCTTTCCAGAAGCCGCCGGCCAGCAGGATCACGGCGATCCAGATGGGCGCCATGTAATTGAGGGTCATGGCCGTGGCCAGCGGCAGGATGGCGATCGCATAAAACCACAGCCACAGGGCGATCACGCCCACCACGCCGCGCCACAGATGCTGGCCCGGCATCGTGGTTTTAAAACTGCCGCCCTGGTACAGAATCGTGCAGCTCATGACGATCATGCCGACGATGCCGCGGTACATGACGATTTCGGACGTCGAATACAGATCCGACGCCAGTTTCACGCACACGCCCATGATGGCGAACATAAAGCTGGCAAACAGCATCCATAAAGATTGCATTTTGGCCTTTCACCTGACCAAACCTACTGCGCGTCGCGGGGCGCGGCCTGCGATGCTCGCTGTACTACAGTACAGCTGCGCTTCCTAGCCACGCCGTGCTGCCGCTCGCTACGGTTTTGTCAGGTGTTGTAAGTGTAGAGTTAAACGAATGAGGGGCCGCGTTATGCGGCCCCTCTACTAATATTACAGTTCGATATTGTTGCGGTACCACTCGTGGAAATGCTGCATGCCGTCTTCCATGGGCGATTGGTAAGGGCCCACTTCGTTCACGCCGCGCGCAATCAGGACCTTGCGGCCCGCATCCATGCGCTGGGCGATTTCATCGTCCTCGACGCAGGTTTCCATGTAGGCAGCCCGTTCCGCTTCGACGAAGTCGCGCTCGAACAGCACGATTTCTTCCGGGTAATAGAACTCTACCACGTTGCGCGTTTTTTGCGGGCCATCGGGCCACAGGGTCGAGACGACCAGTACGTGCGGATACCATTCGACCATGATGTTCGGATACAGGGTCAGCCAGATGGCGCCATATGGCGGCGCTTCGCCGCCGCGGAATTGCAGCACCTGCTCCTGCCATTTCTTGTAGGCAGGCGAACCGGCCTGCTGCAGGCCGCGGTGCACGCCCACCGTCTGCACGCTGTAATCCTTGCCGAATTCCCAGCGCAGGTCGTCGCAGCTGACGAAGCTGCCCAGGCCCGGATGGAACGGCTCGACGTGATAGTCTTCCAGATAGACTTCGATGAAGGTCTTCCAGTTGTAGTCGCACTCGTGGATTTCCACGTGGTCGAACATGTAGCCGGAAAAATCGAGGTCTTTCGAGACGGATAAATCTTTCAATTTTTCCATCACGTTGTAGCCATTTTGCTCGAACAGCAAGCCATTCCAGCTTTGCAGCGGCGTTTTCGACAGGTTCAGGCACGGCGTCTCGGGGAAATGCGGCGCGCCGATCAATTCACCCTTGAGGTCGTAGGTCCAGCGGTGCAGCGGGCACACGATATTATTCGTATTGCCGCGGCCATTGAACATCAGCGCCTGCCGGTGGCGGCACACGTTGGACAGCACTTCGATGCCATTGGCGTTGCGCACGAGCATGCGCCCTTCGTTCTCAGACGCCAGGGTCGCAAAATCGCCGGTTTCCGGCACCATCAGCGCATGCCCGACATAGCGCGGGCCGGCTTGGAACAATTGCTGCATTTCACGCTGCAACAGCGTTTCGTCAAAATAGACGTGGACCGGAAGTTGCGCGTTTGAGCGCGCCAGCTTGGCGTGAGTAGCCAGATCGGACATCCCAACCCCCCATAAATGTACAACGGTCAGCAGTGCCCCAGGCCATTCCTTGGCAGCCGCTACAGAGAGAAAGAATCCGCAAAGACCTGAATTCAAATTTGTTGAAACGGTATTTCGGACAGAACCGGCGATTATAGCGCGGATCGGCCTCGGCATTATCAAACCTGCCCGGTAAATGCGCTATTAATGAGAAACATTGTCATTTGGCGCGCAATTTCCGGTAGAACGGGGCGATTCGGCTAAAATCCACTGACAAGCTGGCAACGCTATTGACTTTGAGCGCGCCGATTGCGCTTTAGTTTTCACTTAATAGTGTGGTTTGTTCTAAAATAACGCTTCTATGCTGGCCGGGAGTCCCCGGCGTCTCCCACCAAGCCCCTCGTGCCACGAAGAGATCTGAGTCTATGTCGAAGAAATTAACTGCCGCTGCCGCAGCGCCGGCCTCGTTTGAAGAGGCGATGGCGGAACTGGCGCAGCTGGTAACGCAAATGGAAGCGGGCCAGTTGCCGCTGGAAGCATCGGTCGCGGCGTACCAGCGCGGCTCGGAACTGGTCAAGTATTGCGCTACCCAGCTCGACAGTGTCGAAGCGCAGGTAAAAGTATTGGAAGGCGATATGTTGAAACCGTTCGTGGATGCCGGCGAGGCCGCCCAATGATGGCCAGTATGCAAGACAGCGTGACCTTCGGCGACTGGATGCAAAGCACCCAGTCTGGCGTGGAAAGCCGGCTCGACCAATTTTTGCCTGCGGCGGACGCGGTGCCGCACAAGCTGCACGCTGCGATGCGCTATGCGCTGCTGGGCGGCGGCAAGCGCGTGCGCCCGCTGCTGGTGATGGCGGCCGGTGAATTGTTTGATGCCGATCAGGACACCCTCGCGCGCGCAGCTTGCGCGCTGGAAATGATTCACGTGTATTCGCTCGCGCATGACGACATGCCGTGCATGGATGACGATGCCTTGCGTCGCGGCAAGCCCACCGTGCACATCGCCTACGATGAAGCGACGGCCCTGCTGGTGGGCGACGCGCTGCAATCGCAGGCCTTCATGCTGCTGGCCGACGGCGCGGCGATTCCGCCGGCGCGGCAAATGGCCATGGTCAGGCTGCTGGCGCACGCGTCCGGTTCCGCAGGCATGTGCGGCGGCCAGGCGATCGACCTCGACAGCGTCGGCCTGGCCTTGACCTTGCCGCAGCTCGAGCAGATGCATCAACTGAAAACGGGCGCCTTGCTGCGTGCGGCCGTGATCCTCGGCGCGCTGGCGGGCAAGGACCTGGCGGCGGACGAGATGACGGCGCTGAACGCGTATGCGCGCGCCGTCGGGCTGGCGTTCCAGGTGGTCGACGACGTGCTCGACGCGACGGCCGATTCGGCCACCCTGGGCAAGACGGCGGGCAAGGATGCGGCCGCCAACAAGCCCACTTACGTATCGATACTGGGGCTGGAACCATCACGAGCCCTCGCAGAACAATTGCGGTGCGACGCCCATGCGGCGCTGGCGCCATTCGGGGACAAGGCACGCCGCCTGCGCGAGCTGGCGGACCTGGTCGTGCAGCGGAAGGCATAAATGAAACTGTTAGAAACCATCAATGAACCAGCGCAAGTGCGCAAGCTGGCCCGCTCGCAACTGGTGCCGCTGGCCCAGGAATTGCGCAGCTTTCTGCTCGATTCCGTTTCCAAGACGGGCGGCCACCTGTCGTCCAACCTGGGCACGGTCGAGCTGACCGTCGCGCTGCATTACGTGTTCAACACGCCGCACGACCGCATCGTCTGGGACGTGGGCCACCAGACGTATTCGCACAAGATTCTCACAGGCCGGCGCGAGCGCATGCATACCTTGCGCCAGAAGGACGGCATTTCCGGCTTCCCGAAGCGCGACGAAAGCGAATACGACACGTTTGGCACGGCGCACTCGTCGACGTCCATTTCCGCCGCGCTGGGCATGGCGCAGGCCGCCAAGATCAAGGGCGATCCGCTGCACGCGATCGCCGTGATCGGCGACGGCTCGATGACGGCCGGCATGGCGTTCGAGGCGATGAACAATGCGGGCGTGCAGGAAGACGTCAATCTGCTGGTTATCTTGAATGACAACGACATGTCGATCTCGCCGCCTGTGGGCGCGCTGAACCGCCACCTGGCGCGGCTGATGTCGGGCCAGTTCTATGCGGCGGCGAAAAATGTCGGCAAGTCCGTCTTGCCCGGCCCCGTGCTGGAATTGGCGAAGCGCTTTGAGGAGCACGCCAAGGGCATGGTCGTGCCGGCTACCATGTTCGAGGAATTCGGTTTCAATTACATCGGCCCCATCGACGGCCACGACCTCGATTCGCTGATCCCGACCTTGCAAAACATCAAGCAATTGAAGGGTCCGCAATTCCTGCACGTGGTGACCAAGAAGGGGCAGGGCTACAAGCTGGCCGAGGCGGAGCCGATCTTGTACCACGGCACGGGCAAGTTCAATCCGCTTGAGGGCATCAAGCCGGCCACGGCGCCGGCCAAGATGACGTACACGGAAGTGTTCGGCAACTGGCTGTGCGACATGGCCGCCCACGACAAGCGCCTGGTGGGCATCACGCCGGCCATGCGCGAAGGCTCCGGCATGGTCAAGTTCGAACAGCAATTCCCGAACCGTTACTTTGACGTCGGCATTGCCGAGCAGCATTCCGTGACCTTTGGCGCGGGCCTGGCCTGCGAAGGCTTGAAGCCCGTCGTGGCCATTTACTCGACCTTTTTGCAGCGCGCCTACGACCAGCTGATCCACGACGTGGCCTTGCAAAACCTGGACGTGACGTTCGCGCTGGACCGCGCCGGCCTGGTGGGCGCCGACGGCGCCACGCACGCGGGCAATTACGACATGGCGTTTTTGCGCTGCATTCCGAACATGGTCATCATGGCCGCGTCGGACGAAAACGAATGCCGCCAGATGCTGACGACGGGTTACCACTACCCGGGCCCGGCCGCCATCCGCTATCCGCGCGGCGCCGGTGCCGGTGTCGCCATCGTGCCGGAACTGACCAGCATCGAGATCGGCAAGGGCGAGCTCAAGCGCCAGGGCAAGCGCATCGCCATCCTGGCCTTCGGCTCGATGGTGGCCCCGAGCGTGGCGGCCGGCGACAAGCTCGACGCGACGGTGGCCAACATGCGTTTCGTCAAGCCGCTCGACGTGGCGCTGGTGAAGCAACTGGCGGCCGAACACGATTACCTGGTGACGGTGGAAGAGGGCTGCATCATGGGCGGCGCCGGTTCGGCGGTGGCCGAAGCGCTGGCGGCCGAGGGCATCGTCAAGCCTATCCTGATGCTGGGTTTGCCCGACACCTTTATCGATCACGGCGACCCCGTGCAATTGCTGAAAAGCGTGGGTCTCGATGCCGCCGGCATCGCCGCCTCGATCGAGCAGCGTTTTGGCGGCTCCCAGCCGCGCCTGGCTGCCGTCAGCTAAGTTTTTCTGCTTCAAAAAGCGGCACTGCGGTGCCGTTTTTTTTTGCCCGCAGGGATTTTACGCTGCACTGCAACATTTTTCGTCCGGGAATGCTACGATGACGCTTTGATACCTTCTTAAAGTTCAACTTGCATTTCAGGAAACTTCACCGCCGTTCGCGCATGCTGGCAAGCCGCTGGTTGACGGGCATGCACGCCTATACCGATACCTTGGCGCAGCGCCGTCCCCTGTGGATGGTCAGCCTGGCCATCGACGAAACGAATCTGTCCGAAGGCCTGCGCGCCGCCTGCGCCTCGAGCGCCATGCTGCTGCTGGGCTTGCTGTTCGACCACCCCGATTTTTCCTGGGCCGCCATCGGCGCCTTCTGGACCTGCCTGGCCGACGCGGCCGGCACGCGGCGCATGCGTTTCGTCTCGATGCTGGGTTTCGGCCTGCTGTCGACGGTGGCCGGCGGCCTGACGGCGCTGGCGGCCGGGCATGGCATGGCGACGGCGGCCCTCGCCGTGCTGCTGTTTTCCTGGGCCGGCGCGCTGGCGCGCATCTGGGGCGCGGCCACGGCGCAAGTGGCCATCCTGGCGGCCACGGCCTGCGTGGTGATGGTCACGCATCCGCTGGCATCGATGACGCAAAGCGCGCCTTTCCTGGGTCTGTACATGTTCGGCTGCCTGTTTGCCACCGTGCTCAGCTTTACGGTGTGGCGCATCCACCCGTTCAGCCCCGCCCGGCGCGCCATCCGCGCCGCGTATTCGCGCCTGGCCGGCATCGCGCGCGACAATGCGCGCTTCCTGGAACAGGGCCCGGCATTGCCGGACGCGGCCGCGCATGGCGCCAGCTACCGTTCGCAGGCGCGCGCCGCGCTGGAAGCGGCGCGGGTGG
>NZ_NEHB01000036.1:0-48790 GCF_002127655.1 Janthinobacterium sp. GW456P
TTGTACGTCATCTCGCCTTGTACGTCATCTCGCCTTTTTCAACCTGCTCGACAACGCTCAATTTAAAAGCCAGGCTGTAATCTCGCTGACTGCGTCGAAACCCTTGTTCCATCGGACACTCCTTCTCTGTAACGAAAAAGTGTCAACTTATTCCAGGACGGATCAGGGACATAAAAAAAGCCAGGGAAATCCCTGGCTTTTTTTTGCCTTGCTGGCTGGCGCCCGATTACTCCGCCGCTGCCGCCTTCTTCGCCGGCGCCTTCCTGGCGGCCGGCTTTTTCACGGCCGTGGCCTTCTTGGCCGGCGCCTTTTTGACGGCTGCCGCTTTCTTGACGGCCGTTTTCTTCGCTGGCGCCGCGCCTTCTTCGCCTTCGACCTCGGCAGCTGCCGCTTTGGTCTTGGCACCAGGCTTGGCCTTGCGCTCTTCAAACTCGAAGCTCACCTTGCCATCCTTGCCGCGCACGAGGAAAGCCTTGAACGGACGGCGCGTGCGCTGCGATACAAAGCCCGGCAACAAGTCCGTCTTGCCATCGTTGAGCAGTTTTGCCATTTGTTCCGGCAAGATTTCCTGCTGCAAGATGATGCGGCCGCTGCGGAAGTCACACGTCTTCGGCTTGGCCACGCTGTGTTCGCACACATAGGCCAGGCCCATTTCATACACGCCGGCATTGCACTTGGGGCACGGTCCCACAGGCGTCTGGCCCGTGAAATCGACACCTTCGCCATCTTCGCTCTCGTCGTTCTGGCCGAAATCGAATTCCAATTTGAAATTCTTGATCTCTTCATCACGCACGATGCGCAGGATGGCGGCGAACGGACGGCCCATCTTCGAGCGGAAGCCTTGCAGCGGGCCGATGGTGCGGTCCTTCAGCAATTGTTCCACTTCGGCGATTTCGAACTGGCGCGAACCCGGTGTCTTGCTCATCGAGAATTCGCATTTGGTGCAGGCGAAACGGCGATAGTTTTCCTTCACCACGCCGCCGCAATTCGGGCACGGCGTTTCCAAAGTGGCGTAGTCGCCGGGAATCGTATCGTTGTCGTATTCCTTGGCGCGCTTGACGATGATTTGCGTCATCTGCGCAATTTCGCGCATGAATTCTTCGCGCGAAATCTTGCCTTTTTCCATCTGCGACAGCTTGTATTCCCACTCGCCCGTCAGCTCCGGCGCCGTCAATTCGTTGACGCCCAGGCCTTTCAGCAAGGTCATCAGCTGCGACGCCTTGGCCGTCGGAATCAGTTCGCGGCCTTCGCGGATCAGGTAGCGTTCCGTCAGCAAGCCCTCGATGGTGGCCGCACGCGTTGCCGGGGTTCCAAGACCCTTGCCGGCCATCGCGTCGCGCAGCTCGTCGTCGTCGATCAGCTTGCCGGCGCCTTCCATGGCCGACAGCAAGGTCGCCTCCGTGAAGCGCGCAGGCGGTTTCGTCACCAGGCCGTTGGCGCTGACGCTTTCCGTCTGCACTTTCTCGCCCTTGGCGACGGGCACCAGATTGCCGTTGCCATTGCTTTCCTTGTCGGCGTCCGTCGACGCTTCCTTGCCGTAGATGGCCAGCCAGCCCGGATTGGTCATGACCTTGCCTTCCGTCTTGAACTGATGGCCGGACACTTCCGTGTAGCGCGTGGTGACCTGGAATTCCGCAGGCGGGAAGAACACGGCCATGAAGCGGCGCGTGACGAGGTCGTACAGCTTCTGTTCCGGCTCGGACAAATTCTTTGGCGCGATCGTCGTCGGGATGATCGCGAAGTGATCCGAGATCTTCGTGTTGTCGAAGATGCGCTTGTTCGGCTTGACCCAGCCCTTGTCGATGATCTGCTTGGCGAACTGGTGGTAATTGCTGTTGTCCTTGACCGTTTCCAGCGCCTGCAGCACGGTCGGCATGTAGTCTTCTGGCAGGTGGCGCGAATCGGTACGCGGATACGTCAAGACCTTGTGCTTTTCATACAGCGCCTGGGCCAGGCCCAGCGTGTTCTTGGCCGAGAAGCCGAAACGCGAGTTCGCTTCACGCTGCAGGCTGGTCAGGTCGAACAGGCCAGGCGCCATCGAGGTGGTCGGTTTCGATTCTTCCGTGACGACGCCTTGGCGGCCGCGGCAGGCGGTGGCGATCGAGTCGGCAGCGGCCTTGCTCCACAGGCGCTCGGCGCGCTTCTCGGGGTCGTTCTCGTCCTTCTTGAACTTCGTGTCGAGCCAGCGGCCTTCATAGATGCCGGCCGCGCAGACGAATTCGGCGCGCACTTCCCAGAAGTCGCGCGGCACGAATTTCTTGATCTTGTCTTCGCGTTCGACGACGATGGACAGGGTCGGCGTCTGCACGCGGCCCACGGTGGTCAGGTAAAAACCGCCTTCTTTCGAATTAAACGCCGTCATGGCACGCGTGCCATTGATGCCGATCAACCAGTCGGCTTCCGAACGGCAGCGGGCCGCATCGGCCAGCGGCAGCATTTCTTCGTCGCTGCGCAGGTGTGCAAAACCGTCGCGGATGGCGCCCGGCGTCATCGACTGCAGCCACAGGCGCTTGACCGGTTGCTTGGCCTTGGCGTTTTGCGCGATCAGGCGGAAAATCAGCTCGCCTTCGCGCCCCGCATCGCATGCGTTGATGAGGGTGGAAACGTCTTTACGTTTGATCAGCTTGTTTAATACTTTGAGGCGCGCTTCCGTCTTGGCGATCGGGTTCAGCGCGAAATACGGTGGAATCATCGGCAAGTGCGCGAAACTCCATTTGCCGCGCTTCACGTCGAATTCTTCCGGCACGGCGATCTCCAGCAAGTGGCCGACCGCCGACGACAGGACGTATTCATCCGATTCAAAGTACTCATCGTGCTTGGTGAAGCCGCCAAGCGTCTTCGCGATATCGTTCGCGACAGAAGGCTTCTCGGCGATGATGAGGGTTTTTGTCATATTTTTTAGTCTCGAAAAATGCTCTAGGATAGTTTCAGCATGCGCATCATACAGTGCATTGCCAGGCGCCGACGCTTTTGTCTGCGCAAGGCCTTGTGACTTGTGGTCTTGTCAAGCGGCCAATGATAAGCGCCTATTGAAGAATTCGGCAAGTTATCTGCAAGCAAGAATGCGCAGGCGCAAACACAATGGACTGGCGTGCGTGGTGCCGCAGCCTATAGTAAGGGAGATGGCGCGGCAGCGGCGCCAGGTGCGGCTAAGGGCGTGTATCTACTAGTGCAGCAGGCGCGGCGGGAGATCTTCGTCGTCGACAAACAAGTCGTCGAACATCAAGGCGTCCGGTTCCTTGCCCTGGCTCCACAACAGCATCAGCACGATGACTTTCAGCTTGCCCAGCGACACGGGCGCCTCGTCGAGCGCCAGCGCCCGTTCGATGACGATTTCGCGCTGCAGCGGCGAGAGCACCTTGGCGCTTTCCAGGAACTGGATGAAGCCGATGGCGGCAGTGCCCAGCACGTCGCTTTCCTGCTGCACATAAAAGCGCGTACCCGTGGAACTGGCCGTCAGGGTTTGTTCGACGCCGGCCATGGCGTTCAAGTCCGTCAACCACACGAGCGCTTCGGAAATCTCCACGTCGTCGAAACCGACGGCCGACAGTTTGCGCGCCAGGACTGCCGGCTCGGGGCAGGCGTCGGGGCGATAGTAAGTCTCGTAGAGGTACACCAGGATATCGAACATGGCTCTACTCTAGCAGCTAAGTTCGCTTAGACACAAGGGTGCGCACAGACAAAGCGCGCCCGTGCGGCAAGGCCGCCACACAAGTGACAAGCTGTCATTTGCAGCGTTGAAACAGTCCTCCCGGCAAGCGTTCCACCAGGCCCGCCAGCTCCAGCGCCAGCAATTGCCCCATCAGCGCGCCCATGGCCAGGCCGCTGCGCGCAGCCAGGGTATCGGCATCGAGCGGGTCGTGGCCCAGCGCGGCCAGCAGCGGCGGCTCGTCTTCCACCGCGGCCGGCTCGCTGGGGGCGCCGCCCAGCCACTGCAGCTCTTGCAGCACGTCATCAGCCGATTCGACCAGCTTGGCGCCCTGCTTGATGAGTGCATGGCACCCCTTGGCCAAAGTCGCATGGATGGAGCCGGGCAAGGCATATACGTCGCGCCCCTGCTCGCCCGCCAGGCGCGCCGTGATCAGGGACCCCGACTGGGCCGCCGCCTCGATCACCAGCACGCCGCGCGCCAGGCCGCTGATCAGGCGGTTGCGGCGCGGAAAGTTGCCCGGCATGGCGGGCAGCCCCAGCGCGTACTCGCTGACGATGCAGCCCTGTTCGGCAATTCTTTGCGCCAGATCAAGGTTACGTCGTGGGTACACGAGATCGGCGCCCGTGCCGATCACGGCCACCGTGCCGCCAGCGCCGCGCAAGCCGCCCTCGTGCGCGTGCGTGTCGATGCCGAGCGCCAGCCCGGAAATGATGGTCAAGCCTGCCGCGCTGAGCGCTTGCGCGAAGGCGGCCGCGTTCTGCATGCCTTGCGCGCTGGCATTGCGGCTGCCGATGATGGCCACGCCGGGACACGACAGCAGCTCCGCCCGTCCCCGCACATATAACAATAGCGGCGGATCGGCGATTTCCAGCAACAGGGGCGGATACGCGGCATCGGCCAGGGTCAGCACGGCATTGCCGGGCCGCTGCAGCCACTGCAGGGTGAGTTCCAGCTGGCTGTTGGCCACCGGCCTGGGCGGCTGCACGATGGCGCGCGCCACGCCGGCCGGCACCACCTCGCGCAAGGCCTCGAATGGCGCGGCAAAGATGGCCGGCGGCAAGCCGAAGCGGGCCAGCAAGGCGCGCGCCGCCACCGGGCCCACGCCGGGCAAATGCTGCAGGCGCAGCCATCCCGCCAGTTCCGTGGACGGGTCTGCCGTCGTGGCAAGTGCATGCATGACAACCTCGCTGTGTACTGTGGCATCCCATGCTAGCGCCATGGCAAGCGCGCGATACCGACGCGCGCAAGGATGCGTGCAATGGCCGTGCAAAACAGTCCCTCCTCCACAGGAGCATGGGTGTCTGTGATAAAATTTCCCTTTGCAGCAAACGATTAGCGCACTGGCAAACGCATCTGCCGCGCCGTTGCGCCCTACGCGCCCGAGGCGTACACAAATAAAACAGCCCTGCCATCGTTCGCATGGCCCAGGCATGAATAATCCGGCGCACCGGCGCCCACCTTAACCAGTCGAATCCGTATGTCCATATTAAATATCCTGCGTTACCCCGATCCTCGCCTGCACACGGTCGCCAAGCCCGTCACCGAATTTGACGCGCGCCTGCAAACCCTGATCGACGACATGGCCGAAACCATGTACGACGCCCCCGGCGTCGGCCTGGCCGCGTCGCAAGTGGACGAGCATATCCAGATGATGGTAATCGACATCACCGAAGAAAAAAACCAGCTGCAAGTATTCATCAACCCGGAAATTACCTGGGCCAGCGAAGAAAAGCAGGTCTACGACGAAGGCTGCCTGTCCGTGCCCGGCGTGTATGACGGCGTCGAGCGCCCGGCCCGCATCAAGGTGCGCGCCCTGGACCGCCACGGCAAGCAGTTCGAGCTGGAAGCCGATGGCTTGCTGGCCGTCTGCATCCAGCATGAGATGGATCACTTGCTGGGCAAGGTATTCGTCGAATACCTGTCGCCGCTCAAACGCAACCGCATCAAGACCAAGATGATCAAGGAAATCCGCGGTCTCGAGCGCGAAGCGAGCCTGCGCGCACAGAACCGTCGTTTCTAAGCCGCTTTTGCAGCACTGCTGATAGACTGACCGTAATACCATGCCAGCCTGGCGCCTCCGGCGCGGGCCTGCGCACCTCACGTCAAGGAACCATATGAAAGTGATCTTCGCAGGCACGCCTGAATTCGCCGCCACGGCCCTGAAAGACTTGCACGAAGCGGGATTCGAGATTCCGCTGGTGCTGACCCAGCCCGACCGCCCCGCCGGTCGCGGCATGCAGTTGCACGCCTCGGCCGTCAAGCAATATGCGCAGCAGCACGGCATCGAGGTGCTGCAGCCGCTGTCCTTGCGCATGGACAGCAAGGATCCGCAGCGCGCCGCCGAGGCAAAAGCGGCCCACGAGCGCCTGCTGGCCACCGATTACGACGTGATGGTGGTGGCGGCCTACGGCCTGATCTTGCCGCGCAGCACGCTCGACATCAAACCCTGCATCAATATCCACGGTTCATTGCTGCCGCGCTGGCGCGGCGCGGCGCCCATCCACCGCGCCATCGAGGCCGGCGACGATGAAACGGGCGTCACCATCATGCAGATGGAAGAAGGCCTCGATACGGGCCCCATGCTGGCCGTCGAGCGCACGCCCATCGAAGCGGGCGACTCCACCGCCACCCTGCACGACAAGCTGGCCAAACTGGGCGGCAAGATGATCGTCGAGACCCTGCGCAAGATGCAGCAGCAGCCGCTGGAAGCCGTGCCGCAGCCGGAAGCGGGCGTCACCTATGCGGCAAAGATCGCCAAGGAAGAAGCGGCGCTCGATTTCAGCTTGCCGGCGCTGGAGCTGGGCCTGAAAATCCGCGCCTTCAATCCGTTTCCCGGCGCCTGCGGCCAGGTCGATGGCGTCACCATCAAGATCTGGGCCGCCGAGGTACTCGAAGCGGACAGCAAGGAAGCGCCGGGCCAGGTGCTGGCGGCCGACGCCCAGCACGGCATCGTCGTGGCCTGCGGCAATGGTTCCTTGCGGCTGACGGAACTGCAAAAACCGGGCGGCAAGCGACTGCCCGCAGCCGAGTTCATCAAGGGATTCCCCCTCGAAGGCAAGCGTTTCGTTTAATTCAGCCATCGATACCGGCGGCAAGCGCCCATGGACCAGCTGACCGCCCTGCGCGCCTTGCGCCGCGTCGTGGAACTGGGCAGTTTCACGGCCGCCGGCGCCGCGCTCGGCATTTCCCACTCCATCGTGTCGCGCCAGATCCGCCAGCTGGAAAGCCAGCTGGGCGCCCAATTGCTCAACCGCACCACGCGCCGCTTCGCCCTGACGGCCGCCGGCCAGGAATACTATCTGGCCAGCCGCGACATCCTCGACGCCCTCGATGCGGCCGACCGCGCCGTCGCCATGCACCAGGCACAGCCGTCCGGCAGCCTGCGCATCAATGCGCCGATGGCCTTCGGCACCCTGGAACTGGCCGCCTGGCTGCCCGATTTTACGCGCCACTACCCGCACATCCACATCGATCTCGTCTGCACTGACCGCATCGTCGACCTGATCGACGATGGTTTCGACGTGGCGCTGCGCCTGGCGCGCGGCTTGCCCGACTCCACCCTGGTGGCGCGCCAGCTGGGCAGCAGCCGCACCTTGGCCGTCGCCTCGCCCGCCTACTTGGCCCGCCATGGCCATCCGGCCACGCCGCAAGACTTGGCGCAGCACAATTGCCTGATGTACAGCTCCGCCGAGAAGCCGGCCGAGTGGTCGTTCACGGATGCCGGCGGCGCCGCGCACAAGATAGCCGTGCGCGGCAGCCTGCAAGCCAATACCAGCGTGGCCCTGCGCGAGGCTGCCGTGGGCGGCATGGGCATTGCCGGCGCGGCCGGCTTCATCGTGCGCGACGCGCTGCGCAGCGGCCAGCTGGTGGAAGTCTTGCCCGGCTACACCTTGCGTCCACGCACCTTGTACGCGCTGTATCCGCACAGCCGCCAGTTGTCGCCCAAGGTCAGGGTCTTCGTCGATTTTGCCGTGCAACACTATCACAATCGCCGCTGGGATTGATCAGGCCGGCTGCAGCGCCTTGCGCACGGCGCGGAACTGCTGCGTCAAGCCGCCGTAGCCCCAGGCCGCCTGGCGCGCGTCGTGCACGTGGATGTAGCTGACGTCATGCAAGGCGCCGAGATGCTCGTGCATGGCGGCGAACACGGCGGCGATATACGCGGCCTTTTCCGCCGCCGTATTCGTTTCATCGCTGATCAGGATATCGAGGAAAAAGCTGGCCTTGCCCTGCACCTGCAGGGATGGCCCGCCGACAAACCAGTGCGCCGCGTCAAGATGGCTGATCGCCACCGACGTCAGTTCGGGCGCCTTGTGCAGCAACTGTGCCGTCAAGGTGCTCAAGGTGACGGCGATGGCGGCCGACTGGCGCGCATCGGGCGTGGTGGACAAACGCAGGTTCAGAATGGGCATGGGATGCTCCGCAAGTGGGTGAAGCCCCATTCTAGGCAGGCGGAAGGTAAAACGGCAGCCCTCGCCAGGTACGAGACCTGTGCATATTCCACACATAAAAAAGGGCTTGCCGCGGCAAGCCCTCGTTGCATCCAGCGCCCTGGCCTAGCGGCGCTGCACCCTCATCAGGCGTGCGCCCACGGACGATGACAGGCTGACCTCGAAACGGCCGCCGGCCGGCAAGCCGCTGACGTCGACGCTGGCTTTGCCACCCGTCAAGTCACTGGCGACCACCGTCTTGCGGCCATCGGCGGCCACGTGCAGCACGGCGGCGTATGGTTCCGCATCGGCATTCCAGACCAGCGCCAGCTTGCCGCCGCTTTGTGTCGCATCGAACGTGGCATCGTTGGCGGCAGCCCTGCTGCGGCGCGCAGAGCGCTCCAGCTTGGCTAAAGCCTTGCCATTTTGCAGCACTTGCACATCGCTGATGTCGCCCGGATTGGCGAAGCTGACGCGGAAATGGCTCATGGCGTTGCCGCCATGATCAGCCACGGAGACGCCATCAAAAGGCAAGTCGATAGTCTGTCCCGACGCCGTCAGCACGCGCAAGATATACGCGTGGCCGCTGCCGCTGGCAGCGGTGCCGATGCGCACCGACGAGGCAATGGCGGGACGCAGCCCCACGCCGGCCGGCGTGATGCGGCCGGAAATGGTCAGATAGCCGTTCTCGGCCACGGACATGCTGGCGGCCATCACATTGCTGCCCGTCACCTGCGTGCTGCGTCTTTCCAGGAATTGCTGTACCCGCACATAGCTGTAGTCGGAGAACCAGGCACCGCTGCAATAGCTCATCACGTCCTTCATCGGCGTGCTGCCGTAGACTGCTTTGCTCAACTGGCCAATGCTGCCCGCATAGTCGCTGTTGTACAGCGGTTGCGGGCCCAGGTCGCCATTCGGATACGGGTAGTCGGTGGCCGCACTGGCCGGACCGCCGCAGGCGATGTGCTGCAGCGAGTGGTTATGGCCCAGCTCGTGCACAAGCGTGGTCAGCCATTCAGGCCAGTTATTGCCAAAGGGATCGACGGAAGCAATGCTGTTGAACCTGGCATCGAGGCCGATGGCCGCCGTGAAGGCATTGCTGCTGCCCGGCGGGTTGATGTAGGCCAGGCCGGCGGTGCGCGTGGAAGACATTCTCGGCACGAAACCATAATAATAGGCGCCGCTATCTTCCAGTGCACGCTTGTTTTCCAGCTTGTCCAAGGCATCGCTCCACCAGCTGTCGGCCGTGCTGCTGCCTGGCATGCTCAGCGCCATGCGCGTGGTGACGCTGATATTTTCCGCCGCATACGGGTACACGCGCGTCAGTGCGGCACGGATCAGCTCGGCGTCAGGCAATTGCGCCACACCATCGTCGGTGCTCAGCGGTACCAGCACCAGGTGAATTTTCGCTGCGCTGGCCACCACGGGCGCCGCTTCCTGGCTCACTTGCACGCCGTCGTTGCCCACGGCCGTCACGCGCACGCGCACGCCGGGCAAGATCCAGTTAGACGGCAACACGGCACTGAAATTGCCGACGAAGCTGTAATCGCTTTTCACCGTCGGCAAGACCGATGGGCCGCTCATGGTGATGCTGCCCAGGTTGCCGCCATTGGCGGCAGTCGCATTCAAGATCACGGCAGGGCTGGTCTGGCCTGTTTGCGTGGCCAGCACGGAGACGCGCACGGCGGCCGGCTTGCCGCGCGTCAGGCGCAAGGCGGCATCGCTGGAGTTCAAGTTCAGTACCTGCGCGAAATCAATGCTGCCCAAGGTAAAGGCCGACACCGTGCCCGCATTCACGGCGATGCGCGAAGCGGCCGACAGCATCACGTTGCCCGTTGCCGACGCTGGCGCGGACAGCAGCAGCTGGCTGGGACTGGCGCTGACGATGACGGCTGGCGTATTGCCCACCGTCGCCGAGCTGACCTGGTCGAGATTGCTGCCCTGCAGCGTCACCGACAAGGTGGCGCCGTTGACGGCCGACGTGATCGACGTCACCGCCACGCTGGCCAGGACCGTGTACGTGTCGCTGCTGATCACATCGTTGTACGGACCGCGCACCGTCAGCGCGCCTGTCGCTGCACCCGCAGGCACCACTACCGTCACGCTGCCGTCCGTCTGGCTTTGCGGCGTTGCCGCCGCGCCATTGCCGAACTGCACCGCCGTCACGGCGCCCATGCCGCCGCCCGCGATCGTCACGCTGGAACCGACGCCGCCCGTCACCGGCGCGACGCTGCTCACGCTCAACGGCAAGTACACATTGACGTTATAACTGGTGGTTGCCGTGCCGCTGGCGCTGACGAGGCTCAAGGCGCCCGTCACAGGCGCGCCCGGCATGGCCAGGGTCACGCTGGTGTCGCTGCTGGCGCTGGCGGCAACGTTCACGCCGCCTACCTGGAAAGCCGTCACGCGGCTCAGATTCGTGCCCGTCACCACCAGCCTGCCGCCCACGGCGACATTCGCCGCCGAGACGGCCGTTACGGCAGGAACCACGACAGGATTGCCCGACGTGGTCGCCACCGCCGCGTCACCACCGCCGCCACCGCCGCAAGCGGACAGGCCCAGCACAAGAAACATTGCCACAAGCAGATGGTTTTTCATGGCTGGCAACCATGTTGGTGCAGCGCGATACCGGGGAGGACACGAGAGAAATGTGACATATTGGTGACTTTTGGTGAGAATGTGATTTCGAAGAACCCATATTATCGGTTAATTCGATTCCTAAAGACAACTATTAATGCTTTTGATTCAATTGGTTTTGATGATAATAAAGTATTCGTCTGGAAAGATTTATTTTAAGAATCATTCCCCCCATCTATATGGCCTTGAATCAAAATTATTTTCTTTTACAACTATTGCCATACAATCCATTAAAAACAGGCTGCTATGGCGCAAACAATGTGGGAATTTTTCCATAGCCTGGAGCACATAGCTTCCTGGCAATTTTGGCGGAAGAATTAACATTTTGAGTAAGCTTTTCAGGAATGTCATTTCAGAATCAGGCGCGGCGCAAGCCGATCTGTTGCAAGCAAGCCTGCCGTGGGGCAAACGTGCGCTTTTGCTTAAAACCAAAGCAGCCTGATGCCGTATAATTTTAGACCCGGTGATTCAGGCGATTGCCACCTTCTGCCTGCCCTACCCGGCAGGCACACTCCGTCAGCTGATCCTGCTGGCCCGCAACCGCCTCGTACTGTCTTGTCGCCGCGCCGCCGCCCGTTTGCCTATTGAAAGCATGAAATGAACGATACCGTGATCCCCGCCATGTCCCCGACCGAAGCCACCTTGCGCGCCATCCTGGCGCAGCGGATCATGATCCTCGACGGCGCGATGGGCACGATCATCCAGCAGTACAAGCTCGACGAAGAAGCCTACCGTGGCGGTCCCGCCGGCCGCTTTATCGACTTCGCCGCGCCGGCCGACAGCGGCGCGCGCGAACTGTTCGTCAAGGGCAACAATGAGCTGCTGACCCTGACGCAGCCGCACATCATCCAGGAAATCCACGAGCGCTACCTGGCGGCGGGCGCCGACCTGATCGAAACGAATACCTTCGGCGCCACGACGATCGCGCAGGACGATTACCACATGGCCCACCTGGCCTATGAAATGAACGTCCAGGCGGCCAAGCTGGCGCGCGCCGCCTGCGACAAGTATTCCACGCCGGACAAGCCGCGCTTCGTCGCGGGCGCCCTGGGACCGACGCCGAAGACGGCGTCGATCTCGCCCGACGTCAACGACCCGGCCGCGCGCAACGTCAGTTTCGACCAGCTGGTGGCCGCCTACCTGCAGCAGACGCAGGGCCTGGTGGAAGGCGGCGCCGACGTGCTGCTGGTGGAAACCATTTTCGATACCTTGAATTGCAAGGCGGCCCTGTTCGCCATCGACCTGTTCTACGAACAAAACCCGACCGTCGTACGCCTGCCCTTGATGATTTCCGGCACCGTCACGGACGCCTCGGGCCGCATTCTGTCAGGCCAGACCGTGCCCGCCTTCTGGAATTCCGTGCGCCACGCGAAACCGCTGACCATCGGCCTGAACTGTGCGCTGGGCGCCGCCCTGATGCGCCCGTACGCGGAAGAGCTGGCCAAGATCGCCGACACTTTTGTTTGCATCTACCCGAACGCGGGCTTGCCCAACCCCATGAGCGACACGGGCTTCGACGAGTTGCCAGCCGACACATCCGCCCTGCTGCGGGAATTTGCCGACGCGGGCTTTTTGAACATGGCGGGCGGCTGCTGCGGCACCACGCCGGAGCACATCGCCGCCATCGGCGAGCTGCTGTCGAAAAACACGCCGCGCACCGTGCCGGCCCCGTCGCACGACCTGCGCCTGGCGGGCCTGGAACCGTTCGTCGTCAACGACGAATCGCTGTTCGTCAACGTGGGCGAGCGCACCAACGTCACGGGCTCGAAAGCGTTCGCACGCATGATTCTCAACGAGCAATACGACGAAGCCCTGTCCGTGGCGCGCCAGCAAGTGGAAAACGGCGCGCAAGTGATCGATATCAACATGGACGAGGCGATGCTCGATTCGCTGGCCGCCATGACGCGTTTCCTGAACCTGATCGCCTCGGAACCCGATATTTCGCGCGTGCCCATCATGGTCGACTCGTCGAAATGGTCGGTCATCGAAGCGGGCCTGAAATGCGTGCAGGGCAAGGCCATCGTCAACTCGATTTCCATGAAGGAAGGCGAAGAGGAATTTCTGCGCCAGGCGAAACTGTGCCGCCGCTACGGCGCGGCCGTCATCGTCATGGCTTTCGATGAAAAAGGGCAAGCCGATACCTTCGAGCGCAAGATCGAAATTTGCGCGCGCGCCTATCATTTGCTGGTCGATGCGCTGGACTTCCCGCCGGAAGACATTATTTTCGATCCGAACATCTTTGCCGTGGCCACCGGCATCGAAGAGCACAACAACTACGCCGTCGACTTCATCAACGCGACGCGCTGGATCAAGGAAAACCTGCCGTACGCGAAGATCTCGGGCGGCGTGTCGAACGTGTCCTTCAGTTTCCGCGGCAACGATCCCGCCCGCGAAGCCATCCATACCGTCTTCCTGTACCACGCCATCAAGGCCGGCATGACCATGGGCATCGTGAACGCCGGCATGGTGGGCGTGTACGACAACCTGGACCCGGAATTGCGCGAGCGCGTGGAAGACGTGGTGCTGAACCGCCGCGAAGACTCGACCGAGCGCATGATCGAATTTGCCGGCACCTTGAAGGCGGGCGGCAAGGCCGAAGCACAAACCCTGGCCTGGCGCGAGGGAACAGTACAGGAACGCCTGTCGCACGCGCTGGTGCATGGCATCACGCAATTCATCGTGGAAGACACGGAAGAAGCGCGCCAGGAACTGCTGCACAATGGCGGGCGCCCCATCCACGTGATCGAGGGCCCGCTGATGGCCGGCATGGACGTGGTCGGCGACCTGTTTGGCCAGGGTAAAATGTTCCTGCCGCAAGTGGTGAAATCGGCGCGCGTGATGAAACAGGCCGTGGCCCATCTGATTCCATTTATCGAGGAAGAAAAGCTGCTCGAAGAGCAGCGCACGGGCATCGTCGCCAAGCCGAAGGGCAAGATCATCATGGCGACCGTGAAAGGCGACGTGCATGACATCGGCAAGAATATCGTCACGGTAGTCTTGCAATGCAATAACTTCGAAGTGGTGAACATGGGCGTGATGGTGCCGTGCTCGGAAATCCTCGCCCGCGCCAAGGTGGAAAACGCCGACATCATCGGTCTGTCGGGCCTGATCACGCCGTCGCTGGAAGAAATGGCCTATGTCGCCAAGGAAATGCAGCGCGACGAACACTTCCGCATGCTGAAGATTCCCCTGCTGATCGGCGGCGCCACCACCAGCCGCGCCCACACGGCCGTGAAAATCGCGCACAACTACGAAGGCCCCGTGATCTACGTGCCGGACGCTTCGCGTTCCGTGTCCGTGGCGCAATCCTTGCTGACGCCGGAACAGCGCGACAAGTACGTGGAGGACATCGAACTCGACTATGCGCGCATCCGCGAGCAGCACGCCAACAAGAAGGCGCTGCCCATCTTGCCGCTGGCGCAGGCGCGCGCGAACAAGATGGTCGTGCCCTTCGACGGCCCGTGCACGCCCGTGAAGCCGAAGTTCATCGGCCGCCGCGTGTTTAAAAATGTCGACCTGGCCACCCTGGCCAACTACATCGACTGGGGTCCGTTCTTCCAGACCTGGGACCTGGCCGGCCCCTTCCCCGCCATCTTGACGGATGAAGTGGTGGGCGACGCGGCCACCAAGGTATACGCGGAAGGCCAGGCCTTGCTGAAAAAACTCATCGACGGGCGCTGGCTGACGGCCAACGGCGTCGTGTCCTTGCTGCCGGCCAACAGCGTCAATGACGACGATATCGAGGTGTACACCGACGATACGCGCAGTAGCGTGGCGTTTACGTATTACGGCATGCGCCAGCAAGGCGTGAAACCCGTGGTCGACGGCGTGCAGCGCCCGAACCAGTGCCTGGCCGACTTCATTGCGCCGAAGGCGTCGGGCGTGAAGGATTACATCGGCATGTTTGCCGTCACGTCCGGCCTGGGCATCGAAAAGTATGAAAAACGCTTCGAGGATGCACACGACGATTACTCGTCCATCATGTTGAAGTCGCTGGCGGACCGCCTGGCCGAGGCGTTTGCCGAGTACCTGCACGAACGCGTGCGCAAGGATTTGTGGGGCTACGTGCCGGACGAGCACTTGGGCAACGACGACATGATCGCCGAGAAATACGTGGGCATCCGCCCGGCGCCCGGCTATCCTGCCTGCCCCGAGCACACGGTCAAAAAAGAAATGTTCGAGGTCATGCAGGCCGGGGAAATCGGCATGCAGCTGACGGAATCGTACGCCATGTTCCCCGGCGCGGCCGTCTCCGGCTTCTATTTTGCCCACCCGGAGTCGAAATACTTCGTCGTCGGCAAGATCGGCATGGACCAGGTGGAAGACATGGCCAAGCGCCGTGGCGTCAGCATCGGGGACGTGGAACGCTGGCTGTCGCCCAACCTGTCATAAACCATGCAACGGCGCGCGGAACTTTTCGCGCGCCGCAGCGCACTAACGCAGTATGCCGGCCGGCATGCTGCATGCCCGCTCCGGCCCGTTCCCCAACTGGCAAGGAGGTATTATGGCAACCAATTTCAAACTGAAACGCTGGCAGGATCAGGTGATCCTGTTGCTGGGCCTGTGGCTGCTCGTCTCGCCCTGGGCCTTTTCCTATCCCGAAGGCTCGCCCCAGATGATCAACGCTTTTGTCTCGGGCCTGGTCATCGCCGTGCTGGCCGCCTTTGATCTGTACAAGACCTATTTCTGGGCCGTCGTCGTCAACCTGCTGGTCGGCGTCTGGGTCGCCGCCTCACCGTGGGTGCTGCGGCTGGCCGATCAGCGCGTCGTCATGTGGAACGAGCTGATCGTCGGTATCGCCGTCGCCGTGCTGGCCCTGTGGGAGTTGCGCACCGACCCCGAGCTGCACAAGCACTGGCCCGGCGCCGCGGCGTAGCGGCGTAAAAAAGCCCTGCCACGGCTAAGCCGTGCAGGGCTTTTCAATCCGCTCGTACAGGTCGGGCAGGTCGCGTAGGTCGGATCAGCGCTGGCGCGCAATCCAACAACAACCGTCACCGCCAACAATATCGTCGGATTACGGCACTGCGGGCCTAATCCGACCTACCGCAGGCCTGGTGCCGCCGCGTAAGGCATAAAAATGCCCTGCCACGGCTACGCCGTGCAGGGCATTAATAAATAACACAACAGATACGCGACATAACGGCGCCTGGCATGAGCGTAGCGAGCGGAAGGGAGAGGTGGCCGAGAAGCGCAACCGTACTAAAGTACGGTAAGCATCGCAGGCCGCCTATACCGACGCGCAGTAGCTCAGGTCAGGCGCCATTACAAAGCGTAGCGGACGACGTTATCGCTCCATTCGTAGGCCGCCATTTCCAGCTCCACCAGGTCGTCCGGCGACATGGCCAGGTCGCGCAAGGTCGGCACGATCTCGCCTTCCATGTCTTCGATGCGTTCGATGCATTCGGCCAGGCGCAGCAGGTCGCCGTAGAAGCCTTCGCGCGACAGCAGCGCTTCGGCCACTTCGTCGATCACTTCGATCTGGCTGAGGATTTCCGACATCGGCACGCCGAACAGGGTATCCATCAGGGACATGATGCCGACCGTAAAGGCGATATCGGCCGAATGGGCATGGTTCGGGCGCAGTTTATGCGCGAGCAGCTCGAGCAGACGGCCGCGCGTGGTGGCCAGCATCAGCAGCGGCGTCATGCTATGACCGCGCTTGCTTGGCTCCGCGTACAGCATGATCTGCAGCCAGCGCTGCAATTGGCGGCGGCCCAGCACCGTGACGGCCTGGCTCAGCGAGTCGATGCGCTGGCGCGCGCCCACGGCCGGGGTATTGACCAGGCGCAGCAAGTTCAGGGCCAGCGACACGTCGCGCTTGATGGCGCGCTCGATATCCATGTTGTCGGCGTCCGACGTCACCAGTGTCATCAGTTCCATGACGGCCAGTTGCGACGGCGACAGCTTCTTGCCCGTCATGATGGCGGGCTTGGCAAAGTAATAACCCTGGAAATAATCGAAGCCCAGGTCCAGGCCCGACTTGAATTCTTCGCGCGTCTCGACCTTCTCCGCCACCAGTTTCTTGTTTTCCTGCTTGAAACGGGGCGCCAGCGCTGCCAACACTTTCGGGTCGACCGTGCTCATGTCCATCTTGACGTATTGCACCAGCGGCAGCAGTTCCTGCACTTGTGACGTATCGGAGACGACGTTCTCCAGCGCGAAGGTGAAGCCATGGCCCACCAGTTCGCTGATGCGCGCGCGCACTTCCGGCGTGACGGGCATCGATTCGACGATTTCCAGCACGACTTTTTCACGCGGCAGGAAAACGAAGATGTCGCTCATGATCACGTCGGCGTCAACGTTGACGAAACCGAGCGCGTCGCCGATGACTTTTTCCATGCCCAGCTGGGAAGCGTGAGCGATCACGGACGCCGTGGCGGACAGGTCGCTGGTAATGTTGGCGGGGCCGACCGGAGCGTTGCGGAATAACAACTCATAGCCGAACAGGGCTTGGTTGCGGTCGAGGATAGGTTGTCGACCCAGATAGAACTCGCGCACGCGCAAGGGTTTCGGGGTGATGTCGTTGCTGGAAATATCGATCATTAACTCTTCATCAATCACGTCGAGTGACACCGGCCGCGCGGCGCCCGCATCAAGGTTCACTATTGACAATACTTTAGCTGAATTTCGCCCGCGCTGTGGGTATTTTGGCAGTAATCAAGGCTATTGTCGTCAAAAATCAGGCCACTGGCGTGTCTTGCACCATCCCATCGACAAATAATTTCAATTCGCCGGGCACAAACGCCGTCCATTGTTCATTCGTCGTCAGCGGCTGGGTAACGATCACGGCCACTCTGTCCTGGGGCGTCGTCACCTGGGAAAAGTCCACGCTCAGGTCTTCATCGGAGAGTTTAGCAGTTGGAAACGGATGTTGTCGCACCAGATAGTACAAGCTGGTCGAGCAATGGGCAAACAGCGCCTCGCCGCTCGACAGCATCATGTTGAACGTGCCGTGGGCCGCAATGCTGGGCAACAACTCCGCCAGCGCGGCATGCAGTTGTGGCAAGGCCGGCGGGGCGTCGCCGAAGCGCGCGTGCAATTCCTGCAGCAGGTAGCAGAAAGCCCGTTCACTGTCCGTGCAGCCGACGGGGCGGTAACTGCCCGTCAGGACGGGGTTGAACTCCTTCAAATCGCCATTGTGGGCAAAGACCCAGTAGCTGCCCCACAGTTCGCGCACGAAGGGGTGGCAGTTTTCCAGCGCCACCTGGCCTTGCGTGGCCTTGCGGATATGCGCGATGACATTGCGCGACTTGATGGGATAGCGTTTGATCAGTTCGGCCACGGGCGAGGCGATGGCGGCCTGGTGGTCGACGAAATGGCGCACGCCGGCGCCCTCGAAAAAGGCGATGCCCCAGCCGTCATGGTGGGTATCGGTATGGCCGCCGCGCATGGCGAAGCCGGTAAAACTAAAGACAATGTCCGTGGGGACATTGCAATTCATTCCGAGAAGTTGGCACATGGTCTGTTTGCAGCGGGATAACATGCCCACCATACCATGCCGCCTTGCGGATTGGTATGGTGGCGATGGCCATCAGACAGCCAGAATCAGTGCAACAGGACGGGCTGGCTCATGAGGGAATCATAGCTGCCCAAAAATTCATCGATCTCTTCCATGCTCGGTTCGCTGGCGATCAATTCCGTGACGTCGCGGCGGAAGTTTTGCGCGAGGACTCCCGCGATGAAAGTCTCGCGTTTGCCGCCCTTGTCGACGATTTCATAGCCGCCGAAGCGCAGGGCTTCCAGGTCGCCATCGACGCCGAATTCCACGACGCTGTATTGTTCGCTGTTATAGATCAGGTTCATTTTGCATCCTTCGCTCAAGCAAGAGAAACTCTTGCGGTTTCAGGACAGAGGTGGGGTCCCCACGCCGCCATTTCAAGCGGCCGGGCCACCCTGCGGGCTACACAGTTGTAACGAGATGCAAATTGCGACTGCGGTCATACCGTAGGAAACTACGTTCAGGAAACAAGCACGTCCGGTTCCAGCGCCAGCAGGACATCGTAGGGACTGGCTGTCAACCAGGTGCGCAGCTGTTCGATATGCGAGGCGTCGGCCAGGCTGATGAACAGGCGCGCGGGTGGATGGCGCAGCAGACGGTTTAATGTTACACGCAATACGAGATTGCCGCTGCAGCACAGGCAGCCGGGCGCAATACGCAACAGTTGCAGTGGAAATGATGGAGAAGGGGAAATTTGTTCGGCCAGGTTGGCCAGGATGGCGTTGCCGTCAGCGAGCCCCTCGAGGATCACGGCGGCCGGCTGGCCAGGCTGCAAGGCTTGCGCGATGGCCGCCTCGCGCCCGGCGGCGCAACCACCGCTGACCAGGGTCAGCGGCATCAAGCGCCGTACGGCTGACGTCACAGGCCTTTCTTGGCCAGCTTGCCCGGTTCGACGCCCAGCTGTTTCAGTTTGCGGTACAAATGGGTGCGTTCCAGGCCCGTTTTTTCCGCCACGCGGGTCATGCTGCCGCCTTCGCGGCCCAGGTGGTGTTCGAAATACATGCGCTCGAACGCATCGCGCGCCTCGCGCAACGGCAAGTCGAACGACAGGTTGTAGCCATGGCCTTCGGCCACCGCCGGTACGGCGATGCCTGGGCGCACCATCAGCTGTTGCGGCGCGCTGCCACCAAAGCTGGGCACGGGATGGCTGCTTTCCTCGGCGGCCACGGGTGCCGCGGGACGCGGCGCCACGCTCGGCGCGCGCACGGTTTCCTGTGCCCGCGTCAAGCCTTGCTGGACCGCTTTCAGCAGTTTTTGCAGGGCAATCGGTTTTTCCAGGAAATTCATGGCGCCGATGCGCGTCGCCTCGACCGCCGTATCGATGGTGGCGTGGCCCGACATCATGATCACCGGCATGGTCAGCAAACCATCGCGCTGCCACTCCTTGAGCAAGGTGACGCCATCGGTGTCGGGCATCCAGATATCCAGCAATACCAGATCCGGCGCACCGGCGGCACGCGCTTCGCGCGCCTGCTGCGCATTTTCGGCCAGCTGGATAGCATGTCCTTCGTCGCCCAAAATTTCCGAGAGCAACTCACGGATACCCATTTCATCATCCACTACGAGTATGTTTGCCATTCGTGTCTTGCCTTCCTCATTTCGCCGGCCGACGCGCACAAGATGTACACGGCGGACAACTATGATTTTATTAGTGTTTTAAATACTAAACCAGACCCTCACGCCAGGAATTCCTGGGCAGGAGTGTCGGGAGCTAACTTTAACAGCAAAATGACCACCGAAGCGCCATTGCCGTCGACCCGGTTCTCGATATCGATGCGTCCGCCGTGTTCATCGATAATTTTCTTGACCATCGCCAGGCCCAATCCCGTGCCGCGGGCCTTCGAGGTCACATACGGCTCGAAGGCGCGCGCCAGGATTTTTGGCGCAAAACCAGGACCATTGTCGGTGATGGCCAGCCGCACGGCGATATTCACGCCGCCGTCCGCACTGCGATAATGAATTGCTTCCGTCCTCACGTCAATCCGCGGATGCGGCGAATCTGGCGGCAGGTCGGCCATGGCGTCCTGCGCGTTCTGCAGCAGGTTGTGAATCACCTGGCGCAACTGGGTCGGATCGCCCATCACCATCGGCAGATTCGGCGCCAGCAGCGGATGGATGATGTCGCCATCGTCCCCGCGCAGGTACAGGTTCAGGATCTCTTCGATCAGCTCGTTCAAGCGCAGCGGCACGAGCACGGCCGGCGGCGTGCGCGCATAGTCGCGGAAATCGTCGACCATGCGCTTCATCGCATCGACCTGCTTGACGATGGTGGTGGTGGCGCGGCTGAGCAGGTCGGCATCGGGTTGCTCCAGCTTGCCTTCGAGCTTCATCTGCAGGCGCTCGGCCGACAGCTGGATCGGCGTGAGCGGATTCTTGATTTCATGCGCCAGGCGGCGCGCCACCTCGCCCCAGGCGATCGAGCGCTGCGCGGAAATGACGTCGGAAATATCATCGAATACGACGATGTAGCCGCTGCCGGACTCCAGCGGCAGGCGCGAGCCGCGCGCCAGCAAGGTGATGTCATGCTCGTCGGCACTGCTGCCCAAACGGCGCGGAATCTCGATCTGGCGCTGCCAATGCAGGCGCTGCTGGTTGCGGCCCGACGCCGATTGCGCGCTTTGCGCCGTGAAGGCGCTGATGATGGCGCCGCCAAATTCTTCCATTCCAGCAATCTGCGCCAGCGGTTGGCCCACCATGCTCATCCCGGAATGCTGGAGGATGCGCTCGACCGATTCATTGCAGGTCACCAGTTTAAAGTCGCCATCGAGCACCATCACGCCAGCCGACATGTTGGCCAGCACCGATTCCAGGTGGGCCTTGGCGTTTTGCAGCGCGGCGCGGTTGCTTTCCACGGCCGTGCGCGCATCGAGCAGCTGGCGCGTCATGATGTTGAACGATTGCGTCAAGGTACCCAGTTCATCCTTGGTGGCGACGATGGGGCGCGGCGACAGGTCACCCTCGGCCACGGCGCGCGTGCCCTCGGCCAGCAGCAGCAGGGGCTGGGCCAGGTTGCCCGCGATCAGGAAAGCGCTGCCGATGGCGCCAAAGATAGCCAGCAACAAGGTCAAGGTGAGGATTTCCATGTACATCTTGCGCAGTCCCACGCGCGCGACGAAACGTTCCTTGTATTCGCTGTAGGCGGCGCGCAGCACCTCGCCATTCGTCGCCAGCTTGGGCGGCACCGATTGCAGCAGTTGCAGGTAGCGGGGCGAGACGGACGGTCCCGGCACGGCCACCAGCACGCGCAGGCGCAGGCTGGCCGCCGTTTCCAGCGACGCCGGCAAGCCCGAGCGGAAACCGCCGCCGCCCGACTCCGTGCCGTCGTCGTGCAATTCCAGCCCCCCTTCCGCAGAGGCATAGCCGGCCGGCAAGGCCGCCTGCACCAGCATGGCCGGCGTCGGCAAGTCAGCCGCGCTGTGCGGTCCGGCGCTGGCCAGCAGCACGCCATCGCCGCTGACGAGCATGGCATTTTGCATGCCCTCTTCGCGCAGCAGGCTGGTCAGCACGGCCGGGCCGGCCACGGGGTCGGCGCCCATTTCTTCGACGGCCTTGTGGCCCCGGTGGTCGAGCTCGACCAAGGCTGCATCGAGGCCGGCACGGCCCAGCTCAATACCCGATTCCAGCGCCGCTTCGATCTTGACGTTGAACCAGGATTCGATGGAATGGGAGACGAATTGCACAGAGACGAGGAAAATCACCAGGCCAGGCAGGATGCCGACGGCGGCGAACAGCATCACCAGGCGCGTCATCAGCTTGGAGCCGAACTTGCCGCTCTTGTAGCGCGCGTACAGCCGCCCCAGGGAAATGCCCACCAGCGCCAGCAGGGACACGGCCACGGCCGCATTCAGGCCCAGCAGCCAGGTGTAGTAACGGTCGAAAAAGCCGGAATTATCGGAAGCCGATGCCAGCAGGAACAGCAGGATACTGACTATGCCGCCGCCCACCACCAGCAGATAGCGCAATGCTTGACTCACTACTCCGCCGTATACAAGAAGGTTTTTTTATTCGAAGCCAGGCGCCAGTCGCTGTTATTGAAGGCATTGACCTGTATCGGCTTGGGCAGGTAGTCGCGGTCCATGCCCATGCGCAAGGTAACGTTATACGTCTGCCCCACTTTCAGCTCGCCGCGCCGCGCCACCAGCCAGCGGCTGGGACGGCGGATCAGGAACAGCGCATCGTCGAGCGTGGGAAAGCTTTGCTGCAAGCCGCCGCCCGACACATGATACTGGCGCGTGAGCACGTTGTACGACAGCTTGCTGGTCTGGCGCGCCACGATGGCTTTTTCATCGAACCAGTACCAGCGGGGCCGGGTCAGTTCGATTTCCGTCGTGAAATACAGCGGCACGCCATGCTGCACGGCATCGTCGAGGTCGTGATTGAGTTCGAAGGAATACGTGGCGGCCAGCTTGTAGCCCTCTTCGCTGGCCTCGATGTAGGCACGGGTGATCTCGACCATATCGGCGGCATGCGCGCGTGGCATGGTACATGCCAGCATCAGCAGCAGGGCCAGGAGTCGGAAGAGTCGTGTTGTCACAAGTGTGCCGGTAGTGTCCGTGAGAAAAGGTTCGACGAATCGCTCAAGCCGCATTTTTTTGGAATAGCGCATAGAACAAACCGTCGTGGTCCTGCTCCGCGCTGCCGGTCGGCAACAGCTGGCCAGGCGCTGTCAATCGGGTCGCATTATTGCGCACCGCAAATGCCGCCGCCTGTGCCTCGGACTCTTGCGGCCACAACGAACATGTCACGAACAGCAATTTACCATCGGGGCGCAGCATCTGCCACAGGTTGTCCAGAATTTTGGATGAAAGTGTTGCAAGTTGGAACGCGTCACCCTTGCGGCGCAACCAGCGGATATCGGGATGGCGGCGCACGATGCCCGAGGCCGTGCACGGCACATCGGCCAGGATGCGGTCGTACTGCTGGCCGTCCCACCATGCGCTCGATTGCGCGTCCTGCGCCTTCAAGGTCGCGTCCAGACCCAGACGCGCGAGGTTTTCCGCGATGCGCGGCAGGCGCTTGGCGTCCGCATCGATGGCCGTCACGTGCACGTCGGCCAGTTCCAGGATATGGCACGTCTTGCCGCCCGGCGCCGCACAGGCATCGAGCACGCGCATGCCGTCCTGCAAGTCCAGCAGCGGTGCGGCCAGTTGCGCGCCAGCATCCTGCACGGAAACGACGCCCTGCTCGAAGCCGGGAATCAGCGCCACGCCGATCGGCTTGTCCAGGCGCACGGCAAACGGTCCCACCTGGCGCGCGGCGATACCCGCCCCGGCCAGCACGGCCAGGTAGGCTTCGACCGTGCTCTTGCGGCGGTTCACGCGCAAGGTCAATGGCGGCACGGCATTGCCGGCCGTCAAAATGGCTTGCCAGTCGCGCGGGTAAGCCAGACGCAGCGAATCGATCCACCACTGGGGATAATTCCATTGCGCCAAAGGTTGCTGCAAGGCCGCTTCCAGCAAGGACTTGCGCTCGCGCAAGAAGCGGCGCAAGACGGCGTTGACCATGCCCTTGGCGTGTGCCAGGTCAGGGTGCGAGGTGGCGCAGGCAACCGCCTGGTCGACCACCGTGAATTCTTCGTACGGCTGCTCGTCCGGCTCGGCCGACATCAAGGACAGCGCGCAGCACAGCAGGGCTGCGAGCATCGGTGGCTCCGGCGCCTTCGACGTCATCAGGCCGACCAGGGTTTCGCTGCGGCCCAGCTGGCGCATGGTGCGGTAGGAAATGTCCTGGATGGCGCCGCGCGCCTGCGCACTGGCGTTCGATTGCGCAAACACCTTGGCCAGCGCCTGCGGCAGGGCCGTGCCCGTGCGCACTTGCGCCACGGCATTGGCCGCGCCCAGCAGACAAAACGCCAGCGAGTCGGCGCGCAAATCGGGTTGGAAGCCTGGCTGCAACACCGGTTTCAGGTCGGGATGGTAGCTGGGACGCAATTTCGGTGCGGCAGGCGCCTGGCCTGGCGCCGGCTTGGTTTTCAATTTCAGCGTGGGGCGCTTGTTCATAGTTATCCGGTGTGGCTGCGCGCGGCGGGCTGCATGGTGGCAAAGTCGCGGCCGCGCGTCATCAATAAAGGGTCGATTGTAGCGTTTGTGGCGCCCTCTGGCCCAGGCGATTGCAGCGATACATGTAAATTGCGGCAAAAAACTGCATATATACAAGCAGATTGCGCCCTGCTGATGTTTTCGCGCACCAACATGGGCATGCTGTCCTGATAATATCGTGAAACGCGCCGGCACGGGAACACTGCCGGCTGGCGTATTGTTCCCGGCAGCAAACCAGTATAATTAACGCAGTCTGGGCGGCTTGGGTACTGGCCGTCCGTTTTGCTTTTCGATTCATTCTATTCATTCTTAACGCGGTTCCACCGCCATCCTGCTCATGCTCGCCCAACAGAAACAAGAAATCATCGCCCTGTTCCAGGCCGCCCTCGCTCCCGTCCTGGCCGGCACTTCGCTTGCGCCTACCGTGGTGCTCGAGCGACCACGCGATGCATCGCATGGCGACGTCGCCTGCAATATCGCCATGCAACTGGCCAAGCAGCTGAAACAGAATCCGCGCGAACTGGCGCAAACCATCGTCACGGCCGTGCTGGCCAACCCGGCCGGCAAGGGCCTGGTCGAGGCAGTGGAAATCGCCGGTCCCGGCTTCATCAACGTGCGCGTCTCCGCCGCCGCCAAGCAGGCCGTCATCAAGACCATCCTGGGCGAAGGCGATCGCTATGGCCGCAGCACGGCAGGCGCCGGCAAGCAAGTCATCCTCGAATTCGTCTCGGCCAATCCGACCGGTCCGCTGCACGTGGGCCACGGCCGTCAGGCGGCCTTGGGCGACGCCCTGTCCTCGCTGTTCGACGCGCAAGGCTACCAAGTGACGCGCGAGTTCTATTACAACGACGCGGGCGTGCAGATCCAGACCCTGGCCAATTCCGTGCAGGCGCGCGCACGCGGCTTCAAGCCCGGCGACGCCGAATGGCCCGAATCCGCCTACAACGGCGACTACATCGCCGACATCGCCAGCGACTTCAAGGCCGGCAAGACGGTATCGGCCAGCGACGGCTTGCCAGCGACGGCCAACGGCAACGTGGAAGACATCGATTCGATCCGCCCGTTCGCCGTCACCTACCTGCGCAACGAGCAGGACATCGACCTGCAGGCCTTCGGCGTGAAGTTCGACAATTACTACCTGGAATCGTCGCTGTACGCGGACGGCAAGGTCAACAGCGCCGTGGAAACCCTGATCAAGGCGGGCCACACCTACGAGCAGGATGGCGCGCTGTGGCTGCGCACCACCGACTTCGGCGACGATAAGGACCGCGTCATGCGCAAGACGGACGGCACCTACACGTATTTCGTGCCCGACGTGGCGTACCACCTGGTGAAATGGCAGCGCGGCTTCGTGCAGGCCATCAATATCCAGGGCAGCGACCACCACGGCACCATCGCGCGCGTGCGCGCCGGCCTGCAGGCGGTCGACATGGGCATCCCGCAGGGCTACCCCGACTACGTGCTGCACAAGATGGTCACCGTCATGAAGGACGGCGAGGAAGTCAAGATTTCCAAGCGCGCCGGCTCCTACGTGACCGTGCGCGACCTGATCGAATGGTCGGGCGGCGGCGACATCGCCAAGGGCCGCGACGCCGTGCGCTTCTTCCTGATCTCGCGCAAGGCCGACACGGAATTCGTCTTCGACGTCGACGTGGCGCTGAAAACCACCGATGAAAATCCGGTGTATTACGTGCAGTATGCGCATGCGCGCATCTGCCGCATCCTGGAAAACTGGGGCGGCGATGAAAGCACTATCGCCGGCGTCGACCTGTCCGCCCTGACGGCACCGACCGAAGCGACCCTGCTGGCAACCCTGGCCGCCTACCCGGAAATGCTGGCGCGCGCGCAAGCCGAACTGGGACCGCACCAGGTCGCCTTCTACCTGCGCGACCTGGCCGCCAACCTGCACAGCTTCTACTTCGCCGAAAAAGTGCTGGTCGAGGACGAAGCCGTCAAGATGGCCCGCCTGGCCCTCGTCATCGCCGCGCGCCAGGTCCTGCGCAACGGCCTTGCACTGATCGGCGTGTCCGCGCCAAACAAAATGTAATCGCGAAGGTCTCCGTCAATGAATCATGCTTCCCGCTTCTCTTCGACCCGGCGCCAGCAGGGCAATACCCTGGTCGGCATCATCATCGGCCTGGTCATCGGCCTGGGCATCGCCGTGGTGGTCGCCCTGGTGATCACCAAGGGCGCCTCGCCCTTCACCGACAAATCGGGCAAGGCCGGCAAATCGGCCGAACCGACGGCCGGCCAGATCGCCGACCCGAACAAGCCGATGTACGGCAACAAGGAAGCGGCCAAGGAAGCGGCGCGCGACTTCTCCAAGGAGCCGCGCGAGATCGTCACGCCGACGCAGCCGGCCGCGCCGGCGCCGGCGCCTGCCACCGCGCAGCAGCCCAAAGCGCCACCGCCGGACGCGCTGCAGGAATTGATCGGTACCTTGAAGGACAAGCCGGCGCCGAAAACGCCGGCGGCCGCACCAGCGGCGCCAGCACCGCAAGCCAAGGCCGACGTGAAAGAAGCCAAGGCCGATGCAGCCAGCGACAAATGGATTTATTATCTGCAGGCCGGCGCCTTCCATGACATGTCGGACGCCGAAAGCACGCGCGGCAAACTGGCGCTGCTCGGCTTCGAAGCGGCCATCAGCGACCGCAGCACCGATGCCGGCGTGCTGCACCGCGTGCGCATCGGGCCGTTCAACCAGCTCGAAGCGATGAACCGCGCGCGCACCAAACTGTCTGAAAACGGCATCGATGTCGCCGTCGTCCGCAACCAAAAATAAGGAACCAGCATGCGTTTTCTGAAGAAAATCCTGTTCGCCGCCGCCCTGTGCAGCATCGCCCTGGGCGCGTCCGCCTCGCCCGCCGAGCCGAAGAACGGCGTCGAATACGAAACCCTGGCCACGCCGCAGGCGACGGAATCGGGCAAGAAAATCGAAGTGACGGAATTCTTCGCCTATTACTGCCCGCATTGCAACGTGCTCGAGCCGCAGCTGGCGGCCTGGGTCAAGAAACAGGGCGACAACATCGTCTTCAAGCGCGTGCACGTGTCGCGCGACGAGAGCGTGGCGCCGCAGCAGCGCTTGTTCTTCACCCTGCAAGCCATGGGCCTGGTCGACAAGCTGCACACCGGCGTCTTCCACGCCATGCACGTGGAACGCAACCGCCTCAACACCGACGACGCCGTCTTCGACTTCGTCGCCAAGCAGGGCGTGGATCGCCAGAAATTCATCGACACCTACCGCTCGATGGGCGTCTCGGCCCGCGTGCGCCGCGCCGACGCCATGATGCAGGGCTATAACGTGACGTTCTGGCCCATGATCGCCATCGACGGCCGCTACATCACCTCGCCTTCGCAAGCCGATCAAGGCAGCAAGTCGGCCAAGAACGAAGAGCAGCTGAACGCCCAGGCGCTCACCGTGATGGACGTGCTGGTCGCGAAAGCCAAAGCGGAAAAGAAATAAGCATGGCCACTTCCCTGGCGCGCCCGGACATCGCCTGATGCACCGCGTTTTCATCACGGGCGCGTCAAGCGGACTGGGCGCCGCCCTGGCGCTGCAGTACGCGCGCCAGGGCGCCCAGCTGGGCTTGCTGGCCCGCCGCCGCGACACGCTGCAGCAACTGATCGCTTCCCTGCCCCACCCTGAACGCCACCGCGCCTACGCCGTCGATGTGTGCGACCACGCCGCCCTGAAAAGCGCGGCCGGCGACTTCATCGCCTATGCCGGCGGCATCGACGTCGTCATCGCCAGCGCCGGCGTGTCCTACGGCACCTTGAGCGAACACGCGGAAGACCTCGACGCCTTCGCGCGCCTCATCGCCATCAACGTCACGGCCACCGTCGCCACCTTCGCGCCCTTCATCGCCGCCATGAAAAACCAGGGCAGCGGACGCCTGGTGGGCATCGGCAGCGTGGCCGGCATCCGCGGCCTGCCCGGCGCCGAAGCCTACAGCGCCTCGAAGGCGGCCGTCATCAGCTACTGCGAATCGCTGCGCCTGGAATTGAAACCGGCGGGCATCAATGTCGTCACCATCACGCCCGGCTACATCGACACGCCGATGACGCGCCACAATGCCTACCGCATGCCCTTCCTGATGCCGGCCGAGCAATTCGCCGTGCGCGCCGCGCGCGCCATCGCCGACGGCGACAGCTACCGCGTGATCCCGTGGCAGATGGGCGTCGTCGCCAAGCTGCTGCGCGCGCTGCCCAATGCCGTCTACGACCGGGCCTTCGCGAATGCGCCGCACAAGGCGCGCAACTGAACTGACCAACATGACGAAGCACTCAGACTTGAACAGCGCGGCCATCGCCGCCCATTGCGCCACGGGCGCCTCCCACGTGGCCATCGAAGTGGTCGACGAAACGGAATCGACCAACGCCGACTTGCTGGCGCGCTGCGCCACCCTGGCCGGCCCCACCCTGCGCATCGCCGGCCAGCAGACGGCCGGACGCGGACGTGCCGGACGGCCGTGGGTGTCGCAGGCGGACGCCAGCCTGATGTTCTCGCTGGCCTGGCGCTTCAAGGGACCGCTGCACCGGCTGGTCGGCCTGCCGCTGGCCGTCGGCGTGGCGCTGGCCGAAAGCATGACGGCGCTGGGCGTGCCGGTACAGCTGAAATGGCCGAACGACATGCTCAAGGATGGCCACAAGCTGGCCGGCATCCTCGTCGAGACGCAGCAGGCGGCCGATGGCGGCGTGTGGGCCGTGATCGGCTGCGGCATCAATCTCTTGATGCCCGATGCGCTGGAACAAAGAATCGGGCGCAGCGTCTCGGCCGTACCCTGGCTGGCGCAGATGGAGCGCAACACCCTGGTGGCGGCCCTGCTCAGCCGCCTGGCCGGCGTGCTGGCCGAATTCGACGACACGGGCTTTGCGCCGTTTACGGAACGCTGGAACGCGCTGCACGCCTGGCAGGGCCAGCACGTGAAAATCCTCGACAACGGCCAGCTGCTGCAGCAAGGCGTGGCGGCCGGCGTGGATCAGCTGGGCCGCCTGCTGCTGCGCACCGATGGTGGCCTGCAGGAAGTCATGTCCGGCGACGTGTCCCTGCGCCTGCTCGGGGAGTAAGCGCATGCTGCTGCTGATCGACGCCGGCAATACGCGCATCAAATGGGCGCTCGTGGCCGCCGACAGCGCGGCCGGCGGCTGGCTGGCCAGCGGCGCCGTCGCGCATGCGCAGATCGACACCCTGGCGGCGCACTGGGCGCCACTCGCCATCAGCGCAGCGCTGCTGTCGAACGTGGCCGGCGCCGTCATCGGCACGCGCCTGCGCGCCATGCTGCCGGTCGTGCCGCGTGACTTTGTCTCGCTGCCGCGGCTGGCGGGCCTCACGAACGGCTACCGCGCGCCGTCGCAACTGGGCTGCGACCGCTTTGCCGCCGCCATCGGCGCGCACGCGCTGGCGCCTGGCCAGGCCGTCATCGTCGCCAATTGCGGCACCGCCACCACCATCGACGCCATCACGGCCGAAGGCGTTTTCCTCGGCGGGATGATCTTGCCTGGACTGGGACTGATGGCCAGTTCGCTGGCGCGCAACACGGCGCAGCTGCCGCACATCGCCAGCGACGCCATGCTGCCTGCCGGCTTTGCCGACAACACGGACGACGCCATCCTCTCCGGCTGCCTGGCGGCGCAGGCGGGCGCCATCGAACGGGCCGTGCGCATGCACGGCGCCAGCGCCTGCCTGCTGTCGGGCGGCGCCGCAGCGCGCATCGCACCGGCCCTGGCGCTGGCGGTACCGCTGCACCTGGTAGACAATATCGTCATGATCGGCCTGCAGGCGGCCGCGCGCGCCGGGGCGGCAGGAACACAAGGAAACCACGTATGCTGAAATTCGTCTTCTGGCTGCTGGCCGGCGTCAACCTGCTGGTACTGGCCATCGGCCAGGGTTATCTGGGCAGTTTTCGCAGCGAGACGCGCGAGCCGGCGCGCCTGAAAAACCAGCTGCAGGCGGGCAAGCTCACCTTGCTGACTCAGGAGCAGGCGACGGCGCCCGCGGCCCCGCCGACGGCCGAAACAGCTGCGGCGCCAGCGCCCGCCGCACCGGCGCCGCCGCCATCGTATGCGTGCACGGAAGTGGGCAATTTCCTGCTGGCCGATGGCCGCCGCTTCGAAGCGCAAGTGGCCGCGTTGGACCTGGGCGATCGCCAGTCGCGCCGCAACGTGGCCGGCCAGGACATTTCCAGCTACATGGTGTACATCCCGCCGCAGGGCAGCAAGGAAGGCGCCGACCGCAAGGCCGGCGAATTGAAGCAGCTGGGCGTGACGAATTACTTCATCATGAACGACAGCAGTCCGCTGCGCTGGGGTATTTCACTGGGCGTATTCAAGTCGGAAACGAGCGCGCAAAGCCAGCTGGCAACGCTCAACAAACAGGGCGTGCACAGCGCCCGCGTCGCGCCGCGCTACAGCGCCAGCAAGCAATTCGCCTACCAGTTCCGCGACCTCGACGCCGCCACGCGCGCACGTCTCGAAAAGATCAAGGCGCAGTTCCCGGAGCAGGAACTGCGCTCCTGTAAATAACGCCTGACAATCGCGCCGGATGACGGCGCCTCGCACCTGATCCGACCCGCGCTTATCTTTCGATGACGATGGGCTTGATACCCGTCGATTCCGGCAAATTCGCCGCCGCCCGCGCCGCCTCGGCGCGGCTGGAGAACGGGCCGCCATACAGGCGGAACAGGTTACCGGCCTGCACCACGCCCAGGGTACCCAAGGCTGCCGCGTACGGCGCCAGGCGCGAACGTCCCGTTTCCGCATTGTCGGCGCGCGAGTAGGCGCCCAGCTGCAAATAGAAGCCGCTGGCCAGCGCCGCCGGAGCCGGCATGGCCACCGTCGCATCGACGGGCAGCATCTGCGACGACACTTCCGGCTGCACCACGGCGCCCGTTTCCACCGGCGTATCGATGGAAATGGCCACCACCGACGGCACCGGCTTGGGTGCCGCACGGGCGGCGAGGATGGCGTCGATATCGGCCGGCAGCAGGCGTTCGACGACCACCTGGTGGCTGCCCTTGCCGAGAAAGCCCAGTTTCAGCGCCGCCGTGTAGGACACGTCGATCACGCGCGTGGCGTGGAACGGGCCGCGGTCGTTGATGCGCACGATCACCTGCTCGCCGCTGTCGATGCTCGTCACGCGCGCATACGATGGAATCGGCAAGGTCGGATGGGCCGCCGTCATCTTGTACATATCGTAGATTTCGCCCGACGAGGTGCGCTGGCCATGGAATTTCTTGCCATACCAGGTGCCGGTCCCCGTCTGCTTGAATGGCTCGTTGTCGGTGATCGGCGTATACGTCTTGCCGAAGACGACATACGGGCGGTTCGAACGCGTCGAATACGGCTCGTTGCGCACTTCCGCATCGGGCACGTCGCGCAGGTTGGCGGGCGGATTATCGCCCGGGCCGTCATCCTTGTAATAGCCGCCGCGCCCGGAGCCGGCCGCCGGCAATGCCGGCAAGGTGGGATCCTGGCGCACGGGTACCTTGACCTTGCCGCCGGACGGCAGCGGCACGTTGTTCGATGCGGGCTTGTGCGGCGCCGTGCCGCAGGCGGCCAGGGTCAGCAAGGCGGCAAGGCTCAGCCCGCGCATGGCGAAGGTGTCGAAAGGCGCCCGCATCAGGTCTGCACCAGCTTGCGGTGGCGCTGAATGCTCATCAGGATACCGGTGGCCACGCCCAGGGTCAGCAGCGCGGTGCCGCCATAGCTGAGGAATGGAAGGGGAACGCCGACCACCGGCACGATGCCGCTGACCATGCCCATGTTTACAAACGCATACGTAAAGAAAATCATTGTTATCGCTCCTGCCAGCAGGCGAGTGAAAAAACTGGGGGCGTTGGCGGCGATCATCATCCCCCGTCCCACCAGCAGCAAATACATCAGCATCAAAATCAGATTACCGACCAGGCCGAACTCCTCCGAATAAACGGCGAAGATGAAGTCGGTGGTGCGCTCCGGCACAAACTCCAGGTGGGCCTGCGTGCCGTGCGTCCAGCCCTTGCCCGTCATGCCGCCCGAACCGATGGCGATGATGGACTGGATGATATGGAAGCCCTTGCCCAGCGGGTCCTTGGTCGGGTCGATCAGCATCATCACGCGGTCGCGCTGGTAATCATGCAGATGCGACCAGGCGATCGGCAGGCAGGAAACAAAGGTGATCAGCAAGCCGGCCAGCACCTTCCACGACAGGCCGGCCAGGAAGATGACGGTAAAGCCCGCCGCCACCACCAGCAGCGCCGTGCCCAGGTCGGGCTGGCGCGCAATCAGGTAGACGGGCACCAGCAGCAGCACGGCGGCGATGGCGAACGACTTCCAGCGCAGGGCGCCCGCATTATGCTGGAAGAACCAGGCCAGCATCAGCGGCGTGGCGATCTTCAGGAATTCGGACGGCTGGATGTCGATCACGCCGATATGCAGCCAGCGCCGCGCACCGAGCTTGATGGTGCCGAACAGCGCCACGGCCACCAGCAAGATCACCGATACCGTGTACGCGGGCACGGCGATGCGCATCATCATCTGCGGCGTGACGTTGGCCGCCACCCACATGACGAAAAAGCACAGCATGATGTTGCGCAGATGGTCCTCGATCTTGCCGGGGATGCCGATGCTGGCCGAATACAGGGTCAGCAGGCTGGTACACAGCAGCATCAGGATGATGATCATCAGCGGCGGATCGAACACCGCCAGATAGGGTTTGGCGCGCCGCCACAGCGAGCGCCTCTCGTTAATGGGCATGTGCTTCCTTATTGCCTTGGATCTGGCGCGCCGCCATGGCGGGCGCCTCGCGTAATGGGAAACGTTTCATTGTTACCTGGCAGGCGCCGCCGGGGCGGCCTGCTCGTCGGTGATTTCTTCCAGGGTGCGCACTTCGTCGACATCTTCCTTGGGCACCTTGGTGGTGTCCTTTTCCTTGTCGCTCGGGCGCTTGCCCAGCAGGTAGTAGTCGAGCGCCTTGCGCGCGATCGGCGCGGCCACGCCGGCGCCGAAGCCCGCGTTTTCCACCACGATGGCGATCGCGATGCGCGGCTTGTCGGCCGGCGCGAAGGCCGTAAACAGGGCGTTGTCGCGCAGGCGTTCGGCCAGCAGCTTGGCATTGTACTTCTCGTTTTTCTTGATGCCGACCACCTGCGCCGTACCCGTCTTGCCGCCCACCGTGTACTGCACGCCGGTGAAGATGCGCGCGGCCGTGCCGCCCTGCTCGCTGGTCACGCCCACCATGGCGCGCTTGATGGTGTCGATGTTTTCCTGCTTGAGCGCGATGCGGTAGCTTTCCTTGGGCACTGTCAGGGTGCGCGCGCGCGTGGCTGCGTCTTCGATGATCTTCACCAGATGCGGCTTCATCACCACGCCGTTATTGGCCAGGTTGGCTGTCGCGTGGGCGATCTGCAGCGGCGTGTAGGAGTTGTAGCCGGAGCCGTTACTCACCGAAATCGTGTCGCCGCCCACCCATTTTTTCTGCTGCGGCGTCTTGAAGCGGTTGCGCTTCCATTCCGTCGACGGCAGCACGCCCGTCTTTTCATTATTCAGGTCGATGCCCGTCAGCTGGCCGAAACCAAACGGCTTCATGAAGTCGTGGATGGCGTCGATGCCCATGTCACGGCCCAGCTGATAGTAATAGGTGTTGCACGAGACGACGATGGACTTGTGCATGTCCACCGTGCCATGGCCGCCCACCTTGTCGTCGCGGAAGGTGTGGCCGCCGAGGATGAAGAAGCCGGGATCGGAAATCGACTGGCTCGGCGTGCGCTTGCCCAGTTCCAGCGCGGCCAGCGCCATGAAGGGCTTGAAGGTCGAGCCGGGCGCGTAGGTGCCGGACAGGGGACGGTTGACCATCGGCCGGTCCAGCGAGGTATTGAGTTCGTTCCAGCTTTGCTGGTCGATGCCGTCGACGAACAGGTTGGGGTCATAGCCTGGCTTGGAGACGTAGGCGAGGATGTCGCCGGTGGCCGGGTCGATGGCCACGGCCGCGCCGCGCCATTCGCCGAACGCTTCCTCGACCACTTTTTGCAGTTCGATGTCGATCGACAGGATCAGGTTGTTGCCGGGGGTGGCCGCCGTGCGCGACAGGGTGCGCATGGCGCGCCCGCCGGCCGACACTTCCACTTCTTCGTAGCCGGTGGTGCCATGCAGCTGCTTTTCGTAGCTTTTTTCCAGGCCTTCCTTGCCGATATGGTCGGTGCCGTTGTAGTTGGCCGCGTCCTCGCCCTCTTCCAGAGCCTTGGCTTCATTGCGGTTGATGCGGCCGATGAAGCCCACCACGTGCGAAGCCACCTCGCCCATCGGATACTGGCGGAACAGGCGCGCCTGCACTTCCACGCCGGGGAAGCGGAAACGCTGCGCCGTGAAGCGCGCCACTTCCTCGTCCGTCAGGCGCGTGCGCAGCGGCACGCTGACGAAGTTCTTCGATTCTTCCAGCAGCTTCTTGAAGCGGCGGCGGTCCTTGATGTCGATCTGCACCAGGATCGACAGCTCGTCGATCACCGAATCGAGGCTGGCGCTCAATTTCGACGGCGTGATTTCCAGCGTGTAGGCCGAGTAATTGCGCGCCAATACCACGCCGTTGCGGTCGAGGATCAGGCCGCGCGTGGGCACGATGGGCACCACGGCGATGCGGTTGTCTTCAGCCTTGGTCGCGTAGTCTTCGTGCTTGATCACCTGCAGCCAGATGAAGCGCGCCAGCAGCAGCGAAAAACAGACGAAGACGAGCGCACCCAGGATGGTCAGGCGCATGCGGAAAAAATGCAGTTCGCGCTCGGTATTTTTCAGTTCGGTCATGGCAGGCGCCCGTCAGATCGGCCGGTTATGGTCACGGTCCACGGCACGGCGCTGCGGCGCCAGCAGGATCCACGTCACGAAAGGCCAGAGGGCGACGGCGACGAAGCTCTCGATGAAATTGAGCCAGCCGGGGAAACGGCCCGAGACGATCAGCCGCGTCAGCAATTGCAGCGCCTGCGTCAGCAGCAGCAGCGGCAGCACGTGCAGCGCCTGCGTCAGGATGGGGAACCACAGCACGCGCCGGTGCATCATGATGGCGAAATACGACAGCAAGGTATACGCCAAGGCATTCTCGCCCAGCAGGGTCGAGTCGTGCACGTCCATCATCAGGCCCATGAAGAACGCCACGCCGATGCCGACCTTGCGCGGCTGGTGGACGCCCCAGAAGACCAGCACCAGCGCGACGAAATCGGGCACGCCGACGAACTGGCCCCACGGCAGCAGATTCAGCAAAAAAGCGCACAGCAGGGAAAAACCGATGAACAGGGGGCTGACCGGCAGCAGGATGTAATGCGGGCGGTTCATCGTGTCGCTTCCTTCGGTGGCACGGCGGCAGGTGCTGGCGTTGTTACAGGCGTTGCGGCAGGTCCTGCAGGCGCGGCCGGTTTCGGCGCGGGGCTGACGGGCGGTTTCGCTGCCGGCGCGGTCGCGGCGGCAGCCGCAGGCTCCTTGGCCGGGTCCTTGATCGGCGCCATCTTGCCGGCGATCTTGCGGCCCGTCTTGACATCTTCGGCGGGCGGGCGCGGCGGAATATCGGGCGACGTCATCAGGATGAGCAGCTGGGTGTTGCGTTCGATGCCGGCCAGCGGCTGGCACACGACGCGGCCGAACGGGCCATGCGCATTGCGCTCGACCAGGGTCACGCGCGCCACGGCCAGGCCGGCCGGGTACAGACCGTCGAGGCCCGAGGTAATGACGATGTCGCCGATCTGGATGTCGGCGCTGGGGGCCGTGAAGCGCAGCTCCATGGTGCCCGACTTGCCGCGGCCGATGGCCACGCTGCGCACGCCGTTGCGCAGCAGCTGCACGGGAATGGCCTGCTCTTCATCGGTCAGGAGCGTTACTTCGGAGGTGAACGGGAACACGCGCGTGACCTGCCCCACCACACCCAGGTTGTCGATCACGGGGCGGCCCAGTTCCACGCCATGCTGGATGCCGCGATCGAGCACGATCTTGCGCGTGGCCGAATCGCGCGTGTCGTACAGCACTTCGGCCATCATGGTCTTGACGGGCACGCGCTCGCGCGCTTCCATCAGCTTGCGCAAATGGTTGTTTTCAACGATGTTGAGCTGCGCCTGCTGCAGTATCTGCGCCGAGGCGATCTGTTCGTGCTTCAGGTCGCGCACCTGTTTTTCCAGGGCCGACAACGAAGAAAAGTAATTGCCGACGCCGAGCGCCACGTCGCGCGGCACCAGGGCCGCCATCTGCACCGGATACAGCACGGTGCCGACCGCCTGGCGCACGGCCGTCAGCGCGTGCATGCGCGAATCGACCAGCAGCAGGGCGATAGAAATGCCGGCGAACACCATCATCTTGACGCGGGCGGAGGCGCCTTGTTTGAAAAGTGGCGGAGGACTGTATTCCATGACTTCCAATAATCAGGCCAGGCGCAGTGCGCCAACGTGCAGGCCCCGGTCAGACGCCGGCGCCAAAACCAAAAAAAGGCCGGAATGGTTTCCGGCCCTTCTGTCAGATTATTCGTAGGAGAAGATCGAGCCGAGCTTGTCCATACGTTCCAGTGCCATCCCGGAACCGCGCACCACGCAGGTGAGCGGGTCCTCGGCCACCAGCACCGGCAGGCCGGTTTCCTCCATCAGCAGGCGGTCCAGGTCGCGCAGCAGCGCGCCGCCGCCCGTCAGCATCATGCCTTTTTCGGCGATGTCGGCGCCGAGTTCCGGCGGCGTCTGTTCCAGCGCGTTTTTCACGGCTGAGACGATGTTGTTCAGCGGGTCGGTCAGCGCTTCGAGGATCTCGTTGCTGGAAATGGTGAACGAACGCGGGATGCCTTCGGACAGGTTGCGGCCCTTGACTTCCATTTCCTTCACTTCCGAACCAGGGAAAGCCGAACCGATGGCCTTCTTGATGGCTTCGGCCGTCTGTTCGCCGATCAGCATGCCGTAGTTGCGGCGGATGTAGTTGACGATGGCTTCATCGAACTTGTCGCCGCCCACGCGCACGGAACCCTTGTAGACCATGCCGCCGAGCGAGATGATGCCCACTTCCGTCGTGCCGCCGCCGATGTCGACCACCATCGAGCCGGTCGCTTCCGACACGGGCAAGCCCGCGCCGATGGCCGCTGCCATCGGTTCCTCGATCAGGTACACCTGCGAGGCGCCGGCGCCCAGGGCCGATTCGCGGATCGCGCGGCGTTCGACCTGGGTCGAACCGCACGGCACGCAAATGATGATGCGCGGCGATGGACGGAAGAATTTCGAGTCATGCACCATGCGGATGAATTGCTTGAGCATTTGTTCGGTCACGGTGAAGTCGGCGATCACGCCATCTTTCATCGGACGGATCGCTTCGATATTGCCCGGCACTTTGCCCAGCATCTGCTTGGCTTCCTTGCCGACTGCCTGAATGGTCTTCTTGCCATTCGGACCGCCTTCCTGGCGGATGGCGACGACGGAGGGTTCGTCCAGGACGATACCGAGGCCGCGTACATAAATAAGGGTGTTGGCCGTGCCCAAGTCAATGGCCAGATCGGTGGAGATATACCTGCGTAAAAAACCAAACATGAGTGTCCTGTAGCGCATCGAGCTGCGCAAAAGCTGTTTATGGGGAGTTTCAAAGCGGGCGCTTTCAGGCACCCTGAAAATCCGTGGAGGCGATTTTTTCGGGTTTCGCTTGGCGCTTGCGCAATCTTTTCTATGCTGCGGCAGCGGTCCATCAGCGCCGGCAACGCATTAACCCGCCATTCTACCTTATAATTTGAATGCGATTTGCTCAAAAACCATGGAAAAGTGCGACTCTTGCAGCCGCGAGTTACGCGGCATTCCTCGATTTTTGTGAGCAAAATAGCAGTAAATACCCGCGTTTTATCAAAACGCCAACTTAATACTAATGCGCGGCACTCCGCGCCATTCGCCATGTCCCTGACACTCTCCGACGTAAAACGCATCGCCCACCTGGCCCAACTTGAAATGGCCGACGACCAGGCCGTCACGTCTTTGGCCCAATTGAACAAGATTTTTGCACTGGCGGAACAAATGCAAGCCGTCAATACCGATGGCGTGGCGCCCCTGAGCCACCCGCTGGCCGCCCACATGGACAATATCGCCCTGCGCCTGCGCGAGGACGTCGCCACGGAACAGAATCGCCGCGACGCCTACCAGGCCGTGGCACCGAAGGTACAGGATGGACTGTATCTCGTGCCTAAAGTGATCGAATAACTGGCACCTGACATAAGCTACTGCGCGTCGCGACGCTTCTGTCAGGCGCTAGAACGGCGCAGTGCACAAAAAACAATCCTGCCGAATAGATAAAAATAGAAACGCCATGCATACAAAATCCATCAAACAGCTGTCCACGCTTTTGCAGAACAAGGAAATTTCCGCCGTTGCACTGGCGACGCATTTCCTCGACCGCATCGAAGCGGACAACTCGAACGCCTTTTTGCACGTCGACCGTGCCCTGACCCTGGCGCAAGCAGCCGACGCCGATGCGCGCATCGCCGCCGGCACGGCCACGCCGTTGACGGGCGTGCCGATCGCGCACAAGGACTTGTTCGTCACGAAAGGCTGGCGCACGACGGCCGGCTCGAAAATGCTGGCCAACTACGCCAGCCCGTTTGACGCCACCGTGGTGGAAAAATTCCAGGCGGCTGGCATGGTCACTTTGGGCAAGGTCAATTGCGATGAATTCGCCATGGGTTCCGGCAACGAGAACTCGGCCTTCGGCGCCGTGCGCAATCCGTGGGACAAGAACGCCGTGCCGGGCGGCTCGTCCGGCGGTTCGGCCGCCGCCGTGGCGGCCGGCCTGGCACCGGCGGCCACCGGCACCGATACGGGCGGCTCGATCCGCCAGCCTGCCGCTTTTTGCGGCATCACCGGCATCAAGCCGACGTATGGCCGCGTCTCGCGCTTCGGCATGATCGCCTTTGCCTCGTCGCTGGACCAGGGCGGCCCGATGGCCCGCTCGGCCGAAGACTGCGCCCTGCTGCTCACCGCCATGGCCGGCTTCGACGAACGCGACGCGACCAGCCTGTCGCCGGAACAGGGCGGCGTGGCGGAAGATTTTTCGCGCAGTCTTGATGAACCCCTCACCGGCTTGCGCATCGGCGTGCCGCGCGAGTACTTCGGCGAAGGCCTGGCCAAGGACGTGGAAGCGGCCGTGCGCGGCGCACTGGCGCAGTATGAAAAGCTGGGCGCCACCCTGGTCGACATCTCGCTGCCGAATACGGCCCTGTCGATTCCGGCCTATTACATGATCGCGCCGGCCGAAGCGTCGTCGAACCTGTCGCGCTACGACGGCGTGCGCTACGGCCACCGCGCCGCCGAGTACAAAGACTTGCAGGACATGTACAAGAAGTCGCGCGCCCAGGGCTTCGGCCCGGAAGTGCAGCGCCGCATCATGGTCGGCACCTATGTGCTGTGCCACGGCTACTACGACGCCTACTACCTGAAGGCGCAAAAAATCCGCCGCCTGATCGCGCAGGATTTCGACGCCGTGCTGAATGGCCCGAACGCCGTCTGCGACGTCATCATGGGGCCGGTCGCGCCGACCGTCGCCTGGGACCTGGGCGACAAGACGGACGACCCGGTGGCGAACTACCTGGCCGACATCTACACCCTGTCGACCAGCCTGGCGGGCCTGCCCGGCATGTCGATTCCCTGCGGCTTCGGCGCAGGAGACAAGAACAGCAAGCGCCCCGTCGGCCTGCAAATCATCGGCAATTATTTTGGCGAAGCCAAGCTGCTGAACGTGGCCCACCAGTTCCAGCAAGTGACGGACTGGCATACGCGCAGCCCTGCCGGCATTTAAGAAAATCAAGAAAAAATTCGCGCCGCCCAGGCGGCGCCACCAGACAATAAGCGAGAACACTATGCAATGGGAAGTCGTCATCGGTCTTGAGAACCACGTGCAGCTCACGACCGAATCCAAAATTTTCAGCGGTTCGCCGATCAAGTACGGCGCCGAAGCCAACACGCAGGCGAGCCCCGTCGATCTGGCGCTGCCGGGCGTGCTGCCGGTGATGAACAAGCAAGCGGTCGACCGCGCGATCCGCTTCGGCCTGGCCGTGGGCGCCACCGTCGCGCCGCACTCGGTCTTCGCGCGTAAAAACTATTTTTACCCCGATTCGCCCAAGGGCTACCAGATCAGCCAGTTCGAAGACCCTGTCGTCATCGGCGGCGCCCTGACCTTCGGCTACGAAAAGGACGGCGAATTCGTCACCAAGACGGTGAACCTGACGCGCGCCCACCTGGAAGAAGACGCGGGAAAATCGCTGCATGAAGACTATGCGGGCATGAGCGGCATCGACTTGAACCGCGCCGGCACGCCGCTGCTGGAAATCGTCTCGGAGCCGGAAATCCGCAGCGCCGCCGAAGCCGTGGCCTACGCCAAGGCGCTGCACTCGCTGGTCATGTGGCTGGGCGTTTGCGACGGCAACATGCAGGAAGGCTCGTTCCGCTGCGACGTCAACGTCTCCGTGCGTCCCGTCGGCCAGAAGGAATTCGGCACCCGCTGCGAAATCAAGAACCTGAACTCTTTCCGCTTCATCGAGGAAGCCGTGCACGTCGAAGTGCGCCGCCAGATCGAACTGATCGAAGACGGCGGCAAGGTCGTGCAAGCGACGCGTCTGTACGATCCGGACCGCAAGGAAACGCGCGAAATGCGCAGCAAGGAAGACGCCCAGGATTACCGCTACTTCCCGGACCCTGACCTGCCGCCGCTGGTCATCTCGCAAGCCTGGATCGATACCGTCAAGGCATCGATGCCGGAACTGCCGGCCGCCATGCGCGCGCGCTTCATCAGCGAATACGCGCTGCCGGACTACGATGCGCTGGTGCTGACGCAGTCGAAAGCCATGGCCACTTATTTTGTTGCCGTGGTGGAGAAGGCCGGCAAGGAAAACGCCAAGGCCGCCGCCAACTGGCTGATGGGCGACGTCTCGTCGACCCTGAACCGCGAAGGCGTGGACCTGGACGACGCACCCGTCTCCGCCGCGCAGCTGGCGGCCATGCTCAAACGCATCGCCGATGGCACGATCTCGAACAAGGCGGCAAAAGAAGTCTTCGTTGGCATGTGGGAAGCGAAGTCAAACGACGAGAACCTGGTCGATACCATCATCGATGCCAAGGATCTGAGACAAATCTCGGACTCGGGCGCCCTGGAAGCCATCGTCGACGCAGTGCTGGCGGCCAACGCCAAGTCGGTGGAGCAGTATCGCGCCGGCAAGGAAGCGGCGATCAACGCGCTGATCGGCCAGTCCATGAAGGCCTCCAAAGGCAAGGCCGACCCGGCCCAGCTGACGGAACTGCTGAAAGCCAAGCTGGCGGAATAAGCGCCCCTCCATTCCCCTCAAAAAAAGACGCCGCGGCGTCTTTTTTTAATGGAGAAACTGGCATGCCAGGTATCTGGCGATGCCTGCGCCCCTCCCCTTGCCGCCCTGGGCGGCGCCCGCCACGCCTTACTTGGCCGCTGCTGCCGCAGCGGCAGCAGCGGCAGCAGCGTCTGCGGCGTGCTCAGCAGCTTCGGCAGCGGCAGCGAACAGCGCCGGATTCGGACAGTACACGGAACCGAATTGCGATTGCGCGTGCGGCCCCTTAATCAAATGCTTGGCTTGCCCGGTGTCGTTATCGATCACGGCAACACGGCAACCGCCGGGGTCAAGGGAAAAGAAGGCGCCCAGATGGCCATCGGCCTTCAAGGTGTAGCTATGTCCCGCTTCCAGGTAGGCGGCAAAGGACATCGAACACTCGTTCGATGAACCGACAGGGAAATTGACAAAGAAATGCGACATGCCTTCCGGCAGGCGCACCATGACCGGCGGATCGCTGAACTTCGCGCCCTGGAAACTGGCCAGCTCGAAGCTGCGTTGCGCCTTCCACTTGCCGTCGGGAGCACAGTCGACTTCATTGCGGTCGACGGTGGCTTTTTGCCGCGACCCGGTATGGATCGATTGAATCGCCAGACTGGCCGACGGCTGCGTGGTATCTGCAAATACATAGCGGGGAGAGGAGCGCGTGGTATGGCATCCGGCCAGCACGAGAGTACAGGTCGTCAACAGCAAAATTTCTTTAAGGCGCATGGCAGAGTAAGGGAGAGTAAGGGAGAGAGTAAATGAGCGCTCGGCCATATCCAGATGATCGGCGAGATCAACTATATTCCAGCAGGAATAGAAGATGATTACATGATAATTTCCATAATGCAATTATCTCGACGCCGCCGCGTGTGCGCTTACCTGCCAAGCGGCGCATCTATACCGTGCTGTCTAGTTCATTTCATCGCATAAATGCAGCTTGTGCTCCATTTGAAAATTAAAGTATACATTTCTGTCTACAACGATTAATCTAGCCCTATTGAATTTCAGGCAAGAGGAAAACAGCATGGCCAAGACACCCGACATCCCGAAACCGACGGCGGCCGAACTCGATCTGCTGCAAGCGCTGTGGCCGCTGGGCGCCGCCACGGCCAAGCAGGTGCACGAGGCGATGGCGCTGGCCAAGCCGGCCATCACCTACGGCACCGTGCTGCGCCTGATGCAGATCATGCATGGCAAGGGCTTGCTGATCCGCGACGCAAGCCAGCGTTCGCACGTGTATGCGCCGGCGCAGGCGCAGGACAGCCTGCAGACGAACCTGCTCAAGGAGTTGATGCAGAAAGCCTTTGCCGGTTCGGCCAAGGCGCTGGTGCTGGCGGCGCTGCGCACGGGCGTGTCGCGCGCCGAACGCGAAGAAATCGAAAAAATGCTCAAGGACGATCAGCCATGAGCGGCGTCGTGCCGGCGCTGGGCTGGACCCTGCTGCACTTCCTGTGGCAAGGCTTGCTGATCGGCTGCGCCACGGCGCTGGCGTGGGCCGCCCTGCGCAATGCGCGTCCCGAGGCGCGCTACGCCGTCGGTTGCGGCGCCCTGCTGGCCTGCCTGGCATGGCCGGCGGCGGGCTTGTATTGGCGCCTGGCGGGCGGCGATGCCACGGGCGCCCTGTACTCCAGCGCCTTGCTGCCCGCCGCCCTGCTGGCACCCGACAGCCTGCCCGACCTGGACCTGCTGCTGCGCGCCGTCGTCGGCGTGTGGGCCTTGTGCGCCGCCGTGCTGGCCGTGCGCATGGCGCTGGGCATGCTGTGGATAGCGCGCAGCGCCAGGAACACGGGCACCACGCATGGACAACTGCAGACCAGGCTGTCGCGCATGGCGCACGATGCCGGCGTGGCGCGGCCCGTGCGACTGCGCGTGCTCGATGGCATCGCCAGTCCGCTCACGGCCGGCATCTGGCGGCCCATGGTGCTGGTGCCCGCAGCCCTGGTCACCGGCATGCCGCCGCACCTGCTCGACGCGCTGCTGGCGCATGAACTGGCGCACATCCGGCGCCACGATTATCTGCTCAACCTGCTGCAAAACGCCATCGAGGCGCTGCTGTTCTTCCACCCTGCCGTCTGGTGGATTTCACGCGGCGTGCGCCTCGAACGCGAACACATTGCAGATGATTTCGCAGCAAGACAACTGGGCGAACCGCGGCGTCTGGCTCTTGCACTCTCGGAACTGGAACGTCTCCAGTTCTCAACCCACCACCTGGCCCAGGCGGCCAACGGAGGAGATCTTATGTCACGTATCAAACGATTGCTGCGCCCCGCACCACAAGCCCTGAACTGGAAGGCGGCCGTGCCGCTGCTGGCATTGGCCGGCGCCTGCCTCGGCATCTACGGCCAGGCCGTCGCCGCCGACAGCGCACCCGTGCTGGAGCGCCGCCCCGTCATCGACTTTGGCGTGTGCGGCAAACCGGTCTACCCGGCCGCATCGCTGCAGGCCAAGGAAACGGGTACGGTCAACATGTCTTTCGACGTCGATGCCGCCGGCAAGGTAACGGGTTCGAGCGTGGTCAAGAGCAGCGGCCATCCGGCCCTCGACGAGGCAGCGCGCAGCGGCATTGCCAAATGCACGTTCAAGCCGGCCCTCGCTGGCGGCAAGCCGGTCGGCGCCAGCGTCAAGGTGCAATACGTCTGGAGCCTGAACTAAGACATGCGCAGCGGCATCGCAGCAGCATTGCAGCAGCGGTGCCGCCGCCCGCTTGCGGGTATGATCGTGGATTCTTCCACGCACCTGTGAACACGCCATGAACAAGATCAAAACCGGCCTGGTCGGCTACGGCTTTGCCGGCTCCACCTTCCACGCTCCCGTCCTGTCCGCCATCGATGCATTGGAACTGGCGGCGGTCGCCTCGAGCAAGCCGGACCTCGTGCACAAGGATTGGCCGCACGCCGCCGTGTATGCGGATGCGGCGCAGCTGTTTGCCGATGCCTCGATCGAACTGGTCGTCATCGCCGCCCCCAACGAGGCGCATTTCAGCCTGGCGCAGGCGGCCCTGCAGGCGGGCAAGCACGTGGTGGTCGACAAGCCGTTCACCATTTCCAGCACCGAGGCGCAGAGCCTGATCGCGCTGGCGAAGGAGCGCAAGCTGGTGCTCAGCGTGTATCACAACCGGCGCTGGGATGGCGACTTCCTGACCCTGAAAGCGCTGCTGGCGCAAGGCACCCTGGGGCGCATCGCCAGCGTCGAATCGCACTTCGACCGTTTCCGCCCCGAGATCCGCCAGCGCTGGCGCGAGTCCGCCGCGCCGGGCGGCGGCCTGCTGTACGACCTGGGTCCGCACATGCTGGACCAGGCCATGCAGCTGTTCGGCAAGCCGGAAAAACTGTACGCCGATATCGCCCTGCAGCGCGATGGCGCGCAAGCCGTCGACTACATGCATCTCGTTTTGTACTACGACCGGCTGCGCGTGGTGCTGCAAGCGGGCTGCCTGGTGAAGGCGCCGACGGCGCGCTTCGCCGTGCATGGCGACAAGGGCAGTTTCGTGAAATTCGGCCTCGACCCGCAGGAAGACGCCCTGAAGGCGGGCGGCAGACCAGGCCAGCCGGGCTGGGGCGTGGACCCCGTGCGCGGCGCGCTGCACCTGGGCACGCAGCCGGACGGCCATTGCGAACACCTGGAAATGCAGGCGGGCCGCTACCAGGACTTTTACCAGGGCATGGCCGACGCCATCCGCCGCGGCGCGCCGGCGCCGGTGGCGGCCGAGGATGCGGCGGCGACGATACGCCTGATCGAACTGGCGTTGCAAAGCGCTGCCGAAGGGCGCGTGCTCGCGGTCAGTTGATGACGAAGGCCAGCACCACGGCACCCAGCGCCAGCAGCGCCAGGCCGCAGATGAACAGCAGCTCGCCCCACGATTCGTAGCGCAAGCGCGACTGGCCGGGGCGCAGCGACATGAACGAGAGCACGGCGCTGACGAGAAAAACGATGGCATCGACGGCGAGCAGCTTGTCGATGGCCACGCGCACCTCGCCGCGCGGCGCCAAATGCCCGATCGACAGCACCGTCATGCACACGCCGACCATCGTCGCCGACGTGGGCAGGATATGTGCCGACAAGCCCCGCGCCGACAAGCCCTGTTCAGGCGCCTTGCCGTCGCCAGCCATCAGGATTTACCTTGATTCGTTCCCGCCGGCCAGACCAGCTCTACCCGCGCGGAACTGCCCGCCTTGATTTGCACCTTGCGTTCCAATGTCTTGCCGGCCAGGGTGGCGCGCAGGCTGTAGCTGCCTGGCGGCAGTTTCGCCAGCAGGAACGGTCCGCTGGCCGTCGTGTCCAGCACCGGCGCGCCCTTGGCGTCGCGTATTTCCAGCTTCACGTCGGAGGCAAATTCCGCCTTGCCCGCCGCCTGCACGGAAAACACCAGGCTCAAAGGCCAATGCCGGCTGGCGCTCTTGATGGCCGTCGACTCATCGAGGCCGATGCCGCCGCTCAGGTACTCCACCGCCCCGCTCTTCTGCACGGGCGGCAGTGCGTTATCGGTCTGGGCCTGCGCCGCACTTCCCAGCAACAGCCCGGCGGCCAGCATTGCCGCCGCCAGGGTCAAGGTACCGCGTCTGTTGAATGCCATCTCACTCTCCTCATGTCGGTTGAATCAAGATAGGAAGCGCAGCTTAGGCCAGCCTTAGCTTAGCGCCGGCGCATGGCGTCGGCGATTTTCTGGTCCGTCTTGTACTGGCTCAGCGCATACACGGCCCAGATCGTGGCCGGCAGCCAGCCGATCACGGTGATTTGCAGGATCAGGCAAATGATGCCGGCGATCGGACGGCCGATCGTGAAAAAGGTCAGCCATGGGAGTATCAGGGCAATCAGCAAGCGCATCGTTCGTTCCTTGAGTATTCCCCTGTGCCGCGGGGACCGGGCCGGCATGCGCCGACGGTCAATTCAGTCAAATCGATTATAACGATACTGGCGCCTCACGCCGGCACGGGTGCGAGCAATTTTTCCATCCAGTCCAGGATGGCGGCAAAGATTGTCTCGCGGTTCACTTCATTGAAATTCTCGTGATAGTTGGCTGGGTAAAAATGATAGTCGAGCAAGCCATCGGGCACGCTGCGCAGCAGGCTTTCCGTGGCGCGGCTGTCGGCCAGCTTGTCGTCGCCCGCCACCACGGCGAACAGGGGGAAGCGCCAGTCCGACAAGCCGCCCGCCAGCGCCTTTTGCGCCGACGTGAGCGCATGGGCGAAGCGCACCGACGCCGCGCTGGCGCGGATGCCGTCGCGCTCGTCCTGGAAATGGCGCGCGGTGATGGTTTGGTCGTGCGTCAGCAGCATGGTCAGATTCCCCAGTGGCACCTTCATCGTCGGGAAACGCCGCGCCAGCCAGCCCGACAGCATCTGCAGCACCTTCGGCACGGGTATCGCATTCACGTAATACGGCGACGAAATCACAAATCCCTTGATGGCCGGGTCACCCGCAAAGCGGCGCAGCCCCAGGTGGGTGGCGATCAGGCCGCCCATCGAGTGGCCCATGACGAACACGGGCACGCCCGGATACGTCTGCTTGACCCAGGCCAGGAACAGCTCCTCGTCATCGAGGAAGGCGTCGAACGAGGGGATATCGACCTTGCGCTTGCCGTCGTGGCCCACCATATCGAAGCTGACGGTGGCGATGCCGTGCTGGCGGAAATACAGCGCCGGCGTGACGTAATCGCCCGCATGCGCCATGCCGCCGTGGATCGCCAGGATCACGGCGCGGGGATGCTCCGGCTGCCAGATGTGGATGGGCCGCTCGACCCGGTCGCTGCACAGCAGGCTGGCCATCTTGTCTTCTGAAAAACGCATCGCTGCTCCTGTCATGCCCTGTCACGCCTTCAGATGATCGATCAACTGGCGCGCATACAGGGGTAATTCACTGAACTGGCGCACGCAGATCGTCAGATTGCGTACCGACCAGGGATCGGATAATTCCAGGCAGCGCAGCGCCATCGTCTGCTGGCAGCGGCTGGCAGCCGCCAGCGGCACCACGCTGATGCCCACGCCGCTGGCCACCATACGGCAGACGGCATCGAAGCTGCGCAGGCGCACGCGCACCTTCAAGGGGCGGCCCAGGCGCGCCGCATGCATGCCCAGGTACTGCTGCATCGCGCTGTCGTCGGCCAGGCCGATGAAATCGTGATCCAGCAGCGTGGAGAACGCGACGACGCCATCCTGGCCCAGAGCGCGGTGGTGCACGCCGTCGGCCGCGGCGATCACCACCAGCCGGTCGGGGCGGAACAAAAACGTCTGCAAACCGCGCATGTCGACCGAGTCGGACACGATGCCCATGTCGGCCAGCCCTTCCGAGACGGCCTTGACGATATCGTAACTGAGGCGCTCTTCCAGGTCGATGGTGAGGTTCGGATGGCGGTCGAGAAAAGCACCGAGCGCCTCGGGCAAAAATTCGCTGAGCGCGGCCGTATTGCACAGCAGCCGCAACTGCCCTTTCAGGCCGCGCGCAAATTCGCCAAGCTCGCCACGCATTTTCTCCATTTGCAGCAATACGAGGCGCGCGTGATGCAGCAAGGTCTGGCCCACGGGGGTCGGCTCCACGCCACGCCGGCCGCGCAGCAGCAAGGGCATGCCCAGCATCTCTTCCATGCCGCGCACGCGCGCACTGCTTGACGCCAGCGCCAGGTGGCTGCGCGCGGCGCCCGCCGTCAGGCTGCCCGCCTCCACGACGTTGACGAACAGCTGCAAATCGACCAGATCAAAGCGCATGACGGCTCCCCTTTTCACCATCTTACCAGCCTTCGTATTTTACTGAGGCTGACTCAAAATAATCCACCTTGGCGAAATCCGCCAGCACGCGCAGAATCCACGCAATTCACTGTGGAACAGAAAAAATGGAGATGTCATTTCTGCTGGCCGTCGGCGCCAGCTTCCTCGTCGCTGGCTTCGTCAAGGGCGTAGTTGGATTGGGCTTGCCGACGGTGGCCATGGGCACGCTCAGCCTCGTCATGCCGCCCGTGCAGGCGGCGGCCCTCTTGATCGTGCCGTCGATGGTGACGAATTTCTGGCAGGTGGCGGCCGGCCCCGGACTGCGCGACCTGCTGCGCCGCCTGTGGCCCATGCTGGCGGCCGTCATGGCCGGCACTGTGGCGGGCGGCGCCGTGATGCCGGCCGACGGCGGCGCCTGGGCCGTCGTCGCGCTGGGCGTGGCGCTGATGCTGTATGCGCTGGCGGGCTTGTCTTCGCTGCAGCTGCGCGTTCCGGCGCGGCACGAAGCCTGGCTGGGGCCATTGGCGGGTGCCGC
>NZ_NEHB01000036.1:48804-67721 GCF_002127655.1 Janthinobacterium sp. GW456P
TTCGTGATTCCCGCCGTTTCGTGATTCCCGCCGTACCATATCTGCAGGCACTGGGCCTGGCGCGCGATGCGCTGGTGCAGGCGCTGGGCCTGGCGTTTACGGCATCGACCGTGGCGCTGGCGGCCAGCCTGGCCCTGCACGGCGACTTCAACCTGGGCGCGGCCGGCGCTTCCGCGTATGCGCTGCTGCCAGCGCTGGCCGGCATGCTGGCCGGTCAATGGCTGCGCGGGCGCATCGCGCAGCTGGTATTCAAGCGCTGCTTTTTTATCGGCCTGTTCGCCCTGGGCCTGCATGCGGCGTTGCAACCATGGCTGGCGTGATGCGGATAGACTGGCAAGGAGACAGCGCGCTGTGCGCGTGGATCGATGGCCAGCAGGTAGCCATGCTCGACATCAGCCAGTGCGCGGATGGGGTGACGGTGAACATGCTGTTCGTGAAACCGCCGTTCCGCCGGCGCGGCATCGGCGGCGCGCTGCTGCGGCGGCTGCTGCAATGCCATCCGCAAGCTGGCGCCGCCTGCAGCGACCCGCGGCTGCGGGCGCTGCTGGAAGGTCATACGATGTAAAGCGCTCAGGGCAAGGCGCGGCGCGGCAGACAGCACGCTGGTGCGGCAACGCGCCGCAACGCCGCCATGGGCGCTTTAAATGCCATACTTGGCGCGGTATGCGGAAACGGCTTCCTTATGTTTCAGCAGTTCCGGATCGGCGCCCGCGCCGTTCAGGTAGCCGAACAAGTCGTCCAGGTTGCCGATCGAGATAACGGGAATGCCATACTGTTTCGACACTTCCTGCACCGCCGAACTTGGCGACAGCTGGCCGTCCGGGCCGGAACGCTCCATGCGGTCCAGGGCGATCAGCACGGCGCAGGGTTCGGCGCCGGCGGCGCGGATCATGTCCACCGATTCGCGCACCGAGGTGCCGGCCGAGATCACATCGTCAATGATGACGACCTTGCCATGCAGCTTGGCGCCGACGATGGTACCGCCCTCGCCGTGATCCTTGGCTTCCTTGCGGTTGAAGGCGAACGAGGTGTTGCGGCCCTTGCCGGCCAGCGCCACGGCGGTGGCCGACGCCAGGGTGATGCCCTTGTAGGCGGGGCCGAACAGCATGTCGAATTCCACGCCCGAGTCGAGCAGGGTCTGCGCGTAGAACTGCGCCAGCTCGGCCAGGGTGGCGCCGTCATGGAACAGGCCCGCATTGAAGAAGTACGGCGACTGGCGCCCGGCCTTGGTGGTGAACTCGCCGAACCGCAAGACTCCCTTGGATACTGAAAACGCGATAAACTGCTGGCGTAAATTATTCACATTAGCCTCATTTTTTAAAAGTGCCTGTATTTTAATCCGCGCGCAGCGGCGAGACAATCGCCATGCCGCGCCCGCCGGCGCCGTCCAGCGCCGCTTGCGCTCACCATTCACTCTCGACCTATGCCAAAAATTATCTCCGCCAACCTGAACGGCATCCGTTCCGCCGCCAAAAAAGGCTTTTTCAACTGGATGGGCACACAGACGGCCGATTTCATCTGCGTGCAGGAATTGAAGGCGCAGCTGCCCGACATGACGCCGGAATTCCTCAACCCGCACGGCTACCATGGCCATTTCCACTATGCCGAGAAAAAGGGGTACTCCGGCACGGGCGTGTACAGCAAGGTGGAACCGGACGCCGTGCATATCGGCTTCGGCAGCCCCGAATTCGACGCCGAAGGCCGCTACGTGCGCTGCGATTTTGGCAACCTGTCCGTCATTTCCGTGTACTGCCCCTCCGGCTCGTCCGGCCCGGAGCGCCAGGAAGCCAAGTTCCGCTTCATGGAACTGTTCCTGCCGCACCTGCTGGAATTGAAGGCGCTGGGCCGCGAAGTGGTGATCTGCGGCGACTGGAACATCGCTCACCATGAAATCGACCTGAAAAACTGGAAGGGCAACAAGAAGAATTCCGGCTTCCTGCCGGAGGAACGCGCCTGGCTGACGCGCGTCTTCGACGAAGTGGGCTTCGTCGACGTGCACCGCGGCCTGGACAAGCGCGAAGACCAGTACACATGGTGGAGCAACCGCGGCCAAGCCTACGCGAAGAACGTGGGCTGGCGCATCGATTACCACGTCGCCACCCCCGGCATCGCGGCCCAGGCGCATACGGTCAGCGTCTACAAGGACGAGCGGTTTTCCGATCACGCACCGTTGATCATCGATTACACGGTCAAGAGCTGATCTTTGACACGTCCGTGGTGGTGTCGGCTTACGCGCTTCGCGCTAAGCCGACCTACGTCTGATCTACCGTAGGTCGATTAGGTGGGGCCGCCGAGGTCCGCAGGGCCATAATCCGACAACATGGTTGACACGCCAACGGGGGTGTCGGGTTACGCCAGCACGCGCTGGCTTTCGAAATGGCGCGGCTCGCCGCTCAATGGGTCCGTGAAATCGATGGCGCGCGCCAGCAGCTGCAAGGGCTGCGACATGTCGTCTTCCTTGCACGGCAGGGCCAGCGGGTAAAACGCATCGTTGACGATGGGGATGCCCAGCGAGGCCAGATGCACGCGCAGCTGGTGCTTGCGGCCCGTGTGCGGCTGCAGCCGGTACAAGGCCACATCGCCGCGCTCTTCGATCACATCGATGACGGTTTCCGAATTCGGCTCGCCCGCTTCCTCGCGCATGAGGAAAAACTGCGCGCCCTCGACCATGCGGCTGCGGTAGGTAAATGGAAAATCGCGTCCCGCCAGCACGGGCGCCAGCGCCTCGTACGTCTTGCACACTTCGCGGCGCTGGAACAGCGACTGATAGGCGCCCCGGCTGGCTATCTGGCGCGAAAAAATCACCACGCCGGCCGTCTCGCGGTCGAGGCGGTGGATCGGCGTGAGGTCGGCGCTATCGAACCGTTTCTTCAGGCGCGTCAGCAAGGTCTCCTGCACGAAGCGCCCGCCCGGCGTCATGGGCAGGAAATGCGGCTTGTCGACCACGATCAGATGCTCGTCCTGGAACAATATCTCCTCTTTGAAGGGGATCGGCGTTTCCCCTTCCAGCTCGCGGTAGTAAAAAATGCGCATGCCGCGCTTGTAGGTGCTGCCGGGCGCCAGCACGGCGCCGTCGCTATCGACCACTTCGCCGCGCGCCATGCGGTCCCGCCATTGCGCGGCGCTGATCTGCGGATAGCGCTCGACCAGAAAGGACAGCATGTCCGGCCACTGCCCTTCCGGCAGCCACAGATAGCTGGCGGCGACGCCGTCGCGCATGGGCAAGGGTGCGGCGGCGTGACGCTTCGACATCCTAGCGCTGCGCGATGGCGGTGCTGCGGTATGGCGGCAAGGCGTCCACGCTGACGCCCTTGCTGCGCGCGTACAGGGGCAGCACTTGCGCCATGTGGCTGTTCATCTGCGAGATGCGGTCCTTGCCCGACGGGTGGGTCGAAAGGAATTCCGGCGGCGCTCCCTTGCTCACGGCCGCCATTTTCTGCCACAGGATGACACCGGCGCGCGGGTCGAAACCGGCGCGCGCGGCCAGGTCCATGCCGATCAGGTCCGCCTCGCGTTCATCGTCGCGCGAAAACTTCAGCATCACCCCCTGCGCCGCCATATTCGTGGCGGTGCTGGTGATGCTCGGATCGACGCCGAGCCAGGCCGACAGACCGGCGCCGGCCAGCTTGGCGCCGACGGCGGCCAGGTTGCCCTTGCCAGCCTGCGCCTGCGAATGTTCGCGCAAGGCGTGCGAGATTTCATGGCCCATGACGATGGCCACTTCGTCGTCGGTCAGATTGAGCTTGGTGATGATGCCGCTGTAAAAAGCGATCTGCCCGCCCGGCATGCAAAAGGCATTGACCTGGTCGGAATTGAGCAGGTTGACCTGCCAGTTCCAGTCGGCCGCCGCCTCGTTCCAGCGGGTGGCGAACGGGATGATGCGCTGGGCGATGGCGCGCAGGCGTTTGACCTGCGGGTCGCTGTCGGGCACCAGCGCATTTTTTTCCTTCGCCTCGTTGACCAGCTGCGCATATTGCTGCTTCGACTGTGCATTGAAATCGGCGCCGCCGGCAAAAATGCGCGACGTCGACAGGGGACGCACCTTGATGCCGTCCTGGACCGTCGCCTGCTGGGCGTGGGCGGACAGCGGTGCCAGCGCGGTGGCCGTGCACAGGCTGGCCAGGATGGCGTAACGTTTAAGGGATATTGGTGCCATTGGCAGACCTCCATGGAGCAATTTTAGGCAGCATCATCATGGCCGGAAAGGCCAGGAAGAAGCACACGATGAAAAACGAGAACCAGCCCAGCTCGGCGACCAGAAAGCCCACCGAGGCATTGATCAGGGTGCGCGGCACGGCGCTCAGGCTGGAAAACAAGGCATATTGCGTGGCAGTGTAGCGCGGGTCCGTTGTGCGCGACAGGAAGGCGACAAAGGCGGCCGCGCCCAGGCCCAGGCTGGCGAACGCTTCAAAACCGATCACCGCGCTCAGTAACATGGTATTCGGCCCCACTTGCGCCAGCCAGGCGAATCCCAGAATCGCGATCGCCTGCAGCGCGCCAAACACCCACAGGCCCCGGTTGATGCCCAGCTTGAGCATCCACACGCCGCCCACCACGCCGCCGGCCAGGCTGGCCCAGAAACCTGTGGTGTTGGCGGCCAGGCCGATCTGCGTCATGCTGAAACCCAGGTCCAGATAAAACTTCGTCGCCAGCGCCGTGGCCATGCTGTCGCCGATTTTGTAGAGTAATACGAAGGCGAGGATCCACATTGCGTTACGCCAACCATCGCGCGCGATGAATTCCTGGAACGGCAGAATGATCGCTTCGCGCATGGTCTTCGGCGGCGAGCCGTACACGGTCGGCTCCTTGATCAGCAGGGTGCAGACGAGGCCCGGCAGCATGAAGGCGGCCGTGATCCAGAACACGGGCTGCCACGGCATGCGGTCGGCCAGGATCAGCGACAGCGCGCCCGGCACCATGCCCGCCACTTTATAGGCATTGACGATGACGGCCGCGCCCAGGCCCTGCTCGTTGTCGCTGAGGATTTCGCGCCGGTAGGCATCGATGACGATGTCCTGGCTGGCCGACAGAAAGGCCACACCGCCGGCGGCGGCCGCGATCAGGCCGATCTGCGTGAGCGGATCGAGCATGCCCATAGCGCCGATGGAGAGAAACAGCGCCACTTGCGTGAGCGCCATCCAGCCGCGCCGGCGTCCCAGTCCGAGGATGCGGTAGCGGTCCATCAAAGGCGCCCACAGGAATTTCCAGATGTAGGGGAATTGCACCAGGGCGAACAGTCCCAGCGCCTTGACGTTCAAGCCCGACTTGGCCAGCCATGCCTGCAGCAGGTACAGCAGGATGAACAGGGGCAGGCCGGAACTGAAGCCCAGCACCAGCACGGCCAGCATGCGGCCATTGGCATAGGAACGCCAGCCAGGCGCCGGGCTTGTGGTCATCAATGCACCGCTTTTTTACGCAGGCGGAAGACGGCCAGGTCGCCGCGCAGATTGGGCAGCACGGAAACCATCTTGCCTTCGGCCAGGGCCACGCATTCGATCACTTCCAGGCCGCATTCCTCGGCCAGTTCGCGGAAGTCGTTGATGGTGGCGCAGCGCACGTTGGGCGTGTCGTACCACTGGTAGGGCAGCGATTTCGACACGGGCATCCGGCCTTTCAGCAGCGCCACGCGGTGCGGCCAGTAGGCGAAGTTGGGAAACGAGACGATAGCCTCGGCGCCGACGCGCACGATGTCGCGCAGCAGCGGCTCGACCTGCTTCATCATCTGCAAGGACGACAGGCACAACACCGTGTCGAAGCTGTTGTCGCCAAAGATGGCCAGGCCCTTTTCCATGTCCTGCTGGATTACGTTCACGCCGCGCTGGGTACTCGCCAGCACCTTGTCATCGGCGATCTCGATGCCATAGCCGCTGCACTCCTTGTCGCTTTGCAGATACTCCAGCATCACGCCTTCACCGCAACCCACGTCCAGCACGTGCGCGTTGTTCGGCACCCAGTGGGCGATGAAGGCCAGGTCGGGGCGCAGCGCGCTCAATTCGTCAAAAGTCATGCGGTCTCCTTCGCGCCCTGGCGGACGGCGGTGTGCGGTGCAGGAGCGGGCAAGCCCGCCCCGATGTCGTTCCAAACCTGGCCATAATAGGCGCGCACCATGTTCATGTAGCGCGCATCTTCCAGCAAAAAGGCGTCGTGGCCGTGCGGCGCGTCGATCTCGGCGTACGTCACCTGGCGGCGGTTGCACACCAGCGCTTCGACGATCTCGCGGCTGCGCTCGGGCGAGAAGCGCCAGTCGGTGGAAAACGAGGCGAGGAAGAACTTGGCCTTGGTACCCGAGAGGGCCTTGGCCAGGTTGCCGCCATGCGCGCGCGCCGGATCGAAATAGTCGAGCGCCTTGGTGATCAGCAGGTAGGTGTTGGCGTCGAAATATTCGGAGAACTTGTCGCCCTGGTAGCGCAGATACGATTCGATCTCGAAGTCGATGCCGAAGCCGAATTTGTAGTCGCCCGTCTGCGCCGCGTCGCGCAGCTTGCGGCCGAATTTTTCGGCCATGTCGTCGTTCGACAGATACGTGATGTGGCCCACCATGCGCGCCACGCGCAAGCCGTTCTTCGGCACCACGCCGTGCGCATAGAAGTCGCCGCCATGGTAATCGGGGTCGGACAGGATGGCCTGGCGCGCCACGTCGTTGAAGGCGATGTTTTGCGCCGACAGCTTGGCCGTCGAGGCGATCACCACGCAATGGCGCAGCCGCTCGGGGAACATGATGCTCCACGCCAGCGCCTGCATGCCGCCCAGCGATCCGCCCATCACGGCGGCGAACTGGGTGATGCCCAGTTCATCGGCCAGGCGCGCCTGGGCGCTGACCCAATCTTCCACCGTGACGACGGGGAAGGAAGCGCCATATGGCTTGCCGGTGGCGGGATTGGTGTGCATGGGGCCCGTCGAGCCGAAGCAGGAACCGAGGTTGTTGACGCCGATGACGAAGAATTTGTCCGTGTCGAGCGGCTTGCCGGGACCGACCATATTGTCCCACCAGCCCGTGCTTTTCGGCTCGTCCGCATAGACGCCGGCCACGTGGTGCGAGGCGTTCAGGGCGTGGCAGACCAGCACCGCGTTCGATTTATCGGCGTTCAGGGTGCCGTAGGTTTCATACATCAACATATAGTCCCGCAGCGATGCGCCGCTTTGCAGCTGCAGGGGTTGCGCAAAATACATGGTTTGCGGCGAAACGATTCCAATGGATGACATGTGTGTCGGTTTATAAAAGGGGGGCGGCCCCACGGGCCATGGTCGATGCAGCACCGCGATGATAGGTGCTGCAACTTTAACATCAGGACACCTCTTGCCGCGCGCGAGCTGTCCTGATGCTGATAGCTGACAGTTTACATGAGCTGCAACTGTTGTACGGCTTCCGCGATCACATTTGGTTCCATGGAACGCATAATTTTGCGCATTTGTGGTGCAATCAGGCTCAAGTCGCTGTTGAGAATCTCTTGCTTAACCGCCAACAGCTGGGCCGGATGCATGGAAAACTCGCGCAGCCCCATGCCCAGCAGCAAGCGCGTGAGCTTCACGTCGCCCGCCATTTCGCCGCACACGGCCACGTCGATGCCCGCCTTGTGGCCGGCCGCGATCGTCATCGAGATCAGCTGCAGCACGGCCGGATGCAGCGGATTGTACAAATGCGCCACTTCGTAGTCGACGCGGTCGATGGCCAGGGTGTACTGGATCAGGTCATTCGTGCCTATCGACAGGAAATCCATGCGCTTGACGAACATGGGCAGGGCCAGCGCGGCGGCGGGAATCTCGATCATGGCGCCCACTTCGACCTCGTCGTCGAACTTGACGCCCTCCTCGCGCAGGCTGGCCTTCGCCTGCGCGATCATGGCCAGCGACTGGTCGATCTCGAACGCATGCGCGAGCATGGGGATCAGGATGCGCACCTTGCCGAAGGCCGAGGCGCGCAGGATCGCGCGCAGCTGCGTCAGGAACAATTGCGGCTCGGCCAGGCAGTAGCGGATGGCGCGCAGGCCCAGGGCGGGATTCAAGGCCGTATGGTCGGACTGGTCGAGCGGCTTGTCGGCGCCGATGTCGAGCGTGCGGATGGTGACGACTTTTCCCTTCATCGACTGCACCGTGTTGCGGTAAGCCTCGAACTGCTCGTCCTCGGTGGGAATCTTGTGGGCGCGGCCCATGAACAGGAATTCGGAGCGGAACAGCCCCACGCCGCTGGCGCCCGACTCCAGCGCAAACGAGCAATCCTCGGGCAACTCGATATTCGCCAGCAGGGTGACGGGCGTGCCGCACTTGGTCACGGCCGGCGTCTTTTTCAGCTTGCCCAGCTTCTTGCGCGCGCGCTGCATGGCCACCTGGCGCTCGCGGTACTGTTCCAGCACCAGCGCGCTGGGGTTGGCGATGACCACGCCGGCGTCGCCGTCGATGATCAGCCAGTCGTCCTGCTCGATCAGCATCGACGCCTGCGACATGCCGACGGCGGCGGGAATATCGAGGCTGCGCGCGACGATGGCCGTGTGCGAGTTCTGCCCGCCCACGTCGGTGATGAAGCCGATGAAGGAGCGGTCGCGGAACTGCAGCATGTCGGCCGGAGAGATATCGTGGGCGACGACGATCATCTGCGCCATCAATTCGTCTTCGGCCGCGGCCTTGGGCAGCAGCTGCTCCGTACCCAGCAAGACTTTCAATACGCGCTCGGCCACCTGCTGGATGTCGGCCTTGCGTTCGCGCAGGTACGGGTCTTCGATTTCGTCGAACTGCGCCGACAATTCATCGATCTGCGTCAGCAGCGCCCATTCGGCGTTGTAATGGCGCTTGCGGATGATGTCGAGCGGCGCTTCGGAAATCATCGGGTCGGAGAGGATCAGCGCATGCACGTCGATGAAGGCGCCCAGCTCCGTGGGCGCATCCTTGGGCAGCTCGTTCCACAGGGTCTGCAGTTCCTTGTGGACGGTGGCGATGGCGCTTTGCAGGCGCTGGACTTCGGCTTCGATCTGTTCCTGGGCGACCAGGTAATGTTTGACGTCAAGGGCGGCCGGCGCCAGCAGATGTGCGCGGCCGATGGCGATGCCGCGGGAAACCGGGATGCCGTGGAGCGTGAAAGATGCCATGGGTTGACCTGTCGGAATGCGGCTGCGGCTGCGTTCGGCGGGCATTACTCGCCTTCGCCAAACCTGTCATTAATCAGGGCGGTGAGCGCATCGACACATGCCTGCTCATCATCGCCCTCGGCTTCCAGGGTCACTTTCGCGCCCTTGCCGGCGGCCAGCATCATCACGCCCATGATGGACTTGGCGTTGATGCGGCGCGCGTTGCGGGTCAGCCAGACGTCGCTCTTGAACTTGGCGGCGAGCTGGGTAAATTTGGCGGAGGCGCGTGCGTGCAGTCCCAGCTTGTTGATGATTTCGAGTTCTTTTTGAATCATTTTTGTATGGTCTCTATCCCTGAATGCACTGCATTGTTGCCAGCCCTGCCTATAAAACCCGCCGCCTTCAGGGCGGCGGCCATGTCACTCTTTACTCGCCCACGCGAATGCGGTTATCGACGCGCACGGCGCCGCTTTGCGCGCCGGCCAGCGCCATCTCCACCACCACGTCGAGCGTGTCGCGGCGATACGTGATGGCGCGCAGCAGCATCGGCAGGCTGATGCCGGCGATGACTTCCACCCTGCCCGCATCGGCCAGCTTGTTGCAGCAGTTCGACGGCGTGCCGCCCTTCACGTCGGTAATCACCAGCACGCCGGAGCCGTCGTCGAGGCGGCAGATGGCCTCCGACGCCAGCTTTTGCACTTCCGCCAGGTCCTGGTCGGCGACGACGTCGATGGCTTCAAACCGTTCCGTTGGCCCGCGAAACACATGCGCGCAGGCGGCGATGAAGGCCTGTCCCAGCGGGGCATGTGTCATGAGCAAAATCCCTACCATAGTCACTCACCTTCTAGCGCTGCCGCGCTTGCGCAACGCCATGCTCGACGGCATCGACAAACATGGCAGCCACATCAAAACCCGTCTGCTGCATGATTTCTTGGAAGCAGGTCGGGCTGGTGACATTGACTTCCGTCAGATAGTCGCCGATCACGTCCAATCCTACCAGCATCAGGCCACGCGCGGCCAGGATCGGGCCCAGCTTTTCTGCGATTTCCAGGTCGCGCGCCGTCAACGGCTGCGCCACGCCCGTGCCGCCGGCCGCCAGGTTGCCCCGCACCTCGCCCGCCTGCGGGATGCGCGCCAGCGAAAACGGCACAGGCTTGCCGCCGATGACGAGGATGCGCTTGTCGCCCTTGACGATGTCGGCGATAAAACGCTGCGCCATGATGGTTTGCGCGCCGTTCTCGCTCAAGGTCTCGATAATGGCGCCCAGGTTCAGGCCATCGGCCTTGACGCGGAAGATGCCCGTGCCGCCCATGCCGTCGAGCGGCTTGAAGATGACGTCCTGGTGCTTGGCGTGGAAGGCGCGCAGGCGCGCTTCGTCCGACGTCACCAGGGTCGGCGACGTGAATTCGGAAAACTGCGCGATGGCCAGCTTTTCATTGTTGTCGCGGATGGCGGACGGCTTGTTGAAGACGTGCGCGCCCTGCTTTTCCGCCAGTTCCAGCAAATACGTGCCGTACACGTATTCCATGTCGAACGGCGGGTCCTTGCGCTCGATGATGGCGTCCAGGACCGACAGGCGCACTTCCTCGGTGGAAACGACCTTGTACCAGTCGTGTTCGTCGCCCGTCAGCTCGATGTGTTTGACCCGCGCCGTGACGATGCCTTCTTCCAGCGCCATGTCCTTCTGTTCGAACGCATACACGGCGTGGCCGCGCCTGGCCGCCTCGCGCATCATGGCGAAGGTGGAATCTTTGTAAGTCTTGAAGCCTGCCAGCGGGTCGGCAAGGAATGCAATTTTCATGGTGCGTCCAATCGGGGAGCCTGATAAGGAATGCTTGATTCTAGCCGAGATCGCCAGGTGCGGTAGTCACCGCGCCCGGCAAGCTGCGGGGAGGGATCAATACACCTCGGGATTCGGGTCCGTGCGCTCCATTTCCAGCGACGCGGCCAGCAAGGCCAGGCGCGCCACCACGCCATACACATAGAAGCGGTTCGGCGCGGCCGTGCCCGGCTTGGCCTTCAAGTCCGGCACGGCATGCTGCTGGGCAAACGCCAGCGGCACGTACTGCGAGCCGGGCGCGTTCAGGTTCTGGTCCACGCCTTTTTCAGCATGCACGCGGTAAAAGCCACCCACCACATAGCGGTCGATCATGTAGACGACAGGTTCCGCCACGGCATCCTTGATGCTTTCAAAGGTCGGCACGCCTTCCTGGATGATCACGTCGGTGACGACCTTGCCGTCCTTGACGATGGACATCTTGTCGCGCTGCTTGCGCGACAGGTCGCGCACTTCGCTGGCGTCGCGCACCGTCATGATGCCCGTGCCATACGTGCCCGCATCGGGCTTGACGATGACGAAGGGCTTTTCCTTGATGCCGTATTCCTTGTATTTCTTGCGGATCTTGGCCAGCAGCACGTCGACGCTGGCGGCCAGCGCGTCCTCGCCCTCGCCTTCCTGGAAGTTGACGTCGCTGCACTTGGCGTGGAAGGGGTTGAGCATCCACGGATCGACATCGATCATCTTGCCGAATTTTTTCACCACTTCATCGTAGGCCGTGTAGTGGTTGCTCTTGCGGCGCAAGGCCCAGCCTGCGTGCAAGGGCGGCAGCAGGCTTTGCTCGTGAATATTTTGCAGGATATCGGGAATGCCGTCCGACAAGTCGTTATTCAGCAAGATCGTGCACGGATCGAAATCCTTCAAGCCCAGGCGGCGGCCATTGTTCAAACGCACGAGCGGCTCGATGACGAGCATGTTGCCATCTGGCAACGCCAGCGGTGTCGGCTGGGTGATCTCGGGCGACCACGAACCGAAGCGCACGTGCAGACCCGTCTGGCGGAAGATCTGCATCAGGCGCGCCACGTTCTGCAGGTATTGCGGCGTGGTGTTGTGCAATTCCGGCACGATCAGCAGGTTACGGGCGTCCGGGCAATATTTGTCGATGGCGGCCATCGCCGCCTGCACGGACAGGGGCAGCATTTCCGTGGCCAGGTTATGGAAACCGCCGGGGAACAGATTGGTATCGACGGGCGCCAGCTTGTAGCCGGCGTTGCGCAAGTCTACCGAGCAATAGAAGGGCGGCGTGTGCTCTTGCCACTCCATGCGAAACCAGCGCTCAATGGCCGGCGTCGCGGCCAGAATCTTTTTTTCGAGGTCGAGCAGCGGTCCGGTCAGGGCCGTGACGAGATGGGGAACCATAGTTACATCCTTAAATTATGTGCAGTATTCAAAAAAGCACACAGAACTGCCGACTATATTACCGTGTAAGTACCCCAAATCGGGGCAAAACCCTTGTTTTAAAGACCTTTTCCATTCCCACAACGAAAAAAAGGCACCTCCATGAGGCGCCTTTTCTGGCCGGACATGCCGCGCCGGGGCGCTGGCATGGCAGAACATTACTATTTAGCCATGATACGCTTGCTCGCCATGGCTGGTGATATCAAGGCCTTCGCGCTCTTCTTCTTCCGGTACGCGCAGGCCGATGACGATATCGACCAGTTTATAGGCGACGACGGAGACGATGGCCGACCAGAGAATGGTGGTGCCGACCGCTTGCGCCTGCACCCACACCTGATGGCCGATCGAATACGGGTCGGCCGACATCTTGTTGGTGACATAATCGAAGATGCCCTGGCCGCCCAGTTGTGGTGCAGCAAACACGCCCGTCAGCAAGGCGCCGAGGATGCCGCCCACGCCATGCACGCCGAACACGTCGAGCGAATCGTCGGCGCCGATCAGGCGTTTCAGGCCATTCACGCCCCACAGGCAGACGATACCCGCCAGCAAGCCCATGACCAGACCGCCCATCGGGCCGACAAAACCGGCGGCCGGGGTGATCGCCACCAGGCCGGCCACGGCGCCCGATGCGCCACCGAGCATGGATGGCTTGCCTTTGCTGATCCACTCGCCAAATACCCACGACAGGGTGGCGGCGGCAGTGGCCAGCAAGGTGTTGACGAAGGCCAGGGCCGCCACGTCGCCCGCTTCCAGCGAGGAACCGGCGTTGAAACCGAACCAGCCCACCCACAGCAGCGACGCGCCGATCATGGTCATCGTCAGCGAGTGCGGCGCCATCGATTCGCGGCCGTAGCCGACGCGCTTGCCGATCATGATCGCGCCCACCAGGCCGGCGACGGCGGCATTGATGTGCACCACGGTGCCGCCGGCGAAGTCCAGCGCGCCTTTTTGCCAGATCCAGCCCGCTTTCAGGGCTTCGCTGGCCGAGGTGGCGGCGTTGGTGATCAGGTCAGGACCGGTCCAGAACCACACCATGTGGGCCGCTGGCAAGTAGGCGAACGTGAACCACAGCACGACGAAGGCCAGCACGGCGGAAAACTTGGCGCGCTCGGCGAACGCGCCGACGATCAGCGCGCAGGTGATGGCGGCAAACGTGCCCTGGAAAGCGACAAAGACGAACTCGGGAATGACGACGCCCTTGCTGAAGGTGGCGGCGGCGGCAAACGTGCCCTTGGCCGGGTCCCAGATACCGTTCAGGAACAGGCGGTCGAAGCCACCGAAGAAGGCGGTTTTTTCCGTGAAGGCGATCGAGTAGCCATAGATGCACCACAGCACGATGACCAGCGCGAACACCATGAACACTTGCATCAGCACCGACAGCATGTTCTTCGAGCGCACCAGGCCGCCGTAGAACAGGGCCAGGCCGGGAATGGTCATCAAGATCACCAGCAAGGTGGAAATCATCATGAAGCTGGTATCGCCCTTGTTGGCGACGGGCGCGGCGGCTGGCGCAGCTGTGGCGGCCGGCGCTGCAGGGACAGCGGCTGGAGCGGCCGCGTCAGGCACGGGCGTGACGGCGGGGGTGGCGACGGCGGCAGTCGTGGCTGCCTCGGTCTTGGCAGGGGCATCGGCAAAGCTTGGCGTGGCGACGCCAAACGCACACAGACAGGCAAACCCAGCGAGCAATTTTGTTATATTTTTACGCATCAATATTCCCCTTAGAGCGCTTCGTTGCCGGTTTCACCGGTACGGATGCGAATGACTTGTTCCAGGTTGTAGACGAAAATCTTGCCGTCGCCGATTTTACCGGTACGCGCGGCGCCTTCGATCGCTTCGATGGCCTGGTCGACAATGGCGTCATCGACGGCTGCTTCAATCTTGGTTTTTGGCAAAAAATCGACGACATACTCGGCGCCACGGTAGAGTTCCGTGTGGCCTTTCTGGCGGCCGAAACCTTTGACTTCGGTGACGGTAATGCCTTGTACATTGATAGCCGACAAGGCTTCGCGTACTTCGTCCAGTTTGAACGGTTTAATGATTGCAGTAATCATTTTCATGGCAGTCTCGCTTAAAAGGTTTTGGATACGGTCAGCACGAGACCGGATTTCGCCAGATTCTTGCCATTCGGTGCCAGCGACGTGATGTTGGCCTTGACGGCGGCCAGAGCCACGGTCACCACGCCGAAATCCTTGGTCACGCCGAACTTGACATCGTTATAGCTGAGGGCGTCGTTGTGCTCGACTTTCTGCCGGCCGATATGCACGTTCATGATGTAGCCGTCGATCAAATCGAAGTTGCCGCCCACATCGAGGTAGCCGCTGTTCTTGCTGTCAGGCACGCCGAACAGATTGGTCGTCGAGTGCGAGTACTTGATGTACAGCGGACCGTAGCCGAGCTGGCCGTACAGCTCGAAGGTATTGGCATTCGTGCTCAATCCATTCGATGGGTAGAAATAGTACAGGCCGCCCACATCATAGGTAAAATCCTTGCTGAACTCGCCCCGCTTGCCGCCGTAGATATCCCATTCCACATTGGTATCGCCACCGCCGTCCTTGATCCACTTAATGCTCGACAACCAGGTGCCCACGTACAACCCCGTCGGATTATGGGTATAGTCGGCGCCGCCGCTGACGGCCGGGTTCAGGCGGCTTTGCGACACGCCACGGTAACGGTAATCGCTGGTCAGGGCCACGTTGTAGCTCACCACGTTATCCGGTACGGCTTCGGCCGCAGCAGGCGCCGCCACTGCATCCTCGGCCATGGCGCTGCCGCACAAGGCGGTCATGGCCAGCGTCAACGCTGCAGCTAAAGTCATGTTCTTGGACAGATTCTTCATGGCGATTCCCTTTTATTGAACTTTTAAAGCGGTTGAGGTTTAAAATCTTGGCTGGAGATCACAAAGCGTTCATACCTTCTTTAGCAGAATACGTGCCAGCTCTCTTGCCACCTTGACAGGTGCCTTTCCGGCCATACATACCCTGCAAGCCGCTGGGCATGCGGAAATACGCTGCTGAAGCGTTGTGGATTTGCCTATTTTCGCACCAGATTAACACCGCTGTGCACCGCAATGGTGCGATGCACATGCCGCACCATAAAAGGACTGATCATGGACATGAATACCTTCTTTAACGACTTGCAAGGCAAGATTCACCAAGCCATCGAGAACTCGCCGGCCAAGGATATCGAGAAAAACGTGAAATCGATGATGACCCAAGGCTTCGCCCGCCTCGATCTCGTCACGCGCGAAGAATTCGATATCCAGGCGCAAGTGCTGGCCAAGACCCGTGCCAAACTCGACGCACTGGAGTTGCGCCTGATCGAACTGGAAGCCCGCCTGAACGACCCGAAAGCCTGATGCCGGGCCAGCAAGGCGCCGGAATCGGTGGCCTTGCTGGCACACATCAAGCGTCAAGCTGATGCAAGGGCTAGACTGATCGTGCCCGCGCCCGCGGTGCAGGGGAGTCTGATGAGCCTGGCAGTCCTGAAAAGCCGCGCCCTGGCCGGCATGGAAGCGCCCGAAGTAAGTGTCGAAGTCCACCTTGCCAATGGCTTGCCTTCTTTTACCATCGTCGGCCTGCCGGATACGGAAGTGAAGGAATCGCGCGACCGCGTCCGTGCGGCGCTGCAAAACTGCGGCTTTGAGATGCCGGCACGGCGCATCACGGCCAATCTGGCGCCGGCGGACCTGCCCAAGGAATCGGGCCGCTTCGACCTGCCTATTGCCTTGGGTATCCTGGCCGCCTCCGGCCAGTTGCCGGGCGACCAATTACATCATTACGAATTCGCGGGCGAACTGTCGCTTTCAGGCCAGTTGCGTCCCATTCGCGGCGCCCTGGCCATGACTTTTGCCATGCAGCGCAGCCCGGCAGGTGCGCCACGCGCCTTCATCCTGCCGCAGGCAAACGCGGACGAGGCGGCGCTCGTCAGCGATGCCTGCATCTATCCCGCCCACAGCCTGCTCGAGGTCTGCGCGCATTTTGCCGCGCACGGCAGCCACACGGCCTTGCAACGCCATCAGCCCATGCTGGCAGCGCACGCTCTGGCCTATCCCGACTTTGCCGACGTGCAAGGGCAGCAGCAGGCGCGGCGGGCGCTGGAAGTGGCGGCCGCAGGCGGCCATAACGTCCTGATGGTCGGGCCGCCAGGCGCGGGCAAGACCATGCTGGCCAGCCGTTTTCCCGGCGTGCTGCCGCCCATGAGCGACGAAGAGGCGCTGGAATCGGCTGCCGTGCATTCGCTGGGCGGCCACTTCAAGGTGGAACATTGGAAACGCCGCCCCTATCGTGCCCCGCACCAGACGGCGTCCGGCGTGGCGCTGGTGGGCGGTGGCAACGTGCCGCGCCCCGGAGAAATCTCGCTCGCGCACTGCGGCGTGCTGTTTCTCGATGAAATCGCCGAATTCCAGCGCCGGGTGCTCGATGTGCTGCGCCAGCCCATGGAATCGGGCGTGATCAACATTTCACGCGCGGCCCGCCAGGCCGAGTTTCCTGCCCGCTTCCAGTTGATCGCCGCCATGAATCCCTGCCCGTGCGGCTATCTGGGCCACGCTTCCGGCCGTTGCCGCTGCACGCCGGACGCCGTGCTTCGTTATCACAGTCGCCTGTCCGGTCCGCTACTCGACCGTATCGACCTGCAAATTGAAGTGACCGCCATGCCGCCGGCGGCGCTGGGCCGGCACGCCGGCGCCGGCGAAAGCACGCAAGCCATCGCCACGAGGGTAGCGGCAGCCTTTGCCCTGCAGCTGGCACGCCAGGGAAAGGCGAATCAGCGCCTGAGCAGCACGGAAATCGAACAACATTGTCGCCTGGAAACGCATGGGGAACAGCTGCTGCACGGCGCCATGGCGCGATTGCACTGGTCGGCGCGTACCTACCACCGCGTACTGCGCGTGGCGCGCAGCATCGCAGACCTGGAGGCTAGCCCCGGCATCACGCAGCCGCACGTCGCCGAAGCGATCCAGTACCGCCGCGTGCTGCGTGAAATATAAGGCGGCCCGTAAGCGCCGCACGTGCACGATTGCGCGCGACTGGCGGCGCTGCTACCATCTGCTGATGAAAAAACCATCACTTGCCCTCTTTCTGGCTACGCTCGCGGCCGCCGGCATCTTGTCGGCTTGCAGTCCGAAGTTCGACTGGCGCGACTACCGCAGCCCCGACGCCCAGTTCACGGCCTTGTTTCCAGGCAAACCTGCCGTGCTGACGCGCGAGATCGATCTTGATGGCAAGAAAGTCAGCCTGACCATGACGGCCAGCGAGGTCGATGGCAATACCTTCGCCATCGGCAGCGCCGTGCTCGACAACGCAGAACAGGCGCAAGCCGCCCTGCCCGCCATGCAGACTGCCCTGTTAAAAAATATTAACGGCAGCGTGCGCAGCGAAAAATCGGCATCGACGGCCAGCAGCACGGTGGCCGGAACACACCAGCGCAGTTCGCTCAGCATCGAGGCCAGCGGCACACAGCAAGGCAAGCCGGTCGTGCTGGTCGGCCGTTTTGTGGCGCAGGATAAACGCATCTTCCAGATCATCATTCTCGGTGAAGAAAGCAAGCTGTCGCGTGACACCATCGACACCTTCATGGATTCGGTGAAACTGGATTGAGACTTAACGATCGCTTAAACGGCTGTGTTCACGGTAAGCAAGCTCTTGTAAATACGTGCGTTGTCCAACAGATGGCCCTGTCCGGCTTGCAAATGCGCAATCCGGGCAATCGGACGGCCTGTGCGACATTTCAAGTCGTGATATTGTTTCGACACTAACAACAAGTTTCAGAAAGCGCTTATGTTGATCTCATTCAAATCCAAATCCTCCCCTGAAGTGCTGATGTACCAAGAACATGCCCAGCGCATCCTCGACATCCTGCACAAGAACCCCACACGCGGCGTCATCACGCCAGCCGAAGCGGGCGATGCCTTGGCATTGCTGGAAAAAGAAGTCGCGGAAAGCAAACTGCATCCGGAAAACGACATCGAACACGATGCGCATACCCCGGAAACCCTGGAAGATGGCGAAACGGGCGCCCATGCGCGCGCGCAAAAAGTGCATTTCTCGCAGCGCGCCTATCCCTTGATGGAAATGCTGCGCTCGGCCAAGGCGGAAGGTGAAAGCATCACCTGGGGCATCTAGTCCGATGAATGCTGCAGACGAAAAAAAACCCCGCACCTAGCGGGGTTTTTTTATATAACAAGCCTGACGATAACCTACTTTCACACTGGTTGCAGCACTATCATCGGCGCAAAGTTGTTTCACGGTCCTGTTCGGGATGGGAAGGGGTGGGACCAACTTGCTATGGTCATCAGGCATAACTTTTTCAACAGCCTGCTCCCGACTGGGCAGCAAACCATCTGATCTGAGGAGGCGAATTATATCGCAATTTGCCTGAAAATGGGACCAAAAGTGGCCTTTTATTGCAATAAAACGTAGGTCGGCTTAGCGCTGCGCGCGTCAGCCGACGAACACCACTAGCCCCCCCAGACGTAAAAAAACCCCCACCGGATCACCGGAAGGGGGTTTTTCGAATAACAAGCCTGACGATAACCTACTTTCACACTGGTTGCAGCACTATCATCGGCGCAAAGTTGTTTCACGGTCCTGTTCGGGATGGGAAGGGGTGGGACCAACTTGCTA
>NZ_NEHB01000037.1 GCF_002127655.1 Janthinobacterium sp. GW456P
CGAGATCTACGGAGCTGGCTCGGGGCCTAAGGGCGGATACGGCATCCAGTTACCCGGTCTTGATATGCCTATCAAGATTTTGACAGCGGTCGATACCGTTCGCAATACCACGAACGGCATGAGGGGAATAATACAAGGTCGGATTAGCCCGCAGGGCGTAATCCGACAAGTTGCCTCAGCTAAACCGCAATAAATCCCCGCTGCGGTCGAACGCCAGCAGGTTGTCGATGCGGCCTTGCTCGATGGCCGTCACCATGGCGCGCAGGGGCGCTTCGCATTCCTGTTGCGGCGGCGCGACGCCGTCGCGGCCCGCCAGTCCCGCCACGAAGACCACATCCCAGTGCGTCTGCATCTGTTTCGACTCCTCCTTCAATGTCTCGAAGCTGTCCAGTTCATCGGGCAGCTTGTCGGCGCACATCACGGGCGTGAGGGACTTGCCCTGGCCGCCGGGCTGGGCCTGCGCCTGGGTAAAGGTGAACAGCAGGCGTTGCGGCTGCTCCTGGTTGCGGGCGCTGCGCAGCAGGCTGGCGTAATCGGTAATTGGCATGATGCTCTTTCTCTGTGTTGAACGATGACGACAGGTATACCGCAGCGCCGCCTTGTCGCCCATAGGCAATAGTGACTATCCGGGTGACTACGCGTCTATGCATTCCTGGTGCCGGAAACCGACTTCTTGCCAATACCGCCGGGCACGGCGCGTCGATAGACTGTTTGTATCGACGCGTGGGCCATCCGGCTTGCAGCGTTTTTATGACCTGGCGCCGCTCCTGCGGCGCAATGTGGAGGTAGCATGAGTCACTTTCTGGACCGTCTTAAATTTTTTAGCAAGCCTGCCGAGCCGTTTTCCAACGGCCATGGCACCGTGGTCGATGAAGACCGCACCTGGGAAAACGCCTACCGCCAGCGCTGGCAGCACGACAAGATCGTGCGTTCCACGCATGGCGTGAACTGTACCGGCTCGTGCAGCTGGAAGGTGTACGTCAAGAATGGTCTGATCACCTGGGAAACCCAGCAAACCGATTACCCGCGCACGCGGCCCGACCTGCCCAACCACGAGCCGCGCGGCTGCCCGCGCGGCGCCAGCTATTCCTGGTACGTGTATTCGGCCCAGCGCGTGAAATACCCGATGGTGCGCGGCCGCCTGATGGAAATGTGGCGCGAAGCGCGCAAGACCATGGACCCCGTCACGGCCTGGGACTGGATCAGCCAGGACCCCGTGCGCTCGCAGCAATACAAGTCCATCCGCGGCCTGGGCGGCTTCGTGCGCGCCACGTGGGAGGAATCGAATGAAATCATCGCCGCCGCGAATGCGTTGACGATCAAGAAATACGGCCCGGACCGCATCGTCGGCTTCTCGCCGATTCCCGCCATGTCCATGGTCAGCTATGCCTCCGGCACGCGCTACCTGTCGCTGATCGGCGGCGTGGCCCTGAGTTTCTACGACTGGTACTGCGACTTGCCGCCGGCCAGCCCGCAAGTGTGGGGCGAGCAGACGGACGTGCCGGAATCGGCCGACTGGTATAACTCGACCTATCTGATGGTGTGGGGCTCGAACGTGCCGATGACGCGCACGCCGGACGCCCACTTCTACACGGAAGTACGCTACAAGGGCACGAAAACCGTAGCCATCTCGCCCGACTACGGCGAAATGGTGAAGTTCGGCGACATCTGGCTGGCGCCGAAGCAGGGCACCGATGCCGCGCTGGCGCTGGCCATGGGCCACGTCATCCTCAAGGAATTCCACTCGGAAGGGCAGAGCGCCTACTTCCGCGATTATGCGCGCCAGTACACGGACTTCCCCATGCTGGTGCTGCTCAAGGAGCATAACGGCACCCTGGTGCCTGATTACTTCCTGCGCGCTTCGCACCTGGACAACAACCTCGACGAGACCAACAACCCGGAATGGAAAACCCTGGTCATTGACGAAACCACGGGCGCCATCACCGCGCCGGCCGGCTCCATCGGCTTCCGCTGGGGCGAGTCGGGCAAGTGGAACCTGGAACAGAAGGCCGGCGGCAGCGGCGCGCCCATCGTGCCGATGCTCTCCATGATCAACGACAGCGACGCCGTCACGGAAGTGGGTTTCGCCTACTTCGGCGGCAAGGACGCGTCCGACATGCTGCTGCGCAAGGTGCCGGTGAAAACCATCCGCCTGGCCGACGGCACGACGGGCCTCGTCACCACCGTGTTCGACCTGACCCTGGCCAACTACGGCATCGACCGTGGCCTCGGTGGCGAAAACGTGGCCGAGAGCTATGACGACGACGTGCCGTACACGCCAGCGTGGCAAGAGAAACACACGGGCGTGAAGCGCGCCGACGTCATCACCGTGGCGCGCCAGTTCGCGGAAAACGCGGACCAGACGCGCGGCAAGAGCATGGTCATCGTGGGCGCCGGCCTGAATCACTGGTACCACATGGACATGACCTACCGCGGCATCATCAACATGCTGATGATGTGCGGCTGTATCGGCCAGTCGGGCGGCGGCTGGGCCCATTACGTGGGCCAGGAAAAACTGCGTCCGCAAACGGGCTGGACGCCTTTGGCCTTCGCCCAGGACTGGGTGCGCCCGATGCGCCAGATGAACGGCACCTCGTTCTTCTATGCCCACACGAGCCAGTGGCGCCACGAAAAGCTGGAGACGGGCGATATCGCCTCGCCATCGGCGGCCGGCGGCACGGGCGACCTGACCCTGCTCGACTACAACGCCAAGGCCGAGCGCATGGGCTGGCTGCCATCGGCGCCGCAGCTGCAGACCAATCCGCTGGAAGTGGCCAAGGCCGCTGCCGCCGCAGGCCAGAAGCCGGCCGCGTATGCGCTCGACCAGATCAAGGCGGGCCAGCTGCAGTTCTCGTGCGACGACCCGGACAATCCGGCCAACTTCCCGCGCAATATGTTCGTGTGGCGCTCGAATATCCTGGGCAGCTCGGGCAAGGGCCACGAGTACTTCCTGAAGTACCTGCTGGGCACGCAGAACGGCTTGCTCAGCGACGAAGACGACTGCCTCACGCCGAAACAGGTGAAGGTGCGTCCTGCAGCCGAAGGCAAGCTCGATCTGCTGGTGGTGCTGGACTTCCGCATGTCGACCACGTGTCTGTACGGCGACGTGGTGCTGCCGACGGCCACCTGGTACGAAAAAGACGATCTGAATACGTCGGACATGCACCCGTTCATCCACCCGCTGTCCGAAGCCGTGCAGCCGCTGTGGCAATCGAAGTCGGACTGGGAAATCTACAAAGGCCTGGCCGAGAAATTCTCGGAAATCGGCGGCGAACTTCTGGGCACCCAGCAAGACATCATCCTCACGCCGCTGATGCACGACACGCCGGGCGAATTGGGCCAGCCTTTTGATCCCAAGGACTGGCGCGCCGGCGAATGCGAAGCGATTCCCGGCAAGACCATGCCGAACATGACGGTGGTCGAGCGCAATTACCGCGAGGTGTACAAGAAATTCACTTCGATCGGCCCGCTGCTGGAAACCATCGGCAACGGCGGCAAGGGCATTTCCTGGAAAACGGGGCATGAAGTCGATGTGCTGCGCGGCGTCAACCGCACGGTGCTCGATGAAGGCGTGTCGAAGGGCCAGCCGCGTCTGGACACGGCCATCGACGCGGCCGAGATGATCCTGTCGCTGGCGCCGGAAACGAATGGCCATGTGGCAGTGAAAGCCTGGGCCGCGCTGTCCTCCATCACGGGGCGCGAGCATACGCATCTGGCGCTGCCGCGCGAGCATGACAGCATCCGCTTCCGCGATGTGCAGGCGCAGCCGCGCAAGATCATTTCCTCGCCCACCTGGTCTGGCCTGGAAAGCGAGGAAGTCAGCTACACGGCCGGCTATACCAACGTGCATGAACTGATCCCATGGCGCACCTTGACGGGCCGCCAGCAGTTCTACCAGGATCACCTGTGGATGCGCGACTTTGGCGAGGGACTGTGCGTGTACAAGCCGGCCATCAACACGAAGACGACGGAAGCGCTGCTGGGCACCAAGCCGAACGGCAACAAGGAACTGGCGCTGAACTTTTTGACGCCGCACCAGAAGTGGGGCATCCACTCCACGTATTCGGACAACCTGCGCATGCTGACCCTGTCGCGCGGCGGACCGCACGTGTGGTTGTCGGAGACCGACGCCAAGGCGGCCGGCATCGTCGACAACGACTGGATCGAGGTCTTCAACGTGAACGGCACCCTGACGGCGCGCGCCATTGTCAGCCAGCGCATCCCGGCCGGCATGACGATGATGTACCACGCCCAGGAAAAGATCATCAACGTGCCTGGCGCGGAGATGACGGGCAAGCGGGGCGGCATCCATAACTCGGTGACGCGGGCCGTGCCCAAGCCGACGCACATGATCGGCGGCTACGCCCAGCTGGCGTATGGCTTCAATTACTACGGCACGGTGGGCTCCAACCGCGATGAATTCGTATTGGTGCGCAAGATGAACAAGGTCGACTGGCTCGAAGGCCCGTTGCAGGAACAAGGAGCATAGTATGAAAATCAGAGCGCAAATCGGCATGGTGCTGAACCTGGACAAGTGCATCGGCTGCCACACCTGTTCCGTCACGTGCAAGAACGTGTGGACCAGCCGCGACGGCGTCGAGTACGCATGGTTCAACAACGTCGAGACAAAACCGGGCATCGGCTATCCGAAGCAGTGGGAAAACCAGGACAAGTGGAATGGCGGCTGGCGCCGCACGGACTCTGGCAAGATCGAGCCGCGCCAGGGCAGCCGCTTGAAAATTCTGGCGAATATCTTCGCCAATCCGAACCTGCCCGCCATCGACGAGTACTACGAGCCGTTCACCTACGACTACGAGCACCTGCAAAGCGCACCGCTGTCGCAGACGCCGCCGACGGCCCGCCCGATCTCCGTGCTGACGGGGAAAAAGATGGAAAAGATCGAGTGGGGCCCGAACTGGGAAGATGACCTGGGCGGCGAATTTGCCCAGCGCAGCAAGGACAAGCTGTTCGACAACATGCAGAAGGAGATGTACGGCACCTTCGAGAACACCTTCATGATGTACTTGCCGCGCCTGTGCGAGCATTGCCTGAACCCGACGTGCGTGGCATCGTGCCCGTCCGGCTCCGTGTACAAGCGCGAAGACGACGGCATCGTGCTGATCGACCAGGACAAGTGCCGCGGCTGGCGCATGTGCATCTCCGGTTGCCCGTACAAGAAGATTTACTACAACTGGTCGTCCGGCAAGGCCGAGAAGTGCACGTTCTGCTTCCCCCGCATCGAAGCGGGCCAGCCTACCGTGTGCTCGGAAACCTGCGTGGGCCGCATCCGCTACCTGGGCGTGCTGCTGTACGACGCCGACAAGATCGAGGCGGCAGCGTCCGTGCCGCAAGAGCAGGACCTGTACCAGGCGCAGCTCGACCTGTTCCTCGACCCGCACGACCCGGCCATCATCGCCGAGGCGCGCCGCCAGGGCATCCCGGATCTTTGGCTGGAAGCGGCCGTGAAATCCCCTGTCTACAAGATGGCCGTCGAGTGGAAGGTGGCGTTCCCGCTGCATCCCGAATACCGCACCTTGCCGATGGTGTGGTACGTGCCACCGCTGTCGCCGATCCAGGCGGCCGCCGAATCGGGCAAGCTGGGCGTGAACGGCATGCTGCCCGACACGCAAAGCCTGCGCATTCCGGTGCAGTACCTGGCCAATTTGCTGACGGCCGGCGACCAGCCGCCCATCGTCTCGGCGCTGGACCGCATGCTGGCCATGCGTGCCTACATGCGCAGCAAGACCGTCGAGAAGGTGGAAAACCTCACGGTACTGAAACAGGTGGGCCTCACCCAGGCGCAGGTGGAGGACATGTACCACATCATGGCGATTGCCAACTACGAAGACCGCTTCGTCATCCCCAGCAGCCACAAGGAAATGGCCGAGGACAGCTTCAACGAGAAGGGTTCGTGCGGCTTCAGCTTCGGCAACGGCTGCTCGGACGGCAGCAGCGAGCCTACCTTGTTCGGCAAGAAAAAACACGGTTCGGCCATCTTCATGCAGATGCCGAAGTCGCGCAAAACGGCGCCAGGCGCTTAAGGAGCTGATATGGAACACGCTATGCATCACTACCAAATCCTCTCGCGCCTGCTGCTGTACCCGGAGCCGGAGCTGATCGCGCACCTGCCGCAGCTCGATACGGCACTGGAGGCGACGCCCGAGTGGCAGGCGCTCCTTCGCCCGCTGCTGGCGCACCTGGAAAGCAGCAGCCTGATCGACCTGCAGCAGCAGTATGTGGCCACGTTCGACCGCAATCCCTCGCACTCGCTGCATCTGTTCGAGCATATCCACGGCGAATCGCGCGACCGCGGCCAGGCCATGGTCGATCTGATGGAGGAATACAAGCGCCACGGCCTGCAGATGGTGGGCGACGACTTGCCCGACTTCGTGCCCCTGTTCCTGGAGTTTTTGGCGCAGCTCGATGAGGAAGTCTCGGCGCCGCTGCTGGGCGACGCCGTCCACGTGCTGGCCCACATCGGCCGCAAGCTGACGGCCAACGGCAGCCCGTATGCGCCCGTCTTCACCGTGCTCGAACGCCTGAGCCCAGTGGCGGCCGAAATGCTGGCCGAGCCGCCCGTGCGCGACATGGATGAAGCGCTGGAAACCTTCGGTCCCGGTGCGGACGGCGTCGAGCCGCTGCTGCGCCAAGGCCCGGGCCAGGTCCCGGGCGGCGTCCAGCCCGTGCATTTTCACCCGCAGCCGCGGCGCGCCGCTTGAAGCGCGTCCGCATGAGGAGAGTACATCATGAGTAATTACTTGCATCAATTTGTGTATGGCATTTATCCATACATCGCGCTGGCCATCTTTTTCCTGGGCAGCCTGATCCGTTTCGACCGCGAGCAATACACGTGGAAGTCCGATTCCAGCCAGCTGCTGCACCGCGGCAGCCTGCGCCTGGGCAATATCTTGTTTCACATCGGCATCATCGGCCTGCTGTTCGGCCATGCGGCCGGCTTGCTCACCCCCGTCTGGGTGTGGGATACCCTGGGCGTGTCGCATAGCCTGAAACAGGGCGTGGCCATGGCGGCCGGCGGCGTGATGGGCGGCCTGTGCCTGGCCGGCATCCTGATCCTGCTGGCACGCCGCTTCGGCAATGCACGGCTGCGCGCCGTCACCACGGCCGGCGACAAGCTGGTGATGATGTGGATCTTGCTGACCTTGCTGCTGGGCCTGTCGTCGATTTTTGTGTCGGCCTCGCACATGGATGGCCACATGATGGTCTTGCTGATGAGCTGGGCGCAGCACATCGTCACCTTCCGCGGTGACGCGGCCAGCTTCATCGTCGACGCGCCGCTGGTGTTCAAGCTGCATCTGTTCATGGGTATGTCGCTGTTCGTCATCTTCCCGTTCACCCGCCTGGTGCACGTGTGGAGCGGCTTCGGCGCTGTTGCTTATCTGGGCCGCGCTTACCAGCTGGTTCGCCGCCGCTAAAAAAACGCCATGAAAAATCTGCTGCGCGTAGCGATTTGCGGCCTGCGATGCTCACTGTGCATCCGCACAGCTGCGCTTCTCAGCCGCAACTCATCTCCGCTCGCCACGATTTTTCAGGCTATTTATGGAAGGAAAGTAAGATGGGAATCTCCGTCAATGGCATCGATATCGACGACGCCGACATCGCGCAGGAACTGCTGCATCACGACAGCGCCGGCAATCCCTTGAAACAGGCCGTGCATGAACTGGTGCTGCGCCGGCTGCTGCAAGACGAGGCCGACCGCCTCGGCGTGCAGGGCGGCAGTCTTGACGACCGCATCGAGGCGCTGTTCGCGCAGGAAGTGCGCGTACCGCCCGCCGACGATGCCGCTTGCCGCACCTTCTATGCGCAGCGCCCGCAGCTGTTTCGCAGCGGGGCGCTGGTCGAGGCGCGCCATATCCTGTTCCAGGTGACCCCGGAAGCGCCTTTGGAGTTGCTGCGCACGACGGCGCAAGCCGTGCTCGAGGCCCTGAAACTGGCGCCCGAGCGCTTCGGCGAACTGGCGGCGCAGTATTCGAACTGCCAGTCGGGCGCCCTGGGCGGCAGCCTGGGCCAGCTGTCGCCGGGCCAGAGCGTGCCGGAATTCGATGCGCTCGTGTTCCGCCTGGAAGAGGGCGCGCTGGCCGGCCATTTGCTGGAAACGCGCTTCGGCTACCACATCGTGCAGGTGCAGCGCCGGGTCGAAGGCCAGGCCATCCCGTACGAGGCGGTGCAGGCGCAGATCGCCGACCGCCTGGCGCGGGCGGCGTGGCAGCGCGCCGTGCACCAGTATCTGCACTTGCTGGTGGGGCAGGCCGAGATCGCGGGCATCGAGCTCGAAGGCACGGCCAGTCCGCTGGTTCAGTAAGTAGAAATGCGTAGGCCGAAAGGCGTAGGCCGCTAGGCCTTCTGGGGCGCAGCCAGATCGTGCCCCAGCCTTTACAATGGAAACAGAAACAGGAGTAGCATCATGGGTAGCGGCAAGTTGCAGGACCGTTTTGGCCGATCGATCGACTATGTGCGGCTGTCCGTCACCGACCGCTGCGATTTGCGCTGCGGTTATTGCATGCCCAAGGGATTTCGCGGCTTCGAGGAGCCGAAGGACTGGCTGACGTTCGACGAAATCGAGCGCCTGCTGGGCATTTTCGTGCGCCTCGGCACGCGCCGCGTGCGCTTGACGGGCGGCGAACCCCTGTTGCGGCGCAACCTGCCGCAGCTGGCGCAAAGGCTGTCCGCGCTGCCTGGTTTGGACGATCTGTCGCTGTCGACCAACGCCACCCAGCTGGGCAAGCATGCCGTGGCCTTGCGCGCGGCCGGCGTGGACCGCATCAACGTCAGCCTCGATTCGCTCGACCGCGCCTGCATGCAGCAGATCACGGGGCGCGACAGCCTGCAGCCCATTTTGGATGGTCTGATGGCGGGCAAGGCGGCCGGTTTCGACCCGATCAAGATCAATATGGTGGCCATGCGCGGCGTCAATGACGGCCAGATCGAGGCCATGGCGGCCTTCTGCATCGAGCAGCAGTTCATCCTGCGCCTGATCGAAGCCATGCCGATGGGCAGCACGGGCCGCAATGCCAGCTACATGCCGCTGGGCCCCGTGCGCGAACGCCTGGCGGCCCGTTTTGGCCTGGTGCCGCAGGCGATGGAGTTGGGGGGAGGGCCGGCGCGCTACATGGGAACCCCTGATGGGCGCTCGAGCATCGGCTTCATCACGCCCATGTCGCAGCATTTTTGCGCCACCTGCAACCGCGTACGGCTGTCCGTCGATGGTACCCTGTACCTGTGTCTGGGACAGGAAGAGAAATTCGCGTTTGGCCCCATGCTGCGCGGCGGGGCCACGGATGCGCAGATCGAGGCGGCGATCCGCGCCGCCATCGAACTCAAGCCGCAGCAGCATGATTTCAATACGCAGCCAGACAAGATTATCCGCTTCATGGCACAGACGGGCGGCTGAGTGGAGGTGTCACTGCCGGGGTCAGATCCGCCGGGTCTGACCCCGGATCTTTGCCTGTGGGCGGGGTGATGTCGCTGACTTGACTGCATAGGGGCCACAAACAGGCATTTATTAGGGGTAGTATGAAATTCAAGGCGATGTTTTCCTCCTGGCAGAAGCTGTCGACCAAGATCGTCGGCGCGCTGCTGCTCATGCTGGTGCTGGCCTTGAGCGCCATCGGCTGCACCCTGTTTTTGTCGTGGCAGCTCGAAGGCAGTTCGGCCGCCATCAACGAGACGGGCCGGCTGCGCATGCAGACCTACCGCCTGACACTGCTGCTTGCCAGCGACGCCCGCGAGCAGGCGCGCCAGCAAGTGCTGCTGATCGACGAGACCCTGGCCAAGATCGGCCACGGCGACCCGCAACGTCCCCTGTTCCTTCCCCCCAGCACGGCCATCAAGTCCGAATTCGAACGCATCGGCGTCGCCTGGCGCAGTGCCTTGCGTCCGTCCGCGCTGGCCGCCGATTCCGTTGTGCGCGCGCGCCAGTTCGAGCATGACGCCGACACGTTCGTGGGACAGGTCGACCAGCTGGTGCGCCTGATCGAGCACGATAGCGAACAGCGCACCTTCTGGCTGCGCGCCTCGCAGCTGATCCTCGTCGGCATGGCCGTCATCGGCACGGTCAGCATGATTTACCTGATGTTCATGCTGATCATCGAACCGGTCACGCGGCTGCGCCTGGGCATGCAGCGCATGAAGGAGCGCGATTTCAGCGTGCGCCTGGCCGTCGAGAGCAATGACGAATTCGGCCAGCTGGCCAGTGGCTTCAACCAGATGGCCGACCGCCTGCAGGCGCTGTACGGCAACCTGGAAGAGGGCGTGCGCAGCAAGACGGCCACGCTCGAATACCGCAACCGCGAGCTGGCGCTGCTGTACGAAAGCGCGGCGTTCTTGCAGCGCCCGCAACCACTGGAAGACATCTGCGGCGGCTTCATGCAGCGCATCGTCGATTATTTCGAGGCCGACGGCTCCACCGTGCGCGTGCTCGACGCCGAGCGGGGCAACCTGCACATGGTGGTGCATACGGGCCTGTCCGAGGAGCTGGTGGCATCCGAGCACTGTCTGAAGGTGGGCGACTGCCTGTGCGGCACGGCCGTCGAGATGAAGGTGGCGAAGGTGCACGACATGCGCCGCATCGACAAGGCGCACGAGTTGCGCTGCCACCGCGAGGGCTTTGCCACCGTTTCCGTCTTCCACATCCATGCGCACGAACAGCATCTGGGCTTTTTCAACCTGCATTTCCGCCATGCGCGCGTGTTTTCCGCGCGCGAGCTGGCCTTGCTGGAAACGCTGGGCCAGCTGCTGGGCATCGCGCTGGAAAACCTGCGCCTGGCCGCGCGCGAACGCGAGATGGCCATTTCCGAAGAGCGCAACCTGGTGGCGCAGGGCCTGCACGACAGCATCGCGCAAAGCCTCAACTTCCTCAACCTGCAGGTGCAGATGCTCGACGATTCGGTGCGCAATGCGCGTTTCGAGGAGGTGGCGGGCATCGTGCCGGCCCTGCATGCGGGCGTGAAGGAAAGCTACGAGGACGTGCGCGAACTGCTGGCCAACTTCCGCAGCCGCCTGATGGAAGATGATTTGATCGGCTCCCTGCGCGCGGCGCTCGACAAATTCCGCCGCCAGACGGGCATCGACGCCGAACTGCTGGCCGACGTCGACGGCGCGCCATTCCCCCGCGAGCAGCAATTGCAGTTATTATTCATCGTGCAGGAAGCGCTGTCGAACATCCGCAAGCACGCGCAGGCCAGCCATGTCGAGGTGCGCCTCGCCGATCACCAGGATTTTACGCTGACGATCAGCGATAACGGCGTCGGCTTCGACGCTGCCGCCGTGCTGGAAAAGGGCGACAGCCATGTCGGCATCCACATCATGCGCGAGCGCGCGCAGCGCATCGAGGCCACGTTCGACGTGCATGCCTGCCCCGGCGGCGGCACGACCGTCGAACTGCATCTGTCGCGCGAGCAGCGCCGCGCCGCCTGAGTAACTACCTGAAAGCAAAAAAAATGGAGACAAGCGATACACCGATTACCGTCATGCTGGTGGACGACCACGCGCTGTTCCGCAGCGGCATACGCTCGCTGCTGCAGCGGCACACGGAGTTTGCCGTCGTCGGCGAGGCGGCCGATGGCGTGGAAGGCATCAAGCGCGCCATCCAGCTGCAGCCCGACGTGGTGCTGCTGGACCTGAACATGGCCGGCATGTCCGGCGTGGAAGCGCTGCAGCTGATGCAGCACGACTGTCCCGATACGGCCATCGTCATGCTGACCGTGTCGGAAGACGCCGAAGACCTGGCCACTGCCCTGCGCGCGGGCGCCTGCGGCTATCTGATCAAGAATATCGACGCCGACTACCTGGTGCGCGCCATCCGCCGCGCGGCGGCCGGCGAAGTCGTCATCGCCGAAGCGATGACGGGCAAGCTGGTGGCGCAGCTGCAGGCGGGCACGCGGCGCGAGGAACCCGTGTCGGAACTCGACAAGCTCACGCCGCGCGAAAAGGAAATCATCGACTGCCTGTCGCGCGGCGAGAGCAACAAGGGCATCGCCCGCACCCTGGACCTGGCCGAAAGCACGGTCAAGATCCACGTGCAGAACGTGCTGAAAAAACTCAACCTCACCAGCCGCGTGCAGGCGGCCGTGTACGCGGTCGAGCACCGCCAGGGCAAGTAGCCCGGTAGTCGCGGTCTGACCCGCCGGCTCAGACCGCATTGCCATTCTCTCTCTAGTTCTTTTTGCCGATGGCGGTTCCTGCGCTTTTAAAGTAGTATATTGAATATATCTTTAAAGGCGACTCCATCATGGCCATCACCCCGATCAGCGAACCTTCTTCCTCTCCCGCCGCCCCTGGCGCGGCGCCCTGGCAAGCCGGCCACGCCGTCTGGCAACTGGGTTTCCGCCCGTTTTACCTGCTGGCGGCCGTGTTTGCGGCCATCAGCGTTCCTCTCTGGCTGGCCAGCTATTTCGGCATGCTCGGGGGCGGCCTGCGCGTGGGCCTGGGCTGGCACATGCATGAAATGGTGTTCGGCTTCGCGCTGGCCGTCGTCGTCGGTTTCCTCTACACGGCGGGGCGCAACTGGACGGGCTTGCCCACGCCGCACGGCGCTCCGCTGATGGCGCTGGCGGCGCTGTGGCTGGCGGGACGCGTGGCCATGCTGTGCGGTCCCGGCCTGTTGCCGGCGCTGGTCGACTGGCTGTTCCTGCCGCTGGCCGCCTGGCCCCTGTACCAGGTGCTGCGCCGCTCGGGCAATACGCGCAACCTGTTTCTCGTCGGTCTGCTGGCCTTGCTGGCGCTGGCCAACGGCCTGTTCCACGCGGCCGTGCTGGGCTGGCTGCCGCTGTCGCTGTTTGTGCCGGTGCAGGCGGCCATCTTCATCATCGTGCTGATCGAATCGGTGATCGGCGCGCGCGTCATCCCGATGTTTACCCGCAATGGCGCGCAGGGCAGCACGCCGGTGGCCAATCCGCAGCGGGCCTTGATTGCCGTGGCCTGCATGGCGGCCGCCGCGATCGCGTGGCTGGCCGGCGCGCCGGCCTGGCTGACGGCGCCGCTGGCCTTGTGCGCGGCAGGCGTGTCGCTGGCCAATCTGCTGGCCTGGCAGCCGCAGCGGACCTTGCGCGTGCCGTTGCTGTGGATTTTGCACCTGTCGTACGCGTGGATCGGCATCGGCTTTGCGCTGCTGGCGGCCGCCAGCCTGGGTCTGCTGCCAGCCAGCGCCGCCTTGCACGCGCTGACGGTGGGATCGATGGCGGGCCTGATCATCGGCATGATGACACGCACCACTCTGGGCCATACGGGACGTGCGCTCAAGGGCGGCAGGGCGGAAGCGGCGATGTACTGGCTGATCCAGCTTGGCGCGCTGGCGCGCCTGCTGGCCGCCGTCGGTCCCGCTTCGCTGTCCATGCCGCTGCTGCTGGCCGCCTGCGCGTGCTGGTCGCTGGCCTTTGGCCTGTATGCGTGCGTGTATGCGCCTTATCTGTGGCGCGCCAGGGTGGATGGCCGCGAAGGCTAGCCTGGCGTCAGAACGGGCGCCAGGCCAGCAGTTTCTTGATTTCCGGCGTCCAGTAGGACAGCGATTCGCCCACGACGAATAGCAGCATGCCCAGCATGAAGGCTCTCAGCAGCAAATCCCTGCACCAGATCATGGCGTCTCCTAAATTTTCATATTGGCAAGTCTATCATTGGCATGCGCTGCCATGTTGCGTTTCTGGCATGGCCGGCTGGCCGGGCGCCTGCGTCTGTGCCGTGAATGCGGCGACGGCATCGATGGCGTGCGCCAGCGCCTGTTCCAGTGCATCGAGCGCGGCAGACGCATCGTCGCCCGCGTGCAGCAGCTGTTCGGCCTGCTGTGCGGCTTGCAGGGTGGCCGGCAGGGCCAGGCTGCCTGCCACGCCGGCCAGCTTGTGCGCCAGCGCGGCGGCGTCGCCGCGTGCATTGGCCGCCAGCAGCGCGCGCATGGCGCCCACCGTGTTGCGGTAAGTGTTGCCGAAGTGCGACAGATGCTGGCGGTAGGGCGCTTCGTCGAGCCACTGCGCCATCCCTTGCGCCAGATCGATCACGGGCGCCGCGCCGCCTGCCCGCGAAGGGGGCGCCGCTTCGGTCGCTGCCGGCGGCAGGGCCGGCAGCCCTTGCGCATGGCGCCGGTGTGCGCTGGCGATCAAGGCGATGGTCTGCGGCACGTCGAACGGTTTGCTGATGAAATGGTTCACACCCGCTTCCAGCGCCGCCGCGCGCTGTGTCCGGAACGCCCCGGCCGTCAGGGCCACCACGGGCAAGTCCTGAAACTGCGGCAGCTGGCGCAGCGCGCGCGTCGCCTGCAAGCCATCCATGACCGGCATCTGCACATCCATCAGCACGATGTCGACGTCGGACGGGTGGGCCAGCAGCCAGTCCAGCGCCTGCTGGCCATCGCAGGCGAACGAGGGCAGGGCGCCCTGGTCGCACAGGATATGGTTGACCACGTCGCGGTTGATGTCGCTGTCGTCGACCACCAGCACGCGCACGCCGGCCAGCACGCGTGCGTCCAGCGCCGCGTGGCCGGCGTCCAGGCCGGCCGCTTCTGCACGCCGCTGGCGCGCTTCCATCGTCGCGTTGTACAGGCTGGAAGCCGTCACCGGTTCGTTGAGGACGGCATCGGCCGGATTGGCCGGGTCCGTATGGCGGCGCGCGGGCGCCGTCGCCGGCGCGCCGCTGGCCGCCAGGATCACGATGGGGCAATCCTGCGGCGGCAGGTGCTCGCGCAGCGCGCGCGCCGTGGCTTCCCCGTCCAGGTCCGGCATGCGCGCGGCCAGCACGATGACGCCGGGCCGCGCGTCTTCGGCGCAGGCCAGCGCATGCTCAAGCGCCGCCTGGCCGCCGGAGACGGCATGCACGCGCCAGCCCAGGCCCTGCGCGATGGCGACCACGGCGGCGCGCGAGTCGGCCTTGCCATCGGCCAGCAAGACGCGCAAGCCCTGCATGTCGGGCGAGGACGGGGCGCTGGCGGGCATCAGCTGCAGCGGCACCGTGAAACTGAAGGTGCTGCCCTGGCCCGTGACGCTTGTCAGGCGCATGGCGCCGCCCATCAGGCGCACCAGCTGGCGGCAGATGGTCAGGCCCAGTCCCGTGCCGCCGAAGCGGCGCGTGGTGGAGCTGTCGGCCTGGGCGAAGGCGGAAAAGATCGCCTCCTGCACCTCGGGCGCGATGCCGATGCCCGTGTCGCGCACGCTGAAACACAGCACCGCGGCGTCGCCGTCGCGGCTCTCCAGTACGCTCGTCAGTTCGACCGTGCCTTGCGCGGTGAACTTGATGGCGTTGCTGATCAGGTTGACCAGCACCTGCTCCAGCCGCAGCGCGTCGCCCATCACCCGGTCGACGCCATCGGGCAGCGGCCCGATGCGCACTTCGATCGGCTTGTCATGCGCGGCCACGTCCATGCTGGCGGCGATCTTTTCGATCACGTCGGCCAGGCGGAACGGCGCCCGTTCGATGGTCATGTGGCCCGCCTCGATTTTCGATACGTCGAGCACGTCGTTGATGATGCCCAGCAGGGACTGGCCGGCGGCGCGGATCTTGCGCGCCATGAGCAGCGCTTCGCCATCGAGGCCGTCCCGTTCCAGCAGCCAGGCCATGCCGAGGATGGCGTTGAGCGGCGAGCGGATTTCATGGCTCATGTTGGCTAGGAATTCCGCCTTGCTGCGGTTGGCCGATTCGGCCGCGTCGCGCGCCAGCAGCATGGCCTCTTCGGCCTGCTTTTGCGTGGAAATATCCTGGGCAAAGATCAGGGTCGCCGGTCCATCCTTGAGCATCACGCGCGTGGTGGTCTTGAACATGGGCACGGGCAGGCCCTGCTTGCCCAGGCCGACGGCCTCGAACACCTGTTCGCTGGGCGAATCGGCCTCGATCAGCGCTTCATTGGCGGCCAGCGCCGCCAGCGATGGCGCGGAAATCATGGCGGACCAGGGCAGGCCGTTCAGATTGTCGTCCGCCGTGTAGCCGTGCAGCCTGCGGTAACGGGGATTCGAGTAGATGAAACGGCCGTGGCGCAGGATGGCGATGGCCACGGGCGCGTCTTCGATCAGGGTGCGAAAGCGCGTTTCGCTGTCGGACACGGCTTGCATGGCCTGGCGCTCGCTTTCCTGCTCCGCATGCCAGGCAGCCTGCTGCCTGCGCCGCCGCTGGCTCCAGAACAGCAGGCTGGCCGCGGCCAGCGCCAGCACGGCAAAGGAAAGGACGTAGCCGAGCGCCTGGCGTTGCAGCGGGGCCGCGATGGCCGCTTCTTCGCGGCTCAGACCGATGATGAGGGCGCGGTCCATGTGCAGGGCCGGCGGGGCGATGGTCGCCATCGACATGACGCGGGCGGCGGGGGCGCCGGCGATGTCGACGCCGCTCAGCACGCCCGCCTGATAGCCGCTGTCGCGAAAGCGCCGCAGGAAGCTGCCGGGGACGTCCATATTGGCGCCATTGGCGGTCCTGGCCGGGTAATTCAGGAACTGCCGGCCATCGCCATGCAGGACCACGGCCCAGACGTCGGGGGCGTACATGGCGGTGCGGAACTTGGCCGTGAAGTATTCGGGGGCGAAGGTGGCCACCACCACGCCGGCAAAGCGGCCCTGTTTGTCCTGCACCATGCGCGACGCCGTGATGACCAGGTCGCCCTTGAAGGTATGGAAGGGCGCCGAGATGTACAGCATGCGCGCATCGGGGGCGTCGCGCGCCGTCTGAAAGTAGCCGCGGCGGGAAAAATCCTGGTCCGCCAGTTCCGCGATGTTGGTGGCGACCGGCTTGCCTTGCGCATCGATGACCAGCATGGTGCGCACGCCAGGCATGGCGTCGACCAGCGCGGCCAGGCGCCGCGGCAGCGCTTGCCCGGCGTCGGGCGCGGCGCCGGCGGCAAGATAGTCGCGGATCACGCCGCTCAGCACCAGGTTGGTCGCCTCCAGGTCGACTTCGATATTTTTTGCCAGCAGCGCCGTCAGCACGCTCAGGCGCTCGCGTTCGGCCGCGTCATGGCGCGCGGCTTCGGCCAGATGCGCGTAGGCGAGGGCGGCAGCAACGATGAGCAGCCCGAGGAGCAAGAACAGCCATTCGATCCATTGTCTGCGCACCGCCGCCGCATCTGTGTGATAGGTCATGTGGCGATGCTATACCCGATATGGATGGAGAACAACTTTTGCGCACAACTATGCATGCGATAGTGTGGTCAATTTGCCCCCAAGGGACAGGGGCAGGTGCAGGCGGAAGACGGCGCCCTGGCCCCGCGCGGATTCCACGCCGATGCTGCCGCCCATCAGTACGACGAGCTGGCGCGCGATGGCCAGGCCCATGCCGGCGCCGTCATGGGCGCGGCTGGGCGAGTCGTCCGCCTGCGAGAATTTGTCGAAGATGACGCCCTGCTGCGCCTGCGCAATGCCGATGCCCGTATCGCGCACCTCGATCTGCAGGTGCGCGCCGCTGTGCCTGACGTGCACGTCGACCCGCCCCGCAGCCGTGTAGCGGATGGCGTTATCGAGCAGGATGTCGAGCACGCGCACGAGGCGGACGCGGTCGCAATCGATGCTCGGCGGCGTGGCGGGCGCCACGTGCGCGGCCAGCTGCAGGCCCTTGTCGGCCGCGCGCGGCCGGTGCGGCGCCAGCGCCAGTTCCAGCAGCTGGTCCAATGGCGCGGCGCTGGACTCCAGCCTTACCTGGTCTTGCTCGAGCGCGCTCAATTCCATCGCCGCCTCGACCATGGCCAGCAACTGGCGGCCGCTGTCCTGTATCGTTCGCGCATAGGCGGCCTGTTCCGGCTGGCGCAGCTGTTCCTGCAGCAGCTCGGAAAAGCCGAGGATGCCGTTGAGGGGCGTGCGCAATTCATGCGACATGTTCGACAGGAAGCGCGACTTGGCCTCGCTGGCGGCGATGGCCCTGGCGCGGCTGTCGACCAGGCGGCCGATCAGCAGCACCAGCGCGGCCCACGACAGCACGATCAGCGCGCTCGTGATGGCCGCCATCAGCAAGGCCTGGTCGCGGCGCGAGACGTAGTCGGCCAATACCGTGTCGCGGTCCAGCCCGACCAGCATGTACAGCGGGTAGCCGGCCAGTTTTTCGAACGCGTAAAAGCGCAGGACACCGTCGACGGGACTGCGTTCGGTGAAGCCGCCCCGCGTTTTACCTTGCATCAGAGAAAATACCTTGCTGCCGCCGATATCCTGGCCGATGGTGTCGACGGCACCGACCCGGCGCGCGCGCAGCACGCCGTCGTTGCCGACCAGTTCGGTGGAGCTGTTGTCGCCCAGGTCGACTTCGTCGTACAGGCGGGTAAAGTAATACGGGTCCATCGAGACCACCACCACACCCTTGAAGCGGCCATCGGCATGGTTGATGCGGCGCGTCATCTGGATCGACCATTTTTTCGATACGCGGCCCAGCACCGGCTTGCTGATATACAGTTCGCCGCTGTCGCGCTGCATGTGTACCCGGATGTGCTCGCGGTCGGCCAGGTTGGTGGGCTGGAAAGGGCGGCTCGACAGCACCATGTCGCCCTGTTCGTCGACGATGGTAAACAGGTTGTACAGTGGGCCGGGATTGAGGCCTTGCCGCAGATCGGCCACGATGTCGAGGCGGCTGCCCAGCGCCTGGTAGCGGCTGCGCAAATACGTGGCCGCCTGATCCGCCGCCTCGATCGTGCGGATTGCGTGCTCGTCGAAGACGCGCGCCATGCTGCGCGCATCGCGCCCGGCGCCGGCGATGGCGGCGTCGTAGGCGTGCCGCAGTTGCAGCATGGTGATGCTCCACAAGCCCGCCAGCAGCATGGCCATGAAGAGCGACAGCAGGGTGCGCGTATCCCAACGCTCCCAACGCGCCCAGGCCATGGCCTTCCAATATGTGTGCTGCCGCATACCACCTCCGCAAGGTCCGCCAGTGGTGCCGTTGTGCGAGGATGCCCGGCGTCGCTGGCGCGTCGATTTATCAATTATAGTGAATATAATTGATTTTAACGAATAAAATGATTTGTTTGCGGAGAAAGTGTTGTATTGCGCGCCGGCGCGGGCGGCTAGCGCAGCGCCGCCTGACGCGTCAGCCAGCGGTCGACCATTTCACGCAGCTGGGCGGCCGTAAACGGCTTGGACAGATAATCATCCATGCCGGCCGCCATGCAGCGCTGCCGGTCGTCGTCGGTGACGCCGGCCGTGAGGGCGATGACGGGCAGGCGCGGCGCGCCGCTGGCCGCTTCGCGGGCGCGCAGGGCCTGGCACGCCTGGTAGCCGTCCATGACGGGCATCATGCAATCCATCAGGACCAGGTCGTACGGCTGCTCGGCCAGCGCCTGCAAGCCCAGCTCGCCGTTCTCCGCCGTGTCGATGCGGTAGCCGCGCGCGCCCAGCTGCAGGCACACCAGCTGACGGTTCAGCGCCGTATCCTCGACGAGCAGGATGCGCGCGCCCGGTTCTGATGCGGGAACGGGCGCGCAGGCGGCCGCGGATGCCGATGGCGCGGCCGTCTCCGGCTCCGCCTCCGGTGCCTGGGCGGCCATGCAGGGGATGCGCACGGTGAAGCGGGAACCGGCGCCGGGCGCGCTGCTGCAGAAGATCTCGCCGCCCAGCAGCGCCACCAGGTGCTTGCAGATGGTCAGGCCCAGCCCCGTGCCGCCATAGGCGCCGCTGATGCTGTCGTCGGCCTGGCAAAACGGTTCGAAGATGCGGCTCAGTTGCAGGGGCGTCATGCCGATGCCCTGGTCGCTGACCATGGCGACGAGGCAGGCGCTGGCGCCGTCCGGCGTGGCCGGTTCCAGGTGCAGGCGCACGGTCACCGTGCCCGAGGGCGTAAACTTGATGGCATTGCTGATCAGGTTGCCGAGGATTTGCGCGAGGCGCGTGCGGTCCGAGCAGATCAGCGGCGGCACGCTGTTGCCGATTTCGCTGACCAGGAACAGCTGTCTGGCGTCGGCCTGCGGGCGGTGCAGCGCCAGCACGTCGTCGAGCAGCAGGCGCGGGTCGAAGTCGCGCAGCTCGATGCCCATCTGGCCTGCCTCGACCTTGGACAGGTCGAGGATATCGTTCAGGATGCGCATCAGGTGCTGCACGCCATCGCCGATGCGCTGCGCGTGCTGCCGCTGCGCCGCATCGAGCGCGCTGTCCTGCAGCAGTTCGGCCATGCCGGCGATGCCGGCCATCGGCGTGCGGATCTCGTGGCTCATGACGGCCAGGAAGCGCGACTTGGCGGCATTCGCCGCTTCCGCGCGCGTTTGCAGCGCCAGCGCCATGGCCGCGTCGCGCTCCTGGCGCCGCAGCAGGGCCAGGATCAGCGCGATGGCACCGGCCAGCACGAGCAGGCTGACCACGGCCGCCCCGCCCATGGTGCGCAGCATGCGCCGCCAGCCCGCCAGATAAACCGCGTCCGTGACGGTCACGTTGACGGCCAGCGGATAGTCGCGCACCAGCCGGATGCCGGCCAGGCGGTCGACCGTGCGTCCCTGTTCAGCCGCGCGCGGCGTGTCCACCTGCAGCACGCCATCGCTCTTGCCCTGTTCCAGCAGGCGGTAGGTGCTGCCCGTCAGGTTGCGCTTGCCCATCATCTCGGGCACGGCCGGCCAGCGGGCCAGCAGCGTGTAGTCGCTGCGGTACAGGGAAAAGGCCGTATGTTCGCCGATGCTGGTGCTCTGGAAGAATTTGCTGAAGAAGTCGCATGACAGGCCGACCAGCACCACGCCGAGGAAGCGGCCGTCCGGTCCGCTGATGCGCCGGCTGATATAGAAGGTCCAGGCGCCATTGCCCTTGTTTTGCACGGGCGCGCTGACGTGCATGCCGCCGTTCGGGTGGCGTCGGTGATACTCGAAGTAATCGCGCTCGCCGAGGCGGATGGGCGGCGTGGGAAAGGCGCGGCTGAAGGCCAGCACGCTGGCGTCGCTGCCGACGATGGATACGACGTCCACTTGCGGCACGCCGCCGATCTTGTGCCGCAGCGTCTGGTGCATGGCCTGGGTACCGACGGCGGCGGCCAGCGCCTGCGCGTCCGCGGGGGCGGCGGCCTCGATCTCGTTGCTGACGCTGTCGAGCACCAATCGGGCCGCCGTCATGCTCTGCGCTGTGTTTTCCGCCAGCAGCAGCGACAGGTTCGCCAGGTCTTGTTTCCAGTCATCGACGGCTTCGCGGTGCAGCAGCACGCCGGAGACGGCGATGCGCAGCGCCAGCAGGCCCACCAGCACCAGGCCCACGACGGTCGTCATGGTGCGCGGCCGGTAGCGGTGCACCAGGCGCAGGACGGCCTGGGGCGCGTTCATTCCTGCGCGCCCGTGTATTCAAGCATGCTGCGGCGAACCTCCTGCTCCACCGCGCCGAGCAGCGCCGCCGTTTCGGCCAGCCAGTCCGGTGCCGCCGCACCTTGATGGCGGACCAGCTGCTCGAGCGCCGCCAGGCGCGCCACCAGGGCGCTGGCCCCCAGCAGGGCCACGGTGCCGCGCAAGGTATGGCAGCTATGCACGATGGCTTGCGCCGCGCCGCCGCGCATGGCCTGCTCGACGCGCGCAAACATGGCCGGCGACGTATCGAGGTAGGTCTGCGACAGGGCGCGGAACATCTCCAGGTCGTGGCCGGTGGCATGGAACAGCACGGCAGGATCGATGTGGCGATAGGCTGGCATGTCGGCTCCGTGTCGAGGGGAAAGCGGTGGCAGTCTAGGCGGCCAGACTGTTGCGCCGCGCATGGCCGGCGCAGCAGGCGCGCAGATAGCCGCGCAGTTCGTCGTAATTGACGGGCTTGGCAAAGAACACCACGCCGGGCGGCACGCCGCCCCGTTCTTCCAGCTCTTCCTGCGTCAGGCTCGACAGCATGGCGATGTGCATGTCCGCCAGCAGCGGGTCGGCCAGGATGGTACGGATCACTTCGTAGCCATCGATGCCTTCCATGACGATGTCGGCCAGCAGGATGTCGGGCTGGTCGCGGGCGATTTCCATCAGCGCCTGGTAGCCGTTCTCGCAAAAGCGCAAGTCCGCCTGCAAGCCCCATGAACCGATCTGTTTTTCATACAGCGCGCGTTCGATCGGATTGTCCTCGATCACGAGGATGGACGGTGGACGGCCCGATGGGACGGGGCGGTTGGCCCGTGCCGCGCGCTGGTCCTGGCCCGGCTGGCCGGGATTGCCCTTGTAGGCCTCGACGGCCGCGAGGGGAATGCGCCGGTGGCCGCCCTTGGTCTTCCAGGCTTCGATTACGCCGGCCTCGACCAGTTGTTGCACCGATGTGACCGAGATGCCGAGGATTTCTGCGGCCTTTTGGGTAGTGCAAACGTCTGCAGTGTGCATGATGGGCTTTATGGTCGCGGATGTAGTTGAAGGGAATGATACGCAATCGGGCTCAAAAAATCAATTTCAACGAATTATATGAATTCACTAAAAACCTGGCGCGTGGCGGGCCGGACTCGCGTGCGTGTGCGGCAGGGGGCACTATGCGTCTGCGGTTCCAGGATATCGCGTCGTTCGCTCCACTCGGCGCTGCTGTGGCGTAGCAGGGTTTCCATGTCGTTTCGGTCCAGCCCCAGTACCCGCGCGGCGGCCAGGACCGGCCCGCGCGGCCCCGCGCCGTTGCGCAATATCAGGTCGGCGAAACCGCTGGCCAGCTTCAGCAGCCATGCCAGGTCCGTCATGCGCCCGGCACCCCCGAAGCCGGGCGGCGCGGCATGGCAGCGCACGGCGTCGCACAGCATGTCCGGCATGCCCCAGCCCCGCATGAGGATGGCCGATAGCGCCAGCTGGTGGTAGCCGAAGCGCTGCGACTCCGCGCACAGCAGCCGTGCCGTGGCACCCTTGCCGTATTGGCCCAGCACTTCTTCATATTCCTGCGGATGCAAGGTGGCCAGGGCCAGCTGGCCGCAGTTGGCCAGCAAGCCGCAGCTGTACAGATCATTGGCCGGCGCCAGCTGCAGCGCCTCGCCGGCCACGCGGGCGGCGCACGCCATGGCCAGCGCGTGCGACCAGTAGCGCTGCGCGTCGAAGTGCGCGCACGTGGCCGCCGGCACGGCCGGTGCGGCAAACGCCTGGCGCAGGGCGGGCAGGCCGATCGCGGCCAGCATCGCCGCGCTGACCGCCGCATGCGTGCGCACGCCCGCATTCGCCAGGCCGATGATCTTGCCCGTCAGGGCGGGATCGCAGCTCAGTTGTTCCGCCAGCTCATCGAGCGATACCTGWTGCTGGCACAAGTTTGCCAGCCAGTGGCACCGCCCGGCGGGCGAGGGCAGGATGGCGCCGCCGAGCAGGCGCGCCAGGTCGATGTGCGCGCTCATGGCCGGCTCCCGACGCCGCTGCGGTCATCGGCTTGCGCCGCGCCCGCCGTCTGTAGGACCGTGACGGCCTGCGACAGCGCGTCGAGCGCCATCAGCAGTTCCGCATGCAGGCGGCGCAGTGCGCCGATATCGTTGGAAAAGCCCGCGTGTACGGCCTGGCGCGCCAGCGCCTGCAGCGGGAGCAGGCCCATGGACTGGCTGCCGTCGAGGATTTCCTGCGCCAGCACGCGCGCCGGCGCGGTCCGTTCGCAGCGCAGCGCATGGGCGATGCCGGCCAGGCGGTCGCGCGTCTCGGCCACGAACAGGGCCAGGATCTCGCCCTGCAGGCGCCGGTCGTAGCCGAACATGGCGTCCAGGCGGGCCGCGTCGAACGGCGGCGTGTCCGGCGCCCTCGGCGCTGGCGGTGCGCTGTCCGCCACCTTGGCCGGCGGGACCGTTTTGCGCATCTGCAACAGCGCATGCAGATCGGCCGGTGCCGTGCGGCCAGTCTGGCGCCCGCGGGTGCGGCGCCAGAGCAGGGCGGCCAGCAGCAATACCAGGCCGGCCAGGGCCAGCGCCGTGCGCATCAGCGACAGGTCTTCGCAGCGAAGGAAGGGGTGGATGGCGAAGAGGGTGTTCATGACCATGCTCCAATGAATGCTATCTAGGCAAGTGATCCGGCGTGATGGCGCACTTAAAATATTTCCCAGTCGCCCGCATCGGCGGTGGCCGGTGCCGCGGCTCTGGCCTGGCCTGCGGGGCGCGTGGCGACCAGCTTGAGCGACGCCTTGTGCGGTGCGGGCCGCGGGGTGGCAGGCGCGCGGGGCGCCGCGCCGGCCTGTCCAGGCGCCAGCGTGAAGGTGCCCACCACGCCGGCCAGCCTGGCCGCCTGCTCCTGCAGCGATTGCGATGCGGCCGCCGCTTCCTCGACCAGGGCCGCATTCTGCTGCGTGGCTTCATCCATTTGCGTGACGGCGCGGTTGATTTCCTCGATGCCCGTGCTTTGCTCCGCGCTGGCGGCCGAGATTTCGCTGACGATGTCGGTCACGCCGCGTACCGTGTCGACCACTTCCGTCATGGCGGCGCCGGCCTGCTGCACCAGCTTGCCGCCTTGTTCGACCTGTTCCACGGAGTCGCCGATGAGTACCTTGATTTCCTTGGCGGCGGCCGCCGACCGGTGCGCCAGATTGCGCACTTCCGTGGCCACGACGGCAAAGCCGCGCCCCTGTTCCCCGGCGCGTGCCGCTTCCACGGCCGCATTCAGGGCCAGGATATTGGTCTGGAAGGCGATGCCGTCGATGACGCTGATGATGTCGGCGATCTTGTTGGACGCGCTGTCGATCGCTTCCATGGTGCGTATCACGTCGTCCATCACTGCTCCGCCCCGCTGCGCCTTGTCCGAGGCGCTGACGGCCATTTGCTTGGCCTGGCGGGCGTTGTCCGCGTTTTGGCGCACGGTGGCCGTCAGTTCTTCCATGGCCGAGGCGGTTTCTTCCAGCGAACCGGCCTGCTGTTCCGTGCGTGCCGACAGGTCCAGGTTGCCGGCCGCGATCTGGCCCGATGCCGTGCTGATGCTGTCCGTGCCGGAACGCACTTCGGCCACGATGCGTACCAGGCTCGCGCTCATGTCCGCCATGGCCTTCATCAGCTGGCCCACCTCGTCGTTTGAGGTGGTGTTCACTTGCACGCTGAGGTCGCCGCCCGCGATGGTGCGGGCCACGCCGATGGCGTCGGCCAGCGAGGCGGCGATGCGCCGCGCCAGCAGCAGACCCATGCCGGCCACCAGCACCGTCACGACCAGGGCCAGGCCGATGGAAATCCAGCGTGCGTTGGCGGCGGCGGCGGCGCCGTCGGCCGCGCCCTTGGCGGACACGTTTTCGTTGTAGCGGTGGTGGGCGGCGAGGGCGTCGACCAGTTCCTTGATGATGGGCTGGTTTTCCATCAGCAAGTCGCGTGCCGCGTCCAGTTCGCCTGCCTTCGACAGCGCCAGCACCTTGTCGCGCACCGTGTCGTAGCGCGCCAGCACGGCACGGTCGGCGGCCAGCAGCGCGCGGTCCTGTTCATCGGTGATATCTTCTTTTTCATACTGGTCGAGCGCCTTGCCGACCGCCGCGCGCGCTTCCCTGATGCCCGCTTCGAGCTTGTCGCGCGCGGCCGCATCCTTGCTGGCCATGTGCTGCCAGACGGCCGTGCGCATCTGTGCGAACGGCACGAAAGCCTGGTGCAAGGTCAGCAGGCTGGGCACCGTGTTGACGGTGGCATAGCTGGCCGCCGTGTACACGCGGTCCATCTGGTAAATGCCAAAACCCGCCAGGGCGGCCAGTCCCAGGACGACGGAAAGAATCAATGCGTACAGCCGTTTAGCGATGGTCATGATGGGCGCCGCTCCAATGAAGTGAATTGCAAGAAAAAGTGCTTGGTTTCGCTGTTTTTTTCATTCTACGATAAAAATTCGTTTTATTCGAGAAATTTGTTGTTTATTTATTTTATTCAATGATTTTCATCAAAATCGCACTGTTGTGACTGGCTCAACGGTCAGCTCGTGTATAAAAAGCCACACGGCGCGCGGCGCGCGTTCTCGCGTGTGGCACGCTTTGCTGATTAGTGAAAAAATGGGTTTTGCTTGATTGCCATCAAATACGGTGCGCAGGCGCGTGCCGCCGACTGACTCTTGTAAAGGAGCATCATGACTGCCTCTGCCCGGCCTGGACCCTTGCTTGTCATCACCGCAGTCATCTTCCTCTTGCTGGGCCTGGCGCTCGTTGGCGGCGGCGCCTGGCTCGTCAGCCTTGGCGGTTCCTGGTATTACGTGGTGGCCGGCGTCGGCATGCTCGCCGCGGGCGCGCTCGTGTGGAAGGGGCGGCGCAGCGCCCAGCTTTTCCTGGCCCTGCTGCTGTTCGCCACCCTGATCTGGTCCGTCATCGAAGTGAAGTTCGACTGGTGGCAATTGCTGCCGCGCCTCGACATCTGGTTCGCCGCCGCCGCCTGGCTGCTGCTGCCGTTCGTCGACCGGCGCCTCGATCCACCATTGACGGCCGGGACAAAACCGCGCGATGCGGGCAAGAGCGCGCTGGCCGCCGCCGTGGTGCTGACGGCCGCCGTGGGCATATTTTCCCTGTTCCAGGATTACCACAACCTGCACGGCGAAGTGCCGGCCGAGAACATGGCCGCGACGCCGCAAGGCGACTTCGCGCCTGGCGTGGCGCCCAACGACTGGGCCGCCTACGGGCGCTCCGGCTATGGCGACCGCTACGCGCCGGCCGCGCAGATCACGCCGGCCAACGCCGGGCAGCTGAAACAGGCCTGGGTGTACAACACGGGCGACTTCAAGGGACCGAACGATCCGGGCGAGATCGCCAACGAAGTCACGCCGCTGAAAGTGAACGGCATGCTGTATCTGTGCACGCCGCATAACATCGTCATCGCGCTCGATCCGGACACGGGCAAGGAGATCTGGCGCCACGATCCGAAGATTAACCGCGACGCGTCGAGCTACCAGCACATGATCTGCCGCGGCGTGGCCTACTGGGACGTCAATGCGGGCCGCGCCAAGGGCGACCCTGCGCCCGAGGCGGCCGGCATGGAGTGCCCGCGCCGCATCTTCGCGCCCACCATGGATGCGACCCTGATCGCCGTCAATGCCGATACGGGCGCAGCCTGCAAAAGCTTTGGTGAAAACGGCGTGATCGGCCTGTACCACGGCATGGGCATGAAGAAGCGGGGCTTTTTGATGCCGACGTCGCCGCCGGCCGTGGCGCAAAACGTGGTGGTGATGGCCGCCAGCGTGACCGACAATTTTTCCACGGAAGAGCCGTCGGGCGTGATCCGCGGCTACGATCCCGTCAGCGGCAAGCTGATGTGGAACTGGGATGCCTCGAACCCGGACGACACGGCGCCGATTGCCGATGGCAAGACCTATACGAACAACTCGCCCAATTCCTGGGGCGTGTCCAGCGTCGATGAAAAGCTGGGCATGGTGTACATTCCGATGGGCAATGAAACGCCCGACACGTGGGGCGGCAAGCGCAATCCGAATGGCGAGAAATACAATAGCGCCATCGTCGCGCTGGACCTGGCGACGGGCAAGGTGCGCTGGGTCTACCAGACCGTGCACCACGACATCTGGGACATGGATATCGGCGGCCAGCCCACCCTGGTCGATATCGATACGCCGAAAGGTAAAGTTCCATCGGTCGTCGCGACGACGAAACGGGGCGACATCTACGTGATCGACCGGCGTGACGGCAGCCTGGTGGTGCCGGCGCCGGAAAAGCCCGTGCCGACCGCCAACGCCGCCCCTGGCGACAAGCTGTCGCCCACGCAGCCGTTCTCGGCCCTGACTTTCCTGCCTGAAAAACATATCAGCGAAACGGATATGTGGGGCACGACGCCATTCGACCAGCTCGCCTGCCGCATCATCTTCCGCCAACACCGTTACGAAGGCCCGTTCACGCCGCAAACGGTGGCCGAGGGCAAGATCAAGGGCGCCATTATTTCGCCGGGCCCGCTGGGCATCTTCGAGTGGGGCGGGGCGGCCGTCGATCCCGTGCGTCAGTTGCTGCTGGTCAATCCCGATTACATGGGCTTCCTGGAGCGCCTGGTGCCGCGCGCGCAAGCCAATGCGCCGGGCGGCACGGGCACGGAAATGGGCTTGCAGCCGCAGACGGGCGTACCGTTTGCCGTGGAAATCAAACCCTTCCTGTCGCCGCTGGGCTTCCCATGCCAGGCGCCGCCGTGGGGCTATATCGCCGCCGTCGACTTGCGCACCATGAAAAAAGTATGGATGCACAAGAACGGCACCACGCGCGACAGCGCCCCCGTGCCCATCGCCTTGCCGCTGGGCGTGCCGAGCCTGGGCGGCATGAGCACGACGGGCGGCGGCGTCGCCTTCCTCAGCAGCACGCTCGATTACTATATTCGTGGCTACGACGTGCGCAACGGCAAAACCGTATGGAAAGCCCGCCTGCCGGCCGGCGGCCAGGCCACGCCGATGAGCTATGTGTCGGACAAGACGGGCAAGCAATATGTGGTGGTGATGGCCGGTGGCCACGGTTCGCTGGGCACGAAGATGGGCGACAGCCTGGTGGCGTTTGCCTTGCCGGATGAGGCGGTGAAGGAGGCGGGGAAAGGGAAGTAAGAAGAGAGGTAAGACGAGAGGTAAGTGAAGCGCATCGGCGGCATGGTCTGGCCATGCCGCCGATGCGCTACCACTGAGGTGCGCGACGCTATGGCAAGTGGCGATTCAAGACGATGAGTTCGGCATTGTCCGCTGTATCGTCCGCCATCGGGTAGAGCACGACCGCATAAGCATGCTCCATGGTCTTGTTGATGCTGGAAATGATCAAGTTGTCATGGGGTATCTGCAACACCTCGTTTGTCAGCAAATTCCTGTAGCCTTGCACACCTTTGCTATAGAATATTTCCAACAACTCATCATTTTTCGTCGTCAGCCAGCCGTTTCCAAACTCGGTATTGAAACGCGTGACAACAGTGCCGTCAGCGATGTTAACTGGCTGCCATGTATTGAACAATGGATCGGCAAAGTCCGCCAATTCGATGATGTCGCTTGCCCCATCCGCACCTATTTTTTTGACGATGATTTTATCTTGTTCCTGCGCCAGCAGATAAGAATCGCTGTCGAAACAGGCGCTTAATATCTGCCACACATGGATATCGTTCGCATCGATTTCCCGATAGCGAACGACATCGCCTTTTTCATCGATCTCCCGGTGCAGCAGGATGCTGCCGTCATTCGCCAGCAAATGAATCGCCTTGCTGCAAATGGCAATGCGGTTATTTGCGGGTAATGGAATCTTGACATTGTGTTTCTTCTTCAGCGTCCCATTGATAAACTCGATGGCCAGGATTTTGTCCGGTTTCTTATCGTTAAAGTCCACGTCGTGAAATATCGAATGCGAGTCCGTCGTTCCAATGAAGTTTCCTGTAAATGGACGGTTACCCTTTGGTAGTTCCACATCTTCACGATGAAAGACGGGAATGCTGATTTCCAGTTCTTTATCGGGATGATAAGGGATGACGGAGACATAATTTTTCTGATCCGGACTCAGGAACAGTGTCGGCAAGATGCCGTCATCCTCGACGTAGCTTTCGCTACTGCCATCCATCGCCACAGTCGTATATATCAGCTTATATGTGCCATTCTTTTCGTAGACGTAATTAGCCAGCAGCGTCTTTTCAGCAAAGGAGATGCTGTCTTTGGCTGATATTGCTGTTTCAGCAAGCAACGTTGTCACTGTGCCCCAGTCGCCTTGCGCGACGGACGATGCGTAGGGTGCTACCTTGTCGAGATTTTTCATGCGTCAGATGGTTTCCATATCTTATTGCGTCGCCAATCCCAGTTTCAGTCCCACCAGCTTGCCCGGCGCGGCGTCCGTTTTTTCCGGCGCGCCCGCGCTGACCCTGGCCGCCGGCGTGCCGTCTTGCTGCAAAGCGGCCAGAATCGCCGCGCTGCGCTGGGCGCCCAGCTTGCTCAAGGCGTCTGCCGGCAAAGGCTGTTTGGCTTCCAGCTGCTCGCGCAAGCCGGTATAGAACGCGCCCGTGTCGGCCACTTGCGGCTCGCCCTCGATCAGCTTGCCCAGGCGTTGCAAGACGGGGATCTTGGCCGTTCCCGGGGCGGAGGCGCTGGCGGATGCCGCCGCTGCCGATGCCGGTGCGGCCGATTCCGCCGCCTTCTTCTGCTTGTCCAGCTCGGCCTTGCCGAAGCGTTCGCCGTACAGCTCGCGCAGGGCGCCCCGTATCTTGCGTTCGCCCAGGTTCAGCGGTCCCGGTTCTTCACCCGCTTCGAGCTTGATGCCGGCCTTGGCGGCGACGGCGCGGCGCACGGCCTGGGCGCGCAAGGCGGCCCCGTCCGTGTCGCTGTACTGGCCCGGCACGGCCAGCTTCAGCTGTTCGCGCTTGGCCAGGATTTGCGCCACCTGCTTGAGCTTTTCCCGCTCGGGCGGCAGCAGCACGGCGCTGCCCGCATCGAAATCGATGGCTTCGAGCTTGTCGGCGCTGATGCCCAGCAAATTGCCCAGCGCGCGGAACGGTGCCGTGACGATCTTCGTCAGCACATTGCCCACGGCTTTCCAGATCAGGGCGCCATAGCTGAATTGCGGGTCGTTCATGTCACCCGACACGGGCAGGCCCAGGTCGATGCGCCCATCGCTATCCTTGAGGATGGCCAGCGCCAGTTCCAAAGGCAGCTTCAGGGCGTCCGGGCTGTCGATGCGCTCGCCCAGGGTCAGCTTGTCGAGCACGATCTGGTTGGTGCCGTCGAGCTGGCGGTTGCGCACCTTGTATTGCAAATCCAGCGAAATCTTGCCTTCGGCCACTTTGTAGCCGGCGAACTTCATCGTGTACGGCGAGGCGGACACCATGTCGACGTTCTTGAAAACCACGTTCAAGTCCGTGTTGTCGGTCGGGGCGAACGGGTTTAATTGTCCGCGCACGCGCGCCAGGCCGAATTCGTCGATGCGGCCATCGAGTTCGATCTGGCTGCGCGCATCGCGTTTCGTCGACAGGCCCGTGACGACGCCGTTCAATTCATAGATTTTCGCCGCGAATTGGGGCCGCAGGCTCAGGTCGGCAAAGTCCAGCTTGGCATTCTGCAGGCGCACGCGGCGCACGCGCACGGGGAAGGCGGCGTCGGCCGCCTGCGCAGTGGCGGCAGCAGGAGTCGGGGACGGGGCCGTGGCCGGCTCAGGCGCCTTCACCAGCAGGCGCTGGGCATTGAGGCTGCGGTCGTTTTCGATGATCAGCTGGGCGTTCGGTTCGACTACGCGCAGTTCGGGGATGTCGACGAAATCGGGCTCCACGCTGGCCGTCAGCTTGTCGGCGCGGACGCTTTTCCACGAGGCAAAGCGCTTGCCATCCGTTTCATTAAGCACGAGACCGGCGATATCCACACCGCCCTCATAGCGCACTTTGGGCGCTTTCGGCGCGCCGCCGCCCGTCGTCAGGCGGCCGCTGCCGGAGAGCGTGCCGCCCGCCAGCTTCAGTTTCAGATGTTGCGCCAGCAGCGGCTGCACGGGGGCCAGGGCCAGCTGTTTGAGATTCAACTGCGCATCGACGGCGCCCGTGCCCGGCACGAACTTGCCGTCGGCCGTGAGCACGCCGCCTTCGCGCAGGCCGACGCCCAGCTCGAACGGCAGCGCCTGCTTCATATCGTTGCTGACGTCGCGCAGCGACAATCTAGCATCCTGCAGCGTGCCCTTGATGCCCGTGCCCGCATCGTCGAAACGGGCGCCGAACTTGCTCAGTTCTACCTTGTCTACCTTGGCGGACCAGGGAGCCGAAGGGGTTTCTTTGCCTGCGTCGGCCTTGCTGGAGGCAAACACGGGCAGTTTTTGTGCAATTGCAAACTCTCCCTGGCGGTTGCGCGCCAGATCGATCTGCGCGCCGCTGGCCATCACGGCGCCCAGGTGCACGCTATGCGCGGCCAAGTCGATCTTGCCTTCGCTAAAGCCCAGTTGGGCCAGCTTGAACGGCGTTTGCGCACCGCGTTGCATGGCCAGGTCGGCCAGACTGAAATCCGCGCCGTTGATGACGGTGGCCATGCCCGCCGGCCCCTGCTGCAAGGCCAGTTGCAAGTTCAGCCGCAGTTGCCGGGCGCTCAATTGCAGGGCGGGCGTGACGGTGTCATCGATGGCGGATACGTCCACATTGGCCAGCGCCAACTGATGCAAGTCCAACTTCCATTTGCCAGGTTTCGATGGCGCGGCGGGCGTGGCGGCGGCTGGTGTGGGATTGCCCGGCAACATCAGGTTCGCCACGTCGATTTCGCCCTTGCTGTCGCGCCGCACGGCCACCTTGCCGCCGTACAGATTGACCTTGTCGATCGTGACGTTCTGCCGCGCCAGGTCCACGTTCACGCCGGCGATGCCCAGGGTACTCAGTGAGGTAAATGGCTCGCCTTTGTCCTTTACATTGCCTTGCGCCAGCGCCAGGTCGCGCAAGGCCAGGCCCGCGCCCTTGACGGTCGCTTCCAGCTTGCCGTCGGCATAGGAAAAAGCGTAGGGCAGGCGCGCCGACAGCGTGCCGCTCGTGACGCTGGCGCGCGTGTAGGCTTTCAGGTAGGCCGCCAGGCCGGGCAGGGAAGCGTCGTTCAGTATCAGTTCGCCTTCGCCGCGAATCGGGCTGAGCGAGGCGGTGCCGCGCCAATGCAGCTTGCCGCCGCGCGTCGCGTCAGCGCTGAGACTGTAGCTGCCGTTGGCGTCGGGCAGGGTGGAGATATTGTCGAGCGTAAAGTCGATCGGCGTGAAGTTGTCCGCATAGCCGGCCTTCTGGTCTTGCCAGTCCACTTTGCCTTGTTCCAGCGCAAAATGGGTGATGACGAGGCGCGGCATGCCGCCGTCGCTTTTTTCCGGGTGCTTGCGTTGCCAAGTGGCCAGCACTTCGGCCAGGTTGAACTTGCCATCCGGCGTGATCGTCAGCTGGGCTTGTGGCGCCGTGATGCGGATTTCCGCCAGGCTCCAGGCGCGGCGCACGATGGATTTCCATTCCAGCTGCACGGCCAGCGCGCCGACGGACAGCAGCGGCGCGCCGCTCTTGCCCTCCGCGCCGGGCGCTTCCCTGAAAGCGATCTGGTCCGCTTCCAGGCGCAAGGTAAACGGGTTGAAGCGCACGTCGCCTATGCTGGCCTGGCGCGCCAGTTCTTTTTCCGCAAATTTAGGGAGCTGGTTTTTGATGACGTAGGGCACCAGCCAGAAGCCGGCCGCGCTGTAGGCGGCCAGGGCGCAGCCGGTGCCGACGGCCCAGCGCTGCCAGCGTTTCCAGCGAAATGTTTTCGTCTGCACGCTTTTGTTGTCGATTGTGTTCACGAACTTACCTTTTGATCTTGTTGGGCTGCACATCCTGCACGCCGTGACTGTCAGTATGCCTCTTTGCGAGCTCGTCTGCAAAATCCAAACGTGTTCAAGTGATAACAGGCGCCAGAGTGGCCTTGTTTCCCCTATAAAACTCACACAAACTCACTCTTACTTGATAATGATTCTCATTATCGGTATCATGCGCGCTAACCGTAAGTTTCCATTCGCACATATTTTTTATTGAAAGCACGATGTCATGCCTGTCGTCTCCCCCCGCACCCGCTTGCTTCCCGTCGCCGCAGCCCTGTCGCTGGCCTTTGCTTCCCATGCCGCCTTGGCGGTCAATGTGGCCGGCGGCCAGGACGATCTGACGGCTGGCGACGAGAAAGTCATGCAAGCCGTTCAAGTGACGGGCACGCGTGCGCAAGGCTTGGTGCCCGTCACGACAGAGGCGGGCAGCTTTCGCGGCGCTAATATCATGGACGTGCCGTCGACCGTCAACGTGATTACGCGCGAATTGCTGGAGCAGCAAGCCGTGTCCGGCCTGTACGATGCCGTGCGCAATACGGCCGGCGTGACGCGCCAGCAAAACGGCGGCGAAACCTGGGATCAATTGGTCATACGCGGCATCGCCGTGGAAAACCGCACGAATTACCGCCTCAACGGTTCCATGCCCATCATGAACTTCTCGCAAGTGCCCATGGAAAACAAGGAGAGGGTGGAAGTGCTGAAGGGCGCGTCGGCCCTGTACTACGGTTTTACGTCGCCGGCCGGCGTCGTCAACTTCGTCACCAAGCGGGCTGGCAGCCAGCCCGTCACCAGCATGGGCCTAAGCCTCGACGACCGGGGCAGCGCCGTGGCGACCGCCGAAGTGGGCCGCCGCCTTGGCGCGCAGCAGGAATTCGGCGTGCGCATCAACGCCGCTGGCGGCACCCTGGGTTCCTACCTGGAGCACGTCGGCAATGGCAACCGGCGTTTTATTTCCGCGGCGCTGGACTGGCGCGTGACAAATAAACTGCTGTTGAAGGCGGACCTGGAATACGAGCGCCGCAGGGTGAGGGAGCAGGCGGGCGTGGCCTTGCCGGCCGCCGTGAAAGGCGTGATCAGCTTGCCGCGCGCCGTCGATCCGCGCCAGCTGATCGGCCCCGACTGGTCGGCTTTCGAGGCGCAGACGAAAAACGCGCAATTGCGCGCCGACTACGCCATCGCCGATGGCTGGGCCCTGACGGTGGAAGCGGGCCACTCGGAAACGGCACGCGACCGCCGCCTGGCGATTTTCCGCCTGAACAATGCGGCCGCGCTGGCCACGGGCGCCGGCCGCATCACGGGCAATATCCAGCACAGCGTGACGGCGTCGGACTTGCTGCGCGCTGAACTGGCCGGCAATTTCAACACAGGTTTCATCGCGCATGAACTGACCCTGGGCGCCTCGCGCACGGACAAGTCGCAAGATCCGATTTACCAGAGCAACTACACGATCGCGTCGCAAAACCTGTACCAGCCCGTACCCGTGACGAATGTCGTCTTCGGTCCCAAACCGACGGCGCCCACGACGGCCGGGCTCGACACGCGCGACACGGGCTTGTATGCGCTCGACCGCATGGTCTTCAGCCCGCAATGGCAAAGCGTCATCGGTGTGCGCCGCAGCAGTTATCAAAGCGACCAGGGCGCCAGCCATTACGACGTCAGCAAGACGACGCCGATGGCCTCATTGATTTACAAGGCCAGGCCCGAACTGTCGTTTTACGCATCGACGGCGCGGGGGCTGGAAGAGGGCGAAACGGGCCCGACAGGCACGGTCAATCAGGGCGTCAAGATGGCGCCGGGCGTCAGCAAACAAAAGGAACTGGGCGCGCGCTGGTTGACGCCGGCCGGCACCCTGGTCTCCGCCGCGCTGTTCGACATCACGCGCCCTGGCTACTATACGAATGCCGGCAATGTGTTCACCTCGGACGGCGAACAGCGCTACCGTGGCCTGGAAATCTCGACGCAGGGCAAGCTGACGCGCCAGTTGTCGTGGCAGACGTCGGCCCAGTTCCTCGACCCCAAGTTCGCCCACATCAACGCCGATTACAACGGCAAGGCGCCGGAAAACGCGTCGAAACGCACGGCCAGCGCCTTCTTCGCTTACGCCTTCGACGCGGTGCCGGGCCTGTCCGTCAACGGCGGCGCGTATTATTACAGCGCCCGTCCCGTGAACGACCTGAACCAGGCCTTCCTCGGCGGCGTGAGCCTGTTCAGCGCAGGCGCCCGCTACGCGAGCCGCGTGATGGACAAGGCCGTCGTGTGGCAGTTGAACGTGGAAAACCTTGCCGACAAGCGCTACTGGGCCGGCGCGGGCACGCGGCTGGCATCGGGTGCGCCGCGCGCCTTCAAGTTGTCGATGAAGGTGGATTTGTAAGCAAGGTTTGACTTGCGCCCTGTGCGCAGGGGCCTTGCGCTGATACAATGTTGCCATGTTCATCAGCAAAGGCAAGGCCGGCATCGTCCTGTGGATCGCGTGTATCGCCATCTTCCTGGCCACGCTCGCCCCTACGGTATCGCGCGCGCTGACGGTCGCCAGCGGCATGGCCGTGCCCAGCCTGGAAATTTGCTCGGTGGCGGGCGGCATGCAAGCCATGCCCGCCCGCTACGATGCGCAGGAACCCTCCGCGCCTGAAAAATCGGGCATGCGCATGGCCGACTGCCCGTGCTGCAGCATGCATGCCGACACCTTGTCAATGCCGCCCACAACCCTCGTGCCCGCTTCTGGCGAGCTCCTCACGGGCTTGCTGCCCGCGCTGTTCTACCAGTCCGCCACGCCCTTGTTCGCCTGGACGCCCGTCCAGCCGCGCGGGCCGCCCGCCGCTTTCTGATCTGTCCTTTCCCTGAACTGCCTTGCGCCGCGCCGCACAATGCCGTGCGCTTGCGCCTGTTCGTTTTACCCATACAGAATCTGAAAGCAGCACCATGAAACATTTTTCCTTATTGATTTCCCTCGCCATCGCCATGCCCGCCGTGGCGCAAACGCGCCCTGAAGAGGTTTTGCCCGAAATGAAAGTCATCGTCACGGCCATAGGCGACGGCTACCGTCCCGCCGCCGACACGGCGCTGATGCTCTCCAGCACGCCGGGCTACAGCGTGGCGGCCGGCGGCGGCGTGTCCGGCTTGCCAGTGGTGAATGGCTTTGCGGATGACCGCATCAAGATTCGCATCGACGGCATGGAATTGACGGCCGCCTGCGCCAATCACATGAATGCGCCGCTGTCCTACATCGATCCGCAGCAAGTTCAGCGCATCCGCCTGATCGCGGGCGTGACACCGGTCAGCGCCGGCGGCGACAGCATCGCCGGCACCATCGAGGTGCAGTCGAACGCGCCCGTGTTCGCCCAGCCCGGCGCGCCGCTGCTCACGCAAGGCAGTTTTGCCGTGTCGGGCCGCAGCGCCAACAACAGCGTGGCGACCAGCGTGAATGCGTCGGCCGCCAGCGACGTGCTCAGCATCGGCTACAGCGGCGCCTATACGCGCGGCCACAGCTATGAAGACGGTCACGGCAATACCGTGCTGGCCAGCATGTTTGAAAGCATCAACCAGTCCATCGTGCTGGCGGCGAAACGCGATGGTCAGCAACTGACCTTGCGCGCCGGCGTGCAGCACATTCCGTACCAGGGCTTTCCCAACCAGTACATGGACATGACGGACAATCACGGCCAGTTCGCCAACCTCGCTTACCTGGGCGAGTTCGGCTGGGGCGTGCTGGACGCGCGCGCCTACTGGCAGCAGACGGACCACGAGATGGGCTTTTTTTCGCCCGAGCGCAAGGGCACGATGCCGATGCTCACGCACGGGCGCAACACGGGTTATGCGCTGATGGCCAGCCTGCCGACAGGGACAGGCGAGTTGCGCCTGGGCCAGGAATGGCACGGCTTCCGCCTCGACGATTACTGGCCGGCCGTGCCCGGTTCCATGATGATGGGGCCGCGCACTTACCTGAACATCAACGACGGCAAGCGCGACCGCACCGTGCTGTTCGGCGAACTGGAAACGCGCCACGATGCGCGCTGGACGAGCGTGCTGGGCGTGCGTGGCGAATCCGTGCGCATGGACACGGGCGACGTGCAATCATATGGCACCAATATGATGAACATGCCCGACGTGATGGCCGCCAGGGCCTTCAATGCGCGCAGCCGCAGCCAGCGCGACACGAATATCGATGCCTCCGCGCAAGCGACATTCACGCCTGATGCGTCTAGCAGCTATGCATTCGCGCTGGCGCGCAAGGTGCGCTCGCCCAACCTGTATGAGCGCTACTCGTGGGGCCGCGGCTCGATGGCCATGACCATGACCAACTGGTTTGGCGACGGCAACGGCTATGTGGGTGATATCGACCTCAAGCCTGAAACCGCTTATACGGTGGCATTGACGGCCGACTGGCATGGCGGCGGCGAGGAGGGCTGGTTCCTGCGCATCAACCCCTACTACAGCAAGGTCGACAATTACATCGACGTCGACGTGCTGGCACCTTTCCACCCGTACATGAAAATGGGCGCGAACGGCAACTTGCTGCGCTTTGCCAACCACGATGCCAAGCTGTATGGCACCAATGTCGCCTGGCAACTGCCTTTGGTGCGCAGCGCGCGCTGGGGCAGCTTCATGGCGACAGGTAACGCCGCCTGGACGCGCGGCAAGCGCAGCGACGGTGGCGACCTGTATCGCATGATGCCGTTCACCGCCGTGCTGGCCGTCGAGCACAAGCTGGGCGCCTGGAACAGCCGTATCGAAACGAAGATCGTGGCCCGCAAGGACAAGGTCGATGCGCGCCGCTTTGAACCGGAAACGGGCGGCTATGCCCTCGTCAACCTGCGCAGCAGCGTGGCGCTGAACAAGACCGCCAGCCTGAGGGCCGGTGTCAGCAACCTGTTCAACCGCGCGTATGCGGACCCGCTCGGCGGCGTGTATCTGTCGGGACTGAAAACGAACGGCGGGGCGCTGCAAGCCTTGCCGGCCGAGGGACGGTCGATCGATCTGGGGCTGCAACTGAAGTTCTAAAGGCTGTAATCAGCGTGCACCTTCCTGCCGCCGATGGGGGAGGAAGGCGCACAACTGGCATCGCCGCATCGGGCTACGCCATGTGGTCGTGACAATGTGCGCATGTTTCTCGCTGGTAATTTGTTATGCTCTCTGGCGTCTGCTTCAGGCATTTGGCGCACAGGGGTGCGATAGCGGAGGGTGAAGGCTTTATCTGCTCAAATGAAGCTGACTGAATAAAAGGTTTCCATGATCGCATTTAAAGATTTTCGTTCGACCACCGCGGGCAGTCCTCTTTCCGATGGCATGGACCGCTCTCTGGTATTGGCCAATGAATGGCTGCTAACAACCGGCGTCCGTCCGGTCAACATCGAAACCATCACGGAAACGCGAGGCTGGACGGCGTTAGCCAAGGTTGAGCGAGGGATACGGATTTGGTATGAAGTGGCGCCTCCTTCCATGAAGCCCTGAGCCGTTCAAGCTGGCCATCCCCAGATCATCGGCCGCAGCGTCATCCATTTCCGCCTCCGCTCTTTTTGCGCCGCGACCCTGTCAGCACGCGCAGCGCGGTGGCGATCGGCACCTTGTTCTTGGCCAGGTAGGCGGCGGCCGTGGCGGTATCGAGCATTTCCTGGAAAATAATGCCGACCTCGACCTTTTGGGCCGTCAAATCGTCCTGCCTTGCGCAGTCGAGAATATCCATATTCGTCGCAGTAACCTTGTCATTCTTGGAGCGCATTTTTGCCTCGGTAGAAAAGAGAAAAATGTCTCCTTTTGTTTGCCTTTAAGATAACTTATTTTTGTGACTTTGTGGAAATTTTTCTTTAATCGATAGTGCCTTCAGGAATCAAATTTAGCTATGGGCCAAGGTCAGTGCCTGGGGATGAATGCGGGACAGATGACATCCTGTCATGCATTGCTTGATCAACCATCGTTTGCCAGCGGCGCCCGGATGCGCTCTAATCATGGCTTGTTCCTACACGAGCTTGCCATGCTGCCCACTCCCGCCATCGCCGCGCTGCGCGAAAAATTTCCCCTGATTACAGAACTGATGGCCTTGCAGCCCTTGAGCTGGTTCAATCCCCGCATCGCGCCGGCGGCAGAAGGCTTGAAGGACGTGGGCTTGACGATGGACGACGTGGCCGATGCCAGCGCGCGCCTGGCGCGCTTTGCGCCATATCTGTCCAAGGCGTTTCCGCAAACGCAGGCCACTGGCGGCATTATCGAGTCGCCCGTCATGCCGCTGCCGGCCATGCAGGCGGCGCTGGGTCTGGCCTTAGACATGACGAGCGGTCAGCTGTGGCTCAAGCAGGACAGCCATTTGCCCATTTCCGGCTCGATCAAGGCGCGCGGCGGCATCTATGAAGTATTGAAACACGCGGAAATGCTGGCGCTGGACGCGGGCTTGCTGAAGGAGGGCGACGATTACAGCCTGCTGGCCAGCGACGCCGTGCGCGCCTTCTTTGGCCAGTATGCGATCGCCGTCGGTTCCACGGGCAACCTCGGCTTGTCGATCGGCATCATGAGCGCGCGCCTGGGCTTTCGCGCCACCGTGCACATGTCGCTTGACGCGCGCCAGTGGAAAAAGGATAAATTGCGCAGCCACGGCGTCACCGTCGTCGAGTACGCGACCGACTACAGCGTGGCCGTGGAAGCGGGGCGCAAGCAGGCCGAGAACGACCCCAGCTGCCATTTCGTCGACGATGAAAATTCGCACGATCTGTTCCTCGGCTACGCGGTGGCGGGACAGCGCCTGAAAGCCCAGTTCGATGCAAGCGGCATCGCGGTGGACGAGGCGCACCCGCTGTTCGTCTACCTGCCGTGCGGCGTGGGCGGCGGTCCCGGTGGCGTGGCCTTCGGCTTGAAGCTGGCCTTTGGCGATTTTGTCCACTGCGTCTTCGTCGAGCCGACCCACTCGCCGTGCATGTTGCTGGGCGTGCACACGGGCTTGCACGAGGGAATCAGCGTGCAGGAGATCGGCATCGACAACCTCACGGCCGCCGATGGCCTGGCCGTGGGACGCCCGTCCGGCTTCGTCGGGCGCGCCATGCAGCGGCTGATCGACGGCTACGCCACCGTCGCCGATGAAGAACTGTACCGCTTGCTGGCGACACTGGAGCAAACGCAAGGCTTGCGCCTGGAACCGTCCGCCGTGGCCGGTTTCGCGGGCATTCCTGCCGTGCTGGCCGCGCCGCAGTACCAGCAGCACCTGGACAAGGCCACGCACCTCGTATGGGGCACGGGCGGCAGCATGGTGCCGGAGCAAGAAATGGCGGCCTATGTGGCGCGGGGCAGGGCGCTGCTGGCGGCCGGAGCCGCTTGATGCCGCCCGGCGCGCCGGGCAGGGCCACGCTTGGTGCCACGCTGACGGCCAGCCAGTTCGCCAACCTGCACACGTTTCTCGTGGCGGCGCGCCATGCCAGCTTCGCGCTGGCCGCGCAGGAACTGGCGCTCACGCCCAGCGCCGTCAGCCACCGCATCGCGCGGCTGGAAAGCAGCCTGGGCTTGCGGCTGTTCCAGCGCCTGACGCGGCAAGTCAGACTGACGGCCGACGGCGAGCGTATCTTTGCCGCCCTGCAAATCGGCTGGGATGGCTTGCAGGCGGCGCTGGCCGGCGGCGATGCGCTGGCGGGCAGCATCACCATCCACGCGCGCCCGTCCATCGCCCAGTGCTGGCTGGTGCCGCGCCTGGCAGGGTTCGCTGCGCTGTATCCGGACGTGTCGATCGACTTGCGCGTGGGTAATGATAGCGTGGACTTTCGCGCCGGCCAGGTCGACCTGGCCTTGCACTATGGCGACGGCCACTTTCCCGGCCTGGCCGCGCGCAAGCTGATGGACGAATGGCTGGCGCCCGTGTGCAGTCCGGAATATGCGCGCGAACACGGCTTGTTTGACGCGCCGCGACAGCTGTCCAGCGCGACGCTGCTGCACGATACGCTGGCCTGGCCCGCCTGCGCGCCCGACGCCGAGTGGCGGCTGTGGCTGGACGGGCAGTCGCCTGGCGTGAGCCCGTCCGCGCGCAGCCTGCGTTTCGACCGCGCCGACCTGTGCGCGCAGGCGGCCATCCACCACGCGGGCGTGGCCATGGGCCGGCGCCAGCTGGTGCAGCCGTGGCTGGCCAGCGGCCAGCTGGTCTTGCCGTTCGGCGGTTTCAACTTGCCCAGTCCGCAGGCGTATTACCTCGTGCACGGCGCGCGCGCCACGCCGCCGGCGAGGGTGCAGGCCGTGTTCGACTGGCTGGTGGGGCAGGCAATTTGATACACTGCGCGCCTTGCCCAGCAACGCGCCAGAAAGCAGTCCCATGCATCCATCGTCATTGAACCCCACGCCGCCACAGGAATTGCGCAGGTATGCGCTCGCTTGCCTGCTGGAACCGGACCCGGCGACCAAGGTGGCGATGGTGGCCGCCATGGCCGAGGCGCAACTTTCTCTCGATGCGCAGGCGCCGTTGGCGCCCACCGGTGCCGTGCCGGGCCGTCCCGAGCGGCCGGAACTGGTGCCGCCGCGCCTGGTGGGGCGGCGCTCGATGATCACGCCGGAAGGGCGCGCCATGCTGGTCCACGCGCTTGCGCATATCGAGTTCAATGCGATGAACCTGGCGCTCGACGCCCTGTGGCGCTTCCCGGACTTGCCCGCTGAATACTACACGGACTGGCTGCGCGTGGCGAAAGAGGAAGCGACGCATTTTGCCATGCTGCAGGCGCATCTGCAGGTGCTGGGCCACACATATGGCGACTTTCCCGGCCACGACAGCCTGTGGGAAATGGTCGACAAGACGCGCGGCGACGTGCTGGCGCGCATGGCGCTGGTGCCGCGCACCCTGGAAGCGCGGGGGCTCGATGCGATTCCGCCGCTGCGCGCCAAGCTGGCGCAGGCGGGAGATATGGCCGCCGCCGCCATCCTCGACATCATCCTGCGCGATGAAGTGGGGCACGTCGAAATCGGCAACCGCTGGTACGGCTATCTGTGCGATCAAAGGGGCCTGGAATTGCGCGCCACCTATGCCGAGCTGGCGCTGCGCTACGAAGCACCCACCCTGCGCGGCCCGTTCAACCTGGAAGCGCGGCGCCGGGCGGGGTTTTCGGAGCTGGAATTGTCCGATCTGCCCGCCTGAGCTTGCCTACGGATGGGCCGTGATGCTGATGTGCCAGTGGCTCAGGTGTCCCGTCTCGATATGCACTTTTGCCGGCTTGGTCCAGGCTCCCGCGCCGGGGATCTTGTCGGCCGGCGCGGCGGAAAAGCGCCCGTCGACGAGGGCCAGCTTGATGAAGCTGGGGCCGATGTAGATGACGCGCGTGCTGGCCGGCGCCGCTTCCTGGGCCAGCATGGCCCGGTTCGCCGCGATCCATGCGAGCAGCGCCGTCAGCTTCGGCTTTTGCGCGGGGTTGGCCGCCACTTCCGCTTTTGCGTCGTTGATCAGCTGGTGAATGGCGGCGCCATCGTTCTGGCCGCCCAGCGCGTCCGTGTAGCCGCCCATGCCGTCCGCATAGCGCAAGTCGATCTGCTGGCCGTCGCTGTGGCCGCTGTGGCCGAGGATGGAACGGCCCGTTGCCGTCTGCGTCACGTGCTGGCCGCTGATGTCGTCGAAACGGTAAGCCTTGCCCGCCAGCCAGGCGATGGCCAGGCGCGTGGCCCACGAATCGCCGCCAGGATCGCGCGTGCCGTAGCGTCGTGCCGCCAGCGCCGCCTCGTCGTTGGCCAGGTACAGGGGGATATAGGCCGTGTCGCCCTTGAATGCCACTTGCCCCCCTTCGGCCGGGTCGGAGCTGGCATCGGTATTGTCGATGTGGCCCTTCAGGCGCACCGTGACGACGGCCTTCTTGTCGAGCTTGGCGCCGGCAAAGGGGGGCAGCACCAGGCTGGGAAATTTCACGCTGCCGGCAGTCTTGGTATGGGTCTGGGACAGTAAATTCTGCGTGCTGAAGGCGGGATCGCCGCCGCCGGACGCAATGCCGATGTTCACTTCCGTAATCGTCGCCGCCGCTGGCGTGTAGTGCAATTCCAGCGGCAGGGTGTGCGTGGCCGTGGCTGCGCCTTGCGACACGGATACATACGGTCCCGCCAGATTGCCCGTCAGCTTGATCGGCTGCAGCACGGGGTGGCCATCCTTGTTGGGCGACAGGAATTTGGCCAGCGTCACCTTCAAGCCCTTGCACGCGAGGCTCAGTTCCACCGTCGTCACGGTGGGCAGGGCGCTGTCGCCGATATTCGTGGCGCTGACATTGCCGCCCAGGGTCAGCGCGCCGTCCTTGGTTTGCTTGCTGACGTCGACGCACTCCGTCCTGACGATGGTGCCCTGCGTGTAGTGAGTCTGGTTGACGGCGCCCGCGGCGGCCAGGTTGACCCCGGGCAACCCCGTCACGGAATAGGACCAGGTATCGTTGTACTGGCTTTGCGCCGTCGTGTAGACGGGATACTCGGCCGTGCTGACGGTGATTTTCACGCCCACGTTTTTCGTGTCCTTGGGCACCGTGAAGGCGATGGGCGAGGTGATGGTCTGGTTTTGCGCGGCCGCCGTGGCCGTGAAGGTCTTGCTGTCCGCGTCATCCTGCGGCGTGACGTCGCCCGCGGCGCGATGGCTGGCCGGCACCTCGCGCGCAGGCGGCCCGGCGCCATCCTGCGTGACGCTGCCGGCGGTATAGGTCTTCGCCTCGGCGCGCAAGGCCAGGCTCGCCGCATACGGGTAGACGATGTCGACATTGACGTTGCCGCTGCTGTTGAAGACGACGGCGCTGACGCTGACCACGTTCGGATGAACGAGGTCGTTCAAGGTCAGCTGGTAGGTATCGGGCAGCACGCCATCGAAGTGGAAGGCGCCCGTGGCATCGACCACGGCCACCTGGCGCTGGCGGTTGTTGTAGCCTGCCAATAACATTTTCTTGCCGGCCAGTCCCGTGGCATTGCCGCCTGCGGGCGTGCGCAGCTGTCCTTGCAGCACGATGCCGGACTTGATGACGATCAAGGCATAGCTGGCCGTGAACTCGCCATCCTGCGAGACGAAATTGAGGTTCAGGTCGTAGCTGCCGTTGGGCAAGGATGCCAGCAGTTGCTGCATGGCCGTGGCACCGATGCTGAAGGTGCCACTGGCCGCATCGAACGTCCAGTAGCTCTTGAGGCTGATGGCCATGCCATCCGGGCCGGACAGCAGACCGTCGCTGTCATCCTGCAGTGCCATGGGGGCCGCGCCCACGAGGCGCAATCCCAGGCCGCCCGGCCGCAGGCGGTTGTTCGGCCCCAGCCCGGTGATGGCCAGCACGGGCGCCGCGGCGGGCACGCTGCCGTCGTCGTTCGGCTCCACATAGGTTTCCACGGCCGTGGGCAATTCGGTCTGGATCAGCAGATCCAGGATGGTGACCTTGCCGCCCTTGCTGAGGGAAAATTGCGCATGCTGGTCGACGCCCGTGTCGCCCGGCGTGGAAAAGCGCAGGCTGCCTTCCTGCAGCAGCACGTCCGTGACGGCGCCGCTGGCCTTGACGCTGTCGGCGCCGTCGGGAAAGCCCAGCCCGGCCAGCGGCAGCACGACCACTTGCGCGGGCCGCACGGGGTCGAGGACGATGCCGTCGCTGGTGCTGAAGGTCCAGGTCAGGCCGGCGCTCTGGAAGGCGATGCTGCGTTCGATGCGCAGGGTGATGGTGTCGGCGGGCGTGACGGAGGCGCCCGCGCCGATGCTGCCGGCCTGCACGTCGCCATCGATGATGGTGCTGCCTGTGGGCGCGCTGGCCAGCACGGCTTGCACATTGCCGGCCGCTTCGCTGCCATTGTTGCGGATGTGCACGCGGTAGGTGTAGTCCCAGACTGTGCGGCTGACGCGCTGCTCGGCCACTTTTTCCAGCGAGGTGACTTCGAGGTCACCCGCGGCCTGGGCGGTGGTCGCGGCAGCCAGCATGACTTTCGGCGCGGGCGGCTGCGTGGGATCGTTGGGGCCGCCGCAGGCGCACAGGCCCAGCGCCAGGCCCGTGGCCAGCGCGGCACACGCCAGCTGCCGGCGCCGCAGGCACAGCATGGCCAGCACGCCGGCCAGCAGCAGCCATGGCGTGGAGGGCAGGGGCACGACGGCCGGCTGCGTGCTGCCCGCGTCGAGTTCGATGAAGGAAACGGGGTCGAGAATGGAAAACGGCTGGGCGCCGGGGCTGCCCGCGCCCAGGTAATCGAAGCTGACGGAAAAGCCCGGGGCCGTGGCGCCGGGGGCGATGCCGCCGGCCAGCGCCAGCGCGTCGAGGTAGCCGCTGGCGGGAATAGCGGGATCGGGCTGCACCAGCAGCACGTCCCAGCCCGGCGCCGTGGAGACGCTCTGCAGGTTGGCATAATTGCCCACGCCGAAGAACAAGGTGAATTCCTCGATGGGCACGGCCAGGGTGGTATTGCTGACCGTGTAGTCGTAGCGCCACTGCGTGCCGCCCAGCGACGTCGCCGTGTAGCCGATGCTGGTGGCGTGCGCTGCCGACATTGCGCACAGCAGTAGCGCCAGCAGCACTTGTTTGATAAAGCCCATGATCGTTCCTCCGTAACTGGCGCCAAGCGTGCCCAGGCAGGAGGTCAAGCAGGAAGCGTTCCCGTATAGATTGTGCTGTAAAAACAAGGGCTTGGCTGGAACAGGTCGGAGCCGGTGTCAAATTTTCCGACACGGGACGTTATGGCTAAGCCTGTCAGCGCTGTCCTACCCATCTTGTCGAAACCGTCTGATTGTATGCCTTGTGGAAACACGCGATGATGATGTCCATGCTGCAACAGCCAACCAGTCCGACGGAGTATGCGATGCAAAAGCCAGACCAGTCCATCCACGTGAACAAGCCGTTTCTGCTGATCTGCCTGTTTACCTTTTCGACCCTGGCGGCGACCTGGATGAATATGGGCGAGGCGCAGAACAGCGATGCCGCACCGGTCCCCGTGGCGCGCGAAGCGGGCCACGGCGCCTTGCCCGTGTGTAGCAGCGATGCCCTCACGCTGTCGGCCCAGTGCCAGCGCCAGCCGGCGCGCCAGGCTTGACCGCCGCCTTACTGGCGGCCTGCGCTTGCAGCCGCTGCTGCAGCAAGGCCAGCACGGCCGCTTCCTCCGGCGCCAGCGCCGGCAGTTCTTCCCGTAACCGCTCTTGCGCCCGCGCGCGCATGCCGTCCAATAAACTGCCATCCAAATACGATTCCAGCACGGCCGGGTGCACATAGCACTTGCGGCAGATCGTCGGCGTATTGCCCAGCTTTTTCGCCACGGACTCGATCGCCTGCACGATGTTTTTCTTGGCTTGCGCATCGGAATCGACCTGCTCGAACGCCTGCAGGGCCAGCGCGGCCAGCAAGGTGCCGGACCAGGTGCGGAAATCCTTGGCCGTGTAGTCTTCGCCCGTCACCTCGCGCAGGTAATCGTTGACATCGCCCGAATCGACGGCGTGGCGCGCGCCTTCGTCATCGACATATTGAAACAGTTCCTGGCCCGGCAGTTCACGCATGCGCGCAATCACCCTGGCCAGCTTGCGGTCGCTGAGGCGGATATCGTGGCGCACGCCGCTCTTGCCCTTGAAGTGAAAGGCCACGGCGCTGCCGTCGACCTGCACGTGGCGCGTGCGCAGGGTGGTCAGGCCGAACGATTTGTTCGCGCGCGCATATTCCTCGTTGCCAATGCGCATCATCGTCAATTCCAGCAGGTGCACGATGGTGGCCAGCACTTTTTCACGCGGCAAACCGGGCAGCTGCATGCCGCGCGCGACGGCGGCGCGGATGGCGGGCAGGGCGCGGCCAAAGCTGAGCATGCGTTCATATTTCACGTCGTCGCGCACCTGGCGCCAGCGCGCATGGTAGCGGTACTGCTTGCGCCCGCGCGCATCGCGCCCCGTCGCCTGCAGGTGGCCGTTGGCGCGCGGGCAGATCCACACGTCCGTCCAGGCGGGCGGGATGGCCAGCGCCTTGATGCGCGCCAGGGCGGCGGCATCGCGCAGGAGTTGGCCGTCCGCATCGCGGTAGCGGAACTTGCCGGGCTTGCCCAGGCGGGCGATGCCGCTCTGGTGATCGCCCGTGTAGCGCAGGCCGGCGGCGCGGGCCGTGGTGGTGGCAGATATTTCCATGGTGATAGCTTACCTTGCAGGCCGCGCATCCGCCGCGCCATTATGCTAAGGTGCGCATTCGTAACGCCGTGCGCGGCAGACAGGAGCAGCAGATGTTTGGCAGAAAAAAGAATCTGGAAGAAGACCACGCCCCCCAGGCCGACAAGCAGTATGAAAAGAAGTACACGGATGACAGTTTCTGGGACAAGGTCGTCAAGTTCGCCAAGACGGCGGGACGCGAAGTCATCGAAAAAGCCCTGTGGCTGTACTACGCGGCCCAGCAGCCGAACACCCCGCTGTGGGCCAAGACGGCGATTTATGGCGCGCTCGGCTATTTCATTTCGCCCATCGATGCGATTCCCGACATCACGCCCGTGGTCGGCTATGCGGATGACCTGGCCGTGCTGGCGGCGGCCGTCGCCACCGTCGCCACCTACATCACGGCCGAGGTCAAGGAGCGCGCCGCCGAGAAATTGCGCGGCTGGTTCGGCGCCTAGCCGCCGGCAGCGGGCTGGCCCGGTTGGCCCTTTATGGCGTTGCGGTACTTCGCCCTGGCCTCGGCCTTCTTCAGCGCCTCGCTGGCGATGTTCTGCGCCTTGATGCGGGCTTTTTCACTCTTGCTGCGCTGCTGCGCCACGTCCTTGTTGCCGATGCGGTTCGTCATGCTGGTCTCCTCGTTGAGCGTCAAGTTTGACCAGCACAGCATACGTTCTTGCCCGGGCGCTACCGTGCGCCCGCTCACACAAGCGCCATGCCTACCTGGCCGGCGTGCCGCCGGCCCCATGCGCGAGGAGGCGCAGCACGACTTCTTTCTGGAACGAACGAAACTCCTTGTCGGCGCTGACGTTGGCGAAGGCCAGCACGGCCGTCTTGCTGGCGCGGTCGACGCAGACGACGGATGCGGCGCCCGGGTCGCCGCCGCTGTGCGTGGCCAGCGGCCGGCCGTCGACGTCGCGCAAGAGCCAGACGAGGGCCTGGCGCACGGATGAATCGGCGGGCACGACGGGGGCCGCTTGCGGCGCAAAAAACAATTGCAGGGTGGCATCTTGCAGATAGCGGTGGCCATCGACCCGGCCGCCATTGCTGAAGATGGCCAGGAAACGGGCAAAGTCCTGCGCCGAGCTGCGCAGCAGGCCGGCCGGCCAGTCCGGGTAACCGACGGGCGGCAGCACTTGCAGGCCCGGCTCCTTGTGCGCATACGGCTGGGCGACGACGGCGCGCCGCGGCAAGCCCGCCAGGTTCCAGGCCGTGCTGTCCATGCCCAGCGGTTCGAACAGGTGCTCGCGCGTGTAGGCGTCCAGGCCATCGGGGTTCAAACGGCCGACCAGATAGCCGAGCAGGGCGATGCCCACATTGCTGTAGCGCCATTCCGTGCCGGGCCGGGCGGCAAACGACACATCCGCGTCATACCAGGCGCCGCCGCGCGACAGATAGCCCTTGACGAAGTCGCGCAGCGGCAGGCGCGGGTCGCCCTGCACGGCAAACGCCGTCGTCTTGTCGTACACGGCGTCGGAAATGCCCGAGGTATGGCTGAGCAAGTGGCGAAAGGTGATGGGCACGTCGGGAAACTTCGGATGCATGAGCGGGAAGTCCAGATACGCCGCCACCTTGTCGTCGAGCTGGAAGGCGCCCTGTTCCAGCAGCATCATGACGGCCGTGGCCGTGACGAGTTTGCTGACGGAGGCGACATGGAACACCGTGTTCGCATCGGCCTTCTTGCCGGCCTGGATGTCGGCCCAGCCATAGCCGCGCGCGAAGATGGTCTGTTCTCCGCGCACCACGGCCACGCTCATGCCCGGCGTTTCCGTGCGGGCCAGGCCATCGCGCATGTAGCCGTCAAATTCCGTTTCCCACGCCAGCCTGGCCGGATCGGTGGCGCAGCCCGTTTGCAGCAGGGCCAGTGAGACGCCCAGTCCCAGCACGCTTCGTCGTTTCATTGATTCTCTCTTTTGCCATTTTTAATTATCTTAACAATATTTCCGCCCATCCTAGGGGCGATTGACAAAATCATTGCTCTGTAGCAATGACAAAGGGCATCAGTTGGTGTTTATGTCGCCACTTATTTGCGCCAGTAGCGTTCCAGCAAAGGCTTGACCGTCAGACCGTGCGCGACGATGGAGAGGATGACCACGACGAGGGTGATGTCGGCCAGTTCGCGCGCCAGGCCGCGCGGCAAGCCATGCGCGATGGCATAGCTGAGATAGTACAGCGAGCCGATGCCGCGCACGCCGAACCAGGCGGCCAGTCCGCGCAGGCGCACGCTGGTGCCGGAAGCCAGCAAGCCGAGCATCACGCTGGCCGGGCGCGCCAGCAACAGCAGGAACAGCGCCACGCTCCACCCCTGCCAGCTCCAGGCGGCGGCCGTGACGGCGCCGCCCAGCAACAGCACCAGGGTCAGTTCGGACAGGCGTTCCAGATGTTCCTTGAAGACGAGGGCTTCGCCGCTGACGGTCAGCGTCACCTCGCTGTCGTGCGGCTTGGCGGCGGACACGGCATGGGTTTCTTCCGCCTGCAGCAAGCCTTGCCGGTCTTTCGGCGCGCCGGCCAGCCGCAGTTCCGTCTGGCGCAACGCCACGCCGGCAAAGAAGACGGCCAGGAAGCCCCATGCGTGCAGCCAGGTGGCCACGCCGTAGACGAGGGCGATCAGGCCCAGGGCCGCCAGGTCATCGAGCACTTCATGCTTCGGCTCCTTGGCGCGCAGCTGCCAGCCCAGCCAGGCCAGCAGCGCGCCGCCGGCCGCGCCCAGGGCGATGGCGCCCGCGCTGGCCCAGCACAAATCGCGCCACAGCCAGGTGGCGCCATGCGGCCCCAGTTCATGCAAGCCCAGCAAGCCCAGGCCCAGCATGACGAAAGGAAAACCGCTGCCGTCGTTCATGCCCGCTTCGCTGGTCAGCATGAAGCGCAATTGCTCGCTGTCGCCCGCATGGCGCAGCTGCACGTCGGTGGCCAGCACGGGATCGGTGGGCGCGAGGATGGCGCCCAGCAGGATGCCCGCGCCCAATGGCAGGCCCAGCAGCAGGCAGGAAAAGGCTGCCACGAGGGCCACGGAAATGGCCATCGACAGCCACGCCAGGCGCAGCGAAGGCAGCCAGCGCGCCAGGCTGAAGGGCACGGGCATCTTGACGCCGGCGGAAAACAGGGAGATGAGGACGGCGATTTCCGTCAGGGTTTCCAGCAGCGGCGCCTGCTGTACCAGGTCGAACGAGAACAGGCCGAGGAACATCGGGCCCAGCAGCAGGCCCACGCCCAGATACGCCATGGCCGAAGTCAATGGCAGGCGCGCGATGCCGTCGGCGCCCAGGCCACGCGCCAGCATCAGGCAGCCGATCAGGATGAACCAGGCGGTGGTGCTCATGCGCCTTATTTTAGCGGCGCGCGGGCAAGGGCAGCGCGCCGCAGGTTTTTCAAGCCTTGTGCAACTGTACCGTATCGTTTTGCGCCTGCATGGCGTGCAGCTCGTGCAGTTCGATCGGGTCGTGCGTGGAGCGCAAACGGGGCAGGCCGTGCGGGTAGTGAGCCGTAATAAAGGCCAGCATCTGTTCGCGCACGAGGCAGCGCAACTCGAAGGCCAGGCCCGAATCCGCCGCGCTGATCAGGAAACGCACGCGCACGGCCCGCTCGTTCGAATCCGTCGCCTGCACGGTGCAGACCCGGCCATCCCATTGCGGCGCGGACGCGCAGATGCGCGTCAGTTCCGCGCGCAGCGGTTCCAGGGGGATGCTGAAATCGAGCCACAGGAACACCGTGCCCAGCAGGGTGGACGAGCTGTGCGTCCAGTTTTCGAACGGATTTTCGATGAACCACTGCAGCGGCACGATCAGGCGGCGCTCGTCCCACACGCGCACGACCACGTAGGTGCCCTTGATTTCCTCGACCTTGCCCCATTCGCCATTGACGATCAGCACGTCATCGATGCGGATGGGTTGAGAAAACGCAATTTGCAGACCGGCAATGAAATTGCCCAGCACGGGGCGGGCGGCGATACCGGCCACCAGGCCCGCCACGCCGGCCGATGCCAGCAGGCTGGCGCCGATCTGCCTTGCGCCGGGCAAGGTCAGCAGCACGAAGGCCAGGCCCAGGATGACGACGATGGCGTGCGCGCTGCGCGTGAGCACGCGCGCTTGCGTGATCAGGCGGCGCGCGCGCAGATTGTCGGCCACGTCGACGGGATTGATTTCGGAAATCGTGATGGACAGCGCCTGGATGCATTGCATCGCCAGCCAGGTCAGCGCGATGATCAGCGCCACGCTGGCCAGGTGCGACATGGCCAGCAAGCCCGGCGTGTCGTCGGGGGCGCCGGCCAGCACCATGCGCAGGCCGAACACGATGACGCACAGCTGGCTGGCGCGGAAGGCCACGCGCGTGGCGTTGGTGGTGAACGGGCGGCCATTGGCCAGTCTTTTCAGCAAGCCGATGCCGGCCCGGTGCACGCCGACGGCGACGAGGGTGACGAGCAGGGCGGAAACGAGCACGGTCAGCGCCGAGCGCAGCGGGCCTCCCATCAGCGAGTGAAACGTGCTGAGATCCATAGGCAAAAACTCCTTATTGATAAGTGAAATGGATGTCGGAAGCGGCTATTTTACGGGCAGATGACGTCGCGGGGGCGTGCGTTGCCGTACGGATAAGACTTCGGTCAAGGTGGATACTGGAAGAAATTGCTGCGCTGCGCCATGCCACATTGACGTTTCAATACGGAAAGCAAGCGGGCGTCGCCGCATTGGAAACATAGTCATACTTGCCATGCTTTTCGTTTTTGCAAAGGAAACCGATGATAGTACGATCACTCCGAATGTCCTTGCGCTTCATCCTGCCACTGGCTCTGGTGCTGGGACTGTTTGCCTATATCGTGGTACCCCTGCTCGACAATATCACCCTGCGCTGGTACGTGCGCGATCTCGACAGCCGGGCCGAATTGCTCGCTGGAACTCTCCGTCCGCCGTTGACCGAATACCTGCCCGCCCAAGATGCCGCCCGCATCAGCGAACTGTTCCAGGGCGCCACGCGCGACGAACGCCTGATCGCCATCGGCTTTTGCGACAATGCCGGCCACTTGCTGTACCAGTCCGCGCAATACCCCGCTTCCATCGGCTGCTGGAGCACGCCGGCCACGGGCGGCCTGTACAAATCGCTGGCGCAACTGCCCCAGGGCCAGGTCCATATCAGCGAAACGCCCGTGATGCAGGACGCTTCGCAGCTGGGCCGCCTGGTGCTGGTGCAGGACATGAGCTTTGTCGAGCGCCGCAATACCGATACCAAGCGCTTCATCTTTGCCTTCCTGGCCGTGCTGGCCGTGCTCATTTCCCTGATGACCGTGTTCGTCGCCCACCTGAGCTGGCGCGGCTGGCTGTCGGCCGTGAAGGAGATCTTGCGGGGCGAGTTGCTGCCGAAAAGCAATGGCGCGGTGGCCGCCGCCGCGCCCGCCGCCGCGCCCGCGCCGCCGCCGGAAATGCAGCCGCTGATCGGCGACTTGCGCGAATTGCTGCAGGAATACCATTTGGAACGCCAGGGCGATAACGGCTGGTCGTCCGATTGGACGCCGGACAAGCTGCGCGCCTTGCTGGAAGCGGACTTGTCGGGCGACCAGGTGCTCGTCGTGTCGAACCGCGAACCGTATATCCACACCAAAACTGATGCCGGCATCGCCGTGCAGCGCCCGGCCAGCGGCCTGGTGACGGCCGTGGAAGCGGTGATGCGGGCGTGCTCCGGCACCTGGATCGCGCATGGCGCCGGTTCCGCCGACCGCGAGACGGTCGACAAGCTCGACCATGTTCCCGTGCCGCCCGACAATCCCAGCTACACCTTGCGCCGCGTGTGGCTGACGGAGGAGGAAGAGCAGGGCTACTATTATGGTTTCGCCAACGAAGGCATGTGGCCGCTGTGCCATATCGCCCACGTGCGCCCCGTCTTCCGCTCGTCCGACTGGGAGCAGTATGTGAAGGTCAACCGCCGCTTCGCCGACGCCGTGATCGCCGAAGCGAAGACGGACAATCCCGTCGTGCTGGTGCAGGACTATCACTTCGCCTTGCTGCCGCGCATGGTGCGCGAAGCCTTGCCGAAGGCGACGATTATCACCTTCTGGCACATCCCCTGGCCGAACTCGGAATCGTTCGGCATCTGCCCCTGGCGCGAAGAAATCCTCGACGGCTTGCTGGGCAGCACCATCCTCGGTTTCCATACGCCGTTCCACCGCAAGAATTTCCTGGAAACGGTGGACCGCTACCTGGAAACCCGCATCGAGCCCGAAGCTTCCACGATTTCCTACGGCGGCGAGATGACGCAGGTCGAGGATTACCCGATCTCGATCGCCTGGCCGGAAGACGACCCGGCGCAGCCCGACGTGGCCGCCTGCCGCGCGCAGATCCGCGCCGAGCTGGGCGTGGCGCCCGACCACTTGCTGGGCATCGGCGTGGACCGCCTCGATTACACGAAAGGCATCGTCGAGCGCTTCCAGGCCGTCGAGCGCATGCTGGAACAGCAGCCCGGCATGGTGGGCCATTTCACTTTCGTGCAGATCGCCGCCCCCAGCCGCGCTTCGCTCGATGAATATCAAAGTTTTGACGCGCGGGTACGCAAGATGGTCGAGCGCATCAACCGCCGCTTCGGCAGCGGCGACTACGTGCCCATCCTGCTGAAAGCGGAGCACCATGGCCAGGACGATTTGCAGCGCTATTTCCGCGCCTCGGAAGTGTGCATGGTGACGAGCTTGCATGACGGCATGAATCTGGTGGCCAAGGAATTCATCGCCGCGCGCGACGACGAGCTGGGCGTGCTGGTGCTGTCGCAATTCACGGGCGCCGCGCGCGAGCTGCATGAAGCGCTGATCATCAATCCGTATCACATCGAGCAGGGCGCCGACGCCCTGTACCGCGCTCTCGTGATGCCGCCCGTGGAGCAGCGCGAGCGCATGAAGAGCATGCGGGCAAGAGTCAAACATTTCAATGTGTACCGCTGGGCCGGGCGCATGCTGCTGGACGCGGCCCGTTTGCGCCAGCGCGACAAGGTCATGACCAAGATCGATGCCCACAGCCGCATCAAGCGGCGCAAGGGGATGTGATGGCCGATATCCCTGACGATAGCGCAGCCCTGTTGCAGCTGCTGAGTGCGCCCGGAACAGCCGTCTTCCTCGACTTCGACGGCACCCTGGTCGACCTGGCGCCCACGCCCGATGGCGTGCGCGTGGCGCCCGGCGTCATCGAAGCGCTGGCGCTGCTGGCCGAGCGCCATGACGGCGCGCTGGCCCTCATTTCCGGCCGTCCCGTGGCGCAGATCGACGCCATGCTGGCGCCCCTGGTCTTGCCCGTTGCCGGCGTGCATGGCGTTGAGCGGCGCGGCGCCGATGGCGTGCTGCACGTGGCGGGCACGCCCGATGTGGCGCCCGTACTGGCGCGAGCGCAGGCGCTGGCGGCGCTGCACCCTGGTTTATTGGTGGAGCAGAAGCGGGGCGCCGTGGCCCTGCATTACCGTCTGGCGCCGGAACTTGAACCGTTATGCCTGCAGGAAATGACGGCGGCCGTGCAAGCGTGCCCGGGTGTATTGCTGTTGCATGGCAAAATGGTCCTGGAAGCCAAGCCGGCCGCCACCGACAAGGGGGGCGCCATCGCCGCCTTCATGCAGGAAAGCCCCTTCGCCGACCGCCGGCCCGTGTTCGCGGGCGACGACACCACCGACGAGGCAGGCTTTGCCTTTGTACAACAAGCAGGCGGGCAGGGTGTCAAAGTGGGCAGCGGCCCCAGCGCCGCTACCCTGCGCCTGGCCAGCCCCGGCGCCTTGCGCACCGCGCTGCTGGCCGCTTCCGCATCCCCGACATCGAAGGAGTAGCCCATGACGACATCGCATGACACCCCCAGCGGCGCGCACGCGTCCGCCGCCACCACCTCACCCGCGCCAGCATCGCTGAACTGCGGCGTGGTGGGCAATTGCGCCTTCAATGCGCTGATCGACCAGGCAGGGCAGGTCGTCTGGTCCTGCCTGCCCCGTTTCGATGGCGACCCCGTCTTCAATACTTTGCTGGACGACACGCAAAACGGCAGCGTGTGGGCCATTGACATTGAAAACTTTGCGCGCAGCGAGCAATTCTACGAGCCGAACACGGCCGTGCTGCGCACGCGCCTGTACGACACGCAGGGGCGCGGCGTGGAAATCACGGATTTCGCGCCCCGCTTCCTCAGCCGCGACCGCATGTTCCGCCCGCTGATGCTGATCCGCCGCGTGCGGCCGCTCGACCACGCCGTGCGCATCCGCGTACGGCTGCGTCCCCGCTACGACTGGGGCCGTCTGGCGCCGCAGATCACGCAGGGCAGCCACCACATCCGCTACGTGGGGCCGGAACAGACCTTGCGCCTGAACACCGATGTGTCGCTCAATTATGTGCTGAGCGAAACGTATTTCGTGCTGGGCGGCACCGCCAATTTCCTGCTGGGCCCCGATGAAACCCTGGCCGGCGGCATCGACGAGACGGCGCGCATCTTCGAAAAGGAAACCATCAACTATTGGCGCACTTACACGCGCCGCCTGGCCGTGCCGCTGGAATGGCAGGACGTGGTGATCCGCGCGGCCATCACCTTAAAACTGTCCTTATATGAGGACACGGGCGCCATCATCGCCGCCATGACCACGAGTATTCCCGAAGCACCGGGCAGCAGCCGCAACTGGGATTACCGCTATTGCTGGCTGCGCGACGCCTTCTTTGTCGTGCGGGCATTGAACAGCCTGTCCGAAGTGGGCACGATGGAAGAGTATTTGCGCTGGCTGACGAATATCGTCGCCCGCTCGAAAGGCGGCCACATCCAGCCCCTGTACGGCATCGGCCTGGAAGAACAACTGCCCGAATCGATACTCGAGCACTTGCCCGGCTACCGGGGCAACGGTCCCGTGCGCGTGGGCAACCAGGCGCAGGAACACTTCCAGCACGATGTCTACGGCAATATCGTGCTCGGTGCGGCGCAGGCCTTCCTCGACCACCGCTTGTTCCACCGGGCGGGAAAAGCCGAGTTCGCCGCGCTGGAAGCCGTGGGCGACCAGGCCTTCCGATTGCATGCGGAACCGGACGCGGGCATGTGGGAGCTGCGCACGCGGGCCCGCGTCCACACCTCGTCCATGCTGATGAGCTGGGCCGCCTGCGACCGCCTGGCCAAGGTCGCGCATAAACTGGGCTTGCCGGACCGCGCCGACCACTGGAACAGCCGTGCCGTGCTGATCCGGGAAAGATTGCTGCGCGAAGCGTGGAGCGAGGAGCGCCAGGCCTTCGCCGAAAGCCTGGGCGGGCGCGACCTCGACGCCTCCGTCTTGCTGATGGCCGAAGTCAACTTCATCGACCCCATGGACCCCCGTTTCATCGCCACCGTCGACGCTCTGGAAGCGTCCTTGTGCGACGGCCCCTACATGCGCCGCTATGAAGCGCCCGACGATTTCGGCAAGCCGGAAACGGCGTTCAACATCTGCACCTTCTGGCGCATCGACGCCCTGGCGCGCATCGGCAGGAAGGACGAAGCCCGAAAAATCTTCGAAACGATGCTGATGGCGCGCAACCACCTGGGCCTGCTGTCGGAAGACACGCATCCCGTGACGGGAGAGATGTGGGGCAATTTCCCGCAGACGTATTCGATGGTCGGCTTGATCAACTGCGCCGTGCGGTTGTCGGCGCCGTGGGATAGTGCTATTTAAGTGCGGGCCTGGATCGCGGGCCTGACAAAATGTCCATGACTGCGTTGCTTGGGCTTGCCGTACATTCGTACTGTCTGCGCCCGCGCGCCTTGCCCTGGGCATTTTTCAGGCCCGCTGGGCCCGGGATGCCCGGGTTGGAGACCCGGGCCATGGTTTGCTTTGCCATTGCGTAGATATCAATTCAAAGTGTTGGGTCAAGCAGGTCCGCCACGCCCATACAACCTGCACTCCGCCGCCAACGCCAGCAGATTCGGGTCGCGCTCGCGGCTGCTCTGCATCAGCAGGGTGATTTGCTGGTGCGAGCCGTAGCGCGCGTCGAGCGGCAGCAGTTCGACGCGCGAGCTGAAGGCGCGCACCCTGCCGGGCAGCAGGCTGTAGCCGATGCCGCCGCTGACGAGGTTGATCAGCGAGAAGATATCGCCCACCCTCATGGCAGTGTCGGGCACGAAGCCCGCCAGGTCGAAGGCGTGGTTGAAGCTTTGCGAGGTGACGAAACCTTCGCTGAGGGTGACGAATTTGTCGTTGCGCAACTGTTGCAAGTCCACCGAGGCGGCCCCCGCATAGGGCGAGCCCAGCGGCGCGGCCAGGTAGACGTCGTCCTGGAACAGGGGCACGGCCACCAGGCCCGCATGCTGTTCGTCTTCCTGCACGCCGATGATGATGGCGTCCAGCCGGCCGTCGGCCAGGCTTTGCAGCAGGTCGCGGTTGGAACCGAGCGTTAAATCGATGTCCAGGCCCGGCCGGCGCAGCTTCAGGGCGATCACCAGCTGCGGGATGCAGTGCAGGGTCAGCGAATACAGCGAACCGATCTTCAGGCGCACGGGGTTGATGCCCGACATTTCGCGCACCTTGCGCACGCCTTCCTCGCATTCGGCCAGCGCGCGCCGCGCCGATTCGGCAAAGGTGTAGGCCGCATGCAGCGGGATCAGGCTGCGGCCCTCGCGCTTGAACAGGGGACAGCGCAAGCCGTCTTCCAGCGAATGCAGGGCGCGGTGCACGCTGACCGTGCTCTGGCCCAGCGCATCGGCCACCCGCGCCAGGTTGTTCAATTCCATAAAGCTGAGAAAAACTTCGAGCTTTTTCAAGGTGATTTCTTCGTTGATGGCCATGACTAGCCTCTTTCAAGGGAGTTCATTAACTTCAGGGTAATGAACATGGTAGCAGGTTGATTGTCGCGCTGGCGCTTTCKTTTTATCGTCTGGACTCGATAGCTCATTCCGGAGGCATGATGTCAACCGCCACAGCAGCGCCAGCGCAGCGGCAAAAACAATGGGATACGCGGCGCACCGAGAAACGCCGCCGCCTCGATGCCGTGCGCCCATATGCGAACGGCCCCGTGCTGCAACAAGGCGACATGGTCGCCGTGCTCGAAGCGCTGCTTGCGCCGGGCGACCGCGTCGTCCTCGAAGGCAATAACCAGAAGCAGGCCGATTTCCTCGCCCGCATGCTGACCCAGGTCAATCCCGACAAGATCCACCATCTGCACCTGATCATGCCCAGCGTCAGCCTGCCCGAACACCTGGACCTGTTCGAACGGGGCATCGCCCGCAAGCTCGATTTTTCCTTCGCCGGCACGCAAAGCCTGCGCATCGCCCAGTTCCTGCAGGACGGCTTGCTGGAAGTGGGCGCCATCCACACCTATATCGAGCTGTATGCGCGCCTGTTCGTCGACCTGACACCGAATGTTGTCATGGTGGCCGGCTACATGGCCGACCGCCAGGGCAATCTGTACACGGGCCCCAGCACGGAGGACACGCCGACCCTGGTCGAATCGGCGGCCTTCCGCGACGGCATCGTCATCGCCCAGGTCAACCAGATCGTCGACGACGTCAGCGACTTGCCCCGGGTCGACGTGCCCGGCTCGTGGATCGATTTCGTGGTGCAGTCCGACAAGCCGTTCTTCATCGAGCCTTTGTTTACCCGCGACCCGCGCGTGATCAAGCCCGTGCACGTGTTGATGGCCATGATGGCGATCCGCGGCGTGTATGAAAAACACCAGGTGCAGTCGCTCAATCACGGCATCGGCTTCAATACGGCCGCCATCGAGCTGATCTTGCCCACGTATGGCGAGCAACTGGGCTTGAAGGGCAAGATTTGCCGCAACTGGGTGCTCAACCCCCATCCGACCCTGATCCCTGCCATCGAAACGGGCTGGGTCGAGAGCGTGCACTGCTTCGGCGCGGAACTGGGCATGGAAGGCTATGCGGCGGCCCGGCCCGACGTGTTCTTCACGGGCCGCGACGGTTCCATGCGCTCGAACCGCGCCCTGTGTCAGCTGGCCGGCCAGTACGCGGTCGACCTGTTCATCGGCGCCACCCTGCAGATGGATGGCCTGGGCAATTCCTCGACCGTGACGAATGGCCGCCTGGCCGGCTTCGGCGGCGCGCCGAACATGGGCCACGACCCGCACGGCCGGCGCCACCCGACGCCGGCCTGGCTGGACCTGATCGAGACGGACGACCCGCTGGCGCGCGGCAAGAAGCTGGTGGTGCAGATGGTCGAGACGTTCCAGGATGGCGGCCAGCCCACCATCGTCGAATCGCTCGACGCCGTGGCCGTGGGCCAGGCCAGCGGCATGCCGCTGGCGCCCGTGATGATCTATGGCGACGACGTCACCCATGTGCTGACGGAAGAGGGCATCGCCTACCTGTACAAGGCCCGCTCGCTCGACGAACGCAAGGCCATGCTGGCCGCTGTCGCCGGCGTGACGCCCATCGGCCTGCGCCACGACCCGAAGACCACGGCGACATTGCGCGCCGACGGCCTGATCGCGCTGCCCGAGGATATCGGCGTGCAGCGCGGCGCGGCGGACCGCTCGCTGCTGGCGGCGAAAAGCATCGCCGACCTGGTCGAATGGTCCGACGGCCTGTATCAACCACCCGCCAAATTCAGGAGCTGGTAATCATGACAATGATGATGACAATGATGACGACGACCGTGCCGGTGCAGGTACGCCCTGCGGCGCTGGGGCGGCAAGTGCTGCAGGCGCTGCTCGATGAAGCGACCCTGACGCCGAAGCCGGGCCTGGTCGATTTGCGCAGCCGTGGCGCGCATACGGACTTGAACTGGGCGCTGATGTGCCATTCGGCCTGCGCGCTGCAGCCCGTGTTTGCCGCCATGGCGCAGGCAGGCTGGGAAAGCGATGACGACGATCAGCTGCGCCAGCGCATCGGCGCCATCGGCCGCGAGGGCGAGGCGGTCATGCTGGCGGCCACCGGCGGCGTCAACACGCACCGGGGCGCCATCTGGGCGCTGGGCCTCTTGGCGACGGCGGCGGCCCAGCAGGGCGCGCGCGGC
>NZ_NEHB01000038.1 GCF_002127655.1 Janthinobacterium sp. GW456P
GGCGCCGCGCCAGCCGCGGGGGCCGCCGCGCCGGCTCCCGCCGCCACGCCGGATGCCGGCATGCCGCGCGTGATCAATCTGCTGTCGATCGCCGCGCCGCAGCAGGTGATGCTGGAAGTGAAGGTGGCCGAAGTGTCGAAGGTGCTGGTCGACCAGCTGGGCGCCAGCCTGGGCATCAACAAGACCATCGGCAGCTGGTCGTATTCGCTGCTGTCCAGCCTGCTGAGCAACAATCCCAGCGGCTTGAGCGGCGCCAGCAAGAACAACTTCTTCAACCTCGACGCGCAAAAACGCGATGGCCTGATCAAGGTGCTGGCCGAGCCGAACATCATGGCCATCAGCGGCCAGGAGGCGAGCTTCCTGGCCGGCGGCAAGATCTTCATCCCCGTCAGCCAGACCAACAACGGCGGCGTGCCGACCATCACCTTGGAAGAGAAGGAATTCGGCGTGGCCGTGAAATTCACGCCCACCGTGCTCGATGGCGGGCGCATCAACCTGAAGGTGGCGCCGGAAGTGTCGGACCTGAACAAGGACGGCATCGGCATCACCGCCACAGGCATCTCGGCCACGGCCGTCCTGCCGTCGTTCACGACGCGGCGCGCCACCACCACGGTGCAGCTGTTCGACGGCCAGAGCTTCGCCATCGGCGGCCTGATCAAGAACAACGTGACCAGCAATATCAAGGCCCTGCCAGGCCTGGGCGAAGTGCCCGTGCTGGGCGCCCTGTTCCGCAGCACGGACTTCCAGACGGACCGCTCGGAACTGGTCTTCATCATCACGCCGCATCTGGTCAAGCCGCTGCCAGCCGACTACAAGCTGCCCACCGACGGCTACATCCAGCCGACGCGCGGCGACATGTTCATGCAGGGAAAAATGGAAGGCAGCGCGCCCGCCCCCGCAGCGCCGGCAGCCCCGATGCAGCCGCAAGCGGCCGCGCCCCAGCCTGCCGCCGGCTTCGACCTCAAATAGGAGAACACCATGAAAACCGCACATTGCCTGCCTTGCGCCGCCCTGTTATGCCTGCTGGCCGGCTGCGCCGCCACCACCACACCCGTGCTCGATTCACACTTCGGCGAATCGGTGGCCCTGCTCAAGGCGCAGCAGATCATGTATCCGGACGCCTACCGCAATGCCAACCCCGTCAGCGGCATCGATGGCAAGGCCGGCGCCAGCGCCTACCAGCGCTACCAGAAATCGTTCGCGGCGCCGGAACCGCAGCCGAATGTCTTCACCATCGGCGTGGGCGGACGCCAGTAGGCGCCAGTTTCGCGACGCACTCCCCCAGGCCACCAGGAGACAGCCATGAAGACCGCATTTCGCAGGCACGACAGGCAGCAGGGCGCGATCGCCATCGTGCTGGGGCTGACCCTGGTGGTGCTGTTCGCCATGGGCGGCCTGGTGCTGGACCTGGGCCACCTGTACATCGCCAAGACGGAACTGCAGAACGGCGCCGACAGCGCCGCCCTGGCGGGCGCCGTGGAACTCAATCAAAGCGCCGCCGGCATCGACAACGCGCAGACCAAGGCCATCGCCATCGCGCAAAAGAACCGCTATGACTTTTCCACCGCGCTGACCATCACGGCCGCCAACATCAGCTTTGGCCCCAGCCCGGACGGCCCCTGGACGTCCGGCGCCAGCGCCCGCACCAGCCCGCAGGGAATGACATTCATCCAGGTCGACACGGGCAGCAAGACCTTCGCCACCTACCTGATGGGCATTGCCGGCATTGCCAGCACCAGCACCTCGGGCGTGGCCGTGGCGGGCCGCTTCGTCAACGACGTCACGCCGATCGGCGTGTGCGCCGTCGATCCGGCCAACAAGACGGCGCAATACACGTATCCGGCCGCGCCGGCCGGCAGCGGCCTGACGGAGCTGGTGGAATTCGGCTTTCGCCGCGGCGTCACCTACAACCTGTTCGGCCTCAATCCGCTGGGCGGCTCGTCCGACCCTTACCTGATCAACCCGGTCGATGCGCCGCCCGGCAGCTGCAGCGCTTCGCACGCGAGCGCCGCCTCCACCGCGCCGTTCATGTGCACGGGCAGCAGCGCCGTCATCACCAGCGGCACGGGCCAGGTCTACACCAACACGGGCCTGACGGCCTCGCTGGCCGCCTCGCTCAACTCGCGCTTCGACGACTATTCCTCGCCCTCCGTGTGCGACCCCGCGTCGGCGCCGCCCGACACCAATATCAAGGAGTATCCGTGCGTGGGCGGCGCGTCCCCCTGCGCCGCCACTGCCGCCAACTCGCCGCCCACGGGCTGGATGCAGCCGGGCGCCAGCACCTTGCCCAGCCAGCAGCCAGTCAGCCTGGCCGGCAACAAGCCGAATTACCAGCTGCCATCGGCGGGCAGCGTGCCCGCGCCCTCGGCCACGTTCGCCCAGTTCGCCGGCTACGGCGTGCTGTGGTCCTACGGCCCCGCCTACCAAAGCAATGGCGCCACGCCGGCCAAGGCCGGCACGGCCTATACCGCAACGGACGGCAACGCCAATCCCATGTACAGCACAGCCAAGGCAAATTACTTCGACACGGCCAGCTACCCCGTCAGCGCCGGCGCCGGCTTTCCTGCCGGCACACCGCCGTCGCCGTACAACCAGACCAGCGGCCCCACGTTCCAGGCACCGTCGGTGGCCCATCCGGGCCAGCGCAACCGGCGCATCCTCAACGTGGTGCTGGTCGATTGCCGCACGGCGCCCGTGGGGCCGGCCTCGTGCGGCAGCATCAACGCGGTCGGCATCGGCAAGTTCTTCATGACGATGAAAGCCGATTTCAGCGGCGGCACCAAGCGCCTCGACGTCGAGTTCGCGGGCCTGATCGAGCCCGTGCCGAATTCCGAAATCAAACTCTACAAGTGAGGCGGCCATGCGCATCCCCCTTTCCCATCCCAGCCAGCGCGGCGGCGCCGCCGTCGAATTCGGCATCGTGCTGGCCCTGCTGGTTACCCTGCTGGCCGGCATCTTCGGCTTCGGCCGCGCCTTCTGGTACTACGACGCGCTGACCAAGGCCACGCGCGACGCGGCGCGCAATATGTCCGTCAAGGCCAAGGCCAGCATCGCCTCGCAGGGCGTGCCTGCCGCCAAACAGACGGTGGCCGATGCGGCCGTCAGCGCCGGCATCAGCGACTTCAGCACAGCCAACGTGACGGTCACCTGCCTGGACGCGGCGTTCAACGACAGCAGCTGCACCGATGGCACGGCGCCCGGCGGCATCCGCGTCGAAGTCGTCAACTACACGCTGTCGGTGGGCCAGTACCTGCCCTTCGTGATCGGCGCGGCCAGCAGCTATGCCACGCCGCTCTCGCCGCGCACCACCATGCGCTACATGCTGTAAGGAGAACGCCATGCGCCACCGCCTTTCATCGTCTCCTCCAGCCGGGCGCCAGCGCGGCGCCGCCGCCGTCGAATTCGCCCTGGTGTCGCTGCTGTTTTTCACGCTGCTGTTCGGCATCCTGGAATTCGGCCGCATGCTGTTCCTGTACAACACGGCGCAGGAAGTGAGCCGCCGCGCCGCGCGCGAAGCGGTGGTGCGCTGGATCGACCAGACCGACGCCGTCAAGACCCTGGCCCTGTTCGGCGGCACGGCCCTGCCGGCCGCGCCGGAACTGACGGCGGCCAACATCACCATCCGCTACCTGAACAAGAGCGGCGCCGAAGTGACCTTGCCGCCGACGGACCCGGGCGACAACCTGTCGGCCTGCGGCGACATCACGCGCACGGCCAGCTGCATCGACAGCGTGCGCGTCTCGATCGACAACGTCAGCTATACGCCGATGGTCAGCCTGTTCGGTTTTCTCAATATTGCCGTGCCCGCGTCGGTGGTCGTCATGCACGCCGAAAGCCTGGGTTTCCAGATCAACTGAACGCCATTACCGGGAGTGCCAAGTGAATATCGTCATCGTCTCGAAGAATGAAGCCCAGCTCAAGCGGCTTACCCGTTTGCTGCGCGAACGCAGCGCGGCCGACCGCGTCGCCCTGCTGGCGAGCACGCCGGACATGTTCGACAGCGGCGTCATGCCGGACCTGCTGCTGCTGGAACAGGAGCACATCGGCGAGGAAGAACTGGAACGGCTCGAACTGCTGGGAGGACGCCATCCGCACCTGGCCATCATCGTGCAATGTCCGCAGCAAAGTCCGCAATTTCTGCTGCGCTCGATGCGCGCCGGCGTGCGCGAAGTGCTGCAGCCCGACGACGATGCGGCCCTGTGCGCCGCCTTGCGCCGCATCGAGGACAAGCTGCACAAACAGGTCACGCGCAAGGGCCAGGTGCTGGCCTTCGTCTCGTGCAAGGGCGGCAGCGGCGCCACCTTCATCGCCGCCAACCTCGGCTACGCGCTGGCCGCCGGCGAACAGCGCAAGGTAGCGCTGTTCGACCTGAATCTGCAGTTCGGCGACGCCGCGCTGTTCGTCTCGGACCACAAGCCGGCCGCCACCCTGTCGCAGCTGTCGCAGCAGATCGTGCGCCTCGACGCCTCGCTGCTCAGCGCCAGCATGATCCAGATCACGCCCGCCTACAGCGTGCTGGCCGCCGCCGACGACCCGGCCCACGCGGCCGACGTCGAAGCCGACCATATCGACCGGCTGCTGACCCTGGCACGCAGCCAGTACGACTACATCCTGCTCGACGTGGGACGCGGACTCGATCCCGTCAGCGTGCGCGCGCTGGACCGGGCCGACCTGATCTTCCCCGTGCTGCAGGCAACCTTGCCGTATGTGCGCGACGGCAAGCGCCTGCTCGATGTGTTCCGCGGCCTCGGCTACCGCGAAGACAAGATCCGCCTGATCCTGAACCGCTATGCCAGCAGCGACAGCATCCGCGTGGCCGACCTCGAGGCGGCGTATGGCAAGCACGTCTACAAATCCATCCCCAACCACTACGAAGCGGTGGCGGCCTCCGTCAGCCAGGGCGTGCCCATCCTCAAGCTGGCGCCGCACAACGCCGTCTCGCGCGCCCTGCAGGAGCTGGCTGCCAGCCTGGCAGGCGAAACCCCGCCCGCCGCGCAAAGCTGGGTTTCGCGGCTGCTCGCGCGCGCCTGATACCGCCCCACTCACCGGAGACCGACCATGACTGCCGAAAAACTCACCCTGCGGGACCGCCTGGGCTATGCCCAGGATGACGCCAGCCTGAATGACGATGCCGCGCACCAGGGCGCAGCGAGCCACAGCTACCAGCAGCTCAAGCACCGCACCCACCAGGCGCTGCTCGACCGCGTCGACCTGGAGGGCATGCAGCGCCTGTCGCGCGAGCAGATCCGCGAAGAGCTGAAAATCCTCGTCAGCGACGTGCTCACGGAAGACAATGTGGTGATCAACGAGCTGGAACGGCGCTCGCTGATCCGCGACATCCAGGACGAGGTGCTCGGCTTCGGTCCGCTCGAACCGCTGCTGGCCGATCCCGGCGTGTCCGATATCCTCGTCAACAACAGCAGCCAGGTGTATGTCGAGCGCCATGGCCGTCTCGAACTGAGCGACATCCGTTTCACCGACGACGCCCACCTGATGAAAATCATCGACAAGATCGTCTCGCGCGTGGGCCGGCGCATCGATGAATCGAGTCCCATGGTCGATGCGCGCCTGCCCGACGGCTCGCGCGTAAACGCCATCATCCCGCCACTGGCCATCGACGGCCCCGTGATGTCGATCCGCCGCTTCTCGGCCCAACCGCTGCGCCTGGCCGACCTGCTGCTCAAGCACAGCCTGACCGAGGAAATGAGCACCACCCTGCAGGCGCTGGGCAAGGCCAAGGTCAACATCCTGATCTCGGGCGGCACCGGCAGCGGCAAGACCACCATGCTCAATGCGATTTCCGGTTTCATCAGCACGGCCGAACGCATCGTCACCATCGAGGACGCGGCCGAACTGCAGATGCAGCAGCCGCACGTGGTACGCCTGGAAACGCGGCCCGCGAACATCGAGGGCAAGGGCGAGGTGACGCAGCGGGCGCTGGTGCGCAACGCGCTGCGCATGCGTCCCGACCGCATCATCCTGGGCGAGGTGCGCGGCGCCGAGGCGCTCGACATGCTGGGGGCCATGAACACGGGCCACGAAGGCTCGATGGCCACCATCCACGCGAACACCCCGCGCGACGCCCTGACGCGGCTGGAAAACATGATCAGCATGGCTTCCGCGGCCCTGCCCGTGAAAGCCATGCGCCAGCAGATCAGTTCAGCCATCAGCGTGGTGGTGCAGGTATCGCGCCTGACGGATGGCAAGCGCAAGGTCACGTCGATCCAGGAAATCACGGGCATGGAAGGCGAGATGATCACCATGCAGGAAATCTTCACCTTCCGCCAGACAGGCATCGGCGAGGACGGCACGGTGCAAGGGCATTTCCATGCCAGCGGCGTGCGGCCGCGTTTCCTCGAACGCCTGCGCGCCTTCGGCATCAGCCTGCCGGAAACCCTGTTCGATCCCGCCCGCCAGTACCATTAAGGGGAGCATCATGGACTATCTCTATTACGTATTCGCCATCCTCACCTTCATCGCCGTGGTACTGCTGATCGAGGGCGTGTACCTGGCATGGAACACCTCGCGCGGTCCGGAAGCGGAAAGGGTCGCGCGCCGCCTGCGCATCATGTCGGCCGGCGCGCATGGCGACACGGGCAGCTCGATGATCAAGAAGCGCCTGCTGAGCGACACCCCGGCCCTGCAGCGCGTGCTGCTCAGCGTGCCCCGCGTGCATGCGCTCGACCGCCTGCTCGAGCAGTCGGGCCTGAGCTGGAGCGTGGCCAGCTTCGCCGGCGTGATGCTGGCCACGGCCGGCGCCGCATTTCTGTTGCTCAGCTACCTCAGCGTGCCGTGGCTGCTGCGCCTGCCGCTGGTGGCGGGCGCGGCCCTGCTGCCGCTGCTGGCGGTCTTGCGCGCCAAGGCCAAGCGCCTGCAGCGCATCGAGCAGCAATTGCCCGACGCGCTGGACCTGATGGCGCGCGCCCTGCGCGCCGGCCACGCCTTCCCCACCGCCCTGAAAATGGTCGGCGATGAAATGAACGCACCGCTGGCCGTGGAATTTCGCGCCACCTTCGACGAAGTCAATTTCGGCATCGCCATGCAGGACGCCCTGATGAACCTGGCCACGCGCGTGCCCAGCACGGACTTGCGCTACTTCGTCATCGCCGTGCTGATCCAGCGCGAAACGGGCGGCAACCTGGCCGAACTGCTCGACAGCATCAGCCGCATCATCCGCGAGCGCATCAAGCTGCTGGGGCAGGTACGCGTGCTGTCGGCCGAAGGCAAGCTGTCGGCCTGGATCCTGTCGCTGCTGCCCTTCGGCGCGGCGGCCATGATCCACCTGACCAATCCGCAGTTCCTGGAAATGCTGTTCGTCGACCCGGGCGGACGCAAGATGCTCGCCGGCGCCCTGGTGATGATGGTGTGCGGCATCCTGGTCATGCGCAATATCATCCGCATCCGCGTCTGAGCCCGCAAGGAGAACCCTCATGAATCCCGTGCATATCGCCTTTCTCGCCCTGCTCTTCATTGCCGTCTTCGGCACCGTGCTGGTGGCCATGCGCAGCTTTGCGCCCGATCCCTTGCGCCAGCGCATGGACAACGCCACCGGCAAGAGCGCGGCGGCGCCCGGCGCATCGGCGCCCAGCCCCTGGCTGGCGCGCATGGTGCGCCTGAGCGGCCCCCTGGCCAAACTGTCGCTGCCCGAGCAGGGCTGGGAAGGCTCGGTGATGCGCCGGCGTTTCATGAATGCCGGCCTGCGCCAGGCGTCGGCGCCCATCCTGTTCTTTTCCGCCAAGACCATGCTGGCCATCGGCCTGCCCCTGCTGCTGTTCCTGGGACTGAGCGCCTCGGGCAGCCAGATGGCGGGCAAGGCACTGCTGTTCTGGCTGCTGATCGTGGCCGCCGTCGGCTACTACCTGCCCAATATCGTGCTGGCGCAAATGATCAAGCGGCGCCAGCGCGATATCTTCGAAAGCTTTCCCGATGCGCTGGACCTGATGACGGTGTGCGTGGAAGCGGGCCTGGCCATGGATGCGGCGCTGGCCCGGGTGGCGGCCGAGATCGCCCTGAAAAGCGCGGTGCTGGCCGAGGAATTGCATCTGGTGATGCTGGAACTGCGCGCCGGTAACGCCAAGGAGCGGGCGCTGCGCAACCTGGCCCTGCGCACGGGCGTCGAGGATGTCGACGCGCTGGTGGCCATGCTGATCCAGGCCGAGCGCTTCGGCACCAGCATCGCCGCCTCGCTGCGCGTGCAGTCGGACCAGCTGCGCACCAAGCGCCGCCAGATGGCCGAGGAAGAAGCGGCGAAGATCGCCCTCAAGCTGCTGTTCCCGCTGATCTTTTTCATCTTCCCTTCGCTGCTGGTCGTCCTGATGGGACCAGCTTTCCTGCAAATCTACCGCGTGCTCCTGCCCAGCATGGGCAGCGGCAGCTGACCGGAGAACCGCCATGTCACAGCACACCACCCTGATGCTCATGCTCGCCTGCGCCGGCCTGCTGCCCGCCTGCGGTCACCTGCCCGGCCCGGCCAGCCAGCACAGCCAGGCCAATCACGCTGCGCCGCCCCAGGCGCGCAGCGATGACAGCCCCGCCACCCGCACGGCCGCGTTCTGCAAGCTGGGCAAGCGCCTGCAGGAACTGGGCGACCCGCGCGCGGCGTTGGCCGCATACCGCGAAGCGATGCTGCTGACGCCTGACTCGCCGGATGCACGCAATGGCGCCGCCGTGCTGCATGCGCAGCTGGGCCAGCTGGACACGGCGCGCGGCATGCTGCAGGCGCTGGCCCAAGAGAGCCCGACGGCCAGGACCTACAACAACCTCGGCTACGTGCTGTACCTGCAGGGCGACTACGCCCAGGCGGCGGCCGTGCTGCGCCAGTCGCTGCAGCTCGACAACGGCCAGCAGCCGGCGCGCGCCAACCTGGATCTCGCCATCGCGGCGCTGGCGCGCAGCGTCAGCACAGTCGATGCGGCCGATGCCACCGCGGACGCCGTCGCGCCCGACCTGACGCCGGCGCCCATGCCGGCGGCACCGGCCAGCCGCCTGCAGCTGACGCAATTGCAGCCGAATATCTTTGCGCTGAGCTGGCGCGACGCTCCCGTGGCGCCACGCGCCGCGCCGGCAGCCTTGCCCGCCCTGGCGAAGCAGGCGGCGCCGCTGCCACGGCTGGAAGTCATCAACGGCAATGGCGAAACCGGGATGGCGGCGCGCATGCGCGGCATGCTGGGCGGCATGGGCATCAGCGTACTGCGGCTGGGCAACCAGCGGCCGTACGGCATCCAGGCCAGCAGCATCGTCTACCGCCCCGGCCATGCGCAGGCGGCGGCCGCCCTGGCCCTGGCCTTGGGCGGCATGCCCCAGCTGCAGGCGGCGGACGACAGCGGCATCGGCGCGGGCGCCGATCTGCGTTTATTGCTGGGCAAGGATGCGGCGGCCAGCCTGCGCGCGCCGGACGTGCGCCTGGCATCAAACGCGCCGTAACGGCGACATCAGCGCGGCAGCAGGCGGCGGTCGGCGGGATCGATCAGGAAGCCTTGCAGGATGTCCTGCAGCTGCGGCAGCTGCGCCACGTAAGCGGGAATGCCCAGCTGGCGCGCGCCGAAGTAGTGGGCGATGATGTCGCCCTGCTGTTCCATGTTGAAATCGGACAGGATGCCGCCTGCCTGCGCATCGTAGCGGTAGGCGCGCTGGGCAATGTAGCCGCCGCGCAGCGCCAGCAGCACGCCATGCAGCAGCACGCTGTAGCCGAGCTGGTACTGCCACACATGCACCATTTCGTGGATGAAGAACAGCTTGCCGCTGTTGCCTTCGCGAGAAAAATCGTCGCGGTACTGGGCCGGCATGAAATGCAGGCTGCCGCGCGGCGTCATCGCCGTGTTCTGGTCCTGCAGGCCGAATGGAAGAAACGAGCCGCGCACGACGCGCACGCGCGCGTAGTCGATGGCGCCCTGGAAGACGCTGCGGGCCATGGCGGTTTCGCCGATGGTGAGGGGGCGGCGCAGTCTGCGCATGGCACTCCGTCAGAAGAAAGAAGCGGCAAGCACGCAAGCTTGCCGCTCCGGTGCCGCTTACGCGGATCGTAAACCGCTGGCAGCCTTGGCGATTTCCGTGATGCGGTCCCAGTTGCCGGCCGCGATCGCGTCTTTCGGCGTCAGCCAGGAGCCGCCCACGCAGGCGACGTTCTTGCACGCCAGGAACTGCGATGCCGTCTCTTGCGAGATGCCGCCCGTCGGGCAGAAGGTGATGTCCGGCAGCGGGCCGTAGATCGCGTTGAGCATGCCGATGCCGCCCGCCGGCACGGCCGGGAACAGTTTCAGCTGCTGGAAGCCGTTCTCGCGCGCCGCCATCACTTCGCCTGGCGTCATCACGCCTGGCAGCAAGGACAGGCCGCTGCTTTTCGCCGCCGCCACCAGGGCGGAAGTCAAGCCCGGCGAGACGCCGAAGACGGCGCCCGCGTCGCGCGCCTGGACGAATTCCTCGGGACGGGTCAAGGTACCCACGCCGACGATGGCGCCCGGCACGGCCGACATGGCGCGGATCGCTTCGAGGCCGTGCTTGGTGCGCAGGGTCACTTCCAGCACGCGGATGCCGCCCGCCACCAGCGCGCGCGCCAGCGGTACGGCGTGTTCAGGATCGTCGATCGCAATCACGGGGATCACGCTCGAGGTGCGCATAATTTCCAGTAGTGTCATGGTCATCTCTTATTTCCTAGCCAAAAAGTCTTCATCGGAACCCGGCACGGTATCGCCGACATTGTCGGCGTCGTGCAAGGCGACGGTGGTGGGAATCGGCGACGGCAGGCCGAAGGTGGTGGCACCCTCTTCCGCCGCGCTGACGGTGGAACGGAACATGGAAAACAGCTCGCGGCCCATGCCGATGTGGTTCGGCGACAAATCGGCCGTGACCAGCGAGCGGGCGTGCCAGACGTCGGCCGGCACCAGCGCTTCGAGCACGCCGGTAAAGGCGTCGAGGCGGATGATGTCGCCGTCGCGCACCAGGCCCAACGGGCCGCCGGCGAGGATTTCAGGAGAGACGTGGATGGCGGCCGGCACCTTGCCCGACGCGCCCGACATGCGGCCATCGGTGACCAGCGCCACGTGGCGGCCCGCATCCTGCAGGTTGGCCAGCGCGGGGGTCAGCGCATGCAGTTCCGGCATGCCGTTGGCGCGCGGTCCCTGGAAGCGCAGCACGGCGACGAAATCGCGGTCCAGCGTGCCGGCCTTGTAGGCGGCCATGAAGTCTTCCTGCGAGTTGAACACCAGCGCCGGCGCTTCCACCGTGCGGTGCTGCGGCTTGACGGCCGACACCTTCATCACGGCGCGGCCCAGGTTACCGGCCACCAGGACCATGCCGCCGTCCGGCGCGAACGGGTTCGAGGCCGGGCGCAGCACGCTGTCGTCGGCGCTGGCGGCCGGTGCATCTTTCCAGAAGACCTTGCCGTCTTCGCCGAGGAACGGCTCCATGCAGTGCGCGCGCAAGCCGTGGCCCAGGATGGTGTTGACGTCCTCGTGCAGCAGGCCCGCGTCCAGCAGTTCGCGGATCAGGTAACCGGTGCCGCCGGCCGCGTGGAAATGGTTCACGTCGGCGTCGCCGTTCGGGTAGATGCGTGTGAGCATCGGCACGATGGCCGACAGTTCATTGAAATCGTTCCAGTCGATGACGATGCCGGCCGCCTTGGCGATCGCCACCAGGTGCAGGGTGTGGTTGGTCGAACCGCCCGTGGCCAGCAAGCCGACGACGGCGTTGACGATACATTTCTCGTCGACGATATGGCCGACCGGCAAGTAGCTGCCGCTTTGCGCCGTGATGACGGCCGCGCGCTGGGCGGCGGCGGCCGTCAGCGCATCGCGCAGCGGCGTGTTCGGCGTGATGAAGGCGGCGCCCGGCAAGTGCAGGCCCATCACTTCCATCAGCATCTGGTTGCTGTTCGCCGTGCCGTAGAAGGTACAGGTGCCGGCGCCGTGGTAGGCTTTCGATTCGCCTTCGAGCAAGTCTTCGCGCGTCGCCTTGCCTTGCGCATACAGCTGGCGCACCTTGGCTTTTTCCTGGTTCGACAGGCCCGACGTCATCGGACCGGCCGGCACGAAGACGGCGGGCAAATGGCCGAAGTGCAGCGCGCCGATCAAGAGGCCCGGCACGATCTTGTCGCACACGCCCAGGTACAGGGCGGCGTCGAACATATTGTGCGACAGCGCCACGGCCGTCGACATGGCGATGGTGTCGCGCGAAAACAGCGACAGTTCCATGCCCGGCTGGCCTTGCGTCACGCCATCGCACATGGCGGGCACGCCGCCGGCGAACTGGGCCACGGCGCCCACTTCGCGCACGGCCTGCTTGATGATCTGCGGGAAGCCTTCGAAGGGCTGGTGCGCCGACAGCATGTCGTTGTACGAAGAGACGATGGCCACGGAAGGTTTCTTGTATTCCTTCAGCGACAGCTTGTCGTTGGCGGGAAAGGCGGCAAAGCCGTGCGCCAGGTTGGTGCACGACAGGGCGCCGCGCTGCACGCCCTGGATGCGGGCCGCATCCAGGTGCGCCAGATAGGCGCCGCGCGATGGCCGGCTGCGCGCGATGATGCGCGCTGTTACGGATTCGACTACTGGATGCAGCGCCATATGGATTTCCTTAAAAATGAGTATTTCGTGAAATTTTACTACAAAATGGTCGCGCAGAAGCACTCTTGCAGTGGACAGTGGCAGAAATAATCCATTTTCCCGCGACCTTTCAAGGCAAGACAACAGCGTGCCACGTTCACTCGTCTTGCTTGCCTATCTATTGCAGCACGGATAAAACGCTGAAAAAACGCTGAAAATGCCATGCGCCTGCACAAACTGTAGTGAAATTACGTTTTTCTGATGTATTATTCTCATACCAATGCCGGACCCGCTGTTCGCCACCACGAACGCGCCGCGCTCCTTTCAACCGAGACAAGCACCCAAGCCGACCGCCATGCGCCAGCCAGCACCTACTCCCGCCATCACCGCCACCGCCAGTTTCCAGTCCCTGCAAGCGCATAGCGCCAGCCTGCGCGAAGTGCATCTGCGCCAGCTGTTCGCCGCCGACCCCGCACGTTTCTCGACGATGACGGTCGATGCGGCCGGCCTGCTGCTCGATTACTCGAAGAACCGGATCGACGCCACCGCCATGGCGCTGCTGATGGACCTGGCCCGCGAGCGCGGCGTGGAAGCGCAGCGCGAAGCCATGTTCACCGGCGAGAAAATCAATCTTACCGAACATCGGGCCGTTCTGCATACCGCCTTGCGCGCGCCGCGCGGCACCAGGCTGGTGGTCGATGGCCAGGATATCGATGCCGACGTGCAAGCTGTACTGCAACGCGTCAAGGCATTTACGGACAAGGTCCGCAATGGCAGCTGGCTCGGCTACACGGGCAAACCGATCTGCGACATCGTCAACATCGGCATCGGCGGCTCGGACCTGGGCCCGAAAATGGCTTGCCTGGCACTGCGCTCGTATGCCAACCCGGGACTGGAAATGCACTTTGTTTCCAACGTCGACGGTCATGACATGGAAGCGACCCTGTCGAAAGTCGATCCGGAAACGACCTTGTTCATTGTTGCCTCGAAAACCTTTGTTACCGCTGAAACCATGCTCAACGCCAACACGGCGCGCGCCTGGTTCCTGCTCGAAGGCGAAGAAAAGGATTTGGCGCAACACTTCGTGGCCGTCTCGACCAACACGCAAGCCATCGTCGACTTCGGCATTTCGCCCGACAACATGTTCCCGTTCTGGGACTGGGTCGGCGGCCGCTATTCCGTCTGGTCGTCGATCGGCCTGGCCGTGGCCCTGTCCGTCGGTTTTGAATATTTCAGCGATTTCCTTGCCGGTGCGCATGCGATGGATCAGCATTTCCGCCAGGCGCCCCTCGAAGACAACATGCCCGTGGTGCTGGCCATGGTCGGCTTCTGGAACCGCCAGTTCCTCGATTGCGGCTCCGTGTCCATCGCGCCGTATCACCAGGACCTCTCGCGCTTCGCCGCCTATCTGCAACAGCTGGACATGGAAAGCAACGGCAAGCGCGTCACCAAGGATGGCGTGCCCGTCGACGTGCCGACCGGCCCCGTCATCTGGGGCGATTGCGGCACGAATGCGCAGCATGCGTATTTCCAGCTGCTGCACCAGGGCACGGACATCACGCCCATCGACTTTATTGCCGCCCTGCGCGCCACGCACGACTTGCCTGGCCACCACGACGCCCTGCTGGCGAACTGCTTCGCCCAGTCGGAAGCCTTCATGACGGGCAAGACGGGCGAGGAGGTGCGCGCGGACCTGCAGGCGCAAGGCTTGCCGGACAGCGAGATCGAAGCGCTAGTGCCGCACAAGACCTTCCCCGGCAACCGCCCCAGCAACACCATTTTGATGGACCAGCTGACCCCGACCACCCTGGGCGCCCTGATCGCGCTGTACGAACACAAGACCTTCGTGCAAGGCGTCTTGTGGAATGTCAACAGCTTCGACCAGTGGGGCGTGGAACTGGGCAAGGTGCTGGCCAAGAAAATCCAGGCCGAACTGACGGGCGAAGCCCGTCCCGACCACCACGACAGCTCGACCAATGGCTTGATTGCGCTGGCACGCGCAGCCAAGGCAGCTTACTAATAACGCATCACCAAACCTGCTGCGCGTCGGTATAGGTAGCCTGCGATGCTCACTGTGCTCAAGCACAGTTCCGCTTCTCGGCCACCTCTCCCTTCCGCTCGCTACGGTTTTGTTAAGCGTTCTCCACATTAAGAATAGATGAATATTTACGAAATCAAGGTAGTCAGCGACAAGCCCATGCAAGTGGGCGAATGCCCGCTATGGCATGGCAAGGAAGCGGCCCTGTACTGGGTCGACATCGACGGCCGCGCCGTGCACCGGCTGCACCCGGCCAGCGGCAAGCATGAACAGTGGAACATGCCGACGGAACCGTCGGCGCTGGCCATCAACGCGGGCGGCGGCCTGATCGTCGCCCTGCGCAGCGGCTTTGCCCACCTCGACACGAAGACGGGCAGCCTGGCGGAAATCGCGCCGGCGCCGTTCGACATGGCCACCACGCGCTTCAACGATGGCAAGGTCGACCCGGCCGGCCGTTTCTGGGTGGGCACGATTTTCGAGCCGCGCAACACTGATGCGGCGGAAATGTTCGTGCTGGAAAAGGGCCAGGTACGCAAGGTCTGGTCGGGCGGCATGACCGTCTCGAACGGCCTGGGCTTTTCCCCGGACAAGCGCACCATGTACCACGCGGACACCACCACGCACCGCATCGACCGCTTCGACTTCGACGCGGCCACGGGAACCATTTCCGCGCCGCAACCGTTCCAGCGCTTTTCCATGGACAAGAAAGCGTTTGATTACGGCGGGCGCCCCGATGGCGCGGCCGTCGACAGCGAAGGCAATTACTGGTCGGCCATGTTTGAAGGCGGCAAGATCTTGCGCTTCGCCCCCGACGGCCATTTGCTGGGCGAAATCACCGTGCCCGTGCGCTGTCCCACCATGGTGACGTTCGGTGGCCCCGACCTGCGCACCCTGTACATCACCAGCGCCAGCCACAACCGCTCGGCAGCAGAAATCGCCGACTACCCGTTGACGGGCCACGTGCTGTCCGTGCGCGTGGACGTGGCGGGACAAGCGGAAACGCCGTACCAGGCATAAGCGCCGCGGACATGAAAAAGCGCCGGCACCCGCGAGGGGCCGGCGCTTTTGTACGATAACGTAGCAGGTAGGTCGGATTAGCGGGGCAACGCCCCGCGTAATCCGACAATAGTGTTAGCCACGTCGGCGTCGGATTACCGCGACAATACCTTGCGGATCGTCTCGGCCAGTTCAGCCGCCACGAACTTGGCCACATACCCGTCGGCGCCCACGCCCTTGACGTGGTCTTCGTTGGTCGAGCCCGTCAGCGACGAGTGGATCACCACGGGGATGTTGGAGAAGCGGCCATCGTTCTTGATGTTGCGCGTCAGGGTAAAACCGTCCATTTCCGGCATTTCCAGGTCGGTCAGCACCAGCGCGACCTTGTCTTTCGCCGTCTTGCCTTCCGTTGCCGCCTGGACCGAGATCGCCTGCAGGCGTTCCCACGCTTCCTTGCCCGTCTTGGTCATGATGAAAGGCACGCCCATCGCTTCGAGGCCCTTTTCGATCAGCGAGCGGGCCAGCGAGGAGTCGTCGGCCGCGAGGACCACGGCGCCGGCCGGCAAGCGCACTTGTGGGCCGATGCTGTTTTCGTCCACGTCCGGGTCGCCCGACGGCAGCACGTTGCGCAGGATTTGCTCCACGTCCAGCACTTGCGCCAGGCGTGTCTTGTCCGTGTCGCCATCGAGGCGGGCGATGCTGGTGACGAGGCCGCCGCCGACGCTCGATTCGGCCGACAAGACCTGGTTCCATTCGAGGCGTACGATTTCATCGACCTCTTCCACGGCAAACGCCTGTGTCGAGCGGGCAAATTCCGTCACCATCAAAATCTTCAAACCGCTGCTCTTGCAGCCGACCGCCATCGGCAAGTCGATCACGGGAACGATCTGACCACGGATATTGACCACGCCCAGCATGTGCGGGTGCGAACCAGCCACCGCCGTGATGGCCGGCATTTCCATGATTTCACGGACTTTGAACACATTGATGCCGAACAGTTCGCGGCTGGCCGAGTGATCACTGGTCCCCAGCTTGAACAGGAACAGTTCGAATTTGTTATTGCCTGTCAGGCTGGTGCGTTCATCGACATCTTGCTGCATTGAATTCATTGCGTCCCCTTGAGCCGTCTTGTAAAGTTAAGTCGCCCGCCCCTGATGCTGCGGACAGTGCGGACTGCACGTCGCATGGACGCCGGACGGCGGGTTTGGGGCATGGCCGGCGCTAACGGTGCAGTGTATATCGTACAACTTCATACAACCAATAGTTGCTATCGATTCGAGCTTGAATTATACGGTTTTTTACTTTCTTCAAAGCTACTTTACGCTGCCAACGGCGATCCTGACAGCATTTCTTGATTTCCTTGTTGCTACAGCGCAAATGATGACGGAGAGAATGGGAAATTTCCCTGGCAACCATGGTTGCTTTGCAAAGCCGACAACAAGCATGCCACTGCGCCAGCGCCGGCGAACGGCATATAATGGCCATGCCGGCACCGCAGGCAGGCCTGCCGGGCAAAATGGCGACGGCGGCGGATGGAATGTAGTAAAATTTCTTGCAATTGCCTGTTCTACGTAGTAAATTTACACCATCGATTATAGTAGCGACAGACTGGCACTTCCGGTCGGCTTCCTCCCCGCTCCGGCCCTTTTACTTTTGCGACGACACTCACTTATGGCACTTACCGATTTTGACCTGGTCCTGTTTGGCGGCAGCGGCGATTTAGCAATGCGCAAGTTGTTGCCTGCAATGTATGCGCGCGACGTCGCGAACGATTTGCCGCCGACGGCGCGCATCATCTGCGTGGGCCGCCAGGACAGCGGCCAGGATGCCTTCCTGAAAATGGTGGAAAGCAACTCGCGCCCCCACATCAAGGCCAGCACCCTGAACGCCGCCACCTGGAGCAAGTTTTGCGCGCGCATCGTGTATGTGTCGCTCAACGCCAGCGATGCGGCCACATATGCGCCGCTGGTCGAAGCGCTGCGCGGCGACGCCGACCTGACGCGCGTGTACTACCTGGCGACGCCGCCGCATTTGTTCGCGCTGATCTGCGACAACCTGGAAGACAACGGCCTGGTCACGCCGAATTCGCGCGTGGTGCTGGAAAAGCCGCTGGGCCGCGACCTGGCCAGCGCCAAGCAGATCAATGCCGAAGTGGGCAAGGTCTTCCAGGAATCGCAGATCTACCGTATCGACCATTACCTGGGCAAGGAAACCGTGCAGAACTTGCTGGCCCTGCGCTTCGGCAACATCCTGTTCGAACCGCTGTGGCGCCGCGAATGGATTTCCGACGTGCAGATCACCATCGCCGAAAAGCTGGGCGTGGGCAACCGCATGGGTTACTACGACACCTCGGGCGCGCTGCGCGACATGCTGCAAAACCACTTGCTGCAACTGCTGTGCATCGTCGCCATGGAACCGCCGACCTCGATCGCGCCGGACGCCGTGCGCGATGAAAAGCTGCAAGTGCTGCGCTCGCTGAAAAAATTCACGCCGACCACCCTGGCGCAAAACATCGTGCGCGGCCAGTACCGCGCCGGCCACGTCGACGGCGCCACCGTGCCGAGCTACCGCGACGAGCCGGATGCGCCGGAACATTCGCGCACCGAAACCTTCGTCGCGCTGAAGGCGGAAATCGATACCTGGCGCTGGGCCGGCGTGCCGTTCTACCTGCGCACGGGCAAGCGCATGGCCGACAGCCTGGCCGAGATCGTCGTGCGCTTCAAGCAAATTCCGCATTCGATCTTCAACCAGCCGACGTCGAGCTTCCAGCCGAACTGCCTGGTGATCCGCTTGCAGCCGGACGAAGGCTTGCGCATGAACCTGATGGCGAAAACCCCGGGCGACGGCATGCGCCTGAAACCGGCGGAACTGGAACTCGATTTCCGCGAATCGTTCAAGACCCCGCGCATGGACGCCTACGAGCGTTTGCTGCTCGACGTCCTGCGCGGCCAGCTGACCCTGTTCATGCGCGGCGACGAACTGGAAGCGGCCTGGGAATGGGTCGAGCCGATTCTCGACAGCTGGGAACAGAACGACAGCGCGCCGATTCCGTACACGGCCGGCACCTGGGGCCCGGCAGCCGCCAGCGCCCTGATCGGCCGCGATGGCTTGCAGTGGCGTGAAGAAGCGCTTCCTGAAGACTAGTTTGGAAGCGCAAGGAACCTGGCCTTGCATGGCCAGGCCGTTACGCAGGCGCGGAGCGGTGCTCCACGAAACCCCTGCTCCACCCTTGCCTGAAGATAGAAGACTAATTTAATGCTGCTTGACTCCATCCGCACCCAGCTCGATTCGCTCTCCAAGTCGGAGAAGAAGGTCGCGCTGGCCGTGCTTGACCAGCCCAACCAGACGGTCAGCCAGAACATCACGGCGCTGGCGAAAAGCGCGCAGGTGTCGGAACCGACGGTGGTGCGCTTTTGCCGCACCCTGGGCTATGACGGCTGGCATGAATTCAAGCTGAAACTGGCGCAGGGCCTGGCGCTGGCCATGCCGGGCGCGAACGAGCAGCCGGCGCAGGACGACCTGGCGGCCGACCTGGTGAATAAAATCTGCAGCCGCTCGATCAACACCCTGCTCGACCTGCGCAACAACCTGAACCCGGAAGCGATCCAGCGCGCGCTCGACATCCTGTCGCGCGCCAGCAAGATCGAATTCTATGGCCAGGGCACGTCGGGCATCGTGGCGGCCGACGCGCAGCACAAGTTCTTCCGCTCGGGCGTGCCGACGGTCGCCTACAGCGATCCGAACATCCACAGCATCGCGGCGGCCCTGCTGCGCGGCGGCGACTGCCTGGTGGCCATCTCGCAGCGCGGCAACAGCCCCGCCCTGGTGCGCTCCGTGAAACTGGCGCGCCGCGGCGGCGCCGACGTCGTCGTGCTGGCCCCGTCGGGCACGCCGCTGGCCGACCTGGCCACCGTGCTGATCCCGATCGACCTGGTCTTCAACACCGACCCCTACACGCCGATTTCCGCCCGCCTGGCCTACCTGGTGGTGATCGACGTGCTGGCCGTGGGCCTGGCCCTGCAACGGGGACCGGAATTCCGCAAGAAGATGCAGAACGCGCAAAAAGCGCTGCAGGAATTCGACATGCAGTTTGATTCGTTTATTGGCTAAAAAGCGGCAATCAGGGGTCAGAGCCGCCGGGTCTGACCCCGGCACTTTAGCCCTTCGGTTAAAAGCGCCGCCACCGTCCCGCATTCGGTACAATACCCTGGCAAGCCCATTCACTCTTTCCTGTGCAGCCATGAACCAACTCGAACAACTGAAGCAATTTACTACCGTGGTGGCCGACACCGGCGACTTCCAATCGATCCAGGCCTACACGCCGCGCGATGCGACGACGAATCCGTCGCTGATCCTGAAGGCCGTGCAGAAGGATGAATACAAGCCGCTGCTGGAAAAGGCCGTGCGCGACCATCCGAACGCCTCGACCACCGAAATCATCGACCGCCTGCTGATCGCCTTTGGCGTGGAAATCCTGCAAACCATCCCCGGCCGCGTCTCGACCGAGGTCGATGCGCGCCTGTCGTTCGACACGCAGGGCACGGTGGCCAAGGGCCGCGACCTGATCGCCCTGTATTCGAACGCGGGCATTCCACGCGAGCGCGTGCTGATCAAGATCGCCTCCACCTGGGAAGGCATCCGCGCCGCCGCCATCCTGGAAAAGGAAGGCATCCGTTGCAACATGACCCTGCTGTTCTCGCTGGCCCAGGCGATTGCCTGCGCCGAAGCGGGCGCCCAGCTCATTTCCCCGTTCGTCGGCCGCATCTACGACTGGTACAAGAAATCGACGGGCATCGACTACATGGGCGCGGAAGACCCGGGCGTGCAATCGGTGCGCCGCATCTACAATTACTACCGCAAGTTCGGCTACAAGACCGAGGTGATGGGCGCGAGCTTCCGCAACACGTCGCAAATCCTCGAACTGGCCGGCTGCGACCTGCTCACCATCAGCCCCGACCTGCTGCAAAAGCTGGCCGACAGCGATGCGCCGGTGGAACGCAAGCTGAGCGCCGAAGCGGCGCCATCGACCAATATCGTGCAAATGTCGCTGAACGAAGAAGCTTTCCGTTTCATGATGAATGAAGACGCGATGGCGACGGAAAAACTGGCCGAAGGCATCCGCGCCTTCTGCGTCGATTCCGGCAAGCTGAAACAGATGATCGCGGCCTTGCGTTAAGCAGCGTCACGACGACGAAAAAAAAGCGGCGCCGTGCATTGCACGGACGCCGCTTTTTTCATGCGCGCGCGATCAGGAGCAGCGGAAGGTGGCCACGCCCTGGTAATTGGCGCCATTCGCCAGCTGCGCCTTGTAGGCGGCGACCAGCAGGTAGCGGCCAGCGCCGCCGTCGCCCAGCATCAGCTGCGCGCCCGTGCCGTTCGACAGGTAGCCGCCGGTGATGCTGCTCGACGCCGCCGACGCCATGGTCGTCGAGGCACTCACCTTGCCCGTGCTGCCGCCGGCGCTGGCGTCGATGGCCAGCACGACCTTGGCGCCGGAGGCATCGAAGGACATGCTGGCAATGCCGCTGGCCGTGCCGAAGTTGGCGGTCGACGAGACGCTGCTGCCGCCCGTATAGCTAGGCGCCGTGAACGTGCCCGCATCGCAGGTGAACGTACCGGTCGCTGGCAGCGCGGCGAGCACGTTATAGGCGACGTAATGCCCACTGGCATTGTTACCGCTCAACGTAGTGGCGCCCGTACTATTGCTGAACGCGCCCTTGAACCAGCGTCCCTGCGCAAAGGCCGCGTCGCCGCTGATTTCGCGCGTCACGGCCGGGTTGCCCGTCAGGACGATGCCGCCGATCGTGCTCAAGGCGCCGGAGGCATCCTGTACCAGCGGGCTGGCCTTGCCACTGCTCTGCAACCCGATCGACGTAAAGATGTAGCGGCTGTTGTCGCCATTGGCGAAACGGGCGCTGACGGCACCCGTGTTTTCGCCGGTGGCCGTTGGCACGACGGGAACGACGGGCGCCACCGGATCGGCAGGCTTGGCCGTATTCACGACAACCGCCGTGTCGGATGGGGAAGACGAACCGCCGCCACCGCAAGCGGCGAGCGCAGCGGCGATCAGGGTCAGCACAAAAGCGTGATTCAGTTGCATACGATTCCAATAAAAAAGCAAGACATAAGGAATCCTTGGCACATGCCAAAAATTCAACGTCCAATATTATGCAACATTTCTCAATAGGATGATTGCCTTAAAGAAATTTACTAATACTAACAATGTGACTATACCAAGCGCGTCTGTGCCGTGGCGCCGCGCTGACGGTAAAATACCCGGCTACAGGCCGCCAGCGACTACTCATGCAATCACCGATCACCATCCGCCTGGGCCGCCGCGCCCGGGCGCGCATCGCCGAAAACGGGGTGCGCGCCAGCGACATCGCCATCGTCCCCGCCGCCGCGGGCGGGCCGAAAGGCTTGATCCTGCACCAGCTCGATTGCTGGCTGTTCGGCGACTTCCTGCCGCAGGCGCCGCGCCAGCGCCAGTTCGTCGGCGCCTCGATCGGCGCCTGGCGCATGGCCGCCGCCGTGTTCCCCGACCCTGTCGCGGCGCAGCGGCGCCTGGTGCGCGAATATGTGGACCAGCGCTATCCCGACAAACCCGCTGCGGCGCATGTGAGCCGCACGTGCCGCGCCCTGCTCGACGCCGTCCTCGATGGCCAGGATGCGCAACTGCTGCGGCACGAGCGCCATAGCCTGTCGGTGCTGGCCGTGCGCGGCATCGGCGCGCTGGCGCAGCCTGGCAAATGGCGCGACCGGCGCGGCTTCCTGCTGGCCGCCGCCGGCAACGCCGTGGCGCGCGCGCGGCTGGCCGCCTCGCTGGAACGCACCGTATTCCATGCCGGACCGGACGGCGCCAGCTGGCTGCGCTCGCGCTTCGACGCCTTTCATTCGCATTTCGTGCCGCTGGCGCAGAACAACCTGCGCGACGCGCTGCTGGCTTCCGGCTCCATCCCGCTGGTGCTCGACGCGGTCACGGACATCGCCGGCGCGCCGCCCGGGCGCTACTGGGACGGCGGCCTGGTCGACTACCATCTGCACCTGCCCTACCAGCGTGAACCGGATCTGGTGCTGTACCCGCATTTTGCCGACCATATCGTGCCGGGCTGGCTGGACAAGACCATGCCCTGGCGCCGCGCGCGCCGCGGCGATAGCGCACTCGACAACATGATCCTCGTCTCGCCCTCGCCCGCCTTCGTGGCCAGCCTGCCCAACGGCAAATTGCCGGACCGGCGCGACTTCCCCCACTATGGCCAGGACCACGCGGCGCGCATGCGCGACTGGCGCCGCGCCATCGCTGAAAGCGAGCGCATGGCGGCCGCCTTCGCCCGCTGGGCCGAGCAGCCGGACTTGCGCCAGGCGGGCGACCTGTAGCACGGGCGTGGCTGCAACAGGCGCAAAGACCAGCGCGCTTTTCCCTCGCCTCTTGGTCACTTATCAGTGCATACTATGTCGCACAGGTAATTTAAATCCCCTCTGCGACAGGAGTTCCAACCATGCACGCCCTCTCCCACCTTCGTATCGGCACGCGCCTGGCTGCAGGCTTCGCGCTGGTGCTGCTGCTGTCCGTGATCTCCACCTCGTACGCGCTGTACAGCGCCAGCGTGAATGCCGAAGCGACGCGGCAAATGATGGAAAAGCCGCTGGCCAAGGAACGCCTCGTATCGGACTGGTACGTGCTGATTTACTCGGCCATCGCGCGCACTTCGATGATCGCCAGGAGCACGGATGAAACCCTGTCAAACGTGTTTGCCGACACCATCGCCGACAGCACCAAGCAGGGCGGCGAGCTGCTGAAGCAAATCGAAACCCTGCTCGTCAGCGACGAAGAAAAGGCCATTTTCAAGGCGTCCATTGCCGAGCGCGTCAAGTACCAGGATGCCAAGACCCTGGTGATGAATGCGCGCAAGGGCGGCAATGCGGCGCAGGCGGAGAGCGCCTACCGCGACAGCTTCGCGCCGGCCGCCGCCAAGTATCAGAACAACGTCAAGGCCCTGCTGTCGCAGCAGCGCCAGGCCATCGACACGACGGCGCACGCCATCGAAGCGGCCAACGCCCGCAGCTTCACCCTGCTGCTGACCTTGTGCGCGCTGGTGGTGGCGCTGGGCAGCGTCTGCGCCTGGCTGATCACGCGTTCGATCACGCAGCCCTTGAAGGCGGCAGTGAAGGTGGCCGAGACGGTGGCCGACGGCGACTTGCGCACGCATTTCGGCAAGGCGGCCAGCGATGAAATCGGCGACCTGATGCGCGCGCTGCACGGCATGAACGAGGCGCTGCGCAAGGTAGTGTCGGAAGTGCAGACGGGCACCAACGCGATCGCCACGGCCTCGGGCGAAATCGCCGCCGGCAACCAGGACTTGTCGGCCCGCACGGAGCAGCAGGCCAGTTCGCTGGAAGAGACGGCGTCGTCGATGGAAGAGCTGACCAGCACCGTCAAGCAGAATGCGGACAACGCGCGCCAGGCCAACCAGATGGCGGTGGCGGCATCCGGCGTGGCCGAACGGGGCGGCAGCATCGTCAGCCAGGTGGTCGACACCATGGGCGCCATCGATACGGCCTCGACGAAAATCGTCGACATCATCGGCGTCATCGACGGCATCGCCTTCCAGACGAATATCCTGGCACTGAACGCGGCCGTCGAAGCGGCGCGCGCCGGCGAGCAGGGGCGCGGCTTTGCCGTCGTTGCCACGGAAGTGCGCAGCCTGGCGCAGCGCTCGGCCGCGGCGGCGCGCGAAATCAAGACCCTGATCGGCGACTCGGTGGAACAGGTCAACAACGGCACGCGGCTGGTGCAGCAGGCCGGCAGCACCATGGGCGAAGTGGTCGACAGCGTGCGCAGGGTCACCGACATCATGGCCGAGATCACTGCCGCCAGCGCCGAGCAAAGTCTGGGGATCGACCAGGTCAACCAGGCCATCGCGCAGATGGACCAGGTAACGCAGCAAAATGCGGCGCTGGTGGAAGAGGCGGCGGCGGCGGCCGAAAGCATGCAGGACCAGGCGGCGCGCCTGGCGCAGGTGGCGGCCGGCTTCCAGCTCGACCACGTGGCCACGGCGGCGCCGGTGCGCCCTGCGGCGCGGCCGGCCAAGGCCGCTATTGCCACCACGCAAAAACTCGCGCCACGCCCGGCCCAGGCCAGGCCCGGCGAACCGGCAGCCCCCAAGGCGGCCAGTGCCGCGGCGCGCAAAACGCCATCGCACATCGCCGGCGAGCAGGACTGGGAGGAGTTTTAAGCCCGCGGTTTTAAGTCCGGCGTTAAACCCGCTTTGAAGCACCGTGCAGGCGGCGGCAAGGCGTTTGAAACCATTTGACAGCGGCGCCAGGCACGCCGATACTGGCTTCAGGTGGGACTGGCGCGCCACCGCGACATGAGACAGCCGGCGCCTCCAGGGAAAGACCATGCGCCCCTATCTTATTTTCGCCTCTTGCTTCCAGCGCCTGGGAGCCGCCCTGCTCTGCGGCGCTTTGGCGGCCTGCAGCGTAGCACCGCCCGCCAGCCTGCCCCCCATCTTCAACGACAGCGATTTCGCGCCGGCCGCCGCCATCGACGCCAGCCAGGTCTTTGCCATCGACGAGACCATGCGCCAGTATGTGCGCACGCAAGTGCGGCGCGAAGCGCGCAACAAGAATGACCGCGCGGCCCTGTATGACGCCCTGTACGACAAGAGCAGGCTGAAACTCGAGTACGATGCGGCCATGACCCGCAATGCGCGCGAAACGTTCGCCGCGCGTCAGGGCAACTGCCTGTCGCTGGTGATCATGACGGCGGCGCTGGCACATGAAATGGGCTTGCAGGTGCGCTACCAGGAGGTGCTCGGTGAAGAAAGCTGGAGCCGCAGCGGCGACATGTATTTTGTCGCCGGCCACGTCAACCTGGTACTGGGCCAGCGGCTGGACGACAAATCCGGCAAGTACGATGCCAAGGGCATGATGGTGATCGATTTCCTGCCGTCCGCGGAGATGGGCGGCTACCGCACGCGAGAACTCGACGAAGCGACCGTGCTCGCCATGTACATGAACAACCGCGCCGCCGAAACCATGAGCGAGGGCCAGCTGAACCAGGCGTACTGGTGGGCCCGGGCAGCGCTGCTGCAAGACCCCTCGTTCAGCGGCGCCTACAACACCCTGGGCGTGATCCAGTTCCGCCATGGCGACCTGGCGCAAGCGCGGCGTACTTTCACCCATGCGCTGACGCGCGCGCCGGACAACACGGTGCTGCTGTCGAACCTGGCGCAGGTGCTGGAAGCGTCGGGCCTGCCCGATGAAGCGCTGCCGCTGCGCCGGCGCCTGCTGGCGCTGCAGCCGCAGCCGCCTTTCCACTACTTCAACCTGGGCAAGGCCGCCATGCAGCAAAACGATTACGTGCGGGCGATACAGCTGTTTTCACGTGAAATCGCGCGCGACCCGTACTACCACGAATTTCACTTCTGGCTGGCGCAAGCCTATGCGCGCCTGGGCCAGATGGAGCAGGCCGGCAAGCAGCTGGAACTGGCGATGGACAACAGCACCACGCGCAGCGACCATACTCTGTATGCGGCCAAGCTGCAGCGCCTGCGCGCCGTCACCACGCATTAATCTTCCAGAAACATCTGCTGCAGGTCGTTCAGGAAGCACAATCCCCGTTCCGTCGGGCGGATGACTTGATGGTCGCGATACAGCAAGCCTTTCGCTTCGGCCGCATTCAGCGGCCGCTCGATGGCGTTGAAGGCCAGGCCCGTGCGCTCGGCGAACAGGTTCGGCGCAAAGCCCTGCGTCAGGCGCAGGGTATTCAACATGAATTCGAAGCCCATTTCCTCGCGCGCCAATTCGCGCTCTTCCTGCACCGGATTACCGGACAGTACCGCGTCCATGTAGGCGCGCGGCTGCTTGTAGCGGGCCTGGCGCAGCACGCGGTGCGGGAACGAAATCTTCGAGTGCGCGCCCGCGCCGATGCCCAGATAATCGCCAAATTCCCAGTAATTGCGGTTGTGGCGCGCCTGGCGGCCGCTCTGCGCATAGGCCGACACTTCGTAGCGGCCATAGCCGGCCTGCGCCGCACGCGCGGCCACCATGTCGGCGATGTCGGCGCTCTCGTCGTCGTCCGGCAGCGCGGGCGGATACTTGGCGAACAAGGTGTTCGGTTCCAGGGTCAGGTGGTACAGCGACAGGTGCGGCGGCGCGAACGACAGCGCCGTTTCCAGGTCCTGCCGCGCCTCGTCCAGCGTCTGCGTGGGCAGCGCGTACATCAGGTCGAGGTTGAAATTGTCGAAGTTGGCATGCGCGATCTCCACCGCGCGGCGCGCCTCGTTGTCGTCATGGATGCGCCCCAGCGCCTGCAAATGGCGCCCATTGAAACTCTGGATGCCGACCGACAGCCGGTTGATGCCGCTGGCCCGGTAGGACTTGAATTTTTCCGCTTCAAAGGTGCCCGGATTGGCTTCCATGGTGATTTCGCAATCGGGCTCCAGGGGCAGCAAGGTGCGCACATCGGACATCAGCCGGTCCAGCCCTGCCGCCGACATCAGGCTGGGCGTGCCGCCGCCGATGAAGATGGTGTGGATCTTGCGGCCCCAGATCAGCGGCAGCGCCATCTCCAGGTCCAGCCGCAGCGCGGCCAGGTATTCGGCTTCCGGCAGGTCGCCGCGCACCTCGTGCGAATTGAAGTCGCAATACGGGCATTTTTTCACGCACCACGGAAAGTGGATGTACAGCGACAGCGGCGGCAGCGCCGTCAGGTTCAGCGCGCCCGGCTGCAGGTACTTCAGGGCCGCCCCGGCCGCGCCGGAAATACCCTCCTGCGGAGCGGGCCTGGCTGCCGGCTTCTCGGCCGATTTGGCAACGGCGCCCACCAGTTTGATCGGGATCATCGCAGCTTTTCCACCAGCGCGCGCAGGGCCTGGCCGCGGTGCGACAGCGCGTTCTTTTCAACGGACGTCAGTTCGGCCGCACACTTGCCCAGCGCGGGAATGAAGAAATGCGGATCGTAGCCGAAGCCGCCGTTGCCGCGTGGCGTGGCGATCATCTCGCCGTTCCAGCGGCCGTCGGCGATCACCGGCTGCGGGTCGTCCGCATGGCGCACATACACCAGCACGCAATAGTAATACGCGGACTTGTCGGCATGCGCCTCGAGGTCGGCGATCAGCCTGGCGCTGTTGGCCGCATCCGATTTCGGCTCGCCCGCATAGCGGGCCGAGTACACGCCGGGCGCGCCGCCGAGCGCATTGACGCACACGCCCGAATCGTCGGCCAGCGCCGGCAAGCCCGTCAGGCGCGATGCATGGCGCGCCTTTTGCAGGGCGTTTTCAACGAAGGTGTGGAACGGTTCGTCGCTTTCCGGCACATCGTATTCGCCCTGGGCGTGGACGGAAAAACCGATGGTCGAGAGCAGCTCGTTGAATTCCTTGAGCTTGCCGGCGTTGTTGGAGGCGAGGATGAGGCGTTGGGTCATGTCAGTAGTCCGGTTGAAGTGCCGACATTGTAAACCTTTTGCGCTCCCCTCACCCTGGCCTGCCGCTGCCGAAAAAAACGGCAGACGTGGGTTTTTTGCCCGGCGCGGCGGGCGATGAGATGTAAATCTATGTAAAGATTACAGGCCGAGCGCTTGCTTTTGCAGGGCGATCAGGTCGGCGATGCCGCCCTGCGCCAGGTCCAGCAGGCGGTTCATGCCGGCGCGGTCGAAGGCGGCGCCTTCGGCCGTGCCCTGCACTTCGATGAAGTGGCCCGCTTCCGTCATCACCACATTCATGTCCGTGTCGCAGCCCGAGTCTTCCACGTAGTCGAGGTCCAGCACCGGCATGCCCTGGTAGACGCCCACCGAGATGGCGGCGACAAAGCTTTTCACGGGGATGGCGGCGATCGCGCCGCGCGCCTGCAGCTGGGAAAACGCGTCATACGCGGCCACCATGGCGCCCGTGATCGAGGCCGTGCGCGTGCCGCCGTCGGCCTGGATCACGTCGCAATCGAGGTGCAGGGTGCGTTCGCCGAACGCCTGCAAATCGAAGGCGGCGCGCAGCGAGCGGCCGATCAGGCGCTGGATTTCCTGCGTGCGGCCCGACTGCTTGCCGCGCGCCGCTTCGCGGTCCATGCGCGTGTGCGTCGAGCGCGGCAGCATGCCGTATTCAGCCGTCAGCCAGCCCTGGCCCTTGCCCTTCAGGAAACCCGGCACCTTGTCTTCGATGCTGGCGGTGCAGATGACCTTGGTGTCGCCGCACTCGATCAGCACCGACCCTTCGGCATGCTTGGTGTACTGGCGGGTGATGCGGATGGCGCGCAGCGCGTCGACGGCGCGGCCGCTCGGGCGGGATTCGAATGTCATGGAGTGTCCTGTGTGATTGGGGTTGCGGCAGCGATTCTACCACCGCGCGCCCGTCCATTTGCAGCCATGCAACAGCGCAGGGCGCAATGGCGGGCGGCGCACACATGATCCCTACAATCCTGCCCCGCCAAACACAATTTTCTTTACAATGCCGTAAAACGCACACTATTCAGCAATTTTCAGGCCATCGGGCACTTCGGTCCTGTTTCGCGGCGCGGGCGGTATTGCCTGTGCCGGCTGATTAAGTGTATAAGTGACTGTATACAAGATCAAATCGGGGAATCCTTTGAGCATTTCAAGCATGACAGGCTACGCGGTTGCCACCAGCGAAGGTGCTGCAGGCACACTGACAATTGAAATCAAGAGCGTCAACTCACGCTTTCTCGACCTGCAATTCCGGATCAACGACGATCTGCGGGCCCTGGAACCTGACTTGCGCGCCGCCGTCATGTCCGCCATCACGCGCGGCAAAGTCGAGGTACGCCTGAGCTTTGGCCGCAAGGCCGCGACCGCCGGCACGCAGGCGCTGAACGTGCCCCTGCTGACCGAACTGGCGCGCCTGCAAAACGAAGTGGGCCAGCATTTTGTCTCCGCCCCCGTCATGACGGTGGCCGAACTGCTGCGCTGGCCTGGCGTCATCGAAGAAGCGCAAGTGGGGCAGGAATCCTTGCAGGCGGACGTGGGCGCGCTGACCAAGCGCACCGTGGCCGCCTTCGTCGACAGCCGCAAGCGCGAAGGGGCGGCGCTCGAAGCGGTGCTGGTGTCGCGCATCGAAGCGATGGAAGCCATCGTCAAGCGCATCACGCCCTTGATTCCGCAAGTGGTGGCGGCCTTCCAGCAAAAAGCCATCGAGCGCATGCAGGATGCGCTGGGCCTGGCCAGCCAGGGCTCGAATTCAGCCCTGTCGCGCCAGGACGCCATGGAGCGCATCCGCCAGGAAGTCATTTTGTACGGCATCCGCATCGACGTCTCGGAAGAACTGGCGCGCCTGTCGGCCCACCTGGGCGAAACGCGCCATATCCTCACCAAGGGCGGGCAAGTGGGCAAGCGCCTCGACTTCATGATGCAGGAACTCAACCGCGAAGCCAATACGCTGGGCGCCAAGGCGTCCGTCAAGGAACTGGCCGACGCCTCGATGGACCTGAAGCTGCTGATCGAGCAGATGCGCGAACAGGTGCAGAACCTGGAATAATCGCCCCGCCTCAGGCCGGGCGCGCCGCGGCGCGCCCCTGGTCGCTGGCGGCGATGACGACGCAGGCGACGAACAGCACGATGCTGTACTCCACGCCGCCGGCGCCATGCTCGCCCACGAACCAGCCCTTGGCCGCATGCACGATGACGATGCCGCCAAGGCAGATCGCCATCAGGCCGGCCGCCGCCCAGCGCATGTATTTGCCGGCGATGAGCAAACTGCCGCAAACGATCTCGACGACGGTAATCGCCCACACCACGGCCAGGCCGTAAATAAATCCCTTGTCTTCCAGAAAACCGGCAAAGCGGGGAATGGTGCCGTTGGCGATGCGCGTGATGGCGTGCGCCATGAACATCACGGCGATGGCCACGCGCAGCAACAGCATGGCCTGGGCAATACTGAGAAACGGGAAATTTTTCATGCACGCATCCTGTCGATAAAATAGTTATCAAGAAAAAAGCATTCCAAATTAGATAACTATTTCTTCAGGATAACAAGCAAAATATGCGCAAGCGCGGCGGCGAGGCGCATCGCGGGGCTGGCTCGCCGCCTTGCCTCTTGGTAAAATACCGAATTGGGCGGCGCCCATGCAAGCGCACACGCCGCCATCACACGCATATGGAAAGATCCGCATGAGCCACCCTACCGCCTTCTCCGGCAGCCTGTTCGTGGTCGCCGCGCCATCGGGCGCCGGCAAATCGACACTGGTCAATGCATTGCTGGCGCAAGAGCCCGGCATCAAATTGTCGATCTCGACCACCACGCGCGCCCCGCGTCCGGGCGAGCAGCATGGCCGCGAATACTATTTCACGACGGCGGAAGACTTTGTCGCGCGCGCCGACCAGGGCGAATTCCTGGAATGGGCGGAAGTGCACGGCAATTACTACGGCACTTCGCGCATCATGGTGGAACAGCAAATGGCCGCCGGCACCGATATCTTGCTGGAAATCGACTGGCAGGGCGCGCGCCAGGTGCGCAAGCAATTCCCCCGCGCGGCCGGCATTTTCATCCTGCCGCCATCGATCGATGCGCTGGAAGAACGCTTGAACAAGCGCGGCCAGGACGAGCCGCACGTGATCACGCGCCGCCTGCTGGCGGCCGGCGGCGAAATCGCACACGCTCCCGAGTTCGAGTATGTTATTATCAATGAAGAGTTTACGGTCGCTTTGTCCGAACTGAGCGCGATCGTGAGAGCGGCCCGTTGCCGGTTTGCGCAACAAGCGGCCCGCAACGCATCGCTATTCGCCCAGCTGGGCCTGCACGCGGAATAAACGCCGCCACCGCACGCCAGTTCATACACAGCACCACGCAAAACAATTTTAGGAGTTACCATGGCCCGTATCACAATCGAAGATTGCCTGAAGCAGATCCCTAACCGTTTCCAGCTGACCCTGGCCGCAACCTACCGCGCCCGTCAGTTGTTGCAAGGCCACACCCCAAAGGTGGAAGCCAAGGACAAGCCTACCGTCGTCGCACTGCGCGAAATCGCTGCCGGTAAAGTCGGCATCGAGATGCTGAAAAAGGTCCCGATGTAATTCGGAACCCGCGTGCCGGAACAGTGCTGACCCCTGGTTCTACCGTATCCTTTATTCACACTGTGAAGCAACGCGACGTTTTATGAGTCTGACCCCAGCCGACACGACTTCCGCAGCACTGCCGCCCCTGGCCCCGCGCCAGGCGGCAAAATCGCAGGGCGCTTCCGCGTCCGGCGTCGGCACGCCCGCCAACGGCGGCGCAGCGCCGGCACCCGCCCTGGGCGTGGCCTCCGTCAGCCACCTGGCCGACAAACTGGCCGAATACCTGTCTCCCGCCGACCTGAAAAAAGTCAAGGAAGCGTACCGCTTCTCCGACGAAATGCACCTGGGCCAGATGCGCCGCTCGGGCGAGCCGTATATCTCGCATCCGATCGCCGTCGCCGAAATCTGCGCCGACTGGAAGCTCGACGCGCAAGCCATCATGGCCGCCTTGCTGCATGACGTCATGGAAGACCAGGACGTCAAGAAGGAAGAATTGATCGAGCGCTTCGGCGCACCGGTGGCGCACCTGGTCGACGGCCTGTCGAAGCTGGAAAAGATCGAATTCCAGACGCAGATCGAAGCGCAGGCGGAAAACTTCCGCAAGATGCTGCTGGCCATGGCGTCCGACGTGCGCGTGATCCTGATCAAACTGGCCGACCGCCTGCACAATATGCGCACCTTGGACTTCATGACGGCGGCGAAAAAACGCCGCATCGCCAGCGAGACCATGGAAGTGTACGTGCCGATCGCGCACCGCCTCGGCCTGAACAACATCTACCATGAGCTGCAGGACCTGTCGTTCTCGCACCTGTATCCGATGCGCTACCGCACCCTGGCGAAAGCCGTCAAGGCGGCGCGCGGCAACCGGCGCGAAGTGGTCAACAAGATCATGGAAGCGGTGAAAAGCACCTTGTCCATGGCCGAGCTCGAAGCCGACGTCACAGGCCGCGAAAAGACCCTGTACGACATCTATAAAAAGATGCGCAGCAAGCATTTGTCGTTCTCGCAAGTGCTGGACGTGTACGGTTTCCGCGTGGTGGTGGGCAGCTTTGCCGACTGCTACGTGACCCTGGGCACCCTGCACAGCCTGTACAAGCCCATGCCGGGCAAGTTCAAGGATTACATCGCGATCCGCAAGCTGAACGGCTACCAGTCGCTGCACACGACCGTCATCGGCCCCTACGGCACGCCCGTCGAATTCCAGATCCGCACGCAGGAAATGCACCGCACGGCCGAATCGGGCGTGGCGGCGCATTGGCTCTACAAGAGCGGCGAATCGAACCCGTCCGACTTGCAGCAGCGCACGCATGCCTGGCTGCAATCCTTGCTCGACATCCAGCAGCAGACGGGCGACTCGGCCGAATTCCTCGAACACGTCAAGGTCGACCTGTTCCCCGATTCCGTCTACGTGTTTACGCCGAAGTCGAAGATCATCGCCCTGCCGCGCGGCGCCACGGCCATCGACTTCGCCTATTCGATCCACACGGGCATCGGCGACCAGACCGTGGCCGTCAAGATCAACAACGAAACCTCGCCCCTGCGCACCGAGCTGCACAATGGCGACATCGTCGAGATCATCACCGATTCCTCGTCGCGCCCCAGCCCCACGTGGCTGTCGTTCGTGCGCACCGGCAAGGCCCGTTCGGCCATCCGCCACCATTTGCGCACGATCAACCTGCCAGAATCGATCGCCCTGGGCCAGCAACTGCTGTCGCAGGCGCTGCACACCCTGAACATCGACGCCGACCTGCCGGCGCCATTGGTCGAACGCCTGCTCAACGAATCGAGCGCCAATTCCATGGACGAGCTGTACGCGGACATCGGCATCGGCAAGCGCATGGCCACCCTGGTGGCGCGCCACATTTTTGGTTTGATCGGCGGCGAAGCGGCCAGCATGCCGGTGGAACACAATAGCGGCAGCGAGCTCGACCCCGTCACCATTTGCGGCAGCGAAGGCGTCTCGGTGCAACTGGCGCCCTGCTGCTTGCCGATTCCGGGCGACCAGATCATCGGCCAGCTGCGCCGCGACCAGGGCTTGCTGGTGCACACGAGCGACTGCTCGCAAGCGAAACGCCAGCGCGCCAAGGAACCGGACCGCTGGATCGCCGTGCGCTGGGGAACCGAACTGAACCGCCGCTTCGACTGCCGCATCAAGGTGCTGATCAACAGCGAACGGGGCATCCTGGCCCGCGTGGCGGCCGAGATCGGCGAATCGGACGCCAACATCATCTATGTCGGCATGGACGAAGACAAGGACAACGTGCTCGACCAGCTGCGCTTCACCGTGCAAGTCAAGGACCGTGTCCACCTGGCCGCCCTGCTGCGCAATGTGCGCCGCGTGGCCGGCGTCAACCGCATCTTGCGCGAGCGTAATTAAAAAAACGGCTGGCCAGACTCTCTGCCCAGCCGTTTTTTTATACCGCTCACATCACTTCAAGCTTCCCCCGGCGCCGGATACGTCACTTCCAGCAATTCCAGTTCCTGCTCGCCCAGCGGCGTGTTGAGGGTGACCACGTCGCCTTCGCGTGCCTTGGTGATGGTGCGGGCCATGGGGGAGACCCAGCTGATCTTGCCGTTCAGGGGGTCGAATTCGTCGATGCCGACGATGGTGATGGTGTGCGTTTCGCCATCCTCCGTGCGGTATTTGACGGTGGCGCCGAAGAACACCTGGTCGTTGCCATGGTGCACGCTGGGGTCGACGATGGCGGCCAGGTCCATGCGCTTGGTGAGAAAGCGGATGCGGCGGTCGATTTCGCGCAGCCGGCGCTTGCCGTAGATATAGTCGCCATTTTCCGAACGGTCGCCATTCGACGCCGCCCAATGGACGATGCGCACCACTTCCGGACGGTCGACGTCGATCAGCTGCAGCAGTTCATCCTTGATGCGCTGGTAGCCGGCCGGCGTGATGTAGTTCTTGGCGCCGGCGGGAATGGCCAGCGCCAGCGCGGCCGCTTCTTCATCGTCGTCGTTGTCCGATTCTTTTACAAAGGCTTTATTCATCCGTCTATTGTAGCCCCGCCAGGAAGCCATGGGCACACGGGATGCGGGGGCAAACGGGCTTTTTTGACGTATCATCGTGGCAATCGCGGCAAACGTGGCCGCACACGGAGACGGATGAAAAAATTCTACAGAGCCAGGCGCTGGCTGTTCGCGCCGCTGGTCTACCTGGCCGCCATCTGCCTGCTGATCGAGGAATGGCTGTGGGCGACGGGCGCGCGCATCATGCAGGTGGTGTCGCAATTCCCGCCCCTGCATGCGCTCGAAGCGTGGATCAAGCGCCTGCCGCCGTACTGGGCGCTGGCCATCTTCGTGCTGCCGGCCGTGCTGCTGTTTCCCGTCAAGCTGCTGGCCCTGCTGGCGATCGCGCGCGGCCATGCGTTTTCCGGCATCGGCGTGATCGTCATCGCCAAGCTGGGCGGGGCCGCCGCCGTCGCGCGCCTGTATTCGCTGACGCGCCCAACCCTGCTCAGTTTGCCGTGGTTTGCGCGCTGGCATGGCCTGTTTATGGAAACCAAGGACCGTTGGATCGCCCGCCTGCGCGCCACGCGCCCGTGGCGCCGTGTCAGCCGCCTGTCGGCCGCGCTGGGCCGCGCCCGCCGCGCCTGGTGGCAACGCTTGCGCAAGGGCACGCCAGGGCGCCATAATTCCCGCCCAGCAAGAGTGCTGCGCCGCTTCGCCGCCTTCTGGCGCGCCCGCCGCTGATGAAGAAAGGCAACTCCATGCACGACACTCCCCGGCTGGCCCCCGCCCTGCGCGCGGCGGCGCCGGAAATCTACCTGTACGACGCTGCCAGCTTGCAATTGCTGGACGCCAACGATGCCGCCTGCGACAACCTGCAGTATGCGCGCAAGGAATTGCTGGCGATGACGCCCTTCACCCTGGCGCCGCAGCTCGACGCGCAGCAGCTGGCGGCCGTGCTGGCCACCCTCGACGACAGCATCGGCGCGCAAGCCCGGCTGCACGTGCAGCAACGGCGCCGCGACGGCAGCCTGTATTCGCTCAGCCTGCACCTGTCGCGCGCCCAGCGCCAGGGGCGTGCCCTGCTGCTGGCCGAGGGCGAAGACTTGCGTACGCCGCAGGCGACGGCCGCCGCCCTGGCGCAGGTGCAGTCGCGCTTCAACGCCATCGTCTCGAATACGCCGGGCCTGGTGTATCAGTTCTGCCTGCATGCGGATGGGCGGGCCTCCTTTGCCTACCTGAGCGATGGCTGCCAGGCCCTGCTGGGTCTGAGTCCGGCACTGCTGCATGCGCGCCCGGAACTGTTCTACCAGCTGATCCTGGCCGACGACCGCGCCTCGTACCTGGAATCGATGCAAGCCTCAAAAAGCGCCTTGTGGAGCTGGAACTGGGAAGGCCGCATCTGGATCGATGCCTGGAAGGACGTCAAATGGATCAACCTGCGCTCGACGCCGCGCGCGCTGGCCGACGGCACGGTGCAGTGGGAAGGCATCATGACGAATATCACGGAAAGCCGGCTGGAACAGATCGAAGTACGCCAGTCGCGCGCGCGCCTGGCCGAGCTGACGGCGCATATCGACAAGGTCAAGGAACATGAACGCACGCGCCTGGCGCGCGAATTGCACGATGACCTGGGCGGCAATCTGACGGCGATCAAGATGGCGCTGGCCATGCTGGCGCGCCGCCTGCCGCCGGACGACCCGCAGTTGCAGGAAAAGGCCGACTATGTCGATGCCCTGGTCGACCGCAGCATCGATGCCGTGCACCGCATTTCGCTGGACTTGCGCCCCTCCATGCTGGACCTGGGCCTGGTCGCCGCGCTGGACTGGCAAGTCAAGGAATTCGCGCGCCAGGCCGGCATCGAATGCCAGTTCATTTCCAACCGCCAGCATATCGACCTGGAGCTGGACCAGGCGACCAGCCTGTTCCGCATCGCCCAGGAGGCGCTGACGAATATCGCCAAGCATGCGCAGGCAAGCAAGGTCAGCGTGCGCCTGGCCCGGCAGCGCCAGCATATCAGCCTGACCATCGCCGACAATGGCGTCGGCATGCGCCTGTCCGACCGCGCCAAGCCGCAGTCGTTCGGCATCCGCGGCATGGCCGAACGGGCCAGCGCGCTGGGCGGCAGCCTGAGCCTGATGGATGGACCGGACGGCGGCACCATGCTGAGCATAAAAATCCGTCTGACCACCCCGCGAGAGGCGATAATAGCGGCTGCAGCCAGTGCGCCCGCGCACAGCGGGCCGCCGCCAGACGCGGCCTAGTGGGTGAATTAGATAGGAAACAATGCAGTTATGAAAGAAAAAGCCACCATCCGGGTATTCATCGCCGACGATCACGCGATCGTGCGCGAAGGCTTGAAGCAAATCCTCGCCGACACGAAGGACATCGTCGTGGCCGGCGAGGCTGAAAATGGCCACGACGCCATCAAACTGTTCCGCGGCTCGAAATGCCAGGTGTTGTTGCTTGACATCTCACTGCCCGACCGCAGCGGCATCGAGGTACTCAAGCAGATCAAGAAGGAAAAGCCGGAACTGGCCGTGCTGATGCTCTCCATGCACCGCGAAGACCAATACGCCATCCGCTCGCTCAAGGCGGGCGCCGCCGGCTACCTGACGAAACAGAGCGCGCCGCGCGAGCTGGTCACGGCCATCCGGCAAGTGGCGCAAGGCTTGAAATACATCAGCGCCTCGCTGGCGCAGGAACTGGCCAACACGGTGGGCGAAGACCACGAAACGGCCTTGCACGACACCTTGTCGGACCGCGAGTACCAGACCCTGGTCATGATTGCCTCGGGCAAGGCGGTGGGCGCCATCGCCGAAGAGCTCAAATTGTCCGTGAAAACCGTCAGCGAATACCGCGCCCGCCTGCTGGTCAAGATGAAACTCAAGAATAGTGCGGAACTGACACATTACGCCATCCGCAACCAGCTGGTGGATTGACGGCAAAGCGGCATGCCCGCTGGCATCGGGCGAATTGACAGGACTTCTCCTTGCTTCTCGCACAATAAGTTCTTTGCCAACTCGCATATCATGAGGATAATGAGAAATATCTAAAAAGGCTGTGCCTACATGTCCAGTAAATTGCCATCCTCACCAGCAGGCGCTACCGCTGGCGCCACGAATACCGCCGCCGCTGCGGCGATGAACCCGGCCGATATCGCGCGCGAAGCGTTTCGCCGCCTGGCCACGCGCCGCATCGCCCCCACGCCGAGCGCCTACCGCGATATCTACAATGAAATCGCGGGCATCAGCGAACCGGCCGAAACGCCAGCTACGCCGGGAGCCGTGCTGGCCGCCAGCGCCCCCACGGAGAGCGGCGCGGAAAACGTCCTGACGCAATTCGCCGCCAAGATGAGCGAATCGGCGGGCGAACTGGGCGACTTTGGCAAGCGTTTCCAGCGCGCCCTGAAAGCGCGCGACTGGGACGGCTATGCACGTACCCTGGCGCAACTGGCCGAGAAACAGGTCAAGAAAGGCGGCGGCATCGAATTGCCGCCCCTGCCGGATGGCGAACAGACGCGCACCCTGCGTGAATTGCTCAGCCGCACCCTCGGCTTTGCCGTCGCCACCTTGCTGACGGGCACGCCCGCCCTGGTGGAAGAGGCAGAGTCCTTGGGCGCCGCCATCAAGCTGGCCCATACGGAAGAAGCGCTGAACGAAGCGGCCCTGCGCCTGAAACAGCTGTGCTACCAGATCGAACTGAAGAGCGGCGACACGGCAGAGCAGCAGGAACTGCTGCTGCGCCTGTTCAAGCTGCTGCTGGACAACGTCAGCCAGTTGCTCGACGACGACAGCTGGCTGCGCGGCCAGGTCGATGCCGTGCAAAACCTGATCGCCGGTCCGCTCGACCAGCGCGCGCTGGAAGACGCCACGCGCAGCCTGAAGGAAGTCATCTACAAGCAAAGCCAGCTCAAGCACAGCTTGTCCGACGTCAAGCTGACGGTCAAGAACATGATGATGACCTTCATCGACCGCCTGAGCCAGGTGGCGGCCAGCACGGGCGACTTCCACGAAAAGATCGGCGGCTATTCGGAAAAGATCAGCCAGGCGGAAAATATCAGCGAACTGAACAGCGTTCTCGACGAAGTCCTGCGCGAAACGCGCATGGTGCAGACGGAAGCCTTGCGCGCACGCGACAAGATGGTGCTGGCGCGCCAGGAAGTGCAGGAGGCGGAGCAGCGCATCCACACGCTGGAAGCGAAGCTCCAGCATATGAGCGAACTGGTGCGCGAAGACCAGCTGACGGGCAGCCTGAACCGCCGCGGCCTGGACGACGTGTTCGAGCGCGAGACGGCCCGTTCCGACCGCCGCGGCACGCCGCTGTGCATCGCCATGCTGGACCTGGACGACTTCAAGCGCCTGAACGACACCTACGGCCACCTGGCCGGCGACGCCGCCCTGAAACACCTGGTGAAGATCGTCAAGGAAACCCTGCGCTCGATGGACGTCATCGCCCGCTTCGGCGGCGAGGAATTCCTCATCCTGCTGCCGGAAACCACGGTAGAGGCGGCCTCATCGACGATGACGCGATTGCAGCGCGAGCTGACCCGGCACTTCTTCCTGCACGATAACGAAAAAGTCCTGATCACCTTCTCCGCCGGCGTGGCCCTGCGCCAGCCCAACGAAGACCAGGCCGAACTGGTGAAACGCGCCGACCGCGCCATGTACCAGGCCAAGCAGACGGGCAAGAACCGGGTGGTGGTGGCGGACTGAATCTTATTCATCTCACGCCATGCCGTCCCGCCGTCCGGCCGGACGGCATTTTTCATGCTAAAACAATAATAAATTTACCCTGCGCCCATGTTTCCATGATCTACGCGACATAAAAATAAAACTATTTTCACCCTCAAGTTTCCCTAAATCATGTCGCCTAGCGCATGGCCAGCGACAAACTGAAGGGCAAAAAAATAAAATTTAAAGCTGTTTTCGCCATAAATTTTCCCGCAGAGCAACCGTTACCCTAAACAACAGCGGCTTGATTGTCCCGGAACAGCGGGGCAGGCCAAAGTGAACGGCACTTAGCACAATGTAGTACCTGTTTGGAGAATTATCATGGCTGCAGTAATTAATACCAATATTTCGTCTCTGAATTCGCAACGCAACCTGTCGACCTCGCAGTCGGCCTTGACCACCTCGCTGCAACGCCTGTCCTCCGGCTTTCGCATCAACAGCGCCAAGGATGATGCCGCTGGCCTGGCAATTTCCGACCGCATGACGTCGCAAATCCGCGGCATGACGCAAGCGACCCGCAATGCAAACGACGGCGTCTCGCTGGCTCAAACGGCCGAGGGTGCACTGTCGAGCTCTGGCGACATCCTGCAACGTATCCGCGAACTGGCAGTGCAATCGTCGAACGCCACCAACTCGTCGAGCGACCGTCAGGCTCTGCAAACCGAGGTAGGCCAATTGGGTTCGGAACTGAACCGCATCGCCCAAACCACGTCGTTCAACGGCCAGGCGCTGCTGGACGGTACCATGGGCACGGCCAACTTCCAGGTCGGCGCGGACGCCAACCAGCTGATTTCGGCCAGCGGCGCAAACTTCCTGACCAATACCTACGGCAACAACCGTATTGAGAACGATGCTGTTGCAGTCAAAGCAACGACGACCAACGTTGCCGATGCAAAAACCATCACCATCAACGGCAAGCTCGGTTCCGCTACCTACACGACGGCCACCGCCGCCGTAGGTCCTCCAGCTGTTCTGTCGGATACGGCTCAATCGATCGCTGCTGGTATCAACCAGAAAACCAGCGCCACCGGTGTCACCGCTACGGCAAAAACGGAAACCAACCTGGCCTTGGCCGCTGAATCGTATTCGTTCGAGATCGCTTCGGACAACGATCCAGCAAAGACTCCTGTTACCGTCTCGTTCGCAGTGGGCGGCAGCGCAAGCAGCGCCACCGACTTCGCGGCAGGCATCAACGCCATCAATGCCCAATCGGCAAAGACCGGCGTAACGGCCCAGTACGACACGAAAAACGGCGGTATCAAGCTGAGCAATTCCAATGGCGCTGACATCAAGCTCACCAACGGCGCGACGGCCAACACCAAGTTCGACGTTGCCAGCTACAAGCTCGACGGCACCAAGACGACAGCAGTCGACAACAAAGGCGCTTCAGGTGTCGCTGTTGCCAACGGCAAAGTGACGTTTGACTCGGACAGCAGCTTCTCCGTCAGCGATGCCGGTTCGGGCTTGGGTCTGGGTGCCACAGCAGCTGGCACCGCCAACCAGGGTTCGTCACTGAAGTCCGTCGCCTCGATCGACATCACGACGTTCGACGGTGCCCAGCTGGCCTTGAAAATCGCCGATGCAGCCTTGTCGACGGTCAACAGCCAACGCGCTCAGTACGGTGCATTGCAATCGCGCTTCGCCTCGGCGATCTCGAACCTGCAATCGACCACGGAAAACCTGTCGGCATCGCGCAGCCGCATCGTCGATACGGACTTTGCGGCGGAAACGGCCAACATGACCCGCGGCCAGATCCTGCAACAAGCTGGTACGGCCATGCTGGCGCAAGCGAACTCGCTGCCAAACGGCGTCCTGAGTCTGCTGCGCGGCTAATCTCCGATTAGCCAGGCAACAACGTAGGACTCTGATTCCCCTGCCGGATTTTTTCGGCAGGGGAATTTTCACTAGGAGAGCACCATGACTATCGATACGATAGCGGCCGCCTCCGCGGCCAGGATAGATAAGAGTTATACCGCGACGGATACGTCGGCGGCGCGCCCGGCGGCGCCACGCACGACGACGGAAAACGACACAGTTGCACCACAGCAAGCCAGCAAGGAACCCAGCCGCGAGCAGTTGAACAAGGCGGTATCGGAGCTGAACCAGTCATCGCAAATAAAAACGCAAGGCATTGAATTTTCCATCGACGAGGACAGCCAACGCACGGTGGTCAAGGTCATCGACCAGGAAACCAAGGAAGTGCTGCGCCAGATTCCCACGCGGGAAGCGCTGGAGCTGGCCAAGACGTTCGATTCGGCCAAGGGTTCCCTGATTAGCCAAAGCGCATAAGATGATGGCATTGTCCACGCAAGCGCAGCATCGTGGCAGCACGCATCAGCAGTATCCCGGGGCCAGGTAGCCTGACTACCGGCCTCGCATTTTATTGCGAATAAAGCAATATTTTCTTTTTTCCCTCCCGCCTTTTTGCTTCGCCTGAAAACAGCGCGGTAAATCCCCCTCTCAAGTCCTGATTGATTCTGCCGATAACAGCTTATATTAGCGTTTTCCTAGGAGCATTCCGTGGCCATCACCCCTACAATTTCATCCGTTGGCATCGGCGCCGGCGCCAGCGGCCTGGATGTGAATGCCCTCATCGACAAGCTGATGGCGGCCGAAGCTGTGCCGCTGAATACCTTTGACAAGAAAACAGCGTCCTACCAGGCCAAGCTCAGCGCGCTGGGCACCCTCAGCGGTTCCGTCAGCAGTTTCCAAAGTTCGCTGTCGGCACTGACCAACTCGAATAACTTCCGCGCCGTCAGCGCCACGCCATCTGATCCGCTGGTGTTGTCGGCCAGCGCTGGCGCCAAGGCGGTGGCCGGCAGCTACAACATTAACGTTTCCCAGCTGGCCCAGGCGCAGACACTGACGTCCGGCGGCATGGCCAGCAAACTGTCGACCATCGGCAGCGGCGCCAAGACCACCGTGTCCTTCCAGCTGGGTTCGCTCGCCGGCGGCACCTTTGGCGTAACAGGCACGGCACTGGGTGGCAGCACCCTGCTCACGGGCGTCAGCAACGGCTCGCTGATTATCAATGGCACGGCCATCCCGACGGATGCCAGCACCAAGAGCGCGCGTGCGCTGGCTGACGCCATCAATGCCAAGAGCAGCACCACGGGCGTGACGGCCACTGCCCAGCCGACGGCCAGCAGCGCCAGCATGTTCACCGGTTTCGGCAACATTGCCACCGGCGCGGATGGCACGTATTCACTGTCGGTTGGCGGCATCGAGATCGTTACGCAAGGCAACGGCGTCGCCGCAGGCAGCGGCATCACCGCCGCCTCGCTCGATACGACACTGGCTGGCCCGAATGCCGTCTCGAACGCGCTGGCCGCCGCGAATATCACCGTCACAGGCACGGCAGCCGGCGGCAATCTGCAATTTACGCGCGCCGATGGTTCCAATATCAATATCGAGGAAGTGGTCACGGGCAGCACCATGGGCGGCATCGGCCATGCCTCCAATGCCGCCAACAACGGTTCGAACGTGACGATTGCCAGTTCGATCACCCTGGCTTCGGGCAATGCCAGCCCCATCACCATCGCCGGCAGCAATCCGGCGGCAGCCGGACTGACGGCGGGTTCGGGCGGCGCCTATATGAATACGGGCTTCACGCAGGATGGCACGCAAGCCACAGGTTCGGTGGTGATCGACTCCACCAACAACACCTTGCAGGGCATACGCGACGCCATCAACAACGCCAGTCTCGGCGTGACCGCCAGCATCGTTTCCGATGGCAGCGACAAGCCGTATCACCTGGTGCTCAGCTCGACCAAGACGGGCGCCAATTCAGCCATGAAGATCACGCTCAGCGGCAGTGATGGCCAGCCCGCCGACAGCGCCTTGAGCAGTCTGCTGGCTTACGATGTGGCTGGCGCACAAAACTTGAAACAGAACAGCGCGGCCCAGAACACCATGTTCAGCGTCAACGGCATCGCCATCACCAGCAGTTCGAACAGCGTCGATACGGCGATCGAAGGGGTCACCCTGGGCATCAGCAAGATAGGCACGTCCAGCCTGTCGGTAGCCAAAGATACAACAACGGTCAAGACCAGCATCACCGCCTTCGTCAAGGCCTACAACGATCTGAATTCCGCGATCGGCAAAATGACGGCGTATAACCCCGATACCAAGACGGGCGGGGTACTGCTCGGCGACTCCACCGTGCAATCGATCCAGACCCAGTTGCGTCGGCAGCTGGGCATGCCGATTACAGGCTTGGGCAGCAGCATGAACACCTTGAGCCAGGTAGGCATTTCCTTTCAAAAGGATGGCAGCCTGACCCTGGACACAAGCAAACTCGACAAGGCGATCAGCGCGAACTTCAGCGACATCGCCGGCCTGTTCTCGGCCATCGGCAAGGCCAGCGACAGCAACGTCGCGTTTACCAGCTCGACCGCGGCCACCAAGCCCGGGACCTATGACCTGACCATCACCACCATGGCCAGCCAGGGTTCGCTCACATCGGATGCCGCGATACCGGCCAGCACCACGATTGCCAGCGATACCACCTGGAATGTCACCCTGAACGATACGGAACCCTCGGCCGCGAAGAACACGGCCAAGGTGACGATCCCGGCTGGCACCTACACCCCGACGCAGCTGGCCTCGCTGGTGCAGTCGTCGATCAACGGCGTGAAGGCGTTCTCGGACATCGGCTCGACGGTTTCCGCCGCGATCGATGGCACCGGCAAACTGGTCCTTTCCTCAAGTCGCTATGGTTCCGTCTCCAACCTCGCCGTGAGCAGCGACACCGGGACTGGCATTGGAACCCTGTTTGGCACAGCCAAACCCATCAAAGGCACCGACGTGGCCGGTACGCTGGGCGGGCAACCGGTCGTCGGCTCGGGCCAGACCCTGACGGGCGCCCCGGGCTCGCCAGCCGAAGGCTTGAAAATTGAAGTCACTGGAGGCGTCACCGGCTCGCGCGGCACGGTCAGCTTTTCGCAAGGGTATGCCTACCAATTGAACAACCTGGCGACTTCCTTCCTGGGCACGGATGGCATGATCACCGGACGCACGAACGGCATCAATGAAACCCTGAAGTCAGTGGCGGCGCAGCGCGATAAATTCAGCGCAAAGTTGACCGAAATCGAAGCACGCTACCGCGCCCAATACACGCGCCTCGACGTTACGCTAAGCAAATTGCAGTCCACGCAAACTTATTTGACCCAGCAGTTGGCTTCCATCGCCGCCAACCGTTAAGCGCTATCATCAGGAGAAATATATGTTTGGAACCCAACAACGCGGCGTCAACGCCTATGCCAAGGTCGGCCTGGAAACGGGCATCGGCTCGGCCTCGCCGCACAAGCTGATCGTCATGCTGTACGACGGCGCCCTGGTGGCCGTGCTCAGCGCGCAGATGCACATGAATTCAGGCAACATCCCGGAAAAGGGCAAATCCATCTCGAAAGCCATCCAGATCATCGACAATGGCTTGCGCGCCAGCCTGGACAAGGAAGTGGGCGGCCAGATCGCCGAAGGCCTCGACGCCCTGTATGAATACATGAGCGCGCGCCTGCTGGCGGCCAACATCCACAACGATCTTGGCATGCTGGAAGAAGTACAGCGCCTGCTGACCGACCTGCGCGAAACCTGGAACGCCATCGGCGCCACGCCGGCCGCCATTCCCGGCGCCGATTTGAAACGTATGCCCAGCCTTGCGAGCGCCTGATCCATGATGACCCATCAAGAAGTCCTGACCACCTACGAAGCCATGCAGACCCTGACGGGCCGGATGGTGACCGCCGCTACCAACGCCGACTGGGACGAGCTCGAAGCGCTGGAACAGCGCATCAGCGCGCATGTGGCTGCGCTGAAGGCGAATGAAGAAAAAGTCGTGCTGGAAAGCGCCGGACGCCAGCGCAAGGTCGCCCTGATCAAGCAGATCCTGGAAGACGACCGCAAGATCCGCGACCTCACCATGCCGTGGATGGCGCAATTGTCCAAGCTGATCAACAGCACGGGCACCGAGCGGCGCCTGGCCAACGCCTACGGCGTCTAAACGCCCACGGGGCAAGGCTAGCTATCATGTTGCCGAAGATGGATGCGATCGGCATGACGCCCCTGACTCCGGTCAAGTCCACGCGGGCAGCCGATGCCGTCGCCGACCCGCGCCAGGCCGAGTTCCAGCGCTCGCTGCAGGGACTGATCGGCAAATCCATGCAGGGTCAAGTGCTGGCCCGCATGGGCGACGGCAGCTTTCTCGTGCGCGTGGCCGGCACGCCAGCCCGCATGCAGCTGCCCGCCGGCGCCCAGCCGGGCACTGAGATTCCCCTGACCTTGATCGGTATCCATCCCCGCCCTTCTTTTCAAATCGGCAATAACCGCGACCAGCCCGCCAGCCCCCTGCTCACCTATGCGGACGCGGAAGCCGAGCCCGAGGCTGCCGACCTGCGCGGCCCCCAGGCCGGCGCCGCCCAGGCCGGCACGCGCGCCAGCAGCACGGCCGCCACCCTGCTCAGCCGCGCACCGCTGACGCCAGCCAATCTGCTGCCCGCCCTGGCCAGCGACACGCCGGCGCCCGAGCTGAGCACCACCGCGCGCGCCATCAGCACGGTGCTCAGTCAGGCGGAAAGCGTGCCCGGCGCGCCCCTCTCGCTGGTCGGCAAGACGCCGCTGATGGCCACGCCAAACGCCGCCCCGGCCCAGGTAGCCCAGAAACTGCAGGATGCCGTCGGCAGCAGCGGCCTGTTCTATGAATCGCATGTGGCCGAATGGGCCGAGGGCAAGCGGCCGCTGGCGTCGCTGCTGCTGGAGCCGCAAATGCAGAAGGCGGCACAGGGCGACATCGCCAAAACGGGCACCGACCTCGCTTCGGCGCAACTGATCAATTTGCAGCTGCATACGCACGAACAGGCACGCGTGCAATGGCAGGGCGAAGCCTGGCCCGGGCAGAAGATGCAATGGGATATCAGCCGCGATGCGCCGGAGGGACAGCAGCACGCCGGCACGCAGGACGACGAGGAAGCGACGGCCTGGCGCAGCAATGTGCGCTTCCAGTTCCCCCTGCTGGGCGATTTGGCCGCGCACGTGGTATTGCAGGGCGGCAGCGTGGCCATCCAGCTGCAAGCGGGCAACGAAGGCAGCGCCGATACCTTGCGCCAGCATGCGGCGCGGCTGGAAGCGTCGCTGGCCGCGGCCGGATGGCCATTGTCATCATTGACGATCGCCGGCAAGCCGCAGGCGGCGGCTGGAGAAGACGATGCTTGACGACGCCAGGCGCAAGGTGCCGCAGACAGCCGTCGCCCTCGCCTACCAGAGCGGCACGCCGGCGCCGAAGGTGGTGGCCAAGGGCAGCGGCCTGATCGCGGACCAGATCATCAGCACGGCGCGCGAACATGGCGTCTTCGTGCATGAGTCGAAGGAATTGGTGGCGCTGCTGATGGATGTCGACCTGGACCGCCAGATTCCGCCCGGCCTGTATCGGGCGATTGCGGAACTGCTGGCCTGGTTATATCATATTGAATCTGCGAATGGCGGACCGATTCCGCCGCCGCCCGACACCAGCGTCAACCTCACCGATACATAGACAGGCATCAATGCAAGCACATATTTTGGATTCCGGCCTCGAAAACTGGCATGATTTTGAAGTGGAATCGCGGCGGGAAATCATTGCCTTGCTGCGCGGCATCAGCGAAAAGAACCAGCTGATCCGCATGCTGGTCCACGGTGAGTCCGATGTGTGCGTCACGTCCATCCTGGAAGTCGATGCCGACCACAACACCGTCATCCTCGACCGTTCCGTGAACGCCGACCAGAATCGGCGCATGGTGGCCGCCACCGGCATTTCGTTTGAAACCTCGCTCGACAAGATCCGCATCCTGTTTACCAGCGCCTTGGTGGAAGAGTGCAACTATGGCGGCACGCCCGCCCTGAAAATTGCCATTCCTGAAACACTGATCCGCTTGCAGCGGCGCGAGTATTACCGCATGACAACGCCCGTGAGCAATCCCGTGCGCGTGGCGATTCCCCTGCCGCCCTCGCTGGGCGGCGCCGATACCCTGTTTCCGCTGGCCGACATCAGCTGCGGCGGCATCGCCATCCTCGACAATAAACTGATGCTGGGCGAAACCATCGGCAGGGACTATCCCGGCTGCCGCATCGACTTGCCCGATGTCGGCATCGTCACCGCGACTTTACAAATTCGCAATTCGCTGGACATGACCCTGCTGAACAACAAGCTGAACCGCCGCCTCGGCTGCCAGTTCGTCGACCTGCCGCGCAGCATGCTGGCGCACGTGCAGCGCTATATCACGCGGCTGGAGCGTGAGAGAAATGCACGGATGGCGGGGTTGGGTTAACAGCGGGGGCCAGACCTGATCGGTCTGTCCCCAGCCTTATACCTGCATATTCATGATCTCATGATACGCAGCAACTAATTTATTCCTTACCTGTACCGTCGCCTGGAATTCGATGCTCGACTTTTGCATCGCTACCATCACGTCCGACAGGCTGACCTTTTCGTCGCCCATGGTAAAGCGCTGCCCAAGCGCCGACGAAGCCTGTTGCGCGCCGCTCACGGAGTCCAGCGCGCTCTTGAAGGCATCGGCAAAACTCACCTTCGCCGCCGGCATCTCGGTCTGGATCGCCGGTATTTTCGCCTCCGGCCGCGTGGCCGCCGACTTCAGTTGCGCGATCATCGCCTCGATCCTGCTGCTATCGATACCGCCTGTTTTCACTTTGCCTCCCGATTCTCGTGTGCTTCATGACTGTTCCATGCCTGTTGCACCCAGAGAACAAAACCCTGGCTTGCAAGGCAACGACGGGTACAATAACTTCCGTCACATGTTGCCAGGGTTCCACAATACCAGCGCCAACGCCAGCCGCTCGGCCGAGCAGGCGGCAAAAGCGCCTTCTATTTGGACGATTGAAGCGCGTGACAGTGGCGGATAATTCTGCATATCGCCCCCTCCTCCAGTGGAAGCGGCCCCCACTCATTAGCAAACATACGCGCCCCGGAAGGCAATCATGGCTGTAGCCGAAGAAATCGATGTGAACCGCATACCACCGGAACCGGCGCCTGGCCGCTCGCCCGTGGAGTCCGTGCAAGCCTTCGCCAAGACGCCGATGGGCAAGAATTTTCTGCGCGGCCTGGGCGTGGCGGCACTGGTTGCCATCGGCGTGGCCCTGTACATGTGGAACCAGCCGCCCGAATACAAAGTCCTGTTTTCCAACTACACGGACCGCGACGGCGGCGCCATCACCGCGTCGCTGGACCAGCTGGGCATCAAACACAAGTTTTCCGAAGGCGGCGGCGCCATTCTCGTGCCGTCCGAGCAAGTCCATGACGCCCGCCTGAAACTGGCCGCGCAAGGCTTGCCGAAGGGCGGCAACGTGGGCTTCGAGCTGATGGAAAACCAGAAGCTCGGCGTCTCGCAATTCCTCGAACAGGTCAATTTTCAGCGCGCCCTCGAGGGCGAACTGGCGAAATCGATCGAATCGGTGTCCGCCGTCGATACGGCGCGTGTCCACCTGGCGCTGCCCAAACCGTCCGTCTTCGTGCGCGAACAGCAAAAACCGACAGCTTCCGTGCTGCTGAACCTGCACCCGGGCCGCGGCCTGGACCAGCTGCAGGTGAGCGCCATCGTGCACCTGGTGGCGTCGAGCGTGCCGGAATTGCTGCCGATCAATGTCACCGTGGTCGACCAGGCCGGCACCCTGCTGTCGAACCAGGAAAAGGACAAGGACCGCGCCAACGGCATCAAGAGCCTGGACCCGAACCAGCTGAAATACGTGCAGCAATTGCAGCAAAGCGTGATCAAGCAGGTCGAATCGATCTTGCTGCCCATCGTCGGCGAAGGCAATGTGCGCGCCGAGGCGACGGCCGACGTGGATTTCTCGCAAAGCGAGCAGGCGGCCGAAACCTACAAGCCGAACTCGCCGCCGGAAGCGTCGACCATCCGCAGCCAGCAAACGAGCGAATCGACGGGCGCCGGCAATGCCAATCCTTCCGGCGTGCCGGGCGCGCTGTCGAACCAGCCGCCAGGCGTGGCGACGGCGCCATTGACGGCCGAGGCGCCGGGCGCCCCGGCTGGCGCGCCGACGGCGCCGACACAGAAGGAATCGACGACGAATTATGAAGTCGACAAGACCGTGCGCTACGAGCAGAAATCCATGGGCGGCCTGCGCCGCCTGTCGGTGGCCGTCGTCGTCAACTACCGCCGCAGCTTCGACAAGGATGGCAAGGTCACGGTCAAGCCGATTTCGCCTGCCGAAATGGTCCAGATCAACAATCTGGTCAAGGAAGCGATGGGCTACAACAAGGAGCGCGGCGACAGCTTCAGCGTGGCCAACTCGCCGTTCGACGGCATCGAGCGCGCGCCGGAAGGCAAGCTCGAGTGGTGGCGCGATCCGGCCAACTTGCCGCTGGCCAAGGAACTGGCGAAATTCCTCATCACGGCCCTGATCCTGCTGTATATCTTCATCAAGATCGTGCGCCCGATGCTGCGCCCCGTGATGCGCAAGATCGACGATTTCGGCGCCCCGCCGCCCGTCATCGAGCCGGAACTGCCGAAGACGGACGAGGAAAACGAAGTCCTGCTCAGCGAAGCGGAGCTGGAAGAACTGGAAGAAGACACGGCGCGCGGCTACCGCGAAAACCTGGCGATGGCCCGCAAACTGGCGCAGGAAGACCCGCGCGTGGTGGCCAACGTCATCAAAGCATGGATAGGCAATAATGACTGAGACAACGGGACTGCAAAAAGCATCGATCCTGATGCTGGCACTGGGCGAGAGCGAAGCGGCCGAGGTCATGAAATTCCTCGGCCCGCGCGAAGTGCTGAAACTGGGCGCCGCCATGGCCACCATGAAGGGCATCGCACACGAGCAGGTGGTCGAGGTGCTCGGCGACTTCCGCGCGCAGACGGAACTCAATTCCACCGTCGGCCTCGATTCGGACGAATATATCCGGCAAGTGCTCACCAAGGCGCTGGGCGACGACAAGGCGTCCGTGCTGCTGTCGCGCATCCTGGGCGGCAAGGATGCGTCCGGCATCGAATCGCTGAAATGGATGGATTCGCAATCCGTGTCCGAGCTGATCCGCAACGAACACCCGCAGATCATCGCCACCATCCTGGTCCACCTGGAACGCGACCAGGCGTGCGAAATCCTCGGCCACTTCACGGACCGCCTGCGCAACGACGTGGTCTTGCGCATCGCCACCCTGGACGGCGTGCAGCCGGCCGCCTTGCGCGAACTCAACGACGTGCTGACGAAACTGCTGTCGGGTAACGAAAACATCAAGAAATCATCGCTGGGCGGCGTGCGCGCGGCAGCCGAGATCCTGAACTTCATGAGCGGCGAGCAGGAAGGCTCCGTCATGGACAATATCAAGAACTACGACAACGACATGGCGCAAAAGATCATGGACGAAATGTTCGTGTTCGACAACGTGATCGATATCGACGACCGCGGCATCCAGCTGCTGCTGCGCGAAGTGCAGTCGGAAATGCTGATCATCGCCCTGAAGGGCGCCTCGCAGGAACTGCGCGACAAGATCTTCAAGAACATGTCGCAGCGCGCCGGCGAGATGATGCGCGAAGACCTCGAATCGAAAGGCCCCGTGCGCCTGTCGGAAGTGGAATCGCAGCAGAAACAGATCCTGCAGATCGTGCGCCGCCTGGCGGACGAGGGACAGATTGTCTTAGGCGGAAAAGGCGAGGATTCGTTTGTCTAATTTGATTCCCAAAGAGCAGCAAACCGCTTACCAGCGCTGGGAAATGACCTCGTTTGGCGACGAGCGCCCCAGCGTGGTGGCGGCGCGCAAGCTGCTCGAACCGGAGCCCGAACCGGAATTCGATCCATTTGCCGAGCTGCACGAGGAAGAGCCGGCCCCGCCGCTCGAATACCCGACGCAGGAAGAACTCGACGCGATCCGCGAGGAAGCGCGCGCCACGGCCTTCGAGGAAGGCCGCGCTGCCGGCTATGCGGAAGGCCACGCGGCCGGACATGCCGACGGCCATGCCGAATCGTACGCACAAGGCAAAGCTGCCTCGGCCGTGGAACTGGCGCATTTGCAAACCATCGCCGTCGACTTCGGCACGGCCGTGCACCAGGCCGACGAACTGATCGCCAACGACGTGATGGAACTGGCCCTGCAGCTGGCCAAGGGCATGCTGAAAACGGCCCTGCCCGTGCGCCCCGAGCTGATGCTGCCGATGGTGCGCGAAGCCATCGAATACTTGCCCGTGCTGCAACAGCCGGCCTTGCTGATGCTCAACCCGGAAGACGCGCAGGTGGTGCGCGACGGCATCGGCGATGAGCTCGACAAGGGCGGCTGGAGAGTCATCGAAGACCCCAGCGTGGAACGCGGTGGTTGCAAGATCGACACGGCCAGCAACCAGATCGACGCGCAAGCGTCCACCCGCTGGCAGCGCCTGACGCATGCGCTGGGCAAAGACCTGGACTGGCTGGCGCCGTGAGCGAGCCCGTCAAAGGCCCTGCTGCCCATGCGGGGCGCTGGCGCGCCTACCTGAGCGATTGTTCGGCCGTGGTCGGCTTTGTCGAACCGATGCAAATTTCGGGCCGGGTCACGCGCGTGGCCGGCCTGGTGATGGAAGCCGTGGGCTTGCGCCTGGCCGTCGGCGCCGCCTGCACCGTGCCGCTGCCCAATGGCGGCCGGGTCGAGGCGGAAGTGGTGGGTTTTGAAGGCGACCGCCTGTTTTTGATGCCGCAAAGCGACGTCGAGGGCATCGTGCCCGGCACGCGCGTGTTTTCCGTCGAGCCGGCCATCCCCCGCCCCGGCAGCGTGGCGCACCCGCGCCGCCGCCCCAGCGACCGCGCGCGCCACCTGCCCGTCGGGCCGCAACTGCTGGGCCGCGTGCTCGACGGCGCGGGCCGTCCGCTTGACCAGCTGGGCCCGCTGCACACGACCGACAGCGCCCCCATCAACGTGCGCCCCGCCAATCCCCTGGGCCGCGCGCCCATCGTCGATACGCTCGACGTGGGCGTACGCTCGATCAACGCCATGCTGACTGTGGGCCGTGGCCAGCGCATGGGCCTGTTCGCCGGTTCCGGCGTCGGCAAGAGCGTGCTGCTGGGCATGATGGCCCGCTACACGGAAGCGGACGTGATCGTCGTCGGCCTGATCGGCGAACGCGGACGCGAAGTCAAGGAATTCATCGAGCAAATCCTCGGCCCCGAAGGCCTGGCACGCTCCGTCGTCGTGGCCGCGCCGGCCGACACGCCGCCGCTGATGCGCCTGCAAGGGGCCGCGTATGCGACGGCGATTGCCGAACACTTCCGCGACCAGGGGCAAAACGTGCTGCTGATCATGGATTCGCTGACCCGCTATGCCATGGCGCAGCGCGAAATCGCCCTGGCCATCGGCGAGCCGCCCGCCACCAAGGGCTATCCGCCCTCCGTCTTCGCCAAGCTGCCCGTGCTGGTGGAGCGGGCCGGCAATGGCGAGGAAGGCGGCGGCTCGATCACGGCCTTCTACACCGTGCTGACCGAGGGCGACGACCAGCAGGATCCGATCGCCGACTCGGCGCGCGCCATCCTGGACGGGCATATCGTGCTGAACCGCCGCCTGGCCGAAGCGGGCCATTATCCCGCCATCGACATCGAGCAATCGATTTCGCGTGCCGCCCACTCGATCACCACGCACGAGCACCAGCAGCGGGCGCGCAAGCTCAAGCAACTGTATTCGCGCTATGAACGCAGCCGCGACCTGATCAGCGTCGGCGCCTACAGCGCCGGCACCGACCCCGTGCTGGACCAGGCCATCGCCCTGCATGAAAAGATCGAGGCGTTTTTGCAACAGCAGATCACGGAGCGGGTCAGCATGGACGAGAGCTTGGGGCAACTTACCGCTCTATTCGACTGATTGGGACTTGCATAGCGGGAATATAATCAGCCATGGCTTCTCCTTCCCAACTTGCAACCCTGATCGACCTCGCCCAGCGCGAAACGGACGATTGCGCCAAGCGCCTGGGCGCGGCCCTGAAAGCGCTCGACGATTGCCGCCAGAAGCTGGACATGCTGTCCGGCTACCGCGACGACTATGCCAAGCGCTTCGAAGCGAGCATGAGCAGCGGCATCACGCCCATGGCTTACCGCAACTTCCAGGCTTTCATGGTCAAGCTCGACAGCGCAATCATGGGCCAGCAGCAAGTGGTCGAGCATGCGCAGGCGCGCAGCGAGAATGAAAAGATGCGCTGGCAGCTGGCCGAACGCAGGCGCATGTCGTACACCACCCTGAACAACCGGGCGCAGGAACAGGCGCTGAAGCTGGAAAACAAGCGCGACCAGAAAGCAATGGATGAGCACGCGGCGCGACAAGCCTATTACAAACGCTAAGCAACACTGAGGCAGCATCATGCAAACCCAGCCAACACCGATTTCCCAGATCATCTCGCCAAACGCCACGCCCGGCGCCGCCAACCGCGGCCAGGCGCCCGCCAGCGGCACGCCGGGCGACTTCCAGCGCACCCTGAACCGCCAGATCGAGCAACGCCAGGCCAGCCGTAATATGGCGCAAGCGCCGGCGCCGGCACGCCCCGCCAGTCCTGCGGCCACGCCAGCGCCCGCGACGCCGGCGCCCGCCAATGAAGCGAAGCCGGCGCAAGCGGGCACCGAACAGGCGGCCAGCAGCGAACAGCCGCCCGCATCAGCTACCGAGGCGGCGCCCCCCGCCAACGGCGACGGTGACAGCGCCACGGCAGAGGCCAGCGTGCCCGCCGTTCCCGCGACGACAGTCACGCCGCCGGCCGATCCGGCCGCCGAGATGCTGGCCCTCGTGGGCAGCATCCAGCTGGCCATCCAACCGCCAGTGGCAGCCGCCAAGGCCGTGCCGGAACTGCCGGCGCGCGCCAGCGTCAAGGCCGACGGCAAGGGCCTGGCAACCGGGCCGTTACTGGCAGCCGGCCAGGGCAGCGGCAAGGCCGCCGCCACCGTCATCGCGCAAGCGGACAGCGGCGACTTTGCCGACAGCCTGGGCCAGGCCCAGGGCAAAGTGGCCGCCACACCAGGCGCCAGCGTGCCGGCAGGCAAGGCCGAGCCGGGCAAGCTGGCCGTCGACGCCCAGTTGGCGGCCACCGCCAAGGCGGGCGCCGCCGTAGCCGAACCAATCCTCAAGGAAACGCCTGCCGACCTGAGCCGCCTTGCGGCCCAGTTGCAGCCGAGCGCGCTGCAGCAGGCCGCGGCCGCCGTGGCCGTGCCGGCCGACAAGCTGACGGGCCGGGTCGGCTCGCCGGCCTGGGACCAGCAACTGGGGCAGAAAGTCGTGTGGATGGCGGCCGGCGGCGACCAGAGCGCCACCCTGACCCTGAATCCGCCCGATCTGGGGCCCGTGCAGGTGGTCCTGACAGTCACCAATGACCAGGCCGATGCCGCCTTCATGTCGGCCCAGCCGGAAGTACGCCAAGCGCTGGAGGCGGCCATGCCGCGCCTGCGCGAAATGATGAGCGAAGCGGGCATCGCCTTCGGCAGCGCCACCGTCTCGGCCGGCACGCCGGAACAGCAAAACCATGGCGAGCGCGCCGCCTCGGGCGAACGCCGTGGCAATGGCCAGGGTGGCGGCGCCTCCGGTGGCGAGATCGCCATCGCGCCGGCATCTGGCGGACGCAGCCGACCCAGCCTGAGTGCCGTCGATACCTTTGCCTGAGGACAATTCGTCGTCCGCAGGCCACAGGCGCGCGCCGCGGCATAACTTTTCGTCTAAAAACAGCGAGTTGAGGGCGCTTCCGCCCTCTTTTCACTGCATCCTTCTGCGCAGAATTTGCCGATAATGACATAATGGCGTCGTGATCCACTTCCATGCACCCGAGTACCATTGAAAGCAAATCCAAAAATGAAAGCAGATCCGAAAGCAGATGCAGGCCTGGCCCCCGCCGGCGCCTCGAAAAAGAAGCTTCTGATCATCGTGCTGGCCTCGGTGCTGGTGGCCGGCGGCGTCGGTGGCGGTGCCGCCTGGTACTTCTTGCATGGCAAGGCCGATAAAGAAGAAGCGGCGCCCAGCAAGAAAAAACACGCCGCTTCCAAGGCCGGTCCGCCCGTTTTCGTCCCCGTCGATGCCTTCACCGTCAACTTGCAGCCGGAAAATGGCGAACAATATCTGCAGATCGCGTTTACCCTGCAGGTGGGCAGTCCGGAAGAAATGGATAGCATCAAACTGAACATGCCGAAAGTGCGCAGCCGCTTGTTGCTGCTACTGTCCGGCAAGAAGGCGTCCGAACTCAATACCGTGGAAGGCAAGCAGCAGCTGGCGGCCGAAATCATCAATCAGGTGAACCAGCCGTTCGAGGACAAAGGGCCGGAGCAGGACGTGACGGACGTATTATTTACCGCATTCATCATTCAATAAGCAGCCATGGCCGATAATTTCCTCTCCCAGGAAGAAGTCGATGCCCTTCTGAAGGGCGTCAACGGAGACCAGGACGACGCGCAGACGCCGGAAGATGTCACGGGAGTTCGTACCTACAACCTGGCAACCCAGGAGCGCATCGTGCGCGGCCGGATGCCGACGTTGGAAATTATCAACGAGCGTTTCGCCCGGCTGCTGCGCGTGGGCCTGTTCAACTTCCTGCGCCGCAGCGCCGAGGTGTCGGTCGGGTCCGTGCGCGTCTCGAAGTACAGCGAGTTCATCCGTAATCTGGTGGTGCCGACCAATCTGAACCTGGTGCACATGAAGCCGCTGCGCGGCACGGCCCTGATGGTCTTCGATCCGGGCCTCGTCTTCCTGCTGGTCGACAATCTGTTCGGCGGCGACGGACGCTTCCACACACGCGTCGAAGGGCGCGACTTTACGCAGACGGAGCAGCGCATCATCCTGCGCATCCTCGACATCGTCTTCGAGGCCTATACCAAGTCGTGGGAGCCGGTCTTCCCCGTCGAATTCGAATATATCCGTTCAGAAATGAACACGCAGTTCGCCAACATCGCCACGCCGAACGAGGTGGTGGTGGCGTCCACGTTTACGGTGGAACTGGGTTCCGTTTCCGGACAGATCCACTTCTGCATGCCGTATTCGATGATCGAGCCGATCCGCGATTCGCTGACCTCGAGCCTGCAGGGCGAGGCGCTGGAAGTGGACAAGCGCTGGATCCGCCTGATGACGCAGCAGATCCAGATCGCCGAAGTCGAGCTGGTGGCCTCGCTGGGCACGGCGCGCGTGTCGTTCGACGAGATTTTGAACATGAAGGTGGGCGACATCATCCCCCTGAATATTCCCGAACTGATCGCCGCCACCGTCGATGGCGTGCCCGTGATGGATTGCACGTATGGCGTGCTGAACGGACAATATGCATTGAAGGTGGAGAAACTCCTCGCCAATGCCGATAACATGAACAATCATTAAAAAATACCCGGGCCGTGCTGCGGCCCGCATCTGTACAACAGGAGAAACACATGTCTGACAACCAAGACGACCAAAGCGCGGAAGACGATTGGGGCGCGGCCATTGCCGAGCAGGCCAAGGCGGAGGCCGAAGCGCTGCAGAACCAGGCCGCCACTACGGCCAGCGCGGCCAGCGCCGCCGTGTTCAAGGACTTTTCCAAGCAGGCATCGAAGTCGGAAACGCACAACGATATCGATTTCATCCTCGATATTCCCGTGCAGCTGACGGTCGAACTGGGCCGCACCAAGATCGCCATCAAGAACCTGCTGCAACTGGCGCAGGGTTCCGTGGTCGAGCTCGACGGTCTGGCCGGCGAACCGATGGACGTGCTGGTCAACGGCTGCCTGATCGCCCAGGGCGAAGTGGTGGTGGTCAATGACAAGTTCGGCATCCGCCTGACCGACATCATCACGCCTTCCGAACGCATCCGAAAATTGAATAAATGAAGCCTGGCCTGTTGATTTCCACCCTGCTGCCGCTGCTGGCGGCATGCAGCATTGCCCACGCGGAACCGGCAGCCGCGTCGGCGCCGGCGGCCGGCGCCGCCAGTGCTTCCGTCGCGCTCGCAAGCGAGACAGCGCCAGCGGCCGCGGCGGTAGCCGCCGCGTCTGCCGCCGCCTCACCCGCCGCCGCCCTGCCCGCCATGCCGGCGGGCGCGCCCATGACGATGGCACCGACAAGCTCGGCCGGCAGCCTGCTGCAAACCATCCTCGCGCTGATGTTCGTGCTGGCCCTGCTGATCGGCCTGGCCTGGTTCATGAAACGCTATGGCCCCAAGGTCATGGGCGGCAACAACAAGATGCGCGTCGTCAGTTCGCTCAACCTGGGCGGGCGCGAACGCATCGTCCTCGTCGAAGTGGCCGACCAGTGGATCGTCGTCGGCGCCTCGCCCGGCAGGATCAACGCGCTGGCCACCCTGCCGCGCCAGGAAGGCGAGTTGCCGCAGCTGGCGACGGCGCAAAACGGCCCCGCGGCCGCCAATTTTTCCGAGTGGCTGAAACAGACCATCGAAAAACGCAATGGGAAATAAGCAGCAGATGGCGTGGTCCACCTTGAAGACTCCCCTGACCTGGCTGCTGGCGGCCGCCGCCCTGGCCTTGCCGCTGTGGGCGCTGGCCGAACCGGGCATCCCGGCCTTCAACAGCACGCCGGCGCCGGGCGGCGGCCAGAATTACTCGCTGCCGGTGCAGACGCTCATCCTGATGACGTCGCTCACCTTCCTGCCGGCGGCGCTCTTGATGATGACTTGCTTTACGCGCATCATCATCGTGCTGTCCCTGCTGCGCCAGGCCATCGGCACGCAATCGGCGCCACCGAACCAGGTGCTGGTGGGGCTGGCCCTGTTTTTGACCCTGTTCGTCATGGGCCCCGTGTTCGACAAGATCTACACGGATGCGTATCAACCGTATCAGGAAAACAAGATCACCATGCAGCAGGCGATGGACAAGGGCGTCGATCCCCTGAAAACCTTCATGCTCAAGCAGACGCGCCAGGCCGACCTGGCCCTGTTCGCAAAGATGTCGCGTTCGGCTGCCCTGCAAGGTCCGGAAGACGTGCCGCTGCGCATCCTCGTGCCCGCCTTCGTCACAAGCGAACTGAAGACGGCGTTCCAGATCGGCTTTGCCATCTTCATCCCGTTTTTGATCATCGACATGGTGGTCGCCAGCGTGCTGATGTCGATGGGCATGATGATGATGTCGCCCGCGACGATCTCGCTGCCGTTCAAGCTGATGCTGTTCGTGCTCGTCGACGGCTGGCAGTTGCTGCTGGGCTCGCTGTCACAGAGTTTTTACTAGGGGAAGTACGATGACACCCGAAAGCGTCATGACCCTGGGCCGCCATGCGATGGAAATCACCCTGATGGTGGCCGCGCCCATGCTGCTCGTCGCCCTCATCATCGGCTTGATCGTCAGTATCTTCCAGGCGGCCACGCAGATCAACGAGGCGACCCTGTCCTTCATTCCCAAGCTGGTCGGCATCTTCGTCGCCATCGTCGTGGCCGGCCCGTGGATGCTGTCCGTCATGCTCGACTACATGCGCCAGGTGTTCACGGGCATCCCGAACCTGGTGGGCTAGTGCCGCGCTTGTTGCCATGCTGACCCTGTCCAGCATCGAACTGAACACGTGGATCGCAGCACTGCTGTGGCCGCTTAGCCGCATCCTCGGCCTGATCGCGGCCGCGCCCCTGTTCGGCAACGCGGCCGTGCCGGCCACCGTCAAGGTGACCCTGGGCGCGCTGCTGGCCATGATCATCGCCCCCACCGTGCCGGCCTTGCCTGCCATCAACCCGATGTCCTTGCCCGGTCTGCTGATCCTCACGCAAGAGATGCTGGTCGGGCTGGCCATGGGCTTTTCCATCCGCATTGTGTTTTCCGCCATCGAAATGGCAGGTGAACTCAGCAGCCTCACCATGGGCCTGGGCTTCGCCTCGTTCTTCGATCCGCAAACCAAGGGCAGGTCGTCCGCCATCAGCCAGTTCCTCGTCATGCTGGCCACCTTGATGTTTTTGACCGTCAACGGCCACTTGGTCTTGCTGGCGGCGCTGGCGGAAAGCTTCGTCAGCCTGCCCATTTCGTCGAGTCCCATCAGCGGCGGCGGTTTCCAGCAATTGGCGGCCTGGGGCGGGGAAATCTTCCGTTCCGGCCTGCAAATTTCGCTGCCCATCATCGCCGCCCTGCTGCTGACCAACGTGGCGCTGGGCATCCTAACGCGCGCCGCGCCGCAGCTGAACATCTTCGGCATCGGCTTTCCCGTCACCCTGGGCGTGGGCTTGCTGGTGATCGGCATGGTGCTGCCCTATCTGGCCACGCCGTTCCAGAACATGTTCCTGCGCGGCATAGAAACGGCACGGCTGCTGCCGCGCGGCTTTGCCACGCGCGACCGGCCGCCGCCGCCGGCGCCGCCGAATCC
>NZ_NEHB01000039.1 GCF_002127655.1 Janthinobacterium sp. GW456P
ACCCCTTCCCATCCCGAACAGGACCGTGAAACAACTTTGCGCCGATGATAGTGCTGCAACCAGTGTGAAAGTAGGTTATCGTCAGGCTTGTTATTCGCAGTAGAGAAAAACCCGATCAGCAATGGTCGGGTTTTTTTTCGTCTGGCGGTTTGTGGTGCTTGTTTGGCGCCGCTGGTGTTCGTCGGCTTACGCGCGCAGCGCTAATCCGACAACATTGTTGGTATCGTGGGATCAGCTGCCGCGGTAAGTGGAATACGACCACGGCGATACCACCAGCGGCACATGGTAGTTCTCATCAGTATGCGCGATGCCAAATGAAAGCGTCACCAGGTCGATGAAGCGGGGCGATGGCAATTCCACGCCCTGAGCGGCGAAATAGTCGCCAGCATTAAACACCAGCTCATACTGGCCAGCCTTCATACTGTCGCCTTCCAGCAATGGGGTGCTGCAGCGGCCGTCGCTGTTCGTCATATCCATCTTCAATAACACTTTGCCTTCCGGCGCGACTGAAAACAGGGCGACCTTGACGCCGGCTCCCGGCTTGCCGTGGGCGATATCGAGTACATGCGTGCTGAGTTTTCCCATTTGCTATCCTGTATATAGGGTGAGTGAATGTGCTTATCGTGTAAATCATATACCGGTGGCTGCGCGCGGCTATATGATTGGGCATATAGCCAACATTGTCCTCCTATAGGCGCGCCTCCGCATGAACAATTACGAATATTATCCACGCGACTTGATCGGCTATGGCCGCACGCCACCCCACCCTCAATGGCCGGGCAAGGCCCGCATCGCGCTGCAATTCGTCCTCAATTACGAGGAAGGGGCGGAAAACAGCGTGCTGCATGGCGATCCCGCGTCGGAAACGTTTTTATCGGAAATGATCGGTGCGGCCGCTTTTCCTGCGCGCCACCTGAGTATGGAGTCGATTTACGAATACGGTTCGCGCGCCGGGCTCTGGCGCTTGCTGCGCATGTTCGAGGAGCGGCGCCTGCCGCTGACGGTGTTTGGCGTATCGATGGCCTTGAAACGCAATCCCGAAGCCGTGGCCGCCTTCCAGCAAATGGGCCACGAGATTGCCTGCCACGGCTTGCGCTGGATTTCCTATCAAAACATGGATGAAGCGACGGAACGCGAACACATGCGCGAGGCCGTGCAGATCATCCGCGAATTGACGGGATCCGCCCCGCAAGGCTGGTACACGGGGCGCGATTCGCCGAATACGCGCAAACTGGTGGTCGAGCATGGCGGCTTCCGCTACGACGCCGATTATTACGGCGATGACTTGCCATTCTGGGAAAAAGTGGCGTACACGGATGCCGCCGGCATGCCTGCCGTGCAGCCGCAGCTGATCGTGCCTTATACCTTGGACACGAACGACATGCGCTTTGCCGCCATGCAGGGTTTTAATTCGGGCACGCAGTTTTTCGATTATCTGAAGGATGCCTTCGATGTGCTGTATGCGGAAGGCGATCCGAACGGCTTGAATCAGCCGAAAATGCTGTCCGTGGGCCTGCATTGCCGTCTGGTGGGGCGGCCCGGACGGGCTGCGGCGCTGGCGCGCTTCCTCGACTATGTGCAGGGCCATGAGCAGGTATGGATCACGCGCCGCATCGATATCGCCGAACACTGGCATGCGACGCATCCGTTCCAGGAATGAGTTTTATTGAGATAGGATGATAAGTAAAATCAGTCTTTGCATATAGTCGCCGCATATGCCGGTGTTAATCTCCTATACTGGGACTATACCGAGGCCAGCATGTCAGAACCGATCCGCTTTTACTACCGTGGTGCCGTACAGGAAGTGCGCAACGCCGCCCCTACGCAGACTGTGTTGCAGCACCTGCGCGAGGATTTGCATTGCACGGGCACCAAGGAAGGCTGCGCCGAGGGCGATTGCGGCGCCTGCACCGTCGTCATCGGCAGTCTGGTGGACGGCCAGGTCGAGATGAAGGCCGTCAATGCCTGCATCCAGCTCACACCTACCCTCGATGGCAAGGCCCTGTTTTCCGTGGAAGACTTGCAGCAGCCCGATGGCGCCCTGCACCCGGTGCAGCAGGCGATGGTTGAATGCCACGGTTCCCAGTGCGGTTTTTGCACGCCCGGTTTTGTCATGTCCTTATGGGGCATGTATCTGGAGAAAAACGGCGAGACGCCCACGCGCGGCGAAATCGACGATACGCTGTCCGGCAATCTGTGCCGCTGCACGGGCTACCGGCCCATCATCGATGCAGCCAAGCGCATGGGCGAACTGCCGCATGTCATCTTCGACCGCGACGCGTTACGCGTGCAATTGCAGGCGCTGCAGCGCGGCAGCCTGAGCACGTATGAACATGGCGGTCAGCACTTCCACGCGCCGCGCAGCATCGAGGAACTGGTGGCCTTGCGCGCGGACAAGCCGCAGGCGTGTCTGCTGGCCGGTTCCACCGACGTGGGCCTGTGGGTGACCAAGCAACTGCGTGATCTGGGCGACATCATTTATCTGGGCAACGTCGCGGCGCTGAAAACCATCGCCGAGGACAATGGCAAGCTGCAGATTGGCGCTGGCGCCAGCCTGAACGATGCGTATGCGGCGCTGCGCGAGCATTATCCGGAAGAATTGTCGGAACTGTGGCAGCGTTTTGCTTCCTTGCCGATCCGCAACGCCGGTACTTTGGGCGGCAATGTGGCGAATGGTTCGCCCATCGGCGACTCGATGCCGTGGCTGATTGCGCTGGGCAGCGATATCGTGCTGCGTGGCCCGGCCGGACAGCGGATCATGCCGCTGGAAAATTTTTATCTCGCTTACCAAAAGAAAGACTTGCAGCCGGGCGAATTCGTCGAAGCCGTGCGCGTGCCCTTGCCCCGTGCCGGCGTGCATTTCCGCACATATAAATTGGCCAAGCGCTTTGACCAGGATATCTCGGCCGTGTGCGCCGCGTTCGCCTTCCAGCTCGATGGCGAGCGTATCGTCGAGGCGCGCATCGCCTTTGGCGGCATGGCCGCTACGCCGCAACGCGCCGCGCGAACGGAAGCATTTCTGCGCGGACAGGCGTGGAATGAAGAAAATCTGACCATCGCCATGCGCTTGCTGGCCGACGATTACGCGCCCCTGTCGGACATGCGCGCGTCGAATACCTATCGCATGACGACGGCGCAAAACCTGTTGCGCCGCTTCTGGCTGGAAACCCGTCCCGGTGCGCCATTGCCCCCGACGTCCCTCAACGCCTACGCTTGCCGCGCCTGAAAGGACCAGCATGAACCATCCTGCCACGCCCGAACTGCAAGCGGCCGCCTGGAGCGCCGTGGGCAAGCCCAGCCCCCATGAATCGGCGCAATTGCATGTGCTGGGGCAAGCCACCTATACGGACGATATCGCCGAACTGCAAGGCACCTTGCACGCTGCGCTGGGCTTGTCGCAAAAGCCGCACGCGCGCATCACGGCCATGGATTTATCTGCCGTGCGCGCCGCTACCGGTGTCGTCGCCGTCTACACGGCGCAGGACATTCCAGGCACCAATGATTGCGGCCCCATCATCCACGACGATCCCATTCTGGCTTTTGATCTGGTGCAATACGTGGGCCAGCCCATCTTTATTGTTGTGGCCGATACGCACGACCATGCGCGCCGCGCCGCCCGCCTGGCGCAGGTGTCGTACGAAGAATTGCCTGCGATTATGACGCCGCAGGCGGCCAAGGCCGCGCAATCGTATGTGCTGCCGCCCATGCAACTGACACGCGGCAATTACCAGGCCGCATTCGAGAAGGCGCCGCACGTGGTCAAGGGCCAGCTGTATGTGGGCGGCCAGGAACAGTTTTATCTGGAAGGACAGATTTCCTACGCCATCCCGAAGGAAGCGCAGGGCATGCTGGTGCTGTGTTCGACCCAGCATCCGAGCGAGATGCAGCACGTGGTGGCGCATGCACTGGGAGTGCATTCGCACAACATCACCGTCGAATGCCGGCGCATGGGCGGCGGTTTCGGCGGCAAGGAATCGCAGTCGGCCCTGTGGGCGGCGGCCGCATCGATCGCGGCAGCCAAACTGAGGCGCCCCGTGAAACTGCGCGCCGACCGCGACGACGACATGCTGGTGACGGGCAAGCGCCACTGTTTTTACTATGAATACGAAGTGGGCTACGACGACGACGGTCAAATCCTGGCCGCCAAGGTCGACATGACCACGCGCGCCGGCTATTCCGCGGACCTGTCCGGTCCCGTCGCCACGCGCGCCGTCTGCCATTTCGACAACACCTACTATTTGTCCGACGTGGATATCCGCGCCGCCTGCGGCAAGACGAATACCCAGTCGAACACGGCTTTCCGGGGCTTCGGCGGTCCGCAGGGCGCCATCGCCATCGAATACGTCATCGATGAAATCGCCCGCCATCTGCAACGCGATGCGCTCGATATCCGCCTGCTTAATTTCTATGGCCGCAACGAGGTGGAAGGGCGCAACGTCACGCCGTACGGACAAAAAATCGTCGACAATGTGATCCATGAGCTCGTTGCCGAACTGGAAGAGAGCAGCGACTACCGCGCGCGCCGCCGGGCCATCGATGCGTTCAACGAAGCTAGTCCCGTGCTGAAGAAGGGCCTGGCATTCACGCCCTTGAAATTCGGCATCGCCTTCAACGTCACGCATCTGAACCAGGCCGGTGCCCTCGTGCACGTGTATGTGGATGGCTCCGTGCTGGTCAACCATGGCGGTACGGAAATGGGGCAGGGCATCAATACCAAGGTGATGCAGGTGGTGGCGCACGAGCTGGGCCTCGACCTGGACAGGGTGCGGGCCACGGCCACCGACACCAGCAAGGTAGCGAACACGTCGGCCACGGCGGCTTCTACCGGCGCCGACCTGAACGGCAAGGCGGCGCAGGATGCGGCGCGCCAGATCCGTGAACGCCTGGCCTATTACGCGGTCAAACTGTACGGTGGCGACGCTGACACCGTGCGCTTCTTCGACAACCATATCCACGTCAACGGTCATGTCGTGCCGTTTGCCGAACTGGTGCAGAAGGCGTATTTGGCTAGAGTGCAATTGTGGTCAGACGGTTTTTATGCCACGCCCGGGCTGTCGTGGGATGCGAAGACGATGACGGGCCATCCGTTTTCGTATTATGCGTATGGCGCGGCGGTGGCCGAAGTGGTGGTCGATACCCTGACGGGCGAGTGGAAACTGTTGCGTGCGGATGCCTTGTACGATGCGGGCCAGTCGCTCAATCCCGCGATTGATCTGGGTCAGGTGGAAGGGGCGTTTATCCAGGGCATGGGCTGGCTGACAACAGAGCAGCTATGGTGGAATGCGGCGGGCAAGCTGATGACGCATGCGCCATCGACGTACAAGATTCCCGGCATTTCCGATTGCCCGGAAGATTTTCGCGTCAAGCTGTTCCAGAACCGCAATGTGGAAGACAGCATCCACCGTTCCAAGGCCGTGGGCGAGCCGCCGTTATTGTTGCCGTTTTCGGTGTTCTTTGCCATCCGCGACGCCATTTCCAGTGTCGGCCATCACGCCGTGCAGCCACCGCTGAATGCACCGGCCACCAGCGAGGAAATCCTCAAGGCGGTCATGGCCGTCCAAGCGGCGCATGCCGGCGCCTAGGAGCAGAAGATGAGCGACTGGCTGACGGCGATGGAGAATGAGGCGCAGGCATCCGTGCTGGTGACGGTCGCCCTGGTGGAAGGTTCCGGCCCGCGGGAGGCGGGGGCGAAGATGCGCGTCACCCTCGATGGTCAAATGGACACCATCGGCGGCGGCCACCTGGAATTGCGCGCCGTGGAAATGGCCAAGACCATGCTGGCCACAGGCGACACCCGCGTGCGGCTCGAGCGTTTTGCGCTGGGCCCCAGTCTGGGGCAATGCTGCGGCGGCGTCGTCCACCTGGCGTTCGAGTATGTCGATGCCAGCCTGAAAGAGTCGCTGGCCGTCTTGCGCGAACGCCGCCAGCAGGACAGCTGGCGCCTGACGGCGCTCGATGGCGAACCCGCCTCTGCGCTGTTCGATGCTGACGGTAGCTTGATCGCCGGCACGCCAGGCCAGGCGCCCGATACGTTTTCACGCGAACGCAGTACCCATGTCGCGCAGGGGCGTGAAGGGCGGCGCTGGCTGGTCGATCCCTGCCTGGCGCCGCGCGCGCACCTGACCCTGTTCGGCGCCGGCCATGTGGGCGCCGCCATCGTGCGCGCGCTGGCCCACTTGCCCTGCAATATCACCTGGGTCGATGAGCGCGAAGACATGTTCTCCTCGGCGTTGCCTGCGGGTTTGCCTGATAATGTGCGCCTTGCCGCCACCGACACGCCCGAGGAATTTGTCGCCATGGCGCCGCCGGGCGGCAGTTTTCTCGTCATGACCCATAGCCATGCGCTCGATCAACGCTTGACGCAAGCTATCATGGAGCGCGCGGATGCGGGTTGGTTCGGCTTGATCGGTTCGTACACCAAGCGCAAGCAGTTCGAGCACCGCCTGCGGGCGCGCGGCGTGCCGGACGAGCGCATTGCCGCCATGGTGTGTCCGATCGGCATGCCCGGCATCCGCAACAAGGCGCCAGCCGTGATCGCCGCTTCCGTTGCCTGTCAGTTACTCATGGTGTGGGAAGAAGCGGCCGCTGCCGCCCTGGCCGCACCGCTGCGGCTGGCCTCTGCCAGCACGCCACCGCGCCGCCAGCCACGCGCCGCCATTCACCCGTTATAGAAAGAAGTCATGCCGATTGTTCCTGCCACATTGCAAGCTTACCGATCCAGCTTGCTGCACTTCCACGCCGATCCTGCTGTCAAAGAGGAGGCGCACGCCTGGCATGCGGATGGCTTGCTGATCGTGGCCGACGGCAAGGTCGTGGCGGCCGGCGATTACGCGCAGCTGCAACCGACTTTGCCGTCAGGCACGCATATTGTCGATTACCGGGGCAAGCTGATCGTGCCCGGCTTTATCGATACCCATCTGCATTTCCCACAGACGGAAATGATCGCCTCGCCCGCGCCGGGCTTGCTGCCATGGCTGGAAACGTACACCTTCCCTACCGAGCGCGCGTTTGAGGATCCGGTTCACGCGCGCAATGTGGCCGAGTTTTTCCTCGATGAACTGCTGCGCTGCGGCACCACGACGGCCATGGTGTATGGCAGCGTGCATCCGCAATCGGTCGATGCCTTCTTTGGCGCCAGCGAGGCGCGCGGCTTGCGCATGGTGGCGGGCAAGGTCATGATGGACCGCAACTGCCCCGGGTTCCTGCGCGACACGGCCGAGTCCGGCGCACGCGAAAGCGAAGAGCTGATCCAGCGCTGGCACAAGCACGGCCGCTCGCTGTACGCGATCACGCCCCGTTTCGTGCCGACGTCGACGAATGAACAGATGCATCTGGCGGGCGAGCTGGCGCGCGCCTATCCTGATACCTATCTGCAAACCCACGTGTCGGAAAACGAGGATGAGTGCCGCTGGGTGCGCGAACTGCATCCGCAGGCGCGCAGTTATCTCGACGTGTATGACCACTACGGCATGCTGCGCCCGCGCGCCATGTTCGGCCACTGCATCTGGCTCGATGAGCGCGACCGCGCGCGCATGGCGGAGACGTCTTCGGCGGCCGCAGTTTGTCCTACATCCAACCTGTTTTTAGGCAGCGGCCTGTTCGATTTCGAGCGCGCCGATGCGGCGAAAGTGCTGTTGTCGCTGGCCACCGATGTGGGCGGCGGTACTTCGTTCTCGATGTTGCAAACCATGAACGAAGCCTATAAAGTAGCACGCTTGAAAGGCAGCTATCTGCCCGCCTTGCGCATGTTTTACCTGGCGACCCTGGGCGCCGCGCGCGCCATGCAGCTGGAAGGCACCCTGGGCAATTTCGCCGCTGGCACGGAAGCGGACTTCATCGTGCTCGACAAGCAGTCGACGCCGCTGCTCGAGCGCCGCACGGCCGGCTGTCAAAGCCTGGAGGAATTGCTGTTTGCCTTCGCGCTGCTGGGCGATGACCGCGCCGTGGCCGCCACCTATTCGGGCGGGCAATGCGTGCATGTGCGGGGGCAGGGCTGACCTACCCGTTGTTCAACACGAATTATCCTGAGCGAGAACGCGAATGCACAAGAAACTCACTGGCCTGGCGCTTGGCGCCGCGCTGGCATTGACCGGAACGGCGCAAGCCGCCAAGGCCGTGGCCACTTCGTCTTCCAACGAAGCGGCCACGGCACGCCATTTTGCTGCCCTGGTTAGCGGTGCACAGCCGAAGACAGCCGAGTTGAGCCTGTTCTTTTCCATGATGCCCAAGGGCGGTGATTTGCATCACCATTACTCGGGCGCCATCTACGCCGAGCAATTTCTCGACTGGGTTGACAAGGAAAACTATTGCGTCAACAAGACGACCTACCGCATCGAAAGCAACAAGGACGTCGTCGCAGCCGAGCGCGCCAAGCCGGCCGCGCAGCGCAGCTGCCTGTCGTCCACGGAAGTGTTTGCCGACGCGGGCCTGTATGCGGAATTGCTGCAGCGCTGGTCGACCAAGGATTTCTATAACCATGGCGCCATCCAGACGCCGCCGGACCGCACCTTTTTTGACACCTTCGGCTACTTCGGTCCCGTTGCGTCGACGAATACGGCCGACGGCCTGAAGACCCTGAAGCAGCGCGCCATTGCGGAAAACCTCAGCTACATCGAGACGATCTTCGAGCTGTCGCCCTTCGTGCAAAACGCGCAGTTCGACCAGCAGGTGCTGGCGCCGGGCTTGCCGCCGGCCGCGTTGCAAGCCGTGCTGGCCAAGTGGACAGCCAGCCTGGAGCAGGATGCCAGCTTCCAGAAAAGCATCACCGCCTACAACGACAATGTGAACGCCAGCAGCGCCGGCATCGACGATGCGAACTTCACCATGCGCTACCAGGCGTATGTGCTGCGCTTCCTGTCGCCATCGCAAGTGTTCTCGTCCATGGTGGCCGCGTTCAAGGCAGCGAGCCTCAATCCGCTGCTGGTGGGCGTGAATATCGTGGGTCAGGAAAGCGTGAACGTGTCCATGCGCGATTACAGCCTGCACATGGAAATGTTCAAGTTCCTCAAGATAAAATATCCGAACGTCAAGATCGCCCTGCATGCGGGCGAGCTGGCGCTGGGCATGGTGCCGCCGGAAGGCATGGCGTTCCATATCGCCGAAGCCGTCGATGTGGCGGGCGCCGACCGTATCGGCCACGGCATGGATATCGCCTACGAGCACAATGCGCTGGCGACCATGCAAAAGATGCGCGAGCGGGGGATCCCCGTGGAAGTAAACCTGACCAGCAATGATTACATCCTTGGCATCAAAGGACAGGCCCATCCGGTTACCCTGTACCGCAAGTATGGCGTACCCTTCGTCATCTCCACCGATGACGCGGGCGTGTCGCGCAACACCTTGTCGAATGAATACGTGCTGTTTGCCAGCCAGTACAAGACCGACTATGCGGAAATCAAAAAGCTGTCGTATAACAGCCTGCGTTATTCCTTCCTGGCGGAAGCGGACAAGCAGCGTTTGCTGAAAGCGCTCGATTCCCGTTTCACCCGGTTTGAAGCGCAAATTGCGGCGGCCGACAAGGCAGGCAAGAGTGGCAAACCGTAAGTTGCACGAAGTTATCAACTGATACTCTCAGGGCGGCCGGATCTTCCGGCCGTTTTCCATTTCTACCTTCCCTCTCTCTCAATGTGTTTTTGTTAATATTGTGGCGGCCATGCGACACAATTAACGGCAGATACACGACTTTATCCAATTTCCTGGATGAATCAATTTCAAGTACATATTGCTCATTTATAATCTCGCGCCATAAGCCCGAACGCTGTCAGCACGATATCAATCCAGCTAGTTACCCTATGCTATTTATATTTTAAATATATAAATATGTAAAAAAAATCGTATTTGTCATCCATTTTTTGATGATGCATAGTGAGATGAAGATGATATTAAAAAGTCACAATTCATCTGGGCGATATCGTAAGAAGATGGGTATTTGCAGTAAATAAAGGTGAGATGCAGAATGAAACAAACAGTCGCGCAGCTAAATGACGACATTCTTCTGCATTTTGCCGCCGTGTCACAGTCTTGAAATATTTAACAATTACACTCGCGGCTTGCCATGTTAGCCGGCTCAGCATGTCGGGTGAATGACACAGATGCTAGCGCTCCGTGTTGTACGGCCAGGAAACATCGGTTTCCGTCGTTATTGCTTGAATTGCCATGGCTGTGATGTGTGGAGAGGCGTTTTGTGATGGTCTAGTCAGGACCGCAGCCAGTCCCGCCGGCGTAACAGTTGCAGCATCGTAAAGAGGAGATCTTGTGTTTGTGTTGCTGTGCGGCGCAGCCGGATGGTGGGCAATCCAGGATGTTCAAAAATAATAGTCTTTTCTGGGGTTAAAGATGATCAATCACAAGCGACTTCGGCTAACGCAAATCGCGTTCAGCCTGTCTATTGCACTGGCGGCGGCACCATCGTTCGCACAGAACACTACGTCGGCCATCAGCGGACGTATTTCGGCCAATGACGGCAAGCCTGCAGCTGGCGCCCAGGTCAATATCGTTCACGTTGAATCTGGCTCCGTCAGCAACGTGACCACCGATGCCGAAGGCCGTTATGTTGCACGTGGCTTGCGCGCAGGCGGTCCTTATACGATCACCATCACAAAGAATGGCGAAGTGGAAAAACGCGAAGGCGTCTTTATCCAGCTGGCTGAAACGGCCAGCGTCGATGCCACCTTGGGCGCGCAGATGCAAGTGGTGAAAGTCAGCACGAACGCCATCCGCAACCAGGTGTTTAACCGCAACAACATGGGCGCCGGCACCAATATCAGCCCGACCGAACTGGCAACCCAGGCATCGATCTCGCGCAGCTTGCAGGATTACGCCCGTGCTGACCCGCGACTGTCGCAAACGGACAAGGAACGCGGCGAAATTTCCGTCGCAGGCCAGAACTCGCGTTACAATTCGATGACGATTGACGGCGTGGCCGTGAATGACACCTTTGGCCTGGAAGCTTCCGGTACGGCTACTGGCAAACAACCGATCTCGATCGAAGCGATCCAGTCGGTGCAAGTGAACGTGGCCAACTATGACGTGACGCAAAAAGGCTACACGGGCGCCAACATTAATGCCGTGACCAAATCCGGTACCAATAAGGTCAAGGGCAGTGTTTATTACGTGTTCCGCAATGACAGCACCGCTGGTGACCGTTACAACGACACCACCGGCGCTTACTACGCACCGCCAAAATCGAAGGACACCACCAAAGGCATCACCCTGGGCGGCCCGCTGATCGAAGACAAACTGTTTTTGTTTGCTAACTACGAAGAAACCAAGAGCTCGCGCGGCGCGCCAGCCTTCGGCCCGGTCGGCAGCGCGCAGACCAACGTGGCGATCACCCAATCGGCCATCGATGGCGCCATCGCCATTGCCAAAGATAAATATGGTATCGATATCGGCAGCTCGGCCATTCCTAGCGGTTCGGCATTCACGGCCAAGGAAAAGCTGCTGAAGCTGGACTGGAACTTGACTGATACCCAACGTATCATGCTGCGTTACGCCAAGACCGAGCAGGCTGAACCTATTTACACGGGTTTCTCGCCGACGGGCCTGTCGTTGAGTTCTTACTGGTACAACCAGGAAAAGAACCTGGAAACGCTGGTTGGCCAATGGACGGCTGAATGGACGCCGACGTTCTCGACAGAAGTCAAGGTATCGTCGCGCAAGTATGATAGTGTGCCGAAAAACAATGCTTACCTGCCAGCCATGGGCTTGCAGTTTTCGGGTGCGTTGCCGGATGGCGCGCCAGCCAGCTTGGCTACCGGTAACCGTTTCCTGAACTTTGGTACCGAGCAAAGCCGTCAGATGAACGTGCTGGGCACCAAGACTAAAGATTTTTATGCGGCCGGTACCTGGGCGCTGGGCGATCACGAAATCAAGTTCGGTACGGATTACAGCAAGAACGATGTTTACAATGCATTCTTGCAAAACGTTAACGGTAATTACACCTTTGGCTGTATCAACAGCAGCGCCAAGGTTACGTATTCGTTCGGTGCTATCGATTGCGGCAACAAGGCAACGACCGCAGCGCAAATTCAGGCTGCCGTACTGGAAAACTTCAGACTGGGCCGACCAAGCTCGTATAGCTACCAGGTTCCACAGCCGGGCCGCACGTTGGCTGACGCCACTGCAACGTTCTCGCTGAAAAACATCGGCTTGTTCGTACAAGATACCTGGGACGTCAGCAAGCAGCTGACCATCAGCGCGGGCTTGCGCATCGATGGTACCCGCATCGGCGAAAAACCTATCTACAATCCGACTGCGGCGCTGCCAACGGTCGCGCGTACCAGCCAGTTCGGTCGTCAAACTGGCGGTTTTGGTGTGGACAATACGCGTACCATCGATGGTGAAAACCTGTACCAGCCGCGCGTCGGCTTCAACTACAAGTTTGACTCGGCACGTCCGACGCAAGTGCGCGGTGGCTTTGGCCTGTTCCAGGGCGCGGCAGCCAGTGTCTGGTTGGGCAATCCCTATCAGAACACCGGCATGGCCACGCAAAACTACACCTGCTCGTCTTCGGCCGGTACCTGCCTGGACACGCCTGGCTTCTTCAATCCAGATCCAACCAAGCAACCTACCAATCTGGGTCCAGTGATCCCGGCGATGAAAGTTGACTTGCTGAGCACTGATTTGGCGCAACCTTCGGTTTGGAAAGCCAACTTGGCATTCGAACACGAACTGCCATGGATGGGCCTGATCGTAGGTGCTGAGTACCTGCGTCTGCAAACCAAGAACTCGATCTACTACCAAGAGTTGAATTTAGGTGCGCCAACGGCAACCGGTAGCGATGGCCGTCCTCTGTACTATGGTGCGAATGCGTACAAGGCGTCGTGCTGGAATGCTTCGGGCAGCTTGATCGGCGGTTCATCTTGCAGTGCCTTGACCAAGGCGGGCAGCAATGCTGCGTTTGGTCAGGTTTTGATGGCCACGAACACCGACAAGGGCGCATCGAACGTGCTGACCCTGTCGCTGCGTAGCCCGCTGCGCGAAGGCCTGTCGTGGGGTTCGTCGTACACCTACAGCGATGCCACGGAAGTGTCGCCGCTGACGTCGTCGACCTCCAGCTCGAATTGGGGCGGCCGTGCCGTCTTCAACCCGAACGAAAACGTCGCGTCGAACTCGAACTACATGGTCAAGGACCGCTTCACGGCAAACGTCAACTGGCAAAAACGCTTCTTCGGCGAATACAAGACCACGTTCGGTCTGTTCTATGAAGGCCGTAGCGGCAAGCCATACAGCTGGACCATCAACAATGACTTGAACGGTGACGGTCTGGCCGGCAATGACTTGATGTACATTCCTAAAGCACCAGGTTCGGGTGAAGTCGTGTTTGCGGGCGCCACGCCAGCTGCACGTGCCGCCAACGAAGCAGCGTTCTGGAGCGTCGTCAATGCGAATGGCGACCTGCGTAAAGCCAAGGGCGGCGTGATTGGCCGTAACGAAAGCTTTGCACCATGGACCAACAGCTTCGACGTGCGTCTGAGCCAGGAAGTGCCAGGTCTCTTCAAGGGCCACAAAGGTATCTTTACTTTCGATATCCTGAACGTTGGCAACATGCTCAACCGTAAATGGGGCCGCATCAATGAGGTGGCCTTCCAGCCGGCCGGCGGTCAAGTGCGCAGCTTCGTCGACTACGTCGGTATGGAAAACGGCAAGTATGTGTACAACACCCGCGCTGTGGTGGAAGACTTGGAAACACGCCAAGCCAAGGGCGAATCGCAATGGGCACTGCAAGCAACGATCAAGTACGAATTCTAATGTCGTAGTTGCCTTTAGTTTGGCATGCTAAAAACGGCTGGTGGCGACACCAGCCGTTTTTTTTATAGGCAAGATCGTTTAACCTTTCCCTTTTTACATATTGATCCCATGGCTCACTTCCTACGCACTCCGGTCGCCACTGCGGCCCTGATCCTCAGCCTGTCCGGCTGCAGCAATTTAGCGTCCGCGCCACAGCTTGCGCCGAACGGCCCGATTGAAGTGAACCTGGTCGCCCTGAACGACTTCCACGGCAATCTCGACCGCAGCAAATTCACCTACACGAGCGTCGCCGATGCCGAACGCAAGACGGTGCAGGCCGGTGGTATCGATACCTTGTCCGGCGCATTGACGGCGTGGCGGCGCGAAGATGCGCAGCTGATTTTTGTCGGCAATGGCGACCTGGTCGGCGCCAGCCCCGCCATGTCGGCGCTGTGGGCTGACGAACCGAGCATCGTCGCCATGAACATGCTGGGCATGCAGGCCAGCTCCGTCGGCAACCATGAATTTGACCAGGGCAAGGCGGAATTGCTGCGCCAGCAGCGCGGCGGCTGCGCGTCGTCGCGTGCCGACAAGGCCTGCAAGTTCACGCCCGATTTCAAGGGCGCCAGCTATACCTATATGGCGGCCAATGTCATCGACACGCAGACGGGCAAGTCCCTGCTGCCGGCCTACCGCATCGTCGAGGCGCATGGCGTCAAGGTGGGGCTGATTGGCGCCGTGCTCAAGGATACGCCGTCCGTGGTGACGGCGGCCGGCATTGCCGGCCTGCGGTTTGGCGACGAGGCCGACGCCATCAACGCCACCTTGCCGCAATTGCGCGCGCAGGGCGTGGGCGTGTTCGCCGTGCTGCTGCACCAGGGCGGCGAGACGGTAGAGGCCGTCGACCAGCCCGACTGCAGCCAGTTGAAGGGGGAAGTGGTCGACGTGGTGAAACGCCTCGACCCGGCGATCCAGCTGGTCATCAGCGGCCATTCGCACCAGGGTTATCTGTGCCGTGTCGATGGCCGGCTGGTGACGCAGGCGCAGATGGGTGGGCACATGCTCACGCGCATCAAGCTCAAGGTCGATCCCGTCAAGAATGCTGTCATCGATGCCAGCGCGCAAAACGTCGTCATGCTGCCAGGCCAGTATGAACCGGACCCGGCCGTTGTGGCTTACCTGGACTCCGTGAAACAGCGCAGCGCGCAAGAATTGTCGCGTCCCGTGGCCGTCATCGCCGTGCCGAACGTGGGGCGCGGCACCAAGGGCAGCGGCGCTTCCCCGCTGGGCGACCTGGTGGCGGACAGCACCCTGTTCGGCGCGCGCGCTGCCGGTGCGCAAATCGGCTTGATGAACAATGGCGGCATCCGCAAGGACCTGGAAGCGGGCGCCGGCCTGATGACGAACGTGGGCCAGAACCAGGCTGTGGTGCCGTTTGGCAATACCCTGATCGTGATGAGTCTTTCCGGCGCGCAAATCCGTACCTTGCTTGAGCAGCAGTGGCCGGGTGCGGTAGCGGAAGACAACAACCTGCTGCAAGTATCCGAAGGTTTTAGCTACCGCTGGGACAGCACGCGCCCCCAGGGCCAGCGCGTGCTGCCGGGCTCAATCATGCTCAATGGCATTCCTCTGGAAGACAATCAACAGTATCGTGTCGCCGCCAACAGTTTCCTCGCCGGCGGCGGCGACCGCTTCACCGTGCTGGCGGCCGGCACGCGCCGGCTCGACACGGGCGTGCGCGACATCGATGCCTTCAGCGCTTACCTGATCGACCGCGCGCGCGCCGGCAAGCCGGCCGGCAGCACCACCACGGCCGGCCGCATCGTGCGCGTCAAATAATTTACAAGGAATAACCATGCGTCGCTTATTTGTTTCCGTTCTGCTCTCCAGCCTGTTCGCGGGCACGGCCCACGCCGATTTCACCATTCCCGGCTTTGAACTCGTGCACACCTCGCCTGTGGAAACCACCTTGACCAATCCCGACTTGCGCGAGCCCGTTGCCGTGTGGACGGAGCTGTTCGATTCGGCCAAGAAAGAGATCGTTATCGCCCAGTTCTATGCCGTCAGCAAGCCGGGCACGGCCTTTGAAAAGGTGCTGGCCAGTTTGGCGGCCGCCGGCCAGCGCGGCGTGAAGATCCGCTTCCTGCTGGACCAGAAGGGCGTGGGCCTGTCGGAAGCGGCCACCATCGCGCAGATCAAGGCGATTCCCAACCTGGACTTGCGCCTGATCGACTTCAATAAAATCACGGGCAATGGTATCGTGCACGCGAAATACCTGGCCGTCGATGGCCAGGTGGCCTACATCGGCAGCCAGAATTTCGACTGGCGCTCGTTCGAGCACATCCATGAGACGGGCTTGAGAATCACCGAGCCGGCCATGGTCAGCCAGGTGCAGGCGATCTTCGAGCAGGATTGGCAGGCCCAGGCATTGACGTCGCAAGGCAGCCGCGCCACTGTGCTTAACAGCAAGGTCGTACCGGCCAATTACGCGCAAGACGCCTTCCTGCTGGCCAGCCCGAATGCCTACAACCCGGCCGGCGTGGGTGACTCGGAAACGGGTTTGCCCGCCTTGCTGGCGCAAGCGCAAAGCGAAGTACGCATCCAGCTGCTCGATTACGCGCCGTTGTCCTACGGCCCGAACCGCACGCGGCCGTATTACGCCGTGATCGATAACGCCGTGCGCGCGGCCGCCCAGCGCGGCGTGAAGATCAAGCTGATGGTATCAAGCTGGAATACGGAAGCGCCTGCCATCGCCTACCTGAAGAGCCTGGCCCTGGTGCCGAACGTGGAAATCCGCATCGTCACGATACCAACGGCGTCCACCGGTTTCATTCCGTTTGCGCGCGTGATCCACAGCAAGACCATGAGCATCGACGGCAAGCTGGCCTGGGTCGGCACGAGCAACTGGGCCGGCGGCTATTTCGATTTGTCGCGCAACCTGGAAGTGGTGCTGCGCAACGATGCCATGGCACAGCGCATCGCCGCCTTGCATGAGCAGACGTGGAGCTCGGCGTATGCGCAGCCCATCGACATCAACAAGCAGTATCCGAAGCCGGCCAAGGCCGCGCCGCAAGGCAAGGAGTAACGGTGAACATGAAAAAATTATGCGGCGTGCTGGCGCTGGGGGCCGCATTCGCTTCCGGCAATGTGCTGGCCTGGGGCAATGACGGCCACCGCGCCGTCGGTGCCATCGCCGATCAATTGCTCAAGGGCAGCGTAGCCCAGGCGCAAGTGGCCAGGTTGCTGTTGCCGGGCGAAAGCCTGGAAAAGATCGCCAACTGGCCTGATTGCGTGAAGGGCACGTATTGCGGCCCGCAATCGCCGGAAATGCTGACGTATGTGGCGGCGAATCCCAAGCATGGTGAATACCATTACACGAACGTGCCTTTTCAAAATGAGCACTACCACGACCATGGCGTAGGCACGGCCGACGACGATATCGTGCAGACGCTCAAGCAGGCGATCCTGGTGTTGCAGGGCAAGGCCGATGCGGCCAGCAATCCGCACGGCTTCAGCCAGCGCGAAGCGCTGATCCTGATCACGCACCTGGTGGGCGATATCCACCAGCCGCTGCACGTGGGCAATGCGTTTGTCGGCAAGGATGGCCAGTTCTTCGTGCCCGCCACGCAGGCGCAGATCGACGACATCACCATTTTCAATGCGCGCGGCGGCAATGACTTGCTGCTCGACGATGCGAAGATGACGGTCCTGTCCGATGCCGTGATTCCCGCGCCGCTGCCGGCGGACGAGAGCGATGCCAAGCCTGCCAGCAGCTATCCGAAGTCGCCCACCAAGCCCCTGCATGCGTACTGGGATACGAGCGTGGTCGATTACGCCATGCGCCGCTTGAGCACGCGCACGCCGCAGCAGTTCGCCCGCACCGTGATCGCCAGCGCGCCCGTGGTGAGCGCCAATACGGGCGACCCCGTCACCTGGCCGTATCAGTGGGCCGATGCCGCGCTGGCGGCGTCCAAGATTGCTTTTACGGACGTGGTGACCGGCCCGGCCACGCAGCAGACCAGCCGCAAGGGCGAGGTCTATAAGGTCTGGAGCTTGACGGTGCCGGACAATTATCCCGTGCCCAGCTCGGCGCTGGCAAAGCAGCAGCTGACCGAGGCCGGCTATCGCCTCGCTGCCGTATTGCAGGCGGTTTGGCCGCAATAGGATGGGGAACACAAGGCGGCCTGCGGGCCGCTTTTTTACGCCAGGATCACGTTGATGCCCATCTTGCGGAAGGGCGCGACCAGGGCGTCTTCCACGTCGTGGTGCACAATGATGTCGTTGACCTGGCTCAAGGGCGCGATCTGGAACGGCGAGGCCGTGTTGAACTTTTCCGGCGAGGCCAGCACGATAGTGCGGCTTGACGCCTCGCTCAGCGCGCGTTTCACGCACGCTTCTTCATAGTCGCCCGTGGTGATGCCCGCTTGCGGATGCAGGCTGGACACGCCCATGAAATACAGGTCGGCGCGGATGCGGCCGATGGCTTCCACGGTCGCCGCGCCGACACCCACGATCGAGTGCTTGTACAGCCGCCCGCCCAGCATCAGCACCTCGATGAACGGGTAATTGACAAGCTCGACGGCAACCGACGGGCTGTGCGTGACGACGGTGGCGCGCAAGTCGCGCGGCAGCTGGCGCGCCAGCTGCACGGCGGTCGTTCCGCCATCGATGAACACCACTTGCCCCGTTTGTATCATGGCCCCCGCCGCGCGGCCGATGGCGGGCTTGGCTTCCGGCGAAATCTGTTCGCGCCCCGCAAACGGTGCCAGCGCTGGCGAACGGGGCAGCAAGGGCAGGGCGCCGCCATGCACGCGCTCCAGTAATCCTTCCTTGGCCAACTCGCGCAGGTCGCGCCGTATCGTGTCTTCCGACAAACCCAGAGTGTCGCTGACGGCCTTGGCGACGATCTGCCCTTCGCGCTGGAGCATGTCCAGCAAGTACTGTTTGCGTTGATGTGTCAGCATGGTTTTTCTTGAGTATTCTTGTATTTTCTTGATATTGCACGAGTTTGCATGATAAAGTCGACAAACACAAGCACAAGGAGATGATATGCGCGAAGAAAATAGCATGCAGCAACGGGTCCGCATCCAGGGCGTGCAAACCCTGTCGCACGACTGGTATCTGCTGCAAAAGACCACGTTCGACTATCTGCGCCACGATGGCCGGTGGCAGACGCAGACGCGGGAAACCTATGACCGCGGCGATGGGGCCACTATCCTGCTCTACAACAAGGTCAAGCGCACGGTGATCCTGATCCGCCAGTTTCGCTTTCCCACCTACCGCGAAGGCCACGATGGTTTCCTCATCGAATCGGCGGCCGGTTTGCTGGAAGAGGCCAGCGCCGAGCAGCGCATCCGCGCCGAAGTGGAAGAGGAAACCGGTTACAGGGTGGGGCAGGTGCACAAGATATTCCAGGCCTTCATGAGCCCCGGTTCCGTGACGGAGCGTTTGCATTTCTTCGTCGCCGAATACGATCCTGCCAGCCGCATTGGCGATGGCGGCGGCCTGGCCCATGAAGGCGAGGATATCGAAGTGCTGGAGCTGCCGCTGGCGCAAGCAATGCGCATGGTAGAGGACGGACGCATCTGCGACGGCAAGACCATCATGCTGCTGCAGCATGCGCAGCTGCACCTGATGCCGGTGAAACAGGGCATGCAGATCCTCGTGGCCGGCCCCTATCGTTCCGGCACGGGCGACGATCCCGCGCTGATGGCGGCGAACGTGGCGACCATGCAAGCCGTCTGCCTGCCCCTGTATGCCAAGGGCCACATGCCCGTGCTCGGTGAATGGCTGGCCTTGCCCATGCTGGCGCTGGCCGGTTCCAGCCGTGTGGGCGATGCCGTGTATGCAGAATTATTCCACGCGCACGCGACGCGTTTATTGAGTCATTGCGATGCCGTGCTGCGTATCGGTGGCGCCTCTCAAGGCGCTGAGCAGATGGTGGATGTGGCGCGCAGTCTTGGTTTGCCCGTGTATTTTTCGCCGGACGAGATTGCCCAGGCGTAAAAAAAGCGAAGCCCGGGGGCTTCGCTTTTTTGATGACGTCACAGTTTCTTAGCGGGACTTCACGAACGGGATACCGATAGCCTTTGGCGCGATGGATTTCGCCATCAAACCCGCCAGCACGATCACAGTGACCACGTACGGCACCATCTGGATCAGCGAGCCGGGGATGCGGCCCACGACGGGCAAGTCCACGCCTTCAATCTGGATCTGGATGGCGGCGAAGAAGCCGAACATCAAACAGCCGAGGAAGGTGTAGACGGGGCGCCAGTTGCCGAACACCATGGCCGTCAGGGCCAGGTAGCCGGCGCCAGCCGACATGTCGCGCAGGAAGAAGCCGCTTTGCACGATGGCCAGATACGCGCCCGAGAACGAACACAAAATGCCGGCCACCAGCATGGCCAGGTAGCGCGTCGCTTCCACGCTCACGCCAGCCGAGTCGGCCGCGTGGGGGTTTTCGCCGCAGGCGCGCAGGCGCAGGCCGAAGCGCGTGTGGTACAGCAGCCAGTGCACGAGCGGGATCAGCAGGAACGCCACGTAGACGAGGATGGAATGGCCGCCGATCAGGTGGGCATACACCCAGCCGATGAAGGGGATGTGCTCCACGTACTGCGTGCCCGGCAAGACCACGTCGAACAGCCGCGCCGAACCGAGGTCGGGCGTGCGGCCGCCTTGCTGGAAGAAAAATTGCGCCAGAACGAAGGTCAGTCCGCTCATGGCGATGTTGATGGCCATGCCGGCCACCAGTTGATTGCCCTTTTGCGTGATGCTGACATACGCCTGCAGCAGGGCCAGCGCGACGCAGACGAGCATGCCGGCAGCCATGCCGTAATACGGGTTTTGCGTCGTGTAGGCGACGGCGGCGGAAGCGAAGGCGCTGGCCAGGATCTTGCCTTCCAGGCCGATATCGATCATGCCGCTGCGTTCGGCGAACAGGCCGGCCATGGCGGCAAAGATCAGGACGGGCGCATTGCGCACGGTCGATACCAGGATGCTGGCGAATTGAAAGTCGTCGAGTGTCATGGTGTTAGCCTTTGGTGCGCTTGAGCAGGGCGGAAATGGCCGGTGCGTAGAAGTTTTCCATGGCGCCGCAGAACAGGATGATCAAGCCCTGGATGAAAATGAACGTTTCCGTCGGGATATTCGGTTTTTCCAGCGACAGGTCGAAGCCGCCCTGGATCAGCGCGCCGAACAGCACGGCCGACAGGAAGATGCCGACCGGATGCTGGCGGCCCATCAGGGCGATGGCGATGCCGATGAAGCCGGCGCCACCGACGAAGTTGAGCGACAGGTAGTGCGTCGACCCCATGATGGAATTGACGGAACCCAAGCCCGCCAGCGCGCCCGAGATCAGCATGACGATGATGATCATCTTGCTGATCGACACGCCCGCATAGTGGGCCGCATGCTTGTTCAGGCCCGTGGCGCGCAATTTGAAGCCCCACGACGAGCGCCACACCATCACGCCATAGATGACCAGCGCGAAGATGGCCAGAATAAAACTGATGTTCAGCGGCGTGTCGCCCAGCGACGGGAACCAGGTGGACAGGCGCGGCATTTCGCCGCTTTCCGCAAATACGCGGCTGGCCGTGTTCTGCTCGCCCGGCGGAATCAGGTACTTCACGATAATAAAATTCATCAGGCTGGCGGCGATGAAGTTGAACATGATGGTGGTCACCACGATGTGGCTGCCGCGCTTGGCTTGCAGGTAGCCGGGCAGGAAACCCCACAGGGCGCCGAACAGGGCCGCGCCGATCATGGCAACGGGAATCAGCAGCCAGGCGGGCAGGGTCTGGTCGAAGGCCAGCATGGCCGTCGTCAAGCCCAGGCCGCCGATATACATCTGGCCTTCGGAACCAATATTGAACAGCCCGGCCTGCATCGCCACGGACACGGACAGGCCCGTGAAGATGAAGGTGCTGGCGTAGAACAGGGTGTAGCTCAAGCCTTCAGGATTGAGGATGGCGCTGTGGACCAGGATCGACAGCGATTCGGCCGGGTCTTCGCCCAGCATATAAATCACCAGGGCCGCGACCAGCAAGGCCGACAGCAGGTTTAACATGGGCATGACAAAGGCTGTCGCCCAGCGTGGCAAGTCGTTATTCATGATTTATGCATTCCCCCCATCAAGAGACCGATGCGGGTGGTATCGAATTCTTCAATTTTCAGTTCGCCGGTGATGCGTCCGCCGCACATGACGAGAATGCGGTCGGCCAGCGCCCGCACTTCTTCCAGTTCGACGGACACCAGCAGGATCGCCACGCCCGCGTCGCGCAGGGCCAGCAATTGCGTATGGATGCTTTCGATGGTGCCGATGTCAACGCCGCGCGTGGGCTGGCCCACCAGCATCAGTTTCGGCTTGGCCAGCACTTCGCGCGCGATCACCACCTTTTGCTGGTTACCGCCGGACAACAAGCCGATGCGCAGGTCCGGATTGGCCGGGCGCACGTCGAAGGCTTTCAGCAGTTCAGCGCAGCGCGCGCCGATGGCCTTGAAGTTGAACAGGCCCCAGCGGTTCTTCAGGTGGTCCTGGTAACCGAGGATGGTGTTCTGCATGACGGAGAAATTTTTCACCACGCCATCGCGCAAGCGGTCTTCCGGGATGTGGGCGATGCCCAGCTCGCGGAAGGCCAGCGGCAAGCCGTCGGCATCGTGGCGCTTGGCAAATGGCAAGTCCTTGTCGAGAAAACGCAGCTTGCCGGACGTGGGCAAGCGCATGCCCGAGAGAATTTCCAGCAGTTCGCTCTGGCCATTGCCGGAAACGCCCGCGATGGCGACGATTTCGCCGGCGCGCAAGTTGAAGCCTATGTCGGCCAGCAATTTGACTTGCTGCTCGTCGGCCAATTGCAGATCAGCCACTTCCAGCACCGTGGCGCCCGGATTGTAGGGTGCACGCGGCAAATGGCTCTGGATGGGGCGCCCGACCATCATGTTGGCCAGTTCCTCTTTCGAAGTGCCGGCCGTCGCCACGGCGCCCACCACCGTGCCGCCGCGCATGACGGTGACGTTATCGGTGATTTCCAGGATCTCTTGCAGCTTGTGCGTGATCAGGATGATGGTCTTGCCCTGTTCCTTGAACAGGCGCAGGATTTCAAACAGCGAGGCCGTTTCCTGGGCCGTCAGCACGGCCGTCGGCTCGTCGAGGATCAGGATATTGGCGCTGCGGTAAATCTGCTTGAGGATTTCCACGCGCTGCTGCGCGCCGACGGAGAGGTCTTCGATCTTTGCCAGCGGGTCGACGTCGAGGCGGTAGCGCGCGCAAATCTCGCGCAGCTTGGCTTCCGCTTCCGTGCGGTGGCTGGCCAGGCGAAAACCGCCTTCCGTGCCCAGCATGATATTGTCGAGGACGGTGAAGTTCTCGACCAGCATGAAGTGCTGGTGCACCATGCCGATGCCGAGGTTGATCGCTTCCTGGCTGTTGCGGATAGGCTGTACTTTTCCGTCGAGCAGGATTTCTCCGCCGTCGGCACGGTAATACCCGTACAGGATGCTCATCAAGGTCGATTTGCCGGCGCCATTTTCCCCCACCAGGCCGTGGATACTGCCCTTGGCGATGGAGAAGCTGACGTCGGCGTTCGCCTTCACATGTCCAAACTGCTTGGAAATGCTGCGAAATTCTACTGCTGGCTGCATAGGTTCATAACTGGATAGTTTCATGGAAACGCGCCGCGCGGAGACAGGCCCCGGCGGCGCGCTAAAAGATACGGAGAAAGATTAAACCGGGCAGCTGCTGCCGACGCGGTAATCGATCACTTTGATCTTGCCATCGATAATGTCCTTACGCGCACCCAACACGCGTTTTTCGATTTCCGGCGTAATCAGCTTGCGGTTGTTTTCATCGAGCGCCCAATCCACGCCGCCTTCTTTCAAGCCTTTATAGCTGACGCCGCCCTTCCAGGTGCCGTTCTTGACTTGCATGAAGCTGTCGTAGACCGTGTTGTCGACGCGCTTGACCATCGAGGTCAGGATGCTGCCTGGATACAGATGATTCTGATTCGAATCGACGCCGATGGCCAGCTTGCCTTTTTCCTTGGCCATTTGCAGCGTGCCCATGCCGCTGCCGCCGGCGACGGCGAAGACGACATCGACGCCGCGCTCGAATTGCGAGCGGGCCAGTTCGCCGCCCTTGGCCGGGTCATTCCAGGCGCCGGACGTGGTGCCGACCATGTTTTGCGTGATTTCCGTCTTCGCATTGACGGCTTTGACGCCTTGCGCGTAGCCGCAGGCGAAGTTGCGGATCAGGGGAATATCGATGCCGCCGATGAAGCCCACTTTCTTGCTCTTGCTGGCCATGGCTGCAGCCACACCGACCAGGTAGGAGCCTTCTTCTTCCTTGAAGACGACGGAATTGACGTTGCTGCCGGCGGCCTGGCCGTCGATCAGCACGAATTTTACGTTCGGGAATTCCTTGGCGACCTTTTGTACAGCTTGCGTTTGCGCAAAGCCGATGGCGGCGATCATGTCGAGTTTCTTGCGGGCCAGCCCACGCATGACTTGTTCAGCCTGCGTATCGCTCGAGGCTTGCACTTCGATAAAGGAAATGCCCGTGTCTTTTTTGAAGCGCGATGCGCCTTCGAAAGCGGATTGGTTGAACGACTTGTCGAACTTGCCGCCCGCGTCATACACGACACCCAGTTTTGGGGTAGCCGCGGACGCTTGAGCAGTCAGAAATACGGCTGCGATCGTCAAACTAAATTGTGTAAGTTTCATGAATTGGCTCCTGGAAGATCGATATTGTATATTTTTTATAGGTGAAACATATAATTTGGGGCCGATTTAGCCTGTTTTTGATGCACGAGGTGATAATTCCTTATCAACATTGCACCGTATTGAACAAGATCATGCACAAGATCATTGCTGACCTTGCGTGCTTTCATGTCGACAGTGTGATGCTCATGCAACAGTCGCGCCCCGTCTCTTTTATAGGTACAACATCGAAGGGGGCTGCCGGAGCGGGCTGGGATGCGCCGTCAGTGGACGGGCAGGCAGGCACGGAACCGGCGCCGCGATGGGCGTCCGAATCACTATGCATCATGCCAGATATGTATGACAAATACGTTTTTGTTTATGTATTTATATGCAGCGCATATAAATAGGTTTTAAGAACGCAGAACAAAACCGTAGCGAGCGGCAGTGAGTTGTGGCCGAGAAGCGGAGCTGTGCGCATGCACAGTGAGCATCGGAGGCCGCGGCCCGCGACGCGCAGTAGGTTTTGTTCGCGTTCTCAGGCTGATGGGGGATTGATGATGTTAAGGAAAGCCCGCACGACGGGAGCGTCGTCGAGCGTGGTGTAGCTGATGTACAGATTGGCCGACGGCGGATTGGTCTTGATCGGTAGAAATACCACGCCGGGCCAGCCGATGCGGCTGGTCGTTTCCGGCACCAGGGTCACGCCCAGGCCCGCGCCCACCATGGCCAGCAGGGTTTGCGGTTCGCTTGCTTCCTGGAAAATCACGGGTTCGAAACCGGCATTGATGCAGCATTGCACCAGGTAGCGGGGGAAGGCAGACTTGTCCAGGTTGAGGGTGAGCATCGGCTCGTGGGCGATGTCGATCAGCTCGATGGCCGTGTTTTTCGCCAGCGGATGGTGTTCATTGACGGCCACGCAGACGTTTTCGCGGAAGCACAGTTCCTGGCGCAGGTTATCGTGGCGCAAGTCATCGTCATTGAGTTTCGGTTCGCGCCAGAAACCCACGTCGATCTGTTTGGCGCGCAAGGCTTCGTATTGCACCGTGGGGCCGAATTCATGGATGGTCCAGGTGACGCGGGGAAATTTGGTCTGGAACTCTTCCAGCAGGCTGGGGATGGGGCCCCACATGGCCGAGCCGACGATGCCCACGCGCAAGCGGCCCACTTCGCCACGGTCGATCTGGCGGATGGTGTCGATGGTCATGCGCATCTTGGCCAGCAGCTCGGCCGCCTCGTTCATCAGCGCCTTGCCCGCCACAGTCAGCTCGAAGGTGCGCGTGGTGCGCGCAAACAGGCGTACGCCCAGTTCGCTTTCCAGTTTCATGATCTGCTGGCTCAGGGGCGGCTGCGAGATATGCAGGCGCTCGGCGGCGCGGCTGAAGCTTTTCTCCTCGGCAACGGCAAGAAAATACTTTAACTGTTTCAGATCGATGGACATGCTTTCCTTGGCGTTGCGTGGTGCCTGGCGATGGAACGGCGCGCGGACCGGTAACGGCGCGCGCGCTTTCTTTACAGCGGTCCTATTATCGTGCCACGACCGCTTGCATGGCAATGGCCAGCGCGGTGCCGACTTGGGCATTGTGCTTGACCAGCGCGATATTCGTCGCCAGGCTGCGGCCATCCGTCAGTTGCTTGATGCGCGACAACAGGAAAGGCGTGACTTGCTTGCCCTTCACGCCGCCCGCGTCCGCTTCCTGCAAGGCTTGCGTGGTGATCGCATCGATTTCTTCCTTGGGCATCGCTTGCGCGGCGGGCACGGGGTTGCTGACGATCACGCCGCCTTTCAAGCCCAGCTGCCACTTGGTGCCGATGAAGGCGGCCTGCTCGGCGGCCGTGTCGAGACGGAAATCGGCCTTGAAGCCGCTTTCGCGCGTAAAGAAAGCGGGGAAACCTTCCTGGCCCACGCTGATGACGGGCACGCCGTGGGTTTCCAGGTATTCCAAGGTCAGGCCGATGTCGAGGATGGATTTGACGCCTGCGCAGACGACGGCCACGGATGTCTGCGCCAATTCCTGCAAGTCGGCCGAAATGTCGAAGCTCGTTTCCGCGCCGCGGTGCACGCCGCCGATGCCGCCCGTGACGAAGACGTCAATGCCGGCCAGTTCCGCGCAGATCATGGTGGCGGCCACGGTGGTGGCGCCCAGTTTGCCCTGCGACAGGACGAATGGCAGGTCGCGGCGGCTGACCTTCATCGCGTCGGGAGACGTGCCCAGCAGTTCCAGCTGCTCCGGCGACAGGCCTACGCAGATCTTGCCGTCGATGATGGCGATGGTGGCCGGAACGGCGCCGCCGTCGCGGATGATCTGTTCCACTTCGCGCGCCATTTCCACGTTTTGCGGATACGGCATGCCGTGCGAAATGATGGTTGATTCCAGCGCCACGATGGCCTTGCCGGCGGCGCGCGCGGCCAGCACTTCTTGCGAGAACGAGAGGAAGTTATTCAGTTGCGTCATGTGTCAATCCTGTTGAAAGAGGGTAGGGGGAGGCGGCGCCAGGTCGGCGTCGTCGATGTCGTCGAGGGCGCCGGCCGAAATCCGGGGCGAGACGGTGGCAGCCGATTCCAGGGTCATGGCCGCCAGCTTCAGGCCGCGCCGGCAGGCCAATTTCAAATCGCTGCTGTCGTGGTAGAGCGACCAGCAGACGGCGGCGGAAAACGCGTCGCCGGCGCCCGTCACGTCGACGGCGTCCACTTCGCGCGCGGCCAGGTGCTCGACAGGTGCGTCTACGCCGTCGCCATCGGTGAAATACACGCCTTCGCCGCCGCAGGTGACGATCACCTGGCGCGCGCCCTGGCGCAGCACTTCGCGGCAGGCGGCGCGCACTTCAAACGCGGTCGGCAAGGCGCGCGCCACGCGCGTTTCCAGTTCGCCCCGGTTGAGGATCAGCAGATGCAAGCCCGTCAGGTCTTGCGGCAGGTGCGCCATCTTCGGCTGCGAGACGGCGACGATGACGAGCGGCGTGGCCGGGCTATTTCCCTGGGCCGCATCCTGGCGCGCGTCGGCCAGCAGCGCCTGTATGCTGTCGTGGCCCAGGTTCAGGTCGCAGACGGTGAGGGCGGCGGCGGCGCGCTGCGGCTGGCGGCTGTGCAAAAAGGCCGGTGTCAGCTGTTCGTACAGCTGCATATTGGCCATCGCCAGCAGCATTTCGCCATGTTCGTCGAGCACGGCCGTGTAAGTGCCGCTGCTGGTGTTACTCAAGTGCAAGCTGCCGCGCATGTCGATGCCCGCGTCTTCCGCGTGCGTCTGCAAGGCGTGGCCGGCCGCATCGTCGCCCAGCGCCGTCAACAGGGCCACGGGAATCGACAATCGGGCCAGGTTTTCCGCGATATTGCGGCCCACGCCCCCAAACACTTCTTCCGAACGCACGGGGTTCGAGGTGCCCATCTGCAGGGTCGCCAGGGTGCGCATCTTGCGGTCGAGGTTGGCCGCGCCTATGCACAGCACGGGGCGGCTGTCGGGCAGCACGTAGGCGCGTCCCAGCAGGCGTCGCTCGCGGATCAATCCGGCGATGTGGCCGGCGACGGCCGAGCGCGACAAGCCCAGCTCGCTCGCCAGGTCTTGCTGCGAGATGAAGGGGTTGTTGCGGATCAGCGCGTATAACTGGTCTTTTTTATTGGTATCGGTCACAAGGTTTCACTGAAGGTATAAACATTTGTTTGAGACTTTAAACATTTGTCCTATTGGTGTCAAGCGTGTGCCAAGTACGCATAACAAACCTTCGTATGGAGCTTGTATGCATGCATTTCCCGGGCATGGCAGGCCCGGGCTAGCCTCGACTATAATATCGGCCATTTATATTTGAATTGTATAAATGGGTAAGAAAAATGGTATTTGCCATACATATTCCGTTTGATGCATAGTGGCGGCAAATAGAGGCATACGCATTTCGATATACCAGTAACACCATACATACCCGCTACCTGGGCCGCAGTCCATACCGGGCTCGCCCTTGCAGGCAGCAACCAATCATCATTAGTCAATCAGAGGATAACCATGTCGAACAACACCCCTTTCCACGCCGCCGAAATCATCCGTGCCCGCGCTCCTGAAAATTTCAAGCCGCGCGTGGCGATGATCCTCGGCTCCGGCCTGGGCGTGTTGGCCGAGCAGATGGCGGACGCCGTCAGCATCAGCTTCGACGAATTGCCAGGTTTCCCGATCAGCACCGTGCACGGCCATGCCGGCGAACTGGTGCTCGGCACCCTGTCGGGCGTTGCTGTCGTCTGCATGAAGGGCCGTGGCCATTTCTATGAAGGCTATGGCATGGGCGTGATGACGAGCGCCATCCGCACCCTGAAACTGCTGGGCTGCGAAATGCTGTTCGTTACCAACGCCGCCGGCTCCCTGCGTCCTGAAGTGGACGCCGGCAGCCTGGTCGCCATCAGCGACCATATCAACCTGCTGCCAGGTACGCCGATGGTCGGCCCGAACGACGACCGCTTCGGCCCGCGCTTCTTCAGCATGGCCAACGCCTACGATGCGGACCTGCGCAAGCTGGTCGCGGATACGGCCGCGTCGAACGGCATCACCCTGCATGAAGGCGTGTTCGTCGCCTACCCCGGTCCGAACTTCGAGACTGCCGCCGAGATCCGCATGATGGCGCGCCTGGGCGCCGACACGGTCGGCATGTCCGTGGTGCCGGAAGTGGTCTCGGCCCGCCATTGCGACCTGAAAGTGGTGGGCGTGTCCGTCATCACCAACCTGGCCGAAGGCATGTCGCCATTCGCCCTGTCGCACGAACAAACCCTGAAATACGCGGCCATCGGCGCGAAAGACCTGGTCAAGCTGATTCTGGCTTTCCTGGCCAAGGTCGCTGAAAAGCCGCAAGCCTAAGCACTTTTTTATGCAGTAGCGGCGCGCCGGCCACCGGCGCCGCCGCGCGGCAGGCCGGAAAAATCAGGCCTACACTGTCCGCATCATCTTTGCATCATTCCATAAAGCGAGCCTTATCATGTCACGCGCATTTATCCTCCTGCTTGATTCCTTCGGCCTTGGCGCGACGCCAGACGCCGCCAAGTATGGCGACGCAGGTGCCAATACCTTTGGCCACATTGCCAGCACTGTCGCCAAAAGCGGCAAGACCTTGAAACTCCCGAACATGGAACGCCTGGGACTGGGCGCCGCGGCGCACCTGGCCAGCGGCGAATGGGCCACGGGCTTCGACCAGCGCGACGGTTTCACCGGCGCCTACGGCACGGCGCGCGAGCGCTCCACCGGCAAGGACACGCAGAGCGGCCACTGGGAAATCGCCGGCGTGCCCGTCGAATTCGACTGGGGCTATTTTCCCCGTACCACGCCATCGTTCCCGGCCGACCTGACCGACAAACTGAAATCCCTGTCCGGCGTGCCCGGCTTCCTGGGCGACTGCCATGCCTCGGGCACGGACATCATCAACAAGCATGGCGACGAGCATGTCGCCACCGGCAAGCTGATTATCTATACCTCGGGCGACTCGGTGATGCAGATCGCCGCGCACGAAGAATCGTTCGGCCTCGAGCGCCTGTACGAAGTGTGCGAAATGGCCTTCAAGCTGGTCGAACCGTACAACATCGGCCGCGTCATCGCCCGCCCGTTCACTGGCAGCCATGGCAACTACACGCGCACTTCCAACCGCCACGACTATGCGGTGGCGCCGCCCGCGCCGACCCTGCTCGACCACGTCAAGAACGCGGGCGGCGAAGTCGTCGGCCTGGGCAAGATCAGCGATATTTTCGCCACCCAGGGCATCTCGCGCGTCGTCAAGGGCGTCGACAACATGGCGCTGTTTGAAGCGCTGTTGAAGACGGCCGATGAAGTGCAGGAAAAGTCGCTCACTTTCGTGAACTTCGTCGATTTCGACCAGGCGTTCGGCCACCGCCGCAACGTCGAAGGCTATGCCGAGGCGCTGCGCGAAATGGATGCGCGCCTGCCGGAATTCATGGCCAAGCTCAAGGAAGGCGACCTGGTCGTGATCACCGCCGACCATGGCTGCGACCCCACCTGGCACGGCTCCGACCACACCCGCGAACACATTCCGATGATCTTCTTCGGTCCCGGCGTCGCCCCGCGCGCACTGGGTATTTCCGAGACGTTCTCCGATATTGGCCAAACCCTCGCCAAGCACCTTGGCGTACCACCACTTGCTAATGGAACCAGCTTGTTATGACACTCATGCACCCCGAATTCAAGCGTAACGAGGCCGTCGGCCTCGACCTGGGCTGGATCAACCAGATCCGCGTCAACCGCGCCGCGACGGACCGCCGTGCGGCCAGCCTGGCGAACCGCCGTACGGTGAAAAAGGAATACCAGGCCGCCTGGCTGGTGAAAGCCATCCAGATGATCGACCTGACCACCCTGGGCGGCGACGATACGCCGGGCCGCGTGGAGCGCTTGTGCATGAAGGCCATGCGCCCGCTGCGCGCCGACCTGATGGACGCGCTGGGCCTGACACAGCTGAGCACCGGCGCCGTCTGCGTGTACCACGAGATGATTCAACCGGCCGTGAAAGTCATCCAGGGCCGCTTGCCTATCGCCGCCGTGTCGACCGCCTTCCCGGCCGGCCTGACGAACATGGAAACGAAGCTGCGCGAGATCGAACTGTCGGTCGCCGCGGGCGCTTCCGAGATCGATATCGTCATCACGCGCCAGCATGTCCTGAACGGCAACTGGCAAGTGCTGTACGACGAAATGCTCGCTTACCGCAAGGCGTGCGGCGAAGCGCACGTGAAGGCGATTCTCGCCACGGGCGACTTGCTGACCATGGAAAACGTGGCCAAGGCGTCGTGGGTGTGCATGATGGCCGGCGCCGATTTCATCAAGACCTCCACCGGCAAGGAAAGCGTCAACGCCACCATTCCCGTGGCCCTGACGATGGTGCGCACGGTGCGCGAATACTATGAACAGACGGGTTTCAAGGTGGGCTTCAAGCCGGCCGGCGGCGTCAGCTCGGCCAAGAGCGCGCTGCAATACCTGACCCTGATGAAGGAAGAGCTGGGCAACGAATGGCTGCAGCCGCACCTGTTCCGCATCGGCGCTTCCAGCCTGCTGACCGACATCGAGCGCCAGCTCGAGCACTACGTCACCGGCAGCTACTCGGCCAATCATCGTCACGCACAACCTTAAAGAACAATCGTCATGCCAACAATTAACGAGATTCTCACTACTATGGACTACGGCCCTGCTCCCGAAAGTCAAAAAGAAGCGCAAGCGTGGCTCGACGGCCATCAGCGCAAGTTCGGCCTGTTCATCGACAATGCCTGGAGCGAGCCTGCTGAACTGTTCGCCTCGACCAATCCGGCCGACGGTACGCAGCTGGCCGAACTGACGCAAGCGACCGATGCGGACGTGGAACGCGCCGTGGAAGCGGCGCGCCGCGCGCTGCCCGTATGGCAAGGCATGGGAGGCCATGGCCGCGCCAAGGTCATGTACGCGCTGGCCCGTCTGCTGCAAAGGCATTCGCGCCTGTTCGCCGTGCTGGAAACCCTGGACAACGGCAAGACCATCCGTGAAACGCGCGATATCGACCTGCCGCTGGCCGCGCGTCATTTCTACCATCACGCCGGCTGGGCGCAGCTGCAGTCGGAAGAATTCGCCGACTACCGCGCCGTGGGCGTGGTGGGCCAGATCGTGCCGTGGAATTTCCCCCTGCTGATGCTGTCGTGGAAAATCGCCCCGGCCCTGGCGGCCGGTAACACGGTCGTCTTCAAACCGGCCGAATTCACCTCGCTGACCGCCATGCTGTTCGCCGAATTGTGCCTGCAGGCGGGCGTGCCGGCCGGCGTGGTCAACATCGTCACGGGCGACGGCAAAGTGGGTTCGGCCATCGTCAACCACCCTGGCGTCGACAAGATCGCGTTTACGGGTTCGACCGAAGTGGGCCGTTTGATCCGCGAGGCGACGGCCGGCAGCGGCAAGAAGCTGTCGCTGGAACTGGGCGGCAAGTCGCCATTCATCGTCTTCGAAGACGCGGACCTGGACGGCGCCGTGGAAGGCCTGGTCGATTCGATCTGGTTCAACCAGGGGCAAGTGTGCTGCGCCGGTTCGCGCCTGTTAGTGCAGGAATCGATTCAGGAGCGCTTCCTGAACAAGCTGCGCGCGCGCATGGAAAACCTGCGTCTCGGTTCGCCCCTAGATAAATCTATGGACGTGGGCGCGCTGGTCGACCCCGTGCAGCGCCAGCGTATCGCCGCGCTCGTCGATTCGGCCCGCGCCGAAGGCTGCGACGTGTGGCAGCCGGCGTGCGAACTGCCGGCTGACGGCTCGTGGTTTCCGCCGACCCTGATCACGGGCGCGTCGACCTCGGCCGCCGTGGCGCAGGCTGAAATCTTCGGCCCCGTGCTGGTGGCGATGAGCTTCCGCACGCCGCCTGAAGCGGTGCAGCTGGCGAACAACACGGTGTACGGCCTGGCCGCCAGCGTGTGGACCGAGTCGATCAGCCTGGCCCTCGATATCGCGCCCGCCATCAAGGCCGGCGTGGTATGGATCAACAGCGCCAACCAGTTCGACGCCGCCTGCGGCTTCGGCGGCTACCGCGAATCGGGCTTCGGCCGCGAAGGCGGCCGCGAAGGCATGCTGGAATACATGACGGCCCTGGCCGAAGATGCGCGCCCGGCCTTGCCGTTGGTGGAAGCGAAAGCCAAGGGCAATGTGAAGCCGGCGGCCGCCGATCCGTTCGCCATCGACCGCACGGCCAAGATGTACATCGGTGGCAAGCAGGCGCGCCCTGACAGCGCCTACAGCGCGCCCGTCTTCGGCGCGAATGGCGCCTTGCTGGCCGAAGTGGGCGTGGGCAGCCGCAAGGACATCCGCAACGCCGTGGAAGCGGCGCACAAGGCTGCCGGCTGGACCAGCGCCACGGCGCACAACCGCGCGCAAGTGCTGTACTACATCGCTGAAAACCTGGCGGCGCGCGCCGACGAATTCGCCGCCCGTATCGCCGCCATGACGGGCAGTAAAAACCCGGAGAAGGAAGTGCAGGCATCGGTCGAACGCCTGTTCTACTACGCCGCCTGGGCCGACAAGTACGACGGCCTGGCGCACCAGCCGCCGACCAAGGGCATCACCGTGGCGCTCAATGAAGCGGTCGGCGTGATCGGCATTGTCTGCCCGAATGAAGCGCCTTTGCTCGGCTTCATCTCGCTGGTGGCGCCGGCCATCGCGCTGGGCAACCGCGTGGTGGTGGTGCCGTCGGAAGCGCATCCGCTGTCCGCGCTGGACCTGTACCAGGTGTTCGACACGTCCGACCTGCCGGGCGGCGTCGTCAACATCATCAGCGGCAACGCCGACGAACTGGCGCGCACCCTGGCCACGCACGCCGACATCGACGCCGTCTGGCGCCATGACGGATCAGGCGACGGCTGCGCGGAAGTCGAGCGCCTGTCGGCCGGCACCCTGAAGCGCACCTGGGTCGGCGGCGCCAAAGGCCGCGACTGGTACAGCGCCGCCCAAAGCGGCGGGCGTGCCGTGCTGGCGCATGCGTCGCAAGTGAAAAACGTGTGGATTCCTTACGGCGTCTGATGGGCAAATAGCGTTGCAAAGTTGGGGTCAGAACCGTAGGGACTGACCCCAAATTTATTATGATCGGAGTTGATCCATGTTTTTAACCCAGGAAATCATCCGCAAGAAGCGAGACAAGGGCGTGCTGAGCGCCGAGGAAATCCAGTTTTTCGTGCGCGGCATCACTGACGGCAGCGTCAGCGAAGGGCAGATCGCGGCGCTCGGCATGGCCGTCTATTTCAACGACATGAACATGGACGAGCGCGTGGCGTTCACCCTGGCCATGCGCGATTCCGGCCAGGTGCTGGACTGGCGCGCGCTGAACCTGCCGGGCCCCATCGTCGACAAGCATTCGACGGGCGGCGTGGGCGACGTCGTTTCCTTGCTGCTGGGCCCCATGGTCGCCGCATGCGGCGGCTACGTGCCGATGATCTCGGGCCGCGGCCTGGGCCACACGGGCGGCACCCTCGACAAGTTCGACGCCATTCCCGGCTATTGCACCGTGCCGGACAATGCATTGTTCCGCAAGGTGGTGCAGGAGATCGGCGTGGCCATCATCGGTCAGACGGCGCAGCTGGCGCCGGCCGACAAGCGTTTCTACAGCATCCGCGACGTCACCGCCACGGTGGAATCGGTGGCCATGATCACCGGCTCCATCCTGTCGAAGAAACTCTCGGCCGGCCTGGACGCGTTGGTGATGGACGTGAAAGTGGGCACCGGCGCCTTCATGCCGAGCTACGACAAGTCGGTGGAACTGGCCGAGAGCATCGTCGCCGTGGGCAATGGCGCGGGCATGCAGACATCGGCGATTCTGACGGACATGAACGAATCGCTGGCGCCGTATGCGGGCAATGCGCTGGAAGTACGCGGCGCCATGGACTACCTGACGGGCCGTTCGCGTCCCGCGCGCCTGCACGAAGTGACCCTGGCGCTGTGCGCCGAGATGCTGGTGCTGGGCGGCCTGGCCGCCACCGAAGCGGAGGCGCGCGTGAAATTGCTGGCGGCCCTCGATTCGGGCGCTGCGGCCGAGCGCTTTGCGCGCATGGTGTCTGCCCTGGGCGGCCCGGCGGATCTCGTTGAGCATCCTGATAAACACCTGGAACAGGCGCCGTTCGTCGTGCCGGCGCCAGCGCTCGCCGCCGGCTACGCCAACGTGCGCGATTGCCGCGCCATCGGCCTGGCAGTCGTGGCATTGGGCGGTGGCCGCCGCCGTCCGAGCGACAGCATCGATTTTGCCGTCGGCCTGACGGACCTCGTGGGCTTGGGCGAGCAAGTGGCTGTCGGCCAGCCGCTGGCCATGGTGCACGCGCGCACGGAAGCGGCGGCGCAGCAAGCCGTCAGGGAAATCCAGCAAGCGTATGCAATCAGCACGGTGGCGCTGGCGGCCAATCCGGTGATTTACCGTACCATTCGTTCGTAATTTAAATCTGGGGTCAGACCCCCGTTCGTGATAGCGCTGAGCTATGTGTCAGCGGTGTTGAGGGTCTGACCCCGGTAGTTGCCTAGCGTAGAAAGAATAAATGAACAACCAAGAACTGATCGCCGAAGCCAACGCCGGCCGCGAACTGGCTTACGCGCCATACTCGCGTTTCAAGGTGGGCGCGGCATTGCTGTGCAAGGATGGCCGCGTCTTCCGCGGCTGTAACGTGGAAAACGCCGCGTATGGCCTGTGCAACTGCGCCGAGCGCACGGCGTTTTTCAGCGCCATCGCGCATGGCTGCAAACCGGGCGACTTCGCCAAACTGGCCGTCACGGGCGACACGGCCGAGCCGATTTCGCCATGCGGCGCCTGCCGCCAGGTGATCTTCGAGATGGGCGGCGCCGACCTGCCCGTGATCCTGACGAACCTGAAAAACGATGTCATGGAAGTGACGGCGGGCTGGCTGCTGCCGCACGGCTTCGGCAATTCCGATCTGGACATGAAGTAACAGGATCCGCTTGAACAAGACGATTGACATCCAGGCCGCCGTGGCGATAGCCGCGGCCGAAGCCATGGCAGCGAAGACGCAGGGCACCTTTGGCGTGGGCGGCGTGCTGCTCGATGGCGCCGGCAACGTGCTGCAATCGATGCATAACAACGTCGTGCGCCAGGGGCTGGTGTTCGACCCGACGGCGCATGGCGAGCGCCAGCTGGTCGACTGGTATTTCGCCGAGCGGGCCAAGGGTACGCCCTTGCCGCCGCCGGGAGAACTGACCATCGTCACTTCGCTCGACCCCTGCTGCATGTGCACGGGCGCCATCCTGGCGTCAGGCTTCAACGTGGTGGTGGCCGCACCCGACGTCAAGGCGGGCATCAATTACGATGGAAGCGCCACGTTTACGGCCTTGCCGGCGCCGCTGCAGGCGCAGGCCGGCCGCAGCTTTTGCTATCCGGCCGTGCGCGGCGCCACCGAGTATGCGCGCCCCCCGTCCGGCGCCGCGCCCAAATCTTTTTTCATTGGCAAGAGCATCCACGAGGCGACGCAGGCACTGTGCTCGCTCGTGTTCGAAGCGACATCGGCGCAGGTGATGCAGCTGCTGAACGCCGGCGACGACGTGCTTCTGCGCGATCCGGCCGCCTTGCCGCCCGAGCATATCGTGGTGCGCGCCTTGCGCCGCCGCTATCCCGACGCCCTGACTTACCGCTGCGACCCGCACGCGCCCGGCGCGGGCCTGGCGCCATTTCTGCAGGCGGCCATGGAGCAGGACGCGCGCGATGGCGGCCAGGGCGATGCGGCCGCCTTGCTCGATTCCTTCGGCAACCTGTTGCTGTGCATGCCCGGCAAGTTGAGCCAGTCGGCCATCCGCACGCCGTTCATGGAGTGCACGCGCCAGTACGCGCAGCTGCGTTTTGAATTGATGGCGAATGCGGCGCCGGCGCTGCAGGAGGAAATCAAAAGCTACCTGGGCCACCCCAAGCACGGCACCTTCGTGCTGGCCACCGGCCCGGACGACAGCGCCGCCAGTTTCATGACCCTGGGCGCCTACGGCTCCACCATGGAAGGGGCGCTGCCGGAGAATAATCCCGCGCAGTTCCAGTATGTGCGCCCGGCCATGGCGCAAGACGCGCTGCTGGCGCTGTGCGAGTCGATGCCGCCGCTGTACCGCAAGCTGATATGCATCCGGCCGCGCCAGGTGGCGGACCAGGCGCTGATCCAGGCGCTAGGCTAGTCTAGGCGTCATCGTCCGGCAGGTTCTTCAGCAAGAAGTCGCGCACGTTTTCGCCGGCCACGCGGCGTATCTGCGCTTCCGACAGGCCCGCGTCGAGCAGCGCCTGCGTCAGTCGCGGCAAGCCCGTCGCGTCGATGGCCGTGGTGACGGCGCCGTCGAAGTCCGAACCATAGGCCACGTGTTCGGCGCCGATCAGCTTGACCGTGTACTTGATGGCGCGCGCGATGGAGGCCACGTCCTTGCCGCAGACGGCGGTATTCCAGAAGCCGATGCCCACCAGGCCGCCCTGGGCGGCGATGCGTTTCAGCTGGGCGTCGCTCAGGTTGCGCCCGTTGGCGCAGGTGCCGCGCACGCCCGTGTGCGACACCATCACGGGGCGTTTCGCCAAGGTCAGCACGTCGTCGATGGTGGCCGGCGAGGCGTGCGCCAGGTCGACGATCATCTTGCGCTGCTCCATGGCGCGCAGCCATTGCTTGCCCAGCGGCGTCAGGCCGCCTTTTTTCAAGCCGTGCTGGGAGCCGGACAGTTCCGTGTCGAAGAAATGCGTGGGCGCGGCCATGCGGTAGCCGGCCCGGTACAAGGTATCGAGATTGTCCAGCTTGCCTTCGAGCGCATGCGCGCCTTCCAGCGTCAGCCAGCCGGCCAGCAGGGCGGGGTCTTTTTCGCGCGCGGCGATGAAGCTGCGCAGCTGGGCGCGGCTGCCGATGACGCGCACCTGGCCATGGCTCTTGGCCGTTTGCTGGCGCAGTTCGTCGGCCTGGTAAGTTGCGCGCGCCAGCAGGCTGTTCCAGGTGGCGGGCGGCAAGCCTTGCGCCACCACCAGGGCCGTGATGTTGTCCGTGTCGCTGCCATTGCGCTCGATATTCATCTTGCGCGGCGTCTTGGTGACGACGGAAAAGGCTTGCAGCGCCACGTTGGCCCGCTGCAGGCGGGGAAAGTCGACGTGGCCGCGTTGGCTGTCGCGGTTCAGATCGCGTTGCCACAGCAAGCTGTCGGCGTGCAGGTCGGCGATCCACAGGCTCTGATGCAGGGCCACGGTGCCTGCCGACGGCGCCTTGCCGGACGGGGGATGAATGCGGTTGAGATGTTCGTCGACGAGGACGGGAGCGGACAGGAAACCGCCGATCAGCGCAAGGCTGGCGGCGGTGAGGGTGCTGATAATCATTGTTCTCCGTTTTACCATGGATCGTAGGTGCCCAGGCTCCAGATGTGGCCTTCCGGGTCGCGGCAGGTAAAGCCCCGTCCGCCGTAATCTTCATCCTTGATGTCGAGCACAATCTCGGCGCCGGCTTCGCGCGCGCTGCGGTAGACGGCGTCGGCGTCGTTGACGACCAGGTAGCAGTTTTGCGTGTTGGCGCCGCCGATGTCGCCAGGCAGCTTCATCAGGCGGCCATAGTCGCTGTCGAGGGCGGGTGCCACCATGACCATGCCATTGCCAAAGCTCAGTTGCGCATGGGCGACGCCACCATTGCCGTCAGGCACGATCAATTGTTTTTCAAAACCGAGCGCTTTGCACAGCCATTCGATGGCGGCGGGCGCGTCGCGGTAGCGCAGGCAGGGAATGGTCGTATTTGTTGTGTTTTTTGCTATCGTGGTCATCAGAAAACTCCTATGGCTGAGGGGGAGTAGCTTCGATCATGGATACTGCGTGGCGTTCCGTATCAAATCCCTCCATTTGGATGGTTTTGATGCCCGTCAGTGCCGCGCCCATCCATAGTGCCATAGAACCATCATTGCACTCTTGCCACGACGCAAATTTTTATTGCGGCGAATGCTGCGAGCCCGACGCTTTCTGATCTGCGCCGGCATCGTCGTTGTTGCTTGCCCATCTCAGCAGCATGACGAGGGCAAACAGCATGATGGCCAGCGGCAAGATGGTGATCAGGAACGCCAGGCCCAGGCAGCAGACCAGCAGCATGGGCCAGGACATGGCGCGCAGGGCGGCCATCCCTTGGCGCGCGTAAGCGCACAGCTCGTTCCAGAAAGCGCTGAAGGAAGTGCTGCCTGGTGCCGAATTGATGTCTTTCATGCCGTTCTCCTGTCGTGTGGGTGCCGCTGCCGTATGCATGCTGGCAATGAAACCACTATAGGCAAATCCTTGCTGCCGGGTATGGCGTATGCGACGAATGGCAGGAATGACGGACCGAACGGCGACAGGCAACGACAAACGGTTATTCGAATACCTTCAGTTTCAGCTGGAAACTGAGGGCGCCGTACAGGCGGTCCTTGTAGGACGGCACGATGGCGATATTCACGCCCACGCGCTGGTATTCATAGCTGATGGTGGGCACCAGGGCAGGGAACCAGCCGCCATCGCGCATCTTCGGATAGCCGCTGAAGCCGCCAACGACGGCGCCGATGCGCAGCGGGCCCACCTTGATCGGCTGGTAGTACACGCCCAGGTAATTCGAGTAGGCGCGGTCGCTATTGTAGAAACGGCCGGCCGTGACCGACGCGACCGTGGAGAAGCGGTATTCGGCGCCCAGGCCCGGATTGCTGTCGTTTAGGTTCTTGTCGCGCTGAAAGTGATATGAATAAAATCCCGCGTTGAGCCAGGTTTCGCTGAGCGGCTGGTTGTCGATCATGTTAAACACATCGGCGTGTGCGCCGCAGGCATATGCCAGCATCAGTGCGCCTAGGGACAATCGTTTCATACGTGCTTCATCCTTATGATTTCATACTCTGTGGACTCGCCTGGTCTGGCGCTGCCGCGATCGTATCACCAAGTTGGCTGCGCTTCTAAGCAATATTGAAAGTGCAGAACAGACGGCTGTTTGCCCGTCTGTTTTCAGCGTCATCCAGATGGCTAGGGCGTTCTCCGGGCAGCCTCCGGGGAGGAATTTCAATTTGGCAACTATGTTTTCATTATTGTTACTAAAGTTGTTGGTTTGCGACATATCAAAGCTGATGGATATGATATTCTGGCGTCAAGTTAATTTTCTTTTTAGAAATAAAATGTCAATCATGCCTAAATCATCATTCGTTCTCGTTTTGTCGACCGTGTTTGCCGCCGGCGCCGCGCAAGCCGGTGTTGTCGATTTGGGCATCGGTGGCGCCAATTTGTATTCCCTCAGCAACTTCAGCGCGAGCGGCAGCGATGTCGAAGGCGGCGTGCTGGTTGCCGGTAACTTGTCGGCATCGAGCTATTCGATCAATGACAAGAACAAGGATGCCTACGTCACGCATGGCAACACCGGCTATGCGCTGGTGGTTGGCGGCAACCTGAACTACAGCTCCGGCTCGATCAAGAACGGCAACTACTTCGTGGGCGGCAGCACGACGACGAGCAGCGTGGGCCTGAACACGGCAAGCAAGACGACGACGTCGCCCGTGTCGTTCGCCACGACGTCGGCGCAGCTGAAAAACACCTCGACCTCGCTGGCCAAAGTGGCGTCCACGGGCAGCAGTTCCGTGGCCTACGGCGGCATGACCCTGAAGGGCGGTACGGGCAATGTGCAAGTGTTCGACCTGACTTCCGCGGCGCTGGACTCGGTGAACAACTTCAAGTTCAGCAATCTGCACACGAACGACACCCTGATCCTCAATATCAGCGGCAAGGACGTGAACCTGAGCGGCGGCTACGGCGGTTTCAGCAAATACAATGTGCTGTACAACTTCTATGAAGCGCAAACCATCACCTTGAACGGCGTGGGCCTGTACGGCAGCGTCCTGGCGCCGCTGGCGACCCTGGCTGGCGGCAATGGCCAGATCAACGGCAGCGTGGTGGTGGGGAACTGGGCCTCGAACATCCAGGTCAATGCGAACCATTATTTCAACCCTACCAACGTGGCCGGTTATGTGTCGGCCGTGCCGGAACCGGAAACCTATGCGATGCTGCTGGCAGGCCTGGGCATGATCGGCTTCATGGCGCGCCGCCGCAAGAACAGGACGGCTGCGTAAGCGTTCGCGCTGTTCAGAAAACCGCCTGTCGAGGCGGTTTTTTTTCGTCTGCCGGCGGCATGGCCACCGCCGCCAGCACCATGTGCGCGATCAGGGTTTCCGCATCCTCGTAATCCTTGCGCGTGAGCTGCTTGCGCTCCAGCACCAGGGCCATCTGCGCCGAAAAATCCGCATACGATTGCGTCATGGCCCAGATGGCGAACATCAGGTGCGTGGCGTTGACGGGCGCGATCCTGCCTGCCGCGATCCAGGCTTCGAAGACGGCGATATCCTTGCGCAGCAGGGGCACGACCCGGTCGCGTATCTGCGCGCCATACAGGGGCGCGCCATTGATCACTTCCAGCGCATACACGCGCGAAGCCCATGGCTGTTCGCGTGAAAAACGCAGCTTGGCGCCGATATACGCGCGCAGCACGTCGCACGGCTCGTCGTGCGCATTGGCCAGCATGTCCATGCGCGCCAGCCAGTCGTCGAGCACGTCGTCGAGCACGCGCTGGTACAGCAGCTGCTTGGAAGGGAAGTAATACATCAGGTTCTGCTTCGACAGGCCGGCCCGCTCGGCGATGGTGGCGATTGACGCGCCCTCATAGCCGCATTCGGCGAACGCGCGCACGGCTTGCTCCAGGATGTCCGCTTCCAGGCGGTCGCGGTTTTGCAAACGCCGGCCGCCGGCATTTTTTACGGGAAGGGCAGGGGATTTGTCGCTGGCCATGGCGGTTTCTTTAGCGTGGGCGTATCGATTGCAGGAAGGCTTGCAGCACGGGGGTATCGGTGTAGGCCACGTTGAAGCGGAACCACACCGTCTCGGGCGCGCGCAGCATGAAAAATTCGTTCGGCGACAGCAGGATGCCCGCCTTCAAGGCCATGTCGGCGATGATCTTGCCATTCCATTCCGGCGTTTGCACGTCGGGCCAGCCGGCGCTGACGAACATGCCGCCACGCGGACGCGCCACGGGCGCCATGCCCGCCTGCGCCAGGCAGTCGATGCTGCGCTCGCGGGCCGCATCGAGCTGCGCCACCAGCCGTTCGACCATGCGCTTGTAGGGGCGCGCGGAGATGGCGTGGTAGACGGCGCGCTCGTTGATTTCCGACGTCGTCAGTCCCGCCAGCATTTTTACGCGCACCAGTTCCGCCACCAGCGGCGGCGAGCCGCAAATCGATCCCACGCGCAGCACGGGCGACAGGGTCTTGGAAAAACTGCCCACGCGGATCACGCGGCGCAAGCCGTCCATCGCCGCCAGCGACGCTTCGCCGCGCGCCGCCAGTTCGCGGTAGATATCGTCTTCCACCAGCCAGAAATCGAATTGCTCGGCCAGCGCCAGCAGGCGGTGCGCCTGCGCCTGGCTCAAGGAAGTACCGAGCGGATTTTGCAGCACCGTGTTGACGAACATCAGTTTCGGCTGCGTGCGCGCGGCTTCAACGGCCAGCGCATCGAGATCGAGGCCCGCCTCGCCACGCTTGACGCCGACGGGGATGCAGCCGTGGTGGCGGATTAGCGACTGCAGGTTGCTGTAGCCGGGGTCTTCCACCAGCACCGTGTCGCCCGGCTTGGTCAGGCTGCGCAGGATCAGGTCGAATGCATGCGTGGCGCCGTGCGTCAGCAGAACCTGGTCCGGCTCCACCTGGAACAGCTCTTCCGACAGGCTGCTTGCCAGGTGCTGGCGCAGCGAAGGAAAACCCAGCGGATGGCCGTAGCCGCGCAGCCGGCTGGCGGGAATGCGCATGGCCTGGCGCACGGCGTCGAGCACCGTCGCTTCGCCATACATCTCGGGCGGCAGCCAGCCCGCGCCCACGGGCAGTGCGTCGGACACCCCTGAATACAGGTCGGGCGTGAGGGCGTCGATGGCGGCGGGGCTGGCAAGGGTGTTGGCAATGAGCGCCGCCTGCGGCGAGGCGGCGATATCGTGGCGCGCGACGAAGTAGCCGGAGCCGCGGCGCGATGACAGCAGGCCCAGGTTGACCAGGCGGTCATACGATTCGACGACGGTAAAGGTCGACACCCCATTGCAGCGGGCGAACTGGCGCACGGACGGCATGCGCGTGCCGATGCGCAGGGCGCGGCTGCCCACCATGACGCTGATGGCGATGACGATCTGTTCGACGAGGCCGCCCTTTTTCTGGCGGTCGATGTCGAGCACGGGCCAGCCGCTGGCGTTACCTTCGCCCTCGTCCTGCTTCACGTTGTGTGTCACCGGTGGCTCCATATGCTGCCTTGCACAAAACTGTAGTGGTTTTTCGACCTGTACGGTTGGGATACTTTGCCGTTTGTGTATCTGTGCCATTGGGGATGGCCTGTCTATTATTACATCAGATTTTTGCCAACTGGTAAATTATTTTACGCTTCGTCAAAAACGATCCTGGCGCCGCGCCAGCCCATCCCAAGGAGAAGGTCATGAACGAAACAAGGCCGGAATCGATGTCGGCATTCTGGATGCCGTTTACGAATAACCGCGATTTCAAGGCCCATCCGCGCCTGCTGGTGTCGGCCGAAGGCATGTACTACAAGGACGTCGATGGCAACGCCATCCTCGATGGCACGGCCGGGCTGTGGTGCGTGCCGTGCGGCCATGCGCAGCCGAAGATCGTCGGCGCCATCCGCGAGATGGTGGGGCAGCTCGACTTCGCGCCCACTTTCCAGATGGGCCATCCGGCCGCCTTCGACCTGGCGGAAAAACTGATGGATTACACGGGGCATAAATTTGGCCACGTGTTCTATACCAACTCCGGTTCCGAAGCAGTGGACACGGCCTTGAAGATCGCGCTGGCGTATCACCGGGCACGCGGCGAGGGCGCGCGCACGCGCCTGATCGGCCGCGAACGCGGCTACCACGGCGTGGGTTTCGGCGGCATTTCCGTGGGCGGCATCGGCGGCAACCGCAAGACCTTCGGCCCGCTGCTGCCGGGCGTGGACCATTTGCCGCACACGCACAACCTGGAGCAGAACGCCTACACGGTGGGCGAGCCCGAATACGGCACTCACCTGGCCGATGAACTGGAACGCATCGTCGCCCTGCACGACGCCTCGACGATCGCCGCCGTCATCGTCGAACCGGTGGCCGGCTCCACGGGCGTGCTGATTCCGCCGAAAGGCTATCTGAAACGCTTGCGCGAACTGTGCACCAAGCACGGCATCCTCTTGATCTTCGATGAAGTCATCACGGGTTTCGGCCGCATGACGACGCCGTTCGCCGCCGACTATTTCGACGTCGAGCCTGACCTGATGACGACGGCCAAGGGCCTGACCAACGGCATGGTGCCGATGGGCGCCGTCTTCAGCAAACAATACATCCACGACGCCTTCATGGATGCGCCGCCGGGCATCGAACTGTTCCACGGCTATACCTATTCCGGCCACCCGCTCGCCTGCGCCGCCTCGCTGGCCACCTTGCAGGTGTTCGAGGAGCAGGACATCCTCGGCCACGCGAAAGCGATGCAGGCGTATTGGAGCGACGCCGTGCATTCCCTGAAGGGCTTGCCGCACGTGATCGACCTGCGCAGCATCGGCCTGATCGCCGGCATCGAACTCGCTCCCATCGCGGGCAAGCCGGGCACGCGCGCCTTCAACGCCTTCAAGCAGGCCTTTGCCGACGGCGTGCTGATACGCACGACGGGCGACATCATCGCGCTGTCGCCACCGCTGGTGCTGGAAAAACAGCATGTCGACGAGCTGTTTGGCAAGCTGGCCAAGGTACTCAAAAATCTCGACTAAGGAACACCATGAACGATCTCGATACCATCACCCACTTCATCAACGGCGCCAAAGTCGACACCCGAAGCGGCCGCTACGGCGACGTGTATAACCCTGCCCTGGGCGAACCGGTCGCCCGGGTGGCGCTGGGCACCGTGGAAGACGTGGACGCTGCCGTGCAGGCGGCTGCCGCCGCCTTTCCCGCGTGGTCGGCCACGCCGCCGCTGACGCGCGCCAGGGTCCTGTTCCGCTATCTGCAGCTGTGCCAGCAGCACACGGACGAATTTGCCGCCATGCTCACGCGCGAGCATGGCAAGACCTTTGCCGATGCGCAGGGTGAAGTGGCGCGCGGCATCGAGATGGTGGAATTTGCCGTCGGCATACCGCAATTGCTGAAGGGCGAATTCACGGACCAGATTTCGCGCGGCATCGACGCCTGGTCCATGCGCCAGGCGCTCGGCGTGGTGGCCGGCATCACGCCTTTTAACTTTCCCGTGATGGTGCCGATGTGGATGTTCCCGGTGGCGATTGCCTGCGGCAATACCTTCGTCTTGAAACCGTCCGAGCGCGATCCGTCCGCCTCTTTGCTGCATGCAAAACTGCTGAAAGAAGCGGGCTTGCCCGACGGCGTCTTCAACGTGGTACAGGGCGATAAAGTGACGGTCGACGCCTTGCTCGACCACCCCGTGGTGCAGGCGATCAGCTTTGTCGGCTCCACGCCGATCGCCGAATACATCTATGCGCGCGGCAGCGCCAGCGGCAAGCGCGTGCAAGCCCTGGGCGGCGCGAAAAACCACATGGTCGTGATGCCCGACGCGGACATGAACATGACGGTCGACGCGCTGATCGGCGCGGCCTACGGATCGGCGGGCGAGCGTTGCATGGCCATCTCGGTGGTGGTGGCCGTGGGCGATGCGGGCGACAAGTTGATCGACGCACTCGCAACGCGCACGACTGCACTGAAAGTGCGCGACGGCATGGAAGATGGTGCGGAAATGGGCCCCGTCGTGTCCTTGGCCGCCAAGCAGCGGATCGAAAAACTGATCGCCTCGGGCGTGGAGCAGGGCGCCACCTTGGTCGTCGATGGCCGCAACCACGTGGTGCCGGGCCGCGAGAACGGTTTCTTCGTCGGCGGTACCTTGTTTGACCATGTGACGCGCGACATGAGCATCTACAAGGAAGAAATTTTCGGCCCCGTGCTGTGCGTGCTGCGGTGTCCTGACGTGGTGCACGCGGTGGAACTGATCAACGCCAACGAGTATGGCAACGGCGTGGCCATCTATACGCGCGACGGCGGCGTGGCGCGCGAATTCGTGCGTCAGATCCAGGTCGGCATGGTGGGCGTCAACGTGCCCTTGCCCGTGCCGATGGCCTTCAACAGTTTCGGCGGCTGGAAGCGCAGCATGTTCGGCGACCACCACGCGTATGGCCCCGAGGGCGTGCGTTTCTACACGCGCCACAAGGCCGTGATGCAGCGCTGGCCGAATACGGCAAGCGCTGGTGTGGAATTTGCTTTTCCCCAGATGAAGTAAGGGTTTCAAATTACAAGCCGGCCGCACATAACAAGAGGAATACGCGATGATCGAGTCTTTGAACTATTTGCCGCATCCCGCCCTGCCCAACGAGGAACTGGCGGGCCACTTCACGGACCTGGCGCCGCCCCTGACGGGGCGCCAGGCCGCCATCGAAAGCGCCCGCTGCCTGTACTGCTACGACGCGCCGTGCAGCCGCATCTGTCCGTCGGAAATCGACGTGGCCAGCTTCATCCGCAATATCCACGAGAAGAACATCAATGGCGCCGCCGCCGGCATCCTGAAACAGAACATCCTGGGCGGCAGCTGCGCCCGCGTCTGCCCGACGGAAATCCTGTGCGAAGACGTCTGCGTGCGCAACCACGACGGGGAAGGCCAGCCCGTCAAGATTGGCCTGTTGCAGCGCTATGCCGTCGATCATGCACATTTTGCGGCGCATCCATTCCGGCGCGCGGCCGCCACCGGCAAGACCGTCGCCGTCGTCGGCGCAGGACCGGCGGGACTGTCGTGCGCGCACCGCCTGGCCATGCTGGGCCACGACGTGGTGATCTTTGAAAAAGAAGGCAAGGCGGGCGGCCTGAATGAATACGGCATCGCCAGGTACAAGCTGACGGACGATTTCGCGCAAAAGGAAATCGACTTCCTGCTGGGCATCGGCGGCATCACGATCCGATGTAGTCAGGTGCTGGGTGGGAATGTGCAGCTGCGCGACCTGCACGCGCAGTACGACGCCGTCTTCCTGGGCCTGGGCTTGGGTGCCAGCCGCAAGCTGGGCTTGACGGGCGAGGATGCGCCGGGCTTGCTGGCCGCCGTCGACTACATCGCCGCGCTGCGCCAGGCGGACGACCTGGCCGCGCTGCCCGTGCCGAAACGGGCGATCGTGATTGGCGCCGGCAATACGGCCATCGACATGGCCGTGCAGATCCAGCGCCTGGGCGCCGAGGAAGTCACGCTCGTGTACCGGCGCGGTTCCGACGCCATGACGGCCACCCACCATGAGCAGGAGATCGCCAAGGCGAACCAGGTGCGCATGCTGACGTGGGCCCAGCCGCAGCAGGTGCTGCTCGATACTGCCGGCAAGGTGGCCGGCATGCGCTTCGAGAAGACGCAGATGCAGGGCACGCGCCTCGCGGGCAGCGGCGAAACGTTCGACGTGGCGGCAGACGCCATCTTCAAGGCCATCGGCCAGAGCCTCGATGCGCAGGTGCTGCATGACCCGATGGCATCCTTGTTGCGGCGCGAAGGCGACAAGATCGCCGTCGACGCGCTCTTTCGCACGGTGCTGCCGGGGGTCTACGCGGGCGGCGACTGCGTGGCGCCGGGGCAGGACTTGACGGTGCAAGCCGTCCAGCATGGCAAGCTGGCCGCACTGGCCATCCATTCCGATTTGTTGAATAAAGTGGAGGCTGCATAATGGCTGATCTCAGCATCGAATTTTGCGGCATCAAGGCGCCGAACCCGTTCTGGCTGGCGTCCGCGCCGCCGACCGACAAGGCGTATAACGTGGTGCGCGCCTTCGAGGCGGGGTGGGGCGGCGTCGTGTGGAAGACGCTCGGTGAAGACCCTGCCGCCGTCAACGTCTCGTCGCGCTATTCCGCTCTGTACGGCAAGAACCGCGAAGTGGTCGGTTTCAATAACATCGAGCTGATCACCGACCGCTCTTTGGCAATCAACCTGCGCGAAATCACGCAGGTGAAAAAGGACTGGCCCGACCGCGCCATGATCGTCTCCCTGATGCTGCCCTGCGAAGAGCACTACTGGGCCGACATCCTGCCCAAGGTCGAGGCGACGGGGGCGGACGGCATCGAGCTCAATTTCGGCTGCCCGCACGGCATGCCGGAGCGGGGCATGGGCGCGGCCGTGGGCCAGGTGCCCGAGTATGTGCAGATGGTCACTGCCTGGTGCAAGAAACACAGCCGCTTGCCCGTCATTGTCAAGCTCACGCCCAACATCACGGACGTGCGCATGCCGGCGCGCGCGGCCAAGGCGGGCGGCGCTGATGCCGTCTCGCTGATCAATACCATCAATTCGATTACCTCGCTGGACCTGGACCGCATGGTGGCCCTGCCGATTGTCGGTGGCGCCAGCACCCACGGCGGCTATTGCGGGTCTGCCGTCAAACCGATTGCACTCAACATGGTGGCGGAAATCGCCCGCGATCCGCAGACGCGGGGCTTGCCCATTTCCGGCATCGGCGGCATCGGCAACTGGCGCGACGCGGCGGAATTCCTCGCCCTGGGCGCCGGCTGCGTGCAGGTGTGCACGGCCGCCATGCTGCATGGTTTTCGCATCGTCGACGAGATGAAGGATGGCCTGTCGCGCTGGATGGATGAAAAGGGCTATGCGCGCATCAGCGACTTTTCCGGCAAGGCCGTGGCCAACACGACGGACTGGAAATACCTGGACATGAATTACCAGGTCATCGCGCAGATCAACCAGGACGACTGCATCAAATGCGGCAAGTGCTACGTGGCTTGCGAAGACACGTCGCACCAGTCGATTGCGCAACTGATCGACGACGCCGGCACGCGCACGTATGAGGTGATCAAGGAGGAATGCGTGGGCTGCAACCTGTGCGAAATCACCTGTCCGGTGCAGGGCTGCATCACGATGGTGCCGCAAGCAACGGGCAAGCCATACATGAACTGGACGCAGGATCCGCGCAACCCTCGGGCAGTGGCGGAGTCGGCATAGGGCACGTTTTTTGCGTGCGCATATTTTATAAACGGTTGCCCAACTTTGCAGTAAGCTAGGCCGCAGCCGTTTGTAAAACGCCCAACCTCCCAACCGATGGAGCAACCCTGTGAACCACGACTATTCTGGCAATACGCAACTCTGGAATGAAGACCTTGCGCCCACCACGGCGGCGCAACGCACCTGGCGCTGGTACCACTTCGCCGCGCTGTGGGTCGGCATGGTGATGTGCATTCCCGCCTACACCCTGTCGGCCAGCCTGATCGACAGCGGCATGTCCGGTTACCAGGCCGTGCTCACGGTGTTTCTCGCCAACGCCATCGTGCTCCTGCCCATGCTGCTGATCGGCCATGCGGGCACCAAGTACGGCATCCCGTATGCGGTGCTGGCGCGAGCCTCGTTCGGCACCATGGGCGCGCGCCTGCCGGCACTGATGCGCGCCATCGTCGCCTGCGGCTGGTACGGCATCCAGACCTGGTTCGGCGGGCAGATGATCTACACGCTGATGGGCGTGCTGATGGGGCATGAACTGGGCGGTGAGAAGATCGCGGGCCTGGGCATCAACGGCAGCCAGCTGCTGTGCTTCCTGGCTTTCTGGGCCATCCAGTTCTATTACATCCTGCATGGCATGGAATCGATCCGCAAGCTCGAAACCTATACGGCGCCCCTGAAAATCCTGATCTGCTTCGTGCTGCTGTACTGGGTGCACAGCAAGGCGGGCGGCGTGGCCAGCTTGCTGGACCAGCCATCGCAGTTCATCCCCGGCGGCAAAAAGGCGGGCCAGTTCTGGAGCGTCTTCTGGCCATCGCTGACGGCCATGGTGGGCTTCTGGGCCACCCTGGCCTTGAACATTCCCGACTTCACGCGCTTCGCCAAGACGCAGCGCGACCAGATCGTGGGGCAGTCCGTCGGCTTGCCCGTGCCCATGGGTTTGCTCGCCATGCTGGCCGTGATCGTCACCGCCGGTTCCGTCGTCATGTACGGCAAGGCCATCTGGGACCCCGTCGACCTGGCCAGCCGCATGACGGGCGCCGCCGTGCTGATCGCCCTGATCATCCTGCTGATCGACACGGTCAGCGTCAACCTGGCGGCCAACCTGGTGGGGCCGGCCTACGACTTTTCCTCGCTGGCGCCGAAGCAGATTTCATACAAGATGGGCGGCTACATTACGGCCTTCATCGCCATCGTCATGATGCCGTGGAAGGTTCTCGAATCGACGCAGGGCTATATCTTTACGTGGCTGATCGGCTATTCGGCCCTGCTGGGTCCCATCGCCGGCATCCTCATCGTCGACTATTATTTCGTGCGCAAGACGCAGCTCGACGTCAGGCAGCTGTACCGCGACGACGGCGTCTATTCGTATGGCGGCGGCTGGAACATGGCGGCGCTGATCGCCTTTTTCATCGCCGTGCTGCCGAACATCCCGGGCTTTTTGAACGCGGCCTTTCCCACGGCGTTTCCCGGCGTGGCCGAAGGCTTTAAAACCATCTATACCTACGCCTGGTTCGTGGGCGTGGCCATCGCCGCCGTCGTGTACGGCGTCATGATGAAGGGCAAGGCCGTGGCGCACGTGCAGCAGGCGCCGCAGTTGTAATCACTGAGGAGACAAGATGACTACACTGATACGTGGCGGTACCGTCGTCAACGCCGATCGCGCGTTTCGCGCCGATGTGCTGATCGAGGGCGGCACGATCGCCGCCGTCGGCGAGAACCTGGCCGCGCCGGCCAGCGCCACCGTGATCGACGCGGGCGGCCTGTACGTGATGCCGGGCGGGATAGACACGCACACGCACATGAACCTCCCTTTCATGGGCACCGTGACGGCCGACGATTTTTTCACGGGCACGGCGGCGGGCCTGGCGGGCGGCACCACCACCATCATGGATTTCGTCATTCCCGCGCCGAAGCAGTCGCTGATCGAGGCGTATCACCAGTGGCGCGAGTGGTCGGCCAAAGCGGCCGGCGACTACACCTTCCACGTGGCGATCACCTGGTGGAGCGAGCAGGTGCATGAAGAAATGGGCGTGCTGGTGCGCGAGCATGGCGTGAACAGCTTCAAGCACTTCATGGCCTATAAAAACGCCATCATGGCCGACGATGAAACCCTGGTGAAAAGCTTTACCCGCTCGCTGGAACTGGGCGCGCTGCCCACCGTGCATGCGGAAAACGGCGAGCTGGTTTTCCAGTTGCAGCAAGCCTTGCTGAAGAAGGGCATCACCGGGCCGCAGGCGCACCCGCTGTCGCGCCCACCGGCCGTGGAAGCGGAGGCGGCCAACCGCGCCATCGCGATTGCCAACGTTTTGAATACTCCCGTGTATATCGTGCACGTCTCGTGCGCCGAGTCACTGGACGCCATCACGCGGGCGCGCGCCAACGGCCAGCGCGTGTATGGCGAAGCGCTGGCGGGTCATCTGGTGATCGACGACAGCGTCTACCAGAGCGACGATTTCGATTATGTCGCGGGCCACGTCATGAGCCCGCCGTTCCGCAGCAAGCACCATCAATCGGCCCTGTGGCACGGCCTGCAAAGCGGCAATCTGCACACGACGGCCACCGACCACTGCACCTTTTGCGCCGAGCAGAAGGCGGCCGGAAAACAGGATTTCACGCGCATCCCGAACGGCTGCGGCGGCGTCGAGGAACGCATGGCCGTCGTATGGGATGCGGGCGTCAATTCCGGCATGCTGACACCGTCCGAATTCGTCAAGGTGTCATCGACCAATGCGGCGCAGATCTTCAATATGTATCCGCGCAAGGGCGTCATCGCCGCGGGCAGCGATGCCGATATCGTGCTGTGGGACCCGCAGGGCACGCGCACCATTTCCGCCGCCACGCAGTTCGCCAAGGGAGGCTTCAACGTCTTCGAAGGGCGCACCGTGCGCGGCATTCCCAGCACCACGATTGCCGCCGGCAAGGTGGTGTTCCACCAGGGCGAACTGATGGCCGTCGAAGGGGCGGGGCGCTATATCGAACGGCCCGCCTTTTCCGCCATCACCGCATAAGGAGTTACGATGGATGCATTGCGTATCAACGGCGAACGCTTGTGGGCAGCGCTGATGGAACTGGCGCGGATCGGCGCGACAGCCAAGGGCGGCGTCAAGCGCCTGGCCCTGACGGACCTCGACAAGGAAGGCCGCGACCTGGTGGTGCGCTGGGGCCGCGAAGCGGGCATGAGCATCACCATCGACCAGATCGGCAACGTCTTCATGCGCCGCGACGGCACGGACAATAGCTTGCCACCCGTGATGACAGGCAGCCATATCGACACCCAGCCCACGGGCGGCAAGTTCGATGGCAATTACGGCGTGCTGGCCGGCCTGGAGGTGGTGCGCACCCTGAACGATTTACAGATCAAGACGCGGGCACCCATCGAGGTGGCCTTCTGGACCAATGAAGAGGGTTCGCGCTTCGTGCCCGTGATGATGGGTTCCGGCGTCTTCTGCGGCGCCTTTTCGCTCGAAACGGCCTATGCGGCGAAAGACACGGAGGGAAAAACGGTAGGCGAGGAACTGGCGCGCATCGGATACAAGGGTGAGCAGGTACCGGGCGATCATCCGATCGGCGCCTATTTTGAAACGCATATCGAGCAGGGTCCCGTGCTGGAAGACGCCGACAAGGTGATCGGCGTGGTGCCGGCCGTGATGGGCCTGTCCTGGTACGACTGCGTGGTGACGGGCATGGAAGCGCATGCGGGTCCCACGCCCATGGGCTTGCGCAAGGATGCGCTGCAGGTGGCCACCACCATCATGCAGGAAGTCGTGGCGATCGCCAACCGCTACCCGCCGTATGGGCGCGGCACGGTGGGCATGGTGCAGGTGTTCCCCAACAGCCGCAACGTGATCCCGGGCGAAGTCAAATTCAGCATCGACCTGCGCAACGTGAACGATGCACTGCTCAACACCATGCATGGCGAGATCACGGCCTTCATCGACGCCACGCGCGAAAAAACAGGCTTGGGCATTTCACTGGAAAGAGTCTCTTATTACCCGCCATGCCCGTTCCACCCCGATTGCGTGGGCGCCGTGCGCAACGCGACTGAAAAACTCGGCTACTCCGTGATGGACGTGGTCTCGGGCGCCGGCCATGATGCCATCTATGCGGCCCGGCTGGCGCCGGCTGGCATGATCTTCGTGCCGTGCAAGGACGGCATCAGCCACAATGAAATCGAGGACGCCAAGCCCGAGCACCTGGCAGCGGGCTGCAATGTGCTGCTGCACGCGATGCTGGAACGGGCCGTGGCGGTGTAAGCTCAGGGCTTGGGCTGGAAGCCGCGCAAAAACGCCAGCAGCGCGCGCGCCGCGATGTCGGCGTCGTCCGCCGTCATGGTTTCCAGCGGATTGTGGCTGATGCCGCCATTGCCGCAGCGGGTAAACAGCATGGCCACGTCGGTGATGGCGGCCATGGCCATGGCGTCGTGGCCGGCGCCCGACAGCAACGCATGCGGTTCGATGCCGACCGATTCCACGGCCTGCGCCAGTTGCGCCATCAGCCAGGGCGCGCACGGCGCCGCGCGCGCCGACAGCAGCAGTTCCAGCTGGTAGTCGATCTGGCGCCGCGCGCAGATGGCGGCGATGCCATCCAAAATATCGTCGACGGCTGCCTGGCGTACCGTGTCGCTGGCCGCGCGGATATCGAGCGACAGGGTGCAGGCGCCGGCGATCACGTTGACGGAGCCGTTGGGCACCTGCAGCTGGCCCACGGTGCCCACCAGTGCCTCGCCCTGGTTGCAGCGCTGCTCCACCAGCAGGATGATTTCGGCGGCCGCGCTGGCCGCGTCCTTGCGCATGGTCATGGGCGTGGTGCCCGCGTGGCTGGCCACGCCGCCAAGATTGACCAGGTAGCGCGAGCTGCCGGCGATCGCCGTGACGATGCCCAGCGGCAGGTCGCGCTCGAGCAGCACGGGACCCTGTTCGATATGCACTTCCACATAGCCGAGCAAGTCGGCCGGGTCGCGCGCGATGGCGCCGATGGCGCTGGCCTCGTGGCCGGCGGCGGCCAGCGCCTCGCGCATGCTCACGCCGTCCGCGTCACGCTGCTCCAGCAGCGACACGTCGAACTTGCCCGTGACGGCCGTGCTGCCCAAAAACGTGCTCTTGAAGCGCACGCCTTCCTCTTCCGCGAAGCCGACGACCTCGAAATGAAACGGCAGCTTTTCGCCCCGTTCATGCAGGTGGCGCACGACGGCGATCGGCAGCACGATGCCGAGGCGGCCATCGTACTTGCCGCCGTTGCGCACCGTGTCGTAATGCGATCCCGTCATCAGGGTTTTTGCGCCCGGCGTGTCGGACAGGTAGCGCCCGACGACATTGCCGACGGCGTCGATGTGTACCTGCATGCCCGCGTCCCGCATCCAGTCGGCCAGCTGCGCGGCCGTTTGCCGGTGCGCCGGCGTCAGATAGGCGCAGGTCAGGTTGTAATCGCTGTCGCTCCAGCCGGCCAGGGTTTCCGCCTGCTGCATGATGACCGGGCCGAAGTCCAGGCGCACGTCGAACAGGTCGTTCAGGCGCAGCTCGGCGATGCGCTTGATCTGCCGCAGCGATTCGGCCAGTTCATCGGCGTGGCGGKTTTTCAGGCGGCGCGCAAAGGTGGCGATGATGTCCTGGCGCGTCAAGCCTTCGCCCGTCGGGCCCTTGACGGCCAGGATGAAGGGAAAGCCGAACTTGGCGTTGTAGTCGCTGTTGAGGCGCTGCAGGGTGGAAAATTCCTCGGCGCTGCACAGGTTCAGGCCGGACTTGGCCTGTTCCCGCGTCGATTCCGCCGTCAACTGCCCGGCGATGGCGGCCTTGCCGGCCAGTTCCGGGTGGGCGCGGATCAGCCCCAGCTGCTCTTCGGGCGAGGCTTGCGCCAGCACGCGCTGCAGTTCCGTCTTGAGTGCCGTCTGGCTGGCAAACGGCCGGGCGGGGGCCGCGCGCTGGGCGATCCAGGGCGAGTGTTCGTAGATGCCGTGCAGCTGCGCGATAAAATCGGCCTGGCTGCCGGCGTTCAGGTCTGAAAGGGTGGTCATGGTTTTCCGATCATGCAAGCGGTGATGATAGCGCCCCGTTCCTGCGTTCATTATATGCGCGCGCTGATAGCGGCTATCGCAGCACCAGCGCCTTGGCCGCCGCGCTGACCTGGTCGCGCAGCCATTTGTGTTCGGGCGCCTGGTGCACGCGCTGGTGCCACAGCTGGTAAAAGCGCATCGGCGGGAACTTCAAGGGCACGGTGTAGGTTTTCAGCGGCAAGGTCTTTTCATAGAAGCGCATGAACTGGCGGCCTGTGGTGAGCACCAGGTCCGTCTGCGTCAGCATGTAGGGAATCAGGCCGAAATACGCCGATTCCACCACCACGTTGCGCTGCAGGTTTTGCCGCTCCAGGAAGGAGTCGATCACGCCGTGGTAGCCGGGCATCATCTGCGATGGCGCCACGTGTGGCAGGCTCAGATAGTCGTCGAGGGTCATGGCGTCGCTGGCCGTGCGGCGCGCATAGGCGTTTTCCGCATGCATGGCGCAGATGATGGGGTCTTCGAACAGTTTCGAGATGTGCAGATGCGCGGGCGGCTCGTCCCAGTTGGCGATGACCAGGTCCAGGCCTCCGTCGGAAAGCTGGCGGATATGGTCGATGCCCGGCCCCAGGCTATGCAGCACGACGCGGCTTTTCGGCGAGCCGCGGCGCAGCAGGGCCACCACATTGGGCAGGAACTGGCTGTCCAGGTAGTCGGGCGCGGCGATATGGAAGGTGCGCGCCTCTTCCTGCGCCACGAACGGCGTTTTCTTGACGAACAGGCTCTCCGTCTGGTCGAGGATGCGCTTGGCCGGATTGAGCAGGCTTTCGCCATGCTGGGTCGGCACCATGCCGCGCGCGCCGCGCACGAGCAGCGGGTCGCCCGTCAGTTCGCGCAGCTTGCGCAGCGAGGCGGAAATCGAGGGCTGCGGCTGATTGAGTTTCAGTGCCACGCGCGAGACATTCTTTTCCACCAGCAGCAGGTAGAGGATGCGGATCAGGTGCAGGTCGAGGTGTTGCGGCAGGCTGGACATGTGGCGGCGGCTTTGTTGTATATCGATTTGAATATGTCAAATATACGATATTTTTCATGTGATGGGCGGTAAATCCGTTTATCTTGTGTAGATTGGCACGAATATTGGTTCGGTCTGACTAGAGGAAATTTATGGAAGTATTTGCCTACCTGATCCCGTACGGCCTTGAGTGGCTGAACCTGATCGTCCGCTGGCTGCATGTCATCACGGGCATCGCCTGGATCGGTGCTTCCTTTTATTTCGTCTGGCTCGACAACTCGATCCGCCCGCCCGCGCCCGGCTCCGAGCTGGCGAAGAAGGGCGTGTCGGGGGAATTGTGGGCCGTGCATGGCGGCGGCTTCTACAACCCGCAAAAATACCTGGTGGCGCCCGCCGAACTGCCGAAGGAACTGCACTGGTTCAAGTGGGAAGCGTATTCCACCTGGCTGTCCGGCTTTGCGCTGCTGACCATCGCCTACTATTTCAATGCGCAGGCCATGATGATCGACAAGTCCGTGATGGAGCTGTCCAGCGGCCAGGCCGTCGGCATCGGCATCGCCACCCTCGTCATCGGCTGGACCGTGTACGACCTGCTGTGCCGCTCGAAGCTGGCGCAATATGAACTGTGGTTCGGCGTGACGGTGTTCGCGCTGATCGTCGGCGCCGCGTATGTGCTCACGCATTTGCTCAGCGGGCGCGCCGCCTACATCCACGTGGGCGCCATGATCGGCACCATCATGGTGGCCAATGTGCTGATGCTGATCATTCCCGGCCAGCGCAAGATGGTCGAGGCCATGGCCGCCGGCAAGCTGCCCGACCCGAAGCACGGTCTGAAGGCCAAGCAGCGCAGCGTGCATAACAATTATTTCACGTTACCCGTGCTGTTCATCATGATCAGCAACCACTACGCGATGACCTACCGCAACGACCACGCCTGGCTGGTGCTGGCGCTGATCATGGCGGCCGGCGTCTTCATCCGCCACTTCTTCAACCTGCGCCACAAGGGACGTGTCGAGTGGCGTTATCCTGCCATCGGCGTGGCCTTGCTGGTGGCCGTGGCCGTGGCCATCGCGCCGAAAGCGCCCGTGGCCTTGGCGGCCGCGCCGGCGGTGGACCCTGCGGCGCAGTTCAAGAGCGTGCATGCCATCATCGCCCAGCGCTGCGCCACCTGCCATTCGGCGCATCCCACGCAGCCGGGCTTCGCCACGGCGCCGGCCGGCATGATGCTGGATAATGAGACGCAAATCCGCCAGCACGCGGCGCAAATCTACAAGCAGGCCATCGAGCTCAAAGCCATGCCGATCGGTAACCTGACCAATATGACGGAGGCCGAGCGCAGCGAATTGGGCGCCTGGCTGCAACAGACCATGCAAGGAGCAAAATGACGACGCACGCAGAAAGAATCACGGCCTGGATCGACGCGCACTTCGACGAGGAGATCGCCTTCTTACAGCAGGTGGTGCGGCAGCCGACGGATACGCCGCCAGGCAATAACGCGCCGCATGCGGACCTGGTGGCGCAGCTGCTGCAGGCGTATGGCTGGAACGCCGAAAAGCACGCCGTGCCGGCCGACCAGGTCGAGGCGTACGGCATGCAGAGCATCACCAACCTGATCGTGCGCCGGCCATATGCGGCGGGCGGGCCGACGGTGGCCCTGAATGCGCATGGCGACGTGGTGCCGCCCGGCGACAACTGGACGTATCCGCCATACGGCGGCCAGATCGACGGCGGCTATATCTACGGCCGCGCGACGGCCGTCTCGAAGGGCGATTTCGCCACCTATGTGTTTGCCGCGCGCGCGCTCGAAGCGCTGGGCATTCCCCTGAAGGGCCAGCTGGAACTGCACTTTACCTATGACGAGGAATTCGGCGGCTTGCTGGGGCCGGGCTGGCTGCTGGAACAGCAATTGACCAAGCCCGATTTCGTCATCGCCGCCGGTTTCAGCTACGGCATCGTCACGGCGCACAACGCCTGCCTGCAGCTGGAAATCACCGTGCACGGCAAGTCCGGCCACGGTTCCATGCCGGAGACGGGGCACGATGCGCTGCAGGCGGCCAACAAGATCCTCAATGCCATCTATGGTCAGCTGCCGGAACTGAAGAAGATCAAATCGAAAGTGGCCGGCATCGACTCGCCCACCATGCTGGTGGGGCGCATCGACGGCGGCACGAATACGAATGTCGTGCCGGGAAAAGTCGTCATGAAGATGGACCGCCGCATGATCCCGGAGGAAGACCCGGTGGCGGTGGAAGCGCAGGTGCGCGCCCTGATCGAGGACGCCGTGCGCGGCGAGCCCGGCATCCGTATCGAGATCCGCCGCCTGCTGCTGTCGCACGCATTGCGCCCCTTGCCCGGCTCCGAGCAGCTGGTCGGCAGCCTGCAAAAGAATGCGCAAGCCATCCTTGGCGAGACGATACCCGCCATCGGCACGCCGCTGTACGCGGATGCGCGCCTGTATGGCGAACGGGGCATCCCGGCCGTGCTGTATGGCGCCGGCCCGCGCACGGTGCCCGAATCGAACGCGAAGAAGGCCGACGAGCGCCTGGCGCTGGACGACTTGCGCAAGGCCAGCAAGATCGTCGCACTGACTTTGCTCGACTTCCTGGGCGCTTGAGGAGGTAGCGGCTACGCCGCCCGCATCCGGTAAGATGCATGCCTGGAAAATCGCGGAGGCAGCATGGAGTTGACTGGCAATAGAACGATAAGGGAACTGGCGTTTGACCTGGCCGCCGGCCGCATCACCAGCGTGGCACTGACGCAGCAGATGCTGGCGCGCGCCGAGGCGCACCGTGCGCAGGGTGGCCATGCGTATGTCAGCCTCGATGGCGAACGGGCGCTGCTGGAAGCGCGCGCCAGCGATGCGGCGCGCGCGGCCTGCATCGTAGCCTCGCCACTGGCCGGCGTGCCCATCTCGATCAAGGACCTGTTCGACGTCAAGGGACAGGTCAGCAGCGCCGCCTCGCTGGCGCTGGCCGGCGC
>NZ_NEHB01000004.1 GCF_002127655.1 Janthinobacterium sp. GW456P
TGAAATAGCCCCTTGATTCACCAGACACAGCCTATGCGTTATTCTTACGGATAGGAATAGGACTGTGCATATGACTAGGAACAAGCAAACAATCGAGGTAGTGACGGTGAGCCAGGAGCGCCGCAGGCGCTGGTCTGCCGAGGAAAAAGCGGCGCTGGTGCGCGAGACTTACGAGCCAGGCATGAACGTGTCGCTGGTCGCTCGCAAGCACGGCGTCGGTGCAAGCCAGTTGTTCAACTGGCGCAAGCTCGAACGGGAAGGCGCGCTAACGGCGGTCACTGCTGGCGAATCGGTGGKACCGGCGAGCGAACTGGCCGCTGCACGCGCGCAGATAGCCCAGTTGCAACGCATGCTCGGCAAGAAAACGATGGAGGCGGAAATCTTGAAGGAGGCCGTCGAGTTCGCTCGCGAAAAAAAGTGGATTGCGCGCTCGCCCTTGTCGGGCAAGGACGACCAGTGAAGCCGGTCTGCTCTGCCCTTGGCGTAGCGCGCTCACACGTAGCCCAGCTGCTGGTTCGTCCCGCGGACTGGATCGACGGGCGCACCACTCAGACGTTCCACCAACCTGCCGACGCCATCCTGGTCGACGCCGTGCGCGCCGAGATTACAGCGCTGCCGACCTATGGCTACCGCCGGGCTGGCGCTCTGGTCAACCGCACGCGAGCCTTGATGGGCCTGCCAGCAATCAATCACAAGCGGTTTTATCGCGTGATGAAAGCGAACAGTCTGCTGCTACCCAAGGCGCCGAAACGCCCAGTGAGCAGCCGCGTGCACAATGGCGTGGTGGCGGTGGACGAACCCAATCAGCGCTGGTGCTCGGACGGCTTCGAGATCGCCTGCGACAACGGCGAAGTGGTGACCGGTGTGTTCATGAAGGATTGCTGTGACCGAGAAATCATTGCCTGGCGTGCGTGGGCCGAACGTGGCCTGCCTGGCGAGCCCGTGCGCGACATGCTGGTGGAAGCGGTCGAGACAAGATTCGGCCAGGCCAGCGTCGGCTCGACCAGGCTGGAATTCTTGAGCGACAACGGCGGCGCCTATCGAGCGCATGAAACGCACGCGCTGGTGCGCGCACTTGGGATTGAACCGGTGCATACACCGGTATGCAGCCCGCAGTCGAACGGCATGGCCGAGAGCTTCGTGAACACGTTTAAACGGGACTACGTGAACTTGATGGACCGCAGCAGCGCAGAAATCGTTCTGGCTCAACTGCCAGACGCCTTTATGCACTTCAACGAGGTCCATCCGCATTCGTCGCTGAAATGGAAATCGCCTCGCATGTTCAGGAGAGAGCTGGCGCGCCGGGCTCAGGAAAGCGGCGCTAACTAGACGATTGGCTGTGTCTGGTTATACGGGGGCAAGATCAATCCTGTGATTATTCCTTACTAATTTACAATTCGACGAAGGACGGCTAGTGGACAAGTGCAGCGTCCGCTTGCGCCCCAAAGCCGACACTCGCCTAACTTATGTCGAGCCCTGAACCGCCTTTATGCACTTCAACGAGGTCCATCCGCATTCGTCGCTGAAATGGAAATCGCCTCGCATGTTCAGGAGAGAGCTGGCGCGCCGGGCTCAGGAAAGCGGCGCTAACTAGACGATTGGCTGTGTCTGGTTATACGGGGGCAAGATCAGCGGGGAGTTCGTATCGGATCGAAACAAGACCTTGTTCTCAGGGAAAGATTCGATGGAATGGATACCGCCTACATTTCCGACCAGAAATCGAACGGGAGCCTCTCTGATTTGCCAGTTCATACCAGCCTGCTTTGCCCAAAACTCAATGGGCTCATTTACACTAAGTTGATTACCCAAACCATGCCACGGCGTTGCGCCGACGTAGGCCATTTGCTCTAAAATATGTGCCATTTTTTGTTCCTTGAAAGAAGATTAGTTATGGCTGTCATGACTGCAGTGAACCCGGCGGTGGATAGCTCACTATGTCGATATACGACGCAAAAATCGTCTTCGCGGTAACGATGAAGCCACCGCGAAAAACAGTGCTATCGGCTCTGCTCGCTAAATGGATACCCGCAAGCTAAGCAACGATAATTCTGGAGTACATTAGCGTCGACAACGTCCCCTAGTTGAGCACCTACCGCGCCCCCGGCAACACCACCAACCATGCCACCTAGAACCGCACCACATATGCCCCCGAATATGGCCCCGAGCGGGCCAGCAATTAGCCCCAGTGCAGCCCCAGCCTCTGCTCCTCCTATGGCTCCCGCCACGCCGCTGGCGGCGCCAGCAACGGTACCTACAGTGCCTCCGACTTTCCTGGCATAACCCAGCGCCAAAACGCGCGGCGACCGGCAATTTGGACAATTCAACGATACTTCATGATCGTTAAGTATTTGAACGGATTGATTATTTTTCATGCGCTTCCTCTGTGTAAAGTTCACCGGTTGAAAGCCAAAATACTCTCAAAAACAGTGATCAATATTTAATTACACTCTAGGAATATAGGTCTGAAATTTTCTGCGATACGTAAGGATCACGTTATCTTTTACCCAACACCATGTGTATCAAACTTTCATAAAAAATAAAGTTGACGCTGCGAAGTTGCGCGTTTTATAAGATAATTGTCAGAAATAATTAAATAGATAGGGGGCGGAATGCAACGACTTAATTTGGCAGATTTCAGCTTCACCCGAAGTTTTGTTTTTCTGCGTAGAAAACCCCCCCGTTTGAAATCAAGGGTCCTAAGGTCAGTGTTCAAGAAAATTTTGAAACTGAGCGAATTAGAAAATCCAGCCCCACCGATCGTTCGCTTCAAGTTACAGCTTCAAGTGGCCCCGCCGAAGTTCGGGAGCGTCTCAATGATTATTGGCGAAAGCGTCCTAGCCCCGCCATTCGCCAACGGCACTTTGCAAGAGCGTGTAATCGCTTATGTCTTACTTCTAGAGACGGAAAATTTTGCAGCACTTCAACTGCGGCACGTCAGCATGACTGACATCGAGCCTCTGTTGGAATACTACGAATGGGTCTCTCATGGGCAAATCACGAGCGTACTTTCAGATAGCGCAAAAATCCTAAAAATTGCCGCAAAGATCATAAATCCGGCTCAGAGTGGACTAACGGGTCGCGGCTACGAAGGAAATTCTCTCCAAGACGAAATGCCACACTACGGGAGCGGGAAGACCATACCGCGCAGTCTCAAGGCAAGCGATTTAGGGGAAACGATATCTGTAACTGCTGGGGCATCGCGAATCACCTCATATGGACAAGCCGTCAACATTGATAAAGTTGGGATCTGGTATGAACGGATATGTCAGCTTTTGCTGGCAAACAAGCAATCTATTTTTGTCTCGCGCTTTGCCGAACCCGTCGATTTCGCCGTGACTATTCCATCATTGACACCAAAATTAGTTGTGTTCGACACCCTTAGCTTTTTCACTCGCGTGAAGGATGAAGGGCTCCAGTTGAGAAGGAAATTTAAGAAAAAAGGAAGCAGGGACATCAAACGAGCGGCAGCATCTGACCAGATGTTCGAAGACGTCATCGCCGCATTGAAAACAAACGCACTTATAAAAAATAACTCTTTCCCCATCGGGTCGATCTCGGTGACAAAGAACGCGTTAAAAATTGACTTAAGTTCGTTGAAACACTTTACTTTATACAACGGAATCAAAGATATCTCTTTGTCAAGCTACATCAATAATAAAGACATGTTTTCCGTGTATTTCGACCTGCCGGACTATGTCTACATGGGGTCATCACTTTTCCGGGACCAAGGTTTACTGAGTGAAATCGACGCAGTAATCGCCAGTATTGAAGGGCACGCAGTCATGTCAACTGCGGATCGTGAGAAAATAGACTTAAACAAGAAGACTCCTAATTTAGGGGCTAGTACGCTGACCTCTTTTCCGCCTACGTCCGTCTTCGCGATTGTTGAAAATCACTACAACGCAGCTGACTACATCTTCTGTGATGATTTGGGCGATGAGTGGGCAGATCACATCTGTCTCGACGTCGCGACAAAAACACTGTCATTTGTTCACTCGAAGCATGGTTCTCCATCGACCAGTGCTTCCGCACTGCATGAGGTAGTTGGGCAAGCATTGAAAAACATGGGAAATCTTCTTTGCACCCCTTTAGTCTTGGGTAAAAAAGTGGATGGGTTCAATAAGATCTATATAGGCACGTTAATTCCTCGAATTCGCAAAGCACCTGCAGGCCAAGCCATACCTGCAATCAAAACCAGAGTAATGGATACGCTGAACGATAATGGCCTGCGTCGGGAAATGGTGTTAAGTTGTTCCTTCCTTTCCGAATCAGACGTTAAAGCTGAACTGCTGAAGCTACGCGCCGGCATTAAAGTGCGACCACACATTCGGCAGCTGCTTTGGCTGCTCTCATACTTCGTCGCTGCGTCTAAAGAGCTAAGCGTTCGACCTCGCATTCTTTGCAGGCCTTGATCCATTCTCAACAATTCGAACCGAACACTTGCCGAGCGCTCCCTTCATTGTCTTCCAGCGGTGTATCCTCTGCACTACCTTCATCGGAGGAGCAAAAATGGCGTTATACAACCTGCAAATTAAGTGGCTGAAGTCGACCGAAACAATCACTCTGGACACATTGGCGCTTCCTGAACAAGGATCGGTAATCAATACGTCAGAAGTTTGGCCGGGCAAAAATTCGCCGCTTTGCTACCAAGTCGAGGTATTGCGTGTAGCCCAGAAGGGCTCAATTTATACCTTCATACTTCGCTATGACGAATCCGCAAATGTCGACCTTGCTGGGGTCAACGTGGCTTGGGGGCAATCCACGGTTGTGCTTGATCTTTCGGAAGACACTCCGAGTGCGACCGCGACATGGAAGAACTGGCCAGCGGACGCTTACTACGACGGGGAGGCCGAAAGAGTGGGGGTGACCCAAGAGCCTAGCCTGCTTAGCGATCTAATCAACATCGACTCTTCAGGGCTAACACCAACTGAAAAAGAGATCTTGGTAGCTGCACGTATAGGGCAAGGCAAATTCCGGTCGACCGTGATTTCGGCGTGGAAAATTGGAGAAGTGTGCTGCCTAACCGGCATTGACATACCTGAATTGCTGATCGCGTCACACATCAAACCTTGGTGCGAGTCCAACGATGACGAGCGCCGAGACCCTGCAAATGGACTGATACTGGCAACGCACGTTGACAAACTCTTTGACAAGCACTTGTTGAGTTTCAAGCCGAGGGAAGACGATTATGTAGTTGTGCTGAGCCCAAGAGTGCGAGCAGTAGCTGAGGAACTTGGGATAAATAACGCGAAAACAATCAACGCGAAAAGGCTAGGCTCAGCCGAAAGCCACTTCAGCGCTTACATGCAGGGACACCATAAGCGATTTCTGGAGAAGGTCATCAATGACGGTTTCCCTCAGCCCCCTCTATGAAGGTTGAACGGTCAGTCTTCACCATCTAAGGTGGACACCTAGCCAGGTGCCTCGAAGCCAACTTCGAGACTGTACCTTGGACAAAGCGAGGTTGAAAAGTATTCAGTTCTTGGTTCGCTGGCCGGGTAGATGCCAAGAACCGGCGATCGATGTTGATCACCGTTGCCTAAACCGGGGTACACAGAGGGTACACAGACGAAATTCTTCAATAAAAAAGCAAAACTTTCTATTGTAATTTTAACTTAAGTCTTTGATTTCATTGGTGCGGCTGGCGGGGATCGAACCCACGACCCTTGGCTTCGGAGGCCAATACTCTATCCACTGAGCTACAGCCGCGTAGGGGGAATTTCTGAAGTGATGCGAAGGATACCGTTTTTCTTTACCTACGTCTACGGAAACTGTCGTATCGCTGGCAATTGCATGTCACTGCTCAATTTTTGTGCCTATAATTGTGGGTTTCATAAAGGTTTACATACAAGCATGTAAAAATGCTACCTTACACGGCCATCAGTTTCAAATCTGGACTAAGGACATCATGAGCGACGCACATAACGAACAACAATCAGCGATCAAAACGCCTAAGCAATTGCTTGCCGCCGTAGCGGGCTTCTTCCTCGTCACCGTCATCGGCATCATCCTGCTGGTGCAGTTCGTCACGGCGCAAAAACTGACGGGCGCCGGCACGGACAGCCAGTCGTCCGAAGCCATCGATGCCCGCTTGAGCCCGGTGGCCAATGAAGGCTTTACCTTCAAGGATGCCAGCGGCCCGAAAGTGCTGCAAGGCGGCGAAGCCGTCTACACGGCCACCTGCGTGGCGTGCCATGGCGCCGGTGTGGCCGGTGCGCCGAAGTTTGGCGACGCGGGCAGCTGGTCGGCACGCTTGGCCCAGGGCTACGATACGGTCCTGAAACACGCCATCGAAGGCTTGCGCGCGATGCCGGCCAAGGGCGGCAATCCCGACCTCGACGATGTGGAAGTGGCGCGCGCGGTGGTCTATATGGCCAATGCGTCGGGCGGCAAGTTCAAGGAACCCGAAGTGCCGGCACCGACCGCAGCCGCTGACGGCGCCGCCGCACCTGCTGCAGAGCCTGCCAAGTAAGCATTTGCGCTGCATCAAGAAACCGCCCGGATGGGCGGTTTTTTTTTACCCGCGATTTGTGCCAGATCACACGGCGTAAAAAAGCCGCCCGGCATGCGCGGGGCGGCTGGCAACTTATGCCTGGGACAACCGTCTTACCACATGATGACGCGGTCTTTTGGCGGCAGATACATCTTGTCGCCCGGTTTCACGTCGAAGGCTTGATAGAAGCCTGGCTGGTTGCGCATGGTGCCGTTGGCGCGGAACTGGCCTGGCGAGTGCGGGTCCGTTTTCAGCAAGACCAGTTGCTGCGCTTCGCGCATCTTCATGCGCCATACCTGGGCAAAGCCCGCATAGAAGCGCTGCTCGCCCGTGAAACCGTCGATGACGGGGGCTTGCTTGCCGTTCAGCGACAATTTGTACGCTTTGTACGCAATCGCCACACCGGAATTGTCGGCGATGTTCTCGCCCAGGGTCAGTTCGCCGTTGACGAAGTGGCCTTTGACGGGGCTGAAGCTGTTGTACTGCGCCACCAGCTGCTTGGTTTTCTTGGCGAAGTTCTTATGGTCAGCCTTGGTCCACCAGTCGCGCAAGTTGCCGTCGCCGTCGTACTGGGCGCCCTGGTCGTCGAAGCCGTGGCTGATTTCATGCCCTATCACGCCGCCGATGGCGCCGTAGTTCACGGCGTCGTCCGCCTTGGCATCGAAGAACGGCGCTTGCAGGATGGCGGCCGGGAAGACGATTTCATTCAGTTCCGGGTTGTAATAGGCGTTCACGGTCTGTGGCGTCATGCCCCACTCATCGCGGTCGATGGGCTGGCCCAGCTTGTTCAATTCGCGGTTGTAATTGAGCAGGTGCGAACGCTGGATGTTGCCGATCAAATCATCGGGTGCCACCGTCAGGCCCGAGTAATCGCGCCATTTGTTCGGATAGCCGATCTTGGTGGTGAACTTGGCCAGCTTGATTTGTGCCTGTTTCTTGGTGACGGGACTCATCCAGTCGAGCTTGTCGATACTTTGCTTGTACGCCGTCATCAGGTTTTTCACCAGCGCTTCCATGCGCACCTTGCGCTCGGCCGGGAAATATTGCTCGACGTACAGCTGGCCCACGGCTTCGCCCAGCGCGCCTTCGACGGCGCCCACGCCGCGTTTCCAGCGTGGACGCATTTCCGTCACGCCCGTCAGGGTGGTGCCATAGAACGCGAAGTTTTCATCGACATACGCTTTCGGCAGGTAGCCGGCGTTGGCGTGCAACAAGTGCCATTGGAAATAGGCTTTCCACGTTTCCAGCGGCGTCTTGTTGGCGATCTCGGCAAATCCCTTCAGGTAGCTGGGCTGGCTGACGATCACGTAATTGACCTTGCCGGCGATGCCCGTATCCTTCAGGTAACGGGCCCAGTCGTAACCTGGCGCCACGGCGGCCAGTTTTGCCAGTTCCACCTTGTTGTAGGTCTTGACGGGATCGCGGTTCTGCACGTTGCTCCATTGCGCCTTGGCCAGTTCCGTTTCCAGCGCCAGGATGGCCTTGGCATTCGCGGCCGCGTTCGCATCACCGGCCAGGCTCAGCATTTTTTCCACGTGGGCCAGGTATTTGGCGCGGGTGTCAGCCTTGCCTTCTTCCAGGTAGTAATCGCGGTCAGGCAGACCCAGGCCGCTTTGCACGATGTCGGCCACGTATTTGGTGGAATCCTTGGCGTCCTGGTGGATGCCGAAATCGTAAGGCGAAGTCACGCCCAGCTTGCTGAAATGGGCGATCACGGCAGGCAACTCCGCCTTGTCCTGCAGCGCGGCGATCTTCGCCAGTTCCGCGTTCAGGGGCGTCAGGCCCAGGCTTTCCAGCTTGGCTTCGTCCATGAAGCTGTTATAGAAATCGCCGATTTTCTGCGCATTCGAACCGGCCGCACGGGCCTTGTCGGCGGCAGCGCCTTCGACGATGCCGCGCAGCTGCGTTTGCGTATCGTCGGCCAGCTTGGCAAAACTGCCCCAGCTCGACTTGTCGGCAGGAATCACGGTTTCCGCCAGCCATTTGCCATTCAGGTGCTGGAACAAATCGTCCTGCGCGCGCACGGCAGGGTCGACGTATTCGACGGCGATGCCGGACGTCAGGGCGGCGGCCGCGACGGCCGTGGCGGGAGCGGCGGCGGCTTTCTTGGCAGAATCAGCGGCGCCAGCCATGCCGGACACGCCGGCCAGCAAACTCAGGGTCAATGCACTTAACAAATAACGATTCACGGTTGTCCTCTATATTGTATTGTGTGGAATATAAGGGTCAGAAGGCCCAGGGCTTCTGGCCCGGTTTTTGACTGTAGCATACCGGCCGAAATGACAGAAAGAACTTTGGCCGGAATGCAAAAAAGACCACGCGAAGTGGTCTTTTCTGTTGTTACAGGATTACGTTTTCATCAAGACCGCGCTTACCAGATGATCACGCGGTTTTCCGGGGCGACATACATCTTGTCGCCCGGTTTCACGCCAAACGCTTCGTAGAAGCCCGGCTGGTTGACCATGGTGCCATTCGCGCGGTACTGGCCCGGCGAATGCGGGTCGGTCTTGATCTGCACGATCTGCTGCGCTTCGCGCATCTTGCTGCGCCACACCTGGCCAAAGCCCATGTAGAAGCGCTGGTCGCCCGTCAAGCCATCGAGCACGGGCGCCGGCTTGCCGCCCAGCGAGATTTTATACGCCTTGTACGCGATCGCCACGCCCGAGTTGTCGGCGATGTTTTCGCCCAGGGTCAGCGCGCCGTTGACGTGGTAGCCCGGCAATGGGCTGTAGCCGTCGTACTGCTTGGTCAGCGCATCGGCCTTGGCAGCGAAGTTCTTGCGGTCGGCCGGGGTCCACCAGTCGCGCAGGTTGCCGTCGCCATCGGACTGGCTGCCCTTGTCATCGAAGCCATGGCTGATTTCATGGCCGATGACGGCGCCGATGGCGCCATAGTTGACGGCATCGTCCGCGTTGGCATCAAAAAACGGCGGCTGCAGGATGGAGGCCGGGAAGACGATTTCATTCATCGTCGAGCTGTAATAAGCGTTCACCGTTTGCGGCGTCATGCCCCACTCTTCGCGGTCGATCGGTTTACCGAGCTTGGCCACCTGGCGCGCGGAACCGAAATTGGCGGCGCGCATCATGTTGCCCACCAGGTCGCCCTGCACGATTTGCAGCTTCGTGTAATCGCGCCATTTGTTCGGATACGCGATTTTCGGCGTGAACTTGGCCAGCTTGGCTTGCGCTTCCTTCTTGGTTTCCGGGCTCATCCAGTCCAAGGTATCGATGCTGTCCTTGTAGGCGGCCAGCACGTTTTTCACCAGTTCCTGCATGTGCGCCTTGCGCTCCGCCGGGAAATATTGTGCGACATACAGCTTACCGACGGCTTCGCCCAGCACGCCTTCGACGGCGCCCACGCCACGCTTCCAGCGCGGCTGGTTTTCCGTCACGCCGCTCAATACCGTGCCGTAGAAAGCAAAGCTCTCGTCGACGAAGTTTTTCGACAGGTAGCTGGCGTAGCTGCGCAGCAACTGCCATTCGAAATACGCTTTCAAGGTGTCCAGGTCGGCGGCGGCCAGCACCTTGTTGTAGCCGGCCAGGTAGCTCGGCTGGTTGACGATGACGTAATCGACCTTGTTGGCGATGCCCAGCGCGGCCAGGCCCGACTTCAGGTCGTAGCCCGGGGTCAGGTCGTTCAGTTTATTGATGTCGGTCTTGTTGTAGCGTTTGACGGGGTCGCGGTTCTCGACCTTGGTCCATTGCACTTCGGCCAGCGAAGTTTCCAGGGCAACCACGGCCTTGGCGCGCGCGGCGGCGTTCTTGTCGCCCGCCATGGCCAGCATCTTTTCCACGTGCGCCTGGTATTTTTCCTTCACGCCAGCCTGCTTGGCTTCCAGGTAGTAGTCGCGGTCGGGCATGCCCAGGCCGCTTTGGCTCACATACGCCGCATATTTGGTCGAGGCACGCGCATCCTGGCCCACGTAGACGGCGTACGGGGTCGACACGCCCGTCTGACTCAGGTGGGCGATCAGGGCGGGCACGCCCTTCTTGTCGCGCAGCGAGCGGATGCGGTTCAGTTCGCCTGCCAGCGGCTTCGTGCCCAGCGCTTCGAGCTTGGCTTCATCCATGTAGCTGGCGTACAGGTCGCTGATTCTCTGCGCTTCGGAACCGGCCTTCTTGTGCTTGTCCTGTTGCGTGGCTTCGATGATGCCGCGCAATTGCGGCGTCGTGTCGTCGCGCAGCTTGGCGAACGAACCCCAGCTCGATTTGTCGGCAGGAATCTCGGCCGTGGCCAGCCATTTGCCGTTCAAATGGGTAAAGAAATCGTCCTGCACGCGCACGGCGGGGTCGATGTACTGCACATCGATGCCGGAAACGACGCCGGCGGCGGCAGGCGCCACGGTCGGGGCGGCCACGGCGGCGGCGGGTTCGGCGGCGTGGGCAAATGCAGCCAACAGGGTCAGGGTCAGGCTGCTCAAGAGATATCGGTTCACGGATTGTCCTTATGGGGCATGTCAAAAAGACCGGGCAGATAGTTGCGGGCGGATAGCCCGCCGCGCCGGGCGCTGCAGGAATGTAGCACGCGACGATGCCATTTGACCATCCTTGCCCCCGGACTGCCCGGGAATCGCCGCTCAGTTCGGCCAGGCGCAAGGGCGTTCATTGTCCAGTCCGGCAAGCATGGCGTGGATTGGGAAAACGCATGGCGCATCTATCCGTACAGATACAGCAGGTCGTCGATCAGCGCCAGCTCCTGTGGCGTGAACTGCGTGTGCTTGCACCGCCCGATATCTTCGAGCACGCCTCGAATCGGCACTGGCCGTGACGGATCTTGAACGAGGTCGATCAGCAGGCCGGCATCAGGATCCCGCCCTCGCAGGTACTTTTCAATCAGCGCTGTGAGCGCGGCACGTGCCTGTACATCAGTTAACATTTTTTTATCTGCTGCCAAGGAAGAAGCGCCAGTCTAAATGAGACTGCGCCCGCGGATAAAAAAAAGCCTGCGTCCGCGGACGCAGGCAAAACCACTTCGGGTCGAGAATGCGAGTCCACTATAGGGCCGCCGCACACGCTTTTTTTCGACTCTTACAAATGCTTACTCCCCTCAAGACTCCCTATACATCGCATACAAAAGCGCAACATATGGCAAGCTGGCGGCGCCGTTTTCGCGCGTAGACTGGCTCATGGCACGCTTTTTCCACGGCCGGCCCACGCCGGCAGAGATTCAGGTCTATACTTTCAACAAAGCGCCGCTCCACGGGGACTGGCGCTTGTGCAAGACACGCTAGCTGCAAAGGTGCAATGATGGGCAAACTCAAAAATACCGGCTTGATCGGCCTCGGCGTGGTGGCCGGCGTCGCCGTGTCGCTGCAATTTTCCGCCATGGCGCAAAAAAACGTCGAGCCGCCCCTGCCGCTGGAAGAGTTGCGCCAGCTGGCCGATGTGTTTGGCCTGATCAAGTCCGATTACGTCGAGCCGGTGGAAGACAAGAAACTGCTGGAAGACGCCATTGCCGGCATGGTCGCCTCGCTCGACCCCCATTCCGCCTACCTGGACAAGAAAGCCTACGCCGAGCTGCGCGAAGGCTCCGAAGGCAAGTTCGTCGGCCTTGGCATTGAAATCGGCCTGAGCGAAGATGGCTACATCAGGATCGTCTCGCCCATCGAGGATTCGCCCGCCTACCGCGCCGGCATCAAGGCCGGCGATTTGATCACCCGCCTCGATGGCCAGCCCGTGAAGGGCGTCAGCCTGGACGATAACGTCAAGCGCATGCGCGGCGAACCGGGCACCAAGGTGTCGCTGACCATTGCGCGCAAGGACGAAGCGCAGCCGCTGGCCTTTACCATCACGCGCGAGGAAATCCACCAGAAAAGCGTGAAGGCGAAGATGGTCGAGCCCGGCTACGCCTGGCTGCGCGTGTCGCAATTCCAGGAACCGACCGTCGACGACATGGCCGCGCAGATCACGGCACTGTACCAGCAAGACCCGCACATCAAGGGCATGGTGCTGGACCTGCGCAACGATCCGGGCGGCGTGCTGCAGGGCGCCATCGGCGTCTCGGCCGCCTTCCTGCCGAAGGACGCGGCCATCGTCTCGACCAACGGCCAGTTGCCGGACTCGAAACAGGTGTTTTACGGCCGCGCCGAATACTATGCGTTCCGCTCGGAAGGCGACGCCCTGGCGAAATTGCCGGCCGCCATCAAGAAAGTACCGCTGGTGGTGCTCGTCAACACGGGTTCGGCCTCAGCCTCGGAAATCGTCGCCGGCGCCCTGCAGGATTACAAGCGCGCCACCATCATCGGCACGCAAACCTTCGGCAAGGGTTCCGTGCAAACCATCCGCCAGCTGACGGCCGACACGGCCGTCAAGCTGACGACGGCCCGCTACTACACGCCGAACGGCCGCTCGATCCAGGCCAAGGGCATCGTGCCCGACTTGCTGGTCGATGAAAATGCGGACGGCGACGGCCTCAACGGCTTGCGCATCCGCGAAGCGGACCTGACCAAGCACCTGAGCAACGACCGCGACCAAGAAAGTGCCAAAACCGCCCCCGTCAACGACGAGATGGAAGAGCAATTGCGCATCATTGCCCTGGAAAAGACCCGCAAGCCGCTGGAATTTGGCAGCAAGGACGATTTTCAATTGCACCAGGCGCTGAACCACCTGAAGGGCTTGCCGGTCCAGCTGGCCAAGGCCGAACCGGTGGTGGTGCAGGCCGACGTCAAGAAAGAACAGCAGAAATAAGCAGTAACGCGGGGGGCGCCATGCCCCCCGATCAGCCGTCCACGCGACAAAAATCAATCTTCCGCCACCCATCCCCCTGCCCCGCAACACGAAACTCTCTACAGTCGAGTCCGTTTGTGTAAAATTTGCTTCACTTATCGGCGCCGCGCCGATTGCCAAATTTGAAAGTTTAACCATGAAACAAGTCGTCATCAGCGGTACCGGACTGTATACGCCGCCCTTTTCGATCTCCAACGAGGAGCTGGTCAACTGCTTCAATGCCTACGCGGAAAAGTTCAATGCCGACAACGCCGGCGCGATCGCCACGGGCGAGGTGACGGCGCTGGAGCTTTCGAGCGTGGCTTTTATTGAAAAGGCGTCCGGCATCAAGTCGCGCTACGTGATGGAAAAGGAAGGCATCCTCGATCCGGCGCGCATGGTCTCGCGCATCGCGGAACGGGGCGATGAGGAATTGTCCTTGCAGGCGGAAATGGCCGTTGCCGCCGCGCGCGATGCGCTGGCGCGCGCCGGCCGCACGCCGGCCGACATCGACATGGTACTGGTGGCGTGCAGCAACATGCAGCGCGCCTACCCGGCCATGGCCGTGGAAGTGCAGGATGCGCTGGGCATCGACGGTTATGGTTTTGATATGAACGTGGCGTGCTCGTCCGCCACCTTCGGCATCCAGCAAGCCGTGGCCGCCGTGCAAAGCGGCCAGGCGCGCGCCGTGCTGGTCCTCAATCCCGAAATCACCAGCGGCCACCTGAACTGGCGCGACCGCGACAGCCATTTCATTTTCGGCGACGCCTGCACCGCCATCATCGTCGAAGCGAAAGACACGGCCGTCTCGCAGCACCAGTTCGAGATCATCGGCACGGAACTGAAAACGCGCTTCTCTAACGCCATCCGCAACAATTTCGGCTTTCTCAACCGTTTTGACGAGTCCGGCGTGGGCCAGGCCGACAAATTATTCCGCCAGCAAGGCCGCAAGGTCTTCAAGGAAGTGTGCCCGATGGCGGCCGAGATGATCAAGGCGACCCTGGCCAAGGCCGGCGTGGAAGTGGCGCAAGTCTCCCGCTACTGGCTGCACCAGGCCAACCTGAACATGAACCTGCTGATCGCGCGCCTGATCCTGGGCCGCGACGCGCAGGCCAATGAGGCGCCCGTGATCCTCGACACCTACGCGAATACCTCGTCGGCCGGTTCCATCATCGCCTTCCATACATATCAGGATGACATGGCGGCGGGCAGCACCGGCGTCATCTGCTCGTTCGGCGCCGGCTATTCCATCGGCTGCGTGGTCGTGCGCAAGCTCTGAGCGCATGGGTGTAACATCGTTTGATTCCTGAATTAGGCGATGTTCGTGACGGATAGGCATGCGTTCGTGGCCACCTGGACGAAGATATAGCACAGGTTTTTTGCAATAAAGCCGCAGGAACATTCCGGCAAGGGCTTTGATGCGTTTATACTTGGTCGCTGAGCAACATCTTTTTCTACCCGCACGTCCCCATAAGGAACCCCACACGCATGCCCCATGACATCAGCCTGATCACCACCATCGCCGCCGCCCTCGGGTTCGGCCTCATCTTCGGCTTCATCGCCGCGCGCCTGAAACTGCCGGCACTGGTCGGCTATCTGGCCGCCGGCATTATCATCGGACCGGCCACGCCCGGTTTTGTGGCGGATGCGGAAATAGCGGGACAATTGGCGGAAATCGGGGTGATGCTGATGATGTTCGGTGTCGGCCTGCACTTTTCCATCGAAGATTTGTGGGACGTGCGCAAGATCGCGCTGCCTGGCGCCATCCTGCAGATCGGCGTCGCCACGGCAATGGGCATGGGCCTGGCCCACTGGTGGGGCTGGACCCTCGGCGGCGGGCTGATCTTCGGACTGGCCCTGTCCGTGGCCAGTACCGTGGTGCTGCTGCGCGCGCTGGAAGAACGGGGCATCCTCGACTCGCTCAACGGCCGCATCGCCGTCGGCTGGCTGGTGGTGGAAGACCTCGTCACCGTATTGGTCCTCGTGCTGCTGCCGGCGTTCGCCAGTGTGCTGGGCGGCAAGGTCGCGCCCGATGCCGAAGCCGTCAGCCTGTGGCAAACCCTGGCCGTGACCCTGGGCCAAGTGGCCGGCTTCATCATCTTCATGCTGGTCGTCGGCCGCAAGCTGTTCCCGTGGATTCTGTGGCAGGTGGCGCGCACCGGCTCGCGCGAACTGTTTACCCTGTGCGTGATCGCCGCCGCCGTCGGCATCGCCTACGCCTCGACCAAGCTGTTCGGCGTGTCGTTCGCGCTGGGCGCCTTCTTCGCCGGCATGGTGCTGCGCGAATCGGAACTCAGTCACCGCGCCGCGGAAGAATCGCTGCCTTTGCGCGACGCGTTCGCCGTGCTGTTCTTCGTGTCCGTCGGCATGCTGTTCGAGCCGACCATCCTCATCGACAAACCGCTGCAAGTGCTGGCCGTGTGCGCCATCATCATCTTCGGCAAGTCGATCGCCGCCTTCCTGCTGGTGATGGCCCTGCGCTATCCGCCGAAAACGGCCATCATCGTCTCGGCCAGCCTGGCGCAGATCGGCGAATTCTCGTTCATCCTGGCCGCGCTGGGCCTGTCCCTGGGCCTGATGCCGCAGGAAGGGCAAAGCCTGATCCTGGCCGGCGCCATCCTGTCCATCGCCCTCAACCCGCTCGTCTTCAGCATGGCCAAGCCGCTGCTGCGCGTGATCGGCAACAGCGATTTCGCGCGCAAGTTCGAACGCACCGCGGACCCGCTGGCCGAGCTGCCGATGACGGTGCCGCAGGAAAAGCTGTCGGGCCAGATCGTGCTGGTCGGCTACGGCCGCGTGGGCCGGCGCATCGCCGCCGCCCTGATGGAGCGGGGCATCCACTTTGTCGTGGCCGAGGAAAACCGCGACATCGTCGACCAGTTGCGCAAGCAGGGCATCCCGGCCGTGGCCGGCAATGCGGGCGAACCGGCCGTGCTGATCCAGGCGCACATCACGCACGCCACCATGCTCGTCATCGCCACGCCGGACACCTTCCACGTGCGCGCCATGATCGAGACGGCGCGCGCGCTGAACCCGCACATCCTGACGGTGGTGCGCACGCATAGCGAGGAAGAGGCGGAATTGCTGCGCGCGGAAAACGCGGGCAAGGTGTTTATTGGCGAACACGAACTGGCCAATGGCATGGCCGAGCACGTGCTGCAGAGTTTTGAGACGGCGAAGAAGGGGCATGGCGGGCATTAAGCCGGCCCCCTTTCCATCCAACAAGCCTACCCGCTACCCAGCCGGCAGGCTTTCTTTTTACAGACTGGCGGCCAGCTCCGCCCCTTCCCGTATCGCCCGCTTGGCGTCGAGTTCCGCCGCCAGCGCGGCGCCGCCGATCTTGTGGAAACGGGGACCGCCTGCGACCGGCAGCTTGCCATCCTTGTCAGCTGGCGGCATGAGTTCCGTCAAACTGTCCTGGCCCGCGCAGATGACCACGTTATCCACCGCCAGCAGGCGCCGTTCGCCGCCCACGGTGATGTGCAAACCTTGCCCGTCGATCTTGTCGTAGGTGACGCCGGCCAGCATGGCCACGCCGTTGCGCGCCAGTGCCGCGCGGTGCACCCAGCCCGAGGTCTTGCCCAGGCCCGCGCCCACTTTCGACGTCTTGCGCTGCAACAGGAAAATCTGCCGCACGGGATGCGGCGCCACGGGCGGCACCAGGCCGCCGCCCGTCGCCGCATTCAAGTCCACGCCCCACTCGCCCGCCCAGGTAGCGACTGGCTGGGGCAGCGGGTGCGCCGGGTCGTGCAGCAAATACTCTCCCACGTCGAAACCGATGCCGCCCGCGCCGATGATGGCGACGCGCGCGCCCACGGGCTTCTTCGCTTGCAGCACGTCCAGGTAGGACAGCACGGTCGGATGATCGATGCCGGGAATGGCCGGCAGGCGCACCTTGATGCCGGTGGCGACGATCACGTCATCATAGCCGCCGGCCAGCAATTGCTCGCGCGTGACGCGCTGGCCCAGGCGCAGCTTGATAGTCGACAAGGCGATGCGGCGGGCAAAATAGCGGATGGTTTCCGTGAATTCTTCCTTGCCGGGAATTTGCATGGCCACCTTGAACTGGCCGCCGATGCTGTCGCTGCTGTCGAACAAGGTCACCTCGTGCCCGCATTCGGCGGCCACGGTGGCGGCCGACAAGCCGGCCGGTCCGGCGCCGACGACGGCCACGCGGCGCGGCACGGCCTTTTTCGCGTACACGAGTTCCGTTTCATGGCAGGCGCGCGGGTTGACCAGGCAACTGGCGCGCTGGTTGGCAAAGGTGTGGTCCAGGCAGGCCTGGTTGCAGCCGATGCAGGTATTGATCTCGTCCGCGCGGCCCGCTGCCGCCTTGGCGACAAAGTCAGGGTCGGCCAGGAACGGACGCGCCATCGACACCAGGTCGCAGTCGCCCCGCTCGAGGATGGCATTCGCCTCGTGCGGCATGTTGATGCGGTTCGAGGCCACCACGGGAATCGTCACTTCGCGGCGCAGCCGGCCCGCCACGCTGGCAAAGGCGGCGCGCGGCACCGAGGTGACGATGGTGGGCACCCTCGCCTCATGCCAGCCGAAGCCGGTATTCAAAATGGTCACGCCCGCCTGTTCCAGCGCCCTGGCCACCGTCACCACGTCGTCCCAGGTATTGCCGCCCTCGACCAGGTCGAGCAGCGAGTGGCGGTACATGATGATGAAGTTGGGGCCGACGGCGGCGCGGATGCGGCGCACGATGTCCACGGGCAGGCGCATGCGGTTCTCGATGCTGCCGCCCCAGCGGTCCTGGCGCAGATTCGTGCGCGCGCACAGGAATTGGTTCAACAAATATCCTTCGCTGCCCATCACCTCGATGCCGTCATAGCCGGCCTTTTGCGCCAGGCGCGCGCAACGCACGTAGTCGCAGATGGTGCGCTCGATGCCCCGCTCGCTCAAGGGGCGGGGGCGGAACGGCGAGATAGGTGATTTTTTGGCCGATGCCGAGACGACGAAAGGCTGGTAGCCGTAGCGGCCCGCGTGCAGGATCTGCATGACGATCTTGCCGCCCTCCTCGTGCACGGCGCGCGTCACCTTGCGGTGGTTGGGCACGTCGCCAAGGAAGTTCAAGGTACCGCCGAACGGCAGCAGCCAGCCTTGCCGGTTCGGCGAAATGCCGCCCGTGACGATCAGGCCCACGCCGCCGCGTGCCCGTTCGCGGTAAAACGCGGCCAGCTTGCCATAATGATAAAAACGGTCTTCCAGGCCCGTGTGCATGGACCCCATGATGACGCGGTTCCGCAAGGTGGTAAAACCCAGGTCGAGCGGGGCCAGCAGATGGGGGTAGGTAGTCATGGTGATCGGTCCGGTAAGGTGGTTGCAGGCCGTACGGTAGCAAGCATTGCCGATCGCCGCAGCGACTTTCTCTAGACCGGGAGTTCTAAATCGCCCGGCGCGCCCGCCGGCGGTGCGTATAGCTTGTGCCCGGCGATACTTTCCCGTAGGCTAGGTGGCATGAAGCGACTCTTCCTCTGCCTGCTGATGCTGTGCGCCCTCCCCGCTACCGCGCTGGCACAGGCGATACGCCTGGACAAGCTGAAGGTCGAGGTCAAGCGCATCGAGGTCGACGGGCAGCGCATGTATGAAGTCGATGCCAGCGGCAGCGTGCAGGCGCCGCCGGCGTCCGTATGGAAAACCCTGACCACCTACGAGCGCATGAGTGAATTCGTGCCCGACCTCAGTTCCTGCCGCGTGCTGTCGCGCAACGGCAATGAAGTCATCATCGAGCAGCAGGGCATGGCACGCTTTTTGTTCATGAACCACCCCATCCATCTGGTGGTGCGGGCCACGGAAACGCCGTTGACGGCCATCGACATCGCCCTGATCTCGGGCGACATGCGGCATTACGAATCGCGCTGGAACCTGTATCCCGTGCCCGAGACAGGGGGCACGCGCATCGTCTTTTCCAGCCGGCTGATGCCGGGCTTCTATGTGCCCGGCATGCTGGGCACGACCATGATACGCGGCGATATCGAGCGCATGATGGCGGCCGTACTCACCCGCATCGACAGCCAGTACGCCGATAAATCCGGCTAAGATTACGCCAGATAGGTGTCGCGGTCGCGGATTTCCGCGAAGTTTTCCAGGCTGCCCAGTTTCACGGTGACGGGGTTCAGGCTCGCTTGCGGCTGCATCGAGCGCCAGGCGAACAGCCATTCCTGCTCGGGCGCCTCGGTGCGCGTCTTGGTGAAGGCGGCGCCCAGAGCCGCGCGCTGGCCGTATTCGACCAGGCCATCGATGCCGGCCCAGCTGGGCAAGGTGCGCTGCACGGCGCGGTGCAGGCGTTCGCCGAATTCTTCCGTATTGTGGATGATCAAACAAGCGTCGGCCGGGGCGAACAGGTCGAACAGTTGCTTGTCCCACACTTGCGAAAAACTCAGGGTCAAACAATTGCCCGCCGGTACCAGGCGGAACTGGCCCAGGCTCAGCGCCAGCTCGAGTTCGCTGCGCTGGCCGTAGCGGTGCAGGGTGGGGGGACGTTTGTAATCGTGCATGCTGGACTCGTTCTTCAATAGTAGGGTAGACCGGCGCGCCGCCTAGCGGGGCGGGCGGATATGACGCCGGATGCGCTGGGCCCTGGCGGCCAGGTAAATTTCGCGCAATAAATAAATAAAACAGCCGATCAGGCAAATCACCGCCAGCACAAAGAAGGCCGCGATGTATTTGTCCAGGGTCAGGTTCAGAATATCGCCCAAAAACAGCATGGCGATGATGACGCAGACGAAGAAACCGCACGCCGTGCTCAGCGAAATCGAGTAATTGATCAGATGGGTACGCCGATACAGGGTATCTAGCTCATCCATATAGAAATCGTTGTAGCCGATGTCGAGCCGGTCTTCCAGCACGCGCGTACGGTCGATGATGCGGCCCAGGCGGTTGGTCAGTACCACCAGCATGGTGCCGATACCGGTCAACAGGAAAACCGGCGCAATCGCCAGCTGGATAATATGGCCGATGTCGCCGATCTGTATGTTCATGGATAAAAAGTCGTGGGTTCACACCGGCGCCCGACCCTGGCACCAGCACAGGCCATAGTGTAGCAGGTGGCGCACGCCGGCTGGCCGCGCAGGGTCATGCGAAGCCGCGCCCCGGCACGAAGCGCTCGGTGGCGCGCACCAGCGCCGAAGCGATGCCGTGCTCGAGCGCGCCATGACCCGCGTCCGGGATCATTTCCAGCTGGGAACCAGGCCAGGCTTGCTGCAAACGGTAGGCCGACAGCGGGGGGCAGATGGCGTCGTAGCGGCCCTGCACGATGACGGCCGGCAAATGCGCGATGCGGCCCATGTTGCGGATCAGCTGGTCTTCCTCGAAGAAACCGAGATTGGCCATGTAATGCGATTCGAGCCGGCCCACGCCCAGATCCAGCGCATCGTTCGGCGCGTCTTCCGGCTGCGGCATCAGGTACACGCGGCGGCCTTCGAAGCGGCTCCAGGCGCGCGCGGCGGGCCAGTACACGTCCGGGTCGCTGCTGAGGATGCGTTTCACGTAAGCCGCCAGCAAGTCGCCCCGCTCCTCGAGCGGAATGGGGGCGGCGAATTCCTCGTACAGTTCCGGATAGAACCAGCGCACGCCGTCGATGAACCAGTCGATTTCCGCCTGCGTGCACAGGAAAATGCCGCGCAGCACGAAACCGAGGCAGGCTGCCGGATGCGCCTGGCCATACGCCAGCGCCAGGGTCGAACCCCAGGAGCCGCCAAACACCAGCCATTGGGCGATGCCGAACTGGGCGCGCAAGCGTTCGATGTCCTCGATCAGCAGCTGCGTCGTGTTGTTGCGCCATTCGCCCAGCGGCGTGGACTTGCCGGCGCCGCGCTGGTCGAACAGGATCACGCGGTAGCGCTGCGGGTCAAAAAAGCGGCGGTGCTGCGGCGACAGGCCCGCGCCCGGGCCGCCATGCAGGAACAGCACGGGAATGCCGTCGGGGTTACCGCACTCTTCCCAATAAATGGTGTGGAGGTCATCGACCCCCAGCATGCCGTGCCGATTCGGCGTCAGGGCGGGAAACAGGGGGGACAAAGAATCGGGCATGGCGGTCCTTGGAATGGCGGTCAGGGCACCAGGCACGATTCCTGGCAACTGTTCCAATTATAGTGCGCCGCCGCCGGCTCAGGCCAGCAGCAAGGGCAGGCGGTTCGACGACTTGATTTCGCGCATCGACAGGCTGGACTGGATTTCCGCCACGCCAGGCAGGCGGCGCAGCACGGTCGAAACGAATTCGCCATACGCTTCCAGGTCGCGCGCCACCACTTGCAGGAAATAATCGGCTTCGCCCGCCACATTGTGGCACGACAGAATTTCGGGAATCGTCGCGATCGCTTGCTCGAACTGCGACGGCTGCTCGCCGCCATGGTTGGCAAACACGACGCGCACGAACGCCACCAGGCCGATGCCCAGCTTCTTGCGGTTGAGCAAAGCCTGGTAGCCGGTAATAAACCCTTCCTCTTCCAGGCGGCGCAAGCGGCGCCAGACGGGGGTTTCGCTCAGTTTCAAGCGCTCGGCCAGGCGCGCATTCGACAGCCTGCCTTCGTCCTGCAACAGCCTGAGTATCTGCAAATCGGTGGCGTCGAGGCTAACTTCTGAAATCTTCATCTAATTTTTGTTTTGATACGAGTGGAATCTACCCGAATACTAGGGCATGCAGGGCAGGAAAAGCAAGCACATTTCATCGCGTCAAGAACATAATGAGGCCCGGAGAGCAGGCTGCGGCGTGCGCATGCTCCCGCTTTTCTTTTCGACCGAGCCATGTCCGATTCTACCTTCCTGATGTACCTGCTGGCACTGGCCGGCGCCTTTTTATTGCCCGGCCCCGACATGGCGCTGGTGCTGGCGACGGGCGCCGCGCGCGGCGTGGCCACGGCGCTGGTGACGGCACTGGGTATCGCCGGCGCGCGCGCCGTCCATGTGGCGCTGTCGGGCGCGGGCCTGGCGGCATTGATGGTCACGCATCCGCAAGCCTTGCAGTGGGTCAAATGGGCGGGCGCCGCGTATCTGCTGTACCTGGCGCTGCGCCTGCTGCAAACGGCCCTGTCCGCCAAAACGGCCCAGGAAACCGCCGCCCCCGCCACGGCGCACAGCGCCCGTGCCAGCTTGGTGCGCGGCTTCCTGACGAATCTGCTCAATCCGAAGGCGCTGCTGTTTTGCAGCATGTTCCTGCCGCAGTTCGTCATGGGCAGCGACAGTGTCGGCATGCAATACCTGCGCCTGGGCGCCATCCTGGTGCTGACGGGCTTGCTGTTCGATGCCATCTACGCCGTGCTGGCCGCGCGTCTGGCGCGCCGCCTGCGCGGCAAACCTTCGCCTTACGGCAAGTTCGTGCTGCCCACCGTCTTCGTCTTGCTGGCGGGACGGCTGGTGCTGGGCTGAACTGTCAGCGGCAGCGGCGCGCCGCCGTCAAAAAAGGCGGGGTAGTCCCGCAGCAAGCCCCGCTCCAGATCGTTGACCTTGCGAAATTGCCGCAGGGCCGGCGCCATGGCCCGCCCCGCATCCCAGCTGCGCCAGGCATTCGGCGCATCGAATTGTGCCAGCAAGGCGTCGCCCAAGTCCTGGTACACGGCCGCCATCTGCGGTTTTGCCTGCAGCACTTGCAGATACAAGGCCGTCGCTTGCGGCCATTGCCCCAGCTTGGCGCGCAGATTTCCTTCGAACAGGGCCAGCACCGGCTGTTCCAGCCCCATTTGCTTCCTGGATGCCTGCACGCCGGCCAGCGCGTCCTCGATGCCTTCCTTGTCCTTGGCCATCAATCCCCGCGTCAAATCGTGGATGGGCTGGCATGCCTGCATCGCCAGCTGCTGCTGGGGCGTGAGCTTTTCCACCAGCGCGCCCGTGGAAAAATGGTCTTCCAGCATGGTCAAAAAAGCCTCGAAGGGCTGGTCGGCGGCAAACAGCTTTTCCGCTTCGTCCCGCAGCGCAGGGTGGGCCTGGGGTCCCGGCGGCGGTAACAGCGCCGCCTGCGCCAGCACGCGCTCGAGCGGGGGCGCATCGGCCGCCAGCGGACGGGGCCGGTAGGCGGCCAGGGAATACGTGGCGGGCGCGCCCGCCGTCATGGCACTGATGCGGAACTGCCGCGTCACCGTGCCGCCCACCTCCTGGTAGTGCAAGGTGAAGTCGGCGGGAATGCGCTTGCCATCGGCCAGCATCTTCAGCAGCAGCGGATGGCCGCCCCAGGTGTAGCGCAGGTACTGGGCAAAGGCCGTGGCGTCGTCGCCGCTGACGGGGCTGCCGGTAATTCCCAGGCGCAGCAAGGGCTGCCCGTCGAGCGACCACAGCACGGCGCCGTCGAGCACTTGCGGCTGCAGAGCGCCGCGCCGCCTTGCCGCCGGCACGGACAGCGATTGCTCCTCGTACACGGGCGGCGTGACGTGGCCCTGCTGGCCACCCGCCTGGAGCGCGCCAGCCACGATTTGGCGGTGCGCGATCTCGATATGGCGGAAGCCCGCCACGTCGAACAGCGAATACGTGTCGTAGGTGGACGCCGCCATATCGACCGCGTGGCGGCGGCGCGTGGCAAAGTCGAGCACGGACAAGCGCTTGCCATCGCGTACGCTCAGGTAATGGGGGCCCAGAACGACATCGCTTTCCTGCGTATCGCGCGGGGGCAGGCTGGTTTTCACGCCGGGCTGGTTGACGCGCTCGGTAGTCACCGTGACGTGGAACGCGACGCTGGCCTGGGCTGCACTGGCGCCCAGGAAAAGGATGGCGGCCACGCTGGCGCGGCGCAAGGCAGGATCAAGGGGCATGGGGAATGATGCGGTGAAGAAATACTGATTCTAAGGCAAAGCACGCGTTTGTCCCGTTTGACTGGCAGCATAAAAAAAGACAGCCGCAGCTGTCTTTTTGTTTTACCTCAACAACGATTACGACATGTGCTGGCCGCCGTTGATCGAGATGTTGGCGCCCGTGACGAATGCTGCCTCGTCGGAAGCCAGGTAGGCCACCAGGCCGGCCACTTCTTCCGGCTTGCCCAGGCGCGCCATCGGAATTTGCGGGATGATTTTGCTGTCGAGCACTTCCTGCGGAATCGCCATGACCATCTTGGTGCCGATATAGCCTGGCGAGATGGTGTTGACGGTGACGTTCTTGCGCGCCACTTCCAGCGCCAGCGACTTGGTGAAACCATGCATGCCGGCTTTCGCGGCCGCATAGTTGGTCTGGCCGAAAGCGCCCTTCTGGCCGTTCACGGACGAAATATTGATGATGCGGCCCCAGCCGCGCTCCACCATGCCGTCGCAGACGGGCTTGGTCATGTTGAAGACGGAATCGAGGTTGGTGCTCATCACGGCATCCCAGTTCGTCTTGTCCATCTTCTTGAACGTCATGTCGCGCGTGATGCCGGCGTTATTCACCAGCACGTCGACGGGACCGATTTCCGCTTCCACGGCCGCCACGCAGGCCGCGGCCGAATCGTAGTCAGCCACGTCGCACGGATACGCCTTGAAGTCGTAGCCCATGTCCTTGGTTGTCGCCAGCCATTCCGCGACCTTCGGATTGCCCGGGGAATAGGTCGTCACCACGCGATAGCCGAGCGCCGCCAGCTTGAAACACACCGCTTCGCCCAGACCACCCATGCCACCAGTTACCAATGCAACTCTTGCCATTTTCATCCCCTCAGTGTCGTTCTATTGCTAAAAAGTTAATAATTTAAATACACTAGCCCGAAAGCGCCGCGTGACGTCGGCGTACCGCACCCAGTCGTCACGCACTGCGCGCGACGCCTGGGTTCGGCGCTAGCAATTAATCCCGTTCGATCGCGAGGGCAACACCCATGCCGCCGCCGATGCACAATGCGGCCAGGCCTTTCTTGGCGTCGCGGCGTATCATTTCGTGGATCAGGGTGACCAGGATGCGCGCACCGGACGCGCCGATCGGGTGGCCGATGGCGATCGCGCCGCCGTTCACGTTGATCTTGCTGGTATCCCAGCCCATTTCCTTGTTGACGGCAATCGCTTGCGCGGCAAACGCTTCGTTGATTTCCATCAGGTCCAGCTCTTCATGCGTCCAGCCGGCTTTTTTCAGGCACAAGCGCGAGGCGGAGACGGGGCCCATGCCCATGACGGCCGGATCCAGGCCCGACGACGCGTAAGCCTTGATGCGCGCCAGCGGCTTCAAGCCCAGTTCTTTCGCTTGCGAAGCGGACATCATGATGACGGCGGCGGCGCCATCGTTCAGGCCCGAGGCATTGCCGGCAGTAACCGTGCCATCCTTGGCGAACGCGGGGCGCAGGCCGGCCAGCGAATCCAGGGTCGAGCCGGGCTTGATGTATTCATCGCTGTCGAAAACGACGGTGCCTTTTTTATTCGCGATTTCCAGCGGCAGAATTTCATCCTTGAACTTGCCCGCTTTTTGCGCCGCTTCCGCCTTCAGCTGCGACTGCAGCGCGAATTCATCCTGCTCGGCGCGCGTCACTTCGTATTTCTTGGCGACGTTTTCCGCCGTGATGCCCATGTGGTACTGGTTGTACACGTCCCACAGGCCATCGACGATCATGGTGTCGATCATCTTGAAGTCGCCCATGCGGAAACCGTCGCGCGAGCCGTTCATCGCGTGCGGCGACGCGCTCATGTTTTCCTGGCCGCCGGCAATGATGATATTGGCGTCGCCGCACTTGATCGCTTGCGCCGCCAGGTGCGTGGCCTTCAGGCCGCTGCCGCACACCTTGTTGATGGTGAATGCCGGGATGGCGCTGGGCAAGCCAGCCTTGATCACGGCCTGGCGCGCGGCGTTCTGGCCGACAGCGGCCGTCAGCACCTGGCCCAGGATCGCTTCGCCGATCAGGTTAGGGTCGATGCCGGTTTGTGCCAGCAAGCCCTTGATTACATGCGCGCCCAGTTCGGACGCAGGAATCTTGGCCAGGCTGCCACCGAATTTGCCGACTGCGGTACGGCCGGCGGCCACGATTACGACATCATCCATTTATTTCTCCGATATGCAGGCCACGAGGGCCAGGGTCAAGGTATTAATACAATCCAGTGTATCCGGGAAGACGCAGCACGCTGCGTTTCATTCTAGCGCGGCATGCGCCGCAGTTCCAGCGCCTCACCGCAGGCGGCGGCGATGACAGCCTGCTTGCGGTGGCGGCGGGCAACCTGGCGCGGCGGATAGCCGCTGCCGGGCCGCAAAACGCTCAGGCCTGGCGAGCAGGACGCGTGTTTTTATTTTTATCATACCCTTCATCGGCGCCGCCGAAAGTGGTTTTTAGAAAATTATTGAAGGGAATAATCAGGGGTACGGGGGTTTGCTTTACCACCTGCAACAACTCGCCAAATTTTTGACGCGACGCAGCAAACTCACCCTTTGTCACAGTGTCGAATTTCTCCTGGGTTTCTTGAGCAACATCCTTTGCCTGGCGGCCATATGCACCGATGCGTTCGATGGCCAGCTGCGACTGCGTGCGCGACAGTTGCAGCAGCGCTTGCGGGTCCTTCACGGACAGCAGCTGATTACCCGCTACCGTAGCGGCCGCCAGCGCCGCGCGGGCCGCATCGATCTGCAAGTCCAGCACGCTGGCACCGCTGTCGACGGCGGCCTGGGCATACGCTTGCGCAGCGATCAATTGTGCTTCCGCCACGGCCTTGCCGGCCAGTGCCCATTGTTCGGAAAATGAAAACATGTCGTTCCTCCCCAAAGAGTAGGCGGCGCCATGTTGCGCCGCACAGTACTCAACTGTAAGCGGTGGTTCATTGCTGAACCTTGATATTTATCAAACTTTCCTGTTGGTTTGTTTCCAACTCAACGTTGATCAGGACAACAACTTGATACCATCGAGCGTAGCCGCGCACTGCTCGCGTATCACGCTGACGAAATCGCGCACATAGGCCTTGTCCTGCAACGGCTCCGGCACGGACACATACAAATCGCTCCACAAACCGTGCTCGCCCACCGGGCGCGCCACCACATAATCGTAATCGACGTAATTCTTGATGGCCCAGTTCGGCAAGGCGGCGATGCCGCGCCGGCTCGCCACCAATTGCAGCACGGCCACCGTCAATTCGGCCGTGCGGCGTTCAAACGCGATGCCGGCGGGCTTCAGCACTTCACGGATCAGGTCGATGCGCTCTTCCGGCACCGGATAGGTAATCAACGTCTCGCCTGTAAAGTCGGCCGCCGCGAGCCGGCGCTGCGCCTGCAGCCGGTGCTTCTGCGCCATCACCACCAGCATTTCAAAGCGGAACAGGGGAAACACGGTGAAATCGGGGCCGTACGGCGAGCCGATCACGAGATCCGCCTCGCCCGAGCGCAGCAAGTCGGCCGGCTCGCCGTGAAAGCCCGACACCAGATCGATTTCCACTTCCGGCCAGCGCTGACGGAACGCATCCATCACGGGCATGAGCCAGTCGAAACAGGTATGGCATTCGAGCGCCACCCTCAACTGCCCCTTGTCGCCCTGAGACAAACGCGCCACGTCGCGCTCGGCCAGCTCGATCTCGGGCAAGAGCTTGTCGGCCAGGGCCAAGAGCCGGCTGCCCGTGGCCGTAAACGCGATCGGCACCGACTTGCGTTCGAACAAGGGCGCGTTATAGCGCTCTTCCAGCAAACGGATCTGGTGCGACAGCGCCGATTGGGTCAGATTCAGCAATTGCGCGGCGCGCACCAGGCTGCCGGAGGAACGCAGGGCACTCAGGGTGCGCAGGTGGCGGATTTCTAGCATTGGAAAAGTGAGATCTGTACGTGAATGATTTTCATGTTATTCAGAAAAATGTTTCGTTTTTATTATAGATCAAGTTGCCGCACACTCTAGCGCATTCACATTAAATCTCGATGACATCATGCCCATTCGTCCCCGCAGCCTTGGCTTTCCCCGTATCGGCGCCGCGCGCGAAATGCAACTGGCGCTGGAAAGCCACTGGCGCGGCGAGATGTCCGAGGCGGCCCTGGAAGCGACGGCTCAGCAATTGCGCGCGCGCCACCGGGCGCAGCAAAGCGATACCGGCCTGGCCTACGTCACCGTGGGCGACTTCGCCTTTTATGATCAGGTGGCCAGCCATATTCAGCTGTCGGGCTGTGGATTACCGCGAACGTCGACATGATGCGCTTGCTGCAAAAAACCCGCGCCGTGATGCCGCCAGTCCATTTATGGGGCAACCCGGACTGCGGCTTGAAGACGCGCGGCATGATCCAGAACAGCGCCGCCAGGGCGCATGCACGGCGGCTTGCAAAGCGGCGCAGCGGTTTTTCGAGGCGCCGCCCGTTTTTTTTGACATGAAGTAGGTATTGCTCTGCGGAATAGCATGCACCAGGCCCCTGACGCTGATTTTTTTGCAGTAGAATGCAAGAAATTTACTGCTCCCATTGTTGCCGTACGGAACATCTGGCCTGCCGCAGTTTCACCTTGATTAAATGTTTATGTCCAAAAGCCCGTCGCAGAAGCCTATCGAAATCAAGATTTCCACCGTCGTTGCTGTCTCCGCCATTATGCATAGCGCCGATACGCAGGCACTCGATGCCGCCTTGCGCGACATGACGGGAGGCGTGGCGGACTTTTTCGAGGACGACCTGGCCGTGCTGGACGTGGCGGCCTTGCCGCCCGGCAGCGTGCCCATCGACTGGGCCGCCCTGGTGGCCCTGCTGAAAAAATACCGTTTGAATGCCGTGGCCGTGCGCAATGCGCCGGCCGACATGCATGACGCCATCCTGGCGCAAGGCTTGAGCCTCGACAGCGGCAAGACGCGCGACGATGCCCCGCCCAAGGATGGCCCCAAGGATACGCCCACGGCGGCGGCCCAGTCGGGCGCCGACGCCCAGGTGATGGTGATCGACACGCCCGTGCGGGCAGGCCAGCGCATTTATGCGCGCGGCTGCGACCTGATCATCACCGCCGTCGTCAACAATGGCGCCGAAATCATCGCCGACGGCAGTATCCACGTGTATTCCTCGCTGTACGGCCGCGCGCTGGCCGGCGCCTCGGGCAATCCTCAGGCGCGCATCTTCGCGCTGGCCATGGAACCGGAACTGGTCTCGATCGCGGGCGTGTACCGCACGTTCGAGGATGGTTTCCCTGCGGAAATGGCGCGCGGACCCGCGCAAATTCGTTTGGCTGGAGACAGAATCGATATACACTCTGTCAATCCGGTCACTCCCGTGAACCGCTCTTAAGCTGCACAATTCAAGAGATATCTGAAAAGGATTATTTGTGGCAAGAATTATTGTTGTGACGTCCGGCAAGGGCGGTGTCGGCAAGACGACCTCTAGCGCCAGTTTTTCCACTGGCCTGGCCATGCGCGGCCACAAGACAGCCGTGCTCGACTTCGACGTGGGCCTGCGCAACCTCGACCTGATCATGGGTTGCGAGCGCCGCGTGGTCTACGACCTGATCAATGTGATCAACAAGGAAGCGACCCTGAACCAGGCCCTGATCAAGGACAAGCACTGCGACAACCTGTTCATCCTGCCCGCGTCGCAGACGCGCGACAAGGATGCCTTGTCGGAAGAAGGCGTGGAACGCGTGTTGAACGACCTGATCAACATGGGTTTCGAGTTCATCATCTGCGATTCGCCGGCCGGCATCGAGCATGGCGCGCTGATGGCGCTGACGTTCGCCGACGAAGCCATCATCGTCACCAACCCGGAAGTGTCGTCGGTGCGCGATTCGGACCGCATCCTCGGCATCCTGCAAGCCAAGTCGCGCCGCGCGCAGACGGGCGGCGAACCGGTCAAGGAACATTTGCTGATCACCCGCTACTCGCCGAAACGCGTGGAATCGGATGAAATGCTGTCCTACCAGGACGTGCAGGAAATCCTGCGCATCCCGCTGGTGGGCATCATTCCGGAATCGGAGCAAGTGCTGGCCGCCTCGAACCAGGGCAATCCGGCCATCCATTTCACGGGCACGGACGTGGCGCAAGCCTATGAAGACGTGGTCTCGCGTTTCCTCGGCGAAGAAGTCGAGTTGCGCTTTACCAACTATGAAAAGCCTGGATTACTCCAGCGCATTTTTGGGGCGAAGTGATATGGCCTTGCTTTCTTTCCTCTTCCCCCCCAAGCCGAAGACGGCCACCGCGGCCAAGGAACGCCTGCAGATCATCATCGCCCGCGAACGCAGCGGACGCGATGGTCCCGACTTCCTGCCCGCCCTGCACAAGGAATTGATCGCCGTCATTTCCAAGTACACCAAGGTGAATGCCGACGACATCAAGATCTCGCTGGACCGCCAGGGCAACCTGGAAGTGCTCGACGTCAACGTGGTGCTGCCGGACGCGTAAGCCCTGATCCAGCCTACTCCGGCCTGACCGTGAGCAATTCCTGCGCCACCGCGGCGCAGGCGTTCACGTGCTGGTTGCCGATCTGGCGGAACACGGCGTAGCCGATGGCTGCCGCCACCGCCTGGCCGGCAAACGGCACGAAGCGCGCCACCTGCTTGGTGGCAATCTTGACGCCACTGCGCTTGAGCAGATGGAGGATCAGTTCGCGCGATACCAACTTTCCCACCAGCATGCCCCCCATGCCCACCGCCGCGCGGTAGGCCATCATCTTGAACTGCGGGTTCAGGCGCTCGATCTGCTCGGGCGTCAGGCCGAATTCGTGGTTGATATCGTTGATCAGCATGGAAAACAGGCCCACGTCGGACATCAGGTCGACGCCGGGAATGGGAATGGCCGAGGCGCCGGCCGACATCATGGCGCGCCGCTGCACCAGGCGCCGGCAACGCTCGCGCACTTGCTCGATTTCGGCACGGCTGGCCGGTATCAGGGTCCAATCGGTAGTGCTCTTGTCTGGCATGGCCGTTTCTCCGCAGTAGGGGGTCGATGACCAAGTGTAACGTAAAGGGTCTGCCCTCCGATTTCACTGGACACAGTTGCAATCTCTGTTATATTTCACTTGAGCATTCCTTAACATTACGATAAGCAGAGCAGACCGTCTGTTTGTTGCTACACACTCCAGCCAATTATGCGAATTGCCGTACTCGATAGCGACCATAGCCAGGCAGAACTGATCTGCCAGGTGCTCACCGCCGCCGGCCACGCTTGCCACGAGTTTCAGAGTGGCAAGGAAATGCTGGGGCAGCTGCGCAAGGACAGTTGCGACATGCTCATCCTCGACTGGCATGTAAGCGATCTGGACGGTGCGGAAGTCTTGCGCCGCGCCCGGGAAAAACTGGCGCCGAAGGCGCCCGTGTTGTTTATGACCAACAGTTCCGGCGAAGACGACGTGGTGGCGGGCATGACGGCCGGCGCCGACGACTACATGATCAAGCCCTTGCGGCGCAGCGAACTGACCTTGCGCACCCAGGCGCTGCTGCGCGTGGCCTACCCGGCCCAGAACGGCGCCGAGTACTTGCAATTCGGTCATTACCTGTTTGAAACCCGCCCCGGCCGCCTGCTGCGCGATGGCGAAGTGCTCGACGTGACGCACAAGGAATTCGCCCTGGCGCTGCTGTTTTTCCGCAACCTGGGCCGTCCCCTGTCGCGCGCCTACATCCACGAAGCCGTCTGGCAGCGCGACACGGCCCTGCCCTCGCGCACCATGGATACCCACGTCTCGCGCGTGCGCAACAAGCTGCAGCTGAAACCGGAACACGGCTACAGGCTGGTGCCCGTCTACAGCTACGGTTATCGCCTGGAAAAACTGGGCGGCTGAACGGCGGCAAACGGCTGACCTGCTCAAAGCGCGGGCACAAAGCGTTATAATGTCGCCATAAGTCATCCAACAGCCCTGAAATGCAACTGCTCGCCGTCGGCCTCAACCATACCACCGCCCCAGTGTCGCTCCGCGAACAGCTGGCGTTTGCGCCTGAGCACCTGGGCCAGGCGGTGATGGCGGCGCGCACCTGGTTCCAGCGCATCGACTTGCGCGACAACGACGAAGCGGCCATCCTCTCGACCTGCAACCGCACCGAACTGTATGCGGCCAGCCACGTGCCCAATCCGCTCGACGCGGGCGCGCATTTCCTGGCCGACTACCACCAGCTCAATTACAGCGAGCTGCGCCCCCATCTGTATATGCTGCCGCAGCACGATGCCGTGCGCCACACCTTCCGCGTCGCCTCCGGGCTCGACTCGATGGTGCTGGGCGAAACGCAGATCCTCGGGCAGATCAAGGATGCCATCCGCACGGCCGACGAGGCGGGCGGCCTGGGCACGTATCTGCACCAGCTGTTCCAGCGCAGCTTTTCGGTGGCCAAGGAAGTGCGCAGCAGCACGGAAATCGGCGCCCACAGCGTGTCCATGGCGGCCGCCGCCGTGCGCCTGTCGCAACGCATCTTCGACAAGGTCGCCGAGCAGAACGTGCTGTTCATCGGCGCCGGCGAAATGATCGAATTGTGCGCCACGCACTTTGCGGCGCAAAACCCGAAAAGCATCACCATTGCCAACCGCACCATGGAGCGGGGCGAGGAGCTGGCGCACCGCTTCAACGGCAAGGCCATCCGCCTGGCGGACCTGCCGGAGCAGCTGCACCAGTTCGACATCGTCATCTCGTGCACGGCGTCATCGTTGCCGCTGCTGGGCCTGGGCTTGGTCGAGCGCGCCATCAAGGCACGCCGCCACAAGCCCATGTTCATGGTCGACCTGGCCGTGCCGCGCGACATCGAAGCCGAAGTGGGCCGTTTGAACGACGTCTTCCTGTACACGGTCGACGACCTGGGCAAGGTCGTGCAAACGGGCCTGGAAAGCCGGCAGGCGGCCGTGGCGCAAGCCGAGTCCATCATCGAGACGCGTGTGCAATCCTTCATGAGCTGGGTCGACGACCGCGCCATGGTGCCCGTCATCCAGCATCTGCATGAAAACAGCGAATCCTTGCGCCTGATGGAAGTGGAGCGGGCGCGCAAGATGCTGGCCAAGGGCGCCGACATCGACGCCGTCCTCGAAGCGCTGTCGAAAGGCTTGACGGCCAAGTTCCTGCACGGTCCGCAGCAGGCGCTGCACCATGCGCAGGGCGACGAGCGCAAGCAGCTCGTCACCCTCCTGCCAAAACTGTTCCGCCCGCGCCGTTAGCGCAGCCCCGCTGGCCGCCCGCGCGGCTACCCTTGCCCGCCTGCCGTAGCTGCAGGACCTGCATTACCCCATCACTCTTTTACCGCGAATCGCTATGAAACCATCCATGCTGGCCAAACTCGATCAACTGGCGAACCGCCTGGTCGAACTCGACGAACTGCTGATGCATCCGGACGCCACGTCGAACATGGACAGCTACCGCAAGATGACGCGCGAGCATGCCGAACTGGGCCCGCTGGTGGCCCTGTACCGTTCCTACCAGGAAGCGGGCAACGATATCGCCACCGCACAAGAGATGCTGGGCGATCCGGACATGAAGGAATTCGCCCAGGAAGAGATCGAGGCGGCCAAAGCCACCATGGCGCAGCTCGAGCGCGAATTGCAGACCATGCTGCTGCCGAAGGACGTCAATGACGAGCGCAATATCTTCCTGGAAATCCGCGCCGGCACGGGCGGCGATGAATCGGCCCTGTTCGCCGGCGATTTATTGCGCATGTACACGCGCTTTGCCGAGCGCAACCGCTGGCAGGTGGAACTGGTGTCCTCGTCCGACTCCGACCTGGGCGGCTACCGCGAAGTGATCGTGCGCGTGGTCGGCAATGGCGCGTATTCGAAGCTGAAATTCGAGTCGGGCGGCCACCGCGTGCAGCGCGTGCCGGCCACGGAAACGCAGGGCCGCATCCATACCTCGGCCTGCACGGTGGCGGTGATGCCGGAAGCGGACGAAGTGGAAGACGTCAACATCAACCCGGCCGACCTGCGCATCGACACCTACCGCGCCTCGGGCGCCGGTGGCCAGCACATCAACAAGACGGATTCGGCCGTGCGCATTACCCACTTGCCGACCGGCATCGTGGTCGAGTGCCAGGACGACCGCAGCCAGCACAAGAACAAGGCGCAAGCGATGAAAGTGCTGGCCGCGCGCATCAAGGACGTGCAATTGCGCGAGCAGCAGTCGAAGGAAGCGGCCACGCGCAAGAGCCTGATCGGCTCGGGCGACCGCAGCGAACGCATCCGCACCTATAACTTCCCGCAAGGCCGCCTGACGGACCACCGCATCAACCTGACCTTGTACAAGCTCGACTTCATCATGGATGGGGATTTGACGGAATTGACGAATGCGCTGGCGGCAGAACACCAGGCGGAGCTGCTGGCGGCGCTGGGAGACTAAATGCTGGCGCCGTTGTGTCGGCTTACGCTGCGCTAAGCCGACCTACACTCCTTTTTAAAGCGCCCAGCCAGATCCAGTTGTAGGTCGGCTTAGCGCACGGCGCGTAAGCCGACAGCTTTAAGTAGCGGCTAAGCAATAAAAATCCGGCCTTGTGCGAAAATGACCAGCTCGATTCCATCCACCTCACCGTATCGCCCATGAAAAATTCACGCACCGTCCTCCTGCTGACCGCCGCCCTGTGTTTCCTGATGCTGGGCGTGGCCATGTATTTGCAGCATGCCATGAACATGGCGCCGTGCCCGCTGTGCGTGATCCAGCGCTACCTGTTCCTCGCCATCGGCATCGCCTGCCTGGCGGGCGCCGCCGCCAACCGTCCGAAAATCGGCGCGGGCGTGGGCTTGCTGGCGGCCCTGGGCGGCCTGGGCGTGGGCGCCAAGCATTTGTACGTGCTGGCCAACCCGGGCTTTTCGTGCGGCATCGACCCGGTGGAAACGGCGCTGAACAAGATCTTCACGGCCGAACTCATGCCCTTCATGTTTGAATCCTATGGCGCTTGCGAAAACGCCGGCGAGCCGTTTTTTGGCCTGTCGATCCCGCAGTGGGCCTTCGCCTGGTTCGCCATCTTCGCCATCGCCATGCTGTGGACTTTGCTGCGCCGCAAACAATAATCAATTATCTATGCCAGAAACACTGATCCCCGCCGGCAGCACTGTCGGCGCCCTGCAAATCCGTCCGCTGCTCGATCCGCTCGACAACCGCATCCTGCTGGGGCACGCGCTGGGCCTGTCGCGCGTAAGCCTGATCACGCAATCGGAGCGTGTGCTCACTGCCGCTGAAACCGAACGCCTGTCGGGCTTGCTGGCGCGCCGCCTGCAAGGCGAGCCGGTCGCCTACATCGTCGGCCAGCGCGAATTTTTCGGCCTGCCCTTCGAAGTCAACGACGCCGTGCTGATCCCCCGCCCCGACACGGAAGTGCTGGTGGAACTGGCCCTCGAGCGCCTGCCACCGGGCGGACGGGTGCTCGACATGGGCACGGGCAGCGGCGCCATCGCCGTCGCGCTGGCGCACACGCGGCCCGACGCCGTCGTCACGGCGCTGGACGTCAGCAGCACGGCGCTGGCCGTGGCGCGCCGCAACGCCAGCGCCAACGGCGTCAACATCACCTTCATGGCCAGCGACTGGTTCGAAGCGCTGGGCACGGAAAAGTTCGACCTGATCGTCTCGAATCCCCCGTACATTGCCAGCGGCGACCGCCACCTGGCCGAAGGCGATTTGCGCTTCGAGCCGGCGGGCGCGCTGACCGACCATGCCGATGGCCTGTCGGCCCTGCGCACCATCGTTGCCGGCGCCGCCCGCCACCTGGCGTCCGGCGCCTGGCTGCTGATGGAACACGGCTACGACCAGGCGGCCCAGGTGCGCGAACTGCTGGCCGCTGCCGGCTACAACAAGGTGCAAAGCTGGCGCGACCTGGCCGGCATCGAACGAGTCAGCGGCGCCCGCCTGGGCTGACCGCCACCTGCGCAATGCTTGACCCAGCGGCGCGCCAGATCCCCCGCAGTTTGTTAAAATATCAAGCGAATTCCTGACCGAAGCGCCGTCCCCGTTCCCCGGGGCGGACGCTGGCGACGCGGCGTTTTTTGGGCCGGCGCCGACGCATTTGCCAAAATTCGGTTAATCTCAGCACAAATTATTTATATGCTGCACAAGAAAGGAAGCTCAAATTGCCCAACCTGTTGACTCGCCGCCTGGCATTGCTGACCGAAGATGCCAACCGCGCGCTGCTGGGCGGCTTGCGCGGCATCGAGCGTGAAACCCTGCGCGTCGACCACGCCGGCCATCTGGCTTCCACGCCCCATCCCGCCGCCCTGGGCTCGGCGCTGACGCACCCTGAAATCACCACCGACTACGCCGAAGCGCTGCTCGAATTCATCACGCCGGCCGAAGCCGACATCGCCGTCACGCTCGACAAGCTCGATACCGTGCACCGCCATGCCTACAGCCGCCTCGGCGACGAATTGCTGTGGAGCCAGTCGATGCCGTGCCGGCTGCCGCCCGAGGAGGATATCGAGATCGCCAACTACGGCAGCTCGAACATGGGCATGCTCAAGCACGTCTACCGGCGCGGCCTGGCTTTGCGCTACGGCAAAGCCATGCAATGCATCGCCGGCATCCATTACAACTATTCGCTCGACGAACAGCTGTGGCAAGTGCTGGCCAGCCACCCGGACACCCGCGCCAGCGCGGCGCACGCAGCCGCCACGCCGAAAGACGTGCAGTCGGAAAGCTACCTGGCGACGATCCGCAACTTCCGCCGCTACAGCTGGCTGCTGATGTACCTGTTCGGCGCCTCGCCGGCCCTGTCCGCCGGTTTCCTGCGTGGCCGCGCGCACAAGCTCGACACCTTGTCCGACGACACCCTGTTCCTGCCCTACGCGACCAGCCTGCGCATGAGCGACCTCGGCTACCAGAACGACGCCCAGTCCGGCCTGCGCCCGCACGAAAACAGCCTTGATGATTACGTCAACGCGCTCACGCACGCCGTCAACGACCCGTATCCGCCGTACGCGGCGCTGGGCACAAAGCAGGATGGCGAGTGGATACAATTGTCCACCAACGTGCTGCAGATCGAAAATGAATACTATTCGACCATCCGCCCGAAGCGCGTGATCCGCACGGGCGAGCGCCCGATCCAGGCCCTGTGCCTGCGCGGCGTGCAATACATCGAAGTGCGCTGCATGGATGTCGACCCGTTCGAACCGGTCGGCATCAGCCTGGAAACGGGCCGCTTCCTCGACGCGTTTTTGCTGTTCTGCGCGCTCGACGACAGCGCGCCGATTTCTGCCGAGCAAAGCGCCTGCTACACGAACAATTTCGCCCGCACCGTCAAGGAAGGCCGCAAGCCGGGCCTGACCCTGCGCCGCGATGGCGAAGACATTCCCCTGCAAGCCTGGGGCGAGGAATTGCTGGCGCGTATCGCGCCCGTGGCGGCCTTGCTCGACGCGCGCCAGGGTGGCACGGCGCATGCGGACAGCCTGGGGGCGCAGGCCCGTAAACTGGCCGACGCGGACACGACGCCATCAGCCAAGGTGCTGGCCGAGCTGCGCGCCAACGGCGGCTCGTTTGCCGCCTTCGGCCTGCGCCAGAGCGAACGCCACGCCGCCTACTTCCGCGCGCATCCGCCCACACCCGAACAAAGCGCGTATTTCGACCAGCTGGCGGAAAGCTCGCTGGCCGAGCAGCGCGCCATGGAAGCGGCGCCCGCCGGCAGCTTCGACGACTTCGTCGCCGCCTACCGCGCCAGCACCCTGTGTTCGCACACCTGACCTTGCGCAAAACGCCCGATGCTGACCTTCTACAATGAATTGCACGGCCAGCACCGGGGCCGCTTCGAGATGTTTCGCGGCACCATGGTGCCCTGCTTCGAGACGCCCGAGCGGGCCGACATGGTGGTGGCCGAGCTGGGACGGCGCAACCTGGGCCGCATCGTCACGCCGCACGGCGTGCCGCTGACCTCGCTCGAGCGCATCCACACGCCCCGCTACCTGCATTTTTTGCGCCATGCCTGGCACGACTGGCTGGCACTCGACCCGGATAACGCCAACAAGGACGCCTTGCCGTCCGTGTGGCCCGTGCGCACCCTGCGCAGCGACATCGAACCGGACGACTTCACGGCCAAGCTGGGCCTGTACTCGATGGACAACGGCACGCCGCTGACGGCCGGCACGTGGACGGCGGCCAAGACGGGCGCCGACTGCGCCGTCAACGCGGCGCACGCGCTGCGCCTGGGCGAGCGGGCCACGTTTGCCCTGACGCGCCCGCCCGGCCACCATGCGGGCAGCGATTTCTTTGGCGGCTACTGCTTTCTGAACAACGCGGCCCTGGCCGCGCAGCATCTGCTCGACGACGGTGCCCGCAAGGTCGCCATCCTCGATATCGACTACCACCACGGCAACGGCACGCAAAGCATCTTTTACGCACGCGACGACGTGCTGTTCGCCTCGATCCACGCCGACCCGCGCGGCGAATATCCGTTTTACCTCGGTCACGCCGACGAGACGGGCAGCGGCGCGGGACTCGGCTACAACGTCAATCTGCCGCTGCCGGCCGGCACGTCCACAGCCAGCTGGTTCGCCGCGCTGGAAACGGCTTGCCTGCGCATCAATATGTATGCGCCCGACGCGCTGGTGGTCTCGCTCGGCGTCGACACCTTCGCGGGCGATCCGCTGTCGCACTTCGCCCTGCAAAGCGGCGACTACCTGCGCGTGGGCGAACGCCTCGCGCATCTGAACCTGCCCACCGCCTTCATCCTCGAAGGCGGTTATGCGGTCAAGGAAATCGGCATCAATGTCGTCAATGTGCTCGAAGGTTTTGAAACCGCGGAGTAGGCCGGTGGTGATGTCGGCTTACGCCCTGGCGGGCCTCGGCGGCTCCGCTAAGCCGACCTACATATTCCGAAACAAGGCCATGAACGGCTGGCTCACGGCCAGGGTTTCCGGCCGCGTTTTCAGACGCAGGGTGCCGCGCCCCACCTCGTCGCGCGTCACCGACGCCACCATCTTCATGTTGACGATGGTGGAGCGGTGGATCTGCTTGAAGATGGCCGGGTCGAGCACGTCGAGCAGTTCGCGGATCGGCTTGCGCAGCAGCGCCTCGCCATCGGCCGTCATGACGGCCGTATACTTGGTGTCGGACTGAAAATAGGCGATGTCTTCCACCATGATCAGGCGCGTATCCTTGCCGCTGCTGGCCGTCAGCCACACCAGCGGCGGCGACTTGGCGGCCGCCGGCAAGGCGCTGCGCAATTGCTGCAGCAGCCCGGCCAGGGCGCCATCGCCCGCCTGGACCTTGCCGGCCCGCGCCCGCACGCGCTGCAAGGTCGCCTGCAGGCGCTCGCGCGAAATTGGTTTCAACAGATAATCGACCGCGCCCTTGTCGAAGGCATCGATCGCGTACTGGTCGTAGGCCGTGACGAACACCACCTGCGTGGTGGGACTCGCCTCGAGCGCGCCGGCCGCCACTTCCAGCCCCGTCAGGCCCGGCATGCGGATGTCGAGGAAGGCCACGTCGGGCTTGCGCGTGGCGATGGCCTCGAGCGCCGTGCCGCCGTCGTCGCAGGCGGCGACGATGCGCAGTGCCGGCCACTCTTCGGCCAGCAGGGCCACGAGTGCCTCGCGCAGCAGGGTTTCATCCTCGGCGATGACGCAGCTCATCTCAGGCAGATGCATACGATACTCCTTGCGCCGTGCTGTCGGGTACTGTGATGGTGGCCGTCACGCCATCGGGGAAATTGGCGACGATGGCAAACGCAGCCGCATTGCCGTAGGTCAGCCGCAGGCGCTCGCGCACATTGCGCAGACCAATGCCCGTGCCGGCGCCGTCGTCGCTGAAACCCTTGCCGTCGTCGGCCACCGTGACGATCACCGTGCCATTGCCGCTGCGCGCCATGATCCAGATGGTGCCGCCGCCGCTTTTCGGCTCCAGGCCATGCTTGATGGCGTTTTCCACCAGTGTCTGCAGCATCATCGGCGGCAGTTCCACCTGGCGCAGGTAGTGCGGCACCTCGATCTGCAGGTTCAGGCGCTCGCCCATGCGGATTTTCAGGATGTCGAGGTAGGCGCGCGCCCGTTCCAGCTCCGTGCCCAGGGTCGACATGGCTTGCTCCGTGCGCGGCAGCGAGTGGCGCAGATATAAAATCAGATTGCCCAGCATCGCGTCGGCGCGCACGGGGTCGCTGCGCGTGAGCAGCTGCGCACTGGCCAAGGTGTTGTACAGGAAGTGCGGCTCGACCTGTGCATGCAGCAGGCTCAGTTTGGCCACCGTGAGTTCCTTTTCCGTCACCGTCTGGCGCGCCTCGGCCTGCTCGCCGCGGCGGCGCTGCGCCACCCGGCGCGTCATCGCCCGCGTCACCGCTTCCGCATTTTCCAGGTTGCTGCCATGGTCGACGAGGAACCAGTCGGTCCAGGCATTGCGCGCCGGCTCGCAGATCAGGGTCACGCTGCCCGCCTCGCCATTCGGCGTGACGGTGGCGAGGATCTGGTTCGGCCGCGGCTCGAGGAAACCCAGCACGCGCATGCGGGGCAAGCCCGTGTGCGTATAGGGCGCCGCGCGGCGCACCCTGGCCTGCACCTGCAGGCTGTCGCGCGCGCTTTCGACCACTTCGCTGCCCGGCAGTTCGCGGATGGCCGCGTCGATCATGTCGAACGCCTCGCCCGCCTCGAACGGAATCTCGATCTGGCGCCGCTGGCGGCTCGACAGGGTGGCGGCATTGACGGCGCCGGCGATCAGGCGCACGCGCCGCACATGCGAAAACGCATTCGTGACGACGGCGCAGGCCAGCAGTGCACCGACGATGACAAAGAAGTCTTCCGTGTGTCCAAAAATATGGCGCAGGAAGTTCTCGACCAGGATCGCCATGGCGATGATGTAGGTGAGCATCGTGGCCAAGGTGAGGCGAAGGATAAAGAAGAGGCTGGTCATGGTTTTTCCCTGGAACGTAGAAGTGGGCCAAGAATAGCAATCGGCGCCAACGGCGGTGGCCATTATGCGATGGAAGCCCGGTAGTGGCGACAAAGGCAAGAAAATAAAGCATAAATATGCGCCGCCCCGAAATAAAATCGCTTGCAATTAAATAGCGCACGATATATATTGAGCACATGGACGCCGGAATTGCTTTTTCAGACGGACATCCTGGGGTCACGGCCCACGAAACAAGTAGCACACTATTTAGTAGCCACCTATTTATCTACCTAAAGGAAACCATCATGTCGATCAAACAAGTCCTGTACCGCGCTCAAGCCACCGCCACCGGAGGCCGCGAAGGCCGTGCCGTCTCGTCCGACAATGTGCTCGACGTCAAGCTGACCACGCCCAAAGAACTGGGTGGCAATGGCGCCGTCGGCACCAATCCGGAACAGCTGTTCGCCGCCGGCTACTCGGCCTGCTTCATCGGCGCCATGAAATTCGTCGGCGGCCGCGACAAGATCGCCGTGCCGGCGGACCTGTCGATCGAAGGCAACGTCGGCATCGGCGCCATCGAGACGGGCTTCGGCATCGAAGTGGAGCTGAAAATCTCGCTGCCAGGCATGGAACGCGCCGCCGCCGAAGCGCTGGTCGCCGCCGCCCACATCGTGTGCCCCTACTCGAACGCCACGCGCGGCAATATCGACGTCACCCTGACGATCGTGTAATCCACGCTGCACGCACTGCAATATCCCCGGCCGAGCCTTGGCGCCGCCGGGGATTTTTGCTTTAGCGCAGCGCCTGCAGCAGCTGATCTGCCAGGGCCGGCGCCGAGGCGGGATTCTGTCCCGTGATCAATTCGCGGTCGACCACCACGTTGCTGCTCCACGGCGCCTGGTTCTGCACATACTGCGCGCCGGCCGCCTGCAAGCCCGACTGCGGATAGAACTTCATCGTCCCGCCCTTCAGCGCGCCCTGCGCCGCCGCCTCTTCCTGGTTGCTGATCACCGTCATGCGGTAGCCGTTGTAGATCCAGTCGGCCGGCTTGGCGGGCGTCCGGCCCGCTTCCAGCGCGGCCGTAAACTGTGCCGCCTGCGGCAGGGCCGACAGCAGGGCGATGGGACCATGGCACAGCAGCGCCGTCGGCTTGCCGTCCGCGTGGAACTGGCGCAGCAGCGCGCCCAGGCTGGCGTCCTTCAACAGGTCTTGCATGGGCGCGTGGCCGCCCGGCACCAGCACGGCTGCATAATGACCATAACCGATCTGCTCCACCCGTTTCAGGCTGATCACGGGCGAACGGCCCGGCACCGTCAGCGCCAGCTGCTCCAGCAAGGCCTTGTGCGCCGCATGGGCGGCCGCGTCGCCGCCAAAATAGGCGTCCGTATCCGAGCTGGCGTCCAGGGTCGGCGCCTGGCCTTGCGGCGTGGCGAACGTCACCGTGTGGCCCGCGTCGAGCAGCTTTTTCACGGGCTGCATCAGTTCATTGAGGTAAAAGCCCGTCTGGAAAACCTTGCCGTCGCGCAAGTCGAGGTGATTCGCATCCGACAGCACGACAAGGACCTCGGCCGCCTGGGCGCTGGAAAAGGCGGCGAGCAACAGGCTGCTGATCAGTAATTTTTTCATGGTGTGGCCTTTCTGTGGAGAGGACAGCAGCATATTCCGAATCAAAATACGGAAAAATGATGAATAATGCACAGCACTGATGCGGAATACGACCGAATGGAGCTGAGATGGATAAATTGCAGGCGATGCAGCTGTTTCGCCGCGTGGCCGAGCTGGGCAGCTTTCGCCGCGCGGCCGACGAACTGGACTTGTCGGCCTCGTACGTGAGCCGGCGCATCGGCCAGCTGGAGCAGGAACTGGGCGGGCGCCTGATGACGCGCACCACACGCCAGCTGGCGCTGACGGAAACGGGCGCCGCCTATCTCGAGCACTGCCGCAAGCTGCTCGACGAGCTGGCGCAGGCCGAAGACATGGTGGCCCATTCGACAGCGCACGTAACGGGCCGCCTGCGCATCAACGCGCCGCTGACCTTGGGCGTGGGCGAGCTGGCCGAAGGCCTGGCCGATTTCATGGCCGACTGGCCCGCGCTGCGCCTGGACGTCGACCTGAAGGATGAATATGTGGACCTGGCGGCGGCCAACTACGACCTGGGTTTCCGCGTCACCACCGCCCTCACCGATTCGAGCTATGTGGCGCGCCATATCCACGACTACCGCCTGCACATCTGCTGCGCGCCCGCCTACCTGGAGCGCCACGGCCCGTTGGCCGAACCCACGGACCTGACGCGCCAGCGCTGCTTCATCTACAGCCACGCCCTGTTCGGCAACCGCTGGCCGCTGCGCCATGCGGGGCCGCACAGCGACATCGAAGTGCCGAACTGGGTCCGCACGAACAACACGCTGTTCATGCGCAGCCTGATCCTGCGCGGCCTGGGCATCGGTATCCTGCCCACCTTTGTCTGCCGCGAGGAACTGGCCAGCGGCGCCCTGGTCGAGCTGTTCCCCGACGTCGAGCGCCCCAGCCTGGCGCTGTTCGCCATTTACCCGTCGCGCCAGCTGGTGGCGCCCCGCGTGACGCGCTGCATCGAACACCTGAAGCAGTGGTATGCGCAGCGCTATCCCACGCCGGCGCCGTGAAGCCGGTAAAATCACGGCCACTCTCACGCAAGGATGACCCATGATCAGCTGGCAATGGAACACGTTCGACGAACTCGGCCCCCACGATTTGTACCAGGTGCTGGCCTTGCGCCAGCGCGTGTTCGTCATCGAACAGCAGTGCATTTATCCGGATCTCGATGGCCATGACCAGCAGGCGATGCACTTGCTGGGCTGGCAAACGGTCGATGGCCAGCGCCGGCTGGGCGCCTACCTGCGCGTGCTGGCACCGGGCGCCAAGTATGTGGAGATGTCGCTGGGCCGTGTGCTGACGGCGCCCGAGGCGCGCACCACGGGCGCCGGCAAGCAGTTATTGCTTGAGGGCATAGCACGGGCCGAGCGCCAGCATCCGGGCCACGCCATCCGCATCGGCGCGCAGCACTACCTGGAACGCTTTTATCAATCCTTCGGCTTTGTCACCGTCAGCGCGCCGTATGACGAAGACGGCATACAGCACGTCGACATGCTGCGCGCGGAGCAAGCGGCATGACGACGGCCCTCATTTCCTGGAGCGGCGGCAAGGATTCCTGCCTGGCCCTGTGGCGCGCCCGCAACGCCGGCATGGACGTGCCGCTCTTGATCACGGCCATGGATGAAGATGGCCGCAAGTCGCGCTCGCACGGCGTGCCGCCCGAGCTGCTGGCGGCGCAGGCGGCCAGCCTGGGCGCGCGCCTGCAGCGCTATCACGCCAGCTGGGCCAGCTATGAAGAACAGTTCATCGCCATGCTGCGCGCGGCCAAGGCCGAGGGCATAGAGCACGCCATCTTCGGCGACATCGATTTGCAGCCGCACCGCGACTGGGAAGAAAAAGTCTGCGCGGTCGCCGGTCTGGCGGCGCACCTGCCCCTGTGGGGCGAAGCGCGGCGCGCGCTGGTCGACGAGTTCCTCGCCGCCGGCTTCAAGGCCATCGTCGTGTGCATCAATGGCCGGCATCTGCCGCGTGAATTTTGCGGGCGCGAGTTCGATGCCGCCTTCCTGGCCGACCTGCCGCCCGGCGTCGACGCCTGCGGCGAAAACGGTGAATTCCACACCTTCGTCTACGACGGCCCCGCCTTCAGCGCCCCGGTGGCGCTGCGCCGCACGCAAGTGCTGCAATATGATGCGCCGGCCAAGCTGGGCGGCGCCACGTATTACTTTCAGGAACTGGCCCCGCCTGAAGCGTAAAGGGGCCGCCAAAGCAAAAAGGGCGATTCCGTGGAATCGCCCTTTTCATGTGCGCTGCGCGTGCTTACTTTTTCGTCACGCTCACCAGCTTGATCTCGAACAGCAAGCCGGCGTAGCCGGGAATCTTCGGCGGGCTGCCCGCCTTGCCATAACCGAGGTCATACGGAATGGCCAGGGTGCGCGTGCCGCCGACCTGCATACCGACCAGGCCGCGGTCCCAGCCCAGGATGACCCGGCCGACACCCAGAGTGAAAGTAAAACCGCTGCCTGCCTGGCTCGCATCGAACTGCACGCCCTTGTTGCCCGGCTTGCTGGCGTCATACAGCCAGCCCGTGTAGGTCACCAGCAAGGTGTCGCCCGCCGCCGCCGCCGTGCCGGTGCCGGCGACCGTATCGGTAATGGTCAGTTCTTTCACTTGCGTATTCGGGTCGAGCACGACCGGTTTCTCGGTGTTGGCAGCGGCACCGCAAGCGGTCAGGGCCACGGCGCAAGCGAGGGTGGCGATCATTTGAAATACCGATTTCATGGTTTCCCTTTAAATATTGATGTGTGGCTCAGCCCGTACGGTGCGGACCAGTGCGAGCAGCAGTTTAACAGGAGTCGCGCAGCCAATTTGTAAGCAGACGTAAGCACGGCGGAAGATTGCGCAACAATACAACATTGTCACAACAACCATTCCGCCGCATTGTCACGTCTAGATTTCCACCTGCGTGCCCAGTTCGATTACCCGGTTGCTCGGGATCTGATAGTAGTCGGCCGCCGTGCGCGCATTGCGCGACATGGTGACGAACAGGTGCTCGCGCCACGGCATCATGCCGGCGCCCGGCGTCGAAATGATGGTCTGGCGCGCGATAAAGAACGACGTTTCCATCATCTCGAAGTCCAGTCCCTGCTGCGCGCACTGCGCCAGCGCGGACGGAATGTCCGGTTCATCCTTGAAGCCGTAATGCACGTTGACCTGGTAGCACTGGTGGCCCAGTTCCACCACGCGCACGCGCTCCGATGGCGCCACCCACGGCTCTTCATGCATGAAGACGGTAAGGAAAATGACGCGCTCATGCAACACCTTGTTGTGCAGCAAGTTATGCAGCAACGCATGCGGCACCCCATCCGTTTCGCCGCGCAGGAAGATGGCCGTGCCGGGCACGCGCATCGGCGGCGCGATGAACAGCGACGAGAGGAATTCGTTGAGCGGAATCGCATGCTTTTCCAGATTCTGGAATACCAGCTGGCGGCCCCGTTTCCAGGTCAGCATGATGATGAACAGGATGGCGCCCAGCAGCAGCGGGAACCAGCCGCCGTGGAACAGTTTCAGGGAACTGGCGGCGAACAAGTTCACATCGATGATCAGGAAGAAGCCCGTGGCAGCCCAGCACAGCAGCAAATTCATCTTCCAGCGGTAGCGGATGACGAAGAAGGTCAGGATCGTGGTCGCCAGCATGGTGGCCGTCACCGCGATGCCGTAGGCGGCGGCCAGCTTTTCAGACGAACCGAAACCGACGACGGCCATCAGCACCACGGCCAGCTGCAGCCAGTTGACGGCGGGGATGTAGATCTGCCCGATTTCGCTTTCCGACGTGTGGCGCACGCGCATGCGCGGCAAAAAGCCCAGCGCGATGGCTTGCTTGGTCATCGAGAAGGTGCCGGAAATGGTGGCCTGCGAAGCGATGACGGTGGCCATGGTCGACAGGATCACCAGCGGATACACGCTCCAGGCACCCAGCTGCTGGTAGAACGGATTGGAAATGGCTTCCGGGTGCGCCAGCAGCAGCCCGCCCTGGCCCAGGTAATTGAGCGCCAGCGCGGGGAAGGCGATCAGAAACCAGGCCATGCGGATCGGCTTCTTGCCGAAGTGGCCCATGTCGGCGTACAGCGCCTCGGCGCCCGTCAGCGCCAGCACCACGGCGCCCAGCGACAGGAAGGCGATGCGGCCATTGTCCAGCAGGAAGGCCACCGCATGCAGCGGATTGATGGCGGCCAGGATGCCCGGCGACTTGATGATGTTGACCACGCCCATGCAGGCCAGCGCGACAAACCAGATCAGCATGATAGGAGCGAAGAAGCGGCCGATACCGGCCGTGCCGTGCGACTGCACCGAGTACAGGGCCACCAGCACCACGATCGTCAGCCACACCACATAAGGACTGAAGGCGGGCGTGGCCACTTCCAGGCCCTCGATGGCCGACAGCACGGAAATGGCCGGCGTGATCACGCTGTCGCCATAGAACAGGGTGGCGCCGAAGACGCCGATCACCATCAGCGGCACATGCCAGCGCGAGGACTTGCTGACGGACGACAGCACCAGCGCCATCAGGGCCATGATGCCGCCCTCGCCGCGGTTGTCGGCGCGCAGCACCAGGGTCACGTACTTGAGCGAGACGATCAGGGTCAGGCCCCAAAAGATCAGCGAGACGATACCCAACAGGTTGTTATGGGTGACCGCCAGGCCGTGGGCCGGGTCGAAGACCGTCTTCAGGGTGTACAGCGGACTGGTGCCGATATCGCCGTAGACGATGCCGACGGCCGCCAGGGTCAAGCCGACCAGGCCGCTTTTTTTGTGTTCCGACGTCAAGATTGCACCCGTTTTTGTTTTGTTGCGTCGCACAATATGATAGGTATTAGCAAATAGCAAGAGTATTTTTGCATGGTTCCGCAGCTGCCCCAAAGTCGTGGTTTTTGTGCCGCTCCGCCTTGCTGCGCGGGCTTGCGGCCATTGATTTGTTGCCATTCTACGCCTCGCCAGCGGCGCCGGGCAGCCCCCGATGTTTTCAGCCATAATGACAGACTGTCTACTCTCCAGCGAAGCCCATCATGAATCCAGGCATGCTTTACGCCTCCCTCGCCTTCCTGTGCTGGGGCCTGTTTCCCCTGTATTTCCATGCCATTGGCGAGATCGCGCCGCAGGAAATCCTGGCGCACCGCATGGTCTGGTCGCTGTTGTTCCTGGGCATCGTGCTGACCGTGCGCCGCCAGTGGAGCTGGCTGGGCGCCCTGAAAGGCCAGCCGCAGGTGGTGGCCAGCTTCGTCGCCAGTGCTTTCTTGCTGTCCGCCAACTGGTTCATCTATATCTGGGCCGTCAACAACGGCCACGTGGTCGACGCCAGCCTCGGCTACTTCATTACGCCCCTGATCAATGTCATGCTGGGCTTTTTGCTGCTGCACGAGCGCCTGCGCCGCCTGCAGTGGCTGGCCATCGGCCTGGCCGCCTGCGGCGTGGCCTGGCTCACTTGGCAGGCGGGGCAGGTACCGTGGATCGCCCTGCTGCTGGCGGCCACCTTCGGCGGCTATGGCTTGCTGCGCAAGACGGCCGCGCTGGGCGCGCTGGAAGGCTTGTCGTTTGAAACCTTGATTTTATTTCCCCTGGCCCTTGCCTACATGCTGTGGCTGGCCTGGCATGGCCAAAGCGGCTTCGTCAATACAGATTCCACCGCCACGCGCGCGCTGCTGCTGGCGTCCGGCCCCATCACGGCCATTCCGCTGCTGCTGTTCGCCGCCGGCGCGCGCCGCCTGCCGCTGGCCGTGCTGGGGCTATTGCAATACATCGCCCCCACGGGCCAGCTGCTGATCGGCGTGTGGGTCTTCCACGAATCGTTCACGCCCGAACGCATGCTGGGTTTCCTCGTCATCTGGACGGCGCTGGGCCTGTATGCGGCCGAAGGCCTGTGGAGCAGCCGCCGCGCCCGCCTGGCCGCCTGATCGGCCCGTTCCGGCAGCGCACAGCGCTGGCCGGAAGCGGGCGTTTACCGTATCCTGTCCGTCTTTGTATATCACCCGAGATTTCTAATGGCAAATTACGTCTACACCATGAATCGCGTGGGCAAAATCGTCCCGCCCAAGCGCCAGATTCTGAAAGATATTTCCCTCTCCTTCTTCCCAGGCGCGAAGATCGGCGTGCTGGGCCTGAACGGCTCCGGCAAATCGACGCTGCTGAAAATCATGGCCGGCATCGACACCGACATCCAGGGCGAAGCCGTGCCGATGCCGGGCCTGAACATCGGCTACCTGCCGCAGGAACCGCAGCTGGACCCGGCAAAAACCGTGCGCCAGGAAGTCGAGTCGGGCCTGGGCGAAGTGTTTGAAGCGCAAGCCAAGCTGGAAGCCGTGTACGCCGCATATGCCGAGGAAGACGCCGATTTCGACGCCCTGGCCACGGAACAGGCACGCCTGGAAGCGATCATCTCGACCTCCGATGGCGGCAATTTGAATTTGCAACTGGAAATGGCCGCCGACGCGCTGCGCCTGCCGCCATGGGACGCCACCATCGGCGTGCTGTCCGGCGGCGAGAAGCGCCGCGTGGCGCTGTGCAAGCTGCTGCTGTCGAAACCGGACATGCTGCTGCTCGACGAGCCGACCAACCATCTGGATGCGGAATCGGTCGACTGGCTGGAACAATTCCTGCTGCGCTTCCCCGGCACCGTGGTGGCCATCACCCATGACCGCTACTTCCTCGACAACGCGGCCGAATGGATCCTGGAGCTGGACCGCGGCCACGGCATTCCATGGAAGGGCAACTACTCGACCTGGCTGGACCAGAAGCAAGCGCGCCTGAAGCAGGAAGAGGCGACGGAATCGGCGCGCCAGAAAGCGCTGCAGAAGGAATTGGAATGGTCGCGCCAGAACCCGAAAGCGCGCCAGGCCAAGTCGAAAGCCCGTCTGGCCCGCTTCAACGAACTGTCCGAGCACGAATACCAGAAGCGCAACGAAACGCAGGAAATCTTCATTCCCGTGGCAGAGCGCCTGGGCAATGAAGTCATCGAGTTCAAGAACGTGTCGAAAGCGTTCGGCGACCGTTTGCTGATCGACAACCTGAGCTTCACCGTGCCGCCAGGCGCCATCGTCGGCATCATCGGCCCCAACGGCGCCGGTAAATCGACCCTGTTCAAGATGATCACCGGCAAGGAAACGCCGGACAGCGGCGAAGTGGCCATCGGCCAGACGGCGCGCGTGTCCATCGTCGACCAGAACCGCGATAGTCTCGCTGACAACAAATCCGTGTTCGAAGACGTCTCCGGCGGCGCCGACATGCTGACGGTCGGCCGCTTCGAAATGCCGTCGCGCGCCTACCTGGGCCGCTTCAACTTCAAGGGCTCGGACCAGCAAAAGCAAGTGGGCAACCTGTCCGGCGGCGAACGTGGCCGTCTGCACCTGGCGAAAACCCTTTTAATGGGTGGCAACGTCCTGCTGCTCGATGAACCGTCGAACGATCTGGACGTGGAAACCTTGCGCGCGCTGGAAGACGCCTTGCTGGAATTTGCCGGCAGCGTCATGGTCATTTCCCATGATCGCTGGTTCCTCGACCGTATCGCCACGCACATCCTGGCGTTCGAAGGCAATTCGCAGGTCACCTTCTTTGACGGCAACTATCAGGAATATGAAGCCGACAAGAAGAAACGCCTGGGCGAAGAAGGCGCCAAGCCGAAACGCATCCGCTACAAGCCGCTGACCACGTAAATTCGGTCCGGCCATGTAAAAAGGCAGTTACCTCGCGGTAACTGCCTTTTTTTCAGCACATTTCCAAGTGATTAGAAATTATAGCGTGCGCCCAAAGCCAGGCCGGTAGCCTTGCGGCCCTGGTCGGCGCTCTTGCCGAAGTGTTCCACTTCCGCCGTCAGCGAGACTTTCTCGTTGATCGCGTACTGCGCGCCGACGGAAGCGTACACACCCGTCTTGTCGTTGCCGCTGATGCCGGTCGACAGACCCGTACCGCTCAAGCTGTTCTTGACCTTGGCCACGCCAAGCTTGCCGAACACGCCGACTTTGTCGCTCACGGGCATGGTGGCCTTGCCGGCCAGGTAGTAGCCGTGCGAATCGCTCTTCACGGAACCGTTGCCGGCGCCGGTGACATAGCGGTAATCCTTGCTGCCGAAATCGGCATAGCCGCCCTCAATCGCCCAGGTTTTATCGAAATCGTAACCGGCGAAGATCTTGGCGCCAGCCTTGTAGCCGCTGTGATTATCGGCGCTGGTGGCGCCAGGAATGTCGAAATTATAACGGTTGCCCGTGATACCGGCGCCCACATAGGCGCCTTCGGCGTGCGCGGCGCTCATGCCGGTCAGTGCAGTAACGGAAGCGATCATTGCAAACAGGATTTTCTTCTTCATCATGTTCTCTCTCTCAATTAGTGAATGGTGCCTGGATTCGCAGTTCAGCGAAGTGCGATGACTACACAATAACAGCCGAAAAAAGCGACGTCTTTCTCCATTCCGTAAGAACTGTGACAAGATGTAAGCGGACATTCCAAACTGACAATAACAGTAAAATGCACACCGTTGAACGAACTTAAGATAGACTTAAGAACATTAGCGATTTTCAGTCCAGAGGAGCAGTGCATGCACAAACGCGAGTTTCTCGCCGCCGCCGTGGCGGCGGCCACCTTGCCGGCCATCGGCCGGGCGGCGCCCGCCGGTCTGCGCGGTCCTGCCCTGCTGACCGTCACGGGCAGCGTCGACAAGCCGAACCGGGGCCCGTTCGACGCCGTGCGCGACCAGATGATGCACAAGCAAAAAATCAGTTTTGAGCGGGCGCGGGCATTCGACTTTGCGGCGCTGACGAACTTGCCGGCACACACGATTCGCCCTACCCTCGAATACGATGGCAAGGCGCATGCGCTGCGCGGGCCGCTGCTGGTCGATGTCTTGAAGGCGGCGGGCGCGCCGCAGGAAGGCGAGGTCCGCCTGCTGCTGCGCGCCGTGGATGGCTATGCGGCGGCGCTGACCATGGCGCAGGCGCGCGCACAGCGTTTTATCGTCGCCACCCACCTCGATGGGCAGGCGATGGCGCTGGGCGGCCTGGGGCCGCTATGGGCGATCCACGACGCGGACCGCATCGCTGCCGTGGCGGCACTGCCCCTGGCCGAACGCTACGCCAGCTGCCCGTGGGCGCTGTATCACATCGGCGTGGAAGCTGGTTAAGCTGGCTTGCAACGCCAGACAAAACCGTCGCGAGCGGCAGCGATTTGAGGCCGGGAAGCGCAAGCGTGTTTGAGCACGGGGGCGCCGAGCCGGTGAGCATCGCCGGCCGCAAAGCGCGACGCGCAGCAGGTTTTGACAGGCGTTTAGGCGTAGGCTTCGGCCATCGACATAACCCGTGGCGCAATGGTAATGCCGTGCTCCTCGAACAGGGCCGTGATGGCCGCCACGTTGTGCGTGCACTCCTCGGTTTTCCAGCCCTTGAAGATATCCGTGCCATCCTTCTGGAAATGCAGGTCCAGCACTTTGCCGCCATCCTTGTGCAGGTAGGGCGAACTATAGGTGTTCTCGAAACCGAGCGCCTTCAATTGCTCCAGCAAGGCCAACGGCGGATGGTCTGGATCGGTGGCAAGAAAAATGCCGAAGGTCTTGCCTGGCGGCTTGGCGGCGATGTCGACCTCGTAGATGCCAGGGGCCTTGCTAACGGACGTACTCTTTAAAAATAACATGCAACACTCCCTGCGCGGAATGTCCCGCGCCTGAAACGGGCGGCAAGACAGGGGCGATGCGCAATGATTCCCCTCATCAAATCTTATTGCTAATTTGCATCTTTGTCGACAAATCGGCACTTTTATTTGGTAAGTCGTGGTTATCTTGTCGCGTTCGCCAGCATAAATTGTCAATAAAACCAGTTATCATTGCGCCAATATCCGCCCTGCTGCATACTTTTAGCTTGCCTCACCATGGCCTTCCCGCCTGCCACTACCTCGTCTCCATGCGTCTTCTGTCGATCAAATACCGCCTGCTTATCCTCCTGACCCTGATCCTGGGGGCGGGCTTCATGGCCACCAGCCTGGCCAGCTACCTGGCTTCGCGCCAGGCCATCGAGCACGGCATCGCCGACCAGACCCTGCCGCTGACAGGCGACAATATTTACTCGGAAATCCAAAAGGACATGCTGCGCCCCGTCTTCATCTCCTCGCTGATGGCGCACGACACCTTCGTGCGCGACTGGATACTGGCCGGCGAAAACAAGCCGGAACAGATCGTGCGCTACCTGGCCGAAGTCAAGAAGAAGTACGGCGCCATCACCAGCTTTCTCGTCTCGGACAAGAGCAGCAAATATTATTACGCGGAAGGCACCTTGAAATCCGTCAGTCCGGAGGCGACGCGCGACATCTGGTACTACCGCGTGCGCGCCATGGACAAGACCGACTATGAAACGAATGTCGACGTGGACATGGCCAACCGCGACAGCATGACCATCTTCATCAACCACCGCGTGGTCGACTACGATGGCCATTTCATCGGCGCCACCGGCATCGGCCTGACCCTCGCCACCATGAGCCACATCATCGACCGCTACCAGGCACGCTTCTACCGCAACATCTATTTTGTCGATGCCGCCGGCTCCCTGGTGCTGGCGGGCAAGACCATGCGCAACGGGCACGGCAATATCCACAGCCTGCCCGGCGTGAACGCCATTGCCGAGCAGATCATCAACCACCGCAGCGAGCCGACGCATCTGTCGTACCAGCTGGGCCGCGCGCAAATCCTCGTCAACTCGCGTTTCATTCCCGAACTGGGCTGGTACCTGGTGGTCGAGCAAAACGTCAGCGACGAAGTCCAGTCGCTGCAGCGCGTGTTCATCTTCAACCTGGCCATCAGCTTTGGCGTCACCCTGCTGGTACTGCTGCTGACCTTGCTGACGGTGAACCGCTACCAGCGCCGCATCGAGCGCATCGCCTCGACGGATGCCCTGACCGGGCTATTGAACCGCCAATCGCTGGAATTGCTGTTCCAGCGCGCGATGTTATTGTCCAAACGCAATGAGCAGCCGATGTCGGCCATCCTCTTCGACATCGATTTCTTCAAGCGCGTCAACGATACCCACGGCCACCTGTGGGGCGACAAGGTCATCCGTGGCGTGGCGGACGTGGCGCGCGCCACCGTGCGCGAAAGCGATGTCATCACGCGCTGGGGCGGCGAGGAATACCTGGTGCTGCTGAATGACTGCAGCCTGGCCAAAGCGGCGGAAGTGGCGGAAAGCCTGCGCGCCGCCATCGAGCGGCACGATTTCGGCCTGCCCGAACCGCGCGTCCCCGTGACGATCAGCCTGGGCGTGACCGAGTACCGGCCAGAGGAAAGCGAATCGGCCTTCTTTTCGCGTGCCGACAGTGCCTTGTACCAGGCCAAGGAACAGGGCCGCAACCGCCTGCACGCCGCCTAAAGCGCGCACTTGCGCCGGGCAAGGTCCTGCGTGGGCGCCACCAGCGCCCGGTACAACTCGCCCGTGGCGGCATCCCAGCTTTGCACGGCCAGCTGCTGGCGTTGCACGGTAGCCGAATCGCCGCGCGCGATGGGACCGGACAGCGCCGGCGCGGCGCCCAGGCGGAACACGTTCGCCACCGCTTCCGTCACCAGCGGCTGCGCCAGTTCGCGCGCCACCGGTTCGGGAATGCCGGCCGCCTGGTAGGCGCGCAAGGCCGCGTCGAGCACCGTCACCAAGTAATTGCTGGCGAAGACGGCAGCGGCGTGATACAGGGTCTTGGCGGCCGGATCGATGGGCACGGGGCGCGCGCCAATAGCGATCAAGGCCGGCGTGAGGAAAACCAGCGCCAGCGGGTCGCCTTCGACGCCGCAAAACGTGCCGTCGAAGGTGGCGGCCACCTGCCGCGGGTCGGCAAAGCTGCGGATCGGGTGGGCGCTGGCGACAAAAGCGCCGGCCTGCGTGGCCGCCAGCAGCACGTTCGAGGCCAGCGCGCCGCTGCAGTGGAACACGATGGCGCCCGCCTGGCGCCCCTCGGCCACCAGCGCCGCGCAGGCCGGGCCGATCTGGTCGTCCGACACGGCCAGCATGGTGACGTCGGCGTGGCGCAAGGCCGCATAGCTGTCGACGGGGGTGCCGGCGCCGATGAAGTCCACGGCCGCCTGCGCCGACGCCATCGAGCGCGTCAGCACGTCCTGCACAGCAATCCCGTCCACCTCGGCGAACAGACGGCCCAGCACCGTGCCCACGTGGCCGGCGCCGATGATATTCAATGTCACGTTCATGATGATGGTCTAAAAGCTCGATCCCGGCTGGCGCAAAAATTCCACTTCTTCGGACGTGGAAGCGCGGCCCAGAATGGTGTTGCGGTGCGGGAAGCGGCCGAAGCGGGCGATCACTTCCTGGTGGCGCTCGGCGTAGTCGAGCATGCTCTCAAAACCGGGCTGCGTCTGCGACAAGCGCTGGAACAGCTCGACCGCGCGCGCCTGCATGGCCAGGTCTTCCGCATGTTCGAACGGTAAATACACGAAGGCGCGCAGCATCGGCGGCAGCTGCTGGTCGAGTCCCTGCTGCGTCATGGCGACGGCCAGCGCCAGCGCCCAGGCGTCGCCGGCAAAGGCGCGCGGCGTGCCGCGGTACACATTGCGCGTAAACTGATCGAGCACGATGAGGCGCGCCAGCGCGCCGTGCGGCGTCGCATCCCATTCACCCAAGTCGCCGGCTATGGCGGCATCGATCAGCGCGCCGAAATACGCGCGTATCTGCGCATCGAAACCGTCGTCCTTGCGGAACCATTCCATGCGCGCCTGGCCGTGGCCGGGGTGATCCGGCGGCAGGAACCAGAAGTCGAGTATTTTTTGAGCCTGGCGGTCCATGTCCATCCTTTTCAGTTGCGTGCATGCGACAGCTGGAAGCCGGCGATGCCTTCGAAGGCGGCCAGTTCGGCCGACATGGCCGACAGGCTGGCGCCCGTGTTCTTGCCATGCGCGATGGCGACAAAGCGCCATTCCTGCATGCCGTCCGTGCTGCCGATGGTCAGCGAGCCGCCCGCGATGTCGTAGCCGCGCTTGGCGGCCATGCGCCGCAGCGCATCCTCGCGCGGAATGAATCCCTGCTTGAAGCGCATGGTGATGGCCACCGCGTGGCGCGACGGCAGCCAGTTCTCCAATTTTGACAGAAAAATCATCGCCATCGCGCACAAAAAGGCCAGGCCCATGGCCGACAGATAAAAACCGATGCCGACCATGATACCGATCACGGACGAAGCCCAGATCGAGGCGGCCGTCGTCAAGCCGCTGATATTGAAACCCTCGCGCATGATGACGCCGGCGCCGAGGAAACCCACGCCCGTGACGATGCCCTGGATGACGCGCGTGGGATCGCTGCCAACGATGGCGCCATGGCCGCCGTACCAGAACTCGGGATAGCCGCCCAGCACGGTCAGCGCGGCCGAGGCCATGCACACGAGGCTGTAGGTGCGCATGCCCGCCGCGCGCCCGTGATACGAACGCTCGTAGCCCACCAGCAAGCCCAGCAGCAGCGCACCGAGCAGGTTCAGCAGGATCACGCCATTCGTCGCCAGCTCGGCCGGCGACCAGTAGGCGCGCAGGAAGTCGATGGTCGGCATCTAGGGCTTTTTCGTCAGCTGCTTTTCAAACGCCACGTCGAGCTTGCTGACGCGGCGCGCCTTTTGCGGTCCCAGGCCATTCACAAAGGCGACAAAGGCGTCGAGTTCGAGCGGCGGGCACAGAGGCGGCAAGCCGGGGCCTTCCGTGAGGAAGAACAGCTCATCGCCCGTGCGCGCCATCGTGTAGAGGCGGTTGCCGCTGCGTTCCTTGAGCCGCTCGATGGCGGACGTGGCGCGGGTCGAGCGCATCAGATGGCTCCCGTGCGCTGTTCCAGCCACGCCAGCGCAGGCGCATTGGCCGCCAGGTGCGGCGCCAGGCGCGCGCGGACGGTCGCGTGATAGTCGTTGAGCCAGGCCGCCTCGTCGTCGCGCAGCAGCGAGCGTTCCACGCAGCGCGTGTCGATCGGGCACAAAGTGAGCGTTTCAAATTTCAGGAAGTCGCCAAACTGCGACGACTGCGCCGGTACATTCAGCACCAGGTTCTCGATGCGGATGCCCCACTGGCCGGGTCGGTAGATGCCCGGCTCGATGGAGGTGATCATGCCTGGCTCCATCGCCGTCTGCGGCTCCGGCATGGCGGACTGCGAAATCGATTGCGGCCCTTCGTGCACGTTGAGGAAGAAACCCACGCCATGGCCCGTGCCGTGGCCAAAGTCGATGCCTTCGGCCCACAGGGGCGCGCGGGCAATCGCGTCGAGCATGGGCGACTTCACGCCGCGCGGGAACTGCGCGCGCGACAGGGCGATCATGCTGCGCAAGACCAGGGTGAAATCGCGCCGGTGCTCTGCCGTGAGCGTGCCGACGGGGACCACGCGCGTGATGTCCGTGGTACCGCCCCAGTACTGGCCGCCCGAGTCGATCAGCAACAAGCCGTCGCCTTCGATGGTGGCCTCACTGCCCGCATGGGCGTGGTAATGCATGATGGCGCCATGCGCATTGAAGCCGGCGATGGTGCCGAAACTGGGGCTGACAAAACCGGCGCGGCGCGCGCGGGCGGCCGTCAAGTGTTCATCGACGCCGATTTCCGTCAACGGCGCGCGCTGCGGGTCGGCCAGGGTGCTATCTAACCAGCTGAAAAATTCGCACAGGGCGGCGCCGTCCTGCTCCATGGCGGCGCGCACGTGCGCCGCTTCAGCATCCGTCTTGCGCGACTTGGCCAGGGTGGTCGGGTTGATGGCTTCGACCACGCGCACGCCGTCGGGCACGGCCTGGCGCGTGCCGAACGTGATGCGGCGCGGATCGAGCAGCAAGGTGGCGCCGGACGGCAGGGCCGCCAGCGTGGCCGCCGCGCGGTCATACGCGGCCACGTCCACGCCTTCGCTCTCCAGCGTGGCGCGCAGGGCGGCGGGCAGCTTGCCGTCGGTGACGAACAGGGTGGCGCGCTCGGGGCCCACCAGCGCATGGGCGAGGAAGACGGGGTTGTAATTGACGTCGGCGCCGCGCAAGTTGAACAGATACGCGATATCGTCGAGCGTGGAAATGACGTGGTGGCTGGCGCCGTGCGCCGCCATATTGGCGCGCAGCGTCGCCAGTTTTTCCATGCGCGACAGCGATGGATACGCGGCCGCATGCTCGTACACCGGCGCGGCGGGCATGGCCGGGCGGTCCGGCCAGACGGCATGCAGCACGTCCGTATCCGTGCGCAGGGTCACTTGCGCGCCCAGCGCCTGCTGCAGCAGGCGCGCATTGGCCAGGCCCAGCACGGCGCCGTCGACGGCCACCGTCTGCCCCGGCTGCATGGTCTCGCCCAGCCAGTCGATATACAGCACGCTGGCGCCGGACGGGATTTTCTTCAGGACGATGCCGCTGCCGGCCAGTTCGTCTTCCGCCTGCTCCCAGTAGCGGCCATCGGTCCACACGCCGGCGAAATCCTGCGTCACGACCAGGGTGCCGACGGACCCCGTAAAGCCCGACAGCCACTCGCGGCCCTGCCAGCGGGCCGGCAGGTACTCGGACAAATGCGGGTCGGCCGAGGGCACGATGCAGGCGTCGATATGCTGCGCGCGCATGGCGCCGCGCAGCTGCGACAAACGGGAGGCGGGAGTGGATTGGTCTGGTGTCTGCATGGGAGCGAAAATGGCGCGGTGCTGGGAAGCGTCTATGATACCGCGATTAGCGGCCGGGCTGCACTCGCTGCAGCGCCAGAAGCGCCCCGGCGGCGGCGGCGATTTTTTCCAGCAGCGCTTCGTCGTAGGGCAGCCACGGCACGGCGCCCAGCTTGCTCCCCTGCGCTACCGCCTCGATCACCGCCTCGGCGCCATCCTTCGTGACCCTGCCGGTGCTCAGGTGGATCGCATGCCCGCCCACCATCAGGTGGCGCGCTTCGAGCGCCATCCGGCCATCCCCGATCTGGTCCGCGAATACCTGTTCCAGCACGGCGCGCCGCATGCCCGCCATCGGCCCCGGTGCCAGGTCGGCCAGGTAAAACAGGCGCTGTTCGCGCTCCACGCTTTGCTCTTCCTCCACCAGCGCCAAGGCGCTGGCGCTGACCAGCAGGTCCACCGCGCGGCACGCTTCCGAATACGCCACCGGCGCCATCGGCATCATCTGCGCGGGCGCCAGCCCGTTTGACGTGCAAGCGCCGCCCGCCCCCGGATACACGCGTCCCTCGATGCGCAGCGACACGCGCCAGGCGCCGAACTGGCGCGACAGGCCTTCATCGTGGTCCAGGCTCCAGCCTTCGCGGCGCGCCAGTCCCAGCAAGGTGCGCAGCGACAGCTGGTAGCCGGCAAATGGGGCGCTGCCGTCGCCGGGCGGTGCATATATTTCACGATAAACCTGGCGCAGCGGCTGGCGCAGGCGCCGCTGCGCGACCAGCGCTTGCCAGGCGGCGCGCTCTTCCCCGCTGCCATGCAAAGGGTGCCACAGGCCGATCTCGCCTTGCTCAGGCAAATCCACCGGCTGCCCCTGCGCATCGATGGCCCCCGTCCCGTCGGGCATAAAGGCCATCCCATCGCCCGTGCGCCAGACCAGCGCGCGCGCCACCGCGTCGATATCGGCATCGTCGCGCAGGGCACGCCATTGGTCCATGTCAAACCACACCTCGCTGGCGTAGCCCGCTTCCAGGCGGCGCGCCAGCATGGCCTGGCGCCGCTTGCCCATGGGGCCCGGCATGCCGACCCTCCAGGCGATATCGGGCCGTTCGGCCAGCGCCCGTTCGGCCGGTTTCAGATTGCGTTCCAGTTTCTTGCGGATGCCCGCATGGCGTACCTGGGCCAGCGCCGCGCGCAGGGCCTGCAGGCTTTCGGGCGTGGGAGTGGTTTCCACCGCATGGCCCAGCGCCATCGCCAACGACTGCGACGGCGCGCTCTTGGCCGCGCCTGGCGCCACGCATGCCAACGGCAGCAAGACGATAATCACGGGCCTGAACCAGGCATCATCGCGATAGGACGCCACCCGCGCGGCGCGCGCCAGCACCGGCGAGTCTGCCGTGGCAAAGGCGGCATCGGCCGCATACGGCACGCTGCCGTCATGGATGGCGGCGATATGGCGCGCCGCCTGCTCCAGTATCGTGCGCGCAAAATCGACATACGCCGCATCGTCGGCCAGCACGTCGGCGGGATCGGCCTCGCCGATGCTGTCGCGGTTCCAGTGGCCGCTGTAGCGCGAGCCGGCCAGCGCCAGCAGCGACGGTTTCGCCAGCTGCGGCAGCACGGTGAGTTCCTGCAAGGTCAGGGGCATCGGGTAGTGCGCATGGCGCTCGTCCATCATCTGCCCGAACCGGGCCGGGGCGTCGCCGCCAGCGAGCTGCGCCAGCAGCCAGGCGGCAAAATGCTGCTCGTCCCAGCGCTTCGGTTTATCCAGGATACGCAGCGCCAGCTGCGCGCTGCCATCCGGTGGCGCGCCATGCAGGCAAGCCAGGCAGCCGATTGCGTAGGCCCAGTCGTGCACGCGGGCCGCGTCCAGCGCGTCGAGGAACATGTCGCCTGCCAGCGCCGGTGCCAGGTTCATGCTGCTCGCCTGCGCCAATAGCGCCATCGCCAGTTCGCGCCGCGCGGGATCGTCATGGCCGAAGCCTGCCGCGCGATGCAGCGCACCCCAGACAGCGCCCAGTTCCTCGGGGATCCAGTCGCTGAAATCGACCGGCGGCCCCGTGAAACGCGCATGCTCGACAAAGCCGCCATCGAGGCGCGCGCGCAGCGCCGCGGCGCGCACGGAAATCTCACTCGCCATCATCGGCCTCGTAGCGGCGCAAGCCTTCCAGGTCCAGCACGCGGATGCCGCCGTAGTCGAGGCGCAATAAACCCTTTTTTTCCAGCACCTGCAAGGCCTGGTTGGCGCGCTGGCGCGAGGAGCCCGACAGCAGGCCGATTTCCTCCTGCGACAGCTGCACCAAGGTGTCCACGCTCGGGTACAGGTGCGAATGGAACATCGACGCCAGGCAGCGCGCCACGCGCGTGTTCAGGTCCAGCAGGCGCTCGTTTTCCACCATGCCGATGAACTGGCCCAGGCGCTCATTGAGCTGCATCAGCAGGAAACGCGTAAATGGCAGGCTGGTCTCCAGCAGCCAGTGGAAGGTGCTGGCAGGCAAGCGCGCCACGCGCGTGTCGCGCACGGCGATGGTGTCGTACTTGCGCATCTCGCGCTTGAGCAGCGAGCCTTCGCCAAACCAGCTGCCCGGTGACAAGCCCGTAAACGTCATGGCCTTGCCGGAAGCGGAAAAATTATTCATCTTGACCATGCCGCTGATGACGCCGATCCAGTTGTCCACCGGTTCGCCCTTGCGGCAGACAAAGCCGCCTTTCGGCACGAAAGTCTCGAACACATCCGCCTCGACCCGGGCCATTTGCACGGGGTCGAGCAGCTGCGCCCAGTTGGCCGCGCGCACGGCATCCTTGAGGCTGATATCAGGGTTGGTCATTGTGCGATGCACCATCGAAAAGTGGGTAAATGTCCCCGAAAAGACAACTCGGCAAACTAACGCAAGCTACTATCATTGCACAAACGCCTTACACATAAAAAACACAGAGCGCCATCCAACGAGGTGGAGCCTGAGACAAGCAACAGGGAGACACTGGTGCAAACGCATACCACAGCAACAATGCCGACTTTTCCGCGGCGCTTATTGCAACACGGGACAGTACGATCCGACAAGCCCGCCTTTCGCGAAAAACACCTGGGCATCTGGCAAACCTGGACCTGGGCCGAGGTCAACGAGGAGGTGCGCGCGCTGGCCTGCGGCTTGGCCGCCATCGGTTTCCAGCGCGGCATGAACCTGGCCATCATCGGCGACAACCGTCCCCGCCTGTACTGGGCCATGCTGGCCGCGCAAAGCCTGGGCGGCGTGCCGGTGCCGCTGTACCAGGACGCGCCGGCCGCCGACATGGCCTACGTGCTGCAGGATGCGGAAATCCGCTACGCCATCGTCGAAGACCAGGAACAGGTCGACAAGCTGCTCGAACTCAAGGCCCTGTATCCGCACGTCGCCCACATCGCCTATGACGATGAACGGGGCATGCGCCATTACCGCCAGCCGGAGCTAACGTCCTTTGCCGCCCTGCAGGTGCTGGGCCGCGCCTACGACCGCGAACACCCGGGCTTTTTCGACGCCGCGGTGGCAGCGGGCCAGGGCAGCGATTCGGCCGTGATCCTCTACACCTCGGGCACCACGGGCAAGCCGAAGGGCGTGTGCCAGAGCCATACGGCGCTGCTGGCAGCAGGCGTTGGCGGCGTCGCCTTCGACCAGCTCACCGACAATGAGGACATTCTGTCCTACCTGCCCATGGCGTGGGTAGGCGACTGCCTGTTTTCGCTGGCGCAGGCCATGGTGGCCGGCTTTACCGTCAACTGCCCCGAATCGGGCGACACGGTGATGATCGACATGCGCGAAATCGGCCCCACCTGCTACTTTGCGCCGCCGCGCGTGTTCGAGAACATGCTCACCAGCGTGATGATACGCATGGAGGACGCGAGCAGCATCAAGCGCCGCATGTTCAGCCATTTCATGGACGTGGCCAAGCGCTGCGGCGCGCAGATTTTGGATGGCAAGCCCGTCTCGCTGGCGGACCGCCTCAGCTACAAGCTGGGCGAACTGCTCGTCTACGGCCCCTTGAAAAACGTGCTGGGACTGTCGCGCGTGCGCGTCGCCTACACGGCCGGCGCCGCCATCGGCCCCGACCTGTTCCGCTTCTACCGCTCCATCGGCGTCAACCTCAAGCAGCTGTACGGCTCCACCGAAACCTGCGCCTACGTGTGTCTGCAACCGGACGGCAATATCAAGTTCGACAGCGTCGGCTTGCCGGCGCCCGGCGTGGAAGTCAGGCTGGCGGCGAATGGCGAAGTGCTGGTCAAGTCGCCCGCCACCATGAGCGGCTACTTCAAGCGCCCTGACGCCACCGCCGAAGTGATCGACAACGACGGCTACTTCCATACGGGCGACGCGGGCGTGTTCGACAGCGAAGGGCATCTGAAAATCATCGACCGCGCGGCCGACGTGGGGAAGATGAATTGCGGCGCCATGTTTGCGCCCAACTACATCGAAAACAAGCTCAAGTTCTTCCCCTTCATCAAGGAAGTGGTGGCCTTCGGCCATGCGCGCGACCAGGTCTGCGCCTTCATCAACATCGACATCGAAGCGGTGGGCAACTGGTCCGAGCGGCGCGGCATCGCCTACTCCGGCTACACGGACCTGGCGGCGCGCGCCGAAACCTATGGCCTGATCCGCGACTGCATCGAACAGGTCAACGCGGAACTGGCGGCCGACCCGCTGATGGACCGCACGCAGGTGCACCGCTTCCTGGTGCTGCACAAGGAACTCGATCCCGATGACGACGAGCTGACGCGCACGCGCAAGGTGCGGCGCAAATTCATCGCCGAAAAATACGCGGTGCTGATCTCCGCCCTGTATGAGGGTAAGGCAACGCAATACATCGAGACCCAGGTGAAATTCGAGGATGGCCGCCTTGGCTCGACCAGCGCCAACCTGCAGATCTGGGACAGCAAAACATACCGGCCCCAGGGCCTGGCCGCATGATGGAGCACCGCACGATGCAAATGAACGAACCCGACGCCCATTTCGGCACGGCCCGCAAGACCGGCCCCGTGATCCTCGATCTGAAGAACATCTCGCTGTCGTTCGGCGGCGTCAAGGCGCTGACCGACATCTCGTTCGACGTCAAGCAGCATGAAATCCGCGCCATCATCGGCCCGAACGGCGCCGGAAAAAGCTCGATGCTCAACGTGATCAACGGCGTGTACCGCCCGCAGCAGGGCGAGATCATCTACCGGGGCGAACACCGGCGCGGCATGGACTGCTACGCGGCGGCCAAGTCCGGCATCGCGCGCACCTTCCAGAACATCGCCCTGTTCAAGGGCATGACGGTGCTGGACAACATCATGACGGGGCGCAACCTCAAAATGAAGTCGAATTTCCTGCTGCAGGCCCTGTACTGGGGCCCGGCGCGGCGCGAGGAAATCGAGCACCGCAAGAAGGCCGAGGAGATCATCGACTTCCTGGAAATCCAGGCCATCCGCAAGACCCCCGTGGGACGCCTGCCGTACGGCCTGCAAAAGCGCGTGGAACTGGGCCGCGCCCTCGTGGCCGAACCGGAAATTTTGCTGCTGGACGAACCGATGGCCGGCATGAACGTGGAAGAAAAGCAGGACATGTGCCGCTTCATCCTCGACGTCAACGACCAGCTGGGCACGACCATCGTGCTGATCGAGCACGACATGGGCGTGGTGATGGATATCTCCGACCGCGTGGTGGTGCTCGATTACGGCAAGAAGATCGGCGACGGCACGCCCGACGAGGTGCGCAGCAACCAGGATGTCATCAACGCCTACCTTGGCAGTGCAGCCGGGAATGCAGGCAGCACGCTGCCGGCCGGCGAAACGACCTGCCCGTGATCGGGCAGGGCTAAGCACAACCCATTGGAAAACCTCATGAATATCAATTTCTTCTTTGAAGTGCTGATCGGCGGCCTGCTGTCGGGCGTCATGTACGCGCTGGTGGCCATCGGTTTCGTCCTGATCTACAAGGCTTCGGGCGTATTCAATTTTGCGCAGGGAGCGATGGTGTTTTTCGCCGCCCTCACCTGCGTCGGCATCATGGACAAGTTCGGCCTGTCCTTGTGGCTGGCCATTCCGCTGACGATGGTGACGATGATAGCCCTGGGCATGGCGATTGAAAGAGTGGTCTTGCGCCCCCTCGTCAACCAGCCCGAAATCACGCTGTTCATGGCCACCATCGGCCTGACTTTTTTCATCGAAGGCCTGGCGCAGCTGATGTGGGGCTCGCAAGTGCACAAGCTGGACCTGCCCATCGAAGACGTGCCGATGCCCTTCCTGATGGACCATTTCAACATCATCGTTTCGCAGTTCGACGTGGTGGCGGCCGGCATCTGCGCGCTGCTGGTGGTCTGTCTGGCCTTGCTGTTCTCGAAAACCAAGGTGGGCCGCGCCCTGCGCGCCGTCGCCGACGACCACCAGGCGGCGCTGGCGGTCGGCATTCCGCTGCAGCGCATCTGGGCCGTGGTGTGGGGCGTGGCGGGCCTGGTGGCGATGGTGGCCGGCTTGCTGTGGGGCGCGCGCAACGGGGTGCAGTTCGCGCTCACCTTCATCGCCCTGAAAGCGCTGCCGGTGCTGATCCTCGGCGGCTTTACGTCGGTGCCGGGCGCCATCGTCGGCGGCCTGATCATCGGCGCGTCGGAAAAGCTGGCCGAAGTCTACCTCGGTCCCATGGTGGGCGGCGGCATCGAAGGCTGGTTCCCGTATGTGCTGGCCCTGCTGTTCCTGCTGGTGCGCCCGGAAGGCCTGTTCGGCGAGAAGATCATCCGCCGAATATAACACCACCGAAACAGCATCGTAGGTCGGGTTAGCGCATGGCGCCTAACCCGACAACAGCCAAAACAGCCCGCAAAGGACACCCCATGATTTACCGTGAAGCAGGACAATTCAAGACCAGCTACCAGGCTGACAACCAGATTTTCCCGATCCGCCAAGACCGCCTGGCGCTGACGGCCACGCTGCTCGTCGCCGTCTTCCTCCTGCCGTATTTCGCCTCGCCCTACATGCTGTCGGCGATCCTGATCCCCTTCCTGATCTTCGCCCTGGCGGCGCTGGGTCTGAACATCCTGACCGGCTACGCGGGCCAGCTGTCGCTGGGCACGGCCGCCTTCATGGCCGTGGGCGCCTTTGCCTCGTATAACTTCATGGCACGCCTGCCCGGCTTGCCGCTGCTGGTGTCGTTCATCCTGGGCGGCCTGTGCGCGGCCATGGTGGGTATCGCCTTCGGCCTGCCCTCGCTGCGCATCCGCGGCTTTTACCTGGCCGCGTCCACCCTGGCGACGCAGTTCTTTGTTGTCTGGTGCCTGACCAAGATCCCGTATCTGACCAACTACAGCTCCTCGGGCGTGATCACGGTGCAGAAGATGACCATCCTCGGCTACCAGTTCGACACGCCGCAAAGCAAATACCTGCTGGTGCTGGCCATCGTGGCCGGCATGGCGCTGCTGGCCAAGAACATGATCCGCTCGAACGTGGGCCGCTCCTGGATGGCCGTGCGCGACATGGACATGGCGGCCGAAGTGATCGGTTTCCGCCTGATGCGCACCAAGCTGCTGGCGTTTGCCGCCAGCTCGTTCTACTGCGGCGTGGCCGGCGCCCTGTATGCGTATGCCTACCTGGGCACGGTGGAGCCGGAAGCGTACAACCTGGACCTGTCCTTCCGCATCCTGTTCATGATCATCATCGGCGGCGTCGGTTCGATTTTAGGCTCCTTCCTCGGCGCGGCCTTCATCGTGCTGCTGCCCGTCTTCCTGAACACCATCGCGCATGGCCTGGCATTGCCGACCAGCGTGGCCTCGAACCTGGAACTGATGGTGTTCGGCGCGCTGATCATCTTCTTCCTGATCGTCGAGCCGCACGGCCTGGCCAGGCTGTGGCAGATCGCGAAAGAGAAATTACGCCTGTGGCCTTTCCCGCACTAGGAATTTGTACCTTGCAGTCTGATGTCGGTTGACTTGAAATCAAATAAAACAAGAGGAGACACACAATGAAACACATCAAATCGCTCATGCTGGCCGCCGCCATCGCCAGTGCCGCACTCACCATGGCCGGCAGCGCCCAGGCGCAAGACAAGGAGCAGTACATCGCCCTGCCGTCCTACCGCGTGGGGCCGTACGCGGCCGGCGGTTCCGGTTTTTATGGCGGCATCATCGATTACTTCAACTTGGTCAACCAGACCGGCGGCGTCAACGGCGTGAAAATCAGCTGGGAAGAATGCGAAACCGAATACAACCCCTCGCGCGGCGTGGAGTGCTATGAGCGCCTGAAAACCAAGCAGGGCGGCGCCACCCTGGTCGAAACCCTGTCCACGGGCGTCGCCTACGGCATCCTCGACCGCGTGGCGCAGGACAAGATTCCGATGACGATGATCGGCTACGGCCGCTCGGACGCCGCCAACGGCAAGGTCTTCCCGTATGTGTATCCGCTGATCTCCAGCTACTGGAGCCAGGCCGCCGCCATGATCAGGTACCTGGGCGACAAGGATGGCGGCATGGACAAGCTGAAAGGGAAAAAGATCGTCCACCTGTACCACGATTCGGCCTTCGGCAAGGAGCCGCTGCCCGTACTGGAAGCGCTGTCGAAACAGTACGGCTTCGAGCTGATCAAGATTCCCGTCGCGCCACCCGGCAGCGAACAGCAATCGCAATGGCTGCAAATCCGCCAGGCCAAGCCGGACCACGTGATCCTGTGGGGCTGGGGCGTGATGAATTCGGTGGCCATCAAGACGGCGCAGCGCAACGGCTTCCCGCGCGACAAAATGCTGGGCGTCTGGTGGGCCGGCTCCGAGGAAGACACGATTCCATCGGGCGACGCGGCCAAGGGCTACACGGCGATGACGTTCAATACGCCGGGCAACTACCCCGTGCTCGACGACATCCGCAAGAAACTCTACGCCTCCGGCAAGGGCAACCTGTCCGACCAGTCGCGCATCGGCTCCGTCTACCACATGCGCGGCGTAACGGCTGGCATCCTGTGGGTGGAAGCGATCCGCACGGCGCAGGAAAAATTCGGCAAGGGCAAGCCGATCACGGGCGAGCAGATGCGCTGGGGCCTGGAAAACCTGAACGTCGACGATGCGCGCCAGAAGGCCGTAGGCGCGCTGGGCATGTTCCCCACCGTGAAAACCAGCTGCGACGACCATGAAGGCTCGGGCGCCGTGAAAGTACAGCAGTGGGATGGCAAGAAGTGGACCGCCATCACGCCAAAATGGATCGTCGGCGACAAGGCCCTGGTGCGTAAGCTCGTCGAGGAATCGTCGGGCAAATACGCCGAAGAGAAGAAGATCACGCCGGCGTGCATGAAGTAATGATGAAGCGGGTGCGTCGGGTTACGCGCTGCGCGCTAACCCGACCTACCTGAATATGACGTAGGTCGGATTAGGCCGCAGGCCGTAATCCGACAGCACCGTTACCACCTATGAAAACGAAGCAGCCATGACAGCCACTGCCACGCAATCCCCGATCCAGCCGGACGCGCCGCCGCCCTACCTGTCGGTGAACAATATCGAAGTCATTTACGACCACGTGATCCTGGTCTTGAAGGGCGTGTCGCTGCAAGTCCCGCAGGGCAAGATCGTCGCGCTGCTGGGCGCCAACGGCGCCGGCAAGTCGACCACGCTTAAAACCATCTCGACCCTGCTGCGCGGCGAACGCGGCGACGTCACCAAGGGCGAAGTCCAGTTCAAGGGCGAGCGCGTGGATCAATTGACGCCGAATGAACTGGTGAAACGGGGCCTGTCGCAAGTGATGGAAGGGCGGCACTGTTTCGGCCACCTGACCATCGAAGAAAACCTGCTGACGGGCGCCTACACGCGCAGCCTGTCGCGCGGCGAATTGAAGGACGCGCTCGACAAGGTGTACCACTACTTCCCGCGCCTCAAAACGCGGCGCAGCAGCCAGGCCGGCTACACCTCGGGCGGGGAACAGCAGATGTGCGCCATCGGCCGCGCGCTGATGGCCAAGCCGTCGATGATCTTATTGGATGAACCCTCGATGGGCATCGCGCCGCAGATCGTCGAAGAGATCTTCGGCATCGTCAAGGACTTGAACCACAAGGAAAACGTGTCTTTCCTGCTGGCCGAACAGAACACCAACGTGGCGCTGCGCTACGCCGACTTCGGCTACATCCTGGAAAACGGCCGCGTCGTGATGGAAGGGCAGGCGCAAGAGCTGGCCAGCAACGAAGACGTCAAGGAGTTTTACCTGGGCGTCTCCAGCGCCGGGCGCAAGAGCTTCCGCGACATGAAGTTCTACCGCCGCCGCAAGCGCTGGCTGGCCTGAGGCAGGAGACTGGCATGGACCTGGAACGGGCGAAGCAAGTGTGCCGCGGCTTTCCCGGCGCGACCGAAGACATCAAATGGGGCGACGTGCTGGCGTTTAGCGTGGGCGGCAAGATGTTCGCCCTGTGCGGCGCGGAAGCGCGCAGCACGCGCGGCATGAGCTTCAAGGTCGATGCGGAACGCTTCCTGGAATTGACGGACCGTCCCGGCTTTCGCCCTGCGCCCTACCTGGCGCGGGCCAGATGGGTGCTGGTCGCCAGCCCCGATGCCCTCGACGACGACGAAATGGCCGCCCTGCTGCACCGCTCGTATCGCCTGATCGTCAGCAAGCTCACGAAAAAAATGCAATTGACATTGGAGAATCCGTAACATGACCGATACGCTCGACAGTCTGGAAGCACGCGCCCCCGAAGCGCGCGAACGCGAATTGATGGCCGGCCTGCCGCAGCTGATCGCGCGCGCGCAACAGGCGCCAGGCTGGGCCCGCATCCTCGACGGCGTCAACGCGGCCGGCATCACCAGCCGCGCCGCGCTGGCGCAGCTGCCCGTGACGCGCAAGTCCGACCTGAAGCAATTGCAGCATGGCGCGCTGCCGTTCGGCGGCTTGAACACGACGCCGACAAATGCCCTGTCGCGCGTGTTCGTCTCGCCCGGCCCCATCTTCGATCCCGAAGGCCGCGGCCCCGACTGGTGGCGCTTTGCGCGGCCCATGTATGCGGCCGGCGTGCGCGCCGGCGGCTTGCTGCAGAACTGCTTTTCGTATCACTTCACGCCGGCCGCCTTCATGGTCGAAGGGGGCGCCGCGCGCATCGGCTGCACCGTCATCCCGGCCGGCATCGGCCAGACGGAAATGCAGGTGCAGGCGATGATGGATCTGAAGCCGGACACGTATATCGGCACGCCGTCCTTTTTAAAGCTGATCATCGAGAAGGCGCGCGAAATGGGCGCCGACATCAGCAGCGTCACCAAGGCCGTGATGGGCGCCGAAGCCCTGCCCGAATCCTTGCGCAGCTGGTTTGCCGCGAACGGCGTGCCGCACGTGTTCCAGACCTATGCCTCGGCCGATATCGGCAGCATCGCCTATGAAACGGCCAGCAATGGCAAGCTCAATCCCGGCATGGTCGTCGACGAAAACGTGTTGCTTGAAATTGTCCATCCGGGCAGCGGCATTCCCGTCGCGCCGGGCGAAGTGGGCGAAGTCGTCGTCACCGTCTTCAATGCCGACTACCCGCTGATCCGCTTTGCCACCGGCGATCTGTCGGCCGTGCTGATGGACGCGCCGGCGTCGCCGTGCGGGCGCACGAATACGCGCATCAAGGGCTGGATGGGGCGCGCCGATCAAACCACCAAGGTGCGCGCCATGTTCGTGCATCCCTCGCAGGTGCATGACATCGCGCGCCGCCACCCGCAAATCAGGAAGGCGCGGCTGGTGGTGTCGGGGCGCATGGCCAACGACGAGATGGCCTTGCATTGCGAAGTCGACGATCCGCTTGACGCCAGCAACGTGGAAGCCATCATCGGCTCAATCCGCGAACTGACCAAGCTGCGCGGCGACGTGGTGCTGGTGGCGGTCGGCAGTCTGGCGCAGGATGGGAAAATCATCGACGACACGCGCGATTACAGCTAGGCGTAGCGCACGGATGGCGTTTGCGGGATAATACCCGCATTCATCATCAGCCCCCTTCATCGCCATGCAAGAGTCCATGCAAGAATTTCATCACAACCGTGCCCGTGACCTGATCAAGAACGCGGAACTGCTGTTCGACCAGGAGGCCGTGCAGGCGTCGATCACGCGCATGGCCGATGTGCTCAACACGCGCTTCAACGCCGAGGATTCGAAAGAGTTCCCGCTGGTGCTGGGCGTGATGGGCGGCGCCGTCGTATTTACGGGCAGCCTGCTGCCGCAGCTGAGCTTCCCGCTCGAATTCGACTACATCCATGTGAGCCGCTACGGCGACGACGACAAGGGTGGCGAAGTGGTGTGGAAAGTCATCCCCCGCTCGAACGTGGCGGGCCGCACCGTCATCGTGCTCGACGATATTCTCGACGAAGGCGAAACCCTGGCGCACGTCAAACAGCGCTTGCTGGACATGGGCGCCTCGGAAGTCATCCTGGCCGTGTTCGCCGACAAGGCCATCGGCAAGAAAAAGCCCGTGCAAGCCGACATCGTCGGCCTGGTGATCCCGAACCGCTTCGTCGTCGGCTTCGGCATGGATGCGTATGGCTACTGGCGCAACCTGCCAGGTTTGTGGGCCATCAAGCCTGAGGATTTGAAGCAGGAGTGACTGGGGTAATTGCGGTGTTTGTCGGATTACGGCCTTCGGCCTAATCCGACCTACGCCACCGGGCACTGGTAGGTCGGATTAGCGCGCAGCGCGTAATCCGACAAACCCACCAGCGTTACAGCTTCAACCGCGCGCGCGCCGCATCGTATTCGGCCTTCAGGCGCGCCACCATCTCTGCCACGCTCGGCACGTCATCCATCAAGCCCACGCCCTGGCCCGCGCCCCAGATATCGCGCCAGGCCTTGGCGCTGCCGGAACCGAAATTCATCGCGCTCTTGTCCGCTTCGGGCAAGGCTTCCGGATCGAGCCCCGCCGCTTCGATCGATTTTTTCAGGTAATTGCCGTGCACGCCAGTAAACAGGTTGGTGTAGACGATGTCCGCCGCCGCAGACTCCACGATGGCCTCGCGGTAGCCGTCGCTGACGTTCGATTCCTTGGTCGCCAGCCAACGCGAGCCGATATAGGCAAAGTCCGCACCCATCGCCTGCGCGGCCAGCACGGCGTCGCCCGTGGCGATGGAACCCGACAGCGCCAGCGGGCCGTCGAAGAATTTACGCACCTCGCCCACCAGCGCGAACGGCGACAGGGTGCCCGCGTGGCCGCCGGCGCCGCTGGCGACCAGGATCAAGCCGTCGACACCGGCTTCCAGCGCCTTTTTCGCGTGGCGGATCGAAATCACGTCATGCAGCACGATGCCGCCATAGCTGTGGATGGCATCGAGCATTTCCTTGGGCGGCGCGCGCAGTGAGGAAATGATGATGGGGATCTGGTGTTTCACGCACACTTCCACGTCATGCGCCAGGCGATCGTTCGACTGGTGCACGATCTGGTTGACGGCGATCGGTCCCACTTTTTTATCGGGATTGGCGGCCTGGAAGGCGGCCAGCTCGGCCTGCAGCTCGGTCAGCCACGTGTCGAGCAACTCGGCCGGACGCGCGTTCAGGGCCGGGAAGGAACCGACGATGCCGGCCTTGCACTGCGCCGCGACGAGGGCCGGGCCGCTGGCGATGAACATCGGCGAGGCGATAACGGGTAAGGAGAGGTTTTGCAACGCAACAGGCAATGCCATGGCGGACTCGCTGGAAAGTTGATCGGACGTGAGAAACACACTGAACGTTGATTATAGTGCAGAAAAAGTACGATCGTGCTGAATTTATCGGCACTGCGTTTCAGCCCGCGTTGAGCAAGTACTCACCCTCGACCCGCGCCGCCGCAGCTCTGCATAGCTGCGACACGGCCCACTCGGCCAGCGCGGCCGCCTCCTGGCGCAGGAAGCGCCGGTTGGCCTCTTCGAAGACGGGCATGCCGCGCAGCAGGGCCGGTATCCCGGCCAGGGCGATGCGCTGGCGCTCCAGCAGCAAAAATTTCAGCAGCACTTTGACCGCGTTCTGCGCATTGCGCACGGGGTCGGACGAAAGGTAGTCGAGACGCGAATACGCGCGCTGCAGGGCGCCGCCGGCATCCTGGAAGGGCCGCCCGTGGCCGGGAATGACGACGCGCACGTCCAGGCTGGCGATCAGGTCGAGGGTGGCGCGCGCTTCAGGAAAGCCGGAGCCGCCATCGAGTTCCGGGAAGATCACGCCAAAGCCGTTTTCCCACAGGGCGTCGGCGGAGATCAGGATGCCCTCGTCGGCGCAGTAAAAAATCAGCGAGTGCGGGTCGTGGCCCGGTGCGCCCAGCGCTTGCCAGGCCATGCCGGCCAACGTCAAGGTGTCGCCTGGCGAGACGGTGGCGTCACAGCCGAAGCGCGGGCATTGCTGGCCCGTCGCCTGGAAACTCAGGGCATCGACATCCCAGGCGCGCACCTTGTCCGCTTCCGACACGGGAATGGCCGTGTGGCAGCCGTATGCGGCTTGCAGCAGCGCGTTGCCGCCGCAATGGTCGGAGTGCAGGTGGGTGTTGAACAGGCGGTCCAGGGGACGGCCTTCGAGACTGTGACGCAGCAGGGCCAGGGTTTGCGGCGCATGCGTGACATAGCCGCTGTCGATCAGGGCCGTGTCATCCTTGCCGAGGAACAGGATGTTGTTCGACGAGAGCCAGCCGCGTTCGAACACCTGCAGCGTATCGGGGAACAGCGCTGGCGATCGCGGCATGGGCATCCTCAGTAGTCGGGCTCGAAATCGAGCAGGGATTCGCGTCCTGGCAACTCGGCCCACACGGCGCGCTTGAAGTCGTCGTCGGCCTGACTCCAGGCGATGATCTCGTCGAGCGTGCGCAGGCAGCCTTCGCACAGGCCGCTGTTGCGGTTCATCTTGCACAGGCTGACGCAGGGCGACGGCACCGGCGACGGCAAAGGAAGTGGAACGGCTGGCGAAAGTGGGGTGGCGACCATCGTGGAGCGGCATCGGTAAACGTGAAGGCTTTCATTATGCCGCGAAACCGCGCCGGCGAGGCGATGGCGTCGCCGCGCAATGTCTTCATGACTATATTTCCTGGCGAAACAATGATCAAAACCACCTCTTCCGGAAATTTATTTTGCTGCCTGTTCTCACTCTGCGGGTGCCCGTCCTACAACACGATCAGCCCAGATCCTGCTTGACTTGAGACATTTCAGGCCTATACTACCATCCATACAGATGGCAAATGGATGCCACGTGGAGTTTATGGAGAGATATGGCCAAGCAAGACAGCAAGCCCAAAATTGGGGAATCCGAGAAAATCACGATCAACCTCGGCTTGATCGACCTGGGGCAGATCGATCTGCTGGTCCAGGAGGGATTTTATTCCAACCGCACGGATCTGATCCGTACGGCCATACGCAACCAGCTCGGTACCCACGCCGACGTGGTGAAACAGACCGTGGCCCGTAAAAGCCTGGTATTGGGCATGCAGCACTACTCGCGCGCCGACCTGGAAGCGATCCAGGCAGCCGGCCAGCGCCTGCAAATCCAGGTGCTGGGACTGGCCAGCATCGCCAGCGACGTCTCCGTGGAACTGGCACTGGCCACCATCGAGTCGATTTTCGTATTAGGTGCCCTGCACGCCAGCACCGTCGTCAAGACGGCGCTCGCAGGGCGAATTCACTAGCGTATTGGTTCGCGGCGATGACCCGGCCGATGCGCGGCACCGTTAAGGATGGTCATGAAACTACCTCTCAACATGCTGGCGCAGATGCGCACAGCGACCCGTAATCTGATGGGCAGCGGCCCCGCCGCTGCCACCGAAGCGATCCAGCAGGCGCTGTCTGCGGCCGGCCTGGCGCCGCAAGCGGCCGCCACGCAAGCGCCGCCACCGCAGCCGATGCGCGACATTAATCCGCCACCAGCGCAGGCCCGAGCGCAGCAGCCGCACGCTGACGCCGCAGCGGAAGCGGCATCGGTGCCCCCCACGCCCGCGCAAGCGGCACAGGACTTCGCGCAGGACTTCATGGCGCGCCTGGGCGTGCCGGCCGGCCTGGGCCAGCACAGCTTCGACATGCCCAGCTTCGAACTGCCGAATTTCCACCCGCCCGGCTTCAACGCGCCGGCCGCCACGCCGGCGGAGATCCCCGCCGGCGCGCAGTTCATCGACGGCGTGTACCGCAACCATGCGGGCACGCGTTCGTACAAGCTGTATATCCCCAGCAGCTACCACGGCCAGGCCATGCCGCTGATCGTCATGCTGCACGGCTGCACGCAAAATCCCGACGATTTCGCCGCCGGCACGCAGATGAATGCGCTGGCAGAAGAAAAGGAGTGTTTCGTCGTCTACCCGGCGCAGACGCAGGGCGCCAACAGTTCGCGCTGCTGGAACTGGTTCAACGCCATCGACCAGCAGCGCGACCAGGGCGAACCGTCGCTGATCGCCGGCATCGCCCAGCAAGTCATCGACGACTACCCGGTCAACGAGCGCGAAGTGTTCGTCGCCGGCCTGTCGGCGGGCGGCGCCATGGCCGTCATCGTCGGCACCCTGTACCCCGACCTGTTTGCCGCCGTCGGCGTGCATTCTGGTCTGCCCTTCGCCTCGGCGCAGGACTTGCCGTCGGCGCTGGCAGCCATGAAGGGCGGCGCCATGCCCAATGCCCAGCGCAAGGCGCCGGCCGGCGGCGTGCCCATCATCGTTTTTCACGGCGACCGCGACACCACCGTCAACCCGCGCAATGGCGATGAACTGATCGCGCAGGGCGTGCGCAGCCAGGCGGGCGGCAAGGCGGCCAAGGCCGCATCCGTCGACGGCAGCGTGCCGAACGGCCACCGCTACACGCGCACCACGCACAGCCAGGCCGACGGCTCGCCGCTGGGCGAACACTGGGTCATCCACGGCGCCGGCCACGCGTGGTCCGGCGGCAGCGACAGCGGCAGTTATACGGATGGAAAAGGTCCGGACGCCAGCCGCGAGATGCTGCGCTTCTTCAAGACCGTCAGCTAAGCACTGATCTGGACGCGGCATGCACGGCGCCGGCCATGCCTGGTCCGGCGGCAGCGACAGCGGCAGTCATGCGACCGACGGCACAAGCCCGCACGCCAGCCGCCGGATGCAAAAAGCTGCGCCTCTTCAAGACCGTCAGCTGATATTCTCTGTGTAGGGCGCGATCTGCCGCTGCTTGTCGGCGATCTCGCATACGCCGTCGGCATAGCGGTGGGAGATGGCGATGAACTGGTCCTGGATCTGCAAAAAGGCGTCGACGATCTCGGCGTCGAAGTGCGAACCGCGCCCCTCGACGATGATCTGCACGGCCTGCGCGTGGTCCATGCCCTGCTTGTAGATGCGCCGGCTGATCAGGGCATCGTACACGTCGGCCAGCGCCATCAGGCGCGCCGAAATCGGGATGGCTTCGCCCGCCAGCCCCTGCGGGTAGCCGCTGCCGTCCCATTTTTCGTGGTGGCTGTAGGCGATCTCTTTCGCGTACTTGAGGAAATCGACCTCGATGCCCAGCTCGTGCTCGGCCGCCAGGATGGCGTCGCGTCCCAGGGTGGTGTGCGTCTTCATGATCGCCATTTCATGCGGCTCGAAACGCCCCGGCTTGAGCAGGATATGGTCGGGGATGCCCACCTTGCCGATGTCGTGCAGCGGCGCCGTCTTGAACAGCAGTTCGATATTCTTGTCCGTCAAAAAATCGCGGAAACGCGGCAAGTTGCGCACCTTCTCGGCCAGCGCCTTCAGGTAGTGCGAAGTGCGGCGGATATGGTTGCCCGTCTCGCTGTCGCGCGTCTCGGCCAGCGAGGCCATGGCGTGGATGGTGACGTCCTGCAGCGCCGCCACCTCCTGCACGCGGCGCTCCACTTCCGTTTCCAGGTAATGGTTCTGGTCGCGCAGGAAATCCTGCATCTGCTTCATCGCCAGCTGCGTCTTGATGCGCGCCAGCACGATGGGCGCGGAAATCGGCTTGGTGATGTAATCGACGGCGCCCAGGGCCAGGCCCAGCTGCTCATCGGCCACCTCGCTCATGGCGGTCACGAAAATCACGGGGATGCCGGCCGTCGCGGGATCGGCTTTCAGCGCGCGGCACACGTCGTAGCCGCTCATGCCCGGCATCATGATGTCGAGCAGGATCAGGTCGGGCTGGTCGCTGCCGGCGGCGATCTTCAGGGCGCGCTCGCCATTGACGGCGATCTTGGTGCGGTAGTCGTCTTCCAGCACCGCGCGCAGCAGATCGATATTGTCTGGCGTGTCGTCGACCACCAGGATGGTTGGCTTGCTTGCCTGCGCTCTCATGCCCGTCCTTCGTTCTGCATAGCTATCCTTCTCACAGTGTCAGCTCCAGCGCATCGGCCACCTCGCCCAGCTGCGCCAGCGCACCTTCGAAATCGTATTGTCCCAGCATGCGCTTCAACTGGCGCGCATGTTCCGCCTGCCCCGCCGCGACCAGCACGGGACCGATGCCGTCGAGGTGCTTGACGGCCTGCGCGTCGTCCTGCAGCAGCAGCTGCGACAGCTCGCGCAAGCCCGCCTCCAGGTGCGCCCGGTCCACCGGCGCCACGGAAGCCACGGCCGCCGCCCCCGTCTCGGCCGCATTGCCGCGCGATTGCATCGCCAGCACGATCTTCGGCACCAGCTCGTCGAGCGCCAGGGTGCAGGCGGCCAGCGCCTGCGGCAAGCCGTCGTGCGACCCCAGGCTGAGCAAATGCTCGACCCGCGCGGCGCTGTCGGCCAGGCCGCCGGCGCCGATATTGCCGGCCAGCCCCTTCAGGGTATGCGCTTCGCGGATCGCCGTCTCGAGCTGGTTATTCTCGATGGCGGCAACGATGCGCTGCATGGCGTCGAACTGGGTTTCCACAAAACGGTCCAGCAATTTTCGCATCAAAGCGGCATTGCCGCCCACGCGGCGCATGGCCTCCGCCATTTTCAGGCCGGCGATCACAGGCAGCTCCGCTTCCGGCTGCGCCGCCACCGCCGCCACTTCCTGCGGCGCGGCCGGCGCGATCCAGCGCGCCAGGGTGCCGAACAGCTGCGCCACGTCGATCGGCTTGGCGATGAAATCGTTCATGCCGGCGTCCAGGCATTTCTCCTTGTCGCCGACCATGGCATTGGCCGTCATGGCGATCACGGGCAAATTCGAATAACGGGGGTCCTGGCGCAGCTTGCGCGTCGCCTGGTAGCCATCCATCACCGGCATCTGGCAATCCATCAGCACGCCGTCATAGGCGTTTTCCTCGATCTTCGCCAGCGCGATGGCGCCATTGCCCGCGATGTCGACGCGGATGCCGGCGTCGTTGAGAATATGCTGCGCCACTTCCTGGTTCACTTCATTGTCCTCGACCAGCAGCAGCCAGGCGCCGCGCAGAGCACGCTCGTCGTCGCGGTAGCTGCTCTGGCGCTGCGTCTTGCGGCTCTGTCCCGTCACGCCGCCAAACACGAACGAGATCTGGTCAAGCAGGGTCGAGGCGCTGACCGGCTTGTTCAATATCCCGTCGAGCGGCAAATCGCGCTGACGCGCCGCCTCCAGCAGCGCTTCGCGATGGAAGGCCGTGACCATGATGCAGGCCGGCGTCGCATCGATGCCGGCGGCATCGGCACGGATGCCGGCCAGGGTATCGAGGCCGTTCATGCCCGGCATTTTCCAGTCCATCAGCACCAGTCCGTACGGACGCCCCTCGGCGCGCGCCTGCGCCACGGCGCCGATGGCCAGCACGCCACCAGACACGGCACGCGCCTCGAAGCCCAGCGCCACCAGCATGCTGACGAAGATTTCACGCGCGCTGGGGTTGTCATCGACCACCAGCACGCGCAGGCCCTGGAACTGCTGTTGATGTTGCAACTGCGGCAGATTATCGCGCGGTACGGCGGCCAGGCCGAAGCGGGCCGTGAAGAAAAAGGTGCTGCCCACGCCCGCTTCGCTGACCAGGTCGATCTCGCCTTCCATCATTTCCACCAGGCGTTTGCTGATGGTCAGCCCCAGGCCGGTGCCGCCATGGTGGCGCGTGGTGGAGGTGTCGGCCTGGGTAAAGGCCTGGAACAATTTGCTGCGCTGGGGCGGCGTCAGGCCGATGCCCGTGTCGCGCACGTCGACGCGCAAGACAGCCGCATGCTCTTCCAGCTGCTGCAGGCGGATGGTGACGACGATCTCGCCCTTGTCCGTAAATTTGATCGCATTGTTGGTCAGATTGATCAGCACCTGGCCCAGGCGCAGCGGGTCGCCCTGCAAGGCGTTAGGCACGTCGGGGGCGATGTCGAACAGCAGTTCGAGCCCCTTGTCCTGCGCCCGCATCACGGACAGGTCGGCGATCTGCGCCAGCACGTCCTCGAGGAAAAAATCGACTTTTTCAAAGGCCATCTTGCCCGCCTCGATCTTCGAGAAATCGAGGATGTCGTCGATGATGGCCAGCAGATTCTTCGACGCCGATTCCACCTTCTCCAGGTAGTTGCGCTGGGTCGACGTGAGTTCCGTCTGCAGCGCCAAATGAGTCATGCCGATGATGCCGTTCATCGGCGTGCGGATTTCGTGCGACATATTGGCCAGGAAGTCCGACTTCATCTTGGTCGCATCCTCGGCCACTTCGACGGCGTGGCGCAGGTCCTGCTCGACGGCCAGACTGGTGCTCATGTTCTTGAGCGCCTGCAGCAATTCGCCCGTCTCGTCGCGCGACGTCACTTCGATGACGGAACTGAGGTCGCCATTGGCCACGCGCGTGGCGATCGCCACCGCCTCGCCCAGCGGACGCGTGATCGAGCGCGCCGACCAGGCAAAGGCAAGGCCCGTCAACAGCGCCGCCAGGCCGATGCCGCCCATCAGCAGCAGCGAAGTGTCGATGTCGTTGCGGATCCTGGCCGCGCTGTCGCGGATCAGCTGTTGCTGCAAATCGTCGAGCTGGCCCACGTACAGCAGCACTTTTTCCAGCACCGGCAAGGTCTGCGTCTGCATGGCCTGCTCCGCGCGGGCATCCTCGCCGCGCTCGACCAGTTCGAACATCGCCTTGAGCGAGCCATAGTATTCGGCGCGTGCCAGGTGCATCTGTTCCAGCAGGCGCCGTTCCTCGGGCCGCGCATCGAGACCGTCGAGAATGCGCACCTGCTCATCGATACCTTGCTTGATCGCTTCCAGGCGCGCCTGGTTCGCCTGGCGCAGCGCCCGCTCGTGCTGGTTCGGCAGATTGCCGATGCGCGTGGCCGCCTCGCGCGCCAGCCCGTGGATCCGGCTGGTGGCTTTGGCGGCGACCCAGTCGCGCTGCAGGATATCGTCGGTCTCGGCGCGGATGGCGTAAATGCGGCTGCCAGAGAGGACGATGACGATCAGCATCAGCACGATCAACATGGCATAACCGGCATTGATGCGCACGCCGATACCGATATCCCTGAAACGCATGAGAGTTTCCTATAAGAAATTCTTGAAAACCGAAGTCTGAACGTATTCCCCTACGAAATGCAAGGTTTATTGCAAAGCAATTGCATGCCGAAGCACTTATTTAGCCGACGTTAGGCTGGCCAGGAGGTGCCAGGGTGGCGATATGGGCTTGCAGGCAGGCGGGGCACCAGCAGCCCGCGGCGGCGCTGCCGGGCACGGGCATGGCGGGCGGCAGCGCCAGGCACCAGCAGGGTCCGCTGGCCTGCGGGTCGGTCTGGCCGCACTGGAAGGTGGCGCCGCACAGGCTGCACTGACTCATGGCTATGTTTGAATTGGCAAGTGTGTGTCATGCTGCGCCGGAACACGACGCAGATGTAACGGGCAGTAAAAGGGCTGGCTGGGGGACATATCGGACCAGACTATAGGATCATCAGGGAAAATACAACAAGATCGCCCTATAATGCCTCCAGGATTTTCTTCTTCCCTGTAAAATCGCACAAATCTATTTTCCGGACTCGCCATGAATCAACTAGCTAACTTGAACCTGGACATGAATGACGACTTGACGGCGGTGTCGCCGCAAATCAAGGCGCAGATTCTGGCCGAGGCCCTCCCCTACATCCGCAATTTCCACGGCAAGACCATCGTCATCAAATACGGCGGCAACGCCATGACGGACGAACGCCTGAAGCACGGCTTCGCGCGCGACGTCATCCTGCTCAAGCTGGTGGGCATGAACCCGGTCGTGGTGCACGGCGGCGGACCGCAGATCGACAACGCGCTGAAAAAAATCGGCAAGCAAGGCACCTTCGTGCAGGGCATGCGCATCACCGATGAAGAAACCATGGAAGTGGTCGAATGGGTGCTGGGCGGCGAAGTGCAGCAGGATATCGTCATGCTGATCAACCATTACGGCGGCCAGGCCGTCGGCCTGACGGGCAAGGATGGCGGCTTGATCCGCGCACGCAAGATGCAGATGCCGGACCGCGAACATCCGGGCGAATTCCTCGACATCGGCTTTGTGGGCGAGATCGACGCGATCAACCCGGCCGTCGTCAAGGCGCTGCAGGACGACGCCTTCATTCCCATCATCTCGCCGATCGGTTTCGGCCAGGATGGCCAGGCCTACAACATCAACGCCGATGTCGTGGCGGGCAAGATCGCGGAAATCCTGAAAGCGGAAAAGCTGATCATGATGACCAACATCGCCGGCGTCCAGGACAAGCAGGGCAATCTGGTGACCGACCTGTCGGCACGCGAAATCGACGAGATGTTCGCCGATGGCACGATCTCGGGCGGCATGCTGCCGAAGATCTCCTCCGCCCTCGACGCCGCCAAGTCCGGCGTGAACACGGTGCACATCATCGATGGCCGCATCGAACACTCATTATTGCTGGAAGTGTTGACCGAGCAGGCTTTTGGTACTATGATCCGTTCGCACTAAAAAAATCGCAACGCATCACAGCGAGTAGTTTGGCGGCGCAGATCACCTGGCGCCGCTTTTAATTTGCCCTTGTAGCTCAGTGGTAGAGCACTCCCTTGGTAAGGGAGAGGCCACGTGTTCGATCCACGTCAAGGGCACCAACTATATCTCCCCGTATCTGAAAAATGTCCATGGCTGCGTTGCCTCGCCTCGCCGTACATGCGTACTGTCTTCGTCAGTCCGCCTTGCCCTGAACACTTTTCCATCTGCTCTGCTATCTGTCGCCCGCATCTCCTCCGCGTTTCAGTTTCAATACACCCGCTCGACCTTCAAGCCCTTCTGACGCAACAAGTCCGGCACGCTTTTCGTTCCCACCAAGTGCAGCACGCCGATGGCGGCCAGGCTGGACTTTTCGCGCGCCAGGAGTTTGGCGATGCCGTCGGCGAGAGCCGGGTTGCGGCCATCTAACAACACCTTTTGCACGAACTGCGCGGCGAACGAGGGGTCTGTCGCTGCCTTTGCCGCCAGCTTGTCGAAGGCGGCCGCGTCGGCGTTGCGCCACGCATCGGCGATCTCGCGCGCTTCCTGGCTTTGTTCCTGGTCCTCGATCGACGCCACGCCGTCTTCCAGGAAGCGGCACTGCTCAGCCGGCGACATGGCGCCAAACAGCGCCATCTGGCCTTCCATCGATTCGAGTTCGACGACGGGGATCTTGCGCGCCTTGGCCTGCTGCGACAGATAATTGTCGACGGCCAGGTCGGAGCGGTAGCCGAGGGTGGAAAATTCGCCGATGGCCAGCACGCTGGCCAGCATCCACGGCTTCATCGGCGCCACCGATTCGGCTGGAATGCCGTATTTTTGCAACAGCGGCGCCAGGCGCGGGGCCAGGGTCTGGCGGCAGTCGGCGGGCGCCTTGCTGCCCGGCGCCTCCGTGCCGTATTTCAGCACGGCGCCAACAGCCTTGCGCGGATCGGCGCCGGGATCGATCTCCAGCGCCAGCGCCCCGGCCCGCTGCAGCGCCTGCGTTACTGTCGGTTCAAGCGGGTAAAAATCGGGCGCGCCGACATGGATGGTGCCGAACAAATACAGGGTGTGTGCCGCATCCTGCACCTTGAACAGGGCGCCCCGGTTTTGCGCCACGGGCGGCGCTTCGGCGAAGACCGCCGGCAACGGCAGCAAGAATAATCCGCAAAACATCACTATAATCTGGCGTCGCATGGTTTTCCTGATTGTTGAATTTTTCATCTTCTCTCGCTAGCAAAGACTCTCGTGCCTGTGTCCCATCTTAACCGCTCGTCGCAGGTCTGGCTGTTTGACCTCGACAACACGCTGCACAATGCCTCGCACGCCATTTTCCCCACCATCACGGCCAATATGAACACGTATATTGCCCGCGTACTGGGCGACGGCGTGACGCCGGCCGACGACGCCATCGTCAATGCGGCGCGCGCGGCTTACTGGCGCCGCTATGGCGCCACCTTGCTGGGCATGGTCAAGCACCATCAGGTGCAGGCCGCGCATTTTTTGCACGAGACGCACGCCTTCGACGATTTGCGCGCCATGATACGCGCCGAGCGGGGACTGGGGGCTTTACTCAAACGCCTGCCTGGCCGTAAAATTTTACTCACCAACGCGCCGCTGCGCTATTCGAGCGACGTGATGCGCCACCTGGGACTGCGCCGGCACTTTTCACACCACGTCGCCATCGAGGCGATGCAGGTGCACCGCCAGCTGCGGCCCAAGCCATCGACGCTGATGCTGCGCAAACTGATGCGCAAGCATCAGATCCGCCCTGGGCGCTGCATCCTGGTGGAAGACACCCTCGCCAACCTGAAGGGCGCAAAAAGACTGGGCCTGCGCACGGCCTGGGTCACGCAATACCTGAAAATGGCCGATCCGATCGGCGTGGCGAAGTTGCCCAAGGCGTTAAATCGCCCCGCTTACGTCGATGTCAAAGTAAAATCTGTCCGGCATTTGGCACGCCGCCTTCACCGTCTGCGTTGAAGGGGACTCCTGGGCTTCCGGTTGACGCCGGAAGCCGCACCGCTAGCGGCGGTGACGGACCTCCCCATCAAGGCAGCATTTTTTTTAACGACAAGAGAAAATATGGCAAGCACACCGCCGGGCCAACGCAGGCTACAAATTCTTCAGGCCCTCGCCGCAATGCTGGAGCAGCCGAAAGGCGAAAAGATCACCACCGCCGCACTGGCGGCCAGACTGACCGTATCGGAAGCGGCCCTGTACCGCCATTTCGCCAGCAAGGCGCAAATGTTCGAAGGGCTGATCGAATTCATCGAGTCGAGCGTCTTCGGCCTGATCAACCAGATCGCGGAAAAGCACAGCGACGGCATGACGCAAACGCGCGACATCGTCGGCATGCTGCTCAATTTCGCCATCAGCAATCCGGGCATGACGCGCGTGCTGATCGGCGACGCGCTGGTCAATGAGGACGAGCGCCTGCAAGTGCGCATGAACCAGTTCTACGACCGCGTGGAACTGGCGCTTAAGCAGGCCTTGCGCGTGGCCGCCGCCGAAGGCCATGGCAAGGAAAGCGAAGTGGCAGCGCGCGCCACCCTGATCGTCAGCTTCGTCATCGGACGCTGGCACCGCTACGCCAAGAGCGGCTTCAAGATCAATCCCTCCCAGGAAGCGGCGCTGCAAATCGCCATGCTGCTGGGGTAAGTCACCGCCGCGGCTGTCCCCATGCATACCGATTGCTTCGCCCTGCTCGACGACGCCAGCACGCCCGGCGCCGCATCGCGCCTGTACACGGGCCTGGCGGCGGTCTTGCGGTGCGGCGAGGGGGAACAGTGGCCGGCCCTGCTCGAAGGGCTGCAAGCGGCCTTGCAACGCGGCCAGCACGCCGTCAGCGTGTGCGGCTACGAGCTGGGCGCGCACTTGCTGGGCATGCCGCCGCGCGCGGCAGATCCCGGCGCGGCGCCGCTGGCGCAGGTGCTGGTCTTCGAACATTGCACGCAGCTGTCGCAGGACGAGGTGCTGCAATGGCTGGCCGAACGTACGCCGGCGACGGAAGCACCGGCCGGCATCGCCGGCATCCGCGCCAATGTGGACCAGGCCGAATTCACGCGCGCATTGAACCGCATCCACGACTACATCGTGGCCGGCGACACCTATCAGGTCAACTACACGTATCGCTTGCGCTTTGACGCCTTCGGCTCGCCCCTGGCCCTGTATGCGCGGCTGCGCGCCCGTCAGCCCGTGCCATATGGCGCGCTGGTGATGCTGCCCGATGGCGGCGCCCTGCTGTCGCTGTCGCCGGAGCTGTTCGTGCGCCATGCACAGGGCGAGCTGACGGCGCGTCCCATGAAGGGCACGGCGCCGGCGGCCCCTGCGGATCAAGAGGAAGAAAACGCGCGCCGCGCCGCCACCCTGGCCAGCGACCCGAAAAATCGCGCGGAAAACCTGATGATCGTCGACCTGCTGCGCAACGACATCGGCCGCATCGCCGTCACCGGGTCCGTCAAGGTGCCGGCGTTGTTCGAAGTGACGCGCTACAGCAGCGTGCTGCAGATGACGTCCACCGTGCAGGCGCGCCTGCGCGGCGACGCCAGCCTGTTTGACATCTTCCAGGCCCTGTACCCATGCGGCTCAATCACGGGCGCGCCGAAACGCCGCACCATGGAGATCATCGCCGAACTCGAGCCGGCCCCGCGCGGCGTCTATACGGGCGCCATCGGCTGGTTCGATCCGCCGGCCGCCGGCGCCGCCCATGCCGTGGGCGACTTTTGCATGTCCGTGCCGATCCGCACCCTGGCCTTGCAGCCGGTTGGCCCTGGCGGCCTGCGGCGCGGCGAAATGGGCGTCGGCGCCGGCATCGTGCTCGACAGCGACCCGCACGAGGAATTTGCCGAATGCCAGCTCAAGGCCTGCTTCCTGACAGGGCTGAGCAACGACTTTGAACTGTTCGAAACCCTGCACGCCAGCCGCGCCGGCGGCTGCCGCCAGCAGGAGCGCCACCTGGCGCGCCTGGCAGCATCGGGCGCCTACTTCGGTTTTGCCTGGGATGCCGATGCCGCCCGCGCCGCGCTGCAGGCGGCCTGCGCCGCGCGCCCCGACGATGCGCCCTTCCGCCTGCGCCTGGCGCTGCGCCAGGATGGCCAGTTCAGCGTGCAAAGCGGCGCCCTGAGCACCTTGCCGGACACGGTCAAGGTCATGCTGGCGCCCGACGCCACCGTGGCGGACGACCTGTTCCTGCGCCACAAGAGCAGCGTGCGCGCGCGCTACGACGCGGCGTGGCGTGCGGCCGAGGCGCAAGGGGGCTTCGACATGCTGTTCTTTAATGACCGGGGCGAACTGACGGAGGGCGGGCGCAGCAATGTCTTCGTCCGGCTCGATGGCCGCTGGCACACGCCGCCCCTGTCCTGCGGCCTGCTGCCCGGCGTGCAACGCGCAGCCATGCTGGCCGATCCCTGCTGGAACGCGCAGGAAACCATCATCACGCGCCCCATGCTGGCGCGCGCCGAGGCGATTGTCGTCTGCAATGCGCTGCGCGGGGCGCTGCCGGCAAAACTGATTACTTGATGTCAACTTGCATCTCGTAGCCGCCGTAGATCATCCTCTTGCCATCGAACGGCAGCTTGGCCGGGTCCATCATCTCGGCCAGGCGCGGGTCTTTCATGACCTTGTCGTTGATTTCATCGCGCCTGGCGCGCGACTCATACACGATCCATGAAAACACCACCACTTCGCCATCCTGCAGGTCCACCGCCTGCGGGAACGAAGTCAGCTTGCCCGGCTTGACATCGTCACCCACGCACTCGCGAAATTCCAGCGCGCCATATTCGCGCCAGACGGCGCCGCAGGCGCGCGACATGGCCAGGTAGGCATCGAGCTTGGCTTTCGGTACGGGCACCACAAATCCATCGACATACGCCATGATGTTCTCCTTTGTTGTGACAAACGCGAACAACCAGCTTAGGACAATGATAGCAAGACGACAAGCACGGCATTAAAAAAAAAGCAGGCGTTCAAGCCTGCTTGGGTCCCGGCAACTTACATCGCCAGCGCTTTTTCCACCGCGCCAACGAGTTTCTTGTCGTCCGGCGTCACCTTGCTGGGGAAGCTCTCCACCACTTTGCCGTGGCGGTCGATCAGGTATTTGTGGAAATTCCAGGCCGGGGTCTTGCCCGTCTGCTTGATCAAGTCCACGTACAGGGGGTTCGGCGTGGGGCCGGACACCACCGATTTGGCGAACATGGGGAACTTCACGCCGTAGGTGTTGTAGCAGAAATCGGCGATTTCCTTGCTGTTGCCCGGCTCCTGCTTGCCGAAATCGTTCGACGGGAAGCCCAGCACCACCAGGCCCTTGCTGCCATACTTGGCATACAGCGCCTCGAGTCCTTCATACTGGTTGGTAAAACCGCAATAGCTGGCGGTATTCACTACCAGCACGACCTTGCCCGCATACTGGCACAGGTTTTGCGGCGCTTCATCCTGCAGGCGGTTGAAGGTCTGCTTAAGGATGGCTGGGCAGGCGGCCGGCGCGGCGGCAGCTGGCGCGGTGTCGGCGGCATGGGCCGGCATGGCCAGGCTGGCGCCGGCGGCTAGGGTGGTGAGCGCAAACAGCTGGGCAAGAGTCTTGGACATGAAGGGCACCATGGTTGAACGGAAAAAAACCATTCTATGTCAAACGCCACATGCGCGTACAAGACGCACAACAACAGCGATTGCTTGAGCGACATCAACGACCGTGCAGTACTTGCCCAGCGCACAGTTTTTTTACCTATGCTCGGCCTTCCTGCCCTTGCCTTGTGGAGTTGCCATGCCCTTCCCGCACCTGACCGCATTACCTACCGCCCTGCTGGCCGCCAGCCTGCTCCTCCTGGCGCCAGGCGGCGCGCACGCCGCCACGACGGCCAAAGCCGTCAAGCCCGCCGCGACCGGCGATGCTCCCGCCCTGCCCGGCTACCAGGCCGACCTGAGCCAGACCACGGTATCCGGCCTGTCCTCGGGCGCCTTCATGGCGGCGCAGTTTGCCGTCGCCTACTCGGCCACGGTGACCGGCGCCGGCATCATCGCGGGCGGCCCGTATTTCTGCTCGGGCCAGCCGGGCCGCTTCCCCTACATTCCCTACCTGACGAACGCGCTGACCACCTGCATGAATCCCGGCAGCGCGCAGGTGGCGCCGCCCGTCGCCAGCGAATTGCTGCGCGCGGCAAACGATTTTGCGCGCGAGCGTCTCATCGACGACACGGCCAACCTGAAACGCCAGCGCGTGTATCTGTTCAGCGGAACGAAAGACCAGACCGTGACGCGGCCGGTGGTGGAACAGGTGGGAAAATTCTATCAACTTGCGGGCACGCCGGCGGCGCAGATCCGCTTCGTCGACACGCTCGGCGCGGGCCACGCCATCCTGACCGACAGCAACGCCGACAAGCCTTGCGCCGTGACGGAGTCGCCCTTCATCAACGACTGCGACTACGTGCAGGCGCGCGACATCCTGCAGCACCTGTATCCGGGCCTGCAACCGTCATCGACCACCCTGACGGGCAAGCTGATCGCCTTCAACCAGCGCAGCTTCATCCAGAGCGCGTACTCCAGCATGAACAATACGGCCTACGCCTACATCCCGAAAGCCTGCGACAGCGAGAGCTGCCGCGTGCACGTGGTGTTCCACGGCTGCCTGCAAACGACGCAGGCCATCGGCGACCGTTTCTATACCAGCACCGGCTACAACCAGGTGGCGGACGCCAACAAGATCATCGTGCTGTATCCGCAGGCCGAGCCGAGCCCCGTCTACCCGTACAACCCGAAAGGCTGCTGGGATTTCTGGGGCTACACCAGCATCAATCCGATCGATCCGGATTTCTACCGCAAGAGCGGCACGCAGATGGAAGCGGTCAAGGGCATGCTCGACCGCCTCGCCGCGCGCCGTGGCGCACGCTAGGCAGCCTTAGATCCCGCCCATGCAGATGTATTTGATAACAAGATAGTCTTCGATGCCGTAGGTCGACCCTTCCCGGCCCAGGCCCGATTGCTTGACGCCGCCGAAGGGAGCGATCTCGTTCGAGATCAGGCCCGTGTTCACACCGACCATGCCCGTTTCCAGGCCTTCGGCCACTCTCCAGATGCGGCCGATGTCGCGCGAATAGAAGTAGGCCGCCAGACCGAATTCCGTGTTGTTGGCCAGGGCGATCACTTCATCGTCCGTCTTGAAGCGGAACAGGGGCGCCAGCGGGCCGAAGGTTTCTTCGGTGGCCACGCGCATGTCGTTCGTCACGTCGGCGATGATGGTCGGCTCGAAGAAGCCGTTGCCCAGCGCATGGCGCTTGCCGCCGGCCAGCAGGCGGCCGCCCTTGCCCAGCGCGTCGGCCACGTGCTCTTCCACCTTGGCGACGGCCTTGGCGTCGATCAGCGGGCCTTGCGTGACGCCCGCCTCGATGCCATTGCCCACCTTCAGCTTGGCCACGGCGGCCACCAGTTTCTCGGCGAACGCGTCATACACGCTGTCTTGCACATACAGGCGGTTGGCGCACACGCAGGTCTGGCCCGCGTTGCGGTATTTCGAGGCGATGGCGCCTTCCACTGCCGCGTCCAGGTCGGCGTCGTCGAAGACGATGAACGGCGCATTGCCGCCCAGTTCCAGCGACAGTTTCTTGATCGTCGGCGCGCATTGTTCGGCCAGCAAACGGCCCACTTGCGTGGAACCCGTAAACGTCAGCTTGCGCACGATGGGGTTCGACGTCATTTCACCGCCGATCTCTTTCGGCGCACCGGTGACGATGCTGAACACGCCGGCAGGCACGCCCGCGCGCTCGGCCAGCACGGCCAGCGCCAGCGCGGAAAACGGCGTCGCTTCGGCAGGTTTCAGGACCATCGGGCAGCCGGCGGCCAGGGCCGGGCCGACTTTGCGCGTGATCATGGCGGCAGGGAAGTTCCACGGCGTGATGGCGGCGCATACGCCGATCGGCTCCTTGGTCACCACCAGGCGGCGGTCCGGCCATGGCGACTGCAGGGTGTCGCCCGCCACGCGCTTGCCTTCTTCCGCGAACCACTCGATGAACGAGGCGCCGAACTGCACTTCGCCCTTCGCTTCCGGCAGGGGCTTGCCCTGCTCGGTGGTCATGATCAGCGCCAGGTCGTCGGCGTTTTCCAGGATCAGGTCATGCCAGCGACGCAGCACGGCCGCGCGCTCCTTGGCGGTCTTCTTGCGCCAGGCGGGCCAGGCGGCATTGGCCGCCTCGATGGCGCGGCGCGTCTCGGCTGCGCCCATCAGGGGCACCGTGCCGAGATGCTCGCCGGTGGCGGGATTGCTCACATTAATCGTCTGGCCGCCATCGGCGTCCATCCAGGCGCCATTCACGTAAGCCTGGTGACGCAACAAGGTAGGATCTTTCAACTGCAGCATATGCATCTCCGGTCTGATTTGAATTATGACGAGGGATACTATGCCACAGCGCGGCCGATTCCGCAGGCGATGCGCTGAACTACCCTACCCTCTACTCAACCTTGAAAGACGACAGTTTCGGGTCCGGCGCCGGATATGCGAGCTTCATGCCCTGCAGGGTTTCCAGCAGCAGGGAAGCGACCACCAGGTTGCGCTGCGTCTTGGAATTCGATGGCACCACGTACCACGGCGCATGATCGGCATCGGTCTCGCGGATCGCCGTTTCGTAGGCACGCTGGTAGCCGTCCCACTTCTTGCGCTGGGCGATATCGTTGGGATCGAACTTCCACTGGCGGTCGGGATCGTCGAGCCGCTCCTGCAGCCGTCCCCGTTGCTCATCCTTCGAGATATGCAGGAAGACTTTCAGGATGACGGTGCCCGTTTCGCTCAGCATGCGCTCGAAATCGCGGATCTGCGCGTAGCGGCGCTGGCATTCGGCCTTGTCGATCATGTCCTGCACGCGCGTGATCAGCACATCTTCATAATGGCTGCGGTTGAAGATGGCGATCTCGCCCTTCACCGGCACGTGCTGGTGCACGCGCCACAGGTAGTCGTGCGCCAGTTCGATATCGGTGGGGCCCTTGAACGCCACGGCGCGGATGCCCATCGGGTTGATGTCGCTGAAGATGGCCTTGACCGTGCCATCCTTGCCCGAGGTATCCATGCCCTGCAGGACCAGCAGCACCTTCTTTTTGTGCTGCGCATACAGCATGCTCTGGCACTCGGCGATCTGCGCCGTCAGCGCCACGGTTTCCTCGCGGTCCAGGGCCTTGCACTGGGCTGGCGTCAGTTTTTTATTGGCCGCCTTGGTGGCGGCGCCCAGCAGGCGCTTGCCGGCAAAGTCCTCGTCGAGGACGAAGTCCTTGCCGGCGCGAAATTGCGTGCGCGCCTTCATGCCGCCACCGCCAGCTTGCGGTGCTCGATTTTCGTGCAATGGTCCATCACCACGTCCAGGCCCGCCGCGCGCGCCAGCTGCGCCGCCTGCTCGTTGACGATGTCAAGCTGCAGCCACAGGCAGCCCGCCTTGACGGCGATGGCTTCCTCGGCGATGGGCAGGATATCCTCGGCCTTGCGGAAGCAGTCGACGATGTCGATGCGCGCCGGCGCGACGGCCGCCGCCGCCTCCGTCAAGGTGGCGTAAGCGCGCTGGCCCAGCACGTCGCGCCCGGCCAGGGCCGGATTGACGGGCAGGATGCGGTAGCCTTGGCGCAGCAGGTAGTCGGCCACTTCATGGCTGGCGCGTTCGGGCTTGTCGGACATGCCGACGATGGCGATGATGCGGCTGTCTTGCAGGATGCGGGCGATGTTGGACATATTCCGGTCTATGAGGCGTGCGACATTGCCCGCCTAGCGTAGCAGAATTATCCAGCGCCGGGAGCTAGCCAGAAGACTTAGCTGTACGCACGGCCGCCAGCTGCGCCACGAAAGCCTGCGCGCGCGCCGTCACGGCCGCGTAATCGCCCGTGGCGCCCGGGCCACTGAGGCTGCTGCCGATGCCTACCGCCACGGCGCCGCTGGCAAACCAGTCATGCAGGTTCTCCACCGTCACGCCGCCCGTCGGCATCAGCGGCGCTTGCGGCAAAGGCGCGCGCAGGGCCTTGATGTAGGCGGGGCCGAACATCTCGGCGGGGAAGACCTTGACGATGTCGGCGCCCGCCTGCAGGGCCGTGACGATCTCCGTCGGCGTCATCGCACCCGGCATGGACAGTACCTGGTAGCGCTGGCACAGCGCGATGGTCTCCACGTTCACGCCAGGCGAGATGATGAACTGGGCGCCGGCCAGGATGGCGGCGCGCGCCGTCTCCGTATCGAGCACCGTGCCCGCGCCCAGCAGCACGTCAGGACCGTGGCGTTCGCGCAGGGTGCGCAGCACGCCCAGGGTATCGGGCGTGGTGAACGCCACTTCCAGCGCCGTGATGCCGCCGGCGATGCACGCCTCGGCGATCTGCACGGCCGCCTGCGCCGAAGGGGCGCGCACGATGCCGACCATGCCCCGCTCGAGGATGCCATTGAAAACCATGTGCTTTTGCATCTGCTCTCTCCTGTCAGGCCGGCAGGGCGCCAAAGCGCACTTCCGGCAAACCGCGCACGCCCACCTGGCGCGCATGAAACAATCCGCCGGCCAGCGGTTCGCCCGCCAGCTGGGCCGGGGTCAAGCTTTCCTGCGCCGTGGTGACGAACAATTCGTCGTAGTGCGGACCGCCCAGGCTCACGCAGCTGGGCTGCGAGACGGGCAGGCCGATCTTGCGCTCGACGCTGCCGTCCGGCGCGAAGCGCAGAACGCTGCCGGCTCCCCACTGCGCGCTCCACAAGTGGTCATGCGCATCGATGGTGGCGCCATCGGCAGCGCCCGGCCCCGGATCGAGCACGGCAAACACGCGCACGCGGCTGGCGTCGCCCCCCAGGTAATCGTCCCAGCGGTAGATCGCCTTCTTCATCGAATCGCAAAAATACATGCCCGTGCCATCGACGCTGAAGCAGATGCTGTTCGAGATGGCGATCTGCGGCAACGGCAAGCGCTCCAGGCTCAGGTCCAGGTTGAGGCGGTAGAAGCTGCCGATCGCATCGCGGCACGGGCGCTCATCGAGCGTGCCGAAGACAAAGCGCCCCTGGCGGTCGCAGCGGCCGTCGTTCAGGCGCGTCATGGGCAAGTCGGCCTCCACCGTGTGCAGGGCCGTGACGGCCCCGCTGCGCGCGTCGAACCAGGCCAGGCGCGACGCCAGGCCCAGCAGCAGCACGTCGTCGCGGTCCGTCAGCGCGAAGCAGGCCAGGCGCTCGGGCATGTCCCAGCGCTGGCGCTCCCCCGTGGCCAGCACCAGCGCATGCAGCTGGCAGCCTTCGATATTCGTCCAGAAAACGCGGCCGCTGCGTTCGCACCAGCGCACGCCCTCGCCCAGGAAGTTCTGTGCATCGACCAGTAATTGGGCCTGTGTTCCCATCATTTTTTTCCTTTCTAGTGCGACTCGCGTGGCACGGCCGAACCCCGGCAGCCGACGAGGAAATCGAGATCCGCGCCTTCGTCGGCCTGCGTCACGTGCTTGATGTACATGGACTGGTAGCCGCCCTTCATGGCCGGCTCGGGGGCGCGCCATTCTTCGCGCCGGCGCGCCAGCTCGGCCTCGTCGACGTCCAGGTGCAAGCGCCGTCCCGCCACGTCCAGTTCGATCATGTCGCCATCGCGCACCAGCGCCAGCGGCCCGCCCACGGCCGCTTCCGGCGCCACGTGCAGCACCACCGTGCCGTAGGCCGTGCCGCTCATGCGCGCGTCCGAGATGCGCACCATGTCGCGCACGCCCTGCTCCAGCAGTTTTTTCGGCAATCCCATATTGCCCACTTCAGCCATGCCAGGATAGCCCTGCGGGCCGCAATTTTGCAGCACCATCACGCAGCTGGCGTCGATATCGAGCGCGGGATCGTCGACGCGCTTTTTATAGTGCTCGATGCTGTTGAAGACGACGGCGCGGCCGCGGTGCTGCATCAATTCCGGCGAGGCGGCCGATGGCTTGATGACGGCGCCGCGCGGGGCCAGGTTGCCATGCAGGACGGCGATGCCGCCCTCGTCCTTGAATGGCTGCGCCAGCGGCGTGATCACCTCGGGATTGAAGTTTTCCGCCTCGGCCACGTTGACGGCCATGCTGGCGCCCGTGACGGTGAGCGCCCCGCCATGCAATTTGCCCAGCAGGTCGCGGATGATCACGGGCAGGCCGCCCGCATAGTAAAAATCTTCCATCAGGTACTGGCCCGACGGCATCAGGTTCAACAGGCAGGGAATGTCGCGGCCCAGGCGGTCCCAGTCGCCCAGGCGCATGTCCACGCCGATGCGCCCGGCAATGGCCAGCAGGTGGATCACGGCATTGGTCGAGCCGCCGATGGCGCCGTTGACCATGATGGCGTTTTCAAACGCTTCGCGCGTGAGGATCTGCGACAGTTTCAAGTCTTCATGCACCATGTCGACGATGCGCCTGCCCGTCAGCTGCGCCTGCAGCTTGCGGCGCGCATCGACGGCGGGAATGGCCGCGTTGCCGGGCAAGGTCACGCCCAGCGCCTCGACCATGCTGGCCATGGTCGAAGCCGTGCCCATGGTCATGCAGTGGCCGGCGGAACGCGACATGCACGATTCGGCCTGCTTGAATTCGTTCGAGGTCATGCGCCCGGCGCGCACGTCTTCGGAAAACTTCCACACGTCCGTGCCCGAGCCGATCGGCTTGCCGCGGTAATTCCCGTTCAGCATGGGGCCGCCCGACAGCACGATGGTGGGCAAATCCACGCTGGCCGCGCCCATCAGCAGGGCCGGCGTGGTCTTGTCGCAGCCCGTCAGCAGCACCACGCCGTCGATGGGGTTGGCGCGTATCGATTCTTCCACATCCATGCTGGCCAGGTTACGGAACAGCATGGCCGTCGGGCGCAGATTCGTCTCGCCCAGCGACATCACGGGAAATTCGACGGGAAAGCCGCCCGCCTCGAGCACGCCGCGCTTGACCATCTCGGCCAGGTCGCGGAAATGGCCATTGCAGGGCGTCAGCTCGGACCAGGTATTGCAGATGCCGATGACGGGACGGCCATCGAAGGCGTCGCTGGGATAGCCCTGGTTCTTCATCCAGCTGCGGTGAATAAAACTGTCCTTGTCGTCGCCGCCAAACCACGCTTGCGAACGCAAGGGACGCTTGTTCTTGTTGCTGCTCATACTGTCTCCTGCGGGGAAATCAAGCCGCGCGCGGCGGCGATCAGCAGCGCACCGTGACCGGCCAGATGGTCTTGCTGCTGGTCGTCGACGATGATGCGCTTGCCATAAAAAAATCCGTGTTCCTCGATCAGCAGCCCGAGCGCCTGGCGCAGCATGGGCTTGCCGGTAATGACGAGCGGGGTATCGGGCCGCATCTGGATGGCGGTGCTGTTGCGCAGCGCCAGCAAGTCGCCGCTGAGGACGGCGCCCATCAGGAAATTGGCCCGCTCATTGCATTCGACGGCGCTGAACTGGCCCAGGGTGCGCACGCTGAAGCAGGCGCGCGCCAGTCCCGTTTTTTGCGCCGCGGCCGCGCCGGCCAGCAGCATTTTCGGCACCAGGGTCTGGGCAAAACCGCCATCGACCGATTGCTTGATCAGGGTGTGCTGCGTAATCGCCTGCAGCAATTCCCCAGCGATGGTGGTGCTGCAGCCGAGGATGCGGCGCTGCTCGTCGACGCTGATCAGTTTGGTATGCGAGCCGGGCATGATCAGGGTCGCCGCGCCGCGCAACTGCAGGCGTTCGAGCAGCGCGACGACTTCCGTCTCTTCGCCGCGCATCATGTCCATCGCCTCGACGTTATGAAGGCCGACGGCGCCATGCTGGTTGCGCACGCCGGGAATCAGCCACAGGGGCTGCGCCAGCACGTCGGGCAAGTCCACCGCCTGCATGCCTTGCGCCAGCTGGGCCAGGCCGGCGGGCGCCGGCAAATGCGGCACTTCCTGCACGCCCATGGGCGAACTGATCATGCCCGAAGCGAGCGCCAGGTCGACGGCGGACGGCGCGATGCCGGCGCTGGCCAGCACGCTGGCGATGGTGTCGCGCAGCGCCTGTTTCAGCGCGCCGTTATGGCCATCGATGGCGGTATTGCGCACGCCCGTTTCCAGCTGCGCCTGGGCGACGACGGCGCCGCCGCGCCACAGCAAGGTACGCGTATTGGTGGTGCCGGCATCGATGGTGAGTATGTTCATGGGCAAGTTGGCAGCGTCGGTAAGGACAAAAATAAATGAGGGAAAAACTACCTCATGGTAGAACTGCCCCGCATATCTGACCAATCACTTATTTGACATCATTGATACCGGTTCGGATATGTCAAACGCATCGATATCCTGCACGCCCAAACGATAGGCGAGTTGGAAGCGCCTCGGCTGTCCCGGCTGCGTTTGCACGCCCTGCGCCAGCAGGGAAAAACAGCGCGCATCGGAATACAGATGGCAGCTGTCCTGGGTGCTGGAGAAACGCAGGACCCGGCCGGAAGCGGGATCGGCAACCCGCGCCGCCTCGCGCAGCTGGCCGCTGCCCGTCCAGTAAAAGTCATGCCGGAATCCGGGCAAGTCCACGAGTGCGGGCCAGGCCAGGCGTGACGCGAGCGGCGCCGGCTGGCGGAAGTCGAACGCGCTGCCCGCCACGTCGAGCGGAGCGCTGCACGCGTGGCCGCCAGGCCAGTAGCGGTCCGCGGCCAGACGCAGCACATGGTCGCCCACGGCGGCACGGCTGCCCTGCAGATTGAAGCGGGGTGCGGCAAGCGCAAAACGGGAAACGCTATCGGCCGTGGCGGCGCAATCGAGGTGCAGGCTGCCATCGTCGTCGAGCCGGTAGGCCAGACGCACCGACAAGCCGTCTTGTGCCAGGTGCAGCAGCAAGTGGCCGTCATCCGGCGGGTCGTACCGCCAGCCCGTGGACGCATGCGCCACAGGGGGTGCCGCACCCAGCACGTCGGCCAGGCGGCCATAGCGGTCGGGTGCCCACCAGGCCCGCACGCTGGCGTCGTGCGCGTCGATGGCCACGCGCATGCCGCGCGCATTGCGCAGCAGATGCATCATGGCGCCTGCCCGGGAGCTGGCGGCGGCCGGCTGCGCTGCTGGAACTCGCGCGGCGTGCAGCCGAGTTCGCGCTTGAACACGGCGTGCATGTACTGCACCGTGGTAAAGCCGCAACGCACGGCCACCTCGGCCACCTGCCCCGGCCCGCGCGCCAGCAGGGTCTTGGCCGCATCGAGCTTGAAGTGCAGGATCTCGTCGTGCACGCTGCGCCCCAGCTCGTGGCGGAAGTGCGCTTCGAGCGAGGAACGCGACACGCCCACATAATCGGCCACCTGCTCCGTCTTGATGCCCTGGCAGGCGTACTGGCGGATGAAGTGGCGCGCCTGCATCACCTGCGGATGCTGGAAGGGCTGGTGGCGCGTGGACGCGAGCACGTTCAGGCCGGCCGGCGGCACCAGGATGCGCGTGCCGGACAGGCGCGCGCCGTTGAGCATCTGGTGCAGCAAATGCGCGGCCGTGCGGCCCATTTCCTCGGTGCCCTGGATCACGGAACTCAAGGGAATACGCGTAAGCATGCGCGCCAGCGGGTCGTTGTCGATGCCGATCAGCGCCACTTGCTCCGGCACGGCGATGCCCGCATGCATGCACGCTTGCAGCAGCTGGCGCGCGCGCGCGTCGCTGACAGCGATGATGCCGACGGGTTTTTCCAGGCTGTTGAGCCAGGCGATCTGCTGCTCCACCGCCTCGTCCCAAGACGGCGCGCTGGTGGCCACGCCCCGGTACACGTCGGCGCGCATGTGGTCGCGCTCCATCAGGGCGCAAAACGCCGTTTCCCGTTCCTGCGCCCAGCGGTTGACATCGGCCTCGGGCAGGCTGAAACAGGCAAAGCGCGTCAAGCCCGCTTCCACCAGATGTTCATGGGCCAGCTTGACGATCTTGAAATTATCGGTTGCCACGTAGGGGATGCCGGCCGGGTAATCCTCGGCGCGCGCATACGAACCGCCCACGGCCACCACGGGCAGGCGGCTGTGCGCCAGCGCTTCGCAGACGGCTGGATCGTCGAAATCGGCGATGATGCCGTCGCCCTGCCAGCGCTCGATGCCGGGCAGGCGGCAGCGGAAATCCTCTTCCAGGAACAGGTCCCACGACACGCGCGTCGTGTTCAGGTAAGCGGCGATGCCCGCGATGATGTCGCGGTCGTAGATTTTATTCCCGTTAAACAGCAGCGCGATCCGGTGCGCGGTCGGCATCTTCATGGTGTCTCCTCCCGTGCCAGATCGTTTCACGGCTATCTGCGTCCGGCTCGCGTGCTGACATCGACCCACACGGCGAGGGTGAGGATACTGCCTTTCACGATCATCTGCCAGTAGGTGTCCACGTCCAGCATGGACATGCCGTTATCGAGGCTGGCCATCACCAGCGCACCGATCAGGGCACCGTACACGGTGCCCGAGCCGCCGCGCATCGAGGTGCCGCCGATGAAGCAGGCGGCGATGGCATCGAGTTCGCTGAAGGTGCCGGCCGACGGCGAACCGGCCGCCAGGCGGCCCGTGTTGATCAGGCCAGCGAGCGCGCACATCAGGCCCATGATGCCGAAGATCCACAGCTTGACGGCTTTCACATTGATGCCGGACAGGCGCGTCGCTTCCATATTGCTGCCCACGGCGTAGATGCGCCGGCCGAACACGGTTTGGCTGGTGATGTAGCTGAACAGGCCCAACAGCGCCAGCAACAGCAGCACGGGCAGCGGGATGCCTTCGTAGCCGTTCAAGGTTTGCACGAAGGCATACAGCACGGCGCCGATGACGGCCAGGCGCAAGCCGTCGGCCCAGGGCGCCGTCTGCGGCAAGCCATGCTGCGCGCGGCTGGCGCGCGCGCGCCACGTCAGGAAGGCGGCCAGCAGGAACAGGCCGATGCCCAGCACGATGCCGGGCACCGCGGGCAGGTAGCCCTGCCCCAGGTAGACCATCGGCTCGGAGACGGGCGCGATCGTGATGCCGCCCGTGATGCCCAGCAACACGCCGCGGTACGCGAGCATGCCGCCCAGGCCGACGATGAAGGACGGAATACCGCGGTACGCCGTCAGGTAGCCGTTGAGCAGGCCAATCACCAGGCCGCAGCCCAGCACCGCCGCCAGGTTCAGCGCCAGCGGCCAGTGCTGCGTGACGTCCAGCACGGCGGCGATGCCGCCGAGCAGCCCCAGCAGGGAGCCGATCGACAGGTCGATCTCGCCGGCGATAATCACCAGCACCATGCCGCAGGCGAGGATGCCGGTGACGGACATCTGGCGCAGCAGGTTCGACAGGTTGCGCGGCGTGAGGAAGCTGCCTTCCGTCTTCCACGAAAAGAAGGCCCAGATCAGCGCCACGGCGATCAGCAGGGCCAGCATCTTGTATTGGGTGAACAGCTGTTTGATACTGTGTGGTTTCATGCTGCGGGTTCCTTGTTTGCGGTATTGGCGGCGGGCGCAGGGCGCTGGTCCAGCGCCGCCGCCAGCACGGTTTCCTGGCTCAGGCCATCGTTGATAAAGTCGCCGCGCAGGCGGCCTTCGCCCATCACCAGCACGCGGTCGGACACGCCCAGCACTTCGGCCAGTTCCGACGAGACCATGATGATGGCCACGCCCCGGTCCGCCAGCGCCAGCATCAGTTTGTAGATTTCATATTTGGCGCCCACGTCCACGCCGCGCGTGGGCTCGTCGAGAATCAGCACGCGCGGGCGCGTCAGCAGCATCTTGGCCAGCACGGCCTTTTGCTGGTTGCCGCCCGACAGGCTCGTGATGGGCAGCGACGGGCTGGCCGCCTTCAGTTCCAGCTGGGCGATCTCGCCGCGCACGGCGGTCAATTCCGCCTCGCCATCGATGCGCGTGGCGCGCGCGAATTCCTCCAGCACAGCCAGGGTGATGTTCTGTCCCACGTCGAGGTCGGGCACGATGCCGTGGTGCTTGCGGTCTTCCGGCACCATGGCCAGCCCCATGGCGATGGCCTTTTGCGGAGACGAAGTATCGATGCGGCGGCCATCGAGCCACACTTCGGCCTGGCACGGCCCCTGGTAGGCGCCGAACAGGGCCGAGACGAGCTCCGTGCGCCCCGCCCCCACCAGGCCGGCAATGCCGAGGATCTCGCCCTTGCGCAGGGTGAACGATACGTCGTCGACGCGCTTGCGCTGCGGGTTGTCGGGGTCGATGCACGTCACGTGGCGCGCCTCGAACAACACTTCGCCGATGGCCGCAGGCTGCGCACGGTGCGGATACAGCTGGCTCATTTCGCGGCCCACCATCTGCGCGATGATGCGCTCGACGTTCATCTGCGCCATCGGCGTAGTGGCGATATGCTTGCCGTCGCGGATGACGACGATGGTGTCGCAGATGGCCGCCACTTCATCGAGCTTGTGCGATATATAGATGCAGGTGACGCCTTTGGCCTTCAGCGCGCGCAGGATATCGAGCAGCACGGCGATTTCCGAGGCCGTCAGCGACGACGACGGCTCGTCGAGGATCAGCAGGCGCGCATTCTTGTTGAGCGCCTTGGCGATTTCCACCAGCTGCTGGTGGCCGCCGCCGTAATGCATCACGGGCTGCGCCACGTTCAGTTCGGGTATCTTCAATTCGCGCAGCAGCTCGTCGGCGCGCCGGTACATGGCCGCGTAATGCATGCGCCCGCCGGGCAGGGTGAGCTCGCGGCCCATGAAGATATTCTCGGCCACGGACAGCTGCGGCACCAGCATCAGTTCCTGGTGGATGATGATGATGCCCGCGTCTTCCGTGTCGCGGATCGATTGCGCGCGCAAGGGCTGGCCATCCCACAGGATCTCGCCGTCCCAGGTGCCGTGCGGGTACACGCCGGACAGCACCTTCATCAGGGTCGACTTGCCGGCGCCATTCTCGCCGCACAGGCCGATGCACTCGCCGGCCCGCACCTGCAGGTCGATGCCGTCAAGCGCGCGGACACCGCCAAACTGTTTGACGATGCCTTTCATTTCAAGCAGATAGTCGGACATGCTCACTCTCGTTGCGGATACGAAAAGAATGTCGGATTACGCTGCGCTAATCCGACCTACCGTTAAAATCGGGTAGGTCGGCTTGGCGCGCAGCGCGTAAGCCGACATCTAGCGGCGGATTAATTACCCAGCTGCGCCTTGGTATAGAAGCCGTCGTCGACGAGAATGTTCACATTCGCCTTGGTCAGCGGAGTCGGTTTGAGCAGCACCGTGCTGACCTTTTTCAGGCCGTTCTCATAGCTGGAGTTGTAGGCCGGCTTTTCATTACGTGCCAGTTGCACGGCCAGCTTGGCCGCTTCGGCAGCGATGGTTTTCAGGGGTTTGTAGACGGTCATCGACTGCGTGCCGGCGATGACGCGTTTCACCGCCGCCAGATCGGCGTCCTGGCCCGAGACCGGCACCTTGCCGGCCAGTTTTTGCGCGGCCAGGGCCTGGATGGCGCCGCCGGCCGTGCCGTCGTTCGAGGCGACGATGGCGTCGATCTTGTTGCCGTTGGCCGTCAGCGCGTTTTCCACGATGGACAGCGCTTCGGTGGCGCTCCAGTCCTTCACCCACTGCTGGCCGACGATCTTGATGTCGCCCTTGTCGATGAACGGTTTCAATACTTTCATTTGCCCTTCGCGCAGCATCTTGGCGTTGTTGTCGGTCGGCGAGCCGCCCAGCAGGTAGTAATTGCCCTTCGGCTGCAGCTTGGTCACGCCTTCGGCCTGCATCTCGCCCACTTTCTCGTTGTCGAACGAGATATACGCATCGATATCGGCATTCAGGATCAGGCGGTCATACGACAGCACCTTGATGCCGGCCTTTTTCGCTTCCTTGACAGTGTTGTTGAGCACCGTGGCGTTGAACGGCACGATCACCAGCACGTCCACGCCGCGCGAGATCAGGTTTTCGATCTGCGAAATCTGGCGCTGCTCGCTGGCGTCGGCCGATTGCACGAAGACCTTGGCGCCCTGCTTTTCGGCCGCGGCGATGAAGAAATCGCGGTCGCGCGTCCAGCGCTCGACGCGCAAATCGTCGATGGAAAAGCCGATCTTCGGGTTTTTCGCGTCGGCCAGGGCGGCGCTGCTGCTCAATGCCAGCATGGCGGTCATGATGGCTGCACTGATGATCTTGTTCATTGTGTGTCTCCTTGTGGATTTTATTAACAACGTTTTGAACTACGGGTGCTGCTGAAAAATGTGGTGCTTGTCGGGTTACGCGCGCAGCGCTAACCCGACCTACCCAGACCTGCCTGCTAATGGTTGTGGCGCGGCAGGGTCTGTCCCACGGCGCGGTATTTCAGCGCCAGCTCCATGCAGGCGCCCGTTTCCAGCTGGCCCACGCTGGCGCGGTAAATCTCCTGCCATGGCGTGGCGCTGTCGTTGACCGGCGGCGGCAATTCCTGGGCGCGGCGCGCCAGTTCAGCCGCATCGACCAGCATGTCGCACTGGCCCCCGTTCAGGTCCACGCGGATGATGTCGCCCGTGCGCAGCAGCGCCAGGCCGCCACCGACGGCGCTTTCCGGCGACGCGTTCAGGATCGAGGGGCTGTCCGAGGTACCGGACTGGCGCCCGTCGCCCAGTGTCGGCAGGTTCAAGATGCCGGCCTTGAGCAAGGCATCGGGCGGCTGCATGTTGACCACTTCGGCCGAACCGGGCCAGCCCACGGGACCCGCGCCGCGCATGACCAGCATGCAGCTGTCGTCGATGCCCAGCGCCGGGTCGTTGATGCGCGCGTGGTAATCGCTTGACCCGTCAAAGACGATGGCGCGCGCCTCGAACACGCCCTCGCTGCCGGGACGCGACAGGTAGCGCTCGCGGAAAGCGGGCGAAATCACGCTGGTCTTCATGATGGCAAAATCGAACAGGTTGCCCTGCAAGGCCATGAAGCCGGCCTTTTCCTTCAGCGGCGCGGCAAACGGGCGGATCATTTCGCGGTCCGTGCTTTCGCGCCCGGCCAGGTTGGCCGCCATCGTCTGGCCCGTGACGGTGGGGCGCTCGGCGTGCAGCAATCCCGCCTTGAGCAGTTCCCACATCACGGCGGGCACGCCGCCGGCGCGGTGGAAGCGTTCGCCCAGGTATTTGCCGGCCGGCTGCATGTTCAGCAGCAGCGGCACGTCGTAGCCGTGCGCCATCCAATCGCCCGAGTGCAGCTCCACGCCCGCATGGCGCGCCATGGCCATCAGGTGCGGCTGGGCGTTGGTCGAGCCGCCGATGGCCGCGTTGACGATGATGGCGTCCAGGAAGGCCTCGCGCGTGAGGATGCTCGACGGGCGCACGTCGTCATGCGCCATGCCGACGATGCGGCGCCCCGTTGCATAGGCGATCTGGCCCCGTTCGCGGTACGGCGCGGGGATGGCCGAGCAGCCCGTCAGCGACATGCCCAGCGCCTCGGCCAGCGCATTCATGGTCGATGCGGTGCCCATGGTGTTGCAGTGGCCCGCCGATGGCGCCGAGGCGGCGGCGATCTGCAGGAATTTGTCGTTGTCGATCACGCCGGCCGACAGCTGGCGGCGGCCCTTCCAGATGGCGGCGCCGGAACCGACCAGTTCGCCGTCCATCCAGCCGTCGAGCATGGGACCGCCCGACAGCACGATAGCGGGAATGTCCACCGTGGCGGCGGCCATCAATTGCGCCGGCGTGGTCTTGTCGCAACCGGTCGTCAGCACCACGGCGTCGATCGGGTAGCCATGCAGGATTTCCACCAGGCCCAGATAGGCCAGGTTACGGTCCAGCGCGGCCGTGGGACGGCGGCAGTTCTCGAAGATCGGGTGCAGCGGGAATTCCATCGGAATGCCGCCCGCGTCGCGGATGCCGTCGCGCACGCGCTGCGCCAGCTCCAGGTGGATGCGGTTGCAGGGGCTGATATCGCTGCCGCTTTGCGCGATGCCGATGATGGGCCGGCCCGAACGCAGCTCCTCGGCCGTGATCCCGTAATTCATGAAGCGCTCGAGGTACAGCGCCGTCATGTCGATATGGTCGGGATTGTCGAACCAGTCCTGCGAGCGGAAACGCCGCGCCTGGCGGTTGCCTTGGGTGCTCATGCGCCGTACCATCCCGCGTCGACATAGTATTCGCGTCCGGCGCACTTGGCCGCGTTGTCGGACGCGAGGAACAGCGCCAGCGCCGCCACGTCTTCCGGCTCCACGCGCAGCTGCAGGCATTGTCCCCGCAGGATCACGGCTTCCGCTTCCGGCGTATGCCACAGCCGCTCCTGGCGCGGCGTGCGCACGGCGCCGGGAATGATGCAGTTGACGCGGATGCCGTCGGCACCCAGGTCGCGCGCCAGGCCGCGCGTCAGGCCCTCGATGCCCGCCTTGGCCGTCATGTAGATCGACAGGTTCGCCTGCGCCAGGTGCCAGGATATCGAGCCCAGGTTGAGGATCACGCCGCTGCCCTTGGCGCGCATGGCCGGCGCCACTGCCTGGGCGCAGAAATACTGGTGGCGCAGGTTGACGGCCATGCGTTCGTCCCAGTAGGCGGGCGTGACGTCCTGCAACTGGTGGCGGTCGTCATTGGCCGCGTTGTTGACGAGGATATCCGTGGCGCCCGCGCTGTGCTCGATTTCGGCGAAGGTGGCGGCCAGGGCTTCCAGATCCGTCAGGTCGCAATAGCGGAAAACGGGCGGCTGCGGCAGGTGGGCCAGCTTTTCCTGCAGCGCCAGCGACGCTTCGCGGGCGATGTCGAGAAAGGTGACGTGGGCGCCCTGGCGCGCGAACGCCTCGACGATCGCCACGCCGATGCCGGTGCCGCCGCCTGTGATGACGACGCGCTGGCCTGCCAGGCTGGGGTAAGTTGCATGCTGCATGGTGTCTCTCTTTTTAAAAAAATCGGATCAAAGCAAGCCGCGTTGGGCCAGGTTCTGGTACAGCGCGCGCACGCCGAAGGTCCAGGGAGCAATCGCATCGCAGCGCTGCACTTCGTTGACGAGCGCGCCCAGCGCGGCGCTGGCTATCGTCACGCGGTCGCCCAGGTGGTGCGTAAAGCCGCCGCCCGACGCGCCACGGTCCTTCACGGGCGAGAACATGGTTCCCAGGAACAGCATGAAGCCGTCCGGATACTGGTGGTACTGGCCTGCCGTCTGGCGTACCAGGTCAAGCGGATCGCGGCTGATCTCGCGCATGAAGCTGGCGCCTTCGAGGACAAAGCCGTCGTCCGCGCCCTCGATCAGCAGCGACACTTCCGCCTGGCGCACGGTGTCGAGCGTGAAGTGCTCGTCGAACAGGCGGATAAAGGGGCCGATGGCGCACGAGCCGTTGTTGTCCTTGGCCTTGCCCAGCAAGAGGGCGCTGCGCCCTTCGATATCGCGCAGGTTGACGTCGTTGCCCAAGGTTGCTCCCAGTACCTCGCCGCGGCTGTTGACGGCCAGGACGATCTCGGGCTCGGGGTTGTTCCAGGCGGACGATGGCAGCAAGCCCACCTGCGCGCCGCAGCCCACCGACGACATCGGCTGCGCCTTGGTAAACACTTCCGCATCGGGGCCGATGCCCACTTCCATGTATTGCGACCAGGCGCCGCGCTGCTGCAGCTGCTGTTTCAGGCGCTGCGCCGCGTCCGAGCCAGGCTTCAATGCCGACAGGTCGCCGCCCAGGGTCGTTTGCAGCGCGGTGCGCAAGCTCGCCGCGCGTGCCGCGTCGCCGCCCGCCTGTTCCTCGATCACCCGTTCGAGCAGGCTGACGGCGAAGGTCACGCCGCAGGCCTTGACGGCCTGCAGGTCGCACGGCGCCAGCAGCAGCGGCGCGCCGGCCGGCGCGGCCAGCGCCTGCTCCAGCAGCGTTTGCACGGGGCCGAGCGCGATGCCTGGCGCATGGCGGGCGATGTCGAGCGCATCGCTGCGCTCGAACAGCTCGGCCACCGTCGCCACCGTCTGCGTGATGTCGACCACTTCGCCGCCGCGCACGGCGACGACGCAGGGGCCGTCACGCCAGATGCGGCCGATAAGTACGGCCTGCGCCAGGTCGGCGGGCAACAGGGAGGCGGGGGAAATCGGCTGCATGGCAAGCTTTCAAAAGGTCGTGACGGGATGGCGGGTCTTCAAGTCCGGACCGATTCTGCGCGCCGCCCTGTGTCGCCGCAATTACGAAAATCACCAAATTGAATGATGATTATTGGTATTGCAGCGCACCAAAAAAAGCCGCCGCCCGGTCCCCGTTTCCGCCCTGCGCGCAGGCGGAAAGGCGCGCCATGGCGCATTGCATCAATTGACCCATCAATATCGTTTTGGATATCGACAATGCGAAAAAAGTGATTGGTGAGGGATGGATGGACAAACTAGTATCAGCCGTGGCCTGCAATCGGCCATTCGCACGGAGCCCGCCCGCTGGACGACGGCCCTGGCACATTCAACTATCGAAGACGGTGGAGACCTGAAAATGAAAACAACAATGAAAATGCTGACCGCGAGCCTGGCGCTGGCCATCTCCGGCATGGCGGCAATGCCCGTGGCAAGCGCCGCCGACAAGGGCGCGATCGGCATCTCGATGCCAACCAAATCGTCCATGCGCTGGATCGCCGACGGCGACAACATGGTCAAGGTATTCAAGGAGCGCGGCTACAAGACGGACCTGCAGTTCGCCGACGACGATATCCCGAACCAGCTGGCGCAGGTGGAAAACATGATCACCAAGGGCGCCAAGGTGCTGGTGATCGCCGCCATCGACGGCACCACCCTGTCGAACGTGCTGCAAAAAGCGGCAGACAAGGGCATCAAGGTCATCTCGTATGACCGTTTGATCCGCGGCACGAAAAACATCGATTACTACGCCACCTTCGACAACTTCCAGGTCGGCGTGCTGCAGGCGGGCTATATCGAATCGGCGCTGAAACTCAAGGAAGGCAAGGGCCCGTTCAATATCGAACTGTTCGGCGGCTCGGCCGACGACAATAACGCGCACTTCTTCTACAACGGCGCGCTGTCGGTCCTGAAACCGTACATCGACAGCGGCAAGCTGGTGGTGCGCTCGAAGCAGATGGGCATGGAAAAGGTCGCCACTCTGCGCTGGGACGGCGCCGTGGCGCAGGCGCGCATGGACAACCTGCTCAGCGCCTACTACGGCAATGCGCGTGTGGACGCCGTGCTGTCGCCGTATGACGGCTTGAGCATCGGCATCCTGTCGTCGCTCAAGGGCGTCGGCTACGGCACGCCGAAGCAGCCGTTTCCCGTCGTGACGGGCCAGGATGCGGAAATCCCGTCGGTGAAATCGATCATCCGCGGCGAACAGGCATCGACCGTGTTCAAGGACACGCGCGAGCTGGCCAAGGTCACGGCGAACATGGTCGACGCGATGATGAGCGGCAAGACGCCGGCCGTCAACGATACCAAGACCTATAACAACGGCGTGAAGGTCGTGCCATCCTACCTGTTGAAACCGGTCACCGTTGACAAGGCGAACTGGAAGCAGGTGCTCGTCACCGGCAGCGGCTACTACACGGAAGCGCAAGTGAAATAAGCATCGATGGTACTGAAGGCCCGGCGCTGCCGGGCCTTTCGCTTCATGCACTATCCAGAACAAGACTGCCGCACGACCGATGCCCACCAGCGCGGCCGTGCCAGAGAGGTTATATGACGAACACTATCCTGGAAATGCGCGGGATACGCAAAACATTCCCGGGCGTCGTTGCGCTCGACAATGTCAACCTGCGGGTACGCAGCGGCGAGATCCACGCCATCGTCGGCGAAAACGGCGCCGGCAAATCGACCCTGATGAAAGTGCTCAGTGGCGTCTACGGCCATGGCAGCTATACGGGCGACATCGATTACCTGGGCCAGACGCGGCACTTCCGCGGCATCAAGGACAGCGAAGAAATCGGCATCATCATCATCCACCAGGAACTGGCGCTGGTGCCGCAGCTGTCGATCGCCGAGAATATCTTCCTCGGCAACGAACCGGCCCATATGGGCGTCATCGACTGGGAATACGCGCAAAGCAAAACGCGCGAACTGCTGCACAAAGTCGGCCTGAAGGAATCCCCGGACACGCTGATCACCAACCTGGGCGTGGGCAAGCAGCAGCTGATCGAAATCGCCAAGGCGCTGTGCAAGGACGTCAAGCTGCTGATCCTCGACGAACCGACGGCCAGCCTGAACGAAAGCGACAGCGCGGCCCTGCTCGACCTGCTGCTGGACCTGAAAGCGCAGGGCATCGCCTCGATCCTGATTTCGCACAAGCTCAATGAAATTTCACGGGTCGCCGATGCCATCACGGTGCTGCGCGACGGGAACACGGTCGACAGTTTCGACTGCCGCGCGGAGCCCGTCAGCGAAGACCGCATCATCGAAAAAATGGTCGGGCGCGAAATGGCCGACCGTTATCCGCCGCGCACGCCCACCATCGGCGAGACCATTTTCGAAGTGCGCGACTGGCGCGTCTTCCATCCCGAGCATGCCGACCGCCCCGTCATCAAGGGCATCAACATGCACGCGAAAAAGGGCGAAATCATCGGCATCGCCGGCTTGATGGGCTCCGGACGCACGGAACTGGCGATGAGCCTTTTCGGCCGCGCCTACGGCCAGCGCATCAGCGGCACGGTGCTCAAGCATGGCCAGGAGATCGACGTCAGCACCATCGGCAAGGCCATCGCCCATGGCCTCGCGTATGTCACGGAAGACCGCAAGGGCCTGGGCCTGATCCTCGAGGAAGACATCCAGAAAAATACCAGCCTGGCCAACCTGGACGCGATTTCAAAGCACATGGTGATCGACGAGCAGCGTGAATTCGGCGTGGCCGAGGAATTCCGCCGCAAGCTCAAGACCCGTTGCTCGAGCGTGGCGCAGAAGGTGGTCAATCTGTCCGGCGGCAACCAGCAGAAAGTGGTGCTGGCGAAATGGCTGTTTTCGCGCCCCGACGTGCTGATCCTCGATGAACCGAGCCGCGGCATCGACGTGGGCGCCAAGTACGAGATTTACAGCATCATCAGCGACCTGGCCGCCGAAGGCAAATGCATCATCATGATTTCCTCGGAAATGCCGGAATTGCTGGGCATGTGCGACCGGATCTATGTCATGAACGAAGGCCGCTTCGCGGCAGAACTGAGCGCGGCAGAAGCATCGCAGGAGCGCATCATGCGCGCGATCGTTACACACGGAGAAAACAATGGATAACAAAATGACAGCGGGAGCGGCCGCAGGCGCGCCCGCAACGCCAGCGGCCGCGCCGCAAGCGAAAAGCTATGCCGGCTTCTTGAAGAACAATATGCGCGACTACGGCATGCTGCTCTCCCTGATCGTCATCATGGGCTTTTTCCAGTACATGACGAACGGCACCCTGATGGAGCCGCTGAACCTGACCAACCTGGTGCTGCAGAACAGCTACATCGTCATCATGGCGCTGGGCATGCTGATGGTCATCGTGGCCGGCCATATCGACTTGTCCGTCGGCTCAGTGGTCGGCTTTGTCGGCGCACTGGCGGCCGTCCTGATCGTCAACTACGAAATGAACTTTGTCGCCGCCAGCATCCTCTGCCTGCTGGCCGGCGCCGTCATCGGCGGCGCGCAAGGCTATTTCGTCGCCTTCTTTAAAATCCCGTCCTTCATCGTCACCCTGGCCGGCATGCTGGTGTTCAAGGGCCTGACCCTGGCGCTGCTGGCAGGCCAGTCGGTCGGCCCCTTCCCGGAAGGCTTCCAGATGCTCAGCTCGGGCTTTTTGCCCGACCCGTTCGGCGGCGACAACCTGCGCGGCCTGTCGCTGCTGCTGGGCGTGATCGCCGCCGCGGCGCTGATCGTCACCTCGCTGCGCAGCCGCGCCAAGCAACTGAAACACGGCATGGAAAACGAGCCGCGCGCCTTCTTCCTGCTGAAAAACGCCATTTTCGCCGCCGTGATGGTGTATTTCAGCTACCTGCTGGCGTCCTACCGCGGCTTTCCCAACGTGCTGGCCGTGATGTCGCTGCTCATCGTCGCCTACACCTTCATCACCAACCGCACCGTGCTGGGCCGACGCGTGTATGCCGTGGGCGGCAACGAGAAGGCGGCGCGCCTGTCCGGTATCAAGACGGAGCGCGTCAGCTTCTACACCTTCGTCAACATGGGCATGCTGGCCGCGCTGGCCGGCCTGATCTTCGCGGCGCGCCTGAACACGGCCACGCCGAAAGCAGGCACGGGTTTCGAGCTGGACGTGATCGCCGCCTGCTTCATCGGCGGCGCCTCGGCCTCGGGCGGCGTGGGCAAGGTGATGGGGGCCGTCATCGGCGCCTTCATCATGGGCGTGATGAACAACGGCATGTCCATCATGGGCATCGGCATCGACTACCAGCAGGTGATCAAGGGCCTGGTGCTGCTGGCGGCCGTGTTCATCGACGTGATTAATAAAAATAAATGAGAAGAACAAGGAAGCACAGGTTCGAGCCTTAGGGGGCTCTGGCCGGCGTTCGCGCCGGCCTTTTTCATTTCATGGCCAGACGCGCGGCGCGGTCGCCCCACCACGCCGCCTCTTCAAATACGGAAAAGCCCGACAAATCCGCATGCGCGAACAGGATGGCGCCGTCGTGCTCGCGCAAGGCCTTCAGTCCCGCATTGCTGCGAAACCCCGGCAAGGGCGCCGCCATGGCGTGGCCGCGCACGGTGATGTCGACGCGCTCGACGCAGCGGGCAAAATCGCGCCCATACGCCGTCTTCAAATCGACGCTGGCCAGCGCCAGCAGTTCCTCGGGCGTGGCCGTATCGAGCCACTTGCGCGCTTGCTGCGGCGTGCGGTCGGACAGGGCCACGTAAGCGCTGAAGACGGTTTTCTCGGGCGGGCGCACGCGGATATCCTGGTGCGTGGAGACGACGTAGCCAAGGCCCGGCTCCTGGTACACCACGTTGTCCCAGCACAGGGGCGCATGCGGCCGTTCGTCGGGAAAGCGTTTCAGTAAAAAATTCGCCACCATCCACGGCGCGTAGGCAGGCGTATGGCGCTGCGCGTCAAAGCCATACTCGGCGATGTTCTTCACCACGCGCGATGCCACATACAAGGGCATGGCGCAGATGGCCTTGCGCGCCTTGACCAGGTAGGTGCGCGGCTGGCCGTCGACCAGCTCCAGGCACAGCGCTTCCACGCCCTGTTTTGTGGTGGTCACGGAAACCACCGTGCCCGCATGACGTTTGACGCCTGAGGCCTGCTCCATGGCCGTGGCGACCGGTTGCATGCCGCCCGGCCAGGTCAGCCAGGCGCCATTGCCCGCGTTGACCGCCTGGCCCCAGCGGCTGCAATAGTAATGCAGGCCGGCCCAAGCCGAGACCTGGTCGTAGCGCGTGCCGTAATCGTCGCGGCAGCAGTAGTTCAGGTACCAGTGCAGGGTGGGCGAGGTATAGCCCTCGCGCTCCATCCACTGTTTTAACGTGATGGTGTCGAGCGCCTGCCAGGCCGGGTCCTGCGACGATTCCACGGTAGGGAACACGAACACGCGCTTGCCATCATTGCCATGCGTCTGGCGCAGGCGCCGCACCTCGGCAAAGAAGCGTTCATGCTGCGCCAGTTCCGCAGGTGGCACGCCTTCGGTGGGGATGAAGCCGTCCTGCCAGTGGCCGTTGAACAGCAATCGCTCTTCCGGCGCGTGCAGGATGTAGCGCTCGTCGTAAGTCGGCTTTTCCGCCTGCGGATCGCGCTGGATAATTCCCAGGTCGAACAGGATCTCGCGCACGTGCGTCGATTCGGGCGAAGGCAGCGGCAGGTAATGGCCACCGGTCGGATAGGCCAGGTCGCCGAAATGGCCGCCGGCCGCGTTGCCATACGGCTGCGGGCCGTCGACCATGAGAAAGTCCCGGTGCCCCAGCTTGTTCAGGCGCCAGGCAGCCGTCAAACCCGCGATGCCCGAGCCGAGGATGGCCACGTCGGTGTTCAAGGTGCGTGAAGGTGGCGGCAAGGCCTTGCGCTCGCGCAGCAGCTCGCGCAAATAGTGTCCTTCGCTGCGGCCCGGATACAGTACCTTGGGCGTGATTTCCTGCCAGCGCAGATACGCGGCGATGCTGCCGATGCCGGCGGCGGCCGCCGCGGTGCCGCCAGCGGCCCACAGCATGAAGGAGCGGCGCTGCATCAGCGGATCACCCGGTTCCAGTCCTGCTCGAATTCATGCACGAGCGACTGGGTATTCAAGCGGTTGGGCGCCATCGGCAGCGGCTGCATGTCGGGCGGGAAGAGGAACATCTCGCGCGTGGTGTCCGCATTCAGGTAGCGCATCGGCAGGCGGTATTTCTTCGGCGGTGTGTAGTCGAGCTGGGGCGAGGCGAGGATAAACCCCCATTCGCCGAACGAGGGCACGTAAGCGTGGTAGGGCCAGGTGCGCATGCCCACTTCGCGCAGGGTGGCATCGATGGTCCAGTAGGCGTGCGGGGCAAAGAACGGCGACGTCGACTGCACCACCATCAGGCCCTTGGCGGCCAGGTGCTTTTTCACAAGGTCGTAGAACGGCACCGAATACAGTTTGCCGAGCGCGAAGCTCGATGGATCGGGGAAGTCGACGATGGCCGCGTCGAACATGTCGCCGTTGTTGCGCAGCCAGACGGCGGCATCGGCATTGACGACGGTGACGCGCTTGTCCGAGAACGCGTTGTTATTTAACTTTGCCAGTTCCGGACGCATGGTAAACGCGGCCGTCATGGCCGGGTCCAGGTCGACCACGGTGACATGCTCGATCTGTGGATAACGGAGGATTTCGCGCAGCGCCAGGCCGTCGCCGCCGCCCAGCACCAGCACGCGGCGCGCCCACGGCAGCGCTTCCAGCACGGGGTGCACCAGCGCCTCGTGGTAGCGGTACTCGTCGCGCGAGGAAAACTGCAGGTTGCCGTTGATGTACAGCCGCGTATCGTCCTTCCAGCGCGTGATCACCAGGCGCTGGTAGGGCGTGGTGGTGGAATACACGATCTGGTCGCCGAACAGGCCGTGCTCGCCCCAGGCCACCATGCGGTCGGACATGGCGAAGCCGGCGACCAGCACCAGCATCACGGCGCAGGCGCGCAGGAAGCGCCCCGTGAGGTTCTTCAGCTCCGCGCGGAACACGTAAATCGTCCACAGGCCCACGCCCACGTTGAGCATGCCGAACAAAAAGCCCGTGCGCACCAGGCCCAGGTAGGGCGACAGCACCAGCGGGAACAGCAGGGAGACGGCCAGCGCGCCCAGGTAATCGAAGGTGAGCACGCGGCTGACCAGCTCGGAAAACTCCGTCTGGCGCGAATTCAGGGCGCGCATCACCAGCGGCACTTCCATGCCGACCAGTGCGCCGATCAGGAACACCATCACATACAATAAGGTGCGAAAGGGCGCGGCCATCCACGAAAACGTCATGAACAGGATGGCGGCCGACAAGCCGCCGATCAGGCCGACGGCCAGTTCGATGTCGACGAAGCGCGACAGCACGTCGCCGTCGCGCACATACTTGGAAAAGTGAGCGCCTACGCCCATGGCAAACAGGTAGCAGCCGATGATGGTGGAAAACTGCAGGATGGAGTCGCCAAGCAGGTAGCTGGACATGGCGCCGGCGATCAGCTCATACGCGAGGCCGCAGGAGGCGACCACGAAGACGGACAAAATCAGAATCTTTTTGTTCATTGGACTTTTTTTGTTCTAATATGCGTTGACGTTATCAAATACTCATTGCGAGGAAAGCTGTGCCCGCCATCCTAAACTATCTGATCCATCTTATACTGGCCGCCGCGCTGCTGATTGCCTTTTTTATCATCTATACGCGCGTCACGCCGTATAAGGAAGTGCTGCTGATCCGCCAGGGCAACCAGGCGGCGGCCCTCTCGCTCGGTGGCGCGCTGCTGGGCTTTTCCGCCACCATCGCCTCGTCGCTGATGCACACGGCCGACTACCAGCAATTCTTCGCCTGGGCCTTCGGCGCCATGGTGGTGCAATTGCTGGCCTATCTGGTGACCACGCGGCTGCTGCGCATGTCGAAGGACCAGATCGAATCGAACAACAGCGCCTTTGGCGGCCTGCTGGGCGCCATCTCCCTGTCGATCGGCGCCATCAACGCCGCCTGCATTTCCTGACACCGCTTTATCTTATTCAAGGATATCCATCATGAGCCTCGGCAGCTTTATCAAGAAGCAGTTTATCGACGTACTGCAGTGGAACGAAGAGACGGAAGGCGTGCTGGCCTGGCGTTTTCCCATGCAGGATTTCGAGATCCAGAACGGCGCCATCCTGAATGTGCGCGAATCGCAGGTCGCTGTCTTCGTCAATGAAGGCAAGATCGCCGACGTCTTCGGTCCCGGCACGCACAAGCTGACGACGCAGACCTTGCCGTTGCTGACCAACCTGAAAAACTGGGACAAGCTGTTCGACTCGCCTTTCAAGTCGGACGTGTATTACTTCAGCACCCGCGTGCAGACTGGCCGCAAGTGGGGCACGCCGCAGCCGATCACCATCCGCGACAAGGATTTCGACATGATCCGCGTGCGCGCCTTCGGCATGTACTCGTACCGCATCGCCGACGCCCGCACCTTCTTCACCGAGATCAGCGGCACGCGCGACGTCTATACGCGCGACGAGGTGGAAGACCAGTTGCGCGGCATTCTGATGTCGAGCATGGCCAGCTCGCTGGGCGGCGCGAACGTCCCCTTCCTCGACATGGCGGCCAACCAGGCGCTGATGGCGCAAGAGGTCAAGGATGGCCTGGCGCAGGCGTTTGCCCGCTATGGCGTGGGTCTCGATGAATTCAACGTGGCCAGCATCAGCCTGCCCGAGGAATTGCAGGCGGCGCTCGACGAGCGCATCTCGGCCGGCATGAAGGGCGGCCTGGGTGCCGACAAGATGAGCGGCTACACGAAATTCCAGGTGGCCAATGCGATCCCGCTGGCAGCGCAGAACGAAGGCGGCATGGCCGGCATCGGCGCAGGCCTGGGCGCCGGGCTGTCGATCGGCCAGGTGATGGCGCAAAGCATGGGCGGTGCGCTGCAGCAGCCCGCCCCGGCGCCCGCGCCCGTGGAAGAACCGATCGAGGCGCGCCTGGAAAAACTCAAGGGCTTATTGGACAAGGGACTCATTTCGCCGGCCGACTACGACGGCGCCAAGGCTGAACTGCTGAAGAAACTGATCGGCTAAATACTGGCGAAATACGACTGCATGCAAACTGTTTCCTGTCCCAGCTGCGGCGCGGAAGTCCGCTTCCGCTCGCACGCTTCCGTGCTCGCCGTGTGCGAGTACTGCCACAGCACCATCCTCAAGGACGCCGATGCCGTCAGGGACATCGGCAAGATGTCGGCCGTCCTGGAAGACTATACGCCGATCCAGATCGGCACGGCCGGCGTGCACGATGGCGTCCACTTCACCGTCGTCGGACGCATCCAGCAGCGCTACAGCGCCGGCACGTGGAACGAGTGGTATCTGCTGTTCGACGACGCCAGCACGGCGTGGCTGGGCGACTCGTCCGGCCTGTACACCCTGACGCGTGTACGCAAGACCCAGGACACCCTGCCCGCCTTTGGCGCGCTGGCGCCGGGCAAGCGCTACACGATCTGCGGCGAGCCGTACACGGCCGCCGAGATCCGCAATGCCGAATGCATCGCCGGCCAGGGCGAACTGCCGTTCAAGGTGGGCGCGGGCTGGCGTATCCAGGTGGCGGACTTGCGCAACTACGCCAGCTTCGTCACGCTCGACTACACGGACGGCCCGCAACCGGTCGTCTACCAGGGCGTCGCCGTCACCCTGGACAGTTTGCAATGCCAGCTGCTGCGCGACGATGACGCCATTGCCAAAAGCGCCGGCAAGTACCGCGGCAAGCTCGATGCGCTCGACTGCCCTTCCTGCGGCAGCGGCATCCACTATGTGCCCGGTGCGGCGGCGCAGCTGGTATGCCCCGCCTGCCACGCGCAGCTCGACGCCAGCGGCCAGGAAGCGCAGGTGCTGGCCATAGGCAAGCAGGTGCACGACAACGCCGACCTCACGCTGGAACTGGGCGCCAGCGCGAAGATCAACAATGCCGACTTCACGGTGATCGGCATGATGCGCCGCGCCGACGACGAAGGCAGCGAGTGGAACGAATACCTGCTGTTCAGCGCGCGCGCCGGCTTCTTCTGGCTGGTCGAGACGGACGAGGGCTGGTCGCGCTCGAACGTGCTGCCGAACTGGCCCAACTGGGCCTCATTGGACGCCGATACCTGCAAGCTCGATGGCGCCACCTACCGCAAGCTGTATGACTACGGCTCGCAGGTCGTGTACGCGGCGGGCGCCTTCAACTGGAAGGTGGCCGTCGGCGACAGCACGCACGTCTTTGAATTCGAACAGGGACAAGCAAAATTGGCGGCGGAACTCACCGGCGAGGAAATGACCTGGTCGCGCTCCGTGCCCGTCGCCTACGACCAGATGGCCGCCTGGTTCGGCGCCGCCTTCCATGGCGGCGCCAAGGCGCAGAATATCGCGCTCAGTCACCGCGGCATCGCCAAGGTTTTCATGGTCATCGTGCTGGTCTTGAATGCGATCCCCATGTTCGTCTCGTTCTCCAGCACCTTGCTGTGGAGCGTGCTGGGCTGCCTGGCGCTGTTCCTGCCCGCCGCTTTTCTCGACAAGAATGCAAAGAATCCCCCATGAGTAAATACGTGATCTACGCCCTGATGGTGACGTTTTCCGTCACGGCCGCCAACTGGGTGCGCATGTTCAAGGTGGCCGGCAGCGGCAGCAGCGGCGGCAGCAGCTGGAGTTCGCGCACGGGCGGCGGCGGCGGCAGCTATGGCGGCGGCTCCAGCGGCGGCAGCCACAAATAAGCATGGCGTCCGTACCGCATCTGCCCGAGGGCACCCACCTGCTGGCCGACCTGTCGGGCATCGCGCCGGAACGGCTGCGCGATTGCGCCGCGCTCGAGCACCTGCTGCGCGAGGCGGCCGTCGCGGCCGGCGCGCAGGTACTGCACGGCCATTTCCACAGCTTTGGCCCGGGCCAGGGCGTCACGGGCGTGCTGCTGCTGGCCGAATCGCATATCTCCATCCACACCTGGCCCGAAGTGGACTTTGCCGCCGTCGACATCTTCATGTGCGGCGCGGCCCGGCCGCAGCTGGCGCTGGACATCATCCAGGAGGCGCTGCAGGCGGCGCATTGCCAGCTGCAGTCCGTGCGGCGCGCGCCGCCCGGGTAGGCCTGGCGTCGCTGGTGGATCGCGTGGGGATCGCTTACACTGTCGGCTGATCCCCCAACCGTGACTCCCATGCGCCGTTCCGCCCTCCTTGCCCTGCCCCTGCTGCTGCTGGTTTCCGCCTGCGATGACTATACGGCGCCCAGCCTGTACCAGGCCACCACGCCCGAGTGCAAGACGTGGACGGAGGGCTCGCGTTTCGAACTGCCGCGCGGTATCAGCATCTACGCCACGCCGCCTGTCACCCTGAAGGAAGGCGGCACGGAACTGGCGCTGATCTTCACTTTACCCGTTGGCACGCAAGCCAGTTTTACGCGCCTGTCCTTCCTGCTGGAAGAACCGAAAAAGCCGCCTTTCGGAGAGGCCAAGGTACTCACCATCTACCAGCGCGGCATGAACCAGAAGGCGGAAATCGTCGACGTCATCGAGCAGCTGCCCATCATGTTTGCCGCCGTCGGCTCTAGCGCCGAAACCCAGTGGCGCTTGCGCCTGCAACTGCCGCGCCAGCTGCCGCAGCGCTTTGACTTGTCGATGCCCGACATGCTCGTCGGCGGCAAGCGCTACCCGGTGCGCACGTTTACGTACCGCTATTTCCCCGAACGCAGCGCCTACGGCATGTGCACCTAATTCAAAAATCGCGCCAACAGTGTGTCGGATTACGCCCTGCGGACTAATCCGACCTAAGGCATGTGCAGCTGAGCCACACCGTCCATTGACGGCGGCGCAAGCCGCTGGCACACTGGCGTTTTCCATCACACCACAGGAGTAGACAACATGCGCCATTCGGATACTGCCGTGCTGTCGGCTGCCTGATCACTGTTTTCCCCTGCTAAGCCTTTTTAGCTCGCAATTCCCCATACGCGTGATCGCGTAGCCGACGTTCCCCTTCTTTCGTGCCAGTCATCGCGACTGGCGGTGCCTGCACGCGCAGGCTACACGTCCGCATGCGGACGACAGAATTTGGAATTACGCTACCATGATCGCATTCGATTTTGCGCAACTACGCCGTATCGGGCTGCAGCAGGCTATCGCCGGCGCAGCCACCCAACTCGACATCTGTTCCCCCGCCGCGCAGCTGATGCGCGTTTGCGCCGTGCACCGCGACAGCATCGGGGTGCACGACGGCAGCCTGGAACAGCCGGCGCAGATCCTGCCGCGCCTGCTGCACGCACTGCTGGAACACGACACCACCCTTGCTGTCGGCGACTGGGTCGCCGCCGAACCCGATCTTCACGGCACGCTGTGGATAACGGCGCACTTATCCCCAGTCACGCAGATCGCGCGGCGCGGCAATGACGGCCGGCGCCAGGTGCTGGCCAGGAATGTCGATACGGCCCTGCTGGTGATGGGACTGGACGAGGATTTTAATGCGCGCCGCCTGGAGCGTTATCTGGCCATCGTGCTGGCGGCGCACGTAACGCCCGTGGTGGTGCTGAGCAAGGCCGACGTGGCCGACGACGTGCCGGGCAAGCTGGCGCTGCTGAAACAGCGCCTGCCGCCCCACGTACCCCGCTTTGCCATCGATACGCGCCATGCGTATGACGTGGCCATCCTGGAACCCTGGCTGGGCGCCGGCCAGACCCTGGTGCTGCTCGGTTCATCGGGCGCGGGCAAGTCCAGCCTGACCAATACCTTGTCTGCGGCGGATCAAGCAACCAACGGCGTGCGCCATGGCGACGGCCGCGGCCGGCATACGACGACGGCCCGTTCGCTGCACCTGTGCGCCAGCGGCGCCTGCATCATCGACACGCCGGGCTTGCGCAGCTGGCGCGCCGATGCCGATGCGCAAACCCTGGCCGCCACCTTCGACGACATCGCGGCGCTGGCGGCAACGTGCCAGTTCCGCGATTGCCAGCATGCCAGCGAGCCCGGTTGCCAAGTGCGCGGCGCCGTCGAGGCGGACCGCCTGCGCAATTATCACAAGCTGCTGCGCGACGCCCGGCGCAGCGAGGAAACGCCGCTCGAGCGCATCGCCGCGCGCGCCAAGTGGAAGACGATATTGAAGGCCGGACTGGAAAGGGGCAAGGACAAGCGCCGTTAATTTCTGATGAAAAAAAAGGCAGCCCGCAGGCTGCCTTTTTGTCTTACTGCGTGCGAGCAAATTAATGCTTGCGCAGCTTCTGGATCGCTGCCAGCTGCGCAATCGCGCTGGCCAGCTCGGCTTGCGCTTGCGCGTAGTCGATGCCCGAATCCTTGTTGTGGATATTTTCTTCCGCCAACTTCTTCGCTTCCAGCGCTTTCGCTTCGTCAAGGTCGTGACCGCGGATCGCGGTATCGGCCAGGACGGTCACGGTATCCGGTTGCACTTCCAGCAGGCCGCCGGCAACGAAGACGAACTCTTCTTCAGCCTGGCCGACTACCTTGATGCGGACCGCGCCCGGACGGATGCGGGTAATCAAAGGCGTGTGGCGTGGGTAGATACCCAGCTCGCCCTGCTCACCCGGCAACGCGACGAATTCTGCTTCGCCTGAAAAAATCAGTTCTTCAGCGGAAACCACGTCAACGTGAATTGTGTGTGCCATGTGTGTCCTATCGGGTTGAAGAACCCCGCCTTCTGAGGGGCGGGGTTAGGCCCAGACTTAACTTAGTTAAGTTTCTTGGCTTTTTCGATTGCTTCTTCGATCGTGCCGACCATGTAGAACGCTTGTTCCGGCAGGTGATCGAGTTCGCCCGAAGCGATCATTTTGAAGCCCTTGATCGTGTCTTTGAGCGAAACGTATTTACCAGGCGCGCCGGTAAAGACTTCAGCGACGTGGAAAGGCTGCGACAGGAAACGCTGCATCTTACGTGCGCGGGCCACCAGCAGTTTGTCTTCCGGTGCCAGCTCGTCCATACCCAGAATCGCGATAATGTCGCGCAATTCCTTGTAGCGTTGCAGGGTCGTTTGCACGGCACGCGCGGTGTCATAGTGCTCTTGACCAACGATCAACGGATCCAGCTGACGCGAGGTCGAATCCAGTGGGTCCACGGCTGGGTAGATACCCAGGGAAGCGATGTCACGCGACAGCGCAACGGTCGAATCCAAGTGAGCAAACGTGGTAGCAGGCGACGGATCGGTGTAATCATCGGCTGGCACGTAGACGGCCTGGATCGAGGTGATCGAACCGGTCTTGGTCGACGTGATACGCTCTTGCAGACGGCCCATTTCTTCAGCCAGGGTCGGTTGGTAACCCACAGCCGACGGCATACGGCCCAGCAGTGCCGACACTTCGGTACCGGCCAGGGTGAAGCGGTAGATGTTGTCGACGAAGAACAGAACGTCCTTGCCTTCATCACGGAACGATTCAGCGATCGTCAGGCCGGTCAGCGCGACGCGCAGACGGTTACCTGGCGGTTCATTCATCTGACCGTAGACCATCGCCACTTTGGAGTTCTCTGGATTTTCCAGATCGACCACTTTCGCGTCAGCCATCTCGTGGTAGAAGTCGTTACCTTCACGGGTACGCTCACCCACGCCGGCGAACACGGACACGCCGCTGTGCGCCTTGGCGATGTTGTTAATCAGTTCCATCATGTTCACGGTCTTGCCTACGCCAGCGCCGCCGAACAGACCAACTTTACCGCCTTTTGCAAACGGGCACACCAGGTCGATCACCTTGATGCCGGTTTCCAGCAGTTCTTGCGATGGCGACAGTTCGTCGTATGCAGGAGCGGTGCGGTGGATCGACGCGATCTGCTCGTGCGACACGGGGCCGCATTCGTCGATCGGGTTGCCCAGCACGTCCATGATGCGACCCAGGGTTGCCTTACCGACTGGCACCATGATCGGTTTGCCGGTATTTTGAATCATCATGCCGCGACGCAGGCCATCGGACGAGCCGAGTGCAATGGTACGGACAATGCCGTCGCCCAACTGCTGTTGTACTTCCAGGGTCAGTTCCGAGCCTGCCATCTTCAAGGCATCAAATACCTTAGGCATCGCGTTGCGGGGAAACTCAACGTCCACCACAGCGCCGATACACTGAACGATTTTGCCATCAGCCATGTTCGTTCCTTCAATATAGTTAAATTCGTTTAAACCGCAGCCGCACCGGCGACGATTTCGGAGAGTTCTTTGGTAATCGCAGCTTGGCGGGTCTTGTTGTAGATCAGCTTCAATTCGCCGATCACACTACCCGCGTTGTCGCTTGCAGCTTTCATCGCGACCATCCGTGCCGATTGCTCGGACGCCAGATTCTCCGCGACAGCCTGGTACACCAGCGCTTCTACATAGCGCTCCAGCAATTCGTCGATGATGCTTTGTGCATCCGGCTCGTAGATGTAATCCCACGAGTGTGCGCTCTTGTCGGCGACCATCTTGTCGGCCGTCAGGGGCAGCAATTGCTCCACGACTGGTTCCTGTTTCATCGTGTTGATGAATTTGGTGTAGCACAGGTACACTGCATCGATCTTGCCTGCCTGGAACTCTTCGAGCATGACCTTGACAGGTCCGATCAGTTTGTCCAGGTGGGGCGTATCACCGGTCTGAATGGCAGAAGCGACGATCTTGACGCCGATGCGATTCAAAAAACCCAAACCTTTGTTACCGATGGCAACTGCTTCAACCCGGTTGCCAGCAGCTTCCAGCTCGCGCGACTTCGACGTCACCTGGCGCAGGATGTTGGTGTTCATGCCGCCGCACAGACCTTTGTCGGTCGTGACAACGATGAAACCCACTGCCTTCGCTTGCGTACCCTGGGCAGCTGCCAGGAACGGGTGCGTGTATTCCGGATTGGCGGTCGCCAGATTGGCGGCGATATTCCGAATCTTGTCACTGTAGGGACGGGCGGCGCGCATACGGTCTTGCGCTTTGCGCATTTTCGATGCGGCAACCATTTCCATCGCCTTGGTGATCTTCTTCGTATTCTCTACGCTCTTGATCTTGCCACGTATCTCTTTGCTTGATGCCATGAGTCCTTACTCCTTCTGCGCGTAGGGCGGCGCCTCGCTCGAGGCGGGCGCCGCCTGGCCGCTTAATATGCGCCGGATTTCTTGAAATCAGCAATGGCCGCCGACAGAGTTGCTTCGCTGTCTTTGTCGAGTTGCTTGGTTTCTTCGATCTTGGCCAGCAGAGCAGCTTGCTTGGTCTTCATGTAAGCGTGGACACCAGCTTCGAACGACAGCACTTGCTTGACTGGCACGTCGTCCATGAAGCCTTTGTTCACCGAGAACAGCGATACGGCCATCAGCGAGATCGACAGTGGCGAGTACTGGGCTTGCTTGAGCAATTCCGTCACGCGCGCACCACGGTCCAGCTGCTTGCGGGTCGATTCATCGAGGTCCGAAGCGAACTGCGCAAACGCGGCCAGTTCACGGTACTGCGCCAAGTCGGTACGGATACCGCCGGACAGGTTTTTGATGACCTTGGTCTGGGCGGCGCCACCGACGCGCGATACGGAAATACCGGCGTTAATTGCAGGACGGATACCGGCGTTGAACAGCGAGGTTTCCAGGAAGATCTGACCGTCGGTAATCGAAATCACGTTGGTTGGCACGAATGCGGACACGTCGCCAGCTTGCGTTTCAATGATCGGCAGTGCCGTCAGGGAACCGGTCTTGCCTTTGACGGCGCCGTCGGTGAACTTCTCGACGTAGTCGGCGTTCACGCGTGCTGCGCGTTCCAGCAGGCGGCTGTGCAGGTAGAACACGTCGCCTGGGTACGCTTCGCGACCTGGTGGACGGCGCAGCAGCAGCGAGATTTGACGGTATGCAACAGCTTGTTTGGACAGATCATCGTAGACGATCAGTGCATCTTCACCGCGGTCACGGAAGTATTCGCCCATGGCGCAACCGGAGTACGGCGAGATGTATTGCATGGCGGCCGATTCCGAAGCGGAAGCGGCGACAACGATGGTGTATTCCATCGCGCCGTGCTGTTCCAGCGAGCGCACAATGTTCTTGATCGACGAGGCTTTTTGGCCAATCGCGACGTAGATACATTTCATGCCCTGGCCTTTTTGATTGATGATCGCATCAATCGCCACGGCCGACTTGCCGGTTTGACGGTCGCCGATGATCAGTTCGCGCTGGCCGCGGCCAACGGGAACCATCGCATCGATCGACTTCAGGCCGGTTTGCATCGGTTGCGACACGGACTCACGGGCGATCACGCCCGGGGCGATTTTTTCAATCGCGGCCGTCATTTTGGTCTCGATGGCGCCTTTGCCGTCGATCGGCTGGCCCAGCGCGTTGACTACGCGGCCGAGCAGCTCAGGACCGACTGGCACTTCCAGAATGCGGCCGGTGCATTTCACCGTGTCGCCTTCGGAGATGTGCTCGTAGGCACCCAGAATCACGGAACCGACGGAGTCGCGTTCCAGATTCATGGCCAGGCCAAACGTGTTGCCTGGGAATTCCAGCATCTCGCCTTGCATCACGTCCGACAAACCGTGGATGCGGCAGATACCGTCGGCGACGGAAATAACCGTGCCTTGATTACGCACTTCAGCGCCGCCGTCAAGACCTTGGATCCGGCTCTTGATCAACTCGCTGATTTCAGATGGGTTGAGTTGCATACTAACTCCTAAAAGTGTTTCTCTCAGCTTGCGCGAGGGGTAAGGGTCTGTCTAAGCTGGCCTGCCGAAGCGCGTGTCTTACGACACCAGTGCAGCGTGCAGTTGCTGCAGCTTGGCGCGCACCGAGGTATCGAGCACTTGGTCGCCAACAACCACGCGCACGCCGCCGAGCAGCGATGGATCCACTGTGACGGCAGGGTTGAGCTTACGACTGAATTTCTTTTCCAGCGTTGCGACCAGCTCGGCCGTTTGGCCTTCGCTCAGATCGAAAGCGCTCGTGATCTCGGCGTCAGCCGCACCTTCCAGACCGTTTTTCAAGGCATGGAATTGCGCGCCGATTTCCGGCAGCAGGCTGATGCGGCCATTTTCGATCAACATCGTGACGAAGTTTTTGACTTCCTCATTGAGCGGCGATTTCAACAACGACAGGATGGTGGCGGCGACGTCGCTTTCCGAAACTTTCGGATTGCGCGCGTACGCCTGTACCTCGGGGTGGCTACCGATCTGTGCCAGTTCGGACACCAGCTCGGACCACGCCGCGAGGTTGCTTGACTCCTTACCAGCTTGGGCTACGCGGAACAAAGCTTCCGCGTAGGGACGGGCGACGGTTGCGAGTTCTGCCATGATTACAGCTCGACAGCAAGACGCTGCAACATTTCGGCGTGAGCCGTAGCGTTAACTTCACGCTTCAAGATCTGCTCGGCACCCTTGACAGCCAGGTCAGCCACCTGAGCGCGCAATTGTTCGCGTGCTTTCGACAGTTGCTGTTCGGCGTCCGACTGGGCTTGCGCAACGATACGCGCAGCTTCAGCTTGTGCATTTTGCTTGATCTCTTCAGCAACCAGCTGCGCGCGCTTTTCAGCGTCCGCAACGCGTTGCGACGCTTCTTCACGTGCACTGTTCAATGCCTCTTGCGCACGCTTTTCAGCGACTGCCATCGAAGCCTGACCTTGATCGGCCGCAGCCAATCCATCCGCGATTCGTTTGGCACGCTCATCCAGCGCATTGTTCAGCGCTGGAAATACGAACTTCATCGAGAACCAGACCAACACCGCGAAGGTGATCATCTGGCCGATGAGCGACATATTGATGTCCATACCTTTGCTCCTAACTAAAAGTTTCTCCTAGGGTTGGAGCGAATTACTGAGCAACAGCCGTCAGAGCGGACAGGAACGGGTTAGCGAACGTGTACAGCAGAGCAACACCAACGCCGATCATCGAGATAGCATCCAGCAGACCAGCGATAACGAACAGTTTGGTTTGCAGTTGTGGCATCAGTTCTGGTTGACGTGCCGAAGCTTCCAGGAATTTGCCACCCAAGATAGCGAAGCCCAGAGCGGTGCCGATTGCGGCCAGGCCGATGATGATTGCTGCTGCCAGAACGGTCATGCTTTGTACTTGTGCGATCAGAGCTTGCATAAAATTCTCCTAAATTTAAAAACGAAAGATACTAAAAAAACAAAATATAAAGTCAATGATTAATGTTTCTCAACCGCGAGGCTCAGATACACAACCGTCAACGCCATAAACACAAAAGCTTGCAAAGTTACAATCAAGATATGGAAAATTGCCCATGGACCACCCAACGCCCACTGTGCCCACCAAGGCAACAACGCGATCAAGATGAAAATCAGTTCGCCGGCATACATATTGCCGAACAGTCGCAGCGACAGGGAGATCAGTTTTGCAACCAGCTCAACCATTTGCAGCAAGAAATTGACAGGTGCCAGGGCGATCGTGCCGATCAGGCCGCTCGCATGGAACGGTGCCGTGAACAGCTCCTTGATCCAGCCGCCCAGGCCCTTGGCCTTGATCGAGAAGGCGATCACGCACAGCACGACCGACAGCGACATGGCGAAGGTGTGGTTGACGTCGGCGGTCGGCACGGCGCGCAGTTTATGCACGCCAAACCAGCTCAGGATCTTCGGCAACAGGTCAACCGGCAGGAAGTCCATCGCGTTCAGCAACCAGACCCACACAAAAATAGTGATGGCCAGCGGCGCGATGACCTTGCTTTTTGCGTGGAAGGCCCCATTAATAGTGTCATTGACGATTTCCATGACCATTTCGACGAAGTTTTGCAACTTGCCAGGGACACCAGCCGTCGCGCGGCGCGACGCCATATAGAAAACAGCCAGGAAAACAAAGCCCAGAATGGCCGAAATCCAGAACGTATCCAGATTGATCATGCCGTCGGCACTTCTCAGGTGGGCCAGATGGTGACTGATGTATTCTGTGGCGTTGGCCGGGGCAGCATGGCCCGCTTCAATAGCGTGTTCTGTGGTCATAATGAATTTAGATTTGTCGTTTCAGAGCTCAACAAGCCCCAAAACCAATGATTAAACAGCGAGCAATGAAAACCAGTATGCTAAGGTTGCCACCGCGAAACCCAAGATCAGCCATAACCAGGCGGCCGACTGAAACAACACCAGTGCCAATATAAACAGCACCGCTGTGATAAATATTTTCACCACTTCTGCGCGCAAATGCGCCCGGAATGCCTTATTGGCGTCGCTAGAACCGCGAACCACCAACAGGGCATACACCAGGCTACCGATGACTGCGATAGCGCCGCCGTATGCGGCGGACCAGCCTCTGACACTGCCACCAAAAAACAGGGTAACCGTGGCAAAACTGATAGCGATTGCTAGCTGCAATGCAACTACTTTGTAGACTGGCTTGGCAATACTTTGTTGTGAATCACTCAATTGCCAAGTTCCCAGAAAAATCTACACACGCAAAGACACGGGATTATAGTTGGCTTTGATCTATAGAGTCAAACGTTGGTGCACCGCAGCAGGGCAATTGCTGCGTGAAACTGACGCTTTACCGACTATTCGCCGCCATTTGCACCACTATATGGCAAAGTCGCTTGTCTGGCCGCTTCCAGCCGTGTTATCAAGGAATCACGTGGTGCATCCGGAAAGCATGGCCAGTTTGTCCAGCCCGCTTCTCGGACCACTTTCCCGCCGCTAGGCTAACTTGCTATTTAACCACGCAAGCGGGCCAATACACCATCGAGTACGTCAAGATCGGCAAAATCGATGACCAATTGGCCGCGGCCTTTGTTGCCCATTTTGAACACCACGGGCGTGGCCAGCGCATCGGACAGCTCTTCTTCCAGGCGCGCGATATCGCCCGACTTTTCCTTGTGCCGCGGCTCGACCGGGTTGGCCGCTTCCTCGAGCGTGCGGGTCACGAGCTTTTCCGTTTCGCGCACCGACAGGCGCTTGGCCACGACCTGGTTGGCCAGCGTAATCTGAGTGGCCGCATCGACGGCCAGCAATGCCCGCGCATGGCCCATGTCGATATCGCCGGCCATCAGCATGGTTTGCACGGGACTGGCCAGATTCATCAGGCGCAACAGGTTCGACACCGCGCTGCGCGAGCGTCCCAGCGCAGTGGCCGCTTGCTCATGCGTAAAACTGAAGTCGGCGATCAGGCGGTGTATGCCCTGCGCTTCTTCCAAAGGATTGAGGTCTTCGCGCTGGATGTTTTCGATCAGCGCCATGGCCGCGGCGGCCAGGTCGTCCACATCGCGCACCAGCACCGGCACTTCCGTCAGGCCGGCCAGCTGCGAGGCGCGGAAACGGCGTTCGCCCGCGATGATTTCATATTTAACAAGTCCGCTCAGGGTATCCTGCCCGATCGGGCGCACCAGGATCGGCTGCATCAGCCCTTGCGCCTTGATCGAAGCCGCCAGTTCATTCAGGGCACCCTCATCCATGCGCGTGCGCGGCTGGTACTTGCCGGCTTGCATTTGTGATACGGGCAAGTTCGACGGTTGAGTCGTGTCCGGACTGGCGAAATCACCGCCACCGCCCAACAGGGCGTCGAGTCCGCGACCCAGTCCTTTTAATTTTTTCGTAGCCATGCTGTCCTAATCGTGTTTTCAGAGTAAGCGCTTACATCAAACTGTGCAGGCGCCCGCCTCTTGTTTACATATGTTTGATGCGCTCGACCATCTCGGCGCCGAAGGCGATATACGCCTGGGCGCCTTTCGAGCTGGGGTCGAAGGTCACGCCGGGCAAGCCGTACGACGGCGCTTCGGCCAGGCGCACGTTGCGCGGGATGATGGTATTGAAGACCTTGTCGCCGAAGTGCTGTTCCAGTTGCGCCGACACTTGTTGCGATAATGTCATGCGCGGATCGAACATCACGCGCAGCAAGCCGATGATCTTCAAATCCGGGTTCAGGTTCGCATGCACCTTCTTGATGGTGTTGACCAGGTCGGACAAGCCTTCCAGCGCGTAATACTCACACTGCATCGGAATGATCACGCCATGCGCGGCGCACAGGCCGTTCAAGGTCAGCATCGATAATGCCGGTGGGCAGTCGACCAAGATGAAGTCGTATTCGCCGTCCACTTCGGCCAGCGCATCCTTCAGGCGGCGTTCGCGGTTGTCCAGTTCGACCATCTCCACTTCGGCGCCGGCCAGTTCGCGGTTCGACGGCAGCACATCGAAGCGCCCCGCTTCCGAACGCTGGCGTGCCGTCTTGACATCGGACTCGCCCAGCATGACTTCATAGGTGGACGCCTTCAGGCCGGCCTTGTTGATGCCGGCGCCCATGGTCGCATTGCCCTGCGGGTCGAGGTCGACCAGCAGCACGCGCTGATTCAACTTGGCCAGACCGGCGGAGAGGTTGACGCTTGTTGTGGTTTTACCAACACCACCCTTTTGATTTGCTACACAAAAAATTTTGGCCATGTATCTTCTAGTTGTAAAGAGATGCAAACTTCATCGTGCGCCCCGGCATCCCGCCGAAACGATTTATACTGTTTATTTTATATATACGATATAAATCGTTTATACGGTTTATATGATTTATACCGTATAAACTGTTTATACTATTTAATTTCGTCTTTTCAAACTCTTGCTATAAAGACCAGATGACGCTCTGCATTTAGCCCTGGCACCTGGATAGCCCGTAATTCCGTCACTTTCCAGTCTGCCGGCAGTCGCTCTCTCTCGTCTGGCGGTGCCACCCCTTTCAAGGCGATGAATTGCCCGCCCTCGGCCAGCACGTGGTTCGACCAGTTGACGAAGTCGGACAGGTCGGCAAAGGCGCGCGAGGTGATCACGTCGAATTTCTGCGCCACTTCCAGCTGTTCCACGCGCTTCGTGTACACGGTGACGTTGGCCAGGCCCAGTTCCGCCTTCACTTGCGTCAGAAAAGCTGTCTTTTTATGCACCGTGTCGATCATCGACACCTTGATATCGGGCCGCGCGATGGCCAAGACCATGCCCGGCAAACCGCCGCCCGCGCCCACGTCGAGCACGTTCTTTGCATCGGCGAACGCCGGCACGGCGGCCAGCGAATCGAGCACGTGCAAGGTCAGCATCTGCAGGGGATCGCGCACCGACGTCAGGTTGTACACGCTGTTCCATTTGGCCAGCAAGGCCAGGTAATCGAGCAGTTTTTCCGTCTGATCCGCGCTCAGGTCCATCCCCAGCGCGGCAATGCCTTCATTCAAAATCTGGGCCAGTTGTGCCCGGTCAAACTGCTTCATTCAACAACCTCGTCCTTTAAAGTGGTGGTCTGCATTTCGGCCTGCCCTGCGCCAAAGCCGCGCTTTTTCAGATGAACCAGCAGCAGCGAAATCGCCGCCGGCGTCACGCCGGAAATGCGCGAGGCCTGGCCCAGAGTTTCCGGGCGCTGCTTGTCGAGTTTTTGCCGCACTTCGACCGACAGCGCACCGATATCCAGGTAGTTGAAACCGGCCGGCAGGGCCAGGTTTTCATAGTGTTCGTGGCGCTCGATTTCCTTGCTCTGGCGCTCGATGTAACCCGCATATTTGAGCTGGATTTCCACCTGTTCGCGCACGGCGGGGTCTGCCACGCCGGGACCGGCCAGCGCCTGGCCTTCCACGCCCGTCATGCTCATCAGGGTGTCGTAGGCGACGTTCGGGCGGCGCAGCAGGTCCGCCAGCGAGTATTCGCGCTCGAGGGCCTGGCCCACGATGCGTTCCGATTCGGCCGCCGCCAGGATGCGCGGATTGACCCACGTGGAACGCAGGCGCTCGAGCTCGCGCGCCACCGCTTCGCGCTTGGTCTCGAAGGCTTGCCATTGGGCGTCGCCCACGCAGCCCAGCGCGCGGCCGATTTCCGTCAGGCGCATGTCGGCATTGTCTTCGCGCAGGCTCAAGCGGTATTCGGCGCGGCTGGTGAACATGCGGTACGGTTCCTGCACGCCCTGGGTGATCAAATCGTCGACCAGCACGCCCAGATAGGCCTCGGAGCGGCCCGGTACCCAGGCTTCCTTGTCCTGCGTCAGCAAGGCCGCATTCAGGCCCGCCAGCATGCCTTGCGCGGCCGCTTCCTCGTAGCCCGTGGTGCCGTTGATCTGGCCGGCGAAGAACAGGCCCGCCACGGCCTTCGTTTCCAGCGACGCTTTCAAGCCGCGCGGGTCGAAATAATCGTATTCGATGGCGTAGCCGGGACGCAGGATATGCGCGTTTTCCATGCCCTTCATCGATTGCACCAGGGCGATCTGCACGTCGAACGGCAAGCTCGTGGAGATGCCGTTTGGATAGAATTCATGCGTCGTCAAGCCTTCCGGCTCGAGGAAAATCTGGTGCGATTCCTTGCCCGAGAAACGGTGGATCTTGTCTTCGATCGAGGGGCAGTAACGCGGGCCCACACCTTCGATCACGCCTGTATACATGGGGCTGCGGTCCAGGCCGGCGCGGATGATATCGTGCGTCTGGCTATTCGTGTGCGTGACCCAGCACGGCACCTGGCGCGGGTGCATGGCCGTGTTGCCCATCACGGAAAACACGGGCACGGGATCGAGGTCGCCCGGCTGCTCTTGCATCACAGAAAAATCGATCGTGCGGCCATCGATGCGCGGCGGCGTGCCGGTTTTCAAACGCCCCTGCGGCAATTTCAGCTCTTTCAGGCGGGCGGACAGGGAGATGGCGGGCGGGTCGCCGGCGCGGCCGGCCGAATAGTTATTCAAGCCCACGTGGATCTTGCCGTCGAGGAAAGTGCCAGCCGTCAGCACGACGGCGCGCGCGAGAAACTTCAAGCCGATCTGCGTCACGGCGCCGACGACCCGGTCGCCTTCGACGATCAAATCATCGACCGCTTGCTGGAACAGCCATAGATTCGGCTGGTTTTCCAGGCGCGTGCGGATGGCGGCCTTGTACAAAATACGGTCGGCCTGGGCGCGCGTGGCGCGCACTGCCGGGCCTTTCGAGGAATTCAGGATGCGGAACTGGATGCCGGACTCGTCGGTGGCAATCGCCATCGCGCCGCCCATGGCATCGACCTCCTTGACCAGGTGGCCCTTGCCGATGCCACCGATGGAGGGGTTACACGACATCTGGCCCAGTGTCTCAATATTATGCGTGAGCAATAGCGTCTTCTGCCCCATGCGGGCGGAAGCGAGGGCCGCCTCGGTACCGGCGTGACCACCGCCGACAACGATGACGTCGAATTCTGTAGGAAATAACATGATAAATAGGTAACAGTGCAAGTAAAAATGCGGGGAGAGAGCTCCGATTATAGAGTCTTTTTGCGAACGCAACCTTCCACGGGCTAATTTTTGCTTAATTTTTACTCAGCGCGGGCAAGTCAACAGCGATTTTTGTTTCACGTGGAACACGCCGCGGTGCCAGGACAGGGCTCGCGCCGGGGCTGCGGGGGCCGGCAATGTTTGCTACAATTGCCGCATCGTCCGCTGCCGTGGTCACCTCAGTGGCCATAGCGACGATCATCCAGGAGGACGGCCTCCCCCATCATGGGAACACACCGGGACGGCCCGCTCTGTATAAGGAGCCGCCATGGCCTGGATACTTTTAATTATTGCCGGCATGCTTGAAGTCGTGTGGGCATATTCGATGAAACTCTCCGAGGGTTTCACCAGACTCACCCCCTCCGTAATTACCGTGCTCATGATGATCGCCAGCTTCGGCTTGCTGTCGCTTGCCATGCGCACCCTGCCCCTGGGAACGGCCTACACGATCTGGACGGGCATCGGCGCCGTCGGCGCTTTCATCGTTGGCATCGTCTTCCTGGGCGAGCAAGTCAACACCCTGCGCGTATGCGCCGCCGTCCTCATCGTGTGCGGCATCGTGCTGATGAAACTATCATCGAGCCACTGAGAGGAATCCCCCATGCTCCTCGAAAACTATTTTCCTGTCCTCCTGTTCATTCTGATCGGCATCTTGGTCGGCATCATGCCCATGCTGCTGGGACGAGTACTCGGGCCGCACCAGCCCGATCCGCAAAAACTGTCCCCGTACGAATGCGGCTTCGAAGCGTTCGGCGACGCGCGCATGAAGTTCGACATCCGCTACTACCTGGTCGCCATCCTGTTCATCGTGTTCGATATCGAGGTGATCTTCCTGATGCCGTGGGCGGCCAACGTCAATGCACTGGGCCTGCCCGGCTTCTGGGCCATCATGGGTTTTCTGGGCGTGCTGGCCATCGGCCTGGCCTATGAATGGAGGCGCGGTGCGCTCGAGTGGGAGTAAGCCCGTTTCTGGTTCCACGTGAAACAGGCACGGGGCGGGAAAGCGGAGTAAGCTTGGTTACTGCTCTCACTGTCAGGAGTCCGCATGTCCGCCTTCCAGTTCCGCACCGTGCCCCATCTGATCGTTGAACCGGGCGCCGCCGCCCAGCTGGGCGCCCATATCGCCCACCACTTCCCCGCCGTGCGCCGCGCCCTGCTCGTCACCGACGCGGGCTTTTTGCGCACGGGTCTGGCCGATGCACCGCTGCGCAGCTTGCAAGCGGCGGGCATCGAGGTCCACGTCTTTTCCGACGTGCAAACCGATCCGCCCGAAGCCGTGGTGCTGGCCGGCGTGACCCAGGCCCAGATGTTTCACGTGGAACTGATTATCGGCTTGGGCGGCGGCAGCTCGCTGGACGTGGCCAAACTGATCGCCGTGCTGGCGCCCGGTCGACAGGAACTGGCCCAGCTGTACGGCATCGGCAATGTGCACGGCCAGCGCCTGCCGCTGGTGCAATTGCCGACAACGGCCGGCACGGGCTCGGAAGTCACGCACATCGCCATCGTTACCACGGGCGCCACCAGCAAGATGGGCGTCGTCACGCCGCAACTGTATGCGGACTTGGCCATCCTCGACGCCAGCCTGACCCTGGGCTTGCCGCCCGCCGTGACGGCCGCCACCGGCATCGATGCCATGGTGCATGCGATCGAAGCGTACACCAGCCGCCTGCTGAAAAATCCCCTATCCGACATGCTGGCCACGCAAGCGCTGTCGCTACTGCACGCCAATCTCGTGACCGCCTGCCGCGATGGCAGCAACGTGCCGGTGCGGCAAGCCATGCTGCTGGGCGCCATGCTGGCCGGCCAGGCGTTTGCCAATGCGCCCGTGGCTGCCGTGCACGCGCTCGCCTATCCCATCGGCGGCCTGTTCCACGTGCCGCATGGCTTGTCAAATGCGCTGGTGCTGCCGCACGTGCTGCGCTTTAACTTGTCCTACGCGGCGCCCCTGTACGCGCAACTGGCGGCCATCCTGCAACCCGGCATCACGGGCAGCGAGGAAGCGCGGGCCATGGCCCTGATCGACGCCATGCAAGACATTGCCGTTGCTACCGGCATCGCGCGAACCCTGCGCGAAGTGGGCATCACGGCAGGCGACCTGGACCGTCTGGCCGATGAAGCCATGCTGCAGACCCGCTTGCTGGGCAACAATCCGCGGCCCGTCACGCGTGGTGATGCGCGCGCCATCTATGCGGCCGCACTGTGAGCCAGCAGACGGAATCTGCCAACCCGCCCAGCTACACTGACGCCATGACGCTTCCCGATATCCCCATTCATCCCGACAGCACCCACTTTCCACACGGTGCCTGTGCCGGCTGCCACGACAGCGCGCCGCTGCCGTTTGCCTTCGAATATGCGTATCAACCGATCGTCGACCTGGCCACGCGCAGCATCTATGCGCACGAGGCGCTGGTGCGCGGCCCCAACGGCGAAAGCGCGGCCAGCGTGCTGGCGCAAGTCAACGACGCCAACCGCTACCGCTTTGACCAGGCGTGCCGCGTCAAGGCCGTGGCCGGCGCCGCACGCCTCGGCATGCAGGGATTTTTGTCGATCAACTTCCTGCCCAACGCCGTCTACCGCCCGGAAGTATGCATCCGCAGCACCCTGGAAGCGGCCAGGCTGCACCGCTTCCCTACCGACAAGATCATCTTTGAAGTAACGGAAGGCGAACGGGTGCAAGACCGTCCCCACCTGGTCGAGATCTTCCGCGCCTACCGGCGCTTCGGTTTCCAGACAGCCATCGATGATTTCGGCGCCGGCCATGCGGGCTTGAACCTGCTGGCCGAGTACCAGCCCGACATCATCAAGATCGACATGGACCTGGTGCGCGGCATCGATACGCTGGCGCCGCGCCAGGCGATCGTACGCGCCATCGCCAGCCTGTGCCAGGAGCTCGGTATCCGCGTGCTGGCCGAAGGCATCGAGACGCGCGCCGAGCGCGATTTTCTTTCCAGCTGCGGCATTTCCCTGATGCAGGGCTACTGGTTTTCCAAGCCCGTCTTCCAGGGACTGGGCCAGATCGCCGAGACGGCCTGGGAGTAATAAGAAAGGCCACGTGCAACGTGGCCTTGGCTTGCATGCCGATGTCGCCGGCCTAGTTGGGAATATCCACCTGCGTCCCCGTCACGCTGATGACATTGCCGGGCGCCGGCGTTGCCGCAATCGCCGGCACATTGACATTCGTGATCAGGGTCGACGCATCGGCGCGCGTCACCGTGCGCACCACCTGCGATGGCGGCAACGCTTGCTTGGCGTTCAAGTGCGCATACATGGCGTCGAGCGCCCGGTTCAGGTAGACGTGCAGCGGCACGATCAGGGTCGGCAAGGCGCTGCTGAAGGAATCGAAGTGGTTGGCATTGCTCACTTCGATATAGCGCAGCTGGCTATTTGCCCCTTCCACGGCGGCGTTCAATCCCAGATAGGCGCGCGAGGCGTGATTGACGGGAATCAGGGTATCGCTGCGGCCGTGCACGATGATGGCCGGTTTGCCATTCAATTTGCCGCTGGCCGCCACCTCGGCCATGCCGGTCCGCACGCGCACGCTCTGCGTGGCCAGCGTCCCTTGCAAGGTGGCGCCGCTGACGGCGTCGCGCCCCGTCGCCAGGCCACGCAGGCACAGGAAGCCGTCGAGCGACTGGTCCGCCAGGCTGGTCGATGGCGACACGCCGGCCGTGTAGACCTTGGCGCCGCCCACGCTGTTCTCGTACACGACATTGCCGAGGATACCGTTTTGCGCGGCAAAGCTGGCCGCCTTTTGCGCCGTAGTAAACGCGATCGGATTGCCGCTGCCGTCCGTCTGCGCAAACGTGAAACCGCACACGTTATCGGTCACGGAGAATTTTCCGTAGGCATAGGCATACGTGACGGCCACGAGGATGTTCGTGCCCGCGTGCGCCGCCTGCAGCGGATCGGAATCGGCCAGCCAGCCATACGCGCGCAAACGCTGCTTCGCGTCCACCTGCTGCGCCGCCAGGTCGGCACCGTTCAATAAACCTTTGCTGACGAGTGCCGTGCAGCGTCCCGCATTGCCGGCCACGGCAGCGATGCACGGTTGATACAGGGCCGCATAGGTGGCGTAGTCGAACAGCGCACGGCCCGGATTGGCGACCAGCACCCCACCCTGGCGCACGCTGTAGGCGTTAGAGGCCGCCGGCTGGATTTGCGGTTCGCTGGCTGCCACGCCATGGATCAAGCCTTTCGTATCCTGCTCCGCCGCCAGCAAGGCCGAGCCGGCGCCGTTGGAAATGCTCGAGGCGATCGTGATGGTGTTCTTCGGCGTCAGGCGCACGAGGCGCGAACTGCCGTCGCGCGCCAGCACGCCGTAGCGTTCGTTCAAGACGTAATACGCCATCTCGACCGCCTGCAGCGTCACCTTGCCCCAGTCCTTCTCCGGATTTTGCTGCGAGTGCGCATGCTTGAAGGCGATGCGGTTCGGGTAAGCGGAAGCCCAGGCCAGCCGGTCGGCATCGTTCAAGTCCGGCGCGAACAGGGCGTTCTTGCCGGCGGCCACCCTGCCCGCGCGCACGCCGTTCTGCAGGTTGACGCTGTCATCCTCGAACACATACAAGCCCGTGCCGGAACCCTTGTCGGCATACGCCACGGCACAGCCCTTTTTCAAGCCCCATTCGCCCGAGCTGCCGATGGCGCCGTAAATGCCGCGCGAACCGCTCGACGTGCCCGTGACGATGCAGGCACGGTCCGGGTCGAAGCTGGCCGGCACCTGCACCATCAAGGTGACATTCTTCCTGCCCGTGCCATCGTCGGCATAGGCGATGTATTCACTGCCGGCCACCAGGCCTTCGCCCGTGCCCACGTTGCCGGACGCATCCACGTTCGGTCCGTACAGGGTGCCGTAGCCGCTGTTGGCGGCAATGTCGAGCACGGCGCGGTAATTGGCATAGATCGCATTGCGGCGCAGTTCGAGCGGCGTCGGCTGTTCAGCGTTCGCATACGCGGGCGTGGCGCCGGCCAGCCCCGTCTTGCCCAGGCCCGCCGTGAGCAAGTCATTCGTCTTGCCGTCGTAGTCGGCGCGCGTGATGGTGCCCAGGTAGCTTGGCATCTGGTTCAGCTCTTCCGGCGCATGGTTACTGCCGCAGGCTGCCAACGCCAGCAGGGTGCACAAGCTCATGCCAGTGCCCGCGCGCGTGATCGTCATTTGCATGGTGGTACTCTCCGTTGAAGTAACAGTGGACGCACAATGAAAAACGCCGGACGATCCGTCCGGCGTTGCTTGAAAATCAGACAGCGGCTTTGGCAGCCCTGCCGCCGAAGCGCGCGATGGCTTCGCCGACGATGCCGCGCCGGAACAGCAGCACGCAGATGACGAAGATCACGCCCGTCACCATGCCCACCGATTCACCCAGGGTGCCGAACCATTCGATGCCCGTGTGCGTGGCCAGAAAGGTGCCGACATCGCCCAGCTTGTTTTCCAGCGCGATGATCAATACGGCGCCGAGAATGGGGCCGGACAAGGTGCCCATGCCGCCCACCAGGGTCATCAGCACGACCAGGCCCGACATGCCCCAGTACACGTCGGTCAAGGTCTCAAAGCCCAGCACCAAGGTCTTGGTGGCGCCGGCCAGCGCAGCCAGGGAAGCCGACAGCACGATGGCCATCAGTTTGTACTTGTTGACGTCGTAGCCGAGCGAGATGGCGCGCGGTTCGTTTTCCTTGATGGCCTTGAGCACCTGGCCGAACGGCGAGTGGATGGTGCGCACAATCAGGGCGAAGCCGGCAACGACGATGGCCAGCACGACGTAATACAGCACCGTGTCATTGCCCAGGTCTAGCGTGCCCAGCAAGGTTCCACGTGGAACACCCTGCAAGCCATCCTCGCCGCCCGTGAAAGGCAAACGCAAGGCGAGGAAGTACACCATCTGCGCCAGCGCCAGGGTGATCATCGTAAAGTAGATGCCCTGGCGGCGGATCGCCAGGCCGCCGATCACCAGGCCCAGCAAGGCGCCCGTGGCGACGCCGGCCAGCAAGCCCAGTTCCGTCGGCCAGTCCCAGGTGCGCAGCGCATAGCCGGTGACATAGCCGGCACCGCCGAAGAAGGCGGCGTGGCCAAACGACAGCAAGCCCGTGTAACCGATCAACAAGTTAAAGGCGCAGGCAAACAGGGCAAAGCACAGCAACTTCATCAGGAAGACGGGGTAGCCGTAAAACGGGGCGGCCAATGCCAGCAGCAAGGCAATGGCGTAGCCTACATTCTTATTCATCGTGGTAGCTCCAATACATGACTGATGAGGATTACTTTTCTTTGCCGAACAGGCCGGCGGGACGCAGCAGCAGCACGATGACCATCACCACGAAGACCACGGTAGCCGAGCCTTCCGGGTAGAACACGCGGGTCAGGCCCTCGATCACACCCAGGCCCAGGCCGGTCAGGATGGAGCCCATGATGGAACCCATGCCGCCGATCACCACCACGGCGAACACGACGATGATCAGGTTCGAGCCCATCAGCGGTGAAACCTGGATGATCGGCGCCGCCAGCACGCCGGCGAAACCGGCCAGCGCCACGCCGAAGCCGAACGTCAAGGTCACCATCAGCGGCACGTTGATGCCGAACGCTTCCACCAGTTTCGGGTTTTCCGTGCCGGCCCGCAGGTAGGCGCCCAGTTTGGTTTTCTCGATGACGAACCAGGTGGCCAGGCAGACGGACAGCGAAACGATCACCACCCAGGCGCGGTAGTTCGGCAGGATCATGAAACCGAGGTCCGTCGCGCCGGCCAGCGCTTCGGGCACGGCATACGGCTGGCCCGAGACGCCATAAAAGGAGCGGAACACGCCTTCCATGATCAGGGTGATGCCAAAGGTCAGCAGCAAGCCATACAGGTGGTCGAGTTTATACAGCCAGCGCAGCATGGTCTTTTCGATCAGGATGCCGACCAGGCCGACGAGGATCGGGGCGATGACCAGCATGGCCCAGTAACTGATGTCGAAATAGCTGAGGCCCATCCAGGCCAGGAAGGCGCCCATCATATACATAGCGCCGTGCGAGAAATTAATAACGTTGAGCAAGCCGAAGATGACGGCCAGACCGAGGGACAACATGGCATAGAACGAGCCGTTGACGAGACCCAGCAGCAGCTGGCTCATCATTGCTGGTAATGGAACGCCGAAAATTTCCATGGCATCACAGTATAAAAAGCACCGCCGGGTAGCGGTGTGGTATCAAGGGAAACGCGCCACCGCAAACGGGTGCGGCGGCGCAAGGCGAACCCTGCGAGCGAAGCGCATGCAGGATAGAACGCCCGCGCGGCGACGGGCGATCCGCAGGGATTGCTATAGCATTACTTCCACAGCGAACACTTCGATTCAGCCTTGGTCACGTACGCCTGTGCACCGGGCACGGTGGCGACTACCTTGTAGTAATCCCATGGGTATTTCGACTCGGAGGGCTTCTTGACTTCCATCAGGTACATATCGTGCACCATGCGGCCATCGGGACGCACTTCGCCATTCTGGGTGAACATGTCGTTGATCTTGGTCTTTTTCAGGTAGGCCATGACCTTCTCGGTGTCATCCGTGCCGACGGCCTTGACGGCTTTCAGGTAGTTCGCGGCGGCCGAATAGTCGGCCGCCTGCAGCATCGACGGTTCCTTCTTCATCTTGGCGAAATAGCGTTTCGACCAGGCGCGCGTGTCCGCATTCAAGTCCCAGTACCAGCCATCCGTCAGGTACATGCCTTGCGTCAGGTTCAGGCCCAGCGAATGGATGTCATTGATGAAGATCAGCAGGCCGGCCAGTTTCATCGATTTCGTCAAGCCGAACTCATTGGCCGCCTTGATGCTGTTGATGGCGTCGCCACCGGCATTGGCCAGGCCGAGGATTTGCGGCTTGGCCGCTTGCGCCTGCAACAGGAAGGACGAGAAATCCGAGGCGCCCAGCGGATGCTTGACGCTGCCCAGCACCTTGCCGCCGGCCGCCTTGACGACCTCGGCAGTGTCTTTTTCCAGCGAATGGCCAAACGCATAGTCGGCCGTCATGAAATACCAGTTCTTGCCGCCCTGTTTGACGATGGTGCCGCCCGTGCCGCGCGCCAGCGCCACGGTGTCGTAGGCGTAATGCACGGTGTACGGCGTGCATTCCTCATTCGTCAGGCGAGAGGAACCGGCACCGATGGCGATGAAGATTTTTTTCTTTTCCGCCGCGACCTTGGCCATGGCCAGGCTGGCGCCGGAATTGGTGCCGCCGATCAGCATGTCGACGCCTTGCTGGTCGAACCATTCGCGCGCCTTCGAGGCGGCGATGTCGGCCTTGTTTTGATGGTCGGCGGAAATGAATTCCACCTTCTTGCCGGCCAGTACCACGCCGGCATCGGCGATCGCCATCTTGATGGCTTCCGCGCCGCCGAGGCCATCGACGTCGGAATACACGCCCGACATGTCGGAAATAAAACCGATCTTGATGGTGTCGCCCGATACCTGGGCGTGCGCGGCTGCGGAAAAGCCCAGAGCGCAAAGGGTGGCGGTGGCAATGGCGATAGCGTTACGTTTCATAGTGTCTCCGTTGGGATTATTGTTTGCTATTTAAACGATTGCTCGACGACGATACGGAACTACATGGGCATTACACGCCAAGCAGCTCGGTCAATACCGGCATCTTGGCTTCCAGTTCGGATGCAGCAAAAGTCTCGACGATCTGACCGTGCTCCATCACATAAAACCGATCCGCCAGCGGCGCGGCAAACCGGAAATTCTGTTCCACCATGACGATGGTGTAACCCTTTGCCTTCAGGGTGGTAATCATGCGCGCCAGGCCCTGCACGATGACGGGTGCCAGGCCTTCGGAAATTTCATCAAGCAGCAGCAATCGCGCGCCCGTGCGCAGGATGCGCGCCACGGCCAGCATCTGCTGTTCCCCGCCCGACAAGCGCGTGCCCTGGCTGTGGCGGCGTTCCTGCAAATTCGGGAACATGGCGTAGATTTCCTCCACCGACATGCCCTTCTCGCCGCTGGCCAGGGTCGGCGGCAGCAGCAGGTTTTCCTCGGTCGACAGCGACGAGAAAATACCGCGCTCTTCGGGACAATACCCGATGCCCAGGTGGGCGATTTTGTGCGTGGCCAAACCTATCGCTTCGCTGCCATTGACTTTGATGGAGCCCGTGCGTGTGCCCGTCAGCCCCATGATGGCGCGCAAGGTGGTGGTGCGGCCGGCGCCGTTGCGCCCCAGTAAAGTCACCACTTCGCCCGGCTCCACTTTCAGGTTGACGTCGTGCAGGATGTGCGATTCGCCATACCAGGTGTGCAGTTGCGTAATTTCCAGCGCGGGTGCGCCGCCATTCACTTGTGTCGCCATCAATGCGCCCCTTCCAGTTCGGCGTGGGTGGTGCCCATGTACGCTTCCATCACTTGCGGATTGCGCGACACTTCCGCGTAACTGCCTTCGGCCAGCATGGCGCCGCGCTGCAGGACAGAAATCTTGTCGCAGATGCCAGAGACCACGCTCATATTGTGTTCCACCATCAAAATCGTGCGTCCAGCCGAGACCTTTTTGATCAGCTCGGTGACGCGGTGCACGTCTTCGTGGCCCATGCCTTGGGTGGGTTCATCGAGCAGCATCATTTCCGGCTCCATCGCCAGGGTGGTGGCGATCTCCAGCGCCCGCTTGCGGCCGTACGGCATGTCGACCGTGATGGTATCGGCAAACTCCGTCAGGTCGACTTCGGCCAGCAAGGCCATGGCGCGGTCGTTGAGCTGGTTCAAGGCGCGTTCGCTTTGCCAGAAGTGGAACGAGGTTCCCAGCTGGCGCTGCAAGCCGATGCGCACATTTTGCAGCACGGATAAATGCGGGAAGACGGCGGAAATCTGGAAGGAACGGATCACGCCCATGCGCGCGATCTGCGCCGGTTTGGCGGCCGTGATATCTTTTCCATTGAACAGGATCTGTCCGGAAGTGGGAACCAGGAATTTGGTGAGCAAATTAAAACACGTGGTCTTGCCGGCGCCGTTAGGACCGATCAAGGCGTGGATATGGCCCCGCTCTACCTTCAGGTTCACCTCGCTCACCGCGGTGAAACCCTTGAATTCCTTGGTCAAATTTCTTGTTTCCAAGATTACGTTTGACATCGTGTCTCCTAGTTGTACTTTTTGTACTACTTAGTCATTTTTATAATACACAACTTAAATTTAACGCACAATACAGTATAACTACGGGGATTTTTCGCCAGCCCGAATGGCGCAAACTCGCAAGCTTGCCCCGCTATTTCCAGGCTGCGTGTATCATTTGCGCCGCTTTTTCCGCGATCATCACGGTGGGCGAGTTCGTATTACCAGAAGTAATGTAGGGCATGATCGAGGCATCGACGACGCGTAAACCATGCACGCCGATCACGCGCAGCTGGCTGTCGACCACGCTCGCGGCATCGCTGGCCAGGCCCATGCGGCAAGTGCCCACGGGGTGAAAAATGGTGGTGCCGATCTGGCTGGCCGCCTGCGCCAGTTCTTCCTGGCTCTGGAATTGCACGCCCGGCCTGTATTCTTCGGGAGCGAATTTTTTCAGCGCCGGCGCGGCGGCGATGGCCCGCGTCAGGCGCAAGGCGTCGGCCGCCACGGCGCGGTCCTGCTCGGTACTCAGGTAATTGGGCACGATCTTCGGCGCCGCATAACTGTCGGCGCTGGCGATGTGCACGTGGCCGCGCGAAGTCGGGCGCAAATTGCAGACGCTGGCCGTAAACGCGGGAAACGCGTGCAGCGGCTCACCAAATTTATCCAGAGACAAGGGCTGCACGTGGTATTGCAGGTTCGGCGTGGCTTGCCGCGGATCGGACTTGGCGAATGCCCCCAGCTGCGACGGCGCCATCGACATGGGCCCGCTCTGGAACAGCGCATATTGCAAGCCGATCTGCATCTTGCCGACGATATTGCTGGCCATCACATTCAAAGTCTTGACGCCCTGCACTTTAAAGACCATGCGCAGCTGCAAATGGTCTTGCAAATTGCCGCCCACGCCAACCGAGTCCAGCACGGGCGTGATGCCGTGTTCGCGCAGCAAGGCGGCCGGACCGATGCCGGACAGTTGCAGCAGTTGGGGCGAACCGATGGCGCCCGCCGTCAGCAGGGTTTCCCGCCGCGCCGTCGCCTGCCACTGCGTGCCGCCGCCCGTCAACACGATGCCCGTGCAGCGCGGCCCCGATTCCGTCGTTTCCAGCAGCAGACGTTCCACGTGGCAACCCGTCATGATGGTGAGGTTCGGACGCCGCGCGGCCGGTTTCAAGAACGCTTTCGCGGTATTCCAGCGGATGCCGCGGCGCTGGTTGACGTCGAAATACGCGCTGCCGCTATTATCTCCGCCATTGAAATCGCTGGTTTTCGGAATGCCGACTTGCTGCGCCGCATCGCGGAACGCATTCAGGATATCCCACGACAGCCGCTGTTTTTCCACGCGCCACTCGCCGCCCGCGCCATGGTTTTCCGAGGCGCCGCCGTAATAATCCTCGCTTTGTTTAAACAGCGGCAAGACTTTGTCCCAGCGCCAGGAAGCGTCGTCCGTCAGGTCGGCCCAGTGATCATAATCGCCGGCCTGGCCGCGCATATAGATCATGCCGTTGATGGACGAGCTGCCGCCGAGGACTTTGCCACGCGGATAGATCAGGCTGCGCCCGCCCAGGCCCGCGTCCGCCTGCGTGGAATACAGCCAGTCCGTGCGGGGATTGCCGATGCAATGCAGATAGCCGACGGGGATGTGGATCCATACGTAATCGTCCTTGCCGCCCGCTTCCACGAGTAACACGTTGGCATCCTTGTCGCGCGTGAGCCGGTTGGCCAGCACGCAACCTGCCGTGCCGCCGCCCACGATGATGTAGTCGTATTCGCCTGCCGATTCCAATGAAGCTCCTTTCGGTATGCCATCAAGCTGTCGCGCGGCGTGTCTCCCCGCCGCGTCCCGTTACCAGAGTCTGTCTTTCTTCATGCATGCATGGCTGCTGAGCCGCCTTGAGATTACCACCAGTGCCGGGCCAGGGCGACATTAATCGTGGTTCACGATACGGGCAAAGGTCAAAAAGAATATAAAAACAGGGGCTGCAAGCTGTGGATAACCGTATGGATATCCACAGGGACGATATGTGTGTAAACGAAAAATTTTTTGAGCGACTTTTTTTTGTCCAGAAACCGTCCCAGGCAGATACAACGCTTACTCAGCGCTTATCCGTACGCCAAGCGATTGTTTACAAGGATAAATCAGGACTTATCCACAGAAGTTATCGCCGTTAACTACTATTACTATTCTTGTATACGATCTTGTTAAGGTAAACCCGACAACGCCCGCTTTGCCTGCCCTTCCTGCGAAGCAATGCCCTGCAGCCTTCTGCTGTAAAAAAACCCGCGAGCGGCTTCTGTACGAAAAAAAAATCCAGCCAACAACTGAGCAACGAAAACCGGCGCGGCCAGCGTCATGCAGACAGCACTGCCCAACCGTTTTGCAAAATGGAAATGTCAACGGACCTTGCCAGGCGCAGCGCCAGCAAGCCGCATGAGGTCGAAATAAGGGGGAATTTAAGACGATTGTGGATAAGTCACTTGATATCCACAGGATGACTTGTGAGTAAACACGAAGTTATGCGCAGGCCCGCATTTTATACAATTTTGCTCCTCGCGTGATACAGCGATTATGCACGCTTTATTTTGCGCGTAAACGGTTGATCCTGTTGAAAAAAAGCGACTTATCCACAGAAAAAAACGCGTTTACTATTACTACTATTTTTTATATATAGATCTATTGTAAACCGACAAAAAAGCGGAAGACCGGGGATATTTCCAAAATGCATACAAAAAACGTCAAAAAAAAAGCCAACGGCGACAGCGCGACCCACTGCCAAACCGTTTTCCAGGAATCACCTGGAGGCCGATGTTCGTGAAAGAAGCGCGTTCGTGATCGCTCAGCTTTGATTGCCAGACAAGGATCAGTGCACGCAAATCCCATCAAACATGTCACTGCAGCAAAAAAAAACGCGATTTTTGCTTGCTGGTGTGGATAAGTGCCTGCATATCCACAGGATGAGATGTGGGAAAAGTCGATCTTTGTCCACAAGCCAATTTTTATCCCAAACAAGTCCTCGCTGGATACAATGCTTGTGCGCCTACTTTTTTGTGCGCTAAGTCGATGATTTTTAGGTGGTATACCGACTTATCCACAAAAAAATCGCCGTTTACTATCACTACTATTTTTATGTATACATCTTTATTTAAAACACAGAAACAAACGCGAACGGTGGAAAAGTCACCGAAACGGCTGTTTTCACCCTGTAAACCGTTTTGCAATTCAAAAAACCTGTAAAAACAGCATGAATTCACACAAAAAAATGCGTTTAGGCATCATCAGTGCCTTGCACGAAGAACAGCAGGGGCTGGTAGAAGCCATGCAAGGCCCTCAGAGGCGTTCGCACGGCATGCGCGACTACACCCTGGGAACCCTGTGGAATATCGACGCTGTGTGCGTCCTGTCGCGTCTGGGCAAGGTTGCCGCTGCCATGACAGCTTCTATCCTTGTGGAAAAGTACGGAGTTACCCACATCGTCTTCACCGGCGTGGGCGGCAGTGGGGATAAACACGTGAAAGTCGGCGATATCGTGGTGGCCGAATCGCTGCTGCAGCACGATATGGACGCGCGTCCTTTATTTCCCCGCTTCGAAGTGCCGCTGACGGGACTGCAGCGCTTCGCCACGGACCTGGAACTGAGCACGCAACTGGCTGCCGCCGCAGAAGATTTCCTGCGGGACGATGTGTCCAGCGTGCTCAAGGCGGCCGATATCGTGCAATTTGGCTTGCAGCACGCGCAAGTGCACCGCGGCCTGATCGCCAGCGGCGACCAGTTCATCGGCAGCGCCGCGCATATCAACCAGCTGAAGGCGGATATTCCCGACTTGCTGGCCGTCGAAATGGAAGGCGCGGCCGTGGCGCAAGTGTGTTTTGAACTCGGTGTGCCGTTTACGGTCATGCGCACCATTTCCGACAACGCCAACGAAGAGGCGGCAGTCGACTTCATGCGTTTCGTGCAGAGCGTCGCCTCGCCCTATGCGTTGACGGTGATCCAGCAGCTGTGCCAGCGCCTGGCACGCTGATCATTGAATGCCCGGTGCATAAAAAAAGGGCAGAACCACTGGTTCTGCCCTTCTTATTTCAATAAAGGAGCCTGAAAAATATTCAGGGCTAGGCGCCTTGCCGCAGGCAGTACGAATGTACGGCCAGGCAAGGCAACAACGCCATGGACTTTTTCTCGGGTTCCTTTAGACGCTGAGCATCATCAGACTGGCGTTACCACCGGCTGCCGTCGTATTCACGCACAGCGCCCGCTCAGCGACCAGGCGCCACAGGGGGATGGCACCGTCCTGCGTGGTGGCGATGGTGGCCACCAGGGCCCCTTCCCGGGCCGCCAGCAGCGGTTTGAGCTGGCCATCGAGGCTCGGTTCGATCATGGCGATCTGGAAATCATGCTTGACCGACTCCAGGCTGCTGACGACTTGGATGCGGTCCTTCAGCGCCGCCGGCAAGTCGCCCGGAATCAGCTCGGGAGATTGTGCCAGCACCAGGGCCTGGTTGCCGGTGGCCAGGACGGCCGCCAGCTGGTTCATCAGCGTGCCGGACGTGGCCGCCGCGCACAGAATCGTGCCGCGCGCGGCAAAGCTCAGGGTATTGCGCTCGCCTGTCGGGCCTGGCAAGACGGTGGTGCTGCCCAGCAGGGTGGTGCGCGCATAGTCCTGCGCCAACTGCTGAACCTGGTCGTGGCCGTGCATCTTCGCCCACACGGTCAGCGCGTCGAGCGCCGGCGGCGCCTGGCGCTGGTGCTGCGCGCCGGCCGGCGCATTGCGCTGCAGGCGTTTCAGATACAGCGGGCCGCCCGCCTTGGGGCCGGTGCCCGATTTGCCTTCGCCGCCGAACGGCTGCACGCCGACGACGGCGCCAACGATGTTGCGGTTCACATAAATATTGCCCACGTGCGCGCGCTGGGTGATGAAGGCGATGGTTTCGTCGATGCGCGTATGGATGCCCAGGGTCAGGCCGTAACCGCTGTCGTTGATCGATTGCACCAGTTGCGGCAGTTCGGCCCGCTTGTAGCGGATCACGTGCAGCACGGGGCCGAAGACTTCCTGCGTCAGCTGCGTCAGCGACTTGATTTCCAGCACGGTCGGCGCGACAAACGTGCCTTTGACGGTCGGCAAATCGAGCGAATAATGGTCGATGGCCATGGTTTTCATCTTGTTGATGTGCGCCAGCAGGTTGCCCTGCGCTTCCGCATCGATGACGGGACCGATATCGGTCGCCAGGCGGTCAGGATTGCCAACGCGCAATTCCTGCATGGCGCCTTTCAGCATATGGATGGTCTTGTCGGCGATTTCCGTTTGCAGGAACAGCACGCGCAAGGCCGAGCAGCGCTGGCCGGCGCTATCGAAGGCGGACGACATCACGTCCTGCACCACCTGTTCCGGCAGAGCGGACGAATCGACGATCAGGGCGTTCTGGCCGCCCGTTTCGGCGATCAGGGGAATATCGATGCCTTCGGCCACGGCACGCGTGGCCAGGTTGCGGTTGATCAATTGCGCCACTTCCGTCGAGCCCGTGAAAATCACGCCTTTCACGCGCGCGTCATTGCACAGGCCGGCGCCAACGACTTCTCCGCTGCCGGGCAGGAATTGCAGCGCGCCGCGCGGCACGCCCGCCGCATGCAGCAATTGCACGGCGCGGTGGGCGATCAGCGGAGTCTGCTCGGCCGGCTTGGCCAGCACCACGTTGCCGGCTGCCAGGGCGGCGGCCAGCTGGCCCGTAAAGATGGCCAGCGGGAAATTCCACGGGCTGATGCAGGTGACGGGACCGAGCGCCAGGGTGTTCGGCGCGTGTTCCACCTGCGCCGCGTAGTAGCGCAGGAAGTCGACGGCTTCGCGGATTTCCGCGATCGCGTTCGGCAGCGACTTGCCTGCTTCGCGCACGGCCAGGGCCATCAGCTCGATGTGATGTTCTTCGAACAGGTCGGCCGCGCGCAGCAAGGCTTGCGCGCGCAGCGACGGTTCCGTGGTTTGCCAATCCATGGCGTACGCAGCGGCGCTGGCCAGCGCCGTTTCCACGTCGGCCGGGCCGGCTTCCATGACCTTGCCCACGACATCGTCGTGCTGGGCCGGATTGTGGATGACTTGCATCGGCGTATTCAGGCTGACGGCGCCATCGATCAGCGGCGCTGCCTGCCATGTCTGCTGCTGCGCCAAGCCGGTGGCCAGGGTGCGCAAGGTATCTTCATTCGACAGGTCCAGGCCGGCCGAGTTCCTGCGCTCGCTGCCGAACATGTCCAGCGGCAGCGGAATCGACGGGTGCGGCAAGCCGCCCTGCAGGCGCGCCTGTTCCAGCGGATCGCGGATCAGGCTATCGATGGCCACGCTTTCGTCGACGATCTGGTTCACAAAAGAAGAGTTGGCGCCGTTTTCCAGCAAACGGCGCACCAGGTAGGCCAGCAGGGTTTCATGCGAGCCGACGGGGGCGTAGATGCGGCACGGCTTGTCGAGGTTGTCGGGGCCGACGACCTGGTCGTACAGGGTTTCGCCCATGCCGTGCAGGCACTGGAACTCGTAGTCGGTAATGCCGTCGCGTTTCGCCCAGGTATAAATGGTCGACAGGGTTTGCGCGTTGTGGGTGGCAAATTGCGGGTAGATCAGACTGCTGGCAGCCAGCAGTTTTTGCGCGCACACGAGGTAAGAAACGTCCGTGTAGACCTTGCGCGTGTAGACGGGATAGCCTTCCTGGCCATCGACTTGCGCGCGCTTGACTTCCGCATCCCAGTACGCGCCCTTCACCAGGCGCACCATGAACTTGCGGCCGCTGCGGTGCGCCAGGTCGATCAGGAAATCGATGGCAAAGGGGCAGCGCTTCTGATACGCCTGCACCACGTAGCCGATGCCGTCGAAGCCGGCCAAATCTGTATCAAAGGCAAGTGCTTCCATCAGGTCGAGCGACAGCTCCAGGCGGTCCGTCTCTTCCGCATCGATGTTGAAGCCGATGTTGTACTGTTTTGCCAGCAGCAGCAACGCTTTGACCTTCGGCAGCAATTCTTCCAGGACGCGGGCGCGCTGGGCGCGGCTGTAGCGCGCGTGCAGGGCCGACAGTTTCACGGAAATGCCGGGGCCGTTGCGGATGCCGCGTCCGTTCGAGGCCTTGCCGATGGCGTGGATCGCCGTTTCGTACGAAGCGTAGTAATTGGCCGCGTCGGCTTGCGTCAGGGCCGCCTCGCCCAGCATGTCGTAGGAGTAGCGGTAGCCGCGCGTTTCATTCTCGCGGCTGTTTTTCAACGCTTCCTCGATGGTTTGGCCCGTCACGAACTGGTTGCCCAGCATGCGCATGGCCAGGTCGACGCCCTTGCGGATCAGCGGTTCGCCGCCTTTGGCGATGAGCTTGGTCATGGCCGAACCGAGGCCCGATTCGCTGCTGGTACTGACCAGTTTGCCCGTAATCAGCAAGCCCCAGGTGGCGGCATTGACGAACAGCGACGGCGATTCGCCCAGATGCTTCTTCCAGTCGCCCTTGCTGATTTTGTCGGCGATCAAGCGGTCGGCCGTTTGACTGTCGGGTATACGCAACAGCGCTTCCGCCAGACACATCAATGCAACACCCTCTTCCGACGATAGCGAGAATTCGTGCATCAGTGCATCGACACCGGACGCGCGTGTGCGTTTTTGGCGCACGTTCGAGACCAGGCGGTGCGCCAGCGCTTGTCCTTCGGCCGTCGTTTCGGTGCTGCTGGGGCGCACTTGTTGCAACAGCCACTGCACTGCGGAAACCTCGTCGCGCCTATAGGCGGCGGTGATGGCGGCGCGTTGTGGTGTCGCTTCGGGCAGGATTTCTGCCTGGAACGCAGCAAAAGGAATCGGGGTAAAAGCCGAGGGGCCTGCAGGGTGCATAAGTGCTCTTTACAAGGAAAAAGGGGACGAAAACTGACGTAATTCTTGCTCTTTTTTGGTGCAAAAAAATACAGAAAGTCGGACGTTAAGATGATTCGATTGTAAAGGGGATTCTTATGGATTAATTCTGGTAATACAGGGGACTAGCAATAGATAGTTTTTGATGCGACAATTTAACCAAATAATATTAATTTGGGGGTGATAGGAATGCTGGACAAGATCAGTAAGAAAATCTTGATGGAATTGCAGAGCGATGGACGCATCAGCAATGTGGAGCTGGCCGCGCGCGTGAACCTGTCGCCTGCCGCCTGCCTTGAGCGTGTGCGCAAGCTGCACGAATCCGGTTACATCATGGGCTATACGGCCCAGCTGAACCCGCAGCTGCTCGACGTGTCGCTGCTGGTGTTCATCGAAGTGGTGCTCGATCGCACGACACCGGAAGTGTTCGACGCCTTCAAGCATAGCGTACAAATCATTCCAGAGGTACTGGAATGTCATATGGTGGCCGGCGGTTTCGATTACCTGGTCAAGGCGCGCGTCAAGGACATGGCCGCCTACCGCGAATTCCTGGGCAAGACCTTGTTGCAGAAAGGTGTGCGGGAAACCCACACTTATGCCGTCATGGAAGAGGTCAAAAACACCACCAAATTGCCAATTAAGTGACCTTGGTGTAGCCGCCCCACTTTTCTGATTGAGCTATCGGAACAAATGTTGTAGGGTAGAACCACAATTCTGCTATCCGGTAGCCGCCTGAAACGCCGCGCAGACGGTAGGTTCAGGGTGCAAGGCGGGCAATCGTGCCCACCTGCATACGGTGACAGCACGTCCCCTTCAACGGGACGTGACGGGTTCGCGCAGCGGGGGACAAATGAAGCAGTTGCAGCATCAGCTGGTGCGTTTCTTTGTATTCACGATCCTGGCCATGGCCGTCGCCTGTGGCCTGGCCTATCTGTTGCTGCTGTCGGGCGGCGACCATCCGTATCTGATCGCTTGCGTGGCCGCCGCCATCGGCGCCGCGCTGCTGGCGTTTGCCGGCCGTCCGCGCGGCGAAGCGGGTTTAAACCAGTTTGCCGACACCGTGGGCAATGCCATCGATGCCATCATGATCGGCGCGGCGGAAACTTCGTATTTTGTCGATTCCGTCAAACAGAAGGTGGAACTCGACGTGCGCACGGCCAGCGACATCGCCGACAGCTCCGTACAAAATGCCGCGATGACGGAAAAGATCGCCGCCAATGCGGAACGGGCCGCCAAAGTGGCCGCCGGTGTGCGCGTGGAAAGCGTGGCGGCGCGCGCCGAAGTGGATCAGGGTTTGCGCCGCATCAATCATGCGCGCGAGGAAGCGCAAGGCGCTTCCAGCTCCATGCTGAGCTTGCAGGAAAAATCCAAGCGCATCACGGGCTTTACGGAAGCCATTTCCGATATTTCCGCGCGCACCAACTTGCTGGCGCTGAACGCCGCCATCGAGGCGGCGCGCGCCGGCGAACACGGGCGCGGTTTTGCCGTGGTGGCCGGCGAAGTGCGGCAATTGGCGCAGCGCACCAAGGAAGCCTCCGATGAAATCAGCGTGATGGTGCGCGAAATCAATGAACAGTCGGAAAAAGCCGCGCGCGGCATGAGTTCGCTGGCGGCCGGTGTCACGGAAGCGGCGCGCAATGTGGAAAGCGTGCATGCCTCGCTCAGCCATATCGAGGAATCGTCGGGCGAGTCCGAGGACGAGATCGGGCAAATCGCCCGCGCTTCGCGCGAACACGTCGACACGACGCAGCTGATCGCCGACGCCATCGGGCAAATCCGCGACAGCATGCTGTCGACGAATGCCGAATTGCCGCGCGCCACGCAGTCGGCCATGGCCCTGGCCGAGCGGGCCGAAGTGATCGCCGGCGCGCTGGGCGAATCGAGCGTGGCCACGCCGCACGACGAGATCCGCGAGGCGGCCCAGCGCGCCGCGCGCGAGGTGGGCAAACTGTTCGAGCAGGCGATCGCCTCGGGGCGTATCACGCGCGAAGCGYTGTTTGACCGCCACTACCGGCCCATCCCGAACACCAATCCGCCCAAGCACAACACCAAGTTCGACGCGTTTACGGACAAGGTGCTGCCGGACCTGCAGGAAGGCGTGCTGGCCGCACTACCCCATCTGGCCTATGCGGGCGCCGTCGACAACAATGGCTATTTTCCAACGCATAACAAGAAGTTTTCCCAGCCGCTGACGGGTGACTACGCGACCGATATCGTGAATAACCGCACCAAGCGCATCTTCAGCGACCGCACGGGCAAGCGCTGCGGCAGCAATACCAAGCCCTTCCTGTTGCAGACCTATAAACGCGACACGGGCGAAGTCATGCACGATTTATCCGTGCCCATCCACGTCGAGGGCAAGCACTGGGGCGGTTTCCGCATCGGTTACCGCTCCAGCAGCCATGCATAAAAAAAACGCCTGAGACATCAGGCGTTTGTTCCGTAGCAGGTTTTATTCGACATGCGGTTTCGGCGCCACGCCGCCGCCGGCCGCCGTGGCCGTCCGTAACGTGGGCGTGTTCATGCTTTCCAGGTGATTGCGCAGCCATTTGTGGGCGGGGCTGCGGGCGTCGCGCTCGTGCCACAGCATGTCCAGGTGGACGGCCGGCAAGGTCAACGGCAAATCCTTGTACAGCAGGGATTCCGTCATGCCCGTCGAGGCGATCAGATGGCGCGGCAAGACGGTGATCAGGTCGGAATTGGCGACGACGCGCCCGGCCGTGAAGAACTGGTTGACCGTCAGCAGGATGCGCCGTTCGCGGTGGATCTGCGACAGCGCCTCGTCGATCAAGCCATGCGCGCGGCCGGAAAAGCTCACCAATAAATGGTTGGCCGCGCAATAGTTATCCAGGGTCAATTCCTTGTCGGCCAGCGGATGGCCGCGCCGCATCACGCATACATACTTGCCGGAATACAGGCGTTCGTGGCGGATGGGCGAACCCGTCTCGCTCGACAGTTGCGCCGCCACGCCGGGAAAGAAGCCCACGGCCAGGTCGATGTCGCCGCGCAGCAGCATGGGCCGCGGTTCGCGCGTGGTCAGCGGCATCATGCGCACGTTGACGCCAGGCGCTTCGCGTTCGATCGAGCGCATCAGCGAGGGCAGCCAGAAGGCGGCCGTCGCGTCGGCCATGGCCATGCGGAAGGTGGCGTGCGTCTTCGACACGTCGAAGGTTTCCGGCGTGACGGCCGCCTCCAGGCTGGCCAGGGCCGAGCGCACGGACGGCCACAACGCTTCGGCGCGGGGCGTGGGTTTCACGCCATACGCCGTGCGGATCAGCAATTCGTCACCGAGGCTCTCGCGCAGGCGTTTGATGGCGTTCGATACCGCCGGCTGCGTCATCGCCAGGTGGCCCGCTGCGCGCGTCAGGTTTTGTTCCGTCATGACGGCGTCGAAAACACGCAGCAAGTTCAGATCCAGCGTCAGAAAACTCATGGAAAGCCCAAGATAAAAGTTGAATTGATTACTTAAGAGTGTAAACCGCGCCGGGCACGAATATTTTCACTCGTAAAAAAATATTACAGTTTTCCATTCACGATTCATATAATTGGTATCAAGAAATGGAATTAGATTTATATGTTGCACTGCACTATAGTACTGGCAAATTCTATAATGCACTGGAACAGTATGTCTACCTTCGCCTCCGCCCTGTACGCAGTATCCGCACCCGTGCTGGAGATTTCCCTGCTGAATGCCCTGCAACTCGTGCTGGTGATCGTTGCCGTGGGCACCTTCGCCCTGCTGTTCAAGCCTTTGCTGGTGGGCATTGCCCGCGCCATGGTGCTGGTGGTGCGTCCCAAGCTGAGCCGCGAAGAGCGCCTGGCGCGCCAGCAGATGCGCGAAGCGCAAGCCTTGCAGCGTACCTTGGGCAAGATGGATGGCGTGTCGCCAAGCAACGCCGCCGAATTGCGCGCCCTGTCGACGCGCGCCTGAGCGATCAACGTGCAAATGAGAAGCCGGCCTGCGCCGGCTTTTTTTACGCCTGCCGCCAGCCGATTACGCCACGTCGCCCAGCAAATGCGCGCGCAATACCGTGTCGGCCGGATGGGCGCCGATCCAGATTTTCAGCAGCGCATTGTAAAAGGCCAGGTCCGGCACCGTCTCGCCCACCTGTTTGCCGTTCAGCTTGCATAACGTCCCCTCTTCCGGCAGCCAGTCCACGGTCAGGATGTCGCCCTTTTTCAGCCCGGGCACCGTTTCGAACATGGCGCCAAACTGCATCGTTTGGCTCAGCAGGCGCGTGCGGTCGGCCTGGTCGGAACTGCGCTTCAAGCCCTGCATGAAGGCTTGCCCAAGCTCGTCGGACGTGATGTCGCGCAGCATGACGATTTCCAGGCGGCGCGGCCCGGGCAACGCCAGGATGTCGGCCAGCTGGGTTTTCTTTTCCGGCAGGTACAGCGCAATCGTGTAGACCTTGAAGATGACCTTGTAGCGCACGCCGGCGCCGTTGAGTTTCAACTCGCGGCTGGCCAGCTGCACCGTGTCGTCCAGCTTGACGCCGCCCACCTCGACGGCCAGCGCTGGTTGCGCCAGGGCGGCGCACAGGCAGGCGGCAGCGAGGGAGCGGCCCACACGGGATGTGCGTATTTGCATCTTCTGCCTCCGTAGAGAAACATGTGCTGTGGATAAGTCCGCACAAACACACAGTGTAGAACAGTTGGCAGAAGCTGGCGCCACGCAGAAGTGGCGAGGAAGAAATGCTTAGGGTTTGGCGGCAGGCAGTTCCGCCTGCAGGCGCTCGTACTTGGCCATCAATTGCTCCGGGCTTTCGCGCCAGGCGGGATTGAAGGGGATGCAGCTGACGGGACACACTTGCTGGCATTGCGGCTCGTCAAAGTGGCCCACGCATTCGGTACACTTGTTGGGATCGATTTCGTAGATTTCCGCACCCATGTAGATCGCGTCATTCGGGCACTCGGGCTCGCAAATGTCGCAATTGATGCATTCGTCGGTGATCAGTAATGCCATGATTTCACTCTTACTTATTGCGATGAGGCAGCGTTGGCGGCAATCTTGTTTTGCAGCCAGCGGTTCACCGAGGGGAAGACAAACTTGGAGACGTCGCCGCCCAGCGCCGCGATTTCGCGCACGATGGTGCCGGAAATGAACTGGTACTGGTCGGACGGCGTCAGGAACATGGTTTCGACATCGGGCAGCAGGTAGCGGTTCATGCCCGCCATCTGGAATTCGTATTCGAAGTCGGAGACGGCGCGCAAGCCGCGCACGATGACCCGCGCTTCATGCTTGCGCACGAAATCCTTGAGCAGGCCGGAAAAGCTCTCCACTTGCACATTCGGATAGTGGCCCAGCACTTCGTTGGCGATTTCCAGGCGTTCGTCGAGCGAGAAAAACGGTTGCTTGTTCTTGCTGTCGGCCACACCGACGATCAGCTTGTCAAACAGACCCGATGCGCGGCGCACCAAATCTTCATGACCGCGCGTGAGCGGATCGAATGTTCCTGGATAAACGGCTACAACCATTGCGGCTCCCTGATGATGCACCAATATAGACGCGCATTATGCCTGAAATTGGTGATCACCTTGCTGCTGCGCCTCGGGGCAGGGCGCCTTTTTGCCTCATTTATAGGCAGATTCAGGCCGTTGCCGGCACTTTGTTGTAAGTTAGCAAATGATAATAAACGGTGCCAGCCTTGTCGGCGCGGATGACTTCCCATGGCGCCATCCACTCGGGCTTTTCCAGTGCGCTGGCTTCATCGAAGACCAGCGGCAAGCCCGATTCCGCGTACACGATGCCGCCTTCCTTGAGCAGGTTGGCGCACAGGGGCAATACTTTCGCCAGGAAATCCTGCTGGTAAGGCGGGTCAAGGAAGATCAGGTCGTAACGCTGGCCGCGCGCTGCCAGGCCTTGCGCCGTCAGCAGGGCGTCGCCGCGCAGCAGCTGGACATTGTCAGCGCGTAATTTCGTCTTGTTTTCTTCCAGCTGGCGGATCACGGGCGTATGCGTGTCGACCATGGTGACGGCGCCTGCGCCGCGGCTGGCCGCCTCGAAGCCCAGTGCGCCGCTGCCGGCGAACAGGTCCAGCACCTGGGCGTCGGCCCAGTCGCCGTCGCGCAAGTGGTTGATCCAGTTGAACACGGTTTCACGCACGCGGTCCGGCGTCGGGCGCAAGCCCAGTGCCTGCAAAACAGGCAGCACGGAGCGCTTCCACTGACCGCCGATGATGCGCACCTGGTTCGGTGGCGGCGCGTGGTGGACGGGGACTTTGGCGGGTTTTTTAGTTTTCTTTTGCATGGGCATTTAGAACACCTAACAAAACCTACTGCGCGTTGCGATTTGCGGCCTGCGATGCTCACTGTGCATTCGCACAGCTGCGCTTCTTAGCCACAGCTCACTGCCGCTCGCTACGGTTTTGTCAGGCGTTCCATTTCTTCAATTCGATGGCGGCCACTATAGCATATGGCCCCCATCTCCCCTGCTGGCGCTGCCTGGCTATTTGGCTTGCGTGGCCAAGGAATTGAAATCGTCGATCCAGCCCTGCATGCGCTTGACGGCATGGGCTTTTTGCGCCGGCGTGGCGATCTTGATCACCGTCAAGACCATCTGCGCCGTGCTGCTTTCGTAGGCGTCAAAAAAGGCCTTGCGCTCCGAGTGTTCCAGGCGCTCGAAACTGTCCTTGATCAGGGTCGTGATCAAGGCCGCGGTGGCTTCCTTGCCGAGTTTTTCCTGTTGGACTTTCTTTACCAGGTTCAACACATTCTGCTGGCGCCGCATGCGTTCGTCGAGCCAGATCTCATTGTTCAGCGGACGCGCGTCGGACGCCTTGCGGATGATGGCTTCCTGCTCGCTGCTGAAGCCGCCGAACCACAGTTCGAATTGCTCCATGGCTTTCTTGTAGCGCAGTTTCTGGCGCTTTTCCTGGTCGCCGCTCAGGTATTTCTTGCGGTAATCCTCGTTGTTCGACTTGAACTTCTTTTCCATCTGCGCAATCTGCTCGGGTTTGAGCGAGCGCGCCAGGTCGGCCAGCTCGGGCGCCGCCTTCAGCAGCAACGCCTGGGTGCGTTGCTTGATCTCGCCGTAGTCGGCCATCAGATCCGCCTGCGTGGTATTGCCTTGCAGCTGCTTCTGGCCCGTGCGCAGGATTTCCACGTAATCCTTCAATTGCGTCTTGCGGTGCCAGTCGAACAGCTTGTCGATGTCTTCGCGCACCCAGCCCTTCTGGTCGCGGTCGAGGTCGACATACGCGTTCAGCCACCAGTACAACACGGTATCGCCGTTGTTGTAGGCCAGGCGCAAGCCGCTGCAGCCGGCCATGACGACAAGCAGGATGGCCAGCACGGCATAAGTAAACCGCTGGAAGCGCGTGGAAGACGGAGCCTGCGTGTTAAAATTTTTCATATTCTTAACTTATAAAAGACGGTCTATGAACGTTGTCATTCTCGCTGCCGGTATGGGCAAACGCATGCAGTCGGCACTGCCCAAGGTATTGCACCCGTTGGCGGGCAAGCCGCTGTTGTCGCACGTCATCGACACGGCGCGCGTCCTGGCGCCGTCCCGATTATGCGTGATTTACGGGCACGGGGGCGCAGCGGTGCTGAAGTTGCTGGACGGCTACAAGACCAAGCAAGATTTGGCGATTGACGCTGCGGAACAAACGCAACAACTGGGCACCGGTCATGCCGTGCAGCAAGCGGTGGCGTTGCTGGACGACAGCGTGCCGACCCTGATCCTGTACGGCGACGTGCCGCTGACCAGCGCCGCTTCCCTGCAGCAACTGGTGCAGGCGGCCGGCAAGGACAAGCTGGCCATCTTGACCGTGCAACAGGACGATCCCTTCGGCCTGGGCCGTATCGTGCGCGAGCACGGCGCCATCGTGCGCATCGTCGAGGAAAAGGATGCCACGCCAGAAGAGCGCGCCATCCGCGAGATCAATAGCGGCATCATGGTCGCGCCCACCGTGCAGCTGAAACAATGGTTGTCGGCCTTGTCGAATGACAATGCCCAAGGCGAATACTATCTGACCGATATCGTTGCCCAGGCCGTCGCCGACGGCGTGGCCGTCACCTCGGCGCATCCGGCCGCCGTGTGGGAAGTGGCGGGCGTCAACAGCAAGGTGCAACTGGCCCAGCTGGAACGCATTCACCAGAACAATATCGCGCAAGCCTTGCTCGAGCGGGGCGTGACCTTGATGGACCCGGCCCGCATCGACGTGCGCGGCGAACTCATTTGCGGCCGCGATGTCACCATCGACGTCGGCTGCGTGTTCGAAGGCCGTGTGGAACTGGGCGACGGCGTGCGCGTGGGCGCCAACAACGTCATCATCAATGCCACCGTGGCCGCTGGCGCGCACATCAAGCCCTTCTGCCATCTCGAGGACGCCGTCGTGGGCGCCGCTTCCATCATCGGCCCCTACGCGCGCCTGCGCCCGGGCACGGTGCTGGCGGAAGACGTGCATATCGGTAACTTCGTCGAAGTGAAAAACAGCCAGATCGCCGCGCACAGCAAGGCCAATCACCTGGCTTACATCGGCGATGCCACCATCGGCTCGAAGGTCAACATCGGCGCCGGCACGATCACCTGCAACTACGATGGCGTGAACAAGTTCCGTACGGTGATTGAAGACGACGCCTTCATTGGCAGCGACAGCCAGCTGATCGCTCCCGTCACCGTCGGCAAGGGCGCCACCCTGGGCGCCGGCACGACCTTGTCGAAAGATGCGCCGGCGGGCAAGCTGACCGTCTCGCGCGCGCGCCAGGTGACCATTGACGGCTGGACGCGTCCCGTGAAAATCCCCAAGTAAGAGAATCCGCCCTCACCCGGCATGACGCCGCCAGCCTGTCCGGGCTGGCGGCGTTTTTTTACGCCTGTGGATAATCCTGTGGAAAGTTGGCTGGCAACCCGGGATAAGTCAGGACCTTATTTCCATGAAGCATTTTTACTGTGGTTTGGTGTGTGGATAAACATGTGAACAAGCAGGCGGACAAGTGATGGATAAGCCCGGTATAAGCTGCGTATAAAAGGTGAAAAACCTGTGGGAAAGATGGGATAAGTTATCTGGCCCGGTTTGGCGCTTGAGGAGGCAAGCCAGTTTCGCAGGCTGCGAAAGTCTCGTCAGTTTTTTGCCTGTCTGTATTGTGGATAAGCTTGTGCGTAATTGGCGTATAAGCCATGAATAACTTATAAGTCATTGTATTGCAATGATATTTTTAGAAAATTTGTATAGCCTGCCTGTGGGTAAGGCTGTGCAAAAGCCTGTGATTAAAGCGTGGGCAAGCGCTGGATAAGACGGGATAAGTTTTATCCGGGAGCGGATGACTATTTATAGATAGGCCTCATGCGAGGCTGGATGGCGGTGGCCGTGGAAATCCATGATTTTCATACTGTGGATAAACTTGTGCATAAGTGGGTAAAAAGACTGGGATAAGCGGGGATAACTTCTCTGTCAGCCGGTTTCACACGGCGATGCGCGTTTCGAACTTGCTGCGAAACGTGGAAAAATAGCTTTTCACGTTGCGCACATTCGCGTGCGCGGCAAACAGGCGGTGCGCCAGCGCGTGGTAGGCGGGCATGTCGGCCACCTGCACCATCAGCACGAAGTCGGGCCCGGGCGAGACGCGGTAGCATTGCAGCACGGCGGGCTCGTCTGCCACGAGCTGCTCGAATTCGGCCATGCGCTCAAACGCCTGCACATCGAGCGTGATTTCCACGATGGCCGTCAGGCGCACCCCCACCAGCTGCGGCGCGACGATGGCCACTTGCCGCTCGATGATGCCGTTTTCCCGTAAATGCTTGACCCGCCGCAAACACGTGGGCGCCGAGACGTGCACCGCCAGGGCCAGCTCGCTGTTGGTTTGCGACGCATCAATTTGCAAGGCATTCAGGATGCGACGATCGATTTCGTCGAGGGTAATATTGTGCTCGCTCATGATTTTGATGAATTGGAAAATATATTGATTCTAAATGAAATAAAATTTCATCGCAAAATAGGTGTGAAATAATCAGTCAAAAATATACGGATTTAGAAAGCATATTTCACGCACTCTGCATTAGCATGCGTGCATTGATGAATTTTTAGACAGAGGTTTCCATGTGCGGCATCGTCGGCGCGGTAGCGCAACGTAATATCACTCCCATCCTGGTCGAAGGCTTGAAGCGCCTGGAATACCGCGGCTACGATTCCTGCGGCATCGCCCTGCATGCCGATGGCCGGCTGCAGCGTTCGCGCTCCACCTCGCGCGTGGCCGAGCTGGAAAAGCAGATCGGCGAAGAAGGCTTGAGCGGTTTTACGGGCATCGCCCACACGCGCTGGGCCACGCATGGCGCCCCTGTCTCGTTCAATGCCCACCCGCACTTTTCCCCAACGGAAGAGAACGCACGCGTGGCGCTGGTGCATAACGGCATCATCGAAAACCACGACGAACTGCGCGCCGAACTGACGGCTCTCGGTTACGTCTTCCAGAGCCAGACGGACACGGAAGTGATCGCCCACCTGGTCGAGCACATGTATAACGGCGACCTGTTCGAGACCGTGCAGCAGGCCGTGAAACGCCTCGACGGCGCGTACGCGATCGCCGTCTTCTGCCGCGACGAGCCGCACCGCGTGGTGGCCGCGCGCCAGGGCTCGCCCCTGATCGTCGGCCTGGGTAACGGTGAAAACTTTGTCGCCTCGGACGCCATGGCGCTGGCCGGCACGACCGACCAGATCATCTACCTGGAAGAAGGCGACGTGGTCGACCTGCAACTGTCGCGCTGCTGGATCGTCGACGTCGACGGCAAGCCCGTCGAGCGCGAAGTGAAAACCGTGCATGCGCACACGGGCGCGGCCGAGCTGGGCCCGTACCGCCACTACATGCAGAAGGAAATCTTCGAGCAGCCGCGCGCCATCGGCGACACCTTGGAAGGCGTGACGGGCATCATGCCGGAATTGTTCGGCGACGGCGCCTATAAAATCTTCAAGCAGATCGACCGCGTGCTGATCCTCGCCTGCGGCACCAGCTCGTATGCGGGCATGACGGCAAAATACTGGATCGAGTCGATCGCCAAAGTACCTGTCAGCGTGGAAGTGGCCAGCGAATACCGCTACCGCGACAGCGTGCCGCACCCGAACACCCTGGTCGTTACCATTTCGCAAAGCGGCGAGACGGCCGACACCCTGGCCGCCCTGAAACATGCGCGCAGCCTGGGCATGCAGCACACCCTGACCATCTGCAACGTGGCCACCAGCGCCATGGTGCGCGAGTGCGCCCTGGCCTACATCACGCGCGCCGGCGTGGAAGTGGGCGTGGCCTCCACCAAGGCGTTCACGACGCAGCTGGCGGGCCTGTTCCTGCTGACGCTGTGCCTGGCGCAAGTCAATGGCCACCTGTCCGAAGAGCAGGAAGCGGCGCACCTGAAAGCCATGCGCCACCTGCCCGTCGCCATCGCTTCCGTGCTGGCGCTGGAACCGCAGATCATCGCCTGGTCCGAGGAATTCGCGCGCAAGGAAAACGCCCTCTTCCTGGGCCGCGGCATGCACTACCCGATCGCCCTGGAAGGCGCGTTAAAACTGAAGGAAATCTCGTACATCCACGCCGAAGCGTATCCGGCCGGCGAATTGAAACACGGCCCGCTGGCCCTGGTGACGAATGAAATGCCAGTCGTCACCATCGCGCCGAATGACGCCCTGATCGAAAAACTCAAATCGAACATGCAGGAAGTGCGCGCCCGCGGCGGCCAGCTGTACGTCTTTGCCGACGTCGATTCCCGCATCAACTCGGGCGAAGGCCTGCACGTCATCCGCCTGCCCGAGCACTACGGCGACTTGTCGCCGATCCTGCACGTGGTCGCGCTGCAATTGCTGGCGTACCACACGGCACTGGCACGGGGCACGGATGTGGACAAACCAAGGAATCTGGCGAAGTCGGTGACGGTGGAGTAAGGCGGACGGGGACTGAGGTGTGAATAATTTAAATTGTGTATGTCACATGCTAAATTGTGTATGTCACAGCTTAAATTATGTTTGTCACATTGGTTGGTTAGGCTGTGAGTCGAAACAATAAATTCTGTCGGACTTTTTGCACAAGCAAACTCTACTTGTCGTTAAACACGTTCGCGTGGCCAAACAATTAAGTTTTACATAATTAATTAATACAGCTTCGGTCTAAGCATTCTCGTTCGTGACACAAGGATTGGAAATCCTTGTGTCGTTGGTTCGATTCCTCACCGGCCACCAAGAACATCGTTCACGCAACGCCGACCCATACAAGTGGGCGTTGCCGTTTCTAAGGTTAATAGCCTTTGTGTCTGGTCTATTTCCGGTACTCAGCACCAATCGCCTAGCCCCCATAGCGTCCAACTCGCCCAGATGACCAATGTTGAAGGCGCCCCATTGTTTCATAACTAGGAAAGAGTCACTGTGGTGCGAATATTATCGGAAATTCGTAGCGGTCAAGTAACGAACCTTGACGCCACCTTCTCGGAGGATGCGTAAAGCCGCGCGCTGTGACGTTAGCCACCGCTCTTCGCCTGCAAACCCCCCTGCAAAAACCGCCCGTTTAATTCCGGACCAGATTATTGCTCTCGCACAATCACTGCACGGAAAACGCGTGCAGTAGATTGTCGCATTACTCATATCCGCCTTCGCAAGAAAAGCTTTGAATATGGCCGCTCGTTCAGCGTGTTCGATTAGATGATATCGATCGTCTTCTGTCACAACCATGCCAGATATTTCAAGGCTATGCTTAAGTTCAGGGGGCAAGATATTGGCAGAGCGCGCTATTTGATACCTGCCTTCGGCAATAATCACGCCAACGGCTGACTGCGGTACAATTTTCCCCTTCGGATCGTCAGTAGAAGATCTTTCAGCGAAGGCTTCTGACATGTAAAAAATGTCGGCTTCGGTTTTGTTGAGGAATTCTGGTATGTCCACTTTGACGAGGTAATTTGTGCTTACAAAACTTGAGATTCAGGGTGCTGGGATTGTACATCATAGTGTCACGGCAGGAGAGCGAGCCTCCACATATGATGCAACCGTAGGCACCATCATGTACGAAGGGAAAGTTGTCTCTGGAAGCTCATTTACCTTAGAGCCACGGGGTGTCGTCTGGGTTATCTCGACGGAAGAAATTGAGACAAAGGAAAACCACACTGCACTTGCGACACTCAAAACTAGCTGGGCGCACCAAGGCGTCTTTGCTCTTAACGTCGGCGTCATAGATCCGGGCTGGTTTGGTCCAATCGCAACTGCGCTTGTAAACTTCAGTAATGAGCCTTTTGAACTTAAGAAAGGCATGCCCTTCTTGCGATTGGTGTTCATTCAACATGCCGCGACAGGTGTTGCAACGAATCGACAAGATATGGCCACCTACACCGCAGATATGAGAAAGAAGTCAAAGGGTTTTTCGAAGTCTTTTCTAAACATGCACACGTTAGTCAAGGAAGTGGAGACTGAAGTTTTCAAGTTGCCGAAGTGGGCGTTCTACGGCGTTTGGGCAGCACTTATTGTAGCGGTAGCCTCAATCTTCGCGCCTATTGCTTTCACTGTCTTTACATCCGGCCAGGATCAACAAATGAAGATGGCCCAACTATTGCAGCGTGTAGACGATCTTGAGGCCAAGTCAAAAGAGGCTGCTGCCGACGCCAAGGTCGCTCGATCCATTTCGCCGCAAAAGTCAGAATCTTCCGATAACCTTACGCTGAAGTCTGCGCAAGATAAGCGCAAGAAGTAACGTCCATCTGTGGCCTAAGATACGCTACAAGTACTCGCGCGTTGTCGATTGACATCAAATGGCAAATTTCCGGGAAGAATTCCTTAGGTAGCGGCCAATGGCCCGCTGCGCCAGGATTTGTGAAATTCCTTGTGTCAGTGGTTCGAGCCCGTACCGGACCACCAAGAACATCCTCACGCAATGCAATAACTCATGTAAGTGATCGTTGTCGTTTCTGGTTGGTGCTTGTAGTCCACGTGCCCATTCATTTCTGGCCCTGTCGCCCCTGTCACGTTGACGAGGGGGCCACGCGGCGGTCCACCTCCCCAAGTTGTCGCGCCCACCAAGCTATCGCTTCGTCCAATAGTGTGCGACCGTCCTCACCCTCAAATACTCCCGCACCCATTGGTCGATATATGTTCTCCTCTAGGAGAAACTGTCTGACGACATCAAACCCATCATGTTGTTGCAAGTGTGCCATTATTGCTACCGGCCCCTCGGTGATCTCGGATTCGTATTCCTTCAGGATGCTGTTCCGTTCACGTTCGATGAAGTCGCGGAAAATTGCATTCTCGTCTCCAGATCGCCATGACTTGTGCAGGGTATTCGCCTCCCGCTTTACCGCCGGATCATCGTTCCCGTCAACCTTGTCCAGAACGTGACCTACAGCACGCAGCAGAACGACCGCTAGCACCCAGTAGAGGCGCCATTCTATGTGGCCTAATTCGTTCTCCAATTTTTCACGCACGAACATCGCGTCCTGCAGCACGAGGCGCGCTTTGGGTACTCTCGTCATATTGTTACTTAGTCAAAAAATCAGTCAGTGTTTGGTACGGGACGAAACGTTTTAGCCAGCATGAGGAAGTGGCGCCTTTTATCGAAAACCCTTCGGAGACCAAAGGGTGTACGATTTTCGTCGAAACACACTAATACGGCGCTGTCCGGCGCCGTGCTCTACACTTAACACAATAATTTATAGAGGCCGATGGTGGACGTAATTAGTCCTGAACAAAGAAGCCGGATCATGGCTGCCAACAAGAGTCGCAATACCAAGCCTGAACTCGCCATACGCCGAATGTTACACGCTATGGGTTTCCGCTTTCGTCTGCATCGCAAGGATCTCCCCGGCTGTCCCGACGTCGTACTGCCAAAATACAATGCAGTTATTCTGGTGAACGGTTGCTTTTGGCATCAACACGCCGGATGCAAGCTCGCGAGCAAACCCTCCACACGAAAGGAGTTCTGGGAAGCCAAGCTATCCCAGAATGTCAAGCGTGACAGCGAAAATGCCGCCAAGCTAACTGCACTTGGCTGGCGGGTAATTGTTGTCTGGGAATGTGAACTCCAGAAATCAAATGATCTAGCCCAGCGCCTCGCGTACTCCCTAAAAAATCACCAAGCAAACTCATAACTCGGCAAATAGTATACCTGCCGATCGTTGGTAGTCTTGGAACAACAATGTCCATGCTGTTCTCCACGTCAACTGAGTGCCCTCAACACACCCGATGTCTCGACAACAACGCCCATATCCATTAATGCAGAAACTAGATATGCGACGTTTAATCTAGCAGGGTCCACGCCGTCGACGTGCAACTCAGATCGAGCAACTCCTCCTGATTCTCGGATTGAGTCAAAAACAAGCATCATTGGATACCCAATGGTTTTCACGATCGTCGGCTGAAACTGCGGATTCGACACAATTGCCTGGAACATTGACAACTGAACGATTTGGTCATCAGGTACAAGTCCACCGACGAGTCGTGTTATATCTCGAACTCGATCTCGATCCGCACCATTTCCATGGATAATTTTTGTGTTCAATGATGCGGAGACGTCTGCCGGGAAATCCGTCGGATATTGGGACGAAAGGAGTACTCCAACACCGTAGGCCCTGCACTCACGCACGAACTGCAATAGGAAATCCGAATCTAGCACTCGGTGGGCTTCATCAAATGCAAAAAATTGCCGCAGGTGCCCAGAGTGTTCGCGCGCATTGTAGTACCGGTGTGCGGACATCACCAGGATCTTTGCCACAGCATTCTTGATCTTGTCGCTCTGTATTTGGCTCAAATCAACTACGATTGACCCGTTCAACATAGTGTCAAATCGAGTCAAGCGTGAACTCGGCGGGAATATCCCGAGATCGAACAAGGGATCCAAGCGATTGTATGCGTTCGGGTTGGTATCGCGAAGTTTGTCACCAACGTCATTGAAGTCGGGATAATCGATGTCCGAGCGAACTTCAACCGTACCTCTCGATTGAATACCTCGTGCTTCAAAGCATTCTCGAATTGCATTTTTTACCGCAACTTCCTGTTGATCCCCGAGACCAAAGGTTTTCTTAAAAATATCAACTAACCCGTTGATGTGTTCCGAGATAGGAAGATATTCTTTTGGCGAACCTGGTCTACGCAAAGGAACCGGTATCAATGGATTGAAGGGAAGGCCGTCGAACGTCACGTATTGCGGCTGTAATCTCGCTTTTTTTACAAAATGTTCGTCACTAGCAAAATCGTTCTTAAAATCCAATAGGAGAACATTGCGGTTTTGTTCCCTCAATCGCGACACAATTGCCTTAATTAGCTGCGTTTTTCCCTTGCCCGATGAGCCGGTCACCATAACATTGTAATTGTCGAGCGGGGTTTTCCGGTTCTGTGGATCGTAAAAAAACTTTAAACCATCGGCGGTACCTAGCAGCACCGGTTCCAATGCCTGAAGGGGAACCACGGTGTCCTCATCCTTCACTGTACTCACCGTCGTATTGTTGTTGGCGGACACAGGTGCTATTTCTTGACCTGTTATTACGGCATCACTGGCTGGCATCGATTGCAGCTCTTGATCTCCTTCTTTTTCACTTTCCACTACATTGTCCCGCACAAACTCGCCAGTGTCATTAGCACATTCTTGCTCACTTCCAATGGCATCAAATAGAGGGTCAAACTCCTGTGCAAGACGATCACGAACAGCGCGCAGCTCGGGGGATTCAGAAACCCCAGGCCAATGCCTTGGCCCTACTGTAATCACTAGTCCCTGCCCTTGCGTCCATGATGCAGCTGGCGCTGTGCAGTCTGTCACTACAACAATCTTGGCTGATCGAGGTGGGACAATCTTGATTTTCCCATCAAGAACTCCTTGCAGTAACTTGGCTTCGAGATCTGCGAATGTTGCAGCGTCACCGTTCAATTGCTCCTGCGATAGTCGAAGACCAAATGAGATGAGCGACAACAATGCTAAACGTTCCGGAATTCCAGAATTTACTTGGGATGCTTCGAGCAGCTCGTGGATGCGTCTCAATGTCGCGCTGGCTTGCTGTAACGCGGCAGTCGTTTGGTCCGTTCCAAACGTATTGCTGCTATATTTGCATTCAATAGAGCAACAGGAAATTCCAACGATCCCATCTTGTTGTAGTCCAAGCTGGATAGCTACCAAATCAGCCCTTTGACGTTGCCCTAGTTCGGCACTGTCCAATGATCCGCCTAATATTTCCCTAAAAGCGTCAACCGGTAGAAGAAAACCACGCAAGCATTTCCCATTGCGAATTGGCGGACGCGCAATAGATCCTGGCAAGAACAGTCGAACAGCGGCGACAACACCGATTACCCCTAATGCTTTACTTCCCGATCTTAGACTTTCGCTACCTAAAGCCATTCCAACACGTCCCAATTCCCCAAGAACTGCAGGTGCCAGCGGTCGATTTTCGAGTACTGGGCTCTTGTTGAGTTCATGCGACACACTGGCAGGAATTCGTGACAATACAAAGTAGCTGTTAAGGGCTCCTGTTAGACTCATGCTGTAGTCCCACAGCGCGGTGCTCTCACCACGCCGAGCTGCGACAGTGACATAGCGAACGAAGACCGCAGGATCGACATGATTCCCAGGTATCACGGTCCACAGGTGCTCGAGCGAGGGCGGCAAGTCCGCTTGCCAACTCATTACACGTTCCTCGCCAGGAAGACTTGCAAGCTTGCTACATACTTGAGTAAAGACATCTCCCAGAGATTCAGCTGTAGAAAGCGGTGAATCACGCTCAAAAGCTCGTGAATTCAATATTCCATCAGCCCATGCGCCGACCTGTTTAATTGGGTTTGCGAACGCCGCTAGCAGGCCGTGTCCTCGCGGTAGTGAGACTCGATCCCCCGAGTCCCGCGTCGATTTGGCACGACCTGGCGATAGCAAATGAATGTCGTTAAACTGGCGATCAATCACGTCGCTATTGCTGATGCCGTATAGACAAACCGGCGGCTCGCGCCACTCTTGCGCATCGAGGTCATGTTGACCCGCAACCGCGATATGTATGCCACCTGGCAATTGGCGGCCAACGCTTGACACGTCGTCCCCCTCATATAGAAGCGACTGCGCAGACTCGACAAGTCGCGCAGGCGAGTACGATGCATCGGCAACGACAGAAATGGCTCGCCTCGTTGGATATGCGTTGACGAAATCTTGAAGGTAGCCTTTCGCAACCTGATCGCGCGATGACGGCATCAAGCCCGTCTCCAATCCGTGAAGACGCCGTAGCGCAACAGTAAACGACAAATAGTCGGGCCCGCCAACCGTATCGTGAGACATCGCTACTAGCCAACCAGGATCAGATGTAGAAGTGACATAGTAGCTCTCGAAAGTTGTACCGTCCGATGCAGGCGAGGCAAACCAACGCAGTGAATTGACCTGATCAAGCAACAATGCCAGCACGTGGCCCTTACCAGCATTTTTCAGTCCCAAGTGACGACGCGCACTTCCCAACAATGCGGACTGAACCATAAATCGCTTTGCTACCACAACAGGATGCCACGGTCCAATCAAGATTATCTTTCGCGCACTGGCGCCATCATCCCAATGCACGACGCAATCAGCACACGAAAGCCGGAAGAGCTCCGCCCAAGTCAACTTTGTCAGATTTTTCTGTACGTAAGATAGGAGCGCTAAGTACGCGTTTAGATATGCATGGATCACGTCCTCAATCCGGCGCCGCTTCGTATCTACAAGGATCGGCAAAAGGGCGTAATGCGGCCACTGCGAGTCGTTACGCGCGCCTTCACAAACTACATCAAGTGTAGCTTGTCGTGCTTCGGCGTATGCACTGATTAATTCGGCAACTTCTGCTCGAATCGCCTCGTCGCGAAATGTAGCAGGTAGTACAGGAATGTATGCAAGCGCAAATTGGCTATCAATGGGCTCAGGAAGTAGATTACCTTCATAAAGGAGATTTGCAATAATTGGGCGGCCATTAGTACTTGTTTCAAATAGCTTTGCCCATCTAATTCGGTTTCTTGACAAGTCGTCCAAGCCACCAAGACTTGGATACGGGTCAGTCTGCTTACCAGTAAAAATATCAACTATCCGCCCCACAGCCGTTCGATGTCCCGGTGCTTGCGACATTGCCGCCAATTTCACAATTAACTCGCGCTCTAGCGTGAACTCGCCGCGTGTAATGTTTTTTGCTTCTACGTCAACAGCGATTTCGAGACCTGAAACACGTAAGTCAATACTAGCGAATCCGCCACCAGACGAACCAGGGTCGATGGCGTTCGGGAATCTGAAAATGCGGGCGTTTTCAGGATCCTGATCCAAGGACACTGGTTCGTCGTCAATTTCGACCTCGCCGTCGTCAAATCCGTCCCAAGAAAGAACAGTAATGCGCACGGGCTCACTGACATCAATCTTTTCAACATCCTCACTTGACGCGTCACCGTGATTTGTCGGATTCCCAAAATAATATTTGAAACCAGGTTCCACTACTGCGACAACTGGTTGATTCGGACCACACGGTATCGCCGTGACACGCCCAGTCGCCAATTCCTTTTGTCCTCGCATCACGACAATTCTGAGACTCTTCTTCTTTCCTGTCGCAGGATGTCCGAAGATGTGGTCGTAATACAGATCGATCTGAATCTTCCCGCTTGTCCCCACACAGGCTTGACTAAACAGCAGCCTTGCACGATCAAGAATGCGAATTTCTGTATCAGTTGAGTCGGCGGCAAGTCCTTCATAGTTGACGTCAATGTGAACAGATCCACCCTCGATTAGAACAGCAGACTTACCGTCTTGAGCGACAACACCATTGTTTACATCGAGTTCGTAGGTGATACTCACATCTTCGTCAGTAGGGACAACGTCAAGTAGCGCCTGAAGTTGCGACAACCCCCAATCGATCCATACACGTTCATCGGCCCAGCAGCCGTGTAGGGCCAACAATCCTTCTTGTCGATCATCTCCACGCGTGGTAAAGGTATCTACCAACTGTCCAAACGACATTTTCAGTGCGTCGGCAACAGTCGTGTCAGCTTCAATATCGGAAATCCGTGTAAGAAGCTCCTGTTTCCCGTCCGTATCACGTATGCGGGTTGACAGCTCCTTCAGTACTCGGCGCACCTCTCCAAAGTAGCGCTTTGCCGCTCCTTTTTCATTCCATTCGACTCGCTCAGGTCGGGGTATCCCGAGATGAAATAAGAGGTGTTCGATATCATTCTCGATGGAAGCGTGAGCACTTGGATCAAACGTTCCCAATATCGTGTCGAGGAAAACACTTCCCCTCATTAGTGAGTCCCGACATGCATCAAGGGTCGCTTGTATGATACTTAAATACGTGCTTTGGCTTTCGGTACGCACGTCCCAGCTTTTTAGAATGTCCGAGAGTACAGGTCCGTCAAAACGAAAGTACTCGTTACTTGTCTCAATCCAAGGCCACTCATCACTAAATGCAAAATTCCGCATTGCCCCACCAGCGCCAATTACTGAATCCTGAATGTGTGACATCTCGCCTGGCCACACCACGACGATCATGTCGCCCTGGCGCACGCTAGTGACTCCTTCTGCTCGTATCCAGCGCCTATTTGAGTCCGTCACTTTCGAGCGAGGAACAACCAGATACGAAGGGAGCCCATCGCATACGAGCTTCTCTTGAAGACCGATTGCAATCTGTTCGGTAAGCGCCGGGAGGACAAGACGACATTCCACGCCTCCTTGCCGAAGGTCATCAAAATACTGGCGCACAAGGCGGGCTAATGTTTCAATCAGTGCATTCGTCATCAATCACATCCAAATTCCGTTGAAATTACACCATGTCTGGCACAATTAGTTCAGCGCTGTCACCAGCATCAGGACTTCCCTTTAAAAATCCCAGTCTGGATAATTCAGAAATCAACTGCGGCCTAGCACCTACACTTGCCGCAAAGTCAACGCCGTATTCAGCGAAATGATGTTCGAGATCAGAAAGAACAATTTTTCCGCGAGTTTTTGTCGGATTATTTTTCTTTTCCGCTGCCACCAAATACAGCATGGTTTTTAGCATTGCCGGGCCGGGAAACACAACGACGCGTTGAAATCCACCCTTCCTTGTACCTGTCAAAAGGTAACCATCATCCTCATCCGAATCGGGCAAACGAAGAAGTATGCGAAGAAATTCCTCTATGTTCTTTCCCTGTCCTTTCGTGGCGGGGTTAAGCCAGGCACCGAACCCTTGCGCCAGCGGCACGATTTTGGCTCGCACGGCGGTGCTATCGCAATCGAGGTCGATTTTTCTTCCAGCTTGTCGACAGCGAGACAACCAGTCAGAGACCGATAGAAAATCTTTCCCAGCTGTCCTTACAGATAGCGATGCATCGATCGCCTGATTGCCCAGAATACTGCGTACCCAATATGTCAATAAGCTGAGTTCAACACGAGCTTTCACGTAGCGTTCAATATGCAATGCGATCTCATTTGAGCCAGTTTGCGTCGGGTGAAAGAGGCCTTTCCATCGATCCTGAATCTCAGCGAGAATACTCTCGTCAGAAATTACTCCTCCACCGAGCGCCGTTAGTGTCCAGTCGCGAAGGCTTACCGTTAGGCGCATGTGCGCAAGCAGCCAGGTGGGAAGAGCCATACGAAGGTAGCATTTAAGGAGGTCAATCCAAAGGAGCCGTGGGATCTTTCCTTCCAGCTTGCATAGATTCTGGAAGTCTTCAGCCAAGCGCCCTGCCAACCTGTCTGGGGAACCGCAATCCAAAACCGCGCCCTTTGCTGCCTCAAACCGATCGACGAGCTTGCGAATTGCCTGTTGCTCGTCAAGGAGGCCCGACATTGCACGATCAATTTCGATGCGGCCCAACGTCTCCTTCAAGACGTCAGGCCGCCCGTCATCGGCTCGCGCCTTTCCTGCTATTGCGCTGACCACATCTTGTGCGAATGTGCTCGCATTCACTCGATTGTCCAAAATATACTGCGCGAGTGGTCGATCAATTAACTGGTACGCAACTACACGTTCGGCTTGTTTCCGTGGCCAAGCGTCGCGAGCAAGTTCCGGATATAGAGGGCCAAAGTAGGTTGCGTTATTGAGCTTGTCTCTCTTCCGCTTTCCACGTCCACGTGCAATATGCAGCAACGCTAACTCCTCGATGGGTTGGCCTTCATGCGGCCCCAAATCGCGCGCCTTGGACTCACTCGGTGGGCGCATATACTCGAACGATATTTCGCGAAACAGTTCGAGAACAAGTCGTTCTGGAGCCTCACGCATACCCACCGTGTTTATGAAAAATGCAGATTTCTTAAATAGATTCGGCACCGTCGGCTCAAAGACTGATTTGTCATCTGGGCCGATAATCCTATCCAGTGTTGGAGAACTAAGGTTAGATAACATCTATGACCATGCCTCCATGAGCGCGTTTGATTTGTATTGAAGGCTCATTGGCCCGCGTTATCCTTAATTCGATACCATCCTTTGTGTCATACGCCGAGGTCACGGCAACGCGGAGCATGGCGTCCCGTGCAGTCCCTAAGTACTCGTTTGGAAAGGTGGCCGATGCCATCTCACGCTCAGCCTTCCGCTTCAGCCAAACGAACGCGCGCGTACTCATTGGGATGGTGTGATTTGACCCCCCAAAGCTAAGGTGAGCGGTAATTGCACCGCCACTACCGGTCTTCAATTTCGGCTTAAGGGCTTGGGTAGGCCAATCGCCATGCAGGCTGGTGGAAGGGGATAAGACTAACCCTTCACTCACAGGGTTCAAGCTCAGCGCAAGTGTCATCTCGATCTTATCAATTAAGAGCATTTGTTGACGAGTTGGTTGTCCACTAATTCCAAGAATGCTTGCAAGTTCATCCAAATCATTGCCATACGTTGTCACTTTCTCAACAAGTGCTCCCGCTCGAATTGTGTAGGCCGTAATCCATCTGGTTAGCCAACGATATACGGTAGGCGAGGAATCAAGCGATGCGGCAGCTGCGCGTTGTAGGTCCTCCCAGCAGGAAAAACACGCACGTTCGATCTCACTCACCCAGCTATCTCCAGATTGCAGCTGAATCCATGATTCGTTCCATCGATCAAGAAAGTCCGGCGGCAAGACGTCGGAAAATGGATCGAGCGACGACAACACACGTCCCATCCCAAGTAGGCGTTGCACGCCAACGTCAGTTGATGTGCTGTGGCGTCCATCGACAACGAATTTCATTGCCTTGTTGGTCTGATCAGTAGTCCCAGAGCCTGATCTCGTCAATGATTTCAAGTCTGCTGTTTGCACTGCCCGGTCTTCAGGATCAATGGCAAGCCCGAAAGGGGAATATGAGGAAAAAAGGACCATGTAGAGCCGGCGACTTGCAAGAGCAAAGATGTCCCCCTTGCTTCTTTTTTGATGTACCCAATCACATGGATGTGCAGAAGAATAGTCATGAGGGCATCCCGCGAGTAGGAGCGAAATCAACGCGAGGGCCTCACGCAGCACAATCACTTGCCCGTCGAAGAGCTCTGCATGAAGTAATACGCGGCCTATACTTCCCCGAAGTTCCGGCTGAGCGAGCCAGTCGCGGTTTGCACGAAACGGGCACATTGAACGAGATGGGCACCCTTCGCAAGCCGCCCATTCTGGGGCGTTGATCGCCTTCACAATGATGTGCTCCAGAGTGTCCGAGGCAAGAACCAAACTACGTTGATCGAGTGAAGTAACACCTATCTCAATAGAGTCAAACACACGCTTGCGAGTCGCTGGACCTAGGCTGATTGTGCCGACCGGGTCGCCAACAGCCATTCGAATTGCCTTGAACCACCCTTCCCCATTCTTCAGTGGGTCAAGATATCCTCGCGAAAAAGTCCGTTCGATGACTCCTCGATTTGTACATACGACAACGGAAACACCGCGCTCTGCCGCGTCAATCAAAAGCTCCTCAAGAGCAAGTGCGGGGTCGGCATCTGGATCATAAGGATCGGGCAGTACTGATGCATCTTGTGCGATGTAGAGATATGGAAATTTCTGACCCGCCGCAAAGACATCTAGCCTATACGGAACGTCGGAGCCTGATAGTTCACGCAAAGTCTTGCCTGAGGCTAAGTCTAAGATCGTGTCGCCACGTTTATCCAACCTGCGCACCAGATCCCCAGCACCCGCCGATTTGCCATTTCCAGGCGAGCCAACAAAAAAGTGCCATCGCCCGGGGCGTGAGCTGTCCGTATTCGGAACTACCGCCTGCTCAAGTGCGTCTATCACAGCATGAAGATTGGTCTGAACTTCAAGGACGGTAGGTTTCAGCCAATTGGTGGGGCCGCTAATTGATCGCTGACCATCTTGCTGCAATGTCAGGAGCTTACTGAGCAAACTATTTTGTGTCACACAATCCTCTCAGTCGCTGGCAAATTCATAAGATTTTACACGGTCATAGGTATTAAAATACTGTAATCGACAACTAAATTGCCAATAGGAAAAATTGTCTTAGCGTATAGTGCCATGAAACAGCACTGTTATCCTGGTGCAGGTCTTGAAATCATGTCAAAATTGGGAGCCGGCGCGGCTACGGATAAATACGACTACAGGAAACCAAGTGAACTCCCCCCCCAAATTACAATTCATAGATGCATTTGCGGGTTGCGGCGGACTGTCTCTCGGGTTGATAACTGCCGGCTGCAAAGGTGTGTTCGCGATCGAGAAGAGTCCCCTTGCCTTTGCCACTCTAAAGCATAATTTGATCAAAAATGACGACTTTAGTTTCGCCTGGCCCAAGTGGCTTCCAGCTCAGGCAATGACGTGCGAGGATTTGATCACGACTTACGCGAATGAGGTTGGGAAACTGGGCGGCCAGGTCGACTTGATCGTTGGAGGCCCGCCCTGCCAGGGGTTCTCTACCGCAGGGAAACGCAATCCCGCTGACCCCCGCAATAAAATGACTGAGCAATACCTTGCGCTGGTTGGTCTCGTACGGCCTCGCTTTATCGTCATTGAAAACGTGGCCGGCTTCAATATGAAATTCGAAAATGAGCAAGGTGCCGAACTGCTCATGGGCAATACAAAGAAACAATCATACGCCGAGTACATCGCTACGCGCCTTAAGGAACAAGGGTACGAGGTTTCCGCCGGCCTTGTAAACTGCGCGGATTTCGGCGTACCGCAGAACCGCCAACGCTTCCTAATGATCTGCGAACGCAACGACCAGCAATCAGAAATGCCTGACCTCTTTGCCATGCTGAAGGCAGGTCGCACGAAATTCCTAAAAGAACGTGGATTGGCAATCGACAAGCCGATCAGCACGCGGGAAGCAATTTCTGACTTGGAAATTAGCGGACGTGAACTTGTCCCGTGCCTTGACTCTGCAGCCTCTGGATTCAAAGAAGCTGTTTATGACCAGCCAACTAAACCGACGAAATTTCAAGCGTTGATGCGCAAGGCTACTCCTGATATTGTTCCCAATAGTCGTCGCCTCCCGCGACACAAACCTGACACCGTCAAGTATTTCAAGCTCGTCCAGTCGTTGTGCCGGCCAGGCTTCTGCTTGTCCATCGAGGAAAGAAAGAAAGCGGGTACGCGCAAGCACTCGACGACAGTACTTCACCCAGACTTGCCCGCCCCGACAGTTACGACACTACCGGACGACATAGTTCACTACAGTGAGCCGAGGATATTGACTGTGCGTGAGAGCGCACGCCTCCAATCGTTTCCTGATTGGTTTGCGTTTCAGGAGAAATACACGACAGGTGGCAAGCAGCGGAAGCAAGAATGTCCCCGGTATACTCAGGTTGGGAACGCTGTTCCACCGTTACTGTCCGAGGCAATTGGCGAGATGCTGCTTGCTCGACTAACGTTACTAAACGAAAGTAAGAAGAAGAAGTCGGTTGGCGGCAAGAATGAAAATCCCAGCGCTGCAATAGACAGCTAACTACTCGTCTGGGGCAGCCACGTATCGACGGAGATTTCCCCTAATATTTGATTCTATCGGTTGAAAAGCCCGAAGCTCTGTACAGGTCCTCGGGCTTTTTAATCTCGACGCAGAAAAAGGAAATGATGAAGCGTCTAATTTACAGGACTGATAAGGAACAACGCTGTTTCCACCTACTGGAAACGTAAGAATACTTGCAGCATCGCACGGAAGTCTTGATGGCAAGCGGCGCTGACGAGCCATTGTTACTATTCAATCAGAGCGGAGCGGCGGTGAGTGCACTGATGTTATAGGAGCTAATCGGAACTGCCAGGCTGAACGCTGTAGACCTCGAAACCTAGTTGCATACCCTGCCGGCGCATATTGCCGATCATCCTGTTAATCGAGTCGTAACATCTGGTGCGTTTGCCGGACAAACCTAAACATCCATTGCACGCTAAGCTAGATATTGACGCAACGGGCCGCTCCGGAGCGAGCGCAAGATGAAAGTAATCAGTGCGATTATTTAGAAAATATAAGCAAGCTGGTCGTTGTCGCTATTATTCTTCAGCTTGACGAGCCAGTTTTCGTGACTAGACTGATAGATCGAATACAGGATATTGACTGAGGCGGCACTATCCCAGCAGGACTGGAACGATGAGGCGCGCACCAATTACAGTCGATGATATTTGTCGATGGAAGAATCAAGGCTTGGGACTTGGCCAGGGCGCAGCCTACAAGCCCTGGATTGATGTTCGATGCTTTTCGTCCAAGGGACGCATGAGCCGTCCTCCAGGCGTGACAACTGGCCGAGTTCATCATTTATTTTCCGATAACGAAAGCTACTTTTTTCTGATGGCAGATTACGCCATTCCGATCGTCGATATTCGCGAGCAATTTCCGTTGTTCCCTGAAACGCGTACTCAAGCAATAGCGTCAGCTCTAGGAATTCGGTATCCCAAGTATCCTCAAAGCGCGACTCCCATTGTGATGACGACTGATTTTCTCCTTACTGTTGTCAGCTCTTCCGGTGCGCGTTCATACGTTGCATGGAGCATCAAGAGTCCAGAGGAGTTGCGCGGCAAAAATCGACGAAGCGTGCTGGCTAAGCTAGAGCTTGAAAGGCGGTACTGGTTTGAGCGGGGCGTTCCGTGGAGGCTATTTACCGCCAATGAGTTCGATCAGACCGTGATCGACAATCTCGACTGGCTTAGCTATCTAACCGTCGAGGACGATACGGACGACACTGTGATTGCCCGGATGTTGCCAAAATTTCTAGCCCGTTTCGCCATTTTGTCATCGAAAGGATTGATTCTTAAAGAACTCTTGCATGCATGCGCTGAGAGCCTTGGAGCGGACACGCCTCAGAAACTGACAAGCAAAATATTTCGTTACAGCGTCTGGCATCATTTGATTGAACTGGATCTTCGCGTGCCGGTTGGATTGCAGAGGGTTCCTTCGGTCGTTTCGGTAAAAACGGTCTCGGCGGTGAGAGTGCAATGATGGAACTACTTCAGCCAGTTGAGGTCTTTGAGCAAGTGCCCGAAGGTGCTCCGACGGGCTTCACCTGTCCGCAACGGGTGCTTTGGGTCGCACCTCAAGAAGACCTCCTGATTGTTATTGGTGTGGAGAAAAATCTGAAAAAGCCGATGACCTATTCCCTTCACGAAATCATGGAACTTCTTGAAAAAGGGATGTTGCATCGGACTGAGATCAAACTCAGGCCGTATGTGTTTCAAGCTGAAGAATCAATCTTGCGCAGGAGTTTGGATATCCGAGATCATGCATGGAAAATCATAGCGCCACTTGTTTGCGATGAGCACATCCCAGACATCTACCTGCCGCGGACTCGGGGAATATTAGTTGCAAGACGTGCTGCGCAACTGGGGCTGCATCGAAAGCAGGTATATCGCCCTTTGTATCGATATTGGGCTCACGGAAGTTGCATCGATGCGCTGATCGGCTGCTACGACCTGAGCGGTGGCGCGGGAACGGTCCAGCAACCTCAGACGCGAAAGCGTGGCCGCCTGCCCGACAGGGTCAAATTCAATAACCATGACATGTCGCTCCTTGGCCCATCGACTGCCGACGTACGCAAGAAGATCGAGGCGGGTATTGCTGAGTTTCTCAAGCCTGGCGTGACGAAGAAAAAAGCATGGGAGGATACTAAGAAAAAATATTTCAAGAAGGGAGATATCGTCCAAGGAAAATTGTTGATTCCAGTACAGCCGGAAGCGCATGAAGCTCCCTCGCTGTTTCAGTTTTGTAACGTCGTCAAAGCACTGGACTGGGACCTTTCGTTGACCCGAAAAAACATCAGCACGTCAACGTGGTACCTGAAGCATCGCGGCGTCTTGGGCACTTCTCGACACCGTGTATTTGGACCAGCGGCCCGGTTCGAGATCGATGCAACAATTGTGGACGTCTATCTGGTGTCGGTGTTCAATCGGGCATGGATTATTGGACGCCCAGTTCTGTATGTCGTCATCGATACATTTTCCCGGATGGTGGTTGGATTTTATCTTGGGCTGGAGGGACCCAGCTGGGAGGGTGCTCGGCTGGCGTTGTTTAATGCATTTTCAGATAAGGTTGAGTTTTGCCGCCAGTTCGGCCTCGACATTAGTGGCCAACTGTGGCCTTGTCATCATCTGCCGCACAAGGTTCTTGGTGACAATGGAGAAATGAAGTCCAAAGCTTCGGATAACCTGCCCAAGAGTTTGGGGATCACCGTTCAGAATGCGGCAGTCCGGAGGGCAGACTGGAAATCCAACGTTGAGCAACAGTTCAACCTTGTGAATAATCATACGATCTATTTTGAACCAGGTGCGCTCAACCCACGGCTTGATGACGTTCAAAGGCGGCACTGTCTCCTTGACGCGTGCCTGACAATCCCTGACCTAACGCAAATACTGATTCGTCGCCTGATCAAGTACAACCTTTCGTCCTATCAAGCGCATGCTTTACCTCAGGAAATGCTCGGTGCAAATGTGACGGACGCGACTCCCCTGTCTGTCTGGAACTGGGGAATGGAGAACCTGACGGGTAGTGGCAATGCTATCGAGAAGCAGAGAGTATGGACGAAGCTTTTACCCAGCGCTATGGCATCCATACGCCGCGATGGCATCTATTTTCAAGGCCGGCATTACGTCAGCGAGCGTGCGTTGCGCGAGGAATGGTTTGCGCGATCAAGAACTCGGGGGAAAGTTGTTCCAATCGAGATTCGCTTTGTTCCTTACTCGCCTGGATACATATGGATTCTCAATGAACAGTCGCGTGAGTGGGAACCGTGTGAGTTGTTGGATCGGGATGAACAATATCGTTTAGCGCGTGTCGAAGAAATGCTTGATCGCGCAAAGTTACTGGGTATGGAGGCCGATCGCAAGGTATCTGAAGTAGGTCAGGCCTTTGCGGCGTTCGATGCGCAGTGCGATGCCATTACCAAGTCTGCGAAGAACGCGGCAGCCAATGCTAAGCGTGGTCTGACCAAGACCGAGAAGACCGCGAACATTGACGATAATCGAGCTTTTGAAAAAATTGCCGAGCGCGTGGAACATGCCCGCGAGGCGGCACAATCGTATTGCAGTGAGGCCGCACGTAGCAATGTGATCCCGCTACGACAAGACATGCTGAAGCATAATCCGCTCGATGACGTGTGGGACTTGTCGTGAGGTTAAAGGTTCGCATAGGCTAAAGCGCTTTGCCTACTGCTGGAGATAGCAATGAGCTCAAATAGTTTTTCGCCATCGTATATCGATCAGAATATTGCAGAATACCGGGACAACCCTCTCATTGAGGCGCTTCCTCCGATTCTGAGCGAAAAGGCTGCGGCGAAAGCAATGTTGCTGCGGCCGTCTTTTCAGCCGGAGGAACGCAATCTACCAACTGAAGAGCGCTGGCACCTCTTGGCACGTCTTAAACATGTCGTCGTGCCCCGGATGATTTTTTACGACGTAGAGCGCACCATCTCGCGTTTGATTCGCTCTGCATATGTCGTTCGCAGTCCCCTTGCAGCGGGAACGTGGCGCACAGTGTATGCCGCGCAAGATTCGGCCCAGTTGATGAAAATAGATCCACAGCTCATCTCGTCTGAGTCCCAGATGTTGATGGTTGGTTTGAGCGGTTCAGGGAAGACAACCTGTGCCGACGCTATCCTGCGCACCTACCCGCAGCAGGTCATTCATCACAGCGTCTGGCACGGCCGGCAAGTGCCTATCACTCAACTGGTCTGGTTGAAAGTTACTTGTCCGAAAAATGGCTCAATATCGAGCTTCTGCCGGGAATTCGCGCGCCAGGTCGACTTGGCATTAAAGACGGATGGCAAGTATGAAAAACTGTTCTCCAAATCAAAGCTGACAGAAGACATGCTTGAGGGTTCAATGCGCCAGATCGCCGCAACCCACTTTCTGGGTATTCTTATCATTGACGAAATACAGCGTCTCAGCCTTGCCAAGACTGGTGGCACGGCGCCGTTATTGCACTTCTTCCAGGACCTTCGGACCATGTTGCGTGTACCGGTGGTGGAAATTGGAACCAATAAGGCAGCGAAACTGTTTACCGCTGAGATGAAGGACGGTCGGCGTGCGTCCGAAAGCGGGCTCATCCAATTCGAACGTCCTTCAAAACGCGTCAAGGAATGGGATGACTTTGTGCGTCGCATATGGACGTATCAGTGGATTCGCAATCCGCAAGAACCAGATGAAAAAATGCTCGACACAGTCTTCGATTTGAGTCAAAGCATTCCCGATTTTATCGTTTTGTTGTTTAAGCTAGCCCAGCAACGGGCCATGCTCGATGGTACCGAATCGCTGACGCCCGCGCTTTTGCGTCACACATACGACGAGAGCCTTACCTTGCTGCATCCACCGATTAACGCTCTTCGTGAAAACACAGTGAAGTCACTATCTCAGTATGAGGATTTGCTTCCGGTGGAAGAGGCCTTGCTTAAATTGCTGGAGCTGCCAAAACATATCACTGTTGTAGACGACTATATGGAAAAACTATTCCCTACGGCGATCCCATCGAATAGCCAGACAATGCCCCCTGTTGGCGGCGTTGGTGATACGGTGACAGTAGATGCTAACGATGATGGGCAGCCAGTTGCACCTGCTATTACGGTGCAGCCGCCTGATTACGTCGATATGCGGTCGGTTGCTAACGCAGATGACCCATATCAGGAACTGGTGGATAAGGAGGTGATTAGCAATGACCTGCTCAATTTTGAGAGCCGCGCGCGATAACTGTGATCCAGCGTTCATTGCGCTTCCTAAAATGCCAGGAGTGCCCGGCGCGACTGCCGTACCCGAGGAGAGCGTTTTCGGGATCGCCTCCAGATACCACGTGCTTACCGGACACCAGGCCGCTGGAGCCACATTGATTGAACTATTGGGTAAACGAAACGTAAGCTTGAATACTGCGTTTCCGAGCGGCTTGCAGGTGATGTGCCGACGTCTTGCGCTCCCAGGCGATTCAATCCAGGATCTCATCGAGCATCATACGATTCTTCCCTATTTCCGGTCATTCACCCAGACGCTGCATTACCGTCAAATTACACAGAAAGTTGCTGATGGTTTTGCCGGAAATGCCAAGATTTCGTTGGGGCTTCTGGCCAGCCGGGTTGGTGCACAGGACATACTTCGTTACTGCCCTGCGTGTGTGGAGGCGGACCTGGAAACAATCGGCGTAGCGACATGGTACCGCGTCCACCAGTTGCCCGGAGTGCTCATTTGTCCTTACCATGGGGAGCTACTGAACGAGAGCTTCTGCTTGGCCCAGAGGCTCATGCGTCAGCAATTATTTCTGCCGGCCCTGGGTGGGCATGGATTTGCCCGTTGCTGTATTGGCGCAGCAGGTGTTGCGGCGATCCGTAGCCTTCAGTTGGTGGCAGGGCTCAGCGCACAAATTCTTTCACTTGACGACAGGCCTTTCAATGCTATTGAGCTGCGAAATGAATATGCTGCTCGGTTGGTTGATCGAGGCCTCGCCTCATCACCGTCGAGAATGCGCCGGGCGGAGTTAAGTAGGGAATTTGCTGCGTTCTGGAGCAGTTTGAAGGATATATCGCCGTTTTCTAACCTTCTGGCCGGCTGCGACCAAGACGAGTCCTGGCTAGTGGGGCTTTGCAGAAAACCAAGGTGTACTCATCATCCTTTGAAACATATACTTTTGATCGGTTTCCTCGCCAAGGACGCAGCCTCATTCTTCGGAACATCTATGCGACGGCCGCCTATTCTTGCCGGTACTTTGCGCATGAAAAAAACTGAGCTGAGCGATTGTAAAATTGTGGAACTGCTTGAGCATGGTACCTCGGTGAGGCAGGTAGCCAGCGTGTTGAACTGGTCTACGAATACACTACTCGTGAAAGCGGAAAAAGCAGGTGCACTGATAAAGCGTAGACCAAAGAAAATTGATGCCGGTCTTCGCGTACAGGTTCGACGCATGTTGGCAACAGGTGAGTCGATTACTGGAATCATGCATGCCGCGAATCTTTCGGCAGCCTCTGTCCATCGCCTGTTGGGTGGTGATCGAGCAACGCATCAGGAACGCGTGGTTCAATTGCGCAGACACCGACAACAGCAGGCAAGGGAAAGCGTAAATGCGGTGCTGATGGAGAACCCTGCTGCTAGCTTCAATGCGGTACGGGCAAGCGTTCCAGCGGATTTCTCTTGGCTGTATCGCAATGACCACGAATGGCTTGAGGATCGCTTGCAACCACACGCAAGAGCTAGGCCCAATAAAAAAAACCTCATTGATTGGCTGGAACGCGATCTGTGCACGAGCAGGCAGGTTGAGGAGGTTGCTGCTGAAATTTTGCATGCGCCAGGCAAGCCTATACGAGTGACGCGCAATGAAATTGGCCGGCGCACAGCCCAACCCTCTTGGCTCGATAAGCACTTGACTAAACTACCATCAACGAAAGCTGTTTTGCACGCCGTCATCGAATCACCAGAGGCGTTCCGGGACCGACGACTTCGGTGGTGGTCACGTGAACTAGCAACTCGTAGTCCGTATGAGCCTGTGGCAGATTGGAAAATTGCTCGCGCTGCTGGTGTGCGCCACCTTCAGGATGGCGAACGGTGTTTGTAAAAACCGCGCCCGGCGGAAAAAAATAGTCGCTCAGGACACGGCCCTTGCCAGTTTCGATCGATACCATACCTCGCTAAAGTCGCCATGATCGTTCCTTCAGTAAGCACCGTGGACGCGTCGAGGGTCTGAAAAAAATTGTAGAGCTCTATTGAGCGATGGTATTCCACCCCAGATGCCGCCTTGATGACACTTGGCGACGCTTGTCTGTGATGAAGGATAGCCCACACCATGCGGCGTGCATAAAAATGCCAATTCGATTCAAGACACTCTTTCATCATTCGGCAGGTTGACGGATGGTTCGTAGCTTCGCCGCCTGGGCGCCATTCGATAGCCCGCTCCAGCCGGTTTCGGCTAACTCGGCTTGGCTTCTCGATTGAGGCATATAACCGTTGCGCTGCTTCGTCGACTCTTTTCGCGCGCTCTTCGTCTTTTGGATGAGGGGTCAATGCGGTTTTTTGGGGAGCGGTTTGACGAGGTTTAAGCTTTGCGAGACGGCTTTTTAGTTGAACTATTGCATCTGGATTGAGCTTGGTCAGCAGCTTCATTTTTCCATAATTGGTGCGCCATAATATTTCGAGTGAACATTCTGGCGTACCTTGAGCTGCGCGTAGCATTTCCCGCATCAATTCTTGCGTTCGTTTGGCATGCGTTTGCTCGGGCGGTTGGGATGTGTTTGCACGCCGACCTGTTTTTGAGCGAATCTTCTCATGAATGACATTGTCGCCCAACAACCCGGCACGAATTTGCATAGCGTTCTGAGCAAAAGACTCTGCATCACGAAATAGGAAATGAGCGACAAGAAGGTGGCGGCTTAATGGAACTTCGGTGACATATCTTTCATTGATTAGATTAAACCAGCCTGTGAGGCGCTTCTTTTTATAAGCAGAGTCGATGCTGGAGAGGAAAATCGCGCCGTAGAATTTTTCAATTTCTTCGAAAAGTCGCGCCCGATGAATATTCTCGCCCCGAGTGTAGCCCAGTTCGTGTGCGCGCTTCTTATAGCATGTGATGAGCATAATCGGTTGAAGCGGACCGATGCTTAAGTCCAGAAGACGAGCTGTAAATCTGGCATACGACAGCGCAACAGCATCATCCGTTTTTTCTTCAGCGGACGCGAAATCAATCAAATATCGACTGCATCTGCAAGGTTTCCACAAGCTGAGTACCAGTTCCTTTTGTCGGTTGAACGGGCATTCGCAATAGGGGCATTTATAAATCAACTCTACCGCGTGCTTTGCGCAAACGCCCACTCCCGGCACTTGGTGAGACAGATGGATGAACGGCACCCCGAAGCGTCGAATGTCTTCATGTACGCATTGCAAGCAAAGTCGCGTCTTGTCACCCACGTTTCGCTTTGGCGCCAACACTGGATCTCGTTGAGCTTGTCGCGGCCGTTGCGGCAAATTATCCGGATTGGCAACAGCCATTTTTCCCTTGCGTGGAGATTGCTTGAATTCCAGAGCGGTGAATGTTTCAAACAACGGAAATAGCGTCTTGGTCTGAAGAAAGTGTTTAGTATTGATTACTACGTTCCCTTCGATCATGTTGGCGAGGATGGAAATATGAGAAGGAATGCTAGTATTGAGGTTGAACGGCATGCATTGAAATAGCTCTCGATAGGTTTCCGTCGTAGTTCGGTTTGCGCTTGTGATGTGATAACGGCCGATTTCTGAAATTAAAACCTCGTCTGGAAGATATGGGGCACACAGGCATGCGTGCTTTATTGATGAGGAAGGAGGCCCGTAGGACTCGCCAGATACCTCGCTGGCCGGTTTGTGGACAGTCGTGGAGGGCAATACCTCGCGGTGAGAGGCTTGTGTCATAGTTTACAGTCGAGTCAAACCACCCGTGGTATGGACTACATCAGTACACTTTAGGAAGTCTTGCTCGATCTAGCAAGCGCGGCAACCGTGTGACAAACACAATTTACGTCAAAGTTTTTTGCGAGCGTCAGATAAGCTCAATGTGACAAACATTGCCTATCGGCTATAGGTTGTAAGTACTTGATTTTACAAGGCGGCGTGTGACACACTCAATATTGATTATTCAAGGTGGTTCGGGATGTCGACCCGCTCCACCGTAGCCTGCTTATAGGCATGCTTGCCAGGTTGTTTGCAGACCAGCCCTAGCTCTCCCATCAAACGACTGACTTTCAGGCGGCCAATTGCCATGCCTTCCTCGCGCATCATGGACATGATGCTGCGGCTTCCCGTCGAACTGCGACTCTCGACAAACAGCTCGTGCACGCGGCTACGCAATGCCATGCGCTCAACATCAATGCCCGGCGCGCTCCCGATGCGCATACAGGCATGACCACGCTACGTCGAACACCGCGCAGATCAACTCGATTGATTCGTCACCACAAATCTGATCGATTACCTCGTACGTTCTATCCCTTCCGACATCAAGAGCACGGTAGCTTTTTTAAATTGACTTCTCCCGCTCGAGACGCTCAATGCGCTTCGAGTTCCTGTATTCGCTGCTGATCAGGCGTCATTGCCTTACTCTGTGACGTGATGCCTTGCCGCTCCAACTGAAGCTGCTGCACCCAGCGGCGCAGCACTGATTCGCCGATGCCGACCGACCGGCTTGCCTCTATGTGGCTATCCTTGATCCAGCGCCAGGCATGCCGCCTACTGTTTGAAATCAGGGGAAAACGTACGTCTCTGCTTGCTCATCAAACACCTCTCCATGGCGAGCATTCTCGCCTAAATCAGTGTCCGGGTACATTAAACCACTACAGTTTTTCGGGACTCGTATCTGACCCCATGTCGCGCGCGCCTTCTAAATTTCCACGGAAATAGTAACCATCTCAATAGAATCAACTTCGCTCGTATACTCAAAATGGTAACGATATTCACCAATAAAATACACGTCCCATGGTTTCACCGGTCTACCGAGAATCCCATAATCTGCACTAGGGTCTCTAAATTCTATCGGATTCCCTAGTCTCGAACGAACAGTGGCACGGGAATCGCTGAACTTGAAGTCCCCCAAAAACGCTCCCGTAAATGGCTGATAATCTGAATCCGTGTCTTTTGCATAGAGAAAAACTGTGCGTGCCTGTCCAGCTTCGTTCAATACGAAGCAGATTCCTTTAGTGCGGACCTCCAGATATCGCAAATCTTCGTCATCCAGCTCGTCCTCATCATCCAGGACGTACTGTCCATGATAAATCTCAACCAGCTCAGCAACTGACTTGCCGAGCATCTCAGAAATTTTCATATTACTTCCCTTTTCGGACTTTTCGGCCCCCTCGGACCGTTCGGTCCCTTCGGTAATCCCCCTATTTTTAGATCGTGCTAAAAGTAGAGGTCAAGCGGCCAAGGCAAGCTTCTGTTTTGGCGTGATGCCGCCAAGTGCCATGTTGGGCCGGTCGTGATTGTAAGTCCACTGCCAGCGGGTTGCGAAATCCTGGATCTCATCGAGCGTTTCAAACAGGTGATGGGCCAACCAATCGTAGCGCACCGTGCGGTTATAGCGCTCGACATAAGCATTCTGCTGCGGCTGGCCAGGTTGGATGAAGTCGATGCGAATGCCGCGTTTGGCGGCCCAGGCCAGCGTCACGGCGCTGATGTACTCGGGGCCGTTATCGCAGCGAATGACCTGGGGTTTGCCATGCCATTCGATGATCCTGTCGAGGGAGCGGATGACGCGTTCGGACGGCAAGGAGAAATCGACCTCGATGCCGAGTCCCTCACGGTTGTAGTCGTCGATCACATTGAACAAGCGGATGCTACGGCCATCAGCCAACTGGTCATGCATGAAGTCCATCGACCAGGTGTCGTTGATCTGTGCAGGCACGGCCAGCGGCAGCGGCTTTTCCCGCACCAGCCGATGGCGTGGCTTGATCCCCAAGTTCAGTTCCGGCTCGCGATAGATACGATATACGCGCCTGTGATTCCATTTAAAACCCTTCACGTTGCGCAAATACAAGAAGCACAGGCCGAAGCCCCAGTTGCGCTGGTTATTGGTCAGGCGTACCAGCCAGTCAGCCACGACAGCGTTTTCCGCGTCGAGCCTGGCGCGATAGCGATAGCGGGTCTGGCTGATACCGAACGCCTGGCAGGCCAGTCCGATTGTGGCTGAACGCTGGGCCACGGCCCATTGCGCTATCTCCCGCCTGAGAAGCCGCTACCATTTTTTTGTCAGGGCCTCCGCGACGATCTCGGCTTTCAAGCGCTCCTCGGCATACATCTTCTTCAGACGCCGGTTTTCGTCCTCCAGTTCCTTCATACGGGCCATCAGCGAGGCGTCCATGCCGCCGAACTTGGAGCGCCATTTGTAGAACGTGGCGTTGCTGGCGTCGTGCTCGCGGCACAGCTCAGGGACTGGTTCATTTGGTGGGGGGATTACCGCCGGCCTCGTATTTCAGGGGAATGGGACCAGCTGGCTTTGGCACATTCAAGTGGCTTTGTTGCATAATTAAACTGAGTGCGTATCTGTGCGTACCTACAACATTGAGTATTTTCATGAATTGGCTATGTCCGCGATGTGGCGGTTGCGGCCGAAAGCAGAAGTCCTGTGGAGTTTTAGAAAGCAAAAAAGCCGGAACAGCAGTTCCGGCCTTTTGTTTGCTGCTGACAGCGATCACGACGCTTTGATCACGCCCGAGATGGATAACTGCAACGGGCGCTGTCAGGCCGGTAATAGAAAAAAAGCAGCATCTCTGTAGCCTTTTTTCGAGCATTGATTAGTGATTCTGCCAGTATTCAGCCAGACTCTCCCAGCCGGCTTCTTCTTCAATATCCATGCTCGATTCACCAGCATGGTCAGGGCATTCACCAGCATGGTTAAGCGTTTGAGCACGGTACACGCTCGCGTCGTCGCAGTAGCGGCAAGTGCCGTACGCATCCTCTCGGTCGACACAGTGCATACATACCCAGCCGTCCACGTTGCCGCGCCTGCCGCTGGTAATAGGCACGACGGCGCCCAGTCGATATCCGCAGCACTCGCATGGCGGCGTCAGCCCGGTTTTTATAAGCCGGCCAATTGCGGGAAGAGGCAGCTTTTGGAGTAGGTCGGGACGCAGCTTCCTGACCTTTTCACCCAGCTTCGTTAGATCTGGTGTCAGACTCAACACCATTTCAGGATCGTTCAGGTCATACTCGCGACTATCGATAAGGGCTTTTTTAGAGCCGTATCCCATGTAGGCTGCTGTTAGCTCATTGGCATGCGACGGGGCGAGCTTCTTCCCCATCTTTTCCAAGGTATCCTGGACGTGGGTTGCGGCGGAAGAGATCAGGTCTTTATTTGTGGTCATGGTGCGCTCCAATTGTGCACTTACAAGCCGTCCGATAAATCGGACTGGGATGAGCGATTACACAACGCCTGCAGCGCAAGATTGGTAACGCCGGTTGACCCGGCAGAATTGGTGTCGTACTTAATGCCACGCGGCGGCGGCATACTGATCACGGTCGCTCACAACCAGGGCTCAGCAGGCCCGACCACGAATTTCGTCATGGATGCCACAACAGTAATGGAAACCGGAGGGCCTGTCAAACGAATGCCGCCAGTTTCAAATCACACTAGCGCCATCGCACCGAGCGGATCGATACATTCCGCTGCCGGCTCGTCAGGCTGGAGTGTGGCGAGTGACTGTACAGCGAATTTTAGGATTTCAACGAAATTAGGGAGTTACACCATATTTGCTGTGCAGCTAATATGGTGTATGTGGATGATGTTGATATTTCTTTATTGTAATATTTTACTAGTTCGCTCCAGAGTGCTACTGGCTTCTTGGCACAACATGAAGAGGTAGATGTGTAATTTGGTGATCGCCGTCCAAATGCACGGCTGGCGCGTTAGCCTACACAAATTTGTCAAACTTTATTATTGTAAAAAACTTGAAGAATCAAACCCGATGGTGAGTCTTGTTAAACTTTATTATCAAGCAAATCGCTCATAAATTTCGTAGGTCATTGATTTTTAATGGGCCATTGGTCAGACTTTGTTAATTGTCGACAGGCCATCAAGCATCAACGCCACCTTCGGGTGGCGTTTTCTTTTAGTCTGGAAAAACCATGCGGGTGTCTTTTTTCTGCCGCCGCCGCACCCAGTGTGCGAGAATGCCGATCCCCCTTCGATGGTGCGCATGATGACCAAACTCGCCGCAATCGTGACTGGAATGACACTCGTGCTGGCCGCTTGCAAGCCCGCAGCCACCGCGCCTGCGCATGACATTCCTGCGGCCATGCGCGAGACCGCGACCACCCTGCTGCAATCGACATTGCTGCATGCGACCTCGATTGCTGTCGTGTATCGCGGCCAGGAATTCATACTGCATCAAGGCGAGCTGGAGACGGGCAAAGCCAATGCGCCGAACGATACGACGCTGTATGAAATCGGCTCGGTCAGCAAAACGTTTGCCGGCCTGCTGCTGGCGAGCGCCGTGCTCGATGGGAAGGCGGCGCTCGACGATCCCATACAAAAATATCTGCCGACCGCGTACCCGAACCTGCAGTCGCAGGGNTACGACGCTGTATGAAATCGGCTCGGTCAGCAAAACGTTTGCCGGCCTGCTGCTGGCGAGCGCCGTGCTCGATGGGAAGGCGGCGCTCGACGATCCCATACAAAAATATCTGCCGACCGCGTACCCGAACCTGCAGTCGCAGGGGCAGCCCGTGCGACTGCGCCATTTGATCACGCACACCAGCACCATGCCGGGCATGCTGCCATTGCAGGTGAACACCATATTGCAGGATTTCACGGCACACGCCACGCCGGCCAAGCTCAATGGCGCCTATGCCCACTACGGACAACGGCAATTCTGGCAGGACTTGCACACCGTCAGCATCAATGGTCCGCTCGGCAAGGACTACGCCTATTCCAGCGCCGGCACCGAACTCATTGCGCACACGCTGGAAACAATCTACGGCATGCCCTATGACGTGCTGCTCACGCAATTTCTCGCGCGCGCGGCCGGCATGCACGATACCCGGCTGAGAATCAGCGCCGAGGATAGCGGCCGGCTGGCGCCCGGCTACCACAGCGACAATCCCGTCGTCACCACGCCGATGCCGCAACTGCCTTGGGGGGCGGCGGGCAACCTGAAGTCGACCATGCCGGACATGACCAAGTACCTGCGCCTGCAATTGAGCGCCCATCCTGCTGTTGTCGAATCGCACCAGCCGCTGGTCCGCTTTCAGGACGACTTCAGCATCGGTTATTTCTGGAACATCGGCAGCAATCGCCAGCTGGGCACGCATTATGTGCACCATGGCGGCGTGCCCCGTGCGCAAAGCTACGCCTACGTCGTTCCCAAATATCAGCTTGGCGTCTTCATCATCACGAACCAGAGCGGCGACGCGACGGCCGGCGCCATGGAAAGCGCGCTGGCGCATATTTTTGACACCGTGGAAGCCTTGGAACGCGCGAAATAAGATCCTCGGCGCTCTGTGCAGGTATGTGCTTCGCACTGGCTTCCAGCGAATAGGCGTGCGTGACGCCGCTGGCGGGCCAAGGGGCTTGTCTTAGCTTTCTTGCGCAATGACAGGCTGGCGCGCCAGTGCGATGAAGGCGCGCACGTAATCGATGGCGGTGTCCGTCTCGCGTGCACCCAGGAAGATCTGCTTGGCGATGCCGCGTGCGCCCAGCCGCACGGGCACCACGTCCATCTTGGCCGCGTATTCCTCGACCAGCCAGCGCGGCAGGGCGGCCACGCCGCGGCCGCTGGCCACCATCTGCAGCATGATATCGGTCGTTTCGATGGCCTTGTGGCGCTTGGGCGTGACACCGGCCGGCAAGAGGAATTGATTGTAAATATCCAGGCGCTCGATGTCGACGGGGTAGCTGATCAGCACTTCCTGCGTCAGTTGCCGGGGCTGCACATACGCCGCTGAAGCGAGTGCATGGCCCTTGGCCACGACGAGCACCTGTTCGTAGTCGAACACGGGTTCGAATGTCAGCCCCGGCTTGTACAGCGGGTCGGGTGTGACCAGCAGGTCGATTTCGTAGCCGAACAGCGCGCCGATGCCGCCGAACTGGAACTTCTGCTTGACGTCCACATCCACGTCCGGCCATGCGGTCAGATACGGGGAAACGATTTTGAGCAGCCACTGGTAGCAAGGGTGGCATTCCATGCCGATGCGCAACGCACCGCGCTCGCCCTGCGCGAACTGGCCCAGGCGCTCTTCGGCCAGGTCCAGTTGCGGCAGCACCCGGTTCGCCACCGCCAGCAGATACTGGCCGGCTTGCGTCAGGCGCAGGTTGCGCCCTTCGCGCAGCCAGACGTCGGTGCCCAGTTGCTGCTCCAGCTTCTTCATGCTGTGGCTCAGGGCCGACTGGGTCAGGTGCAGCACGCCTGCGGCGGCCGTCAACGACCCTTGTTTCTCGACTTGCTGGACGATGCTGAGGTGGATGCGTTCAAGCATTGGAATGAGCCATATTCATGGATGTATGAAATATGACCATTATACTTCATCGATTCCTCCCGCTATCATCCACTTCCCTGTTGCCGGCATTGATCGGCCCTCGCGCATTACTCCTATGAAAGCAACCATGACACGTCCCCTGCGTATAGTCGCCGTTTCCGGCGGGCTGCAACGCCCTTCCAAGGCGGCAGCCCTGGCCGAGCACCTGATGGACCTGATCGCCGACGAAGTGCTGTGCGAACAACGCCTGGTTGAACTGGGTCAGCTCGCGCCGCAGCTGGCCGGGGCCGTCTGGCGCTCGCAGCTGCCCGAGCCGGTGGAGCGGGAACTTGCGGCGGTCGAGCAAGCGGACATCGTGGTGGTGGCGACACCGGTCTACCGCGGCGCGTACACGGGACTGTTCAAGCATTTCTTCGACTTCATTCATCAGGACGCCTTGATCGACAAGCCCGTCCTGCTGGCGGCCACCGGCGGCAGCGAGCGCCATGCGCTGATGATCGATCACCAGTTGCGCCCGCTCTTCAGCTTTTTCCAGGCACGCACCTTGCCGCTGGGCGTCTACGCGACCGACAAGGATTTCCTCGACTACCGTCTGCAGGACGCGGCGCTGATCGAGCGCGCGTCGCTGGCGGTGCAGCGGGCATTGCCCTTGATCGCATTGACGCGCCATGCGAGCTCGGCCACGGCGCAAGAGCTGGCCGCAGCCTGATACGCATCACCGCCGTCACCATTCAACACATTCATCTTTTCGCAGAAATCAGGACAGCAGACCGCCATGAGCAACGATTTTGTATTCAGCATCAAGAGCATTGTTTTCGATGAAAACTATCACCCATCAGACAATACCCGCCTGACGACCAACTTTGCCAATCTGGCCAGGGGAAAGCGCCGCCAGGAGAACTTGCGCAACACCCTCAAAATGATCGACAGCCGCTTCAACAGCCTGGCGCATTGGGACAACCCGAACGCGGACCGCTACTCTGTCGAGCTCGAAATCATTTCCGTCGAGTTGAATATCGATGTCAAAGGCGGCAACATCCCGCTGATCGAGATATTGAAGCCGAATATCATCGATAAAAAAACCGGACAACGCATCGATGGGATTGCGGGGAATAACTTCTCCTCTTACGTGCGCGATTACGACTTCAGCGTGCTGCTGCCAGAGCACAACAACAATCGATCCGCTTTCAGTGCACCAGATGATTTCGGCGATTTCCATGGCAAGCTGTTCAAGCACTTTGTCAGATCCGATGCTTATCAAGAGCGTTTCAGCAAGCCGCCGGTCATCTGCCTCAGTGCATCGAGCAGCAAGACCTATCAGCGCACGGAAAACCAGCACCCCATCCTGGGCGTCGAGTATCAGCAAAACGAGTTTTCCTCGACGGATGCCTATTTCGAGAAAATGGGCATGCAGGTGCGCTATTTCATGCCGCCAAACAGTGCCGCGCCGCTGGCGTTTTATTTTATCGGCGACCTGCTGGCCGACTACAGCAATCTGGAGCTGATCGCCACCATCAGCACGATGGAAACATTTCAAAAGATTTACCGGCCCGAAATTTACAACGCCAATGCCGCGGCGGGGAAATGCTATCAGCCCAGCCTGAAGAATCAGGATTATTCATTGACGCAAATTGTCTATGACCGGGAAGAGCGCAGCCAGCTGGCAGTCAAGCAGGGCAAATATACGGAAGAGCACTTCATCAAGCCATACAAGCATGTGCTTGAACAATGGGCTTCGAATTACGTTCGCTGATCAATCAAAATACACGACATCACCATCATGAAAAAATTATTGCCTACTTCAACCGCCGGCAGCTTGCCCAAACCTTCCTGGCTGGCGCAGCCTGAAAAACTCTGGTCGCCGTGGAAATTACAGGACGAGGAGTTAATCGAGGGCAAACAAGATGCCTTGCGTTTGTCGCTGCAGGAACAGCAGCAGGCCGGCATCGATATCGTCAGCGATGGCGAGCAGACCCGCCAGCATTTCGTCACCACGTTTATCGAGCATCTGAGCGGCGTCGATTTTGACAAACGCGAGACCGTCCGAATCCGTGACCGCTACGACGCGAGCGTGCCGACCGTCGTGGGCGCCGTGAGCCGCCCCAAGCCGGTGTTTGTCGACGACGCCAAATTTTTACGTCAGCAGACCACGCAGCCGATCAAATGGGCGCTGCCAGGTCCGATGACGATGATCGATACGCTGTATGACAGCCATTATAAAAGCCGCGAAAAACTGGCCTGGGAATTCGCCAAGATCCTCAATCAGGAAGCGAGGGAACTGGAGGCGGCCGGCGTCGACATCATTCAGTTTGACGAACCCGCCTTCAATGTGTTCTTCGATGAAGTCAATGACTGGGGCATCGCCACCCTGGAGCGGGCGATCGAAGGACTCCAATGCGAAACGGCCGTGCATATTTGCTATGGCTATGGCATCAAGGCCAATACGGACTGGAAAAATACGCTGGGGTCCGAGTGGCGTCAATATGAAGAATCGTTCCCCAAGCTGCAGCAATCGAATATCGACATCATCTCGCTGGAATGCCACAACTCGCGCGTGCCCATCGACCTGATTGAACTCATACGCGGCAAAAAAGTGATGGTCGGCGCCATCGACGTGGCATCCAATACCATTGAAACGCCGGAAGAAGTCGCCAACACCCTGCGCCAGGCGCTGCGCTTTGTCGATGCCGACAAGCTCTATCCTTCCACCAACTGCGGCATGGCACCTTTGTCGCGTCAGGTAGCACGCGGCAAGTTGAATGCGCTCAGCGCCGGCGCGCACATCATCCGACGGGAGCTTTCCTAGCAGGCGGCTGATATGCCGTCCCGGTGCGTCGACCGGGGCGGCGTGCCTGGCAACTTGTCCGTATGTGCGACGATTACCCCGCCACGCACCTACGCGAGCGTCAAGGTATGCACCTGGCTGCTTTCGCAGTCGATATCGACCAGTCGGCCAGCAGCGTCGAATAGCAGCAGGTGATCGTCATTGACATGCACGCGTGCCGCCTGGCACTCGTCGAGCCGCAATTGCGCTAAGGTGGCGCCCGTCTTGCCATCGGCCACCAGGCATTCCAGGGTAGTGCCGTCGTCGGGATAGCTGCGCAGCAGCAGCAACCCTGCGGTCTGGCTCAGCTCGGGAGCGGAGCGAATGACGCGCAATGTCAGCGTGATCGGCGCGGTGGCGCCGCCGTGATGCACTTGCAGAGATATCGCTCCTTCTTCGCGCATGGCACGCACCAGGGTTGGCGCGTCGCGCATGCCATGCGGCAGCAACGCCAGCACGTCATCGCTTGGCGGCGGGAAGCTGTCGCGCTGCAGCAGGCGCCGCGCGGGCAATGCATAGCGCCATTGCTGGAGGTCGTTTGCCGACGCCAGCAGCAAGGTTTGCGAGCCGCGTTCTTCCTGGAAGGCGATCACCTGCCCTGGCAAGTCGGCCACTTGCCAGCTCACGGCCAGCTGGTCCTTGCTGGTGTCGATGGCGACGAGGCAGTTGCCGATCACCGCGTTCCACACCAGGCCGTCATAGTTGTCGGCCCAGAAGCGCAGCGGTTCGATGATCCAGTCCGATACCTTGCGCGCGATCAGGTCGAGGCGGCTGACGCGCCACAGGCTGTCGCGCTGCACCAGCGCCAGCGCACGCTGTCCGCCGGCCGCCATCACCAGCCGCGTCGCCGGTACAGAAAATTGCGCCAGTTGCCGGCCGTGCCGGTCGATGCGCACCATGCCGCCCTCGCCCAGCGCCAGAAGGTAATGGCCGTCCGGCAGGCGGCGCGCATCATGGATGGTCAGCAAACCGCGTTCGGCCAGGTGCACGCGCAAGGGTTCGTAGCGCTTGCTCAGCGCATGGGACTGCTCCATCTGCGGCACTGTCAGTGCTGGCAGGTCGGCTTGCAGGACGGTGTCCTGGGACAGTGCCAGCAGCTTGCTCAGTGATTTCTTGTCGACATCGATACGTGTGGCCATGCGGTCGGCCAGCAGGGGGCGCAGGAGCGCCGCCGCCACGCGCCGGGTGGCCGGCGAATGCGGCGACAGCGCCAGCAATTCCGTGGCCAGACGCCTGCGTTGCTGCGCGCCGTCGTCGCTGTCGTCGTCAAGCAGCTGCAGCACGGCCGCTTCGCTGTCGGCCAGGCTGGCGGGCAGCAAGGCCATCTTTTTGAGGAGCGCCCGCATGCCCAGCGCGCCGCCCGTGCGTTCGCCTTCCAGCAGCCATGCCAGCGCCTTGTCGCGCTGATCCGGCAATGGCCAGATGGCTTCCGCCGCTTCGCTCAGCTGGCCGCGCCAGGCCAGATCCTCGGCCCACAGCAGGCGCATCGCCGCTGCTTGCGGGCTCTGGCGCCGTTCCAGCAGCTGGACCGCCGCAGCGAATGCCTGGCCGAGCCGGGCCAGCTTCACCGCGCGTTCGACGTCGCCCGCCATGCACCACAGGCGCACGGCGACTTCCGGCGCCAGTTCCATGGTTTCCGCCAGTTGTGCCGCTTGCTTGATGCGGCCCTTTTTCTCCAGGTAGTCGACCGCCTCGTCACCGCATTTGAGCAGTTCCGCCAGCACGTAGGTGGCTTCGTCGATCCTGCCTTGACGATCGAGCCGCTCGAAGGTGGCGCGGTAAGTACTGCGCAAGTACTGCTCCAGCTCGCCGCCGATGCTGATGGAGGTGCCGGCCTGGCCGGGGCCGGAGATTTCCAGGCTGGTGCGCGGACGCGGCGTGCCGAAGGCGGGACGGCGCGCTGGCGACAGGCTGTCGAGCGGGATCGCATGGCGCAGCGCTTCCTGCACGTCGCCCTGGTCCAGCAGAGCCATCATCTTGCGCAGATAGGCGGCCTGTTGCCAGCCGATCACCTTCGAGGCGCGCGTCATGATCGCCAGCCGGGCCGCCAGTGCGGCCAGGCGCTGCTGCAGCGCCGATGGCGGTGCCTGTTGCCGGCCGTCTTTCGCTTGTTCGGCGGCGGCCTGCTTGCCGCCGCCGAACAGCTTGATCAAGCCCAGCGGTATGGCACCCAGCACGGTGGCCGCCACGCCTGCCACCGCCAGCGCGATACCGGCGCCGCGCCGCGCAGCGTTGCCGCCGTGCTGCGCCTTGTCCATCTGGCGCAGGAACGCTTCGCGTTTGGCACTGGGCGCTGCCAGTGCGCCGGCGAAAATGTCGCGCACGGGCAAGGTTTCCAGCAGGGCCGTGCCGGTGGCAGTGACCGCGACTGGCGGCGGCCGCAGCGGTGCATGCAGGGCAATCGCGCCCAGGTCGAGCCACGCGGCCGGATCGATACGCGGCGCCGCCGCAAGGCTGATCAATTGCGCCTGTGCCGCGCGGACCAGCCAGATGCCGGACGGGGGCGTGGCCGCCCGTTCGTCCGCCGCCAGCGGCGCGCTGCTGAGGATACCGTCCTGTTCGCACAGCGGCAGGCCGTCCAGCGCGGCGCACTGGCCGTAGCGCGGCGTCGCCAGCAACAGCAGGAATCCCTCGTGCACCGCGTGCAGGCGCGCGCCCGGCGCCCAGTGCCGCAGCACGCGGCGGCGCGCCTCGGCCTCGCCCAGCAGGGCCAAGTCGAACCACAGCGCATGCACCAGCTGCATGCCATCATGCAGGGGGCGGCGTACTTTATGACTCATCAATGTCTCGATCGCAGGAAATTTGCAGCAGCGGCTGCTCGCCATCGATATGGCGCACGACGAGGGTACTGCTCTTGGCCGTGATCCAGGCGATGCGCGCGCTGGCCGGGTCCATGCTGGCTTGCTGTATCGGTTCTGGCGAGGTCGCCAGTTCGTAGCGCTGCGCGCCGACCCGCAATTCGATGCGGCGGCGGCCCGGATGCAGCACCACCAGGCCGGGATGGGGGTTTTTCTGGCTGATGGCCACGCCCAGTATGCTGGCCTTGTCGTCGATGTCCATCAGCTCGCCCTTGGCGTGACTGCCGACCCACCAGCGGCTCGTGCCGGTGTTGATCGCCAGCAGGTTGCCGCTGTGGCCGGCATGCTCGCCTGTCAAGGCGCCATGCAGCAGCCTGCTGCCTTGTTGCGCGATCCGTTGCATCTTGTGCGGGGTGGCATTCTGGCGGTGCCAGTGATACAGCTGCACGCCATCGCCATCGGCACAGGCGATATACAGCGAGTCGCCCAGCTGATCCGCACCGATCACGTCATCGAGCACCAGGCGGAAGGACACCGTGGAGGCTTCCTTGTGCGATGCCGCCGGGGCGGCCTGCCAGCAGACCAGCCGTCTTTTGGTATCGAGCACAACGATGTGTCCGTGGCGCTGGACGGTGTGGTGCGCCAGCAGATAGAACATTTGCAGCCATCGCCCCATGCCGGGTGGTGCGTGGAATTGTTCGCGCGGCGGCCGGTCGCACACGACCGGTTTGCTGGAAAACAGCGGTCCGGGAAAGTTGTGAAAAGCCAGCGTCCCGCCGGCCGAAGTGATACAGGACAGCGCCGGCTTGAAGACGCCTGCGGCAAGGATGGCGCCATGCTTCGGCGCGGCGATGACGCGCGGCTTGCCCTGCTTGGCGGACGCCGATGGCGGCACCTGATAGACGACCGCACCGCCATGGAGTTGCGGCACGCAGACAAGGTGGCCGCCACTGGCGAAGCGCGGCGCCTGTGCGCGGGATGGCATGTGGCCCCGATGGTGGATCACGCCCGCTGGCGCGCGCGGCGCAAACGGTTTTCGCAGCAAGCGCACGCCTGTCGGCGCGTCGGGCAGTTCCAGCTGCAGCGTACGGTAGTCATGCCGCTGCCGCAGGCTGACATTCAGGTGGTTGCCGCCGAGTGCGCGGCGGATCGCCACCCGTTCGCGGGCCTGCCAGGGGCCCTCGCCGGCAACGCCGATCAGCCAGCAGTCGGCCAGGTCGTTGCCAAGCCTGGTTTGCCACTGCGCGCTCACGTCAGCGGGTGCTGCGAGCAGGGTGCGCGACTGGATCAGCCTGCGCATCGCTTCCAGCCCGGTGTCTTCGTGCACCACCCCCGGCCGCTGCCAGATGCCCCAGATGAACTGGGCGCCAGCCTGTTGTGCGCGGCGCGCCAGCAAAATGAACAACGCCAGGTGCGCCAGACGCGGCTCGCCCAGCTGCGATGATCCCGCGTCGAACAGCTCCACGCTGCGCAGCGAGCGCTGGTGCACCGCCGGTTCGGGGCCGTTGAACAGCAGCTCGCCGCCGGCGGCGCGGCGCAGGAATTCGTCCGGCTCGGCGTCGGCATATACCCACTGCGTCATCAGGAGGCGCTCGTAATGGCCGCGCCGCACGATATTGCCGATGCCGGCCGGTTCGGCGCCGCGCTGCAAGGTGGCGGTACTGAGTTTGCCGACCAGCGGATGCAGGCGCAGCAGCAGCGCGCCGACGGCGGGCGCCAGGTCGGGCGGAAACAGCGTGAGCCACGGCGCCCACGGCTCAAGTGCGGTCGGCAGCGAGTTCATGCCAGCTCCCCGGCCAGCCAGTCCAGCAGGGACGGCGTCAGCGCCTGTGCCGCGGCCAGCGGCAGCAGCAGTTCCGGCGCGTGCCACAGCAGTACCGGGCTGCTGCCGGCGCGCGCGAGCAGATTGGTTTGCACCAGGTCGACCGGCAGCGCCGGTTCCAGATGCGTGGGCGTCCATAGATTGGGGGCCTGCGGATGCGGAGCGCAGTAGCGCGCGCCGTCGACCCATGGCAGCGCATCGTTCGCGCCCAGCAGCACCAGCAGGTCGCGCGTCGCCACCGCCGACAAGGCCGACAAGGCCGGCAACGGCTTGCCGGTGCGCATGCGCGCCAGCAGCGCGGTGGCCAGCGCGGCGGGCACGACCATGCCAGCCGGCGCCAGCGCCGTGGCGCGCGCTTGCCATGCCATTGCCTGCATCAGGCGTTGCTCGCCACGGCGACCAGCTGCTGGCGGCGCTGCAGCAGTGGCTCCGGCAGTTGCGCGGCATCGAAATTGGCATCGATTTCGCGCAGCAGCGCCTCGATGCGCGGGCGGGCATCGGCGGCGCCCGTGTTCGCCAGCAGCAGGTCGGCGCTTTCGGCCAGGCGCGCCAGGCGCGCCATCGGCTGCTGCGCCGCTTGTTCGACCACGGCGTGCAACAGCGGATGGCTGGCGTCGGCCAGCAGCTCGCGCAGGATTTCGCGCGCACTGCGCTGGCCTGCGGCCGTCGGTATCACGTACAGCAGCGGCCACAGGTCGGCGCGCGTGGCGGCCGTGCGGCCGGCCAGCACGGCCGCCGCGGCGATCAGCTGCTGCGCCTTGACGATGCGCCGGTCCGACAGCTGGACCTGGGCCTGGCGCAGCAGGCGGATCGCCTGCGCCAGCGCCAGCCGCACGCCCTCCATGTCGACGTGCGGCACCGCCAGGTTCAGCACGTCAAGAGTGGACAGGTCGAGCATGGCCGCCACCTGGTGCTGGCCGGCTGCCCAGCCGCCTGCCAGCAGATCCTCCAGGCGGTTGTCGGGCACCGGCTCGACGAACACGTGTAGCAGGAAGCGGTCGGCGAACGCCGCCAGGCCCTCATCCTCGGGGAGCGCGTTGGCGGCGCCGACACAGACCCGCAGCGGGCACTCTATGCGCGTATGGCCGCGGCGGAACTGGCGTTCGTTCAGCAGTCCCAGCAAGGTATTGAGGATGGCGGTCGAGCCAAGGAACACTTCGTCGAGGAAGGCGACTTCCGCTTCGGGCAGCATGCCGGCGATATCTGTTTCCACTTGACCCACGCGCAGCTTGCTCAGGTTGACGGGGCCGAACAGCTCGGATGGCTCCGTGAAACGGCCCAGCAGATATTCGAAATACTGTCCGCCCAGGCTCTGCGCCACGCGGCGTACCACCGCACTCTTCGCCGTGCCGGGGGGACCAATCACCAGCAAATGTTCCCTTGCCACGGCCGCCAGGATCATCAGTTCGGCCAGTTGTTCGCGATCGACCAGGCCCGCGGTGGCCTCGCGAATGGCGGCGCGTAAATGTTGCGCGGCTTGATTTACTGGCAATGTCATGGGTGCTCTGGTCTCTCTGCAGAATAATTTAACAATTTAATATTTTAGCAATAATTGAATATATTGTCTTGAGGAAATTTCTGTTATCAAGCGCCGTGGCCACTGCCGTCCCGCCGGGCGCTGCCTGCGCGCGACAGGGACGCTGGCGTGTTTGCGCGGACGGCGGCCGCGGATGGCTTGCAAACCGGCGCCGGTTTCTGCTTGCCGCACGAAAATATCCGTCATCCATCGCAGGAGTGCGCTAGTCTGTCATTGTTTGCCGTACAGTTAAGCAACTCCCGTACTTCCCGTCGTTCCCGCCGTGTGCCGGCATTGCACCGCCGCGCCCGCCGCTACGATGGCGTCTGGATACCACCGTCTCACCTGGCCCTAGGACTGCATGATTTCTTTTCGTACCCCCCTTCCCCGCGCCGCGCGCCCGCACTGGCGCGGCTGGCTTCTGCCGCTGCTCTTGAGCCTGCTGCTGGCCTGTTCCTTGTCCCCCTCCTCCGCCTGGTCGCAACCGGTCGACGATGCGGCCACGGCCGACCAGCGCCTCGATGGCTTGCGCAAGCAAATTACCACCATCCAGAAGGCGCTCGATGGCGAGGCGGAACTCGATGACGCGACCCTGTCGCAGATGCGCGCCGATGCGCTGGCGGCCAGCGCCGAGGCCGACAAGGTGGCCGATGCGCTCGTGCCCACGCTATCGAGCGTGCAGGCGCGGCTTGCCGAGCTGGGCAAGCCGGCGGCGGGCACGAAAGACGCCCCCGACGTGGCGGCCCAGCGCAGCCAGCTGGACCGCACCAGCAGCGCGCTCGATGCGCAGGTGAAATTGGCGCGCTTGCTGGCTGTGGAAGCGACGCAGGCGTCGGAGCAAGTGTCGACGGTGCGCCGCGCGCAGTTGCAGGCGCGCCTGGGTGAACGCACGGCATCGATACTGGCCGCTTCGTTCTGGAAGCAACTGCATGCGGAATTGCCGCAGAATCTGCAGCGCCTGCGGGCGCTGGAGCTGGAATTGACGAACGCGGCAAGCGCCACGCCGTGGTCGGCCTGGGGTGGCTTGCTGGCCAGCATCGTGGCCGTGTTCGGCGTCAGCGTCTGGGCTTCGCGCTATCTGCTGGTGATCACGGCCACGCGCGTGCCGCATGGCCGTTTGCGCCGTTCGCTGCATGCGCTGGCCGTGCTGGTGCTGGCGGCGGCCACGCCGGGCCTGGTGGCCGAATTGCTGGCCATGGGGCTGCGCTGGGATGGCGGTCTGTCCGAAAAAACCTCGACTTTCCTCAGCAGCTTGATCGGCATCATCTGTTTTGCCGGCTTTACGGCAGGGCTCGGCCACGCGCTGCTGTCGCCACGCCGTGTATCGTGGCGCTTGCTGCCCCTGCCCGATGCGCTGGCGCACCGCATGCGCAACTTTCCCTCGATGTTTTCCTTCATCGTCGTGCTCGTATGGGCCACGGAACGGGTCACCATCGTCATCAATGCGGGCCTGTCGACGGCCGTGGCCGTCAACTGCATCGTCGCCCTGGTGATGAGCACGACCATCGCCTACGGCCTGATGCGCGCCGAACGTTGCTGGCGCCAGTTGCGCGAGGCCGATCCCACCACCCTGGTCACGCCGCTGTGGCTGCGCTGCGTCACGGTGCTGCTGTGGCTGGCGCTGGCATCCAGCGTCATCAGCTTGCTGGTTGGCTATGTGGCATTCGGCAGCTTTATTGCCAAGCAAATCGCCTGGGTCATCGTGGTGCTGTGCAGCACCTATCTGCTGACGGTGCTGGTCGACGATATCTGCATGCTGCTGGCCTCGACCCCGCCGCCGCCGGACGCCGCCCATCCTGTGCTGGCCACGCCCAAGGCGCGCGACCAGGCGGCCGTGCTGTTGTCGGGCATCGGCCGCGCCATTGTCGTGCTGCTGGCCCTGATGCTGCTGCTGGCGCCGTTCGGCGAAGGCCCGGGCGAGCTGTTCCAGCGCGTGGGCAAGCTGCAGGATGGCCTGGCCATCGGCGAGGTGGCGATCCGCCCGGCCGCCATGATCCAGGCGCTGCTGGTGCTGGTCGTCGGCTTTATCGCGCTGGGCCTGTTCAAGCGCTGGCTGCAAAACAGTTATTTGCCAACCACCAATCTCGATACCGGCATGCAAGTATCGTTCATCACCCTGTTCGGCTACATCGGCGGCGTGCTGGCCGTGGCGCTGGCCCTGTCGGCGGCCGGCATCGGCCTGGAACGCGTCGCATGGGTGGCGTCGGCCTTGTCGGTGGGTATTGGTTTCGGCTTGCAGGCGGTGGTGCAGAACTTCGTTTCCGGCTTGATCCTGCTGGCCGAGCGCCCTGTGAAAGTGGGCGACTGGGTCTCGCTCGGCGGCGTGGAGGGCGATATCCGCCGCATCAATGTGCGCGCCACGGAAATCCAATTGGGCGACCGTTCCACGGTGATCGTGCCGAACTCGGAATTCATCACCAAGACGGTGCGCAATGTCACGCTGGCCAATCCGCTGGGCCTGGTGCAAGTCAAGCTGCCGCTGCCGCTGGGCACGGATGCGCAGGCGGCGCGCGCGCTGATCCTGTCCGCCTTTGTCGACAATCCCGACGTGCTTGACACGCCGGCGCCCAGCGTGCAGCTGGACGGCATCGACAATGGCTTGTTGCTGTTTAACGCCACCGGCTATGCCTCGTCGCCGCGCCTGACGTCGGGCATCCGCAGTGCCCTGCTGTTCGAGCTGCTCAAGCGCCTGGCCGACGCGCAGATCGCGATCGCCAAGCCCAGCACGATGGTGCTGAGCACCTTGCCGGCGCAGCCCGAGGCGCCGGTCATGTCGGCCGTGGCGCCGGCCCCCACGGCTGCACCGACGCCTGTGCCGCCGTTGACGAGCTAGTTAGCAGCAAGTCAGCGGATAGTCGACCATAGCAGCGCCGCCAGGTACAGGCCGATGCCGAAAACCAGGTGCGCCATCAGGCTGCGCAGGCGGGCGGCGCTCGGGTGCGGCGTCTTGCTGGCGGCCAGGCCGGCGCCCATGCCCGGCTGCAAGATGCAGAACGGCGCCGCCACACTCAGCACACCGGCCAGCAGGGCCGGCGCGAAGGTCGGCGCCTGCACCCACTCCTGACCTGCCAGCGCCAGCAGCACGGCCGCGAACAGCACGCCGATCGCATAGTGCGCCGTCCAGCCCAGCACGGCTTCATCGCGCACGGGCGCCGCCTGGCCGATGGCCGTGTGGCGTAACGTGCCGCGCGGCAGATGGCCGAGCCAGCGCCCCACCATCGTGTAATTGAGCGAGGGGATGCACCAGAAGCGCTTCAAGGCCACGGCCCACACATCCATCACCGCCGTGGCGCCCACGCCGATGGCCAGCGCGTCAACCCATAGTGCTTGCATGGTCTCTCCTATTTTCATTCAAGTAATTGCTTGAATGTTATAAGGGTGCTAGCATCGTGTCAATGAAAACCGCTGATATCGATCTCCTCACCGGCCCCGCCGAGTTTGCCCAAATTTTAGGCAGTGCGCCCCGCTTGCGCCTGCTCGGACAGATCGCGCACGGCGAGCATGCGGTGGAGCAATTGGTCGAGTTGACGGGCTTGTCCGTAGCCAACACCTCGCAGCATTTGCAACAGTTGCGGCGCGCCGGTTTCGTGCAGGCGCGGCGCGACGGCAAGCGCGTGCTGTACCGGCTCGGCAACGGCCCTGTGATGCAGTTGCTCGCTGCGCTGGACGTGTATGCGCAGCACCAGCGCAGCGAGTTGCAGGCGCTGGGCCGGGGCGACCATGTGGAAGCGATCACGGGCGACGAGCTGCGGGAACGCATGCAGGAAGCCAGCATCACCGTGCTCGACGTGCGGCCCGCGCAGGAATTTGCCGCCGGCCATTTGCCCGGCGCGCTGAATATTCCTCTGGAAGATTTGCAGCGCCGCCTGGCCGAACTGCCCGCGAACGCGGAGATCGCCGCCTACTGCCGCGGCCCGTATTGCGTGCTGTCCGTGCAAGCCGTGGCGGCCCTGCGCCAGCACGGTTTGCAGGCGCGCCGTTTGGGCAGCGGCTACGACGACTGGCAGGCGGCCGGCTTGCCTGTCGTGAAGGCGGCATGATGGCGATCCCCAACAGCAAGCAGGAACTCATTGCCGCCATCAACAGCACGTATGCGAAACTGGCGCAGGAGCTGGCGCGCGTGCCGCCGGCCTTGGCGCGCGATCCTGTGCTGGAGGGGCAAGTGAAAGGCACGCGCATGAGCGTGTGCGATCTGCTCGCCTACCTGGTGGGCTGGAACGAGCTGGTCTTGCACTGGCACGCCCAGCTGCGCGACGGCAAGCGTATGGACGAGATCGCCTTTCCCGCTGAAGGTTTCACGTGGAACGCTCTGGGAAAACTGGCGCAGCGCTTCTATGCCGACTATGCTGAACTGGGCATGGACGACTTGCTGCAGCGCCTGGAGCAGGCGAAAAACCAGCTGCTGGCGCTGGTCGACGCGCATGACGACGCGCAATTGTATGGCCGGCCCTGGTACACGCATTACACGATGGGGCGCATGATCCAGTTCAATACGGCGTCGCCGTATGCGAATGCGCACATGCGCTTGCGGGCCTGGCGCAAGACCTTGTAGCGCCGCGACCGGCAGGCTTGCACGATTGCATCAGTACCTTCAGAAACGTTTTCAGGCAGGATAGTGGTTTCAAGCATAACCAATGAAGGATCGCCATGCTGACCATCGCCCTCGCCCAGATGAATCCCACCGTGGGCGACTTCGACGCCAATGTCGCCGCCATTACCGCGCGCATGGCCCGCGCCAGCGAGGATGGCGCCGACCTGCTCGTCTGCCCCGAACTGTCGCTGTGCGCGTACTACCCGGGCGACCTGTTCGAAGATGCCGCCTTCCTGCGCGGCTTGCAGCAGGCGCTCGACACCCTGCTGCAAGCGTCCACGCGCTGGCCGGCGCTGGTCACCGTCATCGGCACGGCGCGGCCCAACCCCGGCGTCGGCAAGCCCCTTTATAACGCCCTGCTGGCGATCCGCGACGGGCATATCGTCGCCGAGTACTACAAGCAGCTGCTGCCGACCTACGGCATCTTCGACGAGGGCCGGCATTTCGAGCCGGGCCCGCCCGGCGCCTGCACGCTGACGATTGCCGGCTGCAAGGTCGGTTTCATGATTTGCGAGGATGGCTGGAACGACGATGGCCGTGCCTACGCCATCAACCCTTTTGAAACCTTGCACGCGGCGCGGCCCGATCTCATCGTCAGCATCAATGCCAGCCCGTCCGATATCGGCAAGCGCGCGCAGCGCCACGCCGTGTTTGGCGCCGCCTGCCAGCGCGTGCACCTGCCCCTGCTGTTCGTCAACCAGGTGGGCGGCCAGGATCAGCTCGTGTTCGACGGCGCCTCATTCGCCATCTCGCCGGGCGACGGCGTGCAATTCGAGGCGGCCCGCTTCGTCGAGGATTTCCCATTGCTGCGCTTTGCCGATGGGCGTTTTACCCGTACCGATGGTGCGGCGTTTCCCGTGCCGGACCCGGACGGCATCCCCGCCGTCGAATTTGCGCGGCGCCAGATCGTGCTCGGCTTGCGCGACTACGCGCGCCGCTGCCGCTTTACGCAAGTCGTCGTCGGCTGCTCGGGCGGCATCGATTCGGCGCTGACCCTGGCCCTGGCCGTCGAGGCGCTCGGTGCCGACAATGTCGTGGCCATCACCATGCCGTCCGTCTTTTCCAGCGCCGGCTCCGTCACCGACTCCGTCGCCCTGTGCGCCAATCTCGGCATCGCGCTGCACACGCATGCCATCCGCGACATCGTGGTGCAGTATGAAACCGGCTACGCGGCCGCCTTCGATGGCAGGCTGCAGGGACTGCCGCTGGAAAACCTGCAGGCGCGGGTGCGCGGCACCATCCTGATGGAATACTCGAATGCGTTCGGCGCCCTGCTGCTCACCACCGGCAACAAGAGCGAAATCTCGGTGGGCTACTGCACCTTGTACGGCGACACGAATGGGGGACTGGGCTTGATTGGCGACCTGTATAAAACCGAGGTGTTCGCCCTGTCGCGCCACCTCAACGCCAGCGCCGGACGCGAACTGATTCCTGTGGCCGTGCTGGAGAAACCCCCGTCGGCGGAACTGGCGCCGGGCCAGCGCGACACCGACAGCTTGCCGCCGTATCCCGTGCTCGATGAAATCCTCAAATGGCATATCGAAGGACGGCGTTTGCCGGCGGCCGAAAGCGCGCAAGCCTTGAGTCTGGTCGACCAGCTGCGCGAGACGGACGAGGGGCGCGCGCTCGTGACGCGCATCCTCGGCATGGTCGCCCGCAACGAGTATAAACGGCGCCAGGCGGCACCCATCATCCGCGTGCGTTCGCGCGCCTTTGGCAGCGGGCGTCAATTGCCGATCGCCGCCCACTACCCCACCGGAGACGACGCATGACCTTATCCTATTCCGCCGACGCGGCCATCCTGATCGGCCGTTTCCAGCCTTTTCATAACGGCCATGCGGGCTTGCTGCAGAAGGCGCTGACGACGGCCGCGCAAGTGGTGGTGGTGCTCGGTTCCGCCTTCCATGCGCGCAGTCCTAAAAACCCGTTTACGTGGCAGGAGCGGGCCGCCATGATCGCCGCCACCCTGCCCGAAGCGCAGCGTGCGCGCGTGCATTACGTGGCCGTGCGCGATTACTACGACGATGGACTGTGGGCCGACGCCGTGCGGCGCGCCGTGGCGGGCGCCGTGCCTGCGGCGCAGCGCATCGCCCTGGTGGCCTGCTTCAAGGACGCCACCAGTTATTATCTGCACCACTTTCCGCACTGGCAGTTACTCAATCTGGAGATCGACCCTGGCGCACCGATCGGCGCGACGGCCATCCGCAACGTGCTGTTCGAAGCGGAAGACGTCGATGTGTCGCTGAGCGCCGTGGCGCAGCTGCTGCCGGCGGCCATCGGCCAGTATCTGAAAGCGTGGACCTTGCTGCCGTGGTACGCGCCGCTGGTGCAGGAATACCGCGCCATCGAGGCCTACAAGGCGCGCTGGAAAGTGGCGCCGTATGCGCCCATCTTCACGACCGTCGATGCGCTGGTGCAGACGGGCGGCCACGTGCTGCTCGTGCGCCGCGGCGGCTATCCGGGCAAGGGCCTGTGGGCCTTGCCGGGCGGCTTCCTGGAGCCGCGCGAACGGCTGCTGCAGGGCGCGCTGCGCGAACTGGCGGAAGAAACCCAGCTGGGCGTGCTGGCGCCCACCCTCGTCGAGGCGCTGGTGGGCGTGGCCGTGTTCGACCATCCGGACCGCAGCCAGCGCGGGCGCACCATCACGCATGCGCATTACTTTGACCTGAAGACGCGCCAGCTGCCGGCCGTGACGGCGGCCGACGATGCGGCGCTGGCGCAGTGGGTGCCCGTGGCCTCGCTGTCGGCCATGGAAGAGCAATTCTTCGAAGACCACTTCCACATCCTGAACCACTTCCTCAAGCTCACGCACGAGGGGCGCTGAGGGGCGCAAACCCCTCAGCGCGTCAGGACGTCACGCGTTCCCAGCCATGCTTGATGGCCGCCTTGAAGTTGTCCCACGCCGACTGGGGATATGTGTGCTCCCACGTGGAACGCAGGTCCGCTTCCACCTCGTCCCATGGGCGGCCCCGGTAGCTGTCGCTGTTGGCCATGGAATGGCCATAGCGGTAGGCGGGATCGTAGTCGTCGAAGCGCGCCCCGGTGGCGACATAGGTGGCGCTCCAGTGGCTGCGGTAGTACTGCTCGTCGTCGTAGCTGGTGCCGGGCAGGTTGTCGGCGCCCGGATAGCGGCGCACGTTGGCGCCCGCGCTGGACGGCGGCGGCGATGCCATGTCGCTGGCAAACTGCTGCGACCCTGGCGCCTCGTTCATATTGTCGGCGGACGTGCCCTGCCGCGATGGCGCACCGTACTGCATGCTGGCACCCTGGCGCCTCGCGCTGTCGTCTTGCGGCGCGCCTTGCCAGCCGCCTGCGCGCCAGTGCTCGGCGTGCGCATCGATGTCGAGCGGCGCGTAGCGCTCGACGAGGTCGGTGGCGCGCTGGATATCGGCATCGCTCGCTCCTTCCAGGGTCAGCACGACATGGCCGCGCCGCACGGCTTCCGCATAGATGTGGCGGTCGGCGTGGCTGCCGAACAGGTCGGTAAAGAAATGCTTGATGTTGTCGAGCAGGCTGTCGCTGTCGTCGCGGCGGATATTTTCCGTGGCGGAAAATTCGTCGCTGCCCGCATCGTGCAGGCGGATGTTGGCGCTGGGAAAGCCCGCCGTGATCAGGTCGTGCCGGGCGCGCTCGGCCATGTCGCGCAGGGCGAAAACTGCTGCCAATGTATGTGCCATGATGGTCTCCATTCGATGAACAACGTCCTTCCAGTGTAGGCCGTGCAAACCGAAAGCGGCGCCCGTTTGCCCCTTGGAAATTGTTGTGTTGATCAAATGTTGGGGAAGTGAAATCTCAGTCAGGCGCGCCCACAAACGCGCGCAAAAAGTCGATAAAGGCGCGCACCTTTTCCGCAATATGCTGAGTGTTCGGATACACGGCATACACGCCCTGCTGCGGGAAGACGACGTCGGGGAGCAGGCGGCGCAGGCGTCCCGCGCGCACCTCGCCTTCCACCAGCCACTGCGGCAGCAGGGCCACGCCGCAGCCGCCCAGGGCAAAGCCCAGCAGGGCCGAGGCGGAGTCGGAATGGATGGCGGCATCGTCCTGCACGGCAAAGGCGGCGGGGCCGTCTTGTGTCTGCACGTCCCAGCGCAAAGGCGTGCTGAGCCGGCTGTGCGCCAGCCAGCGCGCGCGCTGCAGTTCGTCCAGGGAGGCGATGCCTTTGGCCGGCAGGCTGGCCAGATACGCGGGCGAGGCAACGGGCCAGATCGCGTACGGCTCGATCAGCGCGGCGCGGTAGCTCGAATCGTTGAGGGAACCCATGCGGATGGCCAGGTCATAGCGGCCCGAGATCAGATCTTCATGCGACGACGACGACGAATGCTGGATCTGCAGTTGCGGATGGGCGGCGGCAAAGGCGATCAGCGCGGGGATCACCGTGCGGCTGCCGTATTCGACGGTGGTGGTCAGGCGCAAGGTGCCGCGCAAGCCTTGCTGGCCCTGGCGTGCCGTCTCAATGGCGCCGTGCACTTCACTCAGCACGCGCTGGCAATCCTCGTAAAAGCGCCGCCCCACGTCCGTCAGCGCCAGGCTGCGCGTACTGCGCGTGAGCAGCGACACGCCCAGTTCCGCCTCCAGCTGTTTCAAATTAAAACTGACGACGGCCTTGCTTTGGCCCAGCACGGCGGCGGCGGCCGTCAGCGAACCGGCGTCGACGATGGCGATAAAAATACCCAGGCGGTCAAGACTGATCATAGATAAGAAGAAAGATGCGGCTTGCAGGGTTTTGTCAAAATAGGTTTGACAGTGTAGTCGGGGCTGGCCCGTTACGCAAATGGCGACGGACGCTTAAGCTGGCCGTTTGCCATTCGGAGCACCATGGACTATCGCAAAAAGGTCGCGGCCATCTATCTGCTGGGGTTTTTCGTCGACCTGATCAACATGTTCATCACCAGCGTTGCCTATCCCGACATCGGCCATGCCTTGCATGCGTCGGTGGCGCAGCTGGCGTGGATCAGCACCGCTTACATCCTCGGCCTGACCATCGTCATTCCCGCCAGCGCCTGGCTGGCTGCCTGTTATGGCAGCAAAACTGTGTTCATGGCATCGTTGCTCACCTTTTTATGCGCCAGCATCGGCGCCGGCCTGGCGCCGTCGATCGAGGCGCTGATCGCCTGGCGCTGCGTGCAGGGCCTCGGCGGCGGCTTGCTGATCCCGCTGGGGCAAAGCATGACCTACCAGCTGTACCAGCCTGCCGAGCGCCCCGGCCTGTCCTCCGTCATCATGCTGGTGGGCTTGCTGGCGCCCGCCCTCTCGCCGGCGCTGGGCGGCGTGATCGTCGACAGCCTGTCGTGGCGGGCGATTTTTTACCTGAACGTGCCGTTCGCCGCGCTGGCGCTGCTGCTGGCCGCCTGCTGGCTGCGTGCCGATCCGCCGCGCGCGGCCGTGCCCCGTCTCGACGTGGGCGGCCTGCTGGCGGGCAGCACGGCGATTTTGCTGCTGTTGCTGGGCTTGACCATGCTCGGTACGCCGGGTGAGTTGCTGGCCGGTGCCGGCGTGCTGGCGCTGGGCGCCGCCTGCGCGTGGGGTTATGTGCGTGGCGCGCTGCGCAAGTCGACGCCGCTGCTGAACCTGCGCTTGGCCGCCGAGCCGCTGCTGCGCATTGCCATGCTGATGTATCTGCTGGTGCCGGGCGTCTTCATGGGCGTGAGCCTGCTGGCCATGCTGTACCTGCAGGGCGTGCTGGGTATGCCGGCCTCGACGGCGGGCGCCTTGATGCTGCCGTGGGCGCTGGCCTCGTTTGGCGCCATTGCGCTGACCGGCAAAAGCTACCGCCGCGTGGGGCCGCAGCCGCTGTTCATCGCCGGCGCCCTGCTGCAGGCGGCGGGCATGCTGATGCTGCTGCGGGTGGCGGCGGCCGATCAGTTGTTCTGGCTGGCCGGCGCGTATGCCGTGATGGGCTTTGGCGGCGGCTTGTGCAGCAGCACGGCGCAAAGCACGGCGTTTTTGCGCACGCCCGACGCGCAACTGAGCCAGGCCAGTGCCGTGTGGAATATCAACCGCCAGCTGGGCTTTTGCCTGGGCGTGGCGCTGCTCAGCGTACTGCTGAACGGCTTGCTGGCGGCGCAAGGCATCGCCAGCCTGGACGACCCGGCCCTGCATGCGCGCGCGGCGCAGGTGTTTCACTGGTGCTTTGCCCTGGCTGCCGCGTCGTGCGTGCTGCCTTTGGTGCTGTGCCTGCGCATCGACAACCGCGCTGTTCTCGACCTTTTACATCACCATGGAGCAAGCAAAAAATGAATGCATCTACCCCTTATTTTGACGACGTTTTATCGACGCATGTGCTGATCCGCGAATGGCTTTCCGGCGCAGCCACGGCGCCCGAACATTGCGCTGATTTGCTCGCGCGTTTCTCGCCTGATTTCACGATGGTGGCGCCCGGTGGCAAGCAGCTCGATGCTGCCGGCTTGACGGCGTTTTTCCGGAGCGCCGGCGGCAGCCGTCCGGGTTTACAGATGCGCATTTCGGATATCGTTCTGATACAGGAAAGCGCGGCCGGCGCCACCGTCGCCTACCGTGAGTTGCAGTCCATGCCCGGCGCGGAAAACACCGAGCGTCTGTCGACTGTCGTGTATGAAAAAACGCCTGCCGGCACCCTGCTGTGGCGCCATCTGCACGAGACGTGGGCGGTGCCGGCGGCCGTGTAACGGGAGCAAGAAGCGTGGCATTTTCCTACAGACAGGCAAGCCGCGCGCTGGCTGCGCAGGAGGAACTGTCGGTTCAAGATGGAGTTTTATCGACCATGGACAGGAGAAGCGCGATGAACGACAGCCCCTTGAAGCCGGCAAACCAGGCCCGCAATAGCGGCATCGACAAGACCGCTACCGCGCAAGCGGAGGGCGACGCCTACGCCAACCAGGGTGGCGGCAAGCCCGCCAGCGGCAATGTCGCCAGCGGCCACTGGGCGAACAATGTGATCACGCCGCAGGGCGCGCCCGACGCCGTGGCGCAGGAAAACCTGCCCACGCTGGGCCAGCCGGAACACCGCGACCACGTCAAGGGCGTGGCCCAGCAGCCGCACAGCGAAGCGGGCAAGCTGGCCGATGACAGGCCGGGGCGCAACGAGTCGAAAGACGTGCACCGCTCGCTCAACCAGCACGAATAAACAGCCGTGATTTTATGCTGGAAAATCAGCTTAAATCATGCAACGCTTTTTGCAGCGCGGGACCGGTGGAAAACTGTGAAAATACCACCTCCAGGCCACTCCGCTCGGGGGTGCAGCACATCGGTCCCACCAGGTAGCTCGGCGCCACGGGAAACGGCGCCAGGCGCAGCAGCGGCCATAGCTTGCCGTCAAGCGAATACTGCACCCGGATGGCGCCCTTTTCCACCGTCACGCGCAGCCAGAAACCGTCCGGCATGGCGGGCGCCAGGCTGACGGCCCAATCCGATTTGTCCGCCGTTAGTACGGTGCTCAACAACAGCTGGCCGTCGGAAAATTCGACGCCGCACTTGATCCAGTTTTCCGCATCGATGCGCACCATCATGCCGGCCTGGTCGTACAGCGCACAATACTGCGCCGCCACGTGCAGCTGCGCCGTGAAATCGCCGTCGACTTCAGTGCCGAAAAAGTGGCCGCTGTCGCGGATAAAACCATACGCCGTCTTGCGCCAGAAATCCGTGTTCGCATCCGTCGTCACGCGCAATTGCGCGCCGTCGGCGGACCAGTTTTCCGGTGGATTCAGCCAGCTGCCTTGCGTGAACATCGCCTCTCCTCCTGAGCAAAAAATGCTACATAGTGTGCCCCCATCCCAGCGCCTTGTACAGGGCGATCGCATCGATGTAGGACGCCGTTTCCGCCAGCAGCGCTTCGCGCCGGATATCGTACAAGGCGCGCTGGTTTTCCAGCACGGCCTGATAGCTGCCACCGCCGCCCGCATAGCGCGTGCTGGCGATGCCCAGGGCCGCGTTGCCATGGCGCGCCGATTCCAGCAGGGAGGCCAGGCGCGTCTGGTTTTCCGCCAGCTGCGTGACGGCGTTTTCCACGTCTTCCTGCGCGGTTAGCAGGACTTGCTCATAGCGTGCCAGGGCGCCCTGCGCCTGGGCCTGCGTGCCGCGCAAGCGTGCCTTGACGCTGCCCAGACGGAAGGCCGGATGACTGACGGAGGGCGCCACCTCGACCGCGCGCGCGCCGCCATCGAACACGCCGCTGCCGCGCAAGGCAAAGAAGCCCAGAAAGCCGCCCAGGCTCAGGCGCGGATACAGGTCGGCCGTGGCGGCTCCCACGTCTTCGCTGGAAGCGGCCAGCAGGCGCTCGGCGCGCACCACGTCGGGCCGCTGCTTGATCAGGCGGTTCACGTCGCCCAGCGGCAGCTGGCCCGCCAGCGGCGCCTGCTGCTGGGGCTTGGTGGCCAGCGCGATGGCGCCGGGCGTCTGGCCGCTCAGCACATCGAGCCGGTACTGCGCCTGGCGCAAGCCCGCCTGCAACGGCGGCAAGGCTGCCTCGCTGCGCGCCAGGTTGGCCAGCGCGTTGTGGCGTTCTTCCGGCAAGCCGCTGCCGGCGCGGATGCGCGCGTCGATCAAGGCCACCGTGTCGCGCCAGCTTTGCACCTGCGCCTGGGTCAGCGCCAGGTTTTGCTGGTAACCCAGGGCCTCGTAATAATTGCGCGCCACCTCGGCGGCGATCGTCAGCCGCACTTGCCGCAAATCGGCCTGCGCCGCATCGGCGCGCGCCTGCGCCGAACGGCTCATGTGCGCCAGGCGGCCGAACAGGTCGATCTCCCATTGCGCGTCGAAACCCACGCGCGTGCTGGCGCTGGCGGCGCGGCTATCGGGCGTATTTTGCTGCACCGTGCGCTGCCATCCGGCCTGGCCCGTGACGGCAGGCAGTTCGTCGAGCCGGCGTTCGTCGAAGACGGCGCGCGCGGCCAGCAAACTCGCCTGCGCCTGGGCGATGTCGAGGTTGTGTTCGAGCGCGCTGGCGATCAGCTGCGACAGCCGTGCATCGTCGAAAAACGTCCACCACGCGGCGTCGCTGACGGCGCCCGCGCCGGGGGCGAATTGCGCCTGCTGCGGGCTGGCCAGGCTGATGGCGGGCGTGCCCGGCGTGACGTAGGCGGGGCTGACGGCGCAGCCGGCCAGCACGGGGAAAAGGAAGGCTAGATAGCGGTAATTTTTCATACGGATTCCTTCAGCGCCTGCGACAAATCGCGCGCGCGCGGCGTGGCATGGTCGGCCGTGTGGCGGCGGGCCAGAAAGGTGTACACGGTGGGCAGCACGAACAGGGTAAAAAAGGTGCCGATCAACATGCCCGAGACGATCACGACGCCCAGGCCGAAGCGGCTGTTGGCGCCCGCGCCGGAAGCGAACAGCAGCGGCACGAGGCCTACCACCATGGCGGCCGTCGTCATCAAAATCGGGCGCAGGCGGATCTGCGCCGCCTTGCGGATGGCCGTGATGCGGTCGAGCTGTTCATGCACCTGCAATTCGTTGGCAAATTCCACCATCAGGATGCCGTGCTTGCTGATCAAGCCGATCAGGGTCACGAGGCCGATCTGCGTGTAGATGTTGACGGTGGCGTAGCCAAGCGCCAGCGGAATCAGGGCGCCGCAAATCGACAGGGGCACGGTGATCAGGATGATCAAAGGGTCCGTCAGGCTTTCGTACTGGGCCGCCAGCACCAGGTAAATCACGATCACGGCCGCCAGGAAGGCCAGCAACAGGGCATTGCCCTCCGTGGCGAACTGGCGCGCATCCGATTGCCAGTCGTAGCTGAAGCCGGGCGGCAGGGTTTTCGCCACGCCGTCGAGGAAGGCCACGGCGTCGCCCAGGGTCACGCCGGGCGCCGGCACGCCCTGGAAAGTGGCCGCGTTTTGCTGGTTGAACTGCGTCAGCATGTTCGGCTCGATCTGTTCGCTCACCGAGACGACGGCGGACAGGGGCAGCAGGCTGCCATCGTCGGCGCGCACGTACTGCTGCGTCAGGGCTTGCGCCGTGAGTCTCTGTTCGCGCGGGCTTTGCGCGATGACGTCGTAGGCGCGGCCATCCATGCCGAAGCGGTTCAGATAATTTTCGCCCACCAGCACGGCCAGCGATTCGCCGATGTCCTGCATGCGGATGCCCAGGCTGTTCGCCTTCGAGCGGTCCACGCGCACTTTCACCACGGGGTTGTTGTAATCGAGGTCGCTGTCGACGACGGCAAACAGGCCGCTTGTCCGTGCGCGCTGCTTGACATCTTCCATGGTGCGGAACAGCGTGGCGTAATCCTGCGCGCTGCGCAGCACCATCTGCACGGGCAAGCCGCCGCTCGACCCGGGCAAGGGCGCCAGCTGGAAGGCGAAGATGCTCGTGCCTTCCACGTCGCCCACGGCGTGCTGCAATTCGGCCTGGATGACGGCCGCGTTGCGCGCGCGTTCCGCCCACGGCGTCAGGTTGATGCCGCCGATGCTCGATGCAGGTCCTTCGCCGCCGTTGATGATCCAGCGCGAGTGCGTTTCGGGGATGTTTTTGTAGATGGCATCGAGTTTGTACGAAAAGCGCTCGACGTAATCGAGGTTGGCGTGCTGCGGCGCCTTGATCGCCGTCAAGACGCTGGCCTGGTCTTCCGCTGGCGCCAGTTCGCGCTGCGGCAGCAGGTACAGGAACGGCAGGCTCACCATCACCAGCGCGGCGAAACCGGCACTGAGCCAGCGGTGGTGCAGCGAGCGGTCCAGCAGGCGCGCATAGCGCGAGGTTAAACCCTCGAAGAAATGCTCGGCGGCGCGCGCCATGCGCCCTTCCGCTTGTTTCGGTTGCAGCAGCAATGAGCTCATCACGGGCGACAGGGTCAGCGCCACCACGCCCGACACCACCACGGCGCCGGCCAAAGTGAGCGCAAATTCCTTGAACAGCGCGCCCGTCAACCCCCCCATCATGCCGATCGGCGCATACACGGCCGCCAGCGTGATCGTCATGGCGATCACGGGGCCGGCCACTTCGCGCGCGCCGACCAGCGCGGCCGCCACGGGCGTCTTGCCTTCCTCGATATGCCGGTGCACGTTTTCCACCACGACGATGGCGTCGTCGACCACCAGGCCCACGGCCAGCACCATCGCCAGCAGGGTGAGCAGATTGATGCTGAAGCCGAAGGCCAGCATCAGCGCCGCCGCGCCCAGCATCGACAGCGGTATCGTCACGACGGGAATCAGCACCGAGCGCAGGGATCCCATGCACAAATAGATGACGATGACGACGATCAGCAGCGCTTCGAGCAGCGTGTGCGCCACCTCGTCGATGGACGACTGGATGAAGCGCGCCGTCTCGAACGCCAGCTCCACCTTCACGCCGGGCGGCAGGGTTTTCTGGATCTCGGGCAGCAGTTTTTTGATGCCGTCGACGATCACCAGCGGGTTGCCGCCCGGCGTGGGCGACAGGCCCAGATACACGGCCGGCACGCCATCCATGATGCCGCTCGTCTCCAGCGCGGCCGCGCCCAGTTCCACCGTGCCCACGTCTTTCAGACGCACGAGCGATGCGCTGTCATCGCCGCCCTTGCGGATGACCATGTCGCGGAATTGTTCCACGCTGGTCAGGTCCGTGTTGACGCTGATGTTGGAAACGACGAATTGTCCCTTCACCTTGCCCGGTGCCGCCTGGTAGTTATTGCGCCGCACGGCGTCGGCCACGTCGGCCGCCGTCAGGCCGCGCGCCGCCAGTTTGGCCGGGTCGATCCACAAACGCATGGCCAGCTGCTGGCCGCCATACACGTCGACTTTCGCCACGCCGTCGATGGTGGCGAACATCGGCTGCACCACGCGCGCCAGGTAGTCGGTCAGCGCGGGCGCCGAGACGCTCTCGCTGGCAAAGCCCACGTAGGCGACGGCGGAGGAATCGCCGGCCGAGCGCTCGATGACGGGGTCAAACGCGCCTTCGGGCAGCTTGTAGCGCACCTGGTTGACCTTGGCCATCACTTCCGTCAGCGCCTGCGTGGAATCGCGGTTCAATTCCATGCGCACGGTGACCGTGCTGCTGCCCTGCACCGAGGATGAGGTCAGATAATCGATGCCTTCCACCGACGACACGGCTTGCGCGATCGGCTGCGTGACAAAACCCTGCATCAGTTCCGCCGAAGCGCCCGGGTACGTGGTTTTTACGGTGATGGTGGACGATTCGAGCATCGGATATTGGCGGATCGGCAGCTGCAGGATGGCGACCACGCCCAGCATCAAAATCAGGGTACTGATCACCAGCGCCAGCACGGGGCGGCGCACAAATAGGTCGGTAAATTTCATGACGGCCTTCCCTCAAGAACCGGCCTTGGGCGCGGCGCGCTTGGCCTCGTCCAGGGTGTTGGCCACGGCTTGCACGGCCATGCCGTCGGCCAGTTTCAGCTGGCCCGAAGCGACCACGCGCTGCCCTTCGCGCAAGCCGTCGAGGATGGCGACACGGCCCCCCGCCCTCTCGCCCAGTTTGACGCCCACGCGCTTGACGGTGAGCGGCTGCTTGCCCTCCTGCTGCGCCACAAACACCGTGTCGCCATACGCGCTGTAGGTCACGGCCGTTTCCGGCACCGTCAGCTGCCGGCCCGCTTCGCGCGCCACGCGCACATTCGCGTACATGCCGGCTTTTAAGGCGCCGCGCGGATTGCTGAGCGCCGCCTGTACCTGCACCATGCGCGAGCGGGCGATCAACGGGTCGATGGCGTTGATCTTCGCCGTGAAGATTTCATCGGGACAGGCGTCCACCAGCACTTGCACGGCCTGGCCAGGCGCCAGCTTCGCGCTGCTCTGTTCATCGAGGGCGAAGTTCACCATCAACGACTTCGTGTCGATCAGGCTGGCCACCGTATCGGCCGCGTTCAGGTACTGGCCCGCGTGCACCTTGCGGATGCCCAGTTGCCCCGCGAACGGGGCGCGGATGGTCTTTTGCGCGATCAGCGCCTCCGTCTGGCGCACGTCGCCCAGGGCCGCATCGCGCGCGGCCAGGGCGCTATCGAGTTGCTCCTGCGTGGCCGCTTTTTCCCTGACCATCTGCGCCGTGCGCGCATGGCTGCTTTCCGCGTTTTTCAACTGTGCGCGCTGGCGCAGCAGGGCCGCCCGTTCCGGCGCGTCATTCAGCTGTACCAGCACGGCGCCAGCTGCCACCTGCTGGCCCGATTCGAAGCGGATCTGCGTGATCCGGCCGCCCGTTTCGGCGGCCACTTGTACTTGCCGCGCCGCTTCCAGTTCGCCCACGCCCGCAAAAAAACGCTCTTGCGTGCCCAGCACGACGGGAACCAGCGCCACCTTGGTGGCGGGGTAGGCGGCGGCATCGGCCGCATGCGAATCTGCCCGCGGATACAGCGCGGCGCCCGCGACGGCCAGGGCGATGGCCAGCGCGGAAGCGCCGACGATTTTCGTGTTCATGATGAAGTCCTTTACTGCAGTCAAAGGGAGAAGAGGCGCAGCGGAGGCTGATCAGGTCCGCTGCGCGTTGAAAAGTACAAACAGGGCTATGGTCCACAGCAGCAGCACCAGGTGCGTCGTCTGCAAGCTTTCCTGGGCGATCCAGTAGCCGAACCACAGGCCGCCCAGGTGCATCAGCAGCAAGAAGGCCGCCATGGCGCACAAGGCCAGGTTCAGCCAGGGCAAGCCAGCGGCCAGGCCGCCGCCGAGAAACAGCGCCACGCCCGTCCAGGCGGCAATGGCCGCCAGCAGTTGCAGCGCCAGCACCACGCCCAGCGAGAGCCGGTGCAAGGTCAATGAGGTGAGCGCGCGGCGCAGCAGCGGCGTCTGGATGGTCGGGTCCTGGCGCAGCGGGTCCATGCGCATGGTGTTGCCGATGGCCCAGACGGAGCCATGGAAGGCGTGCAGGTTGTTGATGGCGGCCAGGGTGAGCCAGATTGCCAGGCCGCTAGCGAAAATGGCGTGAAACAGCCAGATGGAGTGAGACAGTTGCATGGGAAAATCCTGTCAAAAGAGTACCGTGCCGGCATGCAGGCGTGGAAACTCCTCGACAGCGGGGAGCTACCGGCCTATTATGCAAGCAATTAGTTGGTTAACTGGCCCCATGATAGTTGAGTGAAATGAATTACACAAGTAAACGTTTGGATAATAGCGAGGCGCCGCAAACGACGGAGCGCATCCTGTATTTCATCAAGACCAAGGGACCCGTCTCCACGGCGACCCTGGCCAAGACCCTGGACATGACGGGCGAGGCGGCGCGCCAGCAAGTGCAAAAGCTGGTGGCGGCGGGCCTGATCGAAGGACGCCAGGAAGCGCAGGCGGGCGCCGGACGGCCGCGCCAGAATTGGGTCTTGACGGAAGCGGGCAATGCGCGCTTTCCGGACACGCATGCGCAACTGACGATCAAGCTGATCGGTTCTGTGCGCCAGCTGTTCGGCGAGGCGGGGCTGGATAAACTCATCACGCAGCGCGAAGAGGAAAGCCGCAGCGCCTATGCCCTGGCGTGCTCGGCGCCGGACTTGCCCACGCGTTTGCGGCAACTGGCCGCCGTGCGCGACGAAGAGGGGTATATGGCGCGCGTGGAAGCGGACGGCGACGACTGGCTGCTGATCGAAGACCATTGCCCCATCTGCGCGGCCGCGCGCACCTGCCAGGGCTTTTGCCGCTCCGAACTGCAGCTGTTCCAGGAAGTGGTGGGACCAAGCGCCAGCATCGTGCGCGAGCAGCACGTGCTGGCGAACGCGATGCGCTGCGTTTACAGGATTTCGCCGCTGTCTTAAGGCTTCGGAAACAGCGGCCAGGTCAGTAGCGCCACCAGTCCCGCCAGCCACCATACGACGGGCCAGTTGCTGACCGCCAGCAGGTGCGGGATGGCCATCGGCGTGAGGAACAGCCCCACGTAGACGGCCGTGTTCGCCATGCCCAGGGCCGTGCCCGCGTTGGCGCCGCCCGCTTCCGTGGCCAGCTCCGTGTAGGCCACGCCATGCCAGGCGGACACCGCGATGCCGGCGAGCACCACTGCCGCCATCAACAGCCAGCCCGGCGCCTCCAGCCAGGCGATGCATCCCAGCAAAATGAATGCAGCCAGCGCCACCAGGGCCGAGCCGCGCAGCCAGGCGGGCCGGTTCGCGCGGCGGTCCGTATGGCGTCCGCTCCAGATGCGCATCACCATGGCGCCCGCCTGCAGGGCCACCATCACGGCCGTGATGGCCGCCAAGCCCAGGCCGCCATGGTCGTGCAGGAAGACGGTGGCGTAGCTGAGCACGGCAAACTGCGGCACGCACAGCAAGCCGATGGCGGCCACCATGCGCCAGACTTGACGATTCCGCAGGGGCGACGCAGGCTTGACCGCAACCAGGCCCGTGGGCGCGTTGTGCGGCCCCGTGGCGGCCTCGGCAGAGAAATCGGGCTCATGCATCCAGCGCCACGTAAAAAACGCCGACAGGCCGCATATGAGGGCCAGGGCGCCGAACACGGGCATGAAGCCGTAGCGCGATGCCAGGCTGGGCAGAATGAGGGCGCCGAGGCCGCCGCCCAGCGGCACGGCCGTCTGGCGGATGCTCATGGCGAACCCCCGTTCGCCCGGGCCGAACCAGCGCATCACGGCGCGGCCGCTGGCGCCGTTCACGCTGCCGCCCAGCACGCCGACCAGGGCCAGCCCTGCCGCCAGCGCCCATAAGGGCGGCACGGACCCGTCAGCGGGCGTAATCCACAGCAGCAAGGCCAGCAGCGCCAGCATGGTGCCCAGCAAGCCGGTCAGCAGCACGGGACGGTCGCCCCAGCGGTCGGTGGCCATGCCCCATGGCAATTCGGTCAGGGCCACGCCCAGGCCCATGGCGCCCAGCGCCACCCCCAGTTCTGTATTGCTCAGGTGATAGCCGCTGCGCAGCCAGATGGCCGTGGTGGGCATGCCGTTGGCGGCGGCGGAAAAGCTGGCATTGGCCGCCACGCCAACGGCGAGCACCTTCCAGCGGTGGGCGTCGCCCAGCACGGGCGCGGTGACGGGAACAGGGACAGGAACGGCTTGGCAGCGGGTGTTCATGGCAGGGAGAGGAAAGTGGTTGACCCTGACAGTGTGGCGCGCTACGATCATTCTGAATATCAGATAATTTACGCTACACCATCCCATAAAACAGGACGATTACCACCACGCCATGAGCCTGCTTAATTTCGACATCGCCTTCCTGCGCAGCTATGTGGCTGGCATCGAGCTGGGCAGCTTTGCCCGCGCGGCCGACAAGGTGGGCCGCTCCACCTCGGCCGTCAGTGCGCAGCTGAAAAAACTCGAGGAGCAGGCGGGCATGCCGCTGTTTCGCAAGGATGGCCGGGGCCTGGCGCTGACGCCGGCCGGCGATGTGCTGCTCGGCTATGCGCGCCGCCTGCTGGAACTCAACGACGAGGCGGCCGTCGCCTTGCGCGGGGCGGAACTGGAAGGCTGGATCAGGCTGGGCCTGCAAGAGGATTTTGGCGAAGCCTTGCTGCCCGACGTGCTGGGGCGTTTTGCCCGCGCGCATCCGAAAGTGCGCATCGAGGCGCACGTGGCGCGCAACACGGCGCTGATGCAAGGGCTGGCCATGGGCCAGCTGGACCTGGCCCTGCTGTGGGGCGGCGCCTGCATCGCCGACGTGGCCGAATATCCGCCGCAGCAGCGCCAGCATATTGCCGAACCGTCCATGCGCTGGATCGCCTCGTCCAGCCTGGCCTGGCGGCCCGAGTCGGGCGAACCTTTGCCATTGATTACGTTCGACCGCGAATGCCTGTTCCAGCGCTGCGCCACGCAGGCGCTCGATGGGGCCGGCATCGCCTGGCGTACGGCGTTTACCAGCCCCAGCCTGGCGGGACTGTGGGCGGCGGCGGCAGCCGGGCTGGGCGTGACGGTGCGTACTAGCCTGGGCTTGCCCTCGACCGTGCGCGCGCTCGATCACGTGGAAGCGGGCTTGCCCGCCCTGCCTCCGCTGTCGCTGGAATTGCTGCGCGCTTCAACGGTGTCCAGGCCGCCCGTCGAGCGCCTGGCCGGCCTGATCATCGAGTCGCTGCAACAGGATGCCGCTTAAAACGCCTGCGCCGTCGGGCGCAGCACGATTTCATTGATGGCCACGTCGGCCGGCTGCTCGATCGCATAGGCGATGGCGCGCGCCACGGCATCGGCGGGAATGGCGATCTGGTAGAACTCCTTGACGGCCTTGGCGCTCTCGGCGTGGCTGCTGCCCTGGCTCAACTCCGTGTCGACGGCGCCCGGTGCAATGACGGTGGTGCGGATGGTGCCGCCGCTGGCCGCCAGCTCGTGGCGCAAGCCTTCCGAAATGGCGCTGACGGCAAACTTGGTGCCGCTGTAGACGGTACCGCCCGGGCTGAAGACTTTTTGTCCCGCCACCGACGAGATATTGATGAAGTGGCCGCTGTTTTGCGCCTGGAAGTATGGCAGGACGGCGGCGATGCCGTTCAACACGCCTTTGATGTTGATATCGATCATGTTGTTCCACTCGTCGACTTGCAAGGCGCTCATCGGCGCGATGGCCATCAGCCCCGCATTGTTGATCATCACATCGACCTTGCCGAACACGGCCAGGGCCGTGTCGACCAGGCGCTTCAGGTCGCCCGCCTGAGTGACGTCGGTCTGGGCAATGGCGGCCTGGCCGCCGGCGGCCGTGATTTCCTCGGCGATGGTATTGAGCAAATCCATGCGGCGCGCACCGAGCACGACGCAGGCGCCCAACGCGGCCAGATGGCGCGCGGTGGCTTCGCCCAGGCCGCTGCTGGCACCGGTGATGAGGACGACTTTCCCTGCTATAGCTTGACTCATGATGGGTTCCTTGTGAAGGCAGCACAGTGCTGCGGATGGCATCGATCAATGCCGGCACAGCTTAGCGCATTTGCGTACTTTTTTGCTATAAAAAAGATAATTACTAAATGGTAATTGTTAGGCCCGAGCAATCAGGACCTGCACGGGCGCCATGGGAAAATCGCTGGCGCCATACTGCTCCACCTGCCGCCAGCCCATGTCGCGCAGCAGCAGCGCCAATTCACCGTGCCGTGTCACCGTGCGGCCCAGCATGCGCATCGGCAAGTAATATGGCAGCACGCGCGCCGCGTCGCCCGGCGCCGCCGCGATTTCCGCCTGCACGCAGACGAGCACGCCACCTGGCTTCAAGGCCGCCTGCATCTTGCGCAAGGCGCTCGTCATGTCGGGCACGAAATGCAGCACGGACGAGCACCAGATGAGGTCGTAATTGCCGCCGATATCGTCATTGTCCAGGTCGCCGCCCAAAGTTTCCAGGCGGTCGGATAGTTGCGCATGGGCGATGTTCGCGGCCGCCACGGCCACCGTTTCCGGCCAGTCGAAGACGCAGCCCCGCACGCCCGCATGGGCTTGCGCCAGCGCAATGGCCACCCAGCCGGGACCGCCGCCCAGGTCCAGCAGGCGCAGCGGCGTGTTGCCGTCCGCAAACGGCGCGACGCGCTGCATCACGGACAGGGCGGCGCGCATGGTGACGGCGCGCTGCTCCTGGCCGATCTGCTGCTGCGCGGCGGCGGCCCAGTTGACCCCGCTCGCCGTGCTGTAGGGCGCTACTTTTCCGCCGTCGCGCACCAGCGTGTTCAGCTGCGTGGCGAAATGGCGCAGCGCGTGCAGCCGGTACAGCCAGGCATCGCCGCAAAAGGCCACGGAGTCGCGGCAGAAATACTGCAAGGTGGCCGCCGTGCAGCGGTAGCGTAGTGCGTTCGCCTTCGTATCCGCATCGGCGCCATCGCGTTCCAGCACCTGCATGCTCCAAAGCAATTCGAGCAGCAGGGCCGTGTGCGGTGCATGCAGCGACAGGGACTCGGCCAGTTGTGCCGGCGTGTGCGGCGTGGCCAGCACCTCGAAAATACCCAGTTCCAGGGCGGCGGCCAGCCCATCGGCCTGCACGGGCGCGACGGCCAGGTCCCAGTACGGTTGCAAGGCGTGTTGTGTATCGAATGACATGATCTTCCTTTCGGCGAGGTGGGCATCAGCGTCATTTTATGCAACAATGAGAATAATTATCATTTGCATTTGTATGCGACGCGGCGCATTTCGTATGCGCGACGGCGCGCAAGGACAGGGAGGAGCGATGCTGGAACAGGACAGGGAAGCGGCAGGCTGGACGCGGCGCCAGCTGGACCCGGGATTGAAAGAGTGCCGCGCCGACCAGCGCCAGGTCGACCAGGGCTTGCTGCTCGTGCATTCCGATTACTGTCCGCAGCGGGCGCTCGTCGAGCAATCGAAGCATGACGACGGGGGCGGCCTGGTCATTACCATCGGCCTGGAAGGCGCATCCGGCTATGTCACGCGCGATGGCGGGCAATTGCGTTTCCAGGGCGGCCATACGACCATGACGGTGTTTCACCACGTCAGCGGCGAGCGCCGCTTCGAGGCGCATCAACGGGCGGCGCAATTGCGCGTGCTGGTCGACGAGGATGCGCTGGCGCGCTACTGGCCCGAGGGGTTGGCATCGCTGCTGCCGCACGGCGGCGCGCGCCAGCTGGCGCATGCGGCCACCACGGCGGCTGTCTCCCTGCACGCCTGTTCGCTGCTGCGCGCGACGGACCCGCTGGCCGTGCATATCGGCGTGCTGAGTATCCTGGCGGAACAGTTGCGGGGACTGCGGCCGGCGCCCGTTCTTGTGCCGCGCTGGTCCGAGGCCGACATCATCAAGCTCGAGCGTGCCTACGCGCTGATGCAGGAGCAGATGGCGCAGGCACTCACGCTCGATTATCTGTGCGCGCAAGTAGGGCTGAGTTTGTTCAAACTCAAGCAGGGATGGCGCTACCGCTTCCACGACAGTCCCCAGCGCACCCTGCTGGCGCTGCGCATGCAGCGGGCAAAGTTACTGCTGGAAAATGGTTGCCAGGTGGCGCAGGCGGGCTGGCAAACGGGCTACCGTCACCCGGCCAATTTCAGCGCCGCCTTCAGCCGCTATTTCGGCTACGCGCCGAAGACCGTGGGGCGCGCGAAGGGCTAAAAAGCCGGTGTAGAATCGGCGGGCAGCATCCATAACTACGACCCACAAGGAGACATGATGGCTCGCAAAATCTTTGTCAATCTGCCCGTCCAGTCGCTGGAACGCTCGGTGGCGTTTTTCACGGCGCTGGGCTTCAGTTTCAATGCCCATTTCACGGATGAAACAGCGACGTGCATGATCGTTGCCGACGATATCTTCGTGATGCTCTTGACGCACGACAAATTCAAGCAATTCACGCCCAAGCAGCTGTGCGATACCAAGGTGGCGACGGAAGTGCTCGTGTGCCTGTCGGCCGAGAGCCGGGGCGAAGTCGATGCGCTGGTGGCAAAAGCCGTCCAGGCGGGCGGCAGCATCTACAAGGAGCCGATCGATTTCGGCTTCATGTATGGCCACAGTTTCCAGGATCCCGATGGGCATCAATGGGAATTGATGTACATGGAAGCAGGCGCCGTACCTGGCTGATACGTGGTGGTGTCGGATTACGCGGCGTGCCGCCGCTGATCCGACCTACCCGACTGTTAAACCTCAGCCTTAGCTGGCCAGCGCCAGCAAATCGACCACATCCAGCCCGGCCAGGTCTTGCGTTGTGTTGCCCGCGAACGCGGCGCGGCTAGCCTGGCCGTTTTTCAGCCAGGTGCGCGTGACGTCCTTGATCTGCGCCAGGGTGCAATTGAGCACGCCGGTACGGAACTGCTGGCGCACGGCTTCCGTCGTGCCGCGCTGCTGCATGTTCCACGCCGTCAGCGCTTCCGCGTACGGCGAGTGCGGCTTGTCGAGGCCCTTGATGACGCAGATGATGGCTTCTTCCACCTGCTCTTGCGAGAAATCGCCATCGAGGATTTGATCGAGCGTCGTGCCGAAGTCGGCAAACGTGCCGGCCAGGCGCGGATCGCGGTAGGAGCTCAGCGTGAACGTGCCGGCGCCGGCCGCATAGCTGGCGCTGCCGCCATACGCGCCGCCTTTTTCGCGCAGGGCCGTATGCAGTACCTGGTTGGTCATCAGCTCGGCGGCCACGGCCAGGGCCGAAGCGTCGGGATGATGCACGCCTGGCACGGCCCAGGAAACGAAGCAATGGTTGATCTGGCTCGTCGCATGCAGGGCCGTGTTGGCTAGCGGCAAGGCGGCAGGTGCGGCGGCAACGGCTGGCGCGGCCGCCTCCGTGCTGGCGGCCGGCAACTCGAGCAGGCGGGCCAGGGTGATGCCATCCTGCTCCAGACCCGCGCACAGCACGGTCGGCTGCTGGGCGATGATGTGCGCGTGCAGGGTGTCGAGTTCGCGGGCGATTTCCAGCAAGCCTGCCGACGTCTTGCTCAGCTGCTGCAAACGGCGGTAGAACGGCAAGGCTGCCGGGCCGCCGACGATGTCGTCGAAGCGGCGCGTCGGCGACAGCGGGGCCGCCGACGCCAGCATGGCGTAGCGGTTGCCCGATTCGGCCAGGCTGGAGAGTTTGTCTTGCACCAGGCTTTCGATCAGGAAGGCCAGGCGCTCCTCTTCATCGAAGCGGGGCTTGGCGATCCAGGCCGACAGCACGGCGGCGATCGCCGCGTGTTCTTCGCGCAAGCCGCTGGCCGAGAACGAGAGTTCCACGCGCATCGTTTGCTGCGGGCGGGGAATGGCTTCCAGGCCGATGTGGAACGAAGGCACCATGCTCTGGCGCCAGGCGCTGGCGTCGTCGAACGACATGTCGCCCACGCCCAGTTCCGGCGCCAGGTCCGTATATAAACGCAGCCATGGCCACGATGCCTCCGGCAAGCCCGACACGTCGTACAGCACGTTGGCATAGCTGATGCCGTTCGAGGCAATGCTGAACGCCACGGCGCCGTCGACAGCGGCAGGAATCGGCAGGGCCGGGCGCGGCGCGGCGCTGACGTCGCCGGGGCGGATGCGCGGCAGCACTTCCGAATTCGACGGCAGTTGCTGATGCGCTTCCAGCGCGGCCGACTCGGCCACGATGTGCGCGCGCTCGGCATCCGTCAGCTTTGCCTGCAGTGCCGCCAGTTTGGCGTCTTCCTGCGCGGCGCGGTCCGTAAAATAGGCGCTGTCGGGTACCACGTGCGTCGTCAAACGGGTGGGATTGGCGATCAGCTCGCGCACCAGCTGTTTGAAAAATGCCGGGTCTTCGATCTGCTGTTCCAGGGTTTCCAGGATGGCAGCATTGTCGAAGGCGTCCATGACGTTGCCGTCGTACATGGCCAGCGGCAAGGCGTGCAGCAGGCGGCCCAGGCCGTAAGGCATGCGGCCGCTGCTGATTTCGCGCTGGCTGTATTTGATGTCGCGCAAGGCGGCGTGCAGCACGGCGGCAGGAATGCCCTCTTCCGCCGTTTCTTCCAGCGCCGTCCAGATGCGCTGGTGCGCATCGGCGATCTGTTCCTGCGTCAAGCCTTCCATGCCGATGTGGAACACCATCTGGCGGATGCCCGCGTCGCGGCCATTCATGTCCGATGGGCGGCCATAGCCGGCCGATTCCATGGCGCGCATGACGGGCGCCGACGATTCGCCGAGCAAGCCATGCGACAGCAGATGCGCGTGGTAGTAGGCGATGGGGTCGCTCGATTCACCCATCAGCCAGGCGAATTGCAGGCCGAATTCATCGTCGCGCGCTTCCTGCGATGGAATTTTAACGATGTTTTGCTGCGGCGCCGTCCACGCGGGCGCCAGCTGCGGCAGGCGGCGCGGGCTAAAGCCGCTGAGCTTGGACAGCACGCGTTCCGCGACTTGCTCCTGCACGGCCGACGCTTCGATATTGCCGGAAGTCATGATCACGGCTTGCGAAGGATGGTAGTGGCTGGCGTGGAACTCTTTCAGCATTTCATGCGTCAGCTCGGGGATATTCAGCGGATCGCCGCCCGATTCCACTTCATATGTCGTGCCTTTGAGCAAGGCGCTGGCGATGCCGCTGTCGAGCGCGCGCATGGGGCTGTTGAAGGCGCCCTTCATTTCATTGAAGACGATGCCCTGGTACACGAGCTTGTCGCCTTCGAACGCGTGGCGCCAGCCTTCCTGGCGGAAGTTCAGGTAATCGAGGTTCGGAAAGAAGGCCGCATCGAGGTAGACGTCGAGCAGGTTGAAGAAATCCTTGCGGTCGGTGCTGGCGAACGGGTACACGGTGCGGTCGGCATAGGTCATCGCATTCATGAACGTGGCCGTCGAGCGGCGCAGCATCGAGAAGAACGGATCGCGCACCGGGTAGCGCGACGAGCCGCACAAGGCCAGGTGTTCGAGGATGTGGGCGCGCCCGTCGCTCACTTCCGGCACCGTGGGAAAGGCCACCAGGAACACCATCTCAGCCTGCTCGGTATGCATATGGATATGGCGCATGCCCGTTGCTGGCTCGACATATTGCTCGATGGTTGCCTGCAAGACTGGAATGAAGTTGCTGCTGACTTTTTCAAATGTGCTCATGCGGTATGGGATCTCTGCGGTAGATGGTTCGGATGGTCGGTGGACGTGCATCACATCTGGGGACAAAGTGGCGTATTGCCAGGGCCGGCGGCCACGTTGATGCCTGTGTGAAGTTTTTCCCTATTGTACTAGGAGTATTCGTGCGCCGCCGCCGGGGCCTTGCTGGCCGCCGGAAAAGCGACAGTGTTGCAAAATTGATCATTGCAAAATGGGTGGCGTCTCCGAATGAAAGCTTAGCGTACCATGCGCCTTTTGCATTCCAGACTGAACCGAAGGCGCCTACCTTGTCCAGACTTTCCTTTCGCCAACTGTTATTTGCCGCCTTCATTTTGACGACGGGCATTTTGACGGCTACCTCCGTGCAAGCCTTGCTGACCCTGGAGCACCTGGCCCGGCTGGGGCGCGAGACGGCGGCGCAGGCGATTGCCTTGACGGAACAGTCGCAGCGCCTGTCCGAGCGCACCCTGGCCATGGAGCGCAGCGCGCGCCAGTTCCTCGTGCTCGACGACCCCGTGTTCCGCGAACGCTATGCGGCGGCGCGCGACGAAGCGACGGCGGCGCTGCAGGTGCTGAACCGTGCCACACCCGAGTTCGCTCCCCAGCTGGCCGACGAATGGACGGCGCAGGCGCAATCGGCGTGGGAAGTGTTGCAAGCTGGTAAGCGCCGCAAGCGCGATGGTCACGCCGTCGTGTACCGCGCGTTTGCCCGCATGACGCAGATCAATGAACGCCTGGCGCGCGAAAGCAAGACGGAAATAGGCAGCCGCAATGACGCCCTGCTGGCCGAGCTGGAGCGCCAGCGCCGCCTGCTGGGCCTGCTGGTGGGCGGCGCCGTGCTGCTGGCGGCCGTGCTGGCCACCTGTTTCGGTTTTTTACTCTCGCGTCCGCTGCGCCGCATCGAGACGGCCATCGAACGCCTGGGCGAGAAGCGCTACGACCAGCCCATCGTCGTCGGCGGCCCGGCCGATACGCGCCGCCTGGGCCAGCAGCTGGACTGGTTGCGCCAGCGCCTGGCGGACCTCGATGCCGACAAGGAACGTTTTCTGCGCCATATCTCGCATGAGCTGAAAACGCCGCTGGCGGCCCTGCGCGAAGGCGTGGCCTTGCTGGAAGACGAGGTGGCGGGCAAGCTCAGCGACAGCCAGCGCGAAATCGCCGGCATCCTGCAGCAAAACACGGCCTCGCTGCAAACCCAGATCGAAGACTTGCTGCGCTACAATACCGCCGCTTTTGACGCCCAGCATCTGGCGCACAGCAAGGTCGACTTGCTGGTCCTGCTGCAAGATGTGGTGGCCGCGCAGCGCCTGCAGTGGCTGGCGCGCCGGTTGACGGTCGAGGTGCAGGGCGAAACCCTGATCGTGCAGGCCGACCGCGACAAGCTGGCCACCGCCCTGGCGAATTTGCTGTCGAATGCCGTGCGCTTCAGCCCGGAAGGCGGCACCGTGCGTTTCGCCCTGTCGTGCGAAGGCGGCCGTGTGCGCATCGATTGCCTCGACGAGGGGGCCGGCGTGGCGCCCGAGGATGCCGCGCGGATCTTCGAACCGTTTTACCAAGGCGTGCGCCAGGCGGCCGGCGCGCGCAACGGCAATGGCATCGGCCTGTCCATCGTGCGCGAATATATCGCCGCCCACGATGGCAGCGTCACTCTTTTACCGCGCCAGGCTGGCGCGCATTTTCGGATAGAACTGCCCTTATGATGACGAGAACTTCCCTGGCCGGCATGGCCGCCTGCGCGCTGCTGTTGGGCGCTTGCGCCGCCAAGCCCCCCACCCAGACACCCGTGCTGGTGCAAACGCCGCCGCGCGTGGTGATCGTGGCCGATCCCCAGCTGACCGAACTGCTCGCGTATCAAAGCGCCTTGCGCCTGATGACGCCGTCGGAACTGGCGAAGGCGCAGCAGGATTTGGCGAAAGCCGATCACGCGCCGCACAACACGCTGCGCCGCGCCATGCTGCAGGCGACCGTGCGCGGTCCCGGCGACCTGGCCCGCGCGCAAGCCTTGCTGGAACCGCTGGCCACGGCCACGGGCAAGGACGCGCAGCTGCTGGCGCCGCTGGCGCAATTGCTGGGCAGCCAGTATGCGGAACTGCGCCGCCAGGAAGAGAGCATCGACAAGCTCAGCACGCAGCTGCGCGACGCCCAGCGCCGCATCGACCAGCTCAATGAAAAACTCGAGGCGCTGAAAAACATCGAGCGCAGCCTGTCCGTGCGCCCTGCCGCGGGAGCGGCGAAATGAGCGAGCACGCCCACATTCTATTGGTCGACGACGATCCCGATCTGCTGCGCCTGCTGACCATCCGCTTGAAGGCGGGCAATTATCGGGTCACGGCCGTGGGCAGCGCGGAAGCGGCGCTGGCGCGCCTGGCCGTGGAATTGCCGGCCCTGGTCATTACCGACGTGCAATTGCCGGGCCGCGACGGCCTGGCCCTGTTCGATGAAATCCGCCGCCAGCACGCGGCCCTGCCCGTCATTTTGCTGACGGCGCACGGCACCATCCCCGACGCCGTCGATGCCACGGCGCGCGGCGCGTTTGCGTATCTGACGAAACCGTTCGACGGCAAGCTCTTGATGGAAAAGGTGGCGTACGCCATCAACCTGTCCACCGTCATGCCGGCGCCGGCGTCCGGCGACGAGCGCTGGCGCGCCGAACTGATCAGCCGCAGTGCGCAGATGGCCGAGCTGCTGGCCGAAGCCAAGCTGGTGGCGGGGTCCGACGCCAGCATCCTGATCCGCGGGCCCAGCGGCACGGGCAAGGAATTGCTGGCGCGCGCGCTGCACAACGCCAGCCGCCGCGCCAAGGCGCCGTTCATCGCCGTCAACTGCGGCGCCATTCCCGAGCAACTGCTGGAATCGGAACTGTTCGGCCACGTGAAAGGCTCGTTTACGGGCGCCGTCGGCAACCGCGAAGGCTTGTTCCAGGCGGCCGATGGCGGCACCCTGTTTTTGGATGAGATCGGCGACATGCCGCTGCCGCTGCAAGTCAAATTGCTGCGCGTGCTGCAGGAACGGGCCGTGCGGCCCGTCGGCGCCGACCAGACGCGGCCCGTCGACGTGCGCTTATTGTCCGCCACGCACCGCGACCTCGATGTGGCCATGGCGGAAGGGCAATTCCGCGAGGACCTGTATTACCGGCTCAATGTCGTGACGTTAACCCTGCCGCCGCTGGCCGAGCGCCGCGAAGACATCGCCCTGCTGGCCAACCATTTCCTGCAAAAACTGGCGGCCAAGTACGACAAGCCCCTGAACGGCTTCGCGCCTGACGCCCTGACGGCCCTGGTGGCCGCGCCATGGCCGGGCAACGTGCGCCAGCTGGTCAATGTCGTCGAGCAAGTGTGCGCGCTGGCTACGGCGCCGCTGGTGCCCTTGACCCTGGTGCAGCGGGCCTTGCGCGTGCCGTCGCTGGAAGCGCTCAGCTATAACGAAGCCAAGCAGCGCTTCGAGCGCGACTACCTGATTCAACTGCTGCGCCTGACGGACGGCAACGTGGCCGACGCGGCCCGCCTGGCCGATCGCAACCGCACGGAGTTCTACCGTTTACTGCAGAAATACGAGCTGACGCCGGCCCTGTTCCGGGCCGACGGCGACCCTGTCGCTGATTAGCGACAAAAATAAAGCGTTAAAAATCAGCGGCTTAGTCTGAAACATTGATATTGTTGCCACAAGCTGTCGCTGGCAGGCGACAAAATGCCCGGTTTTCCGGGCCGGATCCGGCAAAAATGCGCTGAAAAAATTGTGTTTTAGTGTAAGTCGTTGATTTTGAATGGAAATTAAAAGCTGGCACGGTGCTTGCTATATGGGTAGATGTGACGCTTCAAAGTGTTGCTTTATCTAAGTAAGAAGCTTTTAACTTCATTGAGAGGAACTACCATGCAAACATCGAAACTGTTCAATACCCTGGTTGCCGCTATCGTACTGTCGGGCGCCTCGATCACCGCTTCGCATGCAGCTGACTCCGCCCCAAAAGCACAAGCTCCTGCTGACACCGTCGTGGCCGCCAACGCCGCCGCTGCCGTTCCTGATGAAACCATCACTTCCTCGGCCAAGGCCGCCCTGAGCGCCGATGCGCAAGCCGCTGCCCTGCCCGTCAAGGTAGCAACCCAGCAAGGTGTGGTCGTCCTGTCGGGCGACGTGCCGAGCGCCGAAGCGGGTGACCGCGTCGTGCAGATCGTCGCTTCCGTGAGCGGCGTGAAAGAAATCAAGAACGAGCTGAAAGTCAAAGCCGCCGGCTAATCCCCCTCGCGCTGTACTTTACTCCGGGTTGCCCTGTCTGCGGACAGGGCATTTTTTTGCCCGTTGATTTATTGTGTCAGCAGTGCCCGCCATTGTTCACGATAAGCAAGCAAGCCGTCCACGGCCAGCGCCGGCATCAGCGTTGCCGCCATCGTCGGCACCTCGCCCCAGCGATGCAGCATCCAGCCGCCACACGTGGTGCCACTGGCGTCCTGCGACACGGACACGTCCTGGCCTGGCCGCAAGGCCGCCAGCAAGGACGAAAAATGCCGGTTGTCCGTAAAACTGCCTTCCACCGTGACCGGCCCTCGTGCGCCGAGGGCATCGAGGCAATAGTCGCTCATCAGCGCGCAGTACAAGGTGGCCAGCGCATACCGTTCCTGCGCGTTGCGCGGCGCTGGCCCGGCGATGCGCCCCGCCTGCCCCACGAACGGCCCGCCCGACTCCGCAAAGCACGGTAGCGCCAGCGTGCCTTGCCCGACCAGCCGCGCGATGTCGGCCGCATCGCACGCTTGCGGCTGCTCGCCGGCCAGCACCGAAAATTCGCGTCCGCCCATGAAGCGCATGCAGGCGACGGGCTGGCCCAGCGCATTGACATTGGCCAGCATGTCGGCCGTTTCATCGAGCTGCTCGAGGGGCGCCCCAAACGCGGCGGCGATCGCCCAGGTGCCAGTCGACAATACCGTGCGCGGCTCGCCGATTGCTCGCGCATCCAGATAGCGCAGCAGCGAGGCATTGCTGTCGTGGATGCCGCACAGCACCTGGCACGCGGGCGGCAAGGCGTGGGCCAGCACCGGCCCCAGCGCGGTCCACGCCGGCCGCAGCGGTGGAAACAGATGCGTCCATTCCATCTGCTGCACCAGCGAGGAATACGTGCCTTGCCGCGGTTGCCATAAATCCGTATGGCAACCCAGCGAGGTCACTTCGCCGGCCGCCACGCCCGACAGGCGCCAGGCCCAGTATTGCGGGTAGGTCAGAATATGGCACGCGCGGGCAAATTGCTCCGGATACGTTTTGGCCAGCCAGTACAGCTGCAAACCCAGGTTCAGCCCGCACGGCAGTCGTGGCGACAGGCTGTCGGCAAACGCGGGACGCAGCGCCGCATACTCGGCTGCCAGCGCTTGCGGCAAGCTGGACTCATAGTCGAGGATGGGCAGCACCAGCCCGTCGTCGTCGACCAGGGCCGCCGTGGCGCCATGCGTGACGGGCACGATGGCGGTGATGCGGGCCTGGCGCGCAAACACGGCCAGTATGGTCTGCAGCCAGTCCCACAGGCGCTCCGTATCGTGGTGCGGATACAGTCCCGCATGCACGATGCTGTTCGGGCAGCGCTGTTCGGCCAGGATGGCGCCGGTGGCGTCCAGCAAGGTCAGCTTGGCATTGGTCTTGCCGATATCGAGTACCACGGTGGCGTTGTCGGTCACGTCTTGTCCTCAGGCCAGATGAAAAACGCGAACCAGGGGCACGGCGACGGGCGACGCATCGGGCCGCGTGTCCATCAGGTCGGCCATGTAATCCCACCAGCGGCGCATTACCGGATGCTGCGGCAAAGCGTCCATCGCGTGGCCGTCGATGCGGCGCAGCACGGCAAACAGCGCGCCCGTGCCTGCATCGAGAAAGATGCTGTAGTCGCGCACGCCCGAGTCGTGCAGCAAGCTGGCCAGTTCGGGCCAGATGGCGTCGTGGCGGCGTTGATATTCGGCGGCGATGGCCGGCCCCGGCTTGAGCTGCATCCTGAAAGCGATGTGTTCCATGGTTATTTTTTCGTCGGTTTGCGGTTCAGCAGGCGCGGCAGGGCAATCGTAATCAACAGCAAGATGCCGACAACAATCGTCATGATGACACCAGGAATATTGAGCAGCGCCAGGCCATAGGTGACCATGCCCAGCAGCAGCACGGCCAGCAGTACGCCGCCGATGCTGCCCTTGCCGCCGGCGATGCTGACGCCGCCGAGGATGACCATGGTGATCACTTCCAGCTCCCAGCCCATGGCGATATTGGGCCGCGTGCTGCCGATGCGTCCCGTCAGCAGCCAGGCGGCCAGGCCGGCCATGGTGCCTGTCAGCACGAACAGCGCAAAGCGGTAGCGGTCCACCGCCACGCCTGAGAAGCGCGCCGCCATCGGATTGCTGCCGATGGCAAAGATGCGCCGGCCCCAGCTGGTCGCGTGCAGCAGCACGGCAAACAGCACGGCAAACACCAGCAATATCACGAAGGGACGCGGGAGAATGTCGAAGAAATAGCCCTGCCCCCAGTCGACCAGCAGTGGCGGATAGCCGGTATACGCCTGGTCGCCGAGGATCACGCTGGCCAGGCCGCGAAACAGCGCCACCGTGCCGATCGTCACAACGATGGACGGCAGGGCAAAGCGCGTCACCAGCACGCCGTTCAGACTGCCGCAAACGGCGCCCATGGCCAGCGCGACAAACAGCAGGCCTGCGGGCGGCACGCCGTGGTGGTGCGCAAAACCCATCGCCACCGACGACAGCGCCAAGGTGCCCGAGACGGAAATGTCGATTTCGCGGCAAATGATCAGCAAGGCCATCGGCAGCGCAATCAGCGCTTTTTCGCTGAAATTGAAGGTGCTGTCGGCCAGGTTGTAGGCGTCGAAAAAGTTTGGCAGCAGCACACTGTTGCCGATGAACACGGCCACCAGCAGCAGCGCCAGCAGCGCTTCCCAGTGCGCCAGGTAATGCGACAGGCGCTGTGCCTTGCGGTCGAGGATGGTGTAGCGCGTACCGGGCGCGGCGGGCGATGGCGTGCCGTTCACGGTGCTCTGGTGCAGGGAAGTCGAGATCGCGTTCACGCGGCGCTCCTTGAGGACGGTTGCAGCATGGCCAGCGGCAGGATCTGGCGCCCGGCCTTCTTGTTGCCGCGTGCATTGATCAGCACGGCGGTAAGGATCACGATGCCCGTCAGCGCGCTTTGCCAGAACGGCGAGACCTTGATGATCGGCAAGGCGTTATTGATCACGGACAGGAACAGCGCGCCGAGCACGGCGCCCGACACCGTGCCGGCGCCGCCGGCGATGCTGATGCCGCCGATTACGCAGGCGGCAATCACGGTAAATTCAAAGCCGTAGGCAATTTCCGAATACGCGACCGCATAGCGCGCCACCCACAGGTAGCCGCACAGGCCGGCCATCATGCCCGACAGGCCGTAGGTCCAGAACAGCCGGCGAGCCGTCGAGATGCCGACATAGCGCGCCGCCTGTGGCTGGTTGCCGATCGCATACAGGTCGCGCCCAAAGCGCGTGTAGCGCGCCAGCAGCCAGATGGCGATGATGGCCGCGGCCGCTATCCACACCAGGTGCGTGACGCCCAACAAGCGCTCGAGCGGAAAGGCGATGAAGTGGGCCGGCATCTGGTGCGACGAGACCCAGGCGCCGCCCGACAGCACGAACACCAGGCCGCGGTACACGCTCATGGTGCCCAAGGTCACCACGATGGGCGGCAAGTCCAGGTAGCCGATCAGGTAGCCGTTGACCAGGCCCAACAGCAGGCCGATCAGCACGGCCGCCAGCATCACCACTGCCAAAGGCAGCGCCGGATATTGCACCGCCAGCAGCGCGGCCATCATGCCCGACAGGGCCAGGTTCGACGCCACCGACAGATCGATGCCGCGCGTGATGATGACGAACATCTGCGCCAGCGCCAGCATCACCAGCAGGGTGCTGTCGGTGAGCAGGTTGCCAAGGCTGCCGGCGCTCAAAAAGACGGGGGCGCGCAGGCCCACGGCGCCGGCCAGCAGCACGATCAGCAGCGCCAGCTGGACTTCGCGTTGTTTCAGGTAGTGCATGGGAGTTCCTCGTTCGAGTGGACGCTGCCGGAGGCGGCGGCGACCACGTTTTCCGGTGTCGCCTGGGTGCGTGAAAAGACGCTATGGATATGGCCCTGGTGCATCACCACCACGCGGTCGGCCATGCCCAGCACTTCCGGCAATTCCGACGACACCAGGATCACCGACAGGCCCTGCGTCACCAGTTCGCTGATAAAGCGGTGCACGGCCGCTTTCGAGCCGATATCGATGCCCTTGGTCGGTTCATCGAGAATGATGACTTTGGGCTTGGTGGCCAGCCATTTGGCCAGCACCACTTTTTGCTGGTTGCCGCCCGACAGCTCCGACACCATCTGCGTAAAGTGGCTGGCCTTCAGTTCCAGCTGTTCGCTGAGCTGGCGCGCGATCGCCGTTTCGCTGGCACGCTTGCTGCGCAGGAAAAAACCGATGCCGTCGAGAATAGGCAAGGTGATGTTCTGCACGATGGACAGCGACAGGTGCGCGCCCTGGTGCTGGCGGTCTTCCGGCACATACGCGATGCCGTGCCGGATGGCGTCGCTGGCGCAGCGGATCGCCACTTCCTGGCCGGCAATCTTGACGGTGCCGGTCACGCCTGGCGTCAGGCCAAACAGCGCCTGCATCACTTCGGAGCGCCCGGCGCCCACCAGGCCGTAGAAGCCGACGATCTCGCCTTGCTGCACCGAAAAACTGACGTCCCGAAACTCGGTCGGATGACAGAACTGCGACACTTCCAGCAAGGTCGCTCCCAGCGCTACCTCGGCCTTGGGAAATACCTGGTGGATGGCGCGGCCCACCATCAAGGAGACCAGCTGCGGTTCGGTAATCTCGGCCAGCAGGCCGGCGGCGACAAAATGGCCGTCGCGCAGCACGGTGTAGCTGTCGGCGACGGCAAAGATTTCATCGAATTTGTGCGAGATAAAAATGACGGCCGTGCCGGCCGCGCGCAGCTGGCCGATGATGCGGTACAGCTCGTGGATTTCGCGCTGCGACAGCGACGCCGTCGGTTCGTCCATGATCACCACGCGCGCCTCCTGCGACAGCGCGCGGGCGATCTCCACGAAGTGGCGCTGCGCCACGCTCAGGTCCTTCACCTTGGCCAGCACCGGCAGCTGCACTTCCAGGCGCGCAAAGATCGCTTCTGCTTGCTGCGCCATCAGCGCCCAGTCGATGCGCGCCGGGTAGCCGGTCTGCGGCTGGCGGCCGATATAAATGTTTTCGGCTACCGTCAGTTCGTCGAACATCACGGTTTCCTGGTGCACGGCGGTGATGCCGGCAGCCATCGCGTCTTGCGGGCTGGCAAACAGCACGCGCTGGCCACCGACTTCGAGATGGCCTGCGTCCGGCTGATAAATGCCCGTCAGGGTCTTCACCAGGGTCGACTTGCCGGCGCCGTTTTCGCCGATCAACGCCATCACTTCACCGGCGCGCACGGTCAGCGCCACGTCGTGCAGCGCGGTGACGCCATGAAAATGCTTGCAGAGGCCGTGCAGGCGCAATACCGGCGCCGCGCTCTGCGCAATGGGGGGATTCTGTGACATATCCGTTCACACAAGAAAAATTGTGGGTCGGGTTAGCCAAAGGCGTAACCCGACAACATTGTTGACGTCGCAGGTGTTGTCGGATTACGGCGCCACGCGCCGAATCCAACCTGCTTAGAAAATCTTCGAGAACTTGTCGACGTTATCCTTGTCATAGGTAAACGGTGGCGCCAGCGCCGCTTCGCCGGCGGCGTCGATCGTCAGCTTGCCCATGCGGCCGACGGCAATCGATTCGCCCGCCTTGCCCGTCGCCTTGCCGGTGACGAACTGGTGCGCGGCATAGGTGGCGGCGTAGCCGAGGTCGATCGGGTTCCAGATCGCAAAGCTTTTCACGGCGCCGCTTTTCACGTGGCCAGCCATTTCCGATGGCAAACCCAGGCCCGTCACATACACTTTGCCCACCAGTTTTTCATCAACCACCGCCTTGCTGGCCGCATTGATGCCGACCGTCGTCGGAGCGATGATGGCTTTCAAATTCGGGTTGCTGCGCAACAGGCCAATCGCTTCGCGGTAGCTCTTGTCGGACTGGTCGTCGCCATACACGGTCGACACCAGCTTGATTTTGGCATACGCGCTCTGGGCCAGCGTCTTTTTCATTTCGCCGATCCAGATATTCTGGTTGGTCGCCTGCGCTGTGGCCGACAGGATGGCGATGTCGCCGGCGCCGCCGATGGCGTCGGACGCCATTTCGATCTGTTTCTGGCCGATCAGGGACGGGCTCGATGGGTTCAGCTGCAGCAAACGGCCTTCCTTGGCGACGCCGCTGTCGAAGGAAATGACCTTGATGCCGCGCTGCATGGCTTTCTTGGTGATCGGCACCAGGGCATTGGCGTCGTTGGCGGAAATGACGATGGCCTTGACCTTCTGGCTGATCAGGGAACTGATGATTTCGATCTGGCCTTCGGCGGTGGCTGTCGTCGGGCCCGTGTAGATGATTTCCACGTCGCCCAGCTGCTTGGCCGCTTCGTTCGCGCCTTCATGGGCGGCGTCAAAAAAACCGTTGCCGAGGTTTTTCACGACCATGGCGATCTTCATTTTGTCAGCCGCCTGGGCACCGGTGGCCAGGCAGGCCATCATGCAGGTGCTCAGGATCGCCACCATCATTTTTTTCATTGTCATGCCACGTCTCCTTTTATTATTGATGTGGCGGTAGGCACCATGCCTCCGGCCATCTTGTTATTGGTGTTTATTGGCCCTGCCAGTCGCTTTCCGCCTGCGACATGGCCGCCTCGGGCGCGAGTTCGGGCGCTACCGCCAGCACCTTGACGCCCGACTGTTCCAGCATCTGCACGGCAGCGTCGGATGCGCCCGTGTCCGTGATGACGCAGGAGACGCGGTTCAGGCCGCACAGGATCAGTCCCGCCTTGCGGGCGAACTTGCTGCTGTCGGCCAGCACGATCAATTCCTCGGCCTGGCTGATCAGGCGTTTTTCCGCCTGGATCAGCATTGGGTCCGCTTCCATCAGGCCCAGCATCGACAGGCCATACACGCCCATGAACATCTTGCCGGCGTAATGGTGCTGGCTGATGTCGTTATCAAAAGGGCTGAGGATGACGTTCTGTTCGCGGTACACCGTACCGCCCGGCAAGATGATTTCATTCTCGCTCGTCATCAGGAGGCGTTCGGCCATCATGAAGGAATTGGTGAGGATTTTCAGGCGCTTGTCGACCAGAAATTCCACCATGCGGTAGGTGGTGGTGCCGCCATTGATGATGATGGTGTCGCCGTCCGCGCACAGGCCGCAGGCATGGCGGGCAATCGCGCGTTTTTGCGCGGCGCCGCGGTCGATATTGTTCTGGAATGTCTCGCCCGACAGCGCAAAGGTGCGCTGCTTTTTTTGCGGCAGGCTTTCCGCGCCGCCACGCGTGCGCACCAGCAGGTTGCGCTCGGCCAGCCAGGCGATATCGCGCCGTATGGTCGCTGGCGACGAATTGAGCCAGCCGACCAACTGGTCGACGCTCGCCGCGGCATGCTCGGCGAGTAACTTCAACAGCCCTTTGCGGCGTTTGTGATTGATCACCTTTGTCTCCTCTTGAGCCCTCTCCTGCCTTGCCCTGGCGTAGCCAGATGGGCAGGGACGACTTCTTTATCGGTGAGCCAGCCTAAGCAGTTGAGCGGTGCGTGTCAACAATCAATCAATCAACATCGTGATTATTTGCCCATTGCGCAAATGCCTGATCGACGTTTCGATCAACATGATGATTATTTGCGTTTCTCTCACGCTTTTGATTGCTTGTTGATTGACATGATCAGGCGCCTGACTTCTACTGAACGCTGCTGCCGCCAATTGCTCCGCACGCAGATGCGGCCAGGGCAAGTGCACACATAACCAATAATGGAGACACTGTATGACCGCCACGATGGACACCAACACGCCTGCGCCCATGACTTCGCTGTGGGATGACGCGCACGCCGCAACCTTGAGCGAACCGGAACTGCTGCTGTACCGCTCGAACCTGCTCGGCTCCGACATGCGCATCACCAATTTTGGCGGCGGCAATACGTCGGCCAAGATCAGCATGACCGACCCGCTGACGGGCGGCGCAGCCGAGGTGCTGTGGGTGAAAGGGTCGGGCGGCGACCTGGGCAGCATCAAGCTCGACGGTTTTTCCACCCTCTACATGGACAAGCTCCATGCCTTGAAAGGCCGCTACCGTGGCCTGGCGCTGGAAGATGAAATGGTGGCGTATCTGCCCCACTGCACCTTCAACCTGAACCCGCGCGCAGCCAGTATCGACACCCCGCTGCATGCGTACATCGCGCGCAAGCATGTCGACCATATGCACCCGGACGCGGTGATCGCGATCGCCGCCTGCGCCAATAGCAAAGCGCTCACGCACAGGATTTTTGAAGGCGAACTGGGCTGGCTGCCATGGCAGCGTCCCGGCTATGACCTGGGCCTGAAACTCGAAGCGCTGTCGCAGTCGCAACCGAACCTGAAGGGCATCATCCTCGAAGGCCACGGCTTGTTTACCTGGGGTGATACGGCCAAGTCCTGCTATGAAGTGACCCTGGCCATCATCAAGCGCGCCGAAGACTGGCTGGCCGCCAACAGCAAGCAGCCCGCCTTTGGCGGTGCCAAGGCCGCGCCATTGCCAGCGCAGGAGCGCGCGGCGCTGGCGCAGCGCCTGATGCCTGTGCTGCGCGGCAAGATCAGCCAGCATGAATACAAGCTCGGCCACTTTGACGACAGCGCCAATGTGCTCGATTTTGTCTGCAGCAATGATCTGCTGCCGCTGGCCGCGCTCGGCACTTCCTGCCCCGACCACTTCCTGCGCACCAAGATCCGTCCTTTCGTGATCGATTTCGATCCGCTTGACCCCGACTTCGACAAGCTCGTCGGCGGCCTCGACGAGGCGCTGGCCGCCTACCGCGCCGACTATATCGCCTACTACACGCGCTGCAAGCACGACAACAGCCCGGCCGTGCGCGACGCCAACCCGATCATCTATTTGATCCCGGGCGTGGGCATGCTGTCGTTCGCCAAGGACAAGGCGACGGCGCGCATCGCCGGCGAGTTCTATGTCAACGCCATCAACGTGATGCGCGGCGCCAATGGCGTCGACACCTATGTGGGCTTGCCGGAACAGGAAGCGTTCGACATCGAATACTGGCTGCTCGAAGAAGCCAAGCTGCAGCGCATGCCGAAACCAAAAAGCCTGGCCGGGCGCATCGCCCTGGTGACGGGCGGCGCCGGCGGCATCGGCCAGGCCGTGGCGCGCCAGTTGCTGCAGGAAGGCGCGTGCGTGATGCTGACCGATATCGATGGCGGCGCGCTGGAAGAGGCGGAACAGAATTTGCTGAAGGTGGCGGGGCGCGACAATATCGCCACCGTGCGCGCCAATATCACGGCCGAGCACGAAGTCGAGTCCATCCTGAACGCGGCCGCGCTGCGCTTTGGCGGCGTCGACCTGCTGGTGTCGAACGCCGGCATCGCCTCGTCGGCGCCGGTGGAAGACACGACCCTGGAAATGTGGGAGCGCAACCAGTCGATTTTGGTGACCGGCTACTTCCTCGTCAGCCGCGCCGCCTTCCGCATCATGAAGCAGCAGCAACTGGGCGGCAGCATGGTGTATGTGGCCAGCAAGAATGGCCTGGTGGCTTCGGGCGGCGCCTCGGCCTATTGCACCGCCAAGGCGGCCGAAATCCACCTGGCGCGCTGTTTGGCGCTGGAAGGCGCGCCGCACGGCATCCGCGTCAATGTCGTCAATCCCGACGCCGTCATCCGCGGTTCGCGCATCTGGGACGGCAAGTGGAAAGAAGAGCGGGCCGCCTCGAACAAGATCGATTCGGACGATATCGAGGAATTCTACCGCCAGCGCAGCATGCTCAAACGCAGCGTGCTGCCGGAAGACATTGCCGAGGCCGTGTATTTCCTGTCCAGCGAAAAAGCGGCCAAGAGCACCGGCAATATCCTCAATGTCGATGCCGGCAATGCGGCCGCCTTTACACGATAATCACGCCCTATAAAAAAGCAGCCGGCCCATGCGCCGCGCCGCGCCCAAGGAGACAAGATGAGTACCATGATCGACAGCGGCCTGGTGGCCGAACACAATGCCAAGCTGCAAGGTAACCTGGACGCCGACTACGCGGCGCTGGCCGGCGTACTGGAACGGCGCGGCCAGGATATTGAAAAACTGACGGCGCTGGCGCAGACCTTCGCCGTGGCCGTGCCAAGCTGGGGCGCCGGCACCGGCGGCACGCGCTTTGCCCGTTTTCCTGGCGTGGGCGAGCCGCGCAATGTGTTTGAAAAGCTCGAAGACTGCGCCGTGATCAACCAGCTGACGCAGGCCACGCCTGCCGTCTCGCTGCACTTCCCCTGGGATAAGGTCAGCGATACGGCCGCCCTGCGCGAAATCGCGCAAGGCCATGGCCTGGGCTTTGACGCCGTCAATTCGAACACCTTCCAGGATCAATTGGGCCAGGCGCATACCTACAAGCACGGCAGTTTGACGTCGCAAAGCGCGGCCGTGCGCGCGCAGGCGGTCGAACACAACATCGAGTGTATAGCACTGGGCCGCGCGCTGGGCTCGAAAGCGCTGACGGTGTGGGTCGGCGATGGCGCCAACTTCCCCGGCCAGCACAATCTGCGCGGCGCGCTGGAACGTTACCTCGACAGCATGCGCGACATCTACGGCGCCCTGCCCGCCGACTGGAACATCTTTATCGAGCATAAACTGTTCGAGCCAGCCTTCTACGCCACCACCATTGCCGACTGGGGCACCAGCTTTGCCTGCGCCAGCGCGCTGGGACAGAAAGCCCAATGCCTGGTCGACCTGGGCCACCATGCGCCCAACACGAACATTGAAATGATCGTCGCGCGCCTGGCGCAGTTCGGCAAGCTGGGCGGCTTCCATTTCAACGACAGCAAGTATGGCGACGATGACCTCGATTCGGGCAGCATCAATCCGTTCCAGCTGTTCCTGGTGTTCAACGAACTGGCCGACGCGGCCGAGCGCGAAGGCAGCACTTTCAATCCTGCCTACATGCTGGACCAGTCGCACAATGTGACCGACCCCATCGAAAGCCTGATGAGCAGCGCGGTCGAGGTGCAGCGCGCCTTTATCCAGTCGGCCCTGGTTGACCGCGCCGGCCTGCGCCAGCTGCAGGAAAGCAATGACGTGCATGCGTCGGCGCAAGCCTTGAAGCAGGCTTTCCGTACGGACGTGAGCGCGATTCTGGCCATGGCGCGTTTGCGCTCGGGCGGCGCGATCGATCCGGTGGCGTGCTATCGCACGACGGGCTACCGCGAGCAGTGCGGCGTGGCGCGGCCACCCAAGGCAGGCGCGAGCAGCAGCGGCATCGTGTAGCACCTGACAGTAGCGACTGCGCGTCGCCATTGGCGGCCTGTGATGCGCACCGTGCTGTAGCACAGTTGCGCTTCCTGGCCACAACTCGTTGCCGCTCGCTACGGTTCTGTCAGGCTCTGAGTGGAAGCAGGTAGAATAGCCAGCAATGGCGCCGTTCCCGGCGCTTTTTGTCATCCACGGCGCAGTGTTGCAAGGCTGGGCCGCTACCAGGCTACCGCATGTCTTCTTTTTCTTCCGCCGCCCTGCTGCGCAATCTGAAACCCGACAACTTCACCATCGCCCTGCTCGTCACCGTGGCACTGGCCAGCTTCCTGCCCTGCACGGGCCAGACGGCCGTGGTCTTCGGCAATATCACCACTGTTGCCATCGGCGCCCTGTTTTTCCTGCATGGCGCCAAGCTGTCGCGTGAAGCCGTGGTGGCCGGCGTCATGCACTGGCGCCTGCATTTGCTGGTGCTGGCCAGTACCTTTATTTTGTTCCCCCTGCTGGGCCTGGCTCTGCGTCCGCTGGCGCTGACTTTTCTTACGCCCGAGCTGTACGTGGGCATTTTGTTCCTGTGCGCCTTGCCATCGACCGTGCAATCATCGATCGCCCTGACGGCCATGGCGCGCGGCAATGTACCGGCCGCCATCTGCAGCGCCTCGGCCTCGAATTTCATCGGCATTTTTCTGGCCCCCATCCTGGTGGGCTTGCTGGTGGCCAAGGGCGCGGAAAGCAAGTCGTCGGTCGATGCCGTGCTGTCCATCGTGATGCAGCTGCTGCTGCCCTTCCTGGCCGGCCAGTTCCTGCGCCGCTGGATCGGCCGCTGGGTCGACCGTCACAAGGCCATGCTGAAATTCGTCGACCAAGGTTCCATTTTGCTGGTGGTCTACACGGCCTTCAGCGAAGCCGTCAGCGAAGGCCTGTGGCACACGATCTCGGTGGAAACCCTGGTCGCCCTGGGCCTGTTCAGCATCTTGCTGCTGGCGCTGGTCCTGGGCCTGATGACGTTCATCAGCCGCCGCCTGGGCTTTAGCAAGGAAGACGAGATCGCCATCGTCTTTTGCGGCTCGAAGAAAAGCCTGGCCAGCGGCGTGCCCATGGCCAAGGTCTTGTTCGCCACGCACGCGCTGGGCATGGTGATTTTGCCGCTGATGCTGTTCCACCAGATTCAACTGATGATCTGCGCCGTGATTGCGCAACGCTATGCGCGGCGCGACGAGCAGCAGGAAGGACCGGCGACGACCTTGTAGGATTAGCCTTGCTGCAGCGTCAAGGCCTGCCGTAAACCGTCCACGATCACCCGATACGCCTGCCGCCGGCTCGCCTCGTCTGGCGCGCGCAGCACGTAGGACGGATGGTAGACGGTCACCACCCAGCGGCCGTCGTGTTCGATGGGCGTGCCGATCAGCGGCGTCATCGCCGCCGCGCCATCCCGCAGCACGGATTTTAATGCCGTGCTGCCCAGCGCCACGATCACCTGTGGTTTGACACGTTCCATTTCTTCTTCCAGCCAGCCATGGCAGGCGAGGATCTCGCGCTGGGCCGGGGTCTTGTGCAGGCGGCGCTTGCCGCGTGGTTCCCACTTGAAATGCTTGACCGCATTGGTCAGATAGATGCTGTCGCGCGCCATGCCCGCTTCCCGCATGGCCCTGTCCAGCAGCGCACCGGCCGGGCCGACGAACGGCAGTCCGGCCAGGTCTTCCTGGTCGCCCGGTTGTTCACCGACGAGCATGATGCGGGCGGTGTGCGGACCTGTGCCGGGCACGGCTTGCGTGGCGTGCTGCCACAGCGCGCAGCGGCGGCACTGGTCCAGGGTAGTCGCTACCGCGCGCACGGGCTGGGCCCGTTCTGCGCTGATCGGGATCATGGCCGCGCCCTGCCGCTGTCCCACGCTGGCCGTCTGCCCCGTGCGCCGCTCGCCGTTGGCCGCGCCGCTCAGCATGGCGGGCACGATGGCGCCTTCCGGCAAGTTTTTCCAGAAGCGCGAGGGGATATGGCTGTGCAGCAAATCGGCATTCACGCGCGCGGGGTTGAAGATGCTGCGGTAGTACGTCAGCCATAGCGCTTCACCCGCATCGTCGATGTCGGCCGCGCCACGCAGCAGGGCCGGTCCCGCGTGCAGGGTGGCGCCATCCCACAGCATGCTGGCACCGGGCGTGGCGATCATCCAGCTGGCCGATCCCATGCGGCGCGCGAAGTGGCGCGCCACCTGCGGCAGCACCTCGTGCGTGGGCTCGAACCAGGCGACGAAGCGGGGCGCGCCGTCGCTTTCCGCCCGCTCGCGGAAGCGCACATACGCATGCATGTCGTGCTCTTCGCGATGCACGGCCTTGACCATGGCGTGCAGGCGCGCGCCGTCCGCGTCGGCCGGCGACACCACGTCGTGCTGGCCCAGCTGCCAGCGCCACAGCACCTGATACAGGAAGGCCCAGCGGTCAGGGACGTTGAAACAGGCGGCGCTTTCCAGCAGTTCCACCAGTTGGCGGGGCAGGCGCAGCGGCGGCGCGCCGGTATCCGTCGCCTCTGGCGTGGAGGAAAACAGGTCGCCCTCGCCGGGCCGCGATTGCCAGGCCACATCGGCAGGCGGCACGCCGCGCGCGATCAGTTCGCGCGCCGCCGCGCGCCACGCGTCGAACGACTGCGCCAGGCGCACCATCTGGCCGCTCATGCCGCCTGCAACTCCGGCCATAAATGCATTTGCTGCGGCGCATCGGCCATGGCGCGGCGCAATTGTTCGGAAGCGGCGGTGTCGCGCGCGGGAAAATAGTCGGCCGTGATGATGAAGGGCGCAATTTTCTTCATGCTGCAGCGCAGGCGCGACAGGTCAGCGTAGCGCACTTGCCGCAACTGGCGCAGGTCGACGATGCGCTGCGCGTTGCGCAGGCCGATGCCGGGCACGCGCGCGATCATGTGCTGCGCCGCGCGGTTCAAGTCCAGCGGAAAATGTTCGCGGTGCGCCAGCGCCCACGCCAGCTTGGGATCGATGTCGAGCGCCAGGTTGCCGCCGCTGGCGGGCAGCAGTTCGCTGGCCTGGAAACCATAGCTGCGCAGCAAGAAATCGGCCTGGTACAGTCGGTGTTCGCGCAGCATCGGCGGCGGCGCCAGCGGCACGCTGTTCGGGCTGTCGGGGATGGGGCTGAAAGCCGAGTAATACACGCGCTTGAGTTTGTAGCTGCCGTACAAGGTCTCGGCGGTGGCGAGGATTTGCTGGTCGTCGCTGGCGTCGGCGCCGACGATCATCTGCGTGCTTTGCCCGGCCGGCGCGAAACGCGGCGCGCGCGGTTCTTCGGCTTTTTCATCGAGCTTGCGGCGGATGGCGCCCATGGCCAGCTTGATCGTGTGCACGCTCTTTTCCGGCGCCAGTTTCTGCACGCTGTCCTGGGTCGGCAGTTCGATATTGACGCTGAGCCGGTCGGCATAGCGGCCCGCCTGCGCGATCAGGGCGGGGTCGGCGTCGGGGATGGTTTTCAGGTGGATATAGCCGCGGAACTGGTGCGCCTCGCGCAACTCGCGCGCCACCTGCACCAGTTGCTCCATCGTGTAGTCGGCCGAGCGGATGATGCCGGAACTCAGGAACAGGCCGTCGATGTAGTTGCGCAGGTAAAAGTCGGCAGTCAATTTCACCACCTCGGCCACCGTAAAGCGGGCGCGCGGCACGTTCGAACTGCGGCGGTTGACGCAGTACTGGCAATCGTACAGGCAGTAATTGGTCAGCAGGATTTTCAGCAGCGAGACGCAGCGCCCGTCCGGCGTGTAGCTGTGGCAAATGCCCATGCCCGAGGTGGCGCCAAAGCCGTCCTTGCCGATGGAATCGCGCTTGGGTGCGCCGCTGCTGGCGCAGGACGCGTCGTACTTGGCCGCGTCGGCCAGGATTTCCAGCTTGTCCGTCAATTCCATGGCTCACCTCGATATACTGTGTTTATATACAGTATATCAGGGAATCTGCCTTGTGCCGTCTTGACTTGCGCCATGGCAGAGCGCTATATATAAGTGTATATTACGTTCCTTGTTCACCGTTCACTTACAAGGATACGATCATGCGCCTCACCTCCCTCGCCCGCCTGCTTGGCACCGCCCTGCTCGCCACCGCTGCCTCGTCCGCCTTTGCCGGCGAAGTGGTGGTGTCGGCCGCGGCCAGCCTGACGAATGCGTTCAAGGATGCGGCGCAAAGCTATGAGGCGCAGTATCCGGGCAGCAAGGTGTCCCTGAACTTTGCCGCCTCGGGCGTGCTGCTGCAGCAGATCGTCAAGGGCGCGCCCGTGGATGTGTTTGCCTCGGCCGACCAGGAAACCATGGATGCGGCGCAAAAGCAGGGCCTGGTGCTGCCGGCCGAGCGCATGGATTTCGTCGGCAACAGCCTGGTGCTGATCGTGCCGCACGATAGCAAGCTGGGCATCAAGAGCCTGGCCGACCTGGCGCAAAAAAGCATCACGCGCGTGGCCATCGCCAACCCGGCCAGCGTACCCGTCGGCCGCTATTCTGAAGGCGCGCTGAAGAAGGCGAAGCTGTGGGACGCCGTGCAGCCGAAAGCCATCGGCACGCAGAATGTGCGCCAGTCGCTCGACTACGTTGCGCGCGGCGAAGTCGATGCGGGCTTTGTCTACGCCACCGACGCGGCCATCATGAAAGACAAGGTCAACGTCGTGCTGGACGTGCCGCTCGACGCACCCGTGCTGTACCCAATCGCCACCATCAAGGGCAGCGGCAATGCGGCCGAGGCGAAGCGCTTCGTCAGCTACCTGCAGACGGCGCCGGCGCAAGCCATCCTGGCCAAGTACGGTTTCAAGAAGCCATAAGGTAAAACGAACGCGCATGGATATCGCCTGGACCGCGCTGGCCCTGTCGCTCAAAGTAGCGGCGTGGGCCACGGCGCTCAATTTGCTGCTCGGCATCGGTACGGGCTATCTGCTGGCGCGCACGCGTTTTCCCGGGCGCGAATTGCTCGACGCCCTGCTGACCCTGCCGATGGTGATGCCGCCCACCGTGCTCGGCTATTACCTGCTGGTGCTGCTGGGCCGGCGCGGCACCCTGGGTATCTGGTTGCAGGACAACTTCGGCATCAACCTGATTTTTACGTGGCAGGGCGCCGTGATCGCCTCCACCGTGGTCGCCTTTCCCCTCGTCTTCAAGCCCGCGCGCGCCGCCTTCGAGGCGGTCGATGGCCAGCTCGAGCAGGCGGCCCGCGTGCTGGGTATTTCTGAAATGGCGATTTTCTTTCGCGTCACCTTGCCGCTGGCGTGGCGCGGCATCCTCGCCGGCGTGCTGCTGGGATTTGTGCGCGCGCTCGGCGAATTCGGTGCCACCCTGATGGTGGCCGGCAGTATTCCCGGCAAGACGCAGACCCTGTCGGTGGCCGTGTATGAAGCCGTGCAGGCGGGCCAGGACGATGTCGCCAACACTCTGGTGCTGATCACCTCCTTTGTCTGCATCGTGGTGCTGCTGTCGGCTGGCCGCCTGGCGCCCGGGCGCGTCGCGCACAAATGAGGTCTATGATGACGCCCATGCAACTCGACCTCGACATCCGCGCCACCCTGCGTTCCGGCAAACGCCGCTTCGACCTGCAGGTGCAATGCACCTCAGGCAGCCAGCGCATCGCCATGTATGGCCCGTCCGGCGCCGGCAAGAGCATGACCCTGAAAGCCATTGCCGGACTCTTCACGCCGCACGCGGGCCATATCCGCTTGAACGGGCGCACCCTGTTCGATGCGGCCGCCGGCATCAATCTGCCGCCGCAGCAGCGCAATGTCGCCTACCTGTTCCAGGATTACGCGCTGTTCCCGCACCTGACGGTGCGCCAGAACGTGGGCTTCGGCCTGGCACGCGGCTGGTTCAACCCGCGCGCGCGCGAAAAATTGCAGAAGGTCGAGCATTGGCTGGACGCGTTTCACTTGCAGGAACTGGCGCACCAGTTTCCCGACGAGTTGTCCGGAGGCCAGCGCCAAAGGGTGGCGCTGGCGAGGGCGCTCGTGGCCGAACCGGCCGCGTTGCTGCTCGACGAGCCGTTCGCCGCCCTCGATCCGGCCCTGCGTGTCAAAATGCGCCTGGAACTGAGCCAGTGGCAGCAGCGCCTGGACGTGCCCATGATCCTGATCACCCATGATCCGGAAGATGCGCGCATTCTGGGCGAGCATGTGCTGTACTTGCGCGACGGACAGATCGATAACAGGGAAGAACACATGGCATTGGGTGAACGCATTGGATAAATCAGCGGCAGCGGAAATCGGCCTGCAAGGCTCGGTATGGATGACGGTGGGCGGAGAAAACCTGGGCGGCGCCGGCAGGGTGGAATTGCTGGGCGCCATCGCCGAATGCGGCTCCATCACGCAGGCGGCCAAGCTCGTCAAGATGAGCTACAAGGCGGCCTGGGATGCCATCGACGCGATGAACAACCTGGCCGGCGAGCCGCTGGTTGAACGCTTGACGGGCGGCAAGGGCGGCGGTGGCACGCGGCTGACGCAGCGGGGACGCCAGCTGGTCGACAATTTCCGCATCATCGAGCGCGAGCATGCGCGCTACCTGCGCCAGCTGGGCAGCCAGGCCGAAGGCATCGCCGACGATCTTTTACTCATACGGAGAATGGCCATGAAAACCACGGCACGCAATCAATTTCTGGGCAAGGTGGCCGAACTGAAACCGGGCGCCGTCAACGATGAAGTCACCCTGGAGTTGCCCGGTGGCCAGCACATCGTGGCCATCGTCACGCAGGGCAGCAGCGCGGGCCTGGGCCTGGTGCCGGGCGCGGAAGCGTTCGCGCTGATCAAGGCTTCGTCGATCATCCTCGTGGCCGACGGCGCAGGGGCGCGCTTTTCCGCGCGCAACCAGCTGGCCGGCACCGTCACGCGCGTGCAGACGGGCGCCGTCAACACGGAAGTGGTGCTGGACTTGCCAAGCGGCGGCACGATTGCCGCCATCATCACCAACCAGAGCAGCACCGAGCTGGGCATCGAGATCGGCAGCAGCGTGACGGCGATTTTCAAAGCGTCCAGCGTGATTCTGGGCGTGCCGGCGTAAGCCAAAAGCCGTAGGTCGGATTAGCGGCGGCACGCCGCGTAATCCGACAATATTGTTGGCGTCCGTGGTGTCGGATTACGCGCTGGCGCGCTAATCCGACCCGCGCAAGGTCGCAAATTTAATCCTTCAGCCGCGACAACCAATCGGCCGCCGCCGCCAGCGCCTGCTCCAGCTCCTGCGCCGTCTGCGCCAGCAGTGCCGGCACTTCGTCCAGGCGGCCCGCATCGATGGCTTCCTCGGTGGCGAAGGCGGTGCGGATCAGGCGTTTCGTGCCCAGGGTGCCGACGGAGCCGCGCACGCTGTGCAGGATGCGCGCCACGTCGCTGTGGCGGCCTGCCTGCAATGCTGTTTCGGCGTCGCGCATGGGCGTCATGCCCTTGTTCAGCGCGTCTTCCACCATGCGCCGCAGCACGCCGCGCCCCTTCGCATCGCGCCCCATCACGCGCATCAGCGGCGCCATGGAAAAAATTTCTTCATCGGCGACGGGCGCCGGCCCGGCCGTCTGCACTGGCGGCCGCTTGGGCAGGTGGCGCAGGATGACTTCCATCATCTCTTCCACCACGACGGGCTTGGCGATGAAATCGCTGATGCCGGCCGTCATGCAGCGCTCGCGCTCGGACGCCAGCACGCCGGCCGTCATGGCGATCACAGGTAGGCTCAAGCGTAGTTCCGTGCGGATGATGTGGGTGGCGCTGAAGCCGTCCATGACGGGCATCTGCATGTCCATCAGCACGATGTCGTAGCGCAGCGCTTCCGTGCGCAGCCGTTCCACGGCCTGCAAGCCGTCGCCCACCACGTCCAGGGTGGCGCCCATGTGTTCGAGGATGCCGCGCGCCACGGCCTGGTTCAAATGATTGTCTTCCACCAGCAGGAAATGCACGCCGGCCAGTTCCGTGCCCAGCGGCTGCTGCAGGATGCGCTGCTCGCCGCCGTCGTGCTTGGCGATCAGCGCCTGGTGCAGGGCATCGAACAGGCTTGAACCCGTGATCGGCTTCATCAGCACGACGTCGGCCTCGGCCGCGCTGGAGATTTCCTCGAGGTGGTTGCGGGCGAAGGCGTTGACCATCACCACGATGGGCTGGCGCTGGCCGCTGGCTGCCTGGCGGATGGCCTTGGCCGTGGCCAGGCCGTCCATGACGGGCATGTGCCAGTCGGCCAGCACCACGTCGTAGGGCTGCTGCTGCGCCAGGCGCTCGCGGTACAGTTCGATGGCGGCAAAGCCGGAGTCCACTTCGTCGGCCAGCCAGCCCCACGCCTCGATCAGCTTGACGATCAGTTCGCGCGTGGTGCGGTTGTCGTCGGCCACCAGCAGGCGCAGCTGGCCCAGGGTGGGCGTGCGCCGCGTTTCGGCCGGCTGCGCCAGCATGTCGAACGGCACGCTGAACCAGAAGCGGCTGCCCTTGCCTTCGCTGCTGGCGACGGCGATGTCGCCGCCCATCATGTGGATCAGCTGCTTGCTGATGGCCAGGCCCAGGCCCGTGCCGCCGAAGCGCCGCGTGATACTCTGGTCGCCCTGCGAAAACGCGGAAAACAGCTGCTGTTGCTGCAACTGCGTCATGCCGATGCCCGTGTCGCGCACTTCGAAGCGCAGCCAGGCGCGGCCGTTGTCTTTCTCGGCCAGGCTGACGGCCACCACCACTTCGCCGCTCTCGGTGAATTTGATGGCGTTGCCGGCCAGGTTGACGAGGATCTGCTGCAGCCGCTGGGCGTCGCCCACGAGGCGGCGCGGCACGTCGGGTTCGACGGCAATCGCCAGTTCCAGCTCCTTTTCGCCCGCATTCATCGTCATCGTCGTGGCCAGCGTGTTCATGACCTCGTCGAGGTCGAATTCGACGGGCGACAATTCCATGCGGCGCGCCTCGATCTTCGAATAATCGAGCACGTCGTTGAGGATGCCCAGCAGCGACTGGCCCGCCACGCGCACCATGGTCAGGTACTTGCGCTGTTCCGTATCGAGCTTGGTATTGCCCAATAAATACACCATGCCCAGCACCGCATTGAGGGGCGTGCGGATTTCATGGCTCATGTTGGCGACGAAATCGCTCTTCGCGCGGTTGGCCGCCTCGGCCCGGTCGCGTTCCTGTTCCAGCTCTGCCGCGCGCGCTTCGAGTTCCTGCTGCAGCCGGTCGCGTTCGCTCATCAGGCCGTTGAACGCTTCCGTCAGTTCGCCGATCTCGTCGCGTTGCTGCACCGGCACGGGGGTGAAGCGGCTGCCGCTGGTGCGCAGCGCCTGCAGGGTGTCGCGCAGGCGCACCAGCGGCGAGAGCAGGCGCACAGTGACCCAGCCCAGAACAAAAGCGGCCAGCAGCGAGGCGAGGATGCTCCACAGCACCAGGCGGTACAGCACGCCGTCGAACGGTTCGAAGGCGTCGTCGAGGGGCAGCGAGGCGGCCAGCAGCCAGTTTACCGATTTCAGGCGCTTGAAGCTGTTGACGGCCGTGATGCCGCGGCTGTTGGTGCTGACCATGCTGCCTTCGCCATCGTCCTTCAGCAGCTGGGTGGTCGTCAGGTTGGCGGTCGGCAGGCGCGGCTGCAGCAAGCGGCTGGTGTCGGGGTGCAGCACATAGCGCGGCACGGCGCCGCGCGTGAGGATGAAGTAATAGCCGCTCTTGCCGATCTTTTCCGAGCGCAGGCGCCCCAGCAGGTTGTCCTTGTACAGGCGCAGCACGCCGATCACCACGCCGGCCACCTGGCCATCGGCGGCGAGCACGGGCGCGACCATCTGCACGATGGGCATGCCGCTCGATTTGCCCAGCATCGGCTCGGTGATCATGGGCTGGCGCGTGCGCAGCACGGTCTGGAAGTATTCGCGCTCGGCGACGTTGATGCCGGCGCGCCCCGCCACTTCCGGCATGTCGGCCACGACGGCGCCATGCGCGTCGAGCACCAGCACGTCGTCGAACAGCACCAGCATCGAGCGGCGCGCATAGTATTCGCGCAGTTGGGCGGGCTGGGCGATCAATTCCGGCGGCTGCTGCCTGGCCGTCAGGGTGACGATCTGCAGCAGCATGCCCAGTTTGTCGTCGAGTTCGGCAGCGGTGCGGCTGATCAGGGAAGATTGCTGGCTCAGCAGTACTCGCGTGAAGTCGTCGCGCATGTGCTGCACCTGGATCATGGTGACCAGCGCGATCATGGCGATCGAGGTCAGGCTGGTGGCCAGCGCGACTTTTGCTTTGATGCCAAGAGGCTTCATGATTTCCTTTTCAGTACCGGGCGGCACAGGCGGCAAGAGAATGCTGTTAGGAATTTTCCTATCAATACATCAACTTGGCAAGCGGCGCCGCGCAAATGGCCCCCCGTGCATGGGCTTTTGGCGATGTTGCCATATAATTAAAGTCGGAACGTCGTTTATTCAGCGAAATTGCGGTGAAATTGGCACACGGCAACCCTGTATGCAGTAAACTTGTTATTGCATTTTCTAAAAGGTACCGACATGACTGAAGCGCTACTCACTCCAACCTTGCCCACAGTGACCGTGGAAGCGTTGCGTGCGCGATGCTCGACGTGCAGCATGCATCAATTGTGCCTGCCGATGGGCCTCGACGTGGGCGACATGGACAGACTGGACCAGATCATCGGCCGCCGCCGCAAGATTGTGCGCGGCGCTTCGCTGTTCCGCATCGGTGACTCGTTCCAGAACCTGTATGCGATCCGTCTGGGCCACTTCAAGACCTACCAGATCAATCCGGGCGGCGAAGAGCAGGTGACGGGTTTCCAGATGGCTGGCGAATTGCTGGGCATGGACGCCATCAGCGCCGACCGCCACCACTGTAATGCGGTGGCGCTGGAAGACAGCGAAGTGTGTGAAATCCCGTTTTCCAGCCTGGAACAATTGCTGGGCAATATGCCGACCCTGCTGCGCCATTTCCATCGCATGATGAGCCAGGAAATCACGCGCGAGCAAAGCGTGATGCTGTTGCTGGGCAATATGCAGGCGACGCAGCGCTTTGCCGCCTTCATCGTCAACCTGGCGTCGCGCTATGAGGCGCGCGGCTATTCGGCCAGCAAATTCCAGTTGCGCATGTCGCGCGAGGAAATCGGCAACTACCTGGGCCTGACCATCGAAAGCGTCAGCCGTTTATTGTCGAAATTCAAGAAGGAAGGCTGGCTGCGCGTGTCCAACCGGGAAATTGAAATCCTGCAGCCGGCCAAGCTGAAAGCCATCACGGCCGGCACGGACGTCTGCAAATAACAGCACCGTCAAAACCTACTGCGCGTCGCGCTTTGCGGCCTGCGATGCTCGCTGTGCTATAGCACAGCTGTGCTTCTCAGCCACAAATCACTGCCGCTCGCTACGGTTTTCCCGGCACTGTACGTCATAGTTCCTCATCCGCGTGCAGCGCGATGCTGCGTTGCAGCGGCCAGGTCCAGATGCCGGACAGGCGCCACTCGCGCTTGTCGTTTTCCACCAGCACCTGCCAGCGGCTGCGCTCGAGCATCGGCAGCGCCACCGAGAAATTGCCGGACGCATCGGGCTGCAGCAGCAGCTTGATGTCTTTTTCCGGCAAGGTCGCGTGTGCCAGGTGCAATTGCAGCGGACCCTGGTAAGCCTTGCCGAAGCTGTGCACGGAACCGCTGAGACGCGCTGCGGCGACGTCATACGACAGGGTCGTATCCATCGCCAGGTCGCTGGCGATCGTGTCACGCTTCAGATCCTGGTTGATCGCCTTGCCCTGCTTGTAATAATCGCCCACCACCAGCGCGTCGGGCTGCGTAAACGCGATATAGCCCATGAAGCTGCCGACGACCACGGACAGGCCGGGGCCGATCATCAACAGCCATGGCCAGCGGTGCTTGTACCATGGGGCAACGGGGGCTTGCAGCTTGAGACTGTCGGACATGGTATTTCTCCTGTGTTTCTGTGTATACGGCCAGTCCCCATGCGGGGACCGGCCTTCCTGCAACTTCGTGGCGGCGGCGGGGGCACCCGGTCCCCGTCCGCCTTTCCTTGTTAACGCGGCACGATGAATACCGCGCTTTCACGCACATGCAGCGACGGGTCGTCCAGCGAATGCAATTCGATCGCAATCTTGTTCGAGCCCTTCTCGCCCACGCCGTGCGGCACCCGCAGGCGGATCGGCCAGCCCAGCGTTTCCGTCGGCTGCAAGGTCACTTCTTCGCGCGTCAGCAAGGTCAGGCCCGGCAAGCCGGAAGCGCTGATCTTGAAATGCTGGCTTTGCTCGGAGGTGTTCATGATCTGCAGGCGGTAGACGTTTTCAATCATGCCGTCTTCCACTTCGCGTCCCATCGAACCGCGGTCGCGGATCACGTCCATTTTCAGGGGCGTGCGCAGGGCCAGCGACGTACACACGGCGATGATGATCAGGGCCAGGATGGACGTGTAGATCAGCACGCGCGGGCGCATGGCGCGCTGGCGGATCTGCTTCGAATTGAAGTTGTTTTCCATCGCATGGTCGGTGCTGTAGCGTATCAGGCCACGCGGCCGCTCGACCTTGTCCATCACGCTGTTGCAGGCATCGACGCAGGCGGCGCAGCCGATGCATTCATACTGCAGGCCGTTGCGGATATCGATACCGGTCGGACACACCTGCACGCACAGGGTGCAATCGATGCAGTCGCCCAGCTTGTCGTTGTTGCCGGCCTTCTTGCTCATCGCGCCGCGAGGTTCGCCGCGCTTGGCATCGTAGGTGATGATCAGGGTGTCCTGGTCGAACATGGCGCTCTGGAAGCGCGCGTAGGGGCACATGTATTTGCACACCTGCTCGCGCAGCCAGCCCGCGTTGCCGTAGGTTGCCAGGCTGTAGAACAAGACCCAGAACCATTCCCAGGGACCGAAATTGAGCGTGGTCACCTCTTGCGCCAGTTCCTTGATCGGCGTGAAGTAGCCGACAAAGGTAAAGCCCGTCCACAGGGCGATGGCGCCCCATACCAGGTGCTTGGCCGTCTTCTTGGCCGTCTTGCGCAGCGACGGGCCCTGCTTGTCGAGGGCCATGCGCGCGCTGCGCGTGCCCTCGATGCGGCGTTCGACCCACAGGAAAATTTCCGTGTATACCGTTTGCGGGCAAGAGAACCCGCACCACACTCGCCCCGCAATGGCCGTGACGAGGAACAACAAGTACGCACAGATGATCAGCAGGGCCGCCAGATAGATGAAATCCTGGGGCCACAGCACGACGCCGAAAATGTAGAACTTGCGCGTGGTCAAATCGAACAGCAGGGCTTGCCTGCCATTCCAGGTCAACCACGGCAAGCCGTAGAACGCGAGCTGGGTAAGCCATACGCATACCCATCGCCAGGTAGCGTAGCGTCCTTTGGCCTCGCGAGGGTAGATTTGCTCGCGGGCCGCATACATCTTGATGACTTGAGGTTCCATTACGTCATTTCACGGGCGTCTGGGGATTCGACAGGCTCCAGACATACGCCGACAGCACGTGTACCTTGGATTCGCCGAGGAAGTCGCTGAAGGCCGGCATGGTGTTGTTGCGACCCTTGCGCACGGTTTCCATGATGGTATCGGCGCTGCCGCCGTACAGCCAGATCTTGTCCGTCAGGTTAGGCGCGCCGAGCATCTGGTTGCCCTTCGCATCGGCACCGTGACAGGCCATGCAGGCGCCGAACTTGGCTTTGCCCAGCACCGACTTGACGGGGTCCGAGGTCGAGCCGGACAGGCTCAGCACATAATGGGCCACGTTCTCGACATCCTGTTCGGAACCCAGCGCGGCGCCCATCGGCGGCATTTGTCCATTGCGGCCGTGCATGATGGTGGTCTTGATGATGTCGGGATCACCGCCATACAGCCAGTCCTTGTCCGTCAGGTTGGGGAAGCCCTTGTTGCCGCGGGCATCCGAACCGTGGCACTGCGCGCAGTAGGTCAGGAACAGGCGCTGGCCGATGGCTTGCGCCTGCGGATCGGCGGCCACCGTCTTCAAGTCCTGGCTCAGGTACTTGTTGAACAGGGGGCCGTAGTCGGCTTCCGCCTTCTTCAGCTCTTCCTCGTACTGGCCCGTCGATTTCCAGCCCAGGCTGCCGGCATAGTTGCCCAGGCCCGGATACAGGAACAGGTAGGCCAGCGCGAAGACGATGGTGATGTAGAACAGCCACATCCACCAGCGCGGCATCGGCGTATTGAGTTCCTTCAAGTCCTCGTCCCAGACGTGACCCGTGGTGCCGTCGGCGGGGGCGCCGGCGGCCACTTTCACTTTCGACTGCGAGTACAGCAGCACGCCGCAGCCGATGATGCCCAGCAGGGACAGCACGATGACGTAGATATTCCAGAAGCCATTGGTAAAGTCAGCCATGGTTGCGCTCCCCTTGTGCCGGCGCGGCATCGGCCGGATAGTCGAGCGCCTCGTCGGCGAACGGCAGGCGTGCCGCCGCGTCGAAGTCGCCATTGCTGCGGCTGAACGTCCACCACAGGATGCCCACGAATGTCATAAAGGAAACCACCGTCATGACGCTGCTGGCGCTGTCAAACAGGTTTTCGATTGCCATGCTAATTCCTTGTTTTGATTAATGTACCGAGGCCTTGCAGATAGGCGACCAGGGCGTCTTCTTCCGTCTTGTCCTGCAGCTGCGCGGGGCCGGCGGCGATTTCTTCCTCGCTGTACGGCTGGCCCAGGCGTTTCAGGGCGCGCATCTTCGGCATGATGTCGTCAGGCACCAGCTTGGTCTTCGCCAGCCATGGATAGGCCGGCATGTTCGACTCGGGTACCACGTCGCGCGGGTTGTTCAAGTGCGTGCGGTGCCATTCGTCGCTGTAGCGGGCGCCCACGCGGGCCAGGTCCGGCCCCGTGCGCTTGGAACCCCACTGGAACGGACGGTCGTAGACGAATTCGCCGGCGACCGAGTAGTGGCCATAGCGTTCCGTTTCCGCGCGCAGCGGACGCACCATCTGCGAGTGGCAGTTGTAGCAGCCTTCGCGCACGTAAATGTCGCGGCCCGCCAGGCGCAGCGGCGAGTACGGCTTCAGGCCGGCGACCGGCTCCGTCGTGCTCTTCTGGAAGAACAGGGGAACGATCTCGACGGCGCCGCCGATGCTGATCACCACGGTGACCAGGGCGATCAGCAGCCAGGGGTTTCTCTCAATCCATGCATGTGAAAATTTCATTTGCTTTCGCTCCTATCAGGCGTGCGCCGCGTTCAGTTCCGGAATGCGGGCGACGGGGAGTTTGCTGCCGCGCAGAGTCATCCAGGTGTTGTAGCCCATGATGCACATACCCGACAGGTACAGCAGGCCACCGGCCACGCGCACCACGTAGTACGGATACGTTGCTTTCACGCTCTCGACAAAGGTGTAGGTCAGGGTGCCGTCCGGATTGACCGCGCGCCACATCAGGCCCTGCATCACGCCGGCGATCCACATTGCGGCGATGTACAGCACGATGCCGATGGTGGCCACCCAGAAGTGCACGTCGACCAGGCGCGTGCTGTGCATCTGCGTGCGGCCCGCCAGGCGCGGCAGCAGGTAGTAGATCGAACCCATGGTGATGAAGCCCACCCAGCCCAGGGCGCCCGCATGCACGTGGGCAACGGTCCAGTCGGTATAGTGCGACAGCGAGTTGATGGTCTTGATCGACATCATCGGACCTTCGAAGGTGGCGATGCCGTAGAACGACAGCGAGACGATCATGAATTTCAGGATCGGGTCGGTACGCAGCTTGTGCCAGGCGCCCGACAGGGTCATGATGCCGTTGATCATGCCGCCCCAGCTTGGCGCCAGCAGGACCAGCGAGAAGACCATGCCGATCGATTGCGTCCAGTCAGGCAAGGCCGTGTAGTGCAGGTGATGCGGGCCGGCCCACATGTAGGTGAAGATCAGCGCCCAGAAGTGGACGATCGACAAACGGTACGAGTACACGGGGCGCTCGGCCTGTTTCGGGATGAAGTAATAGACCATGCCCAGGTAGCCGGCGGTCAGGATGAAGCCCACCGCGTTATGGCCGTACCACCACTGGATCATGGCGTCCTGCACGCCCGCATACGCGGAATACGACTTGGTGAACGAGGCTGGCATGACGGCGCCATTGACCACGTGCAAAATCGTCACGGCCAGGATGTAGGCGCCGAAGAACCAGTTGGCCACGTAGATGTGCTTGACCTTGCGCTTGATCAGGGTGCCGAAGAAGACGATGGCGTAGGCGATCCAGACGACGGCGATGAGGATGGCGATAGGCCATTCCAGCTCGGCGTATTCCTTGCCGCGGGTCAGGCCCATGGGCAGGCTGACGACCGCGCACAGGATGACCGCTTGCCAGCCCCAGAAGGTAAAGGCGGCCAGTTTGTCGGAAAACAGGCGCACCTGGCAGGTGCGTTGCACGACGTAGTACGAGGTGGCGAACAGGCCGCAGATGCCGAAGGCGAAAATCACCGCATTCGTGTGCAGCGGACGCAAGCGTCCGTATGTCAGCCATGGTATGTCGAGGTTCAGGGCAGGCCAGGCCAGCTGAGCGGCGATGATAACGCCTACCAGCATGCCGATGATGCCCCATACCACAGTAGCGACCGCGAATTGCTTCACGATCTTGTAGTTATAGTTCAGCGATTGATCCACAAAGACTCTCCCTGGAATTACTATTTATGATGGTGGCCAGAGAGTAAGTGTTTGACCGCGAAAAAACTTTGATGTGGATCAAAATTCCCCGGATGAAATAAGCGTAGCGAACTGGCATCGAAATAAAGTGATATTTCGATCAAAAAGGCCGTACAAGATCCCTGCAAAAAGGGCATGGGGAGCAGATGCGCCGGCCATGGCGTGCGCGACGCCGGCCGGGCAGGGTCAGGGATGCGGTTCGCCGGGCGCCGGCTTGACCGTCGTGTCGTCATCCTGCAGCACGCGCAGGCCCGGTCCGACGAGGTCGTCGAACTGGCCGCTGTCCGAGGCCGTGAAATACACCCACAGGGCGATGAAGACGACCACGACACTTAAGGGGATGAGGAGGTACAGTGCTTCCATGTTCAGGCTTTCCGCAGACGCAGGGCGTTGGCGATGACGACCGCCGAGCTGGCAGCCATGCCGACGCCGGACAGCCAGGGGTTCAAGAAGCCCAGCGCGGCGGCCGGGATGGCCGTCAGATTGTACAGGGTGGCCCAGCCCAGGTTCTCGCGGATGATGCGCATGCTGCGCGCGGCCGTTTTCGCCGTGTCGAGCACGGACACCAATTGGCTCGACAGCAGCACCGTGTCCGCATGCGCCTGCGCCAGCGCGGCGCCGGAACCCATGGCGAAGGACACGTCGGCGCCGCTCAGGACGGCGGCGTCGTTGATGCCGTCGCCGACCATGGCCACGACGGCGCCCGTGGCCTGCAATTGCTGCACGAAATCGAGCTTTTCATCGGGCAGGCATTCGCCGCACGCCGTGGCGATGCCCAGCTCGGCCGCCACGCTTTGCGTCAGCGCCTCCTGGTCGCCACTCAGCAGCACGACTTGCTTGCCGCGCTGGTGGAAATACGCGACCACGTCGCGCGCTTCCGGGCGCAGCGCGTCGCTGAGCAGGAAACGCGTCAGCCAGCGCCCCTGCGTGCCCAGGTACAGCGGCGTCATGCCCTGCATGCCGACGGCCGTGTCGCCCAGCGGCGGACCCGCGATGGCGGCGACAAAGGCCGCATTGCCCAGGCGGTAGCGCACGCCGTCGACGATGCCCTCGAGGCCCTGGCCCTGCACTTCCTGCAGGTTTTCCGCATGCGTGCGCGGCGTTTCTCCCGCTGCTGCCAGGATCGCCTGCGCCAGCGGATGGGCGCTGCCCGCTTCCAGCGCGGCGGCCACCTGCAGGCAGTCGTCTTCCGTCATGCTGTCCAGGCCCTCGATCTGTTTCAGCACGGGCCGGCCCAGGGTCAATGTGCCCGTCTTGTCGAAGACGATGTGGGTGGCGCGGTGCAGGGTTTCCAGCACGTGCGGCTGGACGATCAGCACGCCGCGCCGCAGCAGGCTGTCGGTGGCGGCCGCCAGCGCCGTCGGCGTGGCGAGCGACAGCGCGCACGGGCACGACACGACCAGCACGGCAATCGCCACGGGCCACGCCTGCGCCGCATCGTGCCAGCTCCAGAAGGCGAACACGGCGACGGCGAACAGCAGCAGGCCCAGCACGAACCAGGCGGCCACTTTATCGGCCCATTGGGCGATCTGCGGCTTGCCGCTGCCGGCCCGCTCGATCAGTTTCAACAGGTCCGACAGCGTGCTTTCGCGCGCCGGTTTCAGCACGCGCAGGATCAGTGCCGCGCTGGCATTGATGGCGCCGCCCGGCACCCGCTCGCCCAGTTTGCGGCGCTGCGCCGCGCTCTCGCCCGTCAGCAGCGATAAATCGAGCGCGCTCGTGCCTTCGATGATGACGCTGTCGGCGGCAATCGCCTCGCCCGGTTTGACCAGGATGACGTCGCCCACGGCGAGGGAACCCGCCGGCACCAGGGTGGTGGCCCGGTTGTCTGGAAAGCCCGCCATCAGCGAGGCGGACGCGGGCAAGGCATGCTGCAAGCGCTCGAGGGCCGAGGCAGCCTTGCGGCGCGCCTGCAGCTCGAAATAGCGGCTGCACAGCAGCAGGAAAATGAACATCGTGGCCGAGTCGTAATACACCTCGCCGCGGCCCGTAAACGTCGCCACCACACTGCCGAAGAAGGCCGCCAGGATGCCCAGCGCCACGGGCACGTCCATGCCCAGGGTGCGCGCACGCAGGCTGGCCCAGGCGCCCTGGAAAAACGGCAGGGCCGAATAGCAGATGGCGGGCAGGGTCAAGAGCAGGCTGGCCCAGCGCATCAGGCTGGCCATATTGTTGTCCAGGGTGCCGTCTTCGGCCGCCAGGTAGGCGGGTGCCACGTACATCATCACCTGCATCATCGACAGGCCGGCGACGAACAATTGGCGGCCCAGCGTCTTGCTGGCTTTCTGCAGGCGTTCGCCATGGCGCACGGCGTCATACGGATAGGCCGTGTAGCCGACTTGCCGCACGGCTTGCAGGATGTCGCCCGGTTCGCACTGCGCGCGGCTCCAGCGCACGTACAGGCGTTCCGTGGCGACGTTCAGGCTGGCCGCCTGCACGCCGGGCAAACGCGTCAGCTGGCGCTCGATCAGCCAGACGCAGGCGGCGCAGCGGATGCCCTCGACAGAGAGCGTTGCTTCGCAGCTGCTGGCGTCGCGCGCGAATTGCGCGTCGTCATTGCTGTACAGGCGCAGCTCGGGCGGCACCATGGTCGCATCGGCCGCGTTGACGGCATATTCGTCGCGGTCGCGGTAGTAGGCGCTCTGGCCGATGTCGACGATGGTTTGCGCCACGGCTTCGCAGCCGGGGCAGCACATGGCGCGCGGCACGTCGTCGATGGTGACGAGCCAGCTGGAACCGCTGGGCACAGGCAAGCCGCAATGGAAGCAGGCGGAGGGTTGTAAAACAGCATTCATAGGTATGTTTTCATGCGTCTTTTCATGGATGGCCCGTGACGCACAGGGCGTCGAGCCAGCCCAGCGAGACACCATTCGCGGCGCGCAGCAGGCCCAGCAAGCCAAAGCCCAGCACCAGCAAGCCGCTGGCGATGCGCACGGGGCGGCGCTGCATCTGCATGCGCAAGCGCGTGCCCAGCAAGCCCATGCTCAGCAAAGTGGGCAGGGTGCCCAGGCCGAAGGCGGCCATCGTGGCCGCGCCGCGCAATGCCGAACCTTGCATCATGGCCGTCAGCAGCGCGCTGTAGACCATGCCGCACGGCACCCAGCCCCACAGGCCGCCCACGGCCAGCGCCTTGAATGGCGTATCCATGGGCATCAGCGGTTTCAGCAGGGGGCGCACGCGGCGCCAGACGACGTTGCCGGCCGCTTCCAGCCGGGCCAGGCCGCGCCAGGCATCCATCAGGTACAGGCCCAAAGCCACCAGCATCAGGTTGGCCAGCCAGTAGCCGGCCACTTGCAGCGACGCCAGGTGCAGCATGCCGGCGCCGGCCAGGCTGCCGGCCAGGGCGCCAGCCAGCATGTAGCTGCCTATGCGCCCGCCGTTGTAGGCCAGTACGCGCAGCACGTTAGCCTGCAGCGCGGGGCGCGCCACGGCGATGGCGATCACGGGACGCGTCGGCGCCGGTGCGCCGCCGCTGATCGACAGGGCGCCCACGATACCGCCGCACATGCCGATGCAGTGCACGCTGCCGGCCAGGCCGACCAGGAACATGGGCACGAGGCTGAGGGCGTTCATCGGGCGGTGTTACACCGTTTTCGAGTAGCGCAGCGGCTGCACCGCGTCCGGCGCCGCGTTCGCGCGCGCCAGGGTCAGGTAGCGGTCGAAAACCATGCAGATATTGCGGATCAGCAAGCGCCCTTTCGGCGTCACGGTCAGCCAGTCTTCTTCGATGACGAGCAAGCCGTCACGCGCCAGTTCGCGCAGCTTTTCCAGTTCCGTGGCGAAGTAGCTGCGGAATTTCACGGGATGCGCCTGCTCGATGGTGGCGATCGACAATTCGAAATTGCACATCAGCATCTGGATAATAATACGGCGTAATAAATCGTCCGTATCGAGCTTGATGCCGCGCGCGATCGGCAGCACGCCTTCGTCGAGCTTTTCATAGTAGGCGTCCAGGGTCTTTTCGTTCTGGCTGTAGACGGCGCCGACGGAACTGATGGCCGACACGCCGCAGGCGATCAGGTCCGCTTCCGCGCGCGTGGAATAGCCCTGGAAATTGCGGTGCAAGCGGCCCTGGCGCTGCGCCACGGCCAGGTCGTCCGTGGGCTTGGCGAAATGGTCCATGCCGATATACACGTAGCCGGCGGCCGTCAGGCGCGCGATGCACAGGCCCAGCATGGCCAGCTTGGTGGCGCTGTCGGGCATGTCGGCGTCGAGGATGCGGCGCTGCGGCTTGAACAAATGCGGCATGTGCGCGTAGTGATACAGGGCGATGCGGTCGGGGCTGGCGTTGATCACCTTGCGCAGGGTTTCCGTCATCGTCTCCAGGCTTTGCTTGGGCAGGCCGTAGATCAGGTCGATGCTGATCGAGCGGAAACCGGCGTCGCGCGCCGCCTGCATGATGGCCACCGTTTCCGCTTCCGGCTGGATGCGGTTGACGGCTTTTTGCACGTCGGCGTCGAAATCCTGCACGCCCAGGCTGATGCGATTAAAGCCTTGCGCGCGCAGCGAAAACACGCGTTCGCGCGAGACGGTGCGCGGGTCGATCTCGATCGAATATTCGCCGTCTTCATCGGCAGCGAACTCGAAATGCTGGCGCAAATGCGCCATCAGCTCGTCCATCTGCTTTTCGCTCAGGTACGTGGGCGTGCCGCCGCCGAAGTGCAATTGTTCGATCTGGTTCATGCCGGCAAACAGCTTTCCCTGCATGGCGATTTCCTGTTTCAGGTAGCTGAGGTAGGTGGCGGCCTTGCTGCGGTCTTTCGTGATGATCTTGTTGCAGGCGCAGTAGTAGCATAGGGTGTCGCAGAACGGCACGTGCACGTACAGCGACAGGGGACGGCGGCCGCCGCGCATGCGCAGCGCGGCCAGCGCTTCGAGAAAGTTGCCGTAGCCGAAGTCGGCGCTAAAACGGTCGGCGGTCGGGTAGGACGTGTAGCGGGGGCCGGACTGGCTCATTTTGCCGATGATGACCGGGTCGAATTCGACGACCGCATCGAGTTCGGCGGAAGCACTGCTGAGGAGTGTAGGCATGATGTGTTTTGATGTCTTGAAAGGTTTAGGCGGCCAGGCGTTTCATGGCGGGTTTGCCGGCGTTCGCTGCGCCCGCGGCGCCCGATTTGCCGCCAGGCATGGCGACGCGGCGCGGTGGCGGCATCTTGCCGAAATTGAACAGGCTCACGGCTTGCGACAGGCTGGCTGCTTCTTCCGCCAGGCGCGTGGCGGCCGCGGCGGCTTCTTCCACCAGGGCCGCGTTCTGCTGCGTCACCTGGTCCATGTGGGCGATGGCCTGGTTGACCTGGTCGACGCCGATGCTCTGTTCGCGCGAAGCGATGGAAATTTCCTGCATGATGGCCGTCACCTGCTTGACGGAGCTGACTACCTGCTCCATGGTGGCGCCGGCGCGGTTCACCTGCAGCATGCCGGCGCCCACCTTGCCGACGGAAATTTCAATCAGTTGCTTGATATCCTTGGCCGCCACGGACGAGCGCTGCGCCAGGTTGCGCACTTCGCCCGCCACCACGGCGAAGCCCCTGCCCTGTTCGCCGGCGCGCGCCGCTTCCACGGCCGCGTTCAGCGCCAGGATGTTGGTCTGGAAGGCGATGCCTTCGATCAGGCCGATGATGTCGACGATCTTTTTCGACGAGGTGCTGATGTCGTCCATGGTGGTGATCACTTCGGAAACGATCTCGCCGCCCTGCACCGCCACTTTCGAGGCGGCCACGGCCAGTTCATTGGCCTGCACCGAGTTGTCCGCGTTCTGTTTCACGGTCGACGAGAATTCCTCGATGCTCGAGGCCGTCTCTTCCAGGCTGGCCGCCTGCGATTCCGTGCGGCCCGACAAGTCCATATTGCCGACGGCGATCTGCCTGGTGGCCACGGCCATGGTTTCCACGTTGATGCGCACGTCGCGGATGGTGGCGATCAGGTTGCTGTTCATCTGCTGCAGCGCGCGCAGCAATTGTCCCATTTCATCGGTGCTGTCCGTTTCAAAACTGCCTGACAGGTCGCCGGCGGCGATCGCCCGCGCGCCGTTCAGGGCCTTGCCCAGCGGCTTGAGCACGGACATGCGCAAGGTGTACCAGAGGAAGACGTTGATCAGGAAACCGAACAGGGTGGCGCCGAAGATGGCGTAATTGGTGATCTTGCCGCCGCTGGCGAACAGGCTGATGATGCACACCAGCAACTGCAGGCAGTTGACGATGGAGGTGGCGGCCCAGATGCGCAGGTTGAGCGACATGTGCGTCAGGTTGTGCAGCAGGTGGGCCAGGCCCGGGCGCACAATCTGCCCGTGCTTGATGACGATGTTGCCGCCTTCCTTGTTGCGGATGGCCGCGTAGGCTTCCTCGGCCGCCTTGACCTGCTCCTTGTCAGCCTTGACGCGCACCGACATGTAGCCGGTGGTCTTGCCCGCTTCGCGGATGGGCGTGACGTTGGCGCGCACCCAGTAAAAATCGCCGTTCTTGCAGCGGTTCTTGACCAGGCCCGTCCACGGCGTGCCGGCCTGGATCGAGGCCCACAGGTCGGCAAACGCCTCGGACGGCATGTCCGGGTGGCGCACGATATTCTGGGGCGAACCGAGCAGCTCTGCCTCGCTGAAGCCGCTAACCTGGCTGAAGTACGGATTCACGTACACGATATTGCCGTTCATATCCGTTTTCGACACGATGGCCTGGTCGTCCTGGACGAGGACTTCACGGTTAGTCACTGGCAAATTTTGTCGCATGGTCGCGGCTTCCTGATCGGTTAAATGAGCAATTGGTGAGTAAGACTTGCACGATTGCAAGAATGGAGATCAGTGTAAGGAGTCGACTACGCATTTTTATTGATGTAGATCAAAATCCTCAATATTGGCTTCGGTAATTTACCGTGCCCCTCAAGCGAGCAGCTGTTTCGTCATGGCGGTTTTTGGTTTATAGTGCCAAATTGGCTATTTATTTTGCCAATTGGCACTATTTGCCTGGTCGGCGTTCTTTGGATACGGGAGACCCATGGGTTTATTCGATTTTTTCCGCAGCCCTCCCTCGCGCGATGCCTTTGCGCAGATCGTCCTGCGGCAGATCGGCCAAGATGGCCTGGCATCCGACAGCCGCTATGAACGGGAACAGTTTCGCATCGTGTCGGGCAGCGATGACGGGCATGTTTTCAATCTGGACAATGCCTACCGCGACTATTGCGCCGCGCCGCGCAAGCAGCGGGCACACGTCGTGCAGCACTACCTGAACATCTACTCGGCTCCGGGCATGCCGTCCAGCTTTGCCGACGCCCGCGCCAGCCTGATGCCCGTGCTGCGCAGCCGCCGGCAGGGCGACTATCTGCGCCTGCTGGCGCAGACCGAGCCGCAGCGTCCGGCATTTGCCACTGCCTGCCAGGACTTCAGCGAGGATGCGGTCGTCATGCTGGCCTACGATACGGAAGCGAATATGGCCACCATCGGCCAGGCTACGCTGGCGCAGTGGGGCGTGACGTTCGAACAGGCGCTGGCGGCGGCCTTGGACAATTTGCGCGACCGCACGGCGCACAGCTTCGTAACGTTGGGCAACGGCTTGCTGCTGGGCGACTGGAACGATGCCTATGATTCTTCGCGCTTGCTGCTGCCGGACTTGCTGTTCCGCGCCTGCGAGGGCGGCGAACCGCTGGTGATGGTGCCCACGCGCGGGCGCTTTCTGCTGGCGTCGTCGCACAATGCGGCGGGACAGCTGGCCATGGTGGCCCTGGCCGACCAGCTGGCGCGCGACGAGGGGCGGCATGTCTCGACCGCCCTGTATGGCGTGCGGGAAGGGAAAATCGTTGCCTGCGAGCCGGCCGATGCGGCTGTCGCCACGGCGCTGCGGCGTTTCCAGACGATCGTGCGCGCCGATCTCTACAACCAGCAGAAGGAAGAGTGGGAGCAACTCAACACGAGCACGGGCGAAGACGTCTTCGTCGCCAGCTGCATGCTGATCGAACGGCAGTCGGGCGAGCGCGTCGTTTCCGTGAGCAGCTGGGCCCGCGCCGTGCATACCTTGCTGCCGCGCACCGATGTCGTGGCGCTGGAGCTGAACGACGAGCATGGCGAGCGCAGCGGCAGCAAGCTGCTGGCCTGGGACGATGCGCAAGCCATCGGCGGCGGCCTGATGGAGCAAATCGATTGCTACCCGGTGCGCTACCGCGTGCGCGCGTTTCCCGATGCGCAGTGCGTGGCGGCGGCGCCGGCCTGCGAGCTCTGAAGTCTGGCCGCTAGTCCACGCCCGCCGTCAGCGGCCGCAGGCTGCCCACGGCGTAGCCTTGCGCATAGTCGATGCCCAGCTCGCGGATGACGGCCAGGGTGGCTTCGTCTTCCACGTATTCGGCCACCGTTTGCAGGCCCATCACGTGGCCCACTTCATTGATGGCCTTGACCATGGCGCGGTTGATGGCGTTGCTGGCGATGTCGCGCACGAAGACGCCGTCGATCTTCAAATAGTCGACGGGCAGGGCCTTCAGGTAGCCGAACGAGGAAAAGCCGCTGCCGAAGTCGTCGAGCGAGAAGCGGCAGCCCATGGCCTTGAGCTGGCGCATGAACATTTGCGCCTTGGGCAGGTTGGCGATGACGGCCGTTTCCGTGATTTCAAAGCAGATCTGTTCGGGCGCAACCGCGAACTGCACGAACTGCTCGGTGATGTAGTCGTGCAAGGCCGTGTCGGCCAGCGACATACCCGACAGGTTGACGGAATACAGGGCCGGTGCGCGGCGGCGGCTTTCCGCCATCGCTTCGAGCGGCGGCAGGCTGTCGCGCACGCTCTCGATATGCGCGCAGACGGCGCGGATGACCCAGCGGTCGATGGGCAGCATCATGTCGTAGCGCTCGGCGGCGGGGATGAAGGCGCCGGGCAAGATCAGGTCGCCCTTGCTGTTGCGGATGCGGATCAGCACTTCGTCGTGGTATTCCTCGCTGTCGTGCAGGTGCACGATGGGCATGGCGTACAGGCGGAAATAATCGTGTGCGAACGCCTCGTTCAGGCGCGAAATCCACAGCATTTCACCATGCCGCTGCGCCAGCATGACGTCCGATTCCTGGTAGACATGGATGCGGTTGCGGCCCTGCTCCTTGGCCAGGTAGCAAGCCTGGTCGGCGGCGCTCAGCAGCTCGCTCATGGACTTGCTGTCCTGGCTGATTTCCACGATGCCGATGCTTACGCCCAGTTCGAAGCTGCGGCTATCCCAGGCGAAGCGGAAATCGCGGATGGACTGGCGCAGCTGCTCGCCGATCTGGCGCGCGTGGTCGAGCGGACAGTGCGGCAGCAGCACGCCCAGTTCGTCGCCACCGAGGCGCGCCAGAATGTCGCTGTCGCGCATTTGTCCCTGCAGCATTTTCGCCAGCAGTTGCAGCAGCACGTCGCCGGCGCCGTGGCCGCAGGTGTCGTTGATGACCTTGAACTGGTCCAGGTCCAGGTACAGCAGCGCATGCACGTGGCCGTCCTGCTTGGCCGTGTGCAGCGCCTTGGCCACCAGGTGTTCGAATTCGCGCCGGTTGATCAGGCCCGTCAGGGTGTCGTGCGAGGCTTGCCACGACAGTTCCTGGCTCAGCTTGCGTTCGTGGCTGACGTCGCGGAAGACGACGACGGCGCCGAGGATGTCGCCGTCGCGCGACCAGATGGGCGCGGCCGACTCTTCGATGGCGATGCGCCGGCCGTCGCGCGTGATCAGCTGCGAGCGGGGAGAAGTGCCGATGGCCATGCGCTGTTGCAGGCAGCGCATGGCCACGTGCTCGCGCGCTTCGCCCGTGCGTTCATCGGCCAGCGGCATGGTCACGGCGATGTCCAGGCCCTGCGCCATGTCGTTGTTCCAGCCCGTTAATTTCTCGGCCACGCGGTTCAGGTAGCGCGTCTTGCCCTGCGGATCGGTGGTGATGACGCCATCGCCGATGGAACTGAGCGTCACTTCGGCCAGTTCCTTGTGCTCGGCGATCATCAGCTCGCGCGCCATGTGTTCGGTGATATCCCAGATGATGCCCAGGGTGCGTTCCGGTTGCCCGGCTGCATCCATGAAGATATGCGCCTTGGCCGCCAGCCAGTGTTCGCTCGCGTCGGGCCAGATGACGCGGTATTGCAGGGCGTAGCCGCAGCGCCGGCGCACGCCGTCCTGCAGCACGCCGAGCACCTTGTCGCGGTCGCCGGCGTGCACGCAGTCGAGGAAGCTGCGAAATGGCTGCGTCAGCGCGCGCTCTTCCAGGCCCAGCAAGGTGGCGCCCTTGGCCGACCAGCTGACCGTGCCGTCGATCACCTGGCCGTCGACGATGCGCGAATCCCAGATCGCCATATGCGCCGCCTCCAGGGCCATCTGCAAACGTTTCTGCTGGTCGCTCATCTTCCCCTCCCGACATCGATACAGGGATAGATGCGCCACCGGTATTTAAGTTCCCGGCGCTTCGGCAGAGCTGGCCCCGGAACTGGCCAGCTCCGCGCGCGTTACGTCGCGCACATTCTTTTGCACGGCCACGGCAGCAAACAAACTCAGCAGGAATGCCATCGCATAAAACCCTTTCTCGCTATTTTGCAGGGTGGCGTTCCACAGGCCCAGCGTCAATAACAGCAAGGCCAGCAGCACGGAAATCCAGCACAGGCCGAAATAGATGCCCGTCACGGCGATGCCTTCGCTGCGGTCGCGCACGGATTTTTGCAGCGAGATGGCGGCGAACAGACCGTACATGAGGATGGTGAAGTAATAGCCTTTCTCGTTGAGCGCCATGCTGGCGTTCCACAGACCGGACAGGTAGGTGATGATGCCGATCAGCAACGCCGCCCAGGAGGCGCCGATGAAGGCGCTGCTGGGACGTTGGATGGGGGAAGTCTGCATAGGGTCTCCATGGACGGACGGCGCCGCCGGCATGGCCGTGGCGGCAGGCACGGATGCGCCTGCCGCCCCATCAGACCAGAAAGTTTATTTGCCCGACTTGATCATGCGCAACAAAGCCGACACGGCGGTGACGCCGGCCAGCACCAGGCCGCCGGCGATGACGCCGGCCACCGCGTTGATCAGGCTGGGCGTGACGGCGGCCAGCACGGGACCGATGCCGGCCACGCCGCCGACCGCTTCTTCCGCATGGTGCAGCATGCCGCTGGCCCACGGCCAGCCATGCGTCAAGATGCCGCCGCCGACCATGAACATGGCCAGGGTGCCGACCACGGAGAGAAATTTCATCAGTTTCGGCGCCGCCGACACGAGCATGCGGCCAACGCCGCGCACGCCATCCATCAGCGCGCCCGTACCCTTGCGCGCGGACAAATAAAAGCCCGCGTCATCGAGCTTGACGATGCCCGCCACCAGGCCGTACACGCCCACCGTCATGATGATGGCGATGCCGACGACGACGGCCACCTGCTCGGCGAAGGTGGCCGCGGCCACCGTGCCCAGCGCGATGACGATGATTTCCGCCGACAAAATGAAATCGGTGCGGATGGCGCCCTTGATCTTGTCCTTTTCCAGCGCGACGAGGTCGGCCTGCGGATCGCGCAGCGCCTGAGCCAGTTCGGCCTTGTGGCTGTCGTCCGGGTGCAGGTAGTTATGGGCGATCTTTTCGAAGCCCTCGAAGCACAGGTAGGCGCCGCCCACCATCAGCAGCGGCGTGATGGCCCACGGCGCGAACGCACTGATGGCCAGCGCGGCGGGCACGAGGATGGCCTTGTTCTTCAGCGAACCGACGGCGACGGCCCAGACGACGGGCAATTCGCGCTCGGCGCGCACGCCGGCCACTTGCTGCGCGTTCAGGGCCAGGTCGTCGCCGAGCACGCCGGCCGTCTTCTTGGCGGCTACCTTGGTCATCAGGGAAACGTCATCGAGGATGCTGGCGATGTCGTCGAGCAGGGCCAGCAGGCTGGAGCCGGCCATCTCAGCGCGCTCCCACGGTGGTGGCAGGAAACTGTGGAGCAAGTAAAGTGTTGTTTTTCATGATGTTATTCTTGGTTGTACGGCAAGGGAGTGTGCGACTGCGATCTTACCCCAGGGCGGGCCGGCAGGGCCGCACTGAGCGGGTTAAAATTGCTCATCGTCACCATTTTTTGGACACCGCATGCCTTTCGCCACCTGGATCACCTTTGTCATCGCCGCTTCCATCATCGCCGTCTCGCCCGGCTCGGGCGCCGTGCTGTCGATGTCGCATGGCCTGTCGTACGGGGTCAGAAAGGCCAGCGCGACGATTCTGGGCCTGCAACTGGGGCTGCTGGTGGTGCTGGGTATCGCGGGCGCCGGCGTCGGCTCCCTCCTGCTCGCTTCCGAAGTAGCGTTCAATATCGTCAAGACGGTGGGCGCCTTGTACCTGATCTACCTGGGCCTGTCGCAATGGCGCGCCAAGGTGGCGGTGGCGGGCGACCTGCATGCCGACGCCGTGGTGCCTTCCATGGGCCGGCGCGTGCTGACGGGTTTTCTGACCAATGTGACGAATCCGAAAGGCATCATTTTCATGGTGGCGGTGTTGCCGCAATTTATCAGCCCGACAGCGCCGCTGCTGCCGCAGCTGCTGATCCTGGCCGTTACCATGTGCACGATCGATCAGATCGTCATGCATAGCTATGCCTTCCTCGCCTCGTCGATGCAGCGTTTTTTCCGCGATGCCAAGGCCGTGAAAAAGCAGAACCGCTTCTTTGGCGGCTTGCTGATGGCCGTCGGCGCGGCCCTGTTCTTCGTCAAGCGGGGCAGCCAGGCGGCATCCTGAACGAAGTCAATATGCAAACATTTGTAAGCCCGCTTGCGATGCCGGCACGATGCGGATGTAATCGGCAGTATGTCTTCCTTGTAGTCCTGCCTGGAGCGCTGCCATGCGTCCTATCCTCTCTTCCCCCCTGCTGAACACCGTGTGCGCCGTGCTGCTGTCGTCGGCGTGCGCCTTCGCCCTGGCGCAGGACCCGCCCGCCCGCGTGGGGCGCATTTCCAGCGTTGAAGGGCCGGTGCTGGTGCGCGCCGGCGATGGCGAGGCGCAAAACGCCCTCGTGAACTGGCCCGTCACGACGGATAACCGCCTCAGTACCATGCGCGGCGCGCTGGCGGAGTTTCGCGTGGGCGCCGCCGCCGTGCGGCTCGATGGCGATTCCGAGCTGGAAGTGAGCGAGCTCGACGACGACAGTTTCAGGCTGCACCTCAGCTATGGCACGGTCAGCGTGCGCGTGCGCAACCCGGACGCGCTGCGCGGCTTCGAGCTGACCACGGCCCAGGCGCGTGTGATTCTGACCCAGCCGGGCTGGGTGCGCATCGACGCTGGGCGCCAGCCCGGCACCAGCGTCGTCAGCGTGCTCGACGGCGCGGCCGACGTGGATGGCGCGACGGGCAGCGTGACCTTGCGCGCGGGCAAGCGCGCCGAGCTGACGGACGAGGAATTGCGCACGGGCGCCGCACAGAGAGTCTCCTTCGACAACTGGCCCGAAGCCTTGCCCGCCGCCGCGCCGGCCTTGCGCTATGTCACGGACGATACGACAGGCTATGAAGAGCTGGACCGCTACGGCGCCTGGCAGGACAACGCGGAATACGGTCCCCTGTGGCTGCCCAGCACGGTGCCTGCCGGCTGGGCACCGTACAGCGACGGGCGCTGGACGTGGATCGCGCCGTGGGGCTGGACCTGGGTCGACAATGCGCCGTGGGGCTATGCGCCCTCGCACTACGGCCGCTGGGTGCTGCTGGGCCACCGCTGGGGCTGGGCGCCCGGCCGCGAGCGCGGCCGCGTGCCGTGGGCGCCGGCCCTG
>NZ_NEHB01000040.1 GCF_002127655.1 Janthinobacterium sp. GW456P
ATTCGATGTCAGGCATGCCCAGCAGGTGCATACCCACCGAATAGTAGAAGCGGTCACCGAATAGTAGAAGCAGTCATCGGATATCGGATATTGGACCCAAGCACGGATCAGAGCGGATTCCAGGGACTTGGAGGTATAGCTATCGAGCTCCAGCCAATGGGTTCGGCCGTGAGCTATTCCCGAACTCTCGCCTTTGACTGCGAAAGCACCGGCCTGTAGCAGCGYAGCTGCCAAGGCCAATGTCTGTCTGGACACTGTGAGAGCGTTTTCYGGTGTCATTCGTGGTGACAGAATATAACTCACTGCCGAATGTGCCTCGATTGCATGCCAATCGTCGGTAGTGACGGAGGGGCTGACTCGATCCGCCCACGCCTTAAATGAAGACATCATTCTYGGGTCTGCAACGTCCTGCGAGAAATYGACATCGTAATCAAAACCAGAAAACTGACTGCTTATCTGGCGTACGGGCGTGTTCTGTTGATGAAGGACGCAAATTACGTGTCGAGGATTGATATTCATAATCTGAACGGTAACCTAATGCTTAAGTAGTTGGCTGCTGAAACACGCAACGTGGGGCTAGCCCAATGGACTGATGGGGTAGCATAATATTCGATCGTGTCAGACCAGTCGAGCGGCTGCTTTTGGCCGGTTGCCGTGATTGGCTGGTGCCGCTCCATTGCGGATGTTCGTCACTGAACGGGGCAGCCGACTTGTGACTCTTTGTAAAATTCGTCCTGGCTTGGCAGAACTTGGTACATTGTCAACTCAGCTTAGCTACCACTCGCCGACCAAATCATCAGCTCTCGCACCTTCGCATTCTCGTACTCGGTGTCGTAAGCCAATCGGACTTCATTTGGAAAGCATGAAGCCCCCAGCAGAGCAGAGGACATGTAATTTCCGTACTGAGCTATTGCACTTTGGACTGCTGCGGCAAACTTTTCTTTTGGTACGGCTGCTTTCAACGCAGAAGAACCCAGGTTATACAGACGCTCGTAGTCTCGCTTTTCGTAGAGACCACGGTACTTGTCAACGCCGGCCAAGGCCAGAGTCCTATCCTCGTCGAAGCGTCCCGATTTAACACGCACATCGCAAGCGGATAGCGTCGCAAACGCTAGAAACGGAAGAACTATACAACGAAAAGTTTTGAGCATGTCAGTAGTTATTTGCTGAATGGGAATGACGGAAGATGAGCACGAGTGCAGTCAGCGACCGCTTGTGGCCGATAGCGGCCTGCAGTACCGTTCATCGATTTAGCTCTTCAATTAGGTGTCGCTCTAACAGTGCATATGGCATCGCTACTTGCCAAGGCTTCGCATTATTAGGCAGAAAAGCTGAATCTCTCAAATATGTAGGTCCCAAAGATCGCTCTCCGGATTGAATTAAGTGCCAGTTTGCCACGGCGTACTGCTCTCCGTTAATCGAAACAACCGTGAAGTGCCCGTGCCAATGGTCCTGATAATATCGCTCTGAGCTCGAAAGATAGCTCATGAATACCAAAGCTCGCTCACCGCTCACAAGTGCTTGATTTCCCCAGGCTCCCGTTGACCCGACAAATGACAGTTGAGCGGCGTCATAGCTGTCAGGCCCCTCAAACCGACGAGAATATACTTTCTCAACCTTGCCGATATATTGCTGTTGCCCTTTATCGATCACGGTCATGAGAACTGCGTCACAGCGCGCCACTTTATCTCGTAACAACTGAATTTGGTCCATAAAATCCCATGTAGTATTGCGCAGAGACCACGACCCTAATAAATCTAAATGTCTGCTGCTGGCTGCAGCGGTCGCCCTTTATCGATCACGGTCATGAGAACTGCGTCACAGCGCGCCACTTTATCTCGTAACAACTGAATTTGGTCCATAAAATCCCATGTAGTATTGCGCAGAGACCACGACCCTAATAAATCTAAATGTCTGCTGCTGGCTGCAGATTCMATCGTTCAACGCAACACTTTAACTTAAATGCATCATTGCARAATGGAATGATGAGAAAAAGAACTCGAATCGATTGAGCCGCGCCCCGCGAAACCTGGGATTGACGTTGAGGTTTAGCCACGGAAAAGTTCATGGTGGAATCCGCCGAAGCTCAAGCAGCTTTTGCTGGCGCGCGGTAGGAGTCTTTGCAGGGCAGGGGATAGGCAGGTCGGCCACGATATCGTCGTTGGACCAGGCAGCTACGAAATCGCAGCCCTGGTGCCCTGCAGGACGCCCATGCCCAATACGAACCATCGGTTTCTCATCTTGCAACAACCATGGATCAGGAGGGGCTAAGCTACTGGTGGCGACTCTCGGCATCGCTAACATGAACCCAGACGTGGCATCCTAGACATACGCAGCTAATGTGACTGTGCCACGGCGGAGCTCGACTCATTAGTTAGCCAATGTGGATGTCGATGATGGCTGATGCTGGAGGCCCACCAAGCCAAGTTCTTCAAGACGAATCGCCATTGTGGTTACGGAGACGCTGAATTGCTTTGCGAGGGAGTTGAAATTTTTCCCGTTAAACCGCTCGGCGCGGGCAAGCAGTAAAGAGAGGTCACGCAGCGTCTTCAATTTCTTCCTGAGCTTTGCCAAATCCATCTGCAAGGCGAACGCGGTTGCCTCATCTAAGAGGAACGGCGCATTTCCGAAGGCTGTCGAAAACCTTAATCTAACTTGCTTCCCGGGCATCAAGAACGCGGCAGCAAATTTGTCAGCCTCTCGCTCCAGTTGGTCACGAGCTCTCTCAGAGCCGTCTAGAGGGCGGTCTCGATGCGCTTCTCTCAGATGTGGGTGAAGAACTACATGGCCTAACTCATGCGCTGCGGTGAATAAGCGAATCTCTGGCAACATTTGACTAGACACCCTTACCAGGCCGGGCTGCGCTTCAAAGATACCAGCAACCTCATAAGAACTATCTCCATGCCTTACCGTACCAAGCGCGTCAGCTAGTTCGTAACTGTAGCCGAGGGTCCCAAGGGCGCGCTCTGGGTCTAAGACTTTAATCGGGTTATTAGGAGCTTGGAGTGCGCCCCAAATTTGCTCTCTCCTCTGCCACATTTGAAGGCCGAGTCTTCTGGCACGGTCCTCAATTTCCTCATCAGAGTATGTTTGCTTTGCCCGTGTTCCGAATCCAACCAGAGGCTCAGGCTCATCGGACTGCTGCGCTGCAAGCAGTGCTTCTGCCCGCAAGCTACGAGCGCTGCCAAGTACTGCCTGAAATTTCGCCGAAACGCTTCGTAGTAACTCGTCACACTCCGCCTGCCGTTGCAGCGACCAGTGCGACCTCTTGAAGTCTTTCAAATTCAGATTTACGACGAAAACGCAGGAGAGTATGCTCGATACGGCTGTGCTCAGCGCGACACCAGAGTCACCCCTGATATGGCGCAATCCAACTTCGAATACTTTGGCGGCCGCGTCCGCGACTTCCGAGCAAATCCCGGCAATCTCCAAGGGAATCGCGACTGCTGCTTTCATATACCGGTGCTCGGCATTGATGTGGTACTGCTTCTGTGCCGGATTAGATGTGTTGTCTCTTGCAATTCGCTCTGCGTAGACCAAATTAAACGCACCAGCGTCACGCTCCAGAAGCTTCTCAAGCGCAGGAATTGAGAAAAATTGGAGCCGTTGGGTAATTGCCAGCAAAGCTGCGTGATGGTCGCGATGCGATTCTTTATCAAGCGTGAGCCTACAAACCGTCAAAACCAGCTGAGCGGCTAAGAGCCCGCTGAGGGCGGAAGCACTGCCCGCGCCAGGGACATGTTTTCCAGCACCGAATTCGTCAAGGAGGGCCTTCGTAGAATGTGAGAGATACGGCGGTTGCACGGAACCTCCTGTTCAAACAGTCAAACGAGATGCATAGTTTCTGAAATGCGCATAGACTATTTTTTCCGATTAACGTTGTCTGCTTTGGAGCGGTCCGGGTTGTCGCGGACATATTCCTGATTATTTATAGTGACAACATGCGTATCTTTATGCAGTCCTTGCTTCACTTCGCGAACAGCTTGTGCACGTGACACTTCTTTGCGCGCACCAATTTGATATGTTTCGTTCCTGCCACCTGGGCCGTCATTGTTACCGATGATTTTTGACATTGCAATTTCTTTCCATTGAGTAAATGAACAAGTACTAGCCGTCTCATCTGTGACAAGTCTACCTGTTTGGAAAAATCTGTGTTGAAAATGCAAGAAGAAAGTCGAGGCTTAGAGAACCCTGACACATCCTCCGAATATATCGCCAGCAGATGAGTATGCAGGCAAGCGAGAGAAACGCCCGGTGGATATTGGCACGGCATTCGTAGCGTATGCGTAATCGGCGGAAGAGGTGCAGCTAGCCCAGGGTGCGTTCGACCACCCAGCGCCATTTACTCAGGCGATCGCGCGACTCGATGTGATTGCACAACAACGCTTTATCCGAACCCGGCCTCACACACATAGGCGATAGCAAACCATTCGTACGGGGTGGTCGGTCAAGCTGCCACGCTGGGCATAGTTACTGATCAAGCCTTGCCCGGCAATGCCGTGCAGCGTTTCCGGCAGTCACCGAAGTAGTCTCAGGGGAATCGCCAACAGCCGGCCTCGCCGGTACCGTGAACCTGATCGACCATCTGCCGGCGCCGCCGCAAGATCGACTAGCAACGCAGCAACTGGTCGCGATGTAGGCAGCACCGAGCGACACAGATCTGGTTCATCAGTTGGTTGATGCGGGCAGCCGGGCGAGAAGGTGCGCCAAAAGTAGGGGCTGCACCGTGCTATTCTAGACCAGGGCTGAGGCTAGTTCAGGCGGCAATTCGCGGACAAGATGGAACGGCGGCACGTTGCTGGCTGCGCCACCGTACCACACCAGCCAGACGTGTCCGGCTTAGGGGGCGGTAAGGGCGCGTGCGCCACCGCGTCAACAACAAGCTGCCCCCGATCCTATAAAAAGCCGCATTTCAAACGACTTGCGAGTGTCTAGTGAATTCTTGGCGATTCACGTGGCGATTCAGGGGATCATATTTCCTTCACGAGAAGAGATGAAGGGGTACATAGATACCATAAGCCCAAATGAGGGTGCCGATCACTGTCAGCGACAAACCAATGATTTCGCTACGCAATTCAGCACTAATTCGAGTCCGAGCTGCTGCTCTGCATTTAGCTTCGATTGCTACCGCTTCCTCTTCACGAACAGGTGGCCCGGTTAGGCCGCTACTGTTTGCGATCATCGTCTCCTGCAATAGCAATTTATCAAGGGTCGTGAAGCGAATTAGCGACAGCAAACCTCCTACCGTCAAGACGGCACCTGAGGCAGCAAATAGGTTCATGTCCTTGAACTTTTGACCCAATGCGAAACTGGCAGCGCAAAAGACAACCAGCAGAGCAAGAGTTAACTTTGATTGGGCCACCACCGCTACAAATTTATATATCTCTTTCATCGAGAATTTTCCGGTCATTTGCGCGAGCGGCGCGAATACTCAAGCAGCGAGTAGTACAAACGATTTACGACCTCGCAGAGCTGCGTGGAATCAAAAGCCGCCTGTTGCACTTCCGCCTTCCACGTAGGATTCTTGGCATCCCATTTTTTGTAACTGATCAGCCTATTCCAGAGGGTCAAGAATGCTCTGCGCCGGTAGGTACTGGTTCAGGATAATCGCAGGCAACCGGCCAACCAGATATCGCCGGGCTGCACCTTGCTGCGCCGGCGAGACATAGTTGCGGAGCCACTCTTGAAACGCCAATGATGTTCCGGCGATAGAGGCCTCCTTTGCAAACTTACGGCAAAGTTCTAGGACCGGCTCGTTCGATTTTCCGGTCGGATAAAGCTCAGCTTTTTGTTTCAGTCGAAGCTTTACGTAATCAGATGTCATTGAATTCTTCCCTGCTATCCTGACCAGGCACCGCGCCCAGCCCTATTCACTGCCAAAATCGCGTCTAGCGCGGCTTTGGATGCTACTGTGGGCGATTTTCCTTGTCAGCCACGCACTGCACCCGACTTTCTCATTGACATCGCCAGCTCGTGGCTGGTATGGATGCTGCTGCTGTTTCCCGTGGTATTAAATCGGTGACGATGGTGCGCCACCTGGTAGAAGATCTACCTTACCGGTCATCTGGTTGTTTCAATAGAACGCCAGTAGACGTTTCCCAATGGCCTGGCGTATCGTCGAACAAATCCGTTCCATCTTCAAGCAGATATTCAACTATGCCGCTTGGAACTTTCCCACGGTTGACACGAATGGCTGAGCTTTCCCATTCCTCAACCGTGTAAATGTTTCCGTCATCGCCTTTGATGGCCCAGCTGCGCAATACAGTCATATCACTCCTTCATTGAATCGCTAGCGGCCGGCTAGCGGCGGGTGCTCACAGAGCGCGGTGTTCCTATTCCGCCCATTCCCACTTCACATCGCCAGCTTCGTCAACGCTGATGACTTTGACTTTCTTGGCCGCGTCCAAAGCAGCCTCCATAGTGTCAAAGTGCCGTCCTAGCTTGCGCAGGTCTAACCATGTTTTTTGCGATGGTTGACCAGTGCGAAAAACTTCGATAGCGAGGCACGGGAAGCACTCGTTACCTGTTTTTGTCGCCAACGGATATACCATGATCTGGCCCTGTCGCTCCGCATCAATTTCAGCCTGTGTGCGCGAATACATACTTACTTGATTCTGAAAGTTCATAATTCTCATCGCTGGCCAGCATCGTGCCGACCTTCTCGTTGCGACAGGTCGCATCAAGTGCGGCCGTAAGTGCTGCTGGGCGTTTTCCGTCTTAACCGATAACCAAATCGGCATGGCCGTGCTGCACCAGCCAGTCATTGAATTCCAGCTCTGTTTTGACGGACGCCCAGCGGACTTTTTCAAAATTGCGCCGCACGCTGTCGAGCTGAGCTTTGGCAACACTAATCTGTTCGTGCACTGCTGCTGGATCAACGATATTGGGGACTTCGTAACTCCACGAACTCAACAGTCCTAAAACTTCCGCCGATGTACGATTGGCGTGTTGTACGCCTTCGATTGCCAGTTCCTTTTTTTCTTCAAAGTAGTGGCGTTCCATTTTGCCTGACATGTGTATGCTCTCCTCGGCATCCGGCCGCTACGGCCGCGTCAAGTGGCGCGGATTTTTCCTTTAATCCAGATGCGAACCTAATGTCCAGTTGGCTAGTCATTCGATTGCACCTACAACCAGTAGTGCGAGCATCAAACAAAAGTACACTCGGGCTGGTGAACTGCGGCGGTCGAACCTGTCAAAGCCGACGAACTTCAGCAATACTAAGAAGTTCGGCAAGAATACCGCAAGGCACATCCATTTCATTTGCCGTATTTCATTGCTTATCCTTGCGCCAGCGGCCGGTCAGCAAACGGGCGCCCAGGGCGCGTTTTCCTATTCAAGTTACTTTGGCCATGCTCATCAGCTTATTCCTCCTGCGGCAGCGCCGTCCACCGATGGCCCCATTCGTTAACGGAATTGCGAGACCGGCTTTTCTCGACTGGGAAGTACGTCACCTGATACTGGCGGCCTTTGTGCGTCACGATCGATTTCGATTGGGCGCTAGGATGCAGTCTGTCCAGCTCCGCATCGAGCTTTTCAGCCTCGGACATTTCCAGTATGCCCAGGCGCTTCAGTTCAGCCGTAATCATGCGCACCTCTCTTGCGGCGCTTTTACGTTGCGACAGGTGCTTGTTCGGGTTATTGCTGCTGTCATTCGAAAACTTATTGTTCCAGTCCTTGAGGTTTGCCTCGGCTGCGGCCAGGCTCTCCATGTTGTACATTTTTCAGGCTCCTTAGTTGACCGTGGCTTGGTCGCGCTATCACATCACAAAGTCCACATCGGCGCCGCGCAGGCCGAATCTATTACCTTCCTTTCAGACCGAGGGCGTTCAAAGCACGTCGTCGTAGTCCTCGGTTGCAAGTTGTCCTGTAGTTTTGCACGATGGACACTCAGCTGTGACCCCGGAGCTACTCTGGAAGAAGAATCCGCCGTCTAGGCGTGACTGGCTAGTCAAAGCGGTAAAGACGTGACCGCATCCACATTCAAATTTCGCCTGTTCAAGGCCCCCGAGCAACATTGCGGTCTTGCCGTTAGCAATTGGGGTATGAGGCGTTCGCGTCCGTTGTGCTTCCAATATCTTCAGAGTCATTGTTCTGCCTTTCTTCGATGTCGCCGGCGGCCGGCCGGCTGGCGGGCGCTCACGGGGCGCGCACTTTTCCGGGCTTCCTTTTGATGTTTGTGAACGAGTTCGCGAAGCAATTGCCTTGCGGTTTCAAGGGCGTTTTCACCTGCCTGATTCCACTTCGTAAAGCGGTCCCAATCCACAGTTACAATGCCATCTTTGGCAACATAAATCCAGAGTAACGAACACCACCAACGATGCATACGATTTCTCGGGACAGAACGTAATTGTCCTTTGCCATATTTCCCGCGATCACGTGGCTGCCAGCGTCGCGCGATCAATTGCGATGGACTCTGCGCACGCCTCTGCGATAAAGTCGAGACACGACCAGTCGTCAACGATTAAAGATTCGGACTGCGTGAAGTTGGATAAACCCAGTGCTTTGAGCGCCGCATCCACTCGATTTCTATATTCGTCACTTGCGCGACGATGGGGTTGATGATTCATATTATTTCCCGTCCGTTACAGTGGGTTTCAAATTTCTGCTGACCTTTTCGCTCAGGTCGGGCGCGTCGTGGGGGGAGGGGAAGCCTGCCGCCTCCGACATCCACACACGCACCGCTCCGCTACCATATTCCAATGCTTCTTAAAGTTATTATCCTCACTGGCTAGCATCGTGCTGACCTTCTCATTGCGGCGGTTCGCTTCGTGCGCGGCCATGGGTGCTGCTGGGTGATTTCCTAGATCAGACCAGCTTGTTTTGAACGGACTGGTCGGAGTCTTGTACCGTCAACGTGCCAGCATCGGACGCGGCTTTGACGGTGGCAGCAGATGCGTCCGCGGTTAGCTAATCACAATGCCAGCGTCTGCCATTGCTCATACATGGCTTAAGCGATCCTTATTCCCAAGGATACCATGTTGCCTATCTGAAAACCATGAAGTCCAATCGGGCTGATTCGGATGGATAAGCCGGCCTCAATCTATCTTAAGACCATTGATGAGGTAACTGATGTAGAATCACGTGGCGGTAGCACCCTCATGCATCTATGCAGGTTGCGCTGCACGTTACCATGCGGCCCTATGGCGCAAAGGCGAGCAATCGCGTGAGCGTTAGCGGCGGTGTCAGCGGCTTGGACGACTCGCAAGAGGCTCTCAGCCAAGACTCTGCCGACGGTGGCAGCGGTGGTACTTCGTCTTCTACTCCCGATTTAGTTGGGAAGGCGGATAAGAAACGTGCGGGGCAGCCAAGGAGCACAGGCGCGGGCGCGCCGCGAACGTCGAAACGTGAAAACGTTTCTTCCGCCCCTTCATGGTGGAAGCGATGGCTTTTAATCGCCTCTACTGCGTGCTTTTTGTTCAATTGTTGTAGCGAACTTGGGGTGATAAGAATGCATATGAGTATGATTCGCATTTCGGCGGCTGGTGGTTGGGTGAATGGTGTACCTCATGCATCTATGCAGGTTGCGCTGCACGTTACCATGCGGCAAAATGGCGCAAAGGCGAGCAATCGCGTGAGCGTTAGCGGCGGTGTCAGCGGCTTGGACGACTCGCAAGAGGCTCTCAGCCAAGACTCTGCCGACGGTGGCTTTTTCCGCTGGCTCGGGGGGCTTCAACGCCGGCGGCACACCTGAAATGGCTTCGAATGCATACGTCCAAGTGCTTTCCCATGCGAGGCTGAACAGTGTATGGAAGCATCTCTATAAGAAGACCAAACCTCTTTCCCGAAACACCACAGGTATCGACAGCCAGTCGATCAATGACTTTCATCTGGATGCCAAAGGCAATCTGATTCGTCTAGCTAAGGATATCCGGGACAAGAATTTCTCGTTTTCATCGCTAAAGCCCTATCTGGTGCCAAAGCCAAGTGGCAAGAAGCGCTTGATCTGCGTTCCAACGGTACGAGATCGAATTGTTCAAGGCGCTCTGGTCGATTACCTTGCTGATAAGTACGCAGGACGCCTGGCCAATAACATCAGCTTCGGGTTTATCAAAGGCCGTAGCGTTCACATGGCTGCTGGAATTGCGTGCACAGCGCGAAACCGGCGACCATGGGTATATAAGACAGACATTACCTCGTTCTTCGACTCGATACCTCGTGCAGACTTACGGTCGGCGATAAAAAAGCTCATTAAGGAACGATCGTTGCACGGTCTGCTATTTTCGGCCTTGGATTGCGAAGTTGACTCACCGAGTAGGTCCGTGACTACCGACATCGCCAAACTGGGTATCAGGCGAGGACTAGGGGTGCGTCAAGGAATGCCGTTATCGCCGTTTTTTTCGAACTTGCTCCTGGTCGACTTTGACCAAAAAGTTGAGTTGTCAGGGGCCCATGCTGTTCGCTATGCAGATGACCTGATTTTCCTTTGCACGGATGAAAGCGAATGCAACCAGGTTGCAACCTTTTGCAAAGACGAATTCAACAACATCGGGTTAGACGTACCTGCGCTCGGCCCCGGGTCAAAATCGGTCATTTATCGGCCCGATCAGCCGGCTGAGTTCCTGGGACTCGAACTCGCACCGGCCTCCGGCCGTTATGAGTTGAGATTGGCAGATGCACAGTTGTTGCGGTTGAAGCAGGAGCTTCTCGGCTTTAGCAATATAAAGCAGCTGCTGAGTAGGAACATCACCCTCCGTACGCTTGGCCAGTCAATCGCCGCTAAGCGGGATGGGTACCTTGGAGCCTACGATCTGTGCACAAATATTGATGAGGTTGAGTTCGAACTGAGAAAGGCCGAGCACAAGGCGCTCCGTACCGTCTATGGCGCGGGCCTTGGGATTAAGCTTACAGAAATCGGAGCTGATGCGCGAGCATTTCTGGGGTTGCCTCGCAAATGATGAGCGTATTCAAGTATCCATTTGTAAGTTCAAATGTGATGTAAGGTCTTCCGGGGGGGGGACAGGCGTGGAGCCATCACAAAGAGATAACTGATTGGCATGATGACCAGTTGACTTGCCCGCTCTTGCGCGCGACTCATACGAAGACTGCAGTGCTTGGAGCTATGCCACGGGTTAATCCTCCCATTTTTAGAGCGCTCTAAAAGTAGAGGTTAAGCGGCCATGGCAAGCTTCTATTTTGGCGTGATACTGTCGACGCCAACGCCGTCTCGAAACGCGCCTCGGGCTCGGGCGGCAACCTCGGCCGCAGCGGGGATCTGTGAGCGCGCAGCTGGCTCAGGCCGCCCTGGTACCCGCGCTCGACGATCTCACAATGCAGCACACTGGCTGGTATCTGTCGTCTGAGGCCTTCGCCATATAGGCGAAAGACTGCGAGCTGATCGGCCGACCGCGTTGCAGGATCTGATCCGGCAACACGGGCGACCCGCATGGGTGACGCAACAGTTACCGAAGCAGTCACAGGGTAATAGTCAACAGCCGGCCACGCCGGCGTTGTGGACCTGATCGACCATCTGCCGGCGTCGCCGCAAGATCGACTAGCAACGCAGCACCTGGTCGCGATGTAGGCGGCACCTGGTTCATCAGTTGGTTGATGCGGCCAGCCGGGCAAGAAGGTCAGTCAAAAGTCGGGGCTGAACCGCGCCATTCTCGCGATGGAGTGAGTGTCGCCATCGGCTTGGTGATCAGATTACACGGAACGGCGATGTTACCGGCCACGCCACCGTACCACACCAGCCAGACGTGTCCGGACCAGGCATAAGAGGGGCAGTAACGGCGCGTACGTCACCGCTTCAACAACAAGCTGCTCCAAGTCCCACAAAAAGCCGCATTTCAGGCGATTGGAATGATTATTTTTTTATTTCTTCGCTATTTATTTAAAAAAGATGACGGAAAAAATATTCTTAGTAGCTTGTTTCCGTATGTTATGACAGACTCCTTAATCAGTCATCAGATTAGGAGTTTGGCATGGAGTTAGTAACTGAAATAATTGGATGGTGCAACGGGCTGAAAAAATGGCAGCAGGAAGCACTACGCCTGATTTTTTCAAATTCCCAGCTTTCTTCATCGGATACAGACACCATCCTGCAGATGATTCGTTCGGAAGATGGGCTGGGTATAGCGCCAGTTGATTTTAAGCAGTTTACAGCTGAGGACATCCCTGGCGCCGGGGGGGCTAGTACTGTGAGGTTGGTCGGTTTATCCGGTTTGAATCAGGTTAACGGTTTTCCATCTGGGCGTTCATTTTCTCTGCATCCCGACGGTATGACGATCTTATTTGGACACAACGGCGCCGGTAAATCTGGCTACGCACGTGTTCTGAAAAATGCTTGCAACGCTCGCCATAAAGTAGCTGTTCTTCCTAATGCAGCCGATCCGAATCCAAGCACGCCTTCTGCTGAGTTCGCAATATTAGTTGATGATTTGCCTCACGCCGTGAGTTGGATCCAAGATACACCGGTACATCCTTACTTAAGGTCTATATTAGTACATGACGTAGCCTGTGCGAACGATTACGTTGATGCTGAAGGCGTTACATCTTTCCAACCTTACGGGTTGGCTCAGGTAACGCGTTTGGCCTCGATGCAACGAGATATGCAGGCTCAAATTAATGCCGAACGTAGTGCTCTTTCATTAAATATCAACCAATTTTCATCGTTGAAAGGCGATACTGAAGTAGGGGGCTTCATTGACACTTTAGGAGAAAATTCTGATCGTGCAATACTTGATAGACTCAGTTCGCTTAGCGATGTAGAAATACAACGGATCTCGCTTATTAAACAAGCCTTAATGGAAAGCAATCCTGGTCCTAAAGCTGCAGAATTAGAACGTCTAGCGACCCGATTAGACCAAGCAAAGCAGCGCGTAGAGGGCGTACAACGTTGGGTGAGTGATAAAGCACTTGCTCGTGCGAAGGAACTCATCGATGCGGAGAGAGTGGCCCATGAGGCGATGGTTATCGCGCAAGCGCAACTCAAAGGACTTGACGCAAAAGTTGAAGATGCCACGCAAGGAACAACGGATATTGCGCCCCTTTTAGAAGGTACTGGCGGCTTAATTTGGCAGGGATTATATCGTGCCGCCGAAGCGTTTTCTCATCATTCCGCTTATTCTGAGCAGACCTTCCCGTATCTCGATCCCGATGCACATTGCGTGCTCTGCCAACAATCGTACTCGGCTACGGCTGCTGAACGCATGCGGAATTTTGCTAAATTCATGGCAAACAGCACAACTTCTGAAGCAGACACCGCAAGTAAGGCGCGTTTGGCTGCATTTGCAAAGGTCAAAGAAGTGGATCTTCACATTCTTGATGCCCCGACACTTGCCGACGTAGAAGAGCGTCTACCTAAGCTCCACGTAACGATAGTACAAGCAACATCTGTATGGGTAGTGCGGCATGCATGGATGATGCAAGTTTTAAAGTCTGGCATTTGGATGGATAGCTCTGACAGTCTTTTGGCAATAGAATCTGATCTAGATGGGGCTTTGATGATAGCCGCCGCATCTCTCCGGGCAGATGCTAAAACCATACTTGCTTCAGGCGATCCCCTCGCACGTCAATCCCTTGTTAATGAATTGGCAGAGTTGGAAGCTCGTAAATTACTGTCGGTTCATCATCAGGCAGTCGAACGCTTTATCAAAGATAGTTTGACTCTAAGAAATTTAAATCAATGTTATGCAGCCTTAAACCCACAATCCATTTCACGCAAACTGACGACACTTGCAGCGAAATATGTGACTGAAGAATTAGCTACGGCCATGAATGCTGAGCTCAAAGCCTTGGGTTACCGCCGGAGAGTCCGTCCGGCATTGGTAGGGCGTACTGATCTAGGCATGACAAAGCTTACTCTTCGACTGACTGATATTACAGTTAAAGCGTCCAAGATTCTTTCCGAAGGCGAGCAACGTGCCATTGGCTTCGCTATGTTCCTCGCAGAACTTGAGTTGCAAGCTCATTCCTCGGCGGTCGTGTTCGACGACCCCTCTACCTCATTAGATCATGGTTACCGTCGGGCCATTGCACGGCGCCTAGTCGACATGTCTTCCAAGCGCCAGGTGCTGGTATTCACTCACGATGCGGTTTTTCTGTCAGAACTAGCGATGGCGATAAGCCAAACTGGTTGTGCGGCAAGTTACAAGACTGTCAGTTGGGACGATGGACCAGGGTTAGTCAAAGACGGACTAACGTGGACGATGAAAGATACAAATGCGAGATTGGCTGAACTTCGTGAGAAAACCAAGGAGTTTAGAACTGATCAAAGCGCTTACCCTAGTGATGAGATCGAACGAAAAATATCGACAAGTTACACCAGTCTAAGAGGCACCATTGAAAGAGGTATTCGCGAGGTCTTCCTGAACAATACGGTTCAGCCATTTAGCGACGTCGTCAGTGTGGATGCATTTGGTGCGGTAGTTGGCCATCCTTATGACGAGTGGGAATTGCTTCAATCAATTTACGCAAGGGCTTGCGAGGCTACAGAGGCACACGATACCCCTGCTGAGCGCCAACTTCCTCTTCCATCACGGGACGAACTGCTCGCAGACATAGACCAAGTCATTGACTTGATTGAACGTGCTAAGGCGCGTCGTAAACTCTATGAGAGTCAACGCAGCGCGCTTACAGCTAAGAGAAAAAAAGCATTGGGATGATTAGTACCTGTTTTAATCAACGTTTCTCTAGAGGTCTCACTGTAGTTACTTGCTATTTCGACCTCCACACCAACGATCTTCACTCTATGACACAGCCGCAGACCACACTTGAAACACTAGACGTAGTAGATCCGGCCCAATTGCGCCGGATTGAAGCGACGCACAGAGGTTTTTTCTATCAACATCTATACGGAGTAGCTTGTTTACTAATGCTACAACGGCTTGAATGGAGTCGTATGAGGGTAGAGTTGGATGAAGATCTGGAACTGGAGTTCAGCGGTCGCTACGTATATGTTCAAGTCAAAACACGCTCGGACCCCATACAGTTTTCTGACATTTCTTCCGCGCTGACTCGATTCGATCACTATCGTGGTCTTCATGTGCCCGGGGGCAGGACAGGTGAGCCTGAATTTGTGCTGGCAGTGAACCGAGATGCGGGGCCCGTATTGGCCACACGCATCGCTGCTGCAGAATTCGCACAAGATGTGCGTTTTTTAAAGCCGAATCATCCCCTCCAAGGCTTGCCGCCGGTATGGGCAGACAGCGAAGAAGCGTTTAACTGGTGTGTCACAGAAGCTGAGAGGCTCCCCTTTGTCATGGTCGCCCCTGATGTCTTGGTGCAGCACCTGGCGGGCGCAATGATGCGAATGGCCGGAGGCCTTGGTGAGTTCAAGCGCCATGAAATCACGGCAGCAACGGCAGCGCAGATGCTGCAACAATTCGTGCACCAAGTTCACGACTTTCCGTCTCCGCCCCTGAATTACCGACCACAGGACAATGAACCCGCTTTCATTACCGATGACACAATCCGCCTCATCGTAGGATTTTCGGGGGCCGGTAAAACGTCGTGGGCCGCGCAAGCAGCGTTGATGAACGTGCGACCATGTGCCTACTTCAATATTGGGGACGTTCCTACCTCATTTATTATTCGGTCCCTGGCTAGGGAGCTAGCTGCACACTGGTTGGGCGATACACCGGCGGTACGACAGGCAGTTGCGAATGGCGCTGTATCAGCTGAAGAGGCATTACGCTTGGTGGCCTCCAATTTAGCAGGGAGGCAAAATACTTTCACTATTGTGATCGATAACGCTCACAAACTAAGAGCCGAGGATGCGCAAACAATTGGCTCCGTCGCGGGAAATTTGAAGCTTATTTTTCTAGCGCAGCCGACGGCAGAGTTGGACTTATTGAGCGCCGCGTTAGATGTGGAGCACGAGACGTTACTTGGATGGAGCGGCGACTCCATCGGATATGAAGCATTCGCTCAAAATTGTGTGGTGAGCTTGGCCACCGCGAACCGAATACGAGCTCTTACCGCAGGTCTTCCGCTCTACGTTCGCAGTGCCATTGCCGTTGCTAAGCAAGAATACCATTCGGATCTCGATGCGTTCTGCGATGCTTTCGAGGGCCAGGCGCTAAGCGTACACACTCGACAACATACATTGTTGGCTGGTGTTTTTAATGGACTCGACATCCCATCTAAGCAGGTGCTCGCATGTGCGAGTCTCTCCGATGTTCCCCTCACGGCTGAAGAAATTGCTAACGTTGCGGTAGCTTTTTCGCTTGATCAACTTGCTGTTGTGCGCAAACTTCGTGCGCTCCGTGCAAGCGGTCTTTTGCAAGCCTACGGCAGCCAGCGCAGTAAAGTGCACGACGCTATACGACCTATCTCGACTGAATATTTGCTCGAAGATGCTGAGTCAGGACGTCGTGCAAAATCTCTGTTGCGTGATTTGATTGAAATTTCCCTCGGAAATGACGATGGAAAAGAGCGTTTCCCGCTATTCGTTAAACTATTGATTGATCTTCAGGAGGTTGCATCACTTGCTGATTTTGGTAGCCAAGAGGCTTTTCACGAGGGCGCAGGGTTTCCCCAGATGTGGCCATTGCTGGAGAGCGCAGCAACCGATACCGAGTTGGAAGCGGAAGTACGATTTGAGTGCCTTGACGCGGTTTTATATCACAGGCAGAGGCATGGGCCAAAAGAAGCCGTTGGACCACTACTGATTCAAATGGAAAGGCTGTTTGATGAAGGACTGAATAATGCCCGCTCGCGGCTCGTGTTCATGCAGAAAAGTTTGGATTATTTTGCATCCATACGCGACGTTGTACGCGTCGAAGAATTGATCGACGACGCAAATGCCTTATTGCCCGACAACGCATCATATCGTCGGGTCTTCGCGTATAACGCCGCAGTCGCATACTGGAAGATATCGAAACCTTCAAACGCAGAAAAACTGCTTACACCTCTTGTGAAAGAATATGTATCAATTCTTGCTATCAATACCGTCGAGCTGATGTCGAACCCAGAGACATATTTGAGGAGGATTAGAGCAGACCAAGAATACGCTGACAACTGCAAGCATCTAGCGGACTGTTTTGATTTACTCGCGCGGATTAACGAAGAGTTGCAGAGGCCAACCACAGGGGAGCGCAAGATTGCTGTTCGACTCTTCGAGATCACAGGCTCATGGGACTCAGCAGCACGGGTCGGAATTGACCTGATTTACCAGTATTTGGGCCGTGGTGAGTTGCCGCAAGCCTTGGCCTTGGCAGGTGATTCGTTGCCTCGTCTTGCGACTGTACATAATGTGGTTCACCACATCATCCCCTTGCGCTATCTGCACGCGTTTATTCTTGGTCGCATGGGAAGGACCAGTGAAGCTCGTGAAATATTGAAGACTGCAGACCCTTTTTTTTCTTCCATGTCGATCGGCGAACAGCAAGAAGCGAAACGGCTCACGGATCAATTTCGATGACCGAGTGAACAATGCTGCACGCGGCGTCCTATGTGGCGCCACATTAGATGAACATTCAGCGGAATCTGGAGCCTGATTCCCATCTCTCACTRAAAAGAATTGCATTGGGAGCCGGGCACATGCCACTCCAGAGGAATTTTCACTCTCGTTCCTTATCCTCCAAAAAAATAGGTCGCACCTAGGTGTTGTGAGATTACGAGTATTTCTCAGTTGAGCGAACTGCTATCATGTTGGGCATCGGCGGGGTTTGGTCAGAAGCGTTCACTAAGCTTCGTCCTTGTGTGCACGTTAGCGATAGCGATCAGGGGATGCTTGAATTTTATTAATTAAAGATCATCACCTTGTGCGCTCTCATTTTTCGAGTTTAATTGGTTTAACTTGGACAACAAACTCGACCACGTCATTATTCGAATACATCTAAAAATTAAGGGGATTTCTTTGGCAATTAATAACGAAAAAGATCTTGGCGAAGCAATTAAAAATGGGCAGGATACAATTGAGATTGAGGGTGATCTCGGCAAGAAAGTGGTACGGATTAAAGCAACTGGAAATGTTGCATGGCTCGTAGCATTTGGAGCCATCATGGTTGCAGTTGTTGGTATATTGTATCCAGTTCCAGAACCCACGACACAAGTTGTGACTAAAGCTTTCGCTTTTACTAGCGCCGGAGCGGCAGTCACCATTCTTGGGGCCGGAGCAACAGCTACCGCAATATCAATTGCTGTAGCAGCCGGGGGTGTGAGCGCACTGAACAAGTTACGAAAGTATAAAATTGTCAGTGCCGCAAACAATCGAGTTGTATTGAAAAAATCTTGATTACCAAGAAATAGTAGCTGTTATTCCGGCAGTAGCGGACTTATCATTTCTAATTTATTATTCGGTCGAACCCAACAGTCACGCGGGAGCCGTTTACCATCGCTATTAGTTGTTCGCAATCCATGAATCGGCGGAAAACGTGACAACAGGCCTACTGGTGGATGGGGATTCAATTGGTCAATGCAATACTCTGTTGAACCGCACTATAAGTAGGGGCTCTGCGGCCAAAGTAAGCTCCAGTTTCGGCGTGCTGCCGCTAGGTGTTCAGTCTCGTTTGATCATAAACGTGCTTCACGAATAGTTTCGGCTTCTTTTTCCTGCCGTTCTTTGAGTGTCTGGATGAGCGTTTTTTGCGCCAATGGCCCGTTGTGGAGTGTGATGATTGTAAACCATTGAATAGTGGAGCCGGAAGGGCTCCGGATCGACCAGAGTTCCGAATCCGATCTGCTGCAATAGCTCCCAGATACGGCCATTGCGCCGTTTGACCATGCCATTCGTTTGTTGATATCGAGGCGCGCCAGATGATTTTCAACTTCCATACTGGCACAAATAGTATCGAAGGTGTGCTGGCCACTGAGTTTCCTATCCTTTGTTGTAACGCAATCTCAGACAAGCCATTTAAGCAAATGATAGGCCAGTGTGTCGTAACCAACTATGCTTTTATAGCATCCAGAAGCAAGTGCTCTGCTACTGCATCAGTCGGATATGACATCTCTCTCTGCCCTTCATAGCAAGGGAAGGCTAGCATGTAATCCTTCGCCCTCGTTATTCTCGGAAGGCTCAAGATATCCTGCGGTGCGCAACACCCTCAGATTTAACAGCAAGCTGGTCCTGGTCAATTAATTTAACGCAGTTCACGAACGCATAGTGAAATTATGGCGATTTAAAACTGCAGCTCAACAGGCCGAGAATCTAGTCTGATAACATAACAGATTTTATCGAATTACTTTGACTTATGATAATTTTATAAATTTTCATAATCCAAAAACTAACATTAAAGTAAATTGGCTTGGTCTACATCATAAATATTGATGCCTTGATACACGGCACATCAATCGGGACGGAATAAAAAAATTAATGCAGAACTATTCAGAAAACTGGCGGCACCTCAAATCTATCTTAGCTGGATACACGACAGAAAATAAAAGACATCAAATTTACTCGTATTCGGATCACGTCGAAGCTAAGGCATTGTCGATTTTTCTGGCGCATGCCAACCTTGCCACCCCTAAGTTAGACCGAAAAACTGTAGCTGCTGTACTTGCTGGGCAGCAACGTTGGCCGAATGATCTCGGCACAAATCAGTTTGAGGGGGTGAGCCTGTCGTTATCGTTACTTGAAGAATACGGGTTAGTGGCATTTTATGCAGGCTGGTGCACTGTCCATTGCAAAACTCCAAGAAACTTGGACGGCGTAGATCCAAGTTTAACCGAATTGATCAGAGCCATTGAACACTTGAAGGAAATCAGTTCTGGCCACAACGGCTACATCCGGCCGCATTACAGATGTCTGGTAAGCGATTTGGAGAGGCAATTGGAAACAGATTTTGGTGGCAAGCCGATCGTAGAGCTTCTTCCAAACTTATGCATTGAAGACGATCACTTCATGCTACCGCCTGGCGACCAAAATTTCAGCTCGTTGGTCAGTACTTACCTTTGGCTCGTGCTACGCGAATCATTCGAGCCCAAGGAAACATTTGCTCGTTGGATCTTGTGTCTCCGCGTCAACTGTAATTGGGGAATGCCTATTCTATTTGATTATTTAGAGCCTGAGGAACAATATGAATTCAATAGGCAACTAATAACTTACCTCGCTCAGGACGAAGCACTCAGTCTGCCAATTGAAACCTTGCAGAAGCAATCACTTAATGAGACCGAATTTTCAAACATTATCAGCCCTTTTAGATCTAATCTGCATGTCACCATTGATACAGAAGGAAATGGTAGTTCAGAACAGGAAGAGATCGTCCAGCTAGAAAAATTAACTTTGAGGACGTTGAATACTGCCTACCCAACCTATAATACTGATGACTTTGATGACCTGCAATTCGTCCAGCAGATGTATCAATTCAGACACTCGCGGGGTTTGGATGTCTTCTACATCTCGATGCTGGTCAATGCCATCGAAAACAGTATTCGAATTGATGGGCAAGTACTCATATCTTCCGGAATTTCTGACGAATTGCTCGAATTGGCCACTTCTCGACCAATACTGAAACACCTAATGTTAAATTTGCTACCGAAATACGACTGTGCCAACTACCTGATCTGGTTGCTTTCGCGGCCGGCTACTTGCGACATTGGCCTGTTTTATTTGACTCAGCAATCATTTGCTAGTGCTCACCGGGATAGCCACTCATTCATTCAGCACTTTGACAAAGGCTATCATCAAGTTGTCTGCCATGAATATCTTCGTACCATCGAGGAGGAGTTTGACAGTGGTGAGCGCCTGCTTAGGATAGTTGAACTCCTGGGCAACCGATGTCGTCTGCAAAAAAACGATTTTCCGAAAAGCTCTGAGTATCAGCTTCTACTTTGTTTGTTAGATAGTTTGAAAAATCAACAAGCCATACAAATCGGGCAGGCATTTATACACTCCCTTACTATGACCGCAACAGCTAGAGGCTATCAAACTCCGAAGAACCATTGGTATCTCGTTGGATTTTGGCTATTTGAACGTCTTGAGGGATGTGGTATCGTTCCAACGGGAACGTTGATTCCCTCATTGAAGAAGGCCTTTCTAAACTATTATAAGGTCGAGTTTACGGAAAACCTAGCAGGAGGTCGACATAACCTGGAACCCAGCGTCTTCTTTGCCGCACTCCCATGGCATAAGCTCATTGGGAGCGACGAAGTAAACCAACTCCTCACAATATCGAGTAATTGTAGCGACTGGCAGGCGCAACTAAGTTATTCGAACAAAAATAATGTCGCCTTCGGTGCGGCGGTACGGCAATATCTCCAAATTTTAATCTGCGTTGGACGACCACAAAGAAATCCAAAATATTGGGAACGCGTAGCGTATCGGGTGGCCGAGATAGTCCGAACTCTGGGATTCGGCCCGCGTGAGCAGGCCACTTACTTATTCGACGTAGCATTCTATGAAAATAAATATGACCTGTGGCCTCAGATCTGCTCCTATACGAATTTATTCCAGGAGAGCCTATATGATGACTTCTTTGAGCGCTGCGTGCACCGAATTCCCTTGGATCAACTGTTTGTCCTACTTGAACACTGCCCCGTAATTGCGCGAGCTCAGAAGTTGCAGGACGTGATTGCATCCAAGCAGCAATCCGAAACCGGGGACCTCGGGCTCGCCAGCCTTGAGAAGGCGTTCATATCAGCATGGAATTCCGGTCATACCATTCTAGCCAGCAAACTAATTGGTGTCGCGAAAGAATACTTATCCGACGAGCGCTTTGCAAAATCTAATAATCATCATATTTTAAGTATTCGCAGGGCGTGGCTGAGTTATGAGTTTGAATGGCAGCTTGTAACTCTCCTTGACGAATTAAAGCACAATCCAGACGAGTTTGCCGAATCAGCGTCTCAGATACCACTACCGCACGGCCGCCAAGGCGACGCTCAACTACCGCATGATGAGCGTGCGCAAGCACAAAGATGCGAGCGCTTCAGGCGCTACATCATTGCTGCAGCCTATTGTGACAGCGCTCCGGAAAAATGCGTTCGCATCATGGATGCTCTCCACAAAGAAACAGGAGATCACAATCACAGTTTCTTGTTGTTCAATGGCCGCTTGGCGGTCCTTGGAAATGGTGGGGACACTACACAGCGTCGGCATGCCTTGCTGCAGTTCCTTCTCGACATCCGGAAAATAGAGCCCGAACACATGTCGCCCCAGTGGATCAGCAAAATCCTTGAAACCTATCGACAACTACATGATACGCTAGAGATTGACGCATTCTGGATGAAACTCACTCTAGACCAGCAGGCTAGAGTCGAGATTCTGCGCCCCTATTGTCTAGCACTGATAGCACGCGGTGAAGCATTAATTGCCCAACAAATCACTCTTCGCTATTGCCATCTAAATCCGCAGACACCCGAGGGGCTGGGACTCAATGATCTTATTGATGAAATCAGCAAAGCTTTACCACGCGATCTGTCGGTGAGCCAGCTCGTCCAAGTAATAAATGAGGAATCTCAACGCAATGTAGTGCAACTCACAAAACATTACAGCCAAATAGTGTCCAAAGAGTTTGAAGACTATGTGGCCATCGTTGGGCAAGGACAGCAGCCTCACGAATATCTGAAAAATGTGGTGCTGGAAATAGCCCACGAATTGTTACTTCGCAAGAAAAATCTACAAATACACTCGAAGAAACCGCGCGGCAAGAAAAACGTCCGCATCACTAATGAGGATCTAATAAACGATTGGTTCACATCGCTGTTTGACAAGCGGATGGCCGAGGCCCGCGTTGGACTGAGAGACCAGAAGCGTGGGGGGCAATCGACTTCCGGCAAGAGTCCGGGAGAAGTCGACGGCTACATCACTGACGCGAAAAACAATCGCATTGCCATCTTCGAAGCTTTTAGGCTATTTTTCATGAACACTACCGTCATCTCCGAGCACTTAGACAAAATTTTTGGATATGACAATGAGTCACTTAGCCCCGTGTTCATCATCGCATATTGTGATGTCAGTAATTTTTCCGCGTTAGTTCCCCGCTATGCCAAATTCATCGCTACCAAAGAATATATTGGCTACACCAGAATCTACGGGGCCTATAACACACTTGATGTACTACGTAGCACGGATAGTATATGGGTAGGTATGGAGCGGCGTCGTCGCAATCATCATGATGTCGTTTTTTATCACATGCTACTGAACATGAGCACCAAAGAAAAACTCACGCTTTGAATCGCCATGACCATTGTTGACGCTCCTGAGCCATAACGATCCTGTTGATCAAGGTTGCCGGTTCACCAGCAAGGACTGGCGCGATTTCTAGACTTCGGTTCGGCTGGAAGCAAACATGAGCCGGCGTGGAAACTGTCACGGTAATCCCCCCATTTTTAGATTGCGCTAAAAGTAGAGGTTAAGCGGCCATGACAAGCTTCTGTTGTGGCGTGATGCCGTCTGGTGCCATGTCGCGCTGGCCATGAGCGCAACTCAACCGCCAGCGCGCAAAGTCCCCGATCTGGCCGAGCGCACGAAGCAGATGGCGGGCCAGTCTATCGTAGTCAACTGTGCCGCTGAAGCGCGGAAAAGCAGGCGTTCTGCCGTTGCCTCGGTCAGCTAAGCCATCCTTCGCCCGCGATTATGGCTAGGAAAGGCCTGCTTTGCTAGCACGCGGCATGAGTCTTTGCAGGGCAGGGGATAGACGTGCCAGCCCCGATCTCGTCGTTGGAGCATGCAGCTACGAGATCGCACACCTGGAGTCTGCCAGGCCACCAAAGTACTAGCACTCCATCGGTTTTCGTCGTTTTAAAACTATGAGTCAAGAGGGTCTAAGCTACTGATGGCGATTCATGTTGTCGTTTCCGGGCTATACCCAGCCCTGAACAGCGTGTAAATGTGGCCGGTCGGACGCTTACCTAAAATGCGCTTATCACGGCTGCGGTGGCGCTGGCTTGGTCCGTTGCGTCAGCGCACGTAATCGCCGCATCGTGTGCCTGGCATGCGCCTGTGCACGCCGTCTTCGCGTGGTGCTTCGTGCCGTCGTGAAAACGCCTGACACCCTCCCCCAAAGCCGTCGGAGTGCACGCATCGTACCGCGCCCTGCCGCCCATACCATCTGCGTTGCATCCTTGAACAGCTGCACCGTGCGTCGGATCTCGGTCCGGCTGCGCGATCCCATGGAAAACAGCTTCATCGTCGAGGTGGCGATTTTTCCGCCAACGACCAGGCAGAAAAACCCGTAATATAGCCAGCGATAATGTTTGCTGCGCTTATCCTCCATGGTTAGGGCAAGCAGACTTTGTTGCTCCTCGCGCAGGCGAACCAGCGTCGGGATAATGCATTCGCTCGCCAGCGCGGTCGTCCGACCGATGTGTTCCTTGTCTACCTTTCCATCAAGCGGGTCAGCAAAAGCGGTGCAGTACATAGATGGAGTGCCCAAGCACACCGTGGAAGGCGGTGCCAACTGTGAGATGCCGGGCGCCAGGTGCTTGACCGGACACATCGCCGCATTGTATGCGGCGATCTCGCGCCGTATCGCAATGACTTCTTGGGGCGGGAGGGGACGACGAAAGTGCGCGTATATATCGGTCGAGGTGCGCGGACCGAACTCTGTGAAAATCGCCACATGGGCGCTCGCGTAGTCCAGCAAGGTTTGCTGGACGTCGGAAGCCCAGCGACACGAGGCAGAACTGGTGCGCTGATGTTTTTCGCACCACGCCGCATAAGCGCCCGTTTGACGCGCCAAATAATTGCTGGCCTGGCGCGACGTGGACTGACTTTCTGCCAGTTCCTTCGCGTGTTCGCCCACGCCTGCATCAGCCACGAAAAACACGGCAGCGACGATGCCTGCAGTGCACCACAAATGATCGTACAGGTGACCGAACCGGTCCCCCAAGGGGAGTATGTCGGCTAGTAGGATCGTTATGGACCACCCCAACAGCACACCGAGTGCGAGCAGCGGCAGAAAGCCGAGCGGAGCGCCCAGCATCCCGGTTCCGCTGATGGCGAATTGATCGGGAAGATAACGCAGCATCGGCCATAGCGAAACCAGGTTGAGGCATCCAGGCAGCGCAAGCAAGCCTGCTACGCCCATGGCGCCGCGTTTGCGGCCCAGGACGTAGCCGCTTACTAGGAACAGGACAGCTAGCGCCAAGCTGCAGAGCGCGAGCATCCCGAGCAGCGGTATGGCAGCTTGCGCAGGAGACCAGTAACTACTGACGATATGTCCCTGTGGATCGCGCTGCACGAAATTCGATGACGCGATGCCCAGTCCTTCCATGTTTTGTTGTATGTTCCACGCGGCGCCATACAAGGTCGAGACATACGGGTACAGAAAGGTTTGGAGCATGTCGGGATCCCTCAGTGCATACAGATTTAGCGCGATACAAATAAATTATCGCCTAGATTGAACGTAAGCGGTGGTGGTTTCAAGGAAAGCGTCCAGCCGCCCCATCTTTACAGCGTATTTAGCGTTGGATCGAGTCCGGGAACAGCAACAGCGAGTCGATCTGGCTGTTTGGGGGACGTCGGGAGACGTTCCAAGACACTGGCCAGCCATCGCTCCGGATCAAGGCCGTTGAGTTTGGTGGTGGCGAACAGGCTCAGGATGGCGGCGGCACGGCGGCGCGCCCGTTCCGAACCGGTGAACAGCCAGTTCTTCTTGCCAATGGCGATGGGACGAATGGCGTTCTCGAACGGGTTGTTGTCGATCGGCAGCGTGCCCAAGGCGGCATAGGGTGCCTGCGCCGGCCAGCGCTTGAGCGGCTGGTCGACCGCCTTGGCCGTGCCGAGGCCGGCGGCAACAGTCCGCTGAGCCGCCAGCAACCAGGCGTGCCGTTCGGGTAATCCCCCATTTTTTAGAGCGTGCTAAAAGTAGAGGTTAAGAGGCCATGGCAAGCTTCTGTTTTGGCGTGATACCGTCAGATGCCATGTCGCGCCGGCCGTGATCGCAACTCCACCGCCAGCGCGCAAGTCCCCGATCTGGCCGAGCCCACGAGGCAGATGACGGGCTAGTTTATCGTAGCCAACTGTGCCGCTATCGCGTTCGGAAGCAGGCGCTCTGCTACCTCGGTCGGATAAACCATCCTTCGCCGGCAGTTATGGCTAGAGACGGCCTGCTTTTGCTAGAGCGCAGCAGAAGTCTCTGCGGGGCAGGGGATAGCTTCAACTCGCGAACTGCCGTGCTTCGTCGTTCGACCTTCTTCCGAGCAGCAGCCGGCGTGATACCTAGCCATTTTTCAAGGGCGACGGCAAGTTGGCCGCTTAGCTGGGGCCCTTCACTCAATAAGACGTCAAGTACATCATCACGCATGGTCATCTTCCTATGTCACAGAGCGATATTTATAATAGTAAGGCGGCGTGACAGTGGTGCGAAAATTTCTGTCGTGGCGACGAAAAAGATGTTTAAAATCAGCATCTTGAGAAATTCACGAATCGAGTTTCTGGTAGGGGCGTTGTCACAGTTCAAAACACACTTGCATGTTGAGCGCCAAATAACGACCAAACTACCTCTTCGGCGGAGCACGTGTAACGCCAGGATTACCCTCTACGCCAGAAGGTCATTCCTAGACTAACACACCCGCAATTATGTTTCGGGAGTACGTTAATACACAGCGATCCGTTCGTCCTAGTCTCGCACGCGTATCGGACAAGAAGTGAACCGCCCCGGATTTTGTGAAGGCCGGTTAGTATGAGTGGCTCAGTCGCATTGGCGACACGACCCCTGCCACGGGATAGCTGCACTATCGAAGCCTTGACGGCGCGCCATGATCAATTTCAAAGGAATGCGTTTTCCCGATCGAAGTCATCTGGGTCTGTATTCGATGGTATGCGGCTTACCTGCTGAGCTACCGGCACATCGAGGAAATGATGGAAGAGCGGGGCATATCGCTCAACCATTCGTCGATCAACCGATGAGCAGTCCGTTTGCTGCCGTTCATCGAAAAAATGGCTCTTAATTGCACGTCTGTTTCGGCCGTGGCGGCCAGCCCCAAACCGCGGGCACCGGCAGCGCATCAAGTCAAAGTCGGCGCACCGCAAAACCTTTGCTACAACGCCGCAAAGTGTGTAGTGCAACCAGCCGAAGCTCAAGCAGCTTTTGCTTTAACGCGGGAGTAGTCACTGCAGGGCAGGGGATAGACAGCTCAGACCCGATCTCGTCGCTGGATCAGGCAATCCGGTTTGAGGTACCGCAGTTTCTTTCCTGGAAAATCCGGCATCCAAATACACAATGTGACAAGACCTTACTTCTTTCCACCAAAAAACGAAATAATTGACGATAGCAAACCAGTCTCCGGAGCGGGCGTCGCGATTGTGCGCGAATTGCGAGGTGAATTCACTGAATTTGCTTGGGACTCGGAAAATGACGGGGGGATTACCTTCGCAAATGATGGGAGCTGAGGCAGTGACCTCCTTGGTGTTTCCGTGATAACCGTCGGCACCACAACTTGAACAGCAGCAACCGTCGGTACTGCCGGCACATTCCATTTTTCGGCCAATCGAGATGGAACGACGAGAAGCTTTTGTGCTCTGGTCGCTGCAACGTAAAGAAGCCTGGCCTCCTCTTGATTCAGGACAGGCTTTGGAGGAACATCCTTGCTCAAGCGAGGTTCAAAGTCGGAGAATAAGGTGACGGAATCCCATTCTCGTCCTTTCGCCTTATGACCAGTAGAGACAATCAGATCAGCCCCTTTTTCTTCAGCGGATACAGATTTTAGGTTACGGATAAGGGTGTCCTCTCCATTGGCCAGAACAATACTGACAAAGGACTTCAGGGATTCCCCTTCTTCTGAATCAGAAAATTCAACGACCTCAGGCCAATCCTTAAAGCCAAAAAACTCTGGAGACTCCGCCGGTATGGCGCGTTTCAGCTTGCCCACATCTTCCAGCATGCGGATCAAGTCCTTCACTCCCCCCACGACATGGGGTTTGCGATTTTGGCCGAGAGCATCAATGACAACAGAAACCACACCGGCGTTGGTTCGACAAAGCGTGGTCGCGGTCCTTCCTGATGCAGCGATCCTTGTGTCACGATTGGGGTCCCCAACAACACTTCTCGTCTCCCCCAAAAGCCTTAGAATGGACGTTGCAGCCGCAGCCACAGTGCTCCCAAATCTGAACGACCTGGTAAGGAATGCCTCTGCGTCAGTTTCGACACTAGCCATTGCGTTAACTGCCCCGCGCCATTCGTAGATCTGCTGATGCCGGTCACCAACAAGCGTCAAATGGCTGTCTTGGAGTCGCAGAACACTCAGCACTGCCTCATTAGTGTCTTGGGCTTCGTCCAGTAAAAGGAAATCATAATCCAACCGCGGCTTCGAGAGTGACCAGAGCTTTAGGTAGCCATCGTGCCCTAGTGGCGCTTCGCTTGCAGGATCCAGCATCCTATCCCAAAGATGTGCCGCGAGATCGCTCACGTATTCTTTAAACTCATCCTGATATTTGGGGTCAAGCTTCTGCAACTTCCCAGATAACGGGACGTGGACAACGGAGAGCTCATCGTCACCGCTCTGGCAAAACCGCTGCACGGTCTGCGCAGCCAGGAAAGCGAGCGACCTAGGCTTCAGGGAGATGTTACCTGCAGCTATTTCCTCGATCGCAAGGATTCGGGTAACAAGATTGCTATGCAACGAATTGGTGAGCTTCGGCATGTTCCCTCGATACATGCTGGGCACTGCTCGAAATGCTAACGAGTGCATGGTTCTGCAATCAACAGAGCGAGGAAACTTGGTCGATGCTTCAGTAGCAATGTTCTTGTTAAAAGCCAGGTAGAGCCCATTCTTCTGCGTCGACTTCGCAAGCGCAGTCAGGGTAGAAGTCTTACCAGTGCCAGCGAACGCACTGATTTTGAGTGAGCGTGAAGTTTTGAAAAGGTCTACGGCATGCGTTTGTTCGTCGGTCTGAATCGCCACGAGTCTGCTAGACACTCAAGTGCCGTTGGAAATACCGCTTTTCGTATTCTGCCGGCGACAAGCCATTGCTGAAACTGTGCCGGCGCTTTGGATTGTAAAACATCTCGATGTAATCAAAGATATCCTGCTTCGCTTCCTCCCGTGTGCCATAGGTCTTGCGGCGAATTCGTTCCCGTTTCAACAATTGGAAGAAGCTCTCGGCAACAGCATTATCATGGCAATTGCCACGCCGGCTCATGCTCTGTTGAAGATTGTGCTCGTCAAGGAAGTCGCGCCAGTCGTAGCTACTGAATTGACTGCCTTGGTCGGAATGCACCATCACCGTATTGCTGGGCTGGCGACGCCAAACAGCCATCAGCAGTGCATTCATTGCCAACTCGCGATCAATGCGTGAACTCATCGACCACCCCACCACCTGGCGCGAGAACAGGTCAAGTACAACGGCTAAATACAGCCAGCCCTCATACGTCCGGATGTAGGTAATGTCCGTGACCCAGACGCGATTTGGCTCTTGCACGTCAAACTGCCGCTGCTGATGATTCGGAGCCACCAGCGACGGCGCGCCGCCACGTTTGTACTTGCGCCTGGCGTAACCCGTCTGAGAACGAATCCCCGCCGAGCGCATCAGGCGATGAACGCGATTGATGCCACATTGTTCACCCAGCTCGCGCAGATCGTCGCAGACCTTGCGGTAGCCGTACACGCTGCCGCTTTCCAGCCAAGATTCCTTGATGGGCACCAGCAGGCGCTTGTCTTCCTTGGCACGTTTGCTTTCAGGGTTCAGACGCCAAGCATAAAAACCGCTCGGATGAACCTCGAGCACTTTGCAAAGCCGTCGCACCGGGAATTGGTCCTGTAACTCAACAATTAAGGTGTACTTTACGCGGACGTCTTGGCAAAGTACACCGCGGCCTTTTTCAAAATGTCGCGCTCCTCCGTGACGCGCTTGAGCTCGGCTTTCAGGCGCCGCATTTCGTCGGCCTGGACATCAACTGCCTTGCGCTCTTCCTCCGGAACGCCATAGCGTTTCACCCAGGCGTACAGGCTATGTGTAGTGGTCAACCCATCCCGGACACTACGTTGAGTTTTTCTTCGGCGACGGCCGGTGCCAATCCGTGATTGAACTGATGTGGCCGTATCCAGTTTTGCCGGTGCAGCAGGTAATGGCTGATGTCCCGTTGTGCTTCCTGTGCCGTCATGTAACCAGTTGACGGGTAATCCCTCCAGCAAACGGATTGTTGCATGACATTCCATTCCTCTCGCGCCATTGACGTCATATCGTAGAGAGTTCGCTGAAAAAAGATTTTCAGCGGTATGGCCCCGAATGTGCCCCCTATTTTGAGAATTGCTTCTCGAAGCTTGCAAAGATATCTTCCATGCAGAATCCCAGCGTCCGCTCGGCGCCCGACCCGGGCTTGAAGGGGAGAACCATGTCGCGCTTGAGCGCCTTGGCCAGCACCGTAGGTGCCCCCGCGTAGCTGAGATACTTGCCGTGCATATCTGCGATTTCATGGACATACCAGCCGTAGCGTTCTGGCAGGGCGAAGAAATTGACGTGGTTCTGCACGGGACCGGGTGCGCATCCAAAGCTGATCTTGATCTCTTCCGCTTTAACCGGCTTGTCGAACTTGTCGATATCCTGGACGGTGAAACTGAATGCACCGTCAGGAAATTTAAATGGGTGCGGGAGGTCGGCCGCGAGCGGGTCTTTTTGGAGTTTGATACTGGAATTGCACTGATGGCAGCACGGGACTAAGTTGTAAAGGGAAATGCCCAGGTACGGATAGCAAAAGCGCGGATAATAATGGTCGAGCGGTGGGCGCATCTCCAGCACTTTTACACTTTTTTTGGTACCTGTTGGCCGGCTGTGAAAGTTGATGTGATTGAGGTTGCAGTAAGGACAAATGCGTTCGCCGTAAGTCATCACGAGGTGGTAAGCGCCCCATGTTGAACGCGGCTTTGAGAATTTGTCATAGTTGAAAGTGTTGTGAACAGCACTGACCACGGCGGCTTTGTCTTTGTTATAAGCCGGATCCTTTGCTTTTGGGTTAGCAAGCGCGTAGACGTGGAACCATTTGAATTCCTTCTCGAAATGTCTGATGTGCGCCAGCAGTTCGGTCGGCTCGCCAGCCAACAACGAGTCAATGTGCTTCCTCAGATACCTCTCGATGACGGCTGCCCCGCGCGTTTTCATAACGCTGGGCTCGCTGAACTCCGCCGTTAGGCTAAGGAGTGTCTTGTCCTTTAGCGCTGTCCGGTGAGTTTTCAACGTTGCGGCGGTGAAGAGATTGAGCCGCTTCATTAATGGCGCTCCTCTTCGATTTTGCCCACTAGGTAAGTGCGGATGTTGTCGTCCGCGAGAGCCTCTGCTGTGAGTATTGCTTCCGGCTTGCTGATTTTCTGACCGCCGTTACCAAAGTAATCGGCTAATTGCGTCAGTGCCGGGTTGGTGTAAGCGCCGGACAGTTCGTCCACCTCATAAACGTTGTGCAGAAGGCTTTTCGGCCCAAGACCAAAGCCGTTGAGCGTTCGCCCATGCTCGATATCGATTAGGCAGTTGGGTGGTGTGTCTGCGGCGACGATCAGGGAATGGGACGACAGCAGCACGTGCGAACGCTTCGATATCTTGGGGAACTGGGCCATGAGTTTGAGGATGCTGCCAATGTATTCGCGCTGCCACTTCGGATGCAGGAACATCTCGCCCTCGTCGATGAGGAGCAGCACAGGCCCACGCCTGGAGGGTGTTCCTTCGAGCTTGCTTAACGCTCCGTGCAGGGCGGCGCTGAACACGGCCAGCGCCGTTTCGCCTGAACTCAGTTGTGCGAGGGAGAACCGGACCAATCCTAATGCGCTGCACCGTTCCAGGCTTGCGTGATCGTTCAGACGGTCCTTGATGTTTTTCGCGAAAGTATCTGGCGTGGCCTGAATTTCACTGCGTTTGCGCTGCCTTGTCCAGTTTGACAGTGCCTCCAGCGTCGCAATGATGCCGTCCGCGTCCTTGTTAATGCCTTTGATGGCAGCGTGAAAGCGCGACTCCATATCCCAGAATATCTTCTGCCGCCGTATGTGCGGAATTCGGCGCAAGGCCATGCTGTCGTGGCGCGATGGTTCATCGGAAAGCAGGTTACCTATTGCCCAGATCAGCGACTCTGCAAGCAAGGATGGCCACATGCGAGCTAGCTTCGAATCACCTAGGCGTATGTCCGCAATGCTGCATAATACCCGCAGGCGTAGCGATTCTTGCGCCATAGACCTGCGGGGAAGGCTATACAGCAGTGCTTTCAGCATGCTACCCAAGTCAAGGTCATCGATCTTTTCCGTATATGCGAGCGATAGAAGTTCGCCTATTTCAGCCAAGGGAATCAGGTTGGCGCTAATTCCTATCTGGGCATGCTTCATGAAGCGTCCCAACAGGTCTTTGACTTCGAGCAGTGCCAGTCCGTCTAGCTGATTAATGCTTCCATATCGCGGTGACACGTCGAGGCATCCGGCTCGCTCCAAAAGTCGCTGTCGGCGGTCCCATTCATACGGTGAACTGGTGTAAAACACGGAAGCGATATGCGGAAGTACCTTGGTCCGTTTTGTTTTGCTCGTTCCGCCCAGCCTATAGCCATTTAGATCGGGAGCCGAGTAAAAGTACAACTCGTTGGCACGCTCAAAGTGCACCGAGATATTCATTTCGCCATCCATGCCCAACGCTTCCGCAATGCGCAGCATGATCGCAGTTTTCCCCGATCCATTCGCTCCGAACAGCGTGTGGAGCGAGGCGATTTCATGGTTTAAGCTGCGCGGCAGCTTCCGCTTGGCAGCCGGATCGATTGTGATGCGGTTTTCGCTGAATGCAACGGTATACTCATTACTGAAAGCGATGTTCAGTAGGTCTTGCTGAGTGCGGACGATAATGGAATGGAGAGTGACGGCAGCTTGAACCATGATTACATTCTGAAAGTGTGGACTGGGGGCAAGCTGATCATACCGTATGGGTTGGCGCAATTCCACTTATAGCGCCTAACAAAACCGCTGAATGTATCCTTAGCAGATGAGTATGCAGGCAAGCGAGAGAAACGCCTGGTGGATATCGGCACGGCGCTCGTAGCGGATGCGTAATCGTCGGAATCGGTGCAACCAGCCCAGAGTGCGCTCAACCACCTATCGCCATTTCCCCAGGCGTTCGCGCGACTCGATGTGATTGCACAGTAACGTTTTACCCGCGCCCCGCGTCACACTCATACGCGATAGCAAACGATTCGTATGGCTGCAGGCTGAGATGGTCGGTCAAGCTGTCACGCTGGGCATAGTTGCTGATCAAACCTTGCCCGGCAATGCCGTGCAGCATTGCCGGCAGATCCAATTCGACGTGTTCGCCGCAGAAGTTGTTGACGACAACCAGCTGTTGGCTTCCCAAGCTGCGCCGGTAGGCGAATACCTGCGGGTGTTGCTCCAGCAACGGCAGGTATTTCCCGTAAACCATGACGTCCCAGTGTTTGCGCAGGTCGATCAACTTCTGGTAGTGGAAGAAGACCGAATCGGGTTGTTCCAGCGCGGCCGCGACGTTGATCTCGGGGTAGTTTGGATTCAGCTTTAGCCATGGGGTGCCAGTACTGAAGCCGGCGTTGTGAGTGCTGTTCCACTGCATTGGAGTGCGTGCATTGTCCCGTCCGTTGGCGTGGATGCCGGCCATCATCGTCTCCGGTGACACGCCGGCGGCTGTGCGTTCGCGGTAGAGGTTGAGCGATTCGATGTCGCGATAGTCGTCGATGGAATCGAAACGTACATTGGTCATGCCGATTTCCTCGCCTTGATAGACGTAGGGGGTGCCCTTGAGAAAATGTAGCGCGGTGGCCAGCATCTTGGCCGACTCGACCCGGTAACGGCCAGGGGCGCCGTATTTGGATACGGCGCGCGGCAGGTCGTGGTTATTCCAGAAGAGCGAATTCCAGCCTGTATCGGCTAGCTCGGTCTGCCACTTACTGACGATCTGCTTGAATTCGATCAGATCGAATGGCCGCGGCTTCCATTTTCCCTCCTTGGCATCGTGGGTCATGGTGATGTGCTCAAACTGGAAGACCATCGACAGCTCCTGGCGCGCCGGGTCGGAATACAGCTTGGCGGTTTCCGGGGTGGCGCTCCAGGTTTCGCCCACCGACACTACATCGCGTGCGGCCAGGGTCGCTTGGTGCATTTGCTGCAGCAGCGGGTGCAGTTGTGCGCCGTTGGCGATAATCTGCTGGTCGACCTGTTTGCCGATGAGATCGATCACATCCATTCGGAAGCCGCCGATGCCCTTGTCCAGCCACCAGTTCATCATGCGATGCACCTCTTCCTGCACCTGGGGATTTTCCCAGTTCAGGTCCGGCTGTCGTTTCGAGAACAGATGGAAGTAGTATTCACCGCTGGCGGTATCGTATTCCCATGCACTGCCGCCAAAATACGAACGTTGCTGGTCGGGCGGGAAGCCATCGGCGCCTGCATTGCGCCAGATGTAGTAGTCACGGTAAGGGCTATCCTTGGATTTCTTCGCCTCGACGAACCAAGCATGCTCGTCAGAGGTGTGGTTGACCACAAGATCCATCAGGATACGGATGTCGCGCCTGGCCGCCTCTGCGATCAGCTGCTCCATCTCGGCCAATGTGCCGAATTCAGCGGCGATATCCTGATAGTCGGAGATGTCATAGCCGTTATCGTCCATCGGCGACCGGTACACTGGCGACAGCCAGATCAGGTTGATTCCCAGATGTTGCAGGTAGTCCAGTCTGCCGATGATGCCGGTCAGATCACCGACCCCATCGTGATTGCTGTCTTGAAAACTACGTGGGTAGATCTGATACACGACGGCGTTATGCCACCATTTCTTATCCAACATGATTATCTTTCTCGCTTATGGATTGGCGGCACTGTCTAGCAACGTCCCAGGGATCGTCAGGGGGGAGGGCACAACCGATCTCGTCGTTGGATCAGACAGCGAGAAGATCGCACACCAAGTGCCAGGCAGGACACCCAGGCTCCTAACACGACCCGTCGGTTTATCATCTTTCAAGAACCACGGATTAGGAGAGTCTAAGACCCCAATGGCACCGTCCGCTTCCGCCCCAAAGCAGCCGTTCACATTTGGTGTATCCATTCCACTTGACCGTCAAGAAGTGTGACCCAAACTCGTACATCTGGAGGATCGACAACTGCCACCGTGGGGTCCGTTTCTGCTGGAACGACGTAAATCGCCTCCCACCTGCTCGGCTCTTTGCTGCCAATCCGGCCAGGAAGGATGTACTCAATGGCATTTGACGACAAATATTTCTCAGCAATCCTGAGACACAGATCTTCGGTCATCGCGTTCCTTGGAAATTATCAAATGGCCGCTCCTGGCCGCCTACGGCTGCTTGTTACCCGGCCCCAAAATCGTATCTGCGGTATTCAAAAAATCTTGGAGCTGTGCAGGATCACCCGAATAGCCCTGTGCACCAAGACCAATATCAGCGAGAAGCTCAACAGTTGAACGCTCGCCACGTGCATGGTATTGGACAATGAAAGCTTCGAGAAGCTGGTAGGCTTCTCTCAGCGTTATAGTTCTATCAAATTCAGAGGCATTCGTGTTCATCATTTTCTTGTTTAACTCATGTTCAGGAAGGTCCGGTTTTGGCCGGTTGCCGTGGTTTGCTGATACCGCCCCATACCGGTCATTGAAGTATTGCTCCTGACTCTGGAACTAGGCTAAATGGGCGCCAGCCGCCTGGTGGGTCCCATTCACCATCACCACGAATCCGACCCGCGCTCGCATCGTGAAGGACTACACCGTCGATCCCAAGCGGCGACTGCTCCCACATCAGACCTCCTGTATGGTCAAAAGCAAGAACTTCAGATGCCGAAGTTACAAGCACTGCGATGCGGCTATTTAGGGTCTCAAGGTCGCGCGAATCGTACAGATGGTCAAAGTAACCGTCCAGCTGATGGCGACGAACTTCGCCAAGGTAAAGATCAACGACGAACACGAACTGCCCAAAGCCGATGTAAACAATGCCCTCGGCGAAACGTGTGCTCTGAAAGCACGAGTACCCTGCGCTGGCAAGAATGTTTACGCGAGTCACCGGCGCACTATGGTGAGCGATCAAGACACTGGCAACGATGTTGGATTCTGAGGTTGGGCCGCGAGCAACAAGGACGCGACCATGTTCACTTTGCTCGCCAAGACTAAGAAATTTAACTTCCATCTGCATTTGTTTCCAAGGGATACGTCGAATGACCGCTTCTGGCCGATTGTTACCATCAAATAATGGTTCCTTCCCACAAACTTACGCGCGTCCAAACGTTTCTAGGGAGCCAGCGAGTTTGTAGTCGGTAAGTCCATAAAGTTTCTTTAGTAATGCATCGATCGCTTGAAATAGCATGTTAGGGTCAGCTAACTTGTACTGAACACATGCCAGCCGGCCGGGCGACCAATCGATGATCTGTGCAGGCTGAAGTCCTGCAAAAACGTCGGTGATGAGTGAGACCGGTGACGAATTTTCCGTATAAGAGAAATCCATGTAGTCGCCGTAGATCAGTATCCATACGTCAGGACGCCCAACAACGCTTAGTCTCGCGTAAAACTCCCTTGATGGAAGCTCACTATGGAGATTTAGGCTGCCAAAGGCTCCCTGCAAAATCCGGCGAACTTCTTCTTTTGATTCCTCTTGCATTGCTAATCCTACTCACCTTATGAATGACTTTAATGCGCTGCATCTCGCATGTTTGCACGACCGTCCGCTCCTGGCCGCTTGCCGTCGTTGGCAGGTTCCGCCCCAATTCGGACCTTCGCGATTGGGGCCGACTGCTGTCGTTGGCAGGTTTCGCCTTAAAGCGGCCGCTTACAGATGTTGATCCCGCTCTATTCGCCAAATCTCATGACCAATGTCGCGAGCTACCGACATCTCAAAGTCGAAAACACCCATTATCAAAAGGAGGCATTCGTGTCGTTTGAATCCATCTTTCCAGGCCTTCCGATATACCTCTTCGGCAGAAGCGCCGCGCTGCTTCATCGCTAGGTAGGGAGATGGATCTTGGTTCATGTTACGAGTTTAATCCGAGGGAAAGTATAGGTGGTACGTCTGCTTATGGCCGGCTGCCGTCGTCGGCGGTTTCGGCCCCAAAACGGACCGACGCTAATCTGAACGTCCGAGAAAACCCTTGTGCTTAGTGCCGCTCCTCGGTACCTAGACCTTTGTAATCTGAAGCTGTGCGCTTAATTTATAAAGTGCACTGCATCTGGAGCAGGCGATATCGATAGCTTCGACCACTCTCATTTTCTCCACTTGCCTTAATGGTAAATTATTTGATACCCCGCAGTCCTTACACTCAAAAAGGGCTAATCTCCGTTCGAACGTGAATTCATCATCGCCAACTTTCTCGACGGTATAGCTCTCAGCGCAATTAGGATTGACACATGATACAGTTTGCTTATCGGAAAGTCGTTTCACCCTTCGCTTTACGGGATGGCCGCAGCCATCGCAAACGACCGACACTTCGGGACCAAACCCATTGGAGAGCAGTGTGCCGTCCGCTATCTTCCTCAACTCGGTAAGGCACTGTTGCACTTTTTCCGTTGTCCGCGAGATGTCGCCGTGGATGGACAGTTGATCGGTTCGCAGTTTTGGCACCTGTACGTGTAAAGCTGAATTCGCTAGAGCGTTCCAGAGTTTAGTGAGTTTCTTGAGATCCAGCGGAGCTTGGGTACCGAGCGGGTGGTAGTCCAATTTCTCGAATTCTTCCAGAGTCAGTTCTTGACCAGGTACAGGATTAGGCTCGCTGGCTATCAACAGCGTGAACGAACTTGCAATATGTTCATCCACAAGCTCCTCAACCGCTCTAACTACCTTGCTTGGCGTCCACCCCCCCATATCCGCATACGACGCCAGCTCAAGCGCCAGTTGCATGCGCTCATAGCACAGGTATTCAATCGCCAATCGGCATTCCAGCGCTGCATAGGTTGCACTTTCCGGAGTACGCTGCTCAAGCAGCCCAGAAATTACCTCTATCCGCCGTTTGACATCCAACATTGACGTTCCCTTATTAAATAGAATTTATTCAGGTGCACTCCTGTGCGAATGAGCGGCAATGTCAGCTCATGGCCGATAACCGTCTTGTTATTTCTTAACCTCTGATGATAAATTGGAGTTCGTATCAACCCATCGTGGGCGGAATCCTTTCGCAAACTCTTCCCTGACTTTGGTTAACGAATACTCGTCGCCCATGTCTGCTTCAATTTCACCGATGCAGCCCCAACAATCGCCACCACAGTCAACTGACAGAGGGTCATCTTTCTGGTCCAGTTTTCGACCGCATATACTGCATGTATTTCGCATCTTCAAACCTCTATCCGACTACAAGTTGTATGCGGCCACGGTGAGCGTCGGCTTTTGGCCGGTTACCGCCGTTCATGTACGACAGATTACAACCCTAAGCGGTCGTAGAACCACCGAAGTAGGCGGATCAATGAAGTGAATTCCCAGCGTCTTGCTTATCGTTGATCAACAAGGCGAGATTGGGCTTGTCGCCGTACATGTCGAGTTCACGAGTGGCAATCAATCCCATGGACAGCGGCCCTGGCTTTATTGCCAACGGATTTTCCATCCAGACTCGACAATGAACTGAGACACGCCACTCAAAGTCTCCACCCATGAATCAAAAGCAAGATTTGAATGTGGGCCACCACCACCGTCCCACCATTCAAAGATGAAGTAGCCTCCAGTCTTTTCCGCGTCATACTCCACTCGAACCTGATGAGTTGGATGCTCGGAATTTATGATAGTACCTGTCGTGTTTATCTTTACCATACCTATCTCTATTCGACGCGGTTGCATTATCTTTCGTCCGTCCGCTCCTGGCCGGAATCAGTCACCAAAATTTCCAGCTAGGCTTCTTCGCAGGGGCTGTGGCTGGGCGAGCTCTAAGCTGGCGGTGTAATTGCCCCATCAAGCTTTGGTAGACCAGCATGGAGAATACCTGCAAGTTCCCGACCTTCATATCGCCGCCCAAGTAAGGATGCACTCTCCAACCTAAGCATTCGGCCTCGTCTGGCAATAAGTTACTTTCAGCGGCAATAGGTTGCCAGTCGGCGCAAAACTCTTCGCTCAGCCATTCCTCCGATCTTTTCATACAATTGTATTGCTCGGCATTTTTGGCAATTTGCACGTAATCCCCCTCCAGCGCAGACAGTCGCCAGATTGCTCCATCAGGGGAGCCAAATACCCAGTCGGCCATTACTGTCAGGAAAAGAGGAGTATCCCGCTCGGGGACCAGCCAGGTCCATTCCGACAAAAGTGCCGAGAGGTCATACCGTTCGGCTGGAACCATAAAGGTGCGTTCGCTCATTAAGTCTTTCTCACTAAATTTCGGGTAGTACGTCGGTCTGCTTTTGGCTGCGGACTCAATCGTTCAATGCAACACTTTAACTTAAATGCATCGTTGCAGAGCAGAAATGATGCGAAAGAGACCTCGAATCGATTAAGCCGCGACCCGCGAAACCTGAGGTTGCCGTCGCAAGGCGTTTTGCTGCGGGAACGTTAATGCGGGAACCCGCCGAAGCTGAAGCAACTACGGCTTCAGCGCGGCAGAAGGCTCTGCAGGGCAGGGGTGATAGACCGGCTAGACCCGACCTCGTCGGTGGATCAGGTTGCTATGAGATCGCATACCAGGAGCCTGGCAGGGCACCTCGGCTCTTGCTGGCAGCAAAGGCTGAATCACCGCCCACAGGTCGTCAGGAAGAAGTGCTTTGGCCATGGTGGGTTCTCGAAAACGATGTCAGGTGGGTTTGACCAGTTTCGGGGCCTTTTGTTTTTCTGGACGACGTTTTGTTAGGCGTTCTTAGACTTCGGAGCACGGTTCCGTGGTGCACTGCAAGGTTAGATTTCTGAGTATGAATTCCAGGATACGGAACTGCGTTGGGCAACATAATCCGTCATTAGGACCGTGCATCATGAGTTCAACAGTGACTTTCCCGTCGTCTATGGAGACACTCCGAAACTGCAACCGGTCGCCCAAGACGTAGGCCTTTCCATATTGCTTTCCCGTCCCCTTATTGTTGAAGACGGGGGCAAGGTAGTAATAGATACCGCTACCCCCATTTGACTTCTGTAGAACAGCGATAGCGTCAATGCTTCCATCACCATTAAGATCACCGAACGCATGGTCCGTCAGATAGACTGCGATTGTCTTCTCGTGCATGCCCTGCTCAGCATCGGGAATGAACTCTCGCGCCCCTTCCTGCAAGGTGATGGATTCATCGTCGATTTTGTACGTTAGGTTCTTCAGCGCATCCATTGACAAAGGAGGATAGGTAACGTTTATCGCAGGGTGGCTGGTTGCTCTTGGAAGGGCGACGTATGCCCATGCAGCTGTGCCTGCTAACGCCACGGTCAAAGCCGAAAACACTACAAACATGATGACCCGAAAGGCTTGTTGCTTGGTGAGGCTTGGAAAGATGTTCTTCGCAACGACATCACGACATATATAGAGAAATGCGCCGATGGCAATTCCGGCCGGTGCTGCGATTTGTGCAAAAGATTTCAGCAGATCTGGATTCATGATTCTTGAGAGAGTGGCTTGGGGGATTAACTGGTACTTATACGGACAGGGTGAGCTGATAAGCACGGACACGGGCCAATAAGCACAGACGGGTAGCTGGTTAAAACATAGTGTTAAATAATAAAAACGTCAGCCTACTATCAGGGTTGCCTGAATGGAAAGCTCAATATTTTTTTGGATGTTAGGGTCTGCAACAAAACTGTGACTTTCTTGGTCAACCGCATTCGCGTGGAATGGGAGCATGGCCAAGATAAAAAACAGTAGCGTGTTGAAATTTTTCATATTTCTTTTAAATAGAAATGTACTTAAGGCGATGCGTAGTGATCGTCAGGTCCTGGCTGCGGATTCAATCCCTCTACATTCGTTCTAAAGACGTTCTCGTTTGGCGTTCCCATGCAGCGACATTAACGCCTTTGATCAGAAGCCAGAGGCAACATATGTACTTAAGGCGATGCGTAGTGATCGTCAGGTCCTGGCTGCGGATTCAATCCCTCTACATTCGTTCTAAAGACGTTCTCGTTTGGCGTTCCCATGCAGCGACATTAACGCCTTTGATCAGAAGCCAGAGGCAACATGAACCTTCCGCCACAAGTGCTGGAAACAAAATTGCGGGAAAGAGGAGATGCGCCAACGGCGGATACAGGACCAAACTGAAGCTGTTGATGAGGTAGCACAGACCGGCGATTTGCATCATGGTGCCAATCAACTTTGGAAAATAGCCCGACTTTCGAATGAGGTATCCGACAATCAGGCACTCTACTCCGAAGAAGATCAGTGCCACCCCGAAAGCCTGCGAATGCGAAACGACAGACAGATATGCCAAAGCATGAAGCTGCTGCGGATCTGCGACCTTTAAGGCAACGTTTGATAAAGGGGTAAGTACCGCCTGCAGATGAAGTGCGCTGACACTTTCGACGGCAAGCGAGATCAAAGCAAAAAAAACCGCGAGTAGGGTGATATTTCGATTCACAGGGCGCAGGAGCACGTACCAAATGAACGTCAAAGCGACAGCGCATATCAGAAGTACAAGCTGCCCGGCGACACCTAGGCGCCACAGGAGTTCTGACTCGAGAATGCGTTGGGCGGTTACCGCGGCGTCGCCTGCGACTACTAGGCTGTTTCGAATTACCGCCTCCCCGAGGAGCCCGATGATAATGATGGTCAGGTAAAGCGCTCCTCCGACTCGGGCATAGGCCTGCACAGAATCGTACTTGACTTGAACGTAATTTCGTTCAGGCATGTTTTCTTCCATCCGTATATTGAGTTCCACTCCCTTCACTCTGACAAGCCCATTCTTGTTGTTTGACTAAGCAGGCATCTCGTCGATGCAAGCTGCCCAGCAGCAATTTCACTTTATCAAAACGCCTTTGGCGCGTCCATCGAATTACGACGAGCCGTGATGTAGGCGGCATGACTTGCGGATCTCCGGGGCAAGCGAGGCGAATCCGGTTTGATTTGCACCTCTTGCCGCAATTGGCAGAACGGGCGAAAGTTATTCGCATCTGCGCAGCAAGTCTTGTCGCTTAACAACCTTGACCGTCTGCTCTTGGCCGACTGCTGCCGTCAAAAGGCTATCGTAAATGGTCATCAAAACCCAATGCACGTGTCAATTTTGGAAGTTTAGCCCACAGAATAGCGAGAACCACTAACCCAGTTGGAAGGCCAACATACAGTAGAGCACCTTCCTCAGAAACCTTGAAAAAATACCTGGTCAATCCAGCGGCTAGTAAACCCCAGAAAAGAAACGCTACAACCAAACAAGAAACAATTGTCACCCACTTCCTAAACCACTCGAAGCGGCGCTGGCGAGGCGAATGGAGTTCATATCTTTCCATCTCATAAGTCCCATAAAATTTCCTACTTTCAACTTCTCGTAGTCAAGGCGCATCAACATTTTTAGCAAGTCGAACGGCTGGTTTTGGCCGGATGCGGCCAATTTCACTTATTTTCTTTCGATTGAAATGATGCCCGCATGTCTTCGTTCAGCTGTATAAATTCACGTACTAACCTATCGCAAGCCGACTTGCTAGCTTGGCACTGCACATTCATTTTGATGGATATTCTTCCGTCATGAGAAACGATAGCTCGCCTGACCAGAGCCGGATAAGCTGGATGGCCTTCTGGGGCAAAGGACCAAATCACATTCATGTCCTGCTCAGTTGCAATTGTCCAGTTACCTTTTTTGCTTATTTCGGTACCCGGCTTCGCTCGTAGCGCAGCCAATGCTTCGGACACAGATTTATACTCAATGGCCGAATGTTCGGTCTCGGGCAAGGGCGTTTCCTGAGCATATGCTGAAACGCAAGTAAAAAAAGTAAGAGCCAATAGTCGTTTCATGCTCATCTCGGTTGAGTTCTTGAACCATCCGCTGCTGGCCGGTTGCGGCCAGTGGCCACAATGAAGCCGTCTGTCCCGCAAATTCCGCTATTTGACTCCGACGGCACCCCAGCCATCGTAATACCCATTGCGCACTTCCGCCAGGGATTGCAGCGCGCGTGTAGTCGCCTGCATTGCTTGCAACTCTGGCACCATCTTGCGCTTGGCGTGAATTTCCCATTGCTTCGTGGTGGGCGGCTGGCCAACGCCTACAATCTCGTATCCCAAGGCACTGATTTTCTCTGCAGTGGCAACCGCGTCGTCCTTTCGTGTAAAGACAAGAAAGAAATCGATGTCATGTACTTTGGTAACATCCGCGCAGTTCTGACGCAGAGTCTCTATGACCCGTGCATCCTGTTGTTCGGCAATTGACGTTTGAGCACAGACTGTCGATGCTGCACACCATGCAATTACCAACGTCGCACAGGTTAACAGGCGAAGTGACTTCATAGAGATGTGATCTTTCTTGATCTAGTATAAAAATGTGGTGGGCACGTTGGCCAACGACGGCTGACTGTCTGCTTCTGGCCGATGGCTGCCTTTTTTACTGGATGCTAAGTCGGAAGCGATTTCCATCTAAAGGCTGCAGTACCAGACGTGGTGGTCTCCCTTTTGGCCAGTCCAGCAGTCCGCGTTGACTTAGCCACATCTTAATATACGCTTCGCTACTATCCCTGAACTCGGGACAATGATTCCAAAATCCGGGCGTGAGATTGAATTGACGAAGTTCCCCGTCCAGTTCAACCAAAATATGTTTCCATAGTGGACTAAAGTAGTGGAAACGATTTGCCGGGCCAACACGAACCCCAAGCTGTCTTTTTCCAGAACTTGCCCATACGGTAGCATCCATGACATCTCTCTAGCTAAGAACTTGAAGGGCAGCTATTGGCCGATAACGGAAGCGCTACGCGGCTCTCCAAATTGATTCGAACTCTTGATAGGAAATCGCACTGTACCCTGGCTCCGATAAATCAAGAGGCTTTTCTGATATCCCGCCAAATTCGTCGCCCTCATGCTCGGCACTATAGCAAAGCAGCGGACCAGAATTGTACTGTTCAATTTGTCGGGTAACCCAGCCTGCACCATCGACTTCAAAGTACCACCAGGACGTGCCCCATGCATCGTACCTATCACCTCTAGTCTCGTTCCAGTGTCTTTTACGTAACTTGGCATACTTAAATTGAGTAATGAAGGGTAACGTCAATCGTCCGCTTCTGGCCGCTTGCCGTCGTTGGCAGATTCCGCCCCTTTACGGACGTTCAAAGAAGCTGCTTAATTCGTCGCAAAGCGCGCGATTCAGCAACTGAAACTTGAGGATGAACATGGTCAGCACATGTGATGGCGATCGGCAGAAGCGCCTTTGACGGTCGCTTCTCGATTTCCATGGCAACTGCCTCACCCAGAAAGAAGTCGGCGTCATTGGCGAGTAATTGAAGCAACGGCAGATCTTTAAGGTCCAGCGAAGGCAGAAGGCTGACGATTAGGTCATTGCATTCCTGACGGTGGAGCGTGAGAATGAAATTCGCTAGTGCCGCCTGGTCCCTAGCGACAGGGCTCAAACGCGGATGTAACTCAGACACAGACAGCCCTTCGGCTTGAGCCTTACGCACGGAGTCTAAGAAATCAGTCACGCTTTCAAACACCATTCGCGAATCGCCGTCGTGCGAAAGAAAAAAAACACTTCCAGCCAATGGCTCGACCGTAATTAAAAAATGATGGTTGCTTGTGTTTTCGTCATCCAATACGTTGCCGTGGAGTTCTCGTACTGTCGGGTGAAACGCAAAGAGTTTGCTCTGATCTACCACCGTCTCCGCGTCAAAGAGCGAACTGGATGTCCAGTCGGCGCGCTTTAGCTCATCGAAATACTTTTGCAGCATAGAATCCCTTGGCGATACTGAACGTCTGAAATTGGCCGGCTGCCGTCTTTGGCCGGTTATGCCACGAAGCGGACCGTGGCGTTACGGCATATGGTTCAATGGATATTTGAATTGCGCATGATGACGTCTGCGACCGAGCTACCAACATCTGGCGCGAGCGGAAGGCTTGGATCGGTGTAGGTAGCAAGATTCGCGCGCCTGTCATCGGATACGACCGCCTTGAGGACATGATTGACATCAGGGAGTAGCACAAGCGTCGCGTGCGGAGCCGCCTGTTTGAGCTGGTGAGCGTCCGCTTCGCTGACTTGAATGTCACGCTTACCCTGTAGCACTAGCACCGGCTTTTGTTCATCCGCTAGGAGGCGACGTGGATCGTAAGAAAATTCACTGATCAGGAATCCTTGCACTTGGGGGGCAAACAGGCCCTGCAGGGCCGGGTGCATGCTGGCAGTATCAACCCGCCGGCCCTGTTCCAGCGAGTCGATTGCCGACATTGCTTGGCCGACGAACGGACCGTTCGCAGGATTCGCCTTGATCTGTTCGCGCAAGACTTCACCCAACGGGCGTCCGGCGGCGGCTACCAATACAAGACCGCAAACTCCAGGTTGATTCTTTGATGCAGCCATTGCGACCAGTCCCCCTTCGCTGTGGCCTATGAGCCAAATACAAGCGGCCCCTGTACGTTTTTGCAGGCCCGCAACCCAGGCATTCACGTCGTTCACGTAATCGGCGATCGTCACCGCATTAGCGTTCGGCGTTGCCGCAGCGCTCGCAAACATGCCGCGTTTGTCTATGCGGACGGTCGTCATACCGCGCGCAGCCAGGTCCTGGGCAAGGAGTTTATAGGTCGATGCACGGATGCCTAGCGGACTGTTTCCATCGCGGTCTGTCGGGCCAGAACCAGGAATGATCAGAGCGACCGGACCTGGTTGCGCACCCGGAGACAGCATTACCCCTTTCAAGGGCCCCGTTGGCCCCGCCGCTTCGACGTACGTCTCTACTGGCTCTCCATGTGCCTGAATTGCGACCGTCAACAACGGGATGATAAATAAGAGGGAATTCAATTTCGTCATAATGGTCACTAACATCCTAGCCGTTCATTGACTTGCGAGACGCAAGCGAAATGTCCTAGATTGCGACCCTCATCTTTATTGGGTCTGCATTGCAGGAGTTTGTGGTTTTGGCAACATATTGACAGAAATCAATGATTTACAAATGTACGAATTTCACCTCCAGAGGGCCGCTCCTGGCCGATAGCGGCACTAGAGCATAGCGGATTGCCAAGCAGAAATTCTCACACATTGTCACTCTGCTCTAAATGGCCGCTTCTGGCCGACTGATGCCCTTTCAAATTCCAGGCCAAACGGCTAACTAAACGCCATCCAATGCGGCTTCTGAGTGAATTACGGTCGCATATTCCCCGTCAAGATTGGCAAGGGCCATGGCATGTACCTCATCGGCAGAACGCTGCGTGCCATTAAAGTCAACCTTCGCGTATGCATAGGTGCCGTCAGATACTACGAAAGTCTTGAAGCCCAGGTTGCCAGCGGTTCGTGCAGTACTTTCTACGGAATTATTGGTACTGACCCCGACGACGACGATGGCTGATTCGCCGCGAGCATGGAGCCAACGCTCAAGCCCTGTATTGATGAAGGCATCGGGTACGTTTTTCTCGACAACATGCTCATGTGCCAGAGGTGCCAGCGCCGGCTGGAATTCCGCACCGGACTGACCTGGCCAGAACGGAGAACCTGTTGTCCGGGACATGTGACGGACATGCACTACGGGAGAGTTGCGGGCGCGCCAGGCGCTTCACAGTTTCGCGATGGTAGCCTCAGCGTGATGATTGTTCCGGACATCAGCCTTGGCCCAGGTCATTCCCACTTGCATATCGATAATAAGAAGAGTTGTCATATTCGTTGCGCATGAATTTTAAATACCGGATGAGGGTAAGACGAACGGCAGCTCTTGGCCGAAGGCCGCCGTCAGCCCCACTGCAATTATTTGCATCGTAGCCATTCATCCCAAATTTGAGAAGCGAGGTCACGATAATCGGTTATCGGCCCGGCAGTCTCGCTGTCGAACCATCTACAAAATTCCTCGTGAACTATAAGTTGCACATCGGCTTCAGATTTGGCATGCCTCAGTCGGGGAATAATTGTCCCGACCTCTGGTTCGTATTCGTCAGTGTTCGTTTCAAAATTAATACCAATTGGGTCAGCCCTGAACAGTAGCGTTGAGAGCGCATCGAAGAGCTCACGATACTGTAGTCGAACAGCTTTCCTCTTCTCTATCTCGGTGCTAACCATCAATACTATCCTGTTTTCCGGCTACAAAAATGACCGTCTGCTCTTGGCTGCGGATTCAATCGGTGGTCGCAACACTCTAACCTAAACGCCTAGGTTACAGGAGTGTTGAAGATGAAACAGAAACCACGCATTTATTACACCGAGAGCCAGAAGGCCTTGATGTGGGAGCGCTGGA
>NZ_NEHB01000041.1 GCF_002127655.1 Janthinobacterium sp. GW456P
AACTGACAGGCTGTTTCTTGCGAAACATCCTATTCATTTACTTCTTGTGAACATTTGATATTTTAAGTTTGACGCTGCTTGCGCAACGCTGCACTTACATCAAATGCCCACACTTATCGACTGTTAATTGTTAAAGAACTGTATTCGGTACTGCTTTCGCGCTATCGACAAAGCGTTGTGTTTGTCAGCTGCGAAGAAGGAAGAGTATGAGGCATTTCGCTACATCCGTCAACCTTCTTTTTTAATACCCAGCCCCTGAAGGCCGTCCCTTTTGTGCCGCAAACTGGTGCGTCTCATCGGGGAGGCGAATCATATCAAAGACCGTCGAAGTTTGGCAAGCGCTTTTCCAGGAAAGCGTGCATGCCTTCTTTTTGCGCAGGCGTACCGAAGGCGGCCTGGAACAAACGGCGCTCATAGGCGACGCCATCGGTCAAGGTGGTTTCAAACGCGCGGTTGACGCAATCCTTGATCATCATGGCAACCGAGGTCGGCATGGCGGCGATGGTCTTGGCGGCAGCCAAGGTTTCTTCCAGTAATTTATCGGCCGGCACCACGCGCGACACCAGGCCGATGCGTTCCGCCTCGGCAGCATCGATGGTGCGTGCCGTCAGCAGCAGATCCATGGCCTTGGCCTTGCCGATGGCACGCGGCAAGCGCTGCGTACCGCCCGCGCCCGGCGTGACGCCGACCTTGATTTCCGGCTGGCCGAATTTGGCGCTGTCGGCGGCAATCAGGAAATCGCACATCATGGCCAGTTCGCAGCCGCCACCGAGTGCATAGCCGGCCACCGCGCCGATCACCGGTTTGCGCACGCGCAAGATATGCTCCCAGTTGCGGCTGATATAACCCTGGGTAAAAGTATCGGGATACGTGTAATCGGCCATGGCGGCGATATCGGCGCCGGCGGCAAACGCTTTTTCGCTGCCCGTCAGCACGATGCAGCCGATATGCTCGTCCGCGTCGAACTTCAGCAAGGCGTCGCCCAGCTCATTCATCATGTTGTCGTTCAAAGCGTTCAAGGCCTTGGGGCGGTTCAGGCGGATGATCGCCACTTTGTCCTGGATGTCGATGATCAAGTCTTCGTATTGCATAGTGTCTCCTCTCGATGAACGGTGCACCGATTGTAGCGGCTAACGGCAGCGGCGCGGCAGATGCGCTGCTATTATTGTGAGCCCGATCACTTTTCATCGAGCAAGGTATTTTCTCTTCCCTCTTCCAGTCCTGTGCCCGCCACCTGCGCGGCGACGGCAGCGCCGCCAGCGTCAATTTTCGCCGCCTGTGGTTCAGCAACGGCCTCAATTGCTTCGGCGCCCAGATCACTTCGCTGGCCCTGCCCCTGTGCGCGGTCTTGTTATTGCATGCGACGCCTGAACAGATGGGCGTGCTGGTCGCCCTGCAGGCGCTGCCGTTCGCCCTGTTCGGCTTGCCCGTCGGCGTGCTGCTGGACCGGCGCAGCAAGCATCCGATCATGCTGTTCAGCGAAAGCATGTGCGGCCTGGCCCTGGCCAGCGTGGCCGTGGCCTACTGGTGCGGCGTGCTGTCGATGCCATGGCTATATATCGTGGGATTCATCATCGGCACGGGCTTCGTCGTCGGCGGCGGCGCCGAACAAGTGTTTCTGACTTTCCTCGTGGGCCGCGATGGCTTGATCGATGCGCAATCGAAATTTGCCGCCACCGAATCGGCGTCGCGCCTGATCGGCCCCGGCCTGGCCGGCGTGCTGGTGCAAGTCTTGTCGGCACCCGTCGCCATCCTGTGCACGGCGTGCGGTTATCTCATTTCCGTCTTCAATCTGCGCGCCATGAGCGTACGCGATCCGCGTCCCGCACCGTCCGACAAGCACGCCCTGCGCGACATCGCCGACGGCTTGCTGTTCGTCTGGCGCGAGCCGCTGCTGCGCGCGCTCGCCTGGGGCGCCGGCATCTGGCACTTCCTGTTTTACGCCAGCATGGCCTTGACGGTGCTGTTTGCCACGCGTGACCTGGGCATGAGTCCTGGCGTGCTGGGCATGACGCAGATGCTGGGCGGCGCCGGCGTCTTGCTCAGCGCCTTCATCGTCAAGCCGCTGACGAAGCGCTACGGCGCCGGCCGCACCATCCTGATCGGCCTGGCATCGACCTCGCTCTGCTTTGCCCTGACGCCAACGATTCCCGCCTTGCTCTTCGGCAGCGCGGCCGCCAGCGCCGTCGCTTATGCGATATTGATGTTCTTTTTCGATTGCGGCGTGATGCTGTTCTTTATTCCCTACCTGGGCTTGCGCCAGAAGGTCACGCCCGATCCCATGCTGGGCCGCATGACCTCGACAATGCGCTTCCTGACGGTGGCGACGGCGCCGCTGGGCGCGCTGGCCGCCGGCTGGGTAGCGGAACACTTTGGCGTGCGCAATGGCCTGGCCTGCATCGCGGCAGGCAGCATTGCGTTGACGGTCGCCATGGTGTGGGGTACGCCGCTGCGTAGCGTGCGCACCTGAAGCGAGGAACGGGCATACACTGGCGAAAGATTGCCTTGGCGACACTATTCATGCCAAAGCCTGTGAGGTTTGATTTACATCAAGGTTTTAATTGATGTAAATCCATAAGCTGTCTTACATCACTTGAGGAGCACGCCATGTTTAACACCATCTTATTTCCCACCGACGGCTCGCCGTTGTCCGACAAAGCCGCCGAGACCGCCCTCGCCTTCGCCCAATTGAACAAGGCCAAGCTGGTCGCCATCAGCGTGGTGCAGCCGTTCCCGTTCTCGCCGATGGCCGATGGCGGCATCGTGCTCGACGCCAGCCTGTATGAACAGCAGATGCAGGAAGCGTCGCAACGCGCGATCGACAAGATCGGCGCAGCGGCGCGCGCCGCCGGCGTGCCCTTCGAAGGCGTGGTGGCCGTGTCACCGAGCCCGCACGACGAAATCGTCAATGCGGCGCAAACCTACCATTGCGACATCATCCTGATGGCCTCGCATGGCCGCAAGGGCTTGAACAAGCTGTTCGTTGGCAGCGAAACGCAAAAAGTGCTGGCCCACACCCACCTGCCTGTCATGGTCTTGCGCTAACCTTCGCCAGCGCAATCCCCGCCCGGCGCCGCGAGAAACTCAGCGCGCCGGCGCCTGCTTCGGCAACAACACCCACACGGCGCCGCTCTGCTTCATGCGGCCCGCATTCTCGGCCGCTTCCGCGCCAAAGCCAAAGAAATAATCGACCCGGATCGGCCCGCGAATGGCGCCGCCCGTATCCTGCGCCATCACCAGGCGCTGCATGGGAATCTCGCTATTGGCTTGCGTGGTGGACAAAAACACGGGCGCGCCCAGCGGCAGGAAGCGTGAATCGACGGCCACCGAGCGCTGCGGCGTCAGCGGCACGCCCAGCGCGCCCTTCGGTCCCACTTTCGGATCCGGCAAACGCTCTTCCTTGAAGAACACATAGCTGGGATTGGCGTTGAACAATTCATCCTTGCGCGTCGGGTGGCCGGCGATCCACGCCTTGATGCCCTGCGCGGACGCCTGGCTCAGGGTCAGCTCGCCCTTGTCGACCAGGTAGCGGCCGATCGATTTATACGGATGGCCGTTCTGGTCCGCATATGCGACGCGCACGGTTTCCTGCGTATCGGTCAGCTGCACGCGCCCCGAACCCTGCACTTGCAGGAAGAACGCCTCGACTTCGTCATCCACCCACAGCAATTCCTTGCCCGTCACGGACGTGGCGCGCTCGATGTCGGCACGGGTCGCGTACGGTATCACCTTCTTGCCGACCAGCTTGCCCCGCAGGCGCATGTTCTTCAGTTCCGGATACACGCCGGCCAGGTCGACCGAAACGAGGTCGTCGGGCACCTTGTACAGCGGTGTCTGGTATGGACCGCCGCGCTTGCGCGCGCCGTGCAGCAGCGGCTCGTAGTAGCCGGTGACGAGGCCCGTGCTGGCGCCATCGGCGGTAATGACTTGATTGGGCACAAAGAAGGTTTCGAAGAACAGGCGGATGGCCTTGTCGCTGTCGGCATTCACCTGGCGCGCGATCGTGCACGATTCCTTCCAGTCCGGACGCTTTACCAGCACGCCGCACGAAGCCATGAACGCTGGCCAGGCGGCGCGCACGTCGTCGCGGGCCCAGCCAGGCAAGGCGGCAAATTTGGTGGGCACGAAAGTGGGGGCCGCCGCTGCATCGATAGCGTCCTTGGCGTCTGCAGGCTTGGCCGGCACGGGCCTGACGACGGTCGGCGCGATGGGCGGCGCCTTGCCGCCGGCGGCGGCCGGTGGCGCGGATGGCGTGGTACAGGCGGAAAGCGCAAGCGCGACGGCGCCGATGGAAACGGGTAGACTACCGCGTGTCAACAGACGGCGGGTAAATACTAAGCTGCGGGTAAATAACATAGGGGTGCGTATGTGGATCTTGATGATAGAGGCGCTGGTGGCGTTCTTCTTGCTGGCATTTATAGTCTGGTGGACCATGTATTCGGGTAAAAAACCCGCGCCACCGGCACGCAAGCAACTCAGCGAAGAACAGGACAGCACCGAAAAACTGAAATAAGGGGCCAAGCCCCCGGCGTTGCGTCAATGCAGGGTGCGCGGCACCGACAGCACGAACTCGGGAATCAAAGCTTCGAACTGATGGCCGTCTTCTGCCACGCAAAAGTATTCGCCGCGCATCGAACCTTGCGGCGTGCCCAGCATGGTGCCGCTCGTGTATTCGAACTGCTCGCCCGGCTGCAGCAGCGGCTGGTGGCCAACGGCGCCCAGACCGCGCACCTCTTCCACCTTGTTGTTCGCATCCGTGATAAGCCAGTGGCGCGAAATCAGCTGTGCGCCAGCCGTGCCCGTGTTGACGACGCGGATCGTGTAGCTGAACACGTGCCGCCCCTGGTCCGGTGCAGATTGTTCGGGCAGATATTGCGTCTTGACCGTTACCGTAAATTCATAAGTCGCCATCGTCATTCCTATTCAGACATTGCCAGTCGTATTGTGTGCCGCGCGCGACGCATTGACCATCGCGCGATGCGTATTCTGTGTTTCACGGTCCTTCAATGAAGCATGGTACCGGCGTCAAGCGTAAAATAGCGCATCTTCGCATTTTCTACTCTCAGCCTTTAGCCACCATGACAACATTCCGTATCGCTCCCAGCATCCTGTCCGCCGACTTTGCCCGCCTGGGCGAGGAAGTGCGCAACGTCGTTACCGCCGGCGCCGACATCATCCACTTCGACGTGATGGATAACCATTATGTGCCGAACCTGACCATCGGCCCGCTGGTGTGCGAAGCGATCCGCCCGCACGTGCAAGTGCCCATCGACGTGCATCTGATGGTCAAGCCTGTCGATCGCATTATCCCGGATTTCGCCAAGGCTGGCGCGAACATCATCACCTTTCACCCGGAAGCGTCAGACCACGTCGACCGTTCGCTGCAGCTGATCCGCGATAACGGCTGCAAATCGGGCCTGGTCTTCAACCCGGGCACGCCGCTGCACTACCTGGAGCACGTGATGGACAAGATCGACATCATCCTGATCATGTCGGTCAATCCGGGCTTCGGCGGCCAGTCCTTCATTCCGCAAGCGCTGAAGAAAATCGCCGAAGCGCGCCGCATGATCGACGAATCGGGCCGTGACATCATGCTGGAAGTCGATGGCGGCATCAAGATCGACAACATCGCCGCCGCCGCCGCCGCCGGCGCCGACACCTTTGTCGCCGGCTCGGCCATCTTCGGCAAGCCCGACTACAAAGCCGTCATCGACGCCATGCGCGCCGAACTGGCAGCCGTCAAGGGCGCCTGATGCAAGCGGGCACGGTGAAAGACCACGTACTGGCCGGCGTGCGCGCCGCCATCATCGACCTCGATGGCACGATGCTCGACACCGTGCCCGATTTCCATGTCGCCATCAATGGCATGCGCGCGGAACTGGGCCTGGCGCCCATCAGCGCCGAAGCCATCAAGCTGATGGTGGGCAAGGGCTCGGAAAACCTGATACGCACGGTGCTGGCCCTCGACTTCGACGCGGCCGGCGTGGAACAGCGCTTCGAGCAGGCGATGGACGGCTACCAGCGCCACTACCTGGCCATCAATGGCCAGTTCAGCACCCTGTACCCGGACGTGGAAGCGGGGCTGGCGGCAATGAAGGCGGCGGGTTTGCGCCTGGCCTGCGTCACCAACAAGCCGATCGCCTTCGCCCTGCCGCTGCTGAAACAGAAAAAGCTCGACGGCTATTTCGAGATCGTCTACGGCGGCGATTCGCTGCCGAAGAAAAAACCGCACCCCATGCCGCTGCTGCAAGTGTGCGCCGATTTCGACCTGGCGCCATCCAAAGTGGTGGCCATCGGCGACTCCTCGAACGACGCGCAAGCGGCCAGGGCTGCGGCTTGTCCCGTATTGACGGTACCGTATGGCTACAATCACGGACACTCTATACACGATACCGATTCCGATGGTATAGTAAAGACGCTGCTCGAAGCAGCCCGTTTTATTAGCATGCAAAACTAACCGGCATACTGACCAAACCCCACACCATATCGTGAACACGTTTCTCATCAAAAAACACAACGTCACCCAAACCGGCTCGATTGAGGCCTGGCTTTGGCGACGCTGGCAATCCTGGCAGGCCTGAAGGCCGAGCCGTTACGATTGCTGCCGGCTGCACACGCGCAATTTGCGCATGTTCCATGTACCGGCAAGTTTTTTGATAACCCACCGCAGGGTTTGTGCATTATGCGCACTCGCACCCTGACGGCATGGAGAGACACATGACCGAACTCGAATTCAAATCGCTGGGCCAGCAAGGCTACAACCGCATCCCCTTGATCGCGGAAGCGTTCGCCGACCTGGAAACCCCGCTCACGCTGTATCTGAAACTGGCGCAAACCCAGCAAGGCGGCAAGAACACCTTTTTGCTCGAATCCGTCGTCGGCGGCGAACGTTTCGGCCGCTACTCCTTCATCGGCTTGCCCGCCACGACCGTGCTGCGCAGCTACGGCAAACGCACCGAGATCGTCAAGAACGGCGTCGTGATCGAAGAACACGAAGGCAACCCGCTCGACTTCATCGAACAGTACCAATCGCGCTTCAAGGTGGCCCTGCGCCCCGGCATGCCGCGCTTCTGCGGCGGCCTGGCCGGTTACTTCGGCTACGACACCGTGCGCCACATCGAGAAAAAGCTGGCCGGCGGCGCGCCGAAAGATGACTTGAAGCTGCCCGACATCCAGCTGATGGTGACGGAAGAACTGGCCGTCATCGACAATCTGTCCGGCAAGCTGTACCTGATCGTTTACGCCGACACGACGCAAGCCGAATCGTTCAGCAAGGCGCAGCAGCGCCTGAAGGATTTGCGCATGATGCTGCGCCGCGGCGTCGATGCGCCCGTCACCAGCGCCTCCGTGCGCACGGAAACCATCCGCGACTTTTCCAAGGAAGACTACCTGAAGGCGGTCGCCAAGGCGCATGAATACGTGATGGCGGGCGACCTGATGCAAGTGCAGATCGGCCAGCGCATCCGCAAGCCCTATGTCGATTCGCCGCTGACCCTGTACCGCGCCTTGCGCTCGCTCAATCCGTCGCCGTACATGTACTTCTATAATTTCGGCGACATGCAGATCATCGGCGCCTCGCCCGAGATTTTGGTGCGCAACGAGAATACGGCCGATGGCGGCAAGAAAGTCACCCTGCGTCCCATCGCCGGCACCCGTCCGCGCGGCGCCACGCCGGAACGCGACGCGGAATTGTCGGCCGAGCTGCTGGCCGACCCGAAAGAGATCGCCGAGCACGTGATGCTGATCGACCTGGCGCGCAACGATATCGGCCGCATTGCCGAGACGGGCAGCGTGCAAGTCACCGACCGCATGGTCATCGAAAAATACTCGCATGTGCAGCACATCGTCTCGAACGTGGAAGGCACCTTGAAAGAGGGCTTGTCGAACCTCGACGTGCTGCGCGCGACCTTCCCCGCCGGTACCCTGACGGGCGCGCCGAAAGTGCGCGCCATGGAAGTGATCGACGAGCTGGAAATCACCAAGCGCGGCATCTATGGCGGCGCCTGCGGCTACTTGTCGTTTGGCGGTGAAATGGATGTGGCGATCGCCATCCGCACGGGCGTGATCAAGGATGGCATGCTGTACGTGCAGGCCGCAGCCGGCATCGTGGCCGACTCGATCCCCGAAATGGAATGGCAGGAAACGGAAAATAAGGCACGCGCTGTGCTGCGCGCCGCCGAACAAGTGCAAGATGGTCTGGATGGAGGGTTTTAAGATGCTGCTCATGATCGACAATTACGACTCCTTCACCTACAACATCGTGCAGTATTTCGGTGAACTGGGCGAAGACGTGCGGGTCTACCGCAACGACGAAATCACGATCGAACAGATCGAGGCGCTGAACCCGGACCGCATCTGCATCTCGCCCGGCCCGAAAGCGCCAAAGCAGGCGGGCATTTCCGTGGAAGTGCTCAGGCACTTCGCCGGCAAGAAGCCGATACTCGGCGTATGCCTGGGCCACCAGGCCATCGGCGAGGCGTTTGGCGGACAGGTCATCCGCGCCAAGCAGGTCATGCACGGCAAGACTTCCCTCATCGCGCATACGGGCGTGGGCGTCTTCAAGGACATCCCCAGCCCCTTCACAGTGATCCGCTACCACTCTTTGGCGATCGAACGCGCCTCGCTGCCTTCCTGCCTGGAAGTGACGGCGTGGACCGACGACGGCGAAATCATGGGCGTGCGCCACCGGGAATACGATATCGAGGGCGTGCAGTTTCACCCCGAATCGATCCTCTCGGAGCACGGCCACGCCCTGCTGAAGAACTTTCTCGAGCGCTGATCCCATGCGCACGCCCCGGCGTGCCGTCAGTGTCCTCCTGCGCCATCATTGAAGAAGGAAGCATCATGCCGATCACCCCACAAGAAGCGCTGCTGCGCTGCATCGAACACCGCGAAATCTTTCACGACGAAATGCTGTACCTGTTCCGCCAGATCATGTCCGGCGAAATGTCCCCCACCATGATCGCCGCCCTCACCATGGGCTTGCGCGTGAAAAAAGAAACCATCGGCGAAATCGCCGCCGCCGCGCAAGTGATGCGCGAGTTTTCCACCAAGGTGCCCATGGCCGACACCACCAACCTGCTCGACATCGTCGGCACGGGCGGCGACGGCGCGCACACCTTCAATATTTCCACCGCCTCGATGTTCGTGGCGGCGGCCGCCGGCGCGCGCGTGGCCAAGCACGGCGGGCGCAGCGTCTCGTCCTCGTCCGGCAGCGCCGACGTGCTCGACTCGCTGGGCGTCAACATCAACCTGCAGCCCGAGCAGATCGCCCAGTCGATCGCGCAGACAGGCATCGGCTTCATGTACGCGCCGAACCACCACGCGGCCATGAAGCATGCGGCGCCCGTGCGCCGCGAACTGGGCGTGCGCACGATCTTCAATATCCTGGGGCCGCTGACGAATCCCGCCGGGGCGCCGAACATCCTGATGGGCGTGTTCCACGCCGACCTGGTCGGCATCCAGGTGCGCGTGCTGCAGCGCCTGGGCGCGCAGCATGCGATCGTCGTGTATGGCCGCGACAACATGGATGAAGTGTCGCTCGGCGCCTCTACGCTCGTCGGCGAACTGGTCAACGGTGAAATCCGCGAATATGAAATTCATCCCGAAGACTTCGGCATGTCGATGATCGCCAGCCGCAACCTGAAGGTGGCCGATTCCGTCGAATCGAAAGCGAAGATGATGGAAGCGCTGCGCGGCGAACCAGGTGCCGCCGCCGATATCGTCGCCCTGAATGCGGGCACGGCGCTGTACGCGGCCGGCGTGGCCAGCTCGATCGAAGACGGCCTGGCGCGTGCGCGCGCCGCCGTCAGTTCGGGCGCCGCGCTGGCAAAACTCGACCAATTCGTGCAGGTCACGCAGCAGCTGGGCACCCCGCCGCAAGCGTAAGCCCTCCGCCCTCCTTGATAGAATAGCGACCATCATGTCCGACATACTCGATAAAATCCTGGCCGTGAAGGCCGATGAAGTGGCCAAGGCCAAAGCCCGCCGCAGCCTGGCCAGCCTGCGCGGCGACGTGGAAAGCGATAGCGCCCTGCGTGCCGGCCTGCGCGGCTTCGAGGCAAGCCTGCGCCAGCACATCGCCGCCGGCAAGCCCGGCATCATCGCCGAAGTGAAAAAAGCGTCGCCATCGAAAGGCGTGATCCGCGCCGACTTCCGCCCAGCCGACATCGCCGCCAGCTATGCGGCGCATGGCGCGGCCTGCTTGTCGGTGCTGACGGACGAACAGTTCTTCCAGGGCTGCGTGGATTACCTGCAGCAGGCACGCGCCGCCTGCGCCATCCCCGTGCTGCGCAAGGATTTCATGGTCGACATGTACCAGATCTATGAAGCGCGCGCCATGGGCGCCGACTGCATCCTGCTGATCGTGGCGGCGCTCGACCATGGCTTGATGGCCGAGATGGAAGCCTGCGCCCACGAACTGGGCATGGGCGTGCTGATCGAAAGCCACGACGGCGAAGAACTGACGGCGGCATTGAAACTCAAGAGCGCGCTGATCGGCATCAACAACCGCAACCTGCGCACGTTCGAAACGTCGCTGGAAACGACACTCGGCCTGCTGCCGCGCATCCCGCAAGACAAATTGATCATCACGGAATCGGGCATCCACAGCACGGCCGACGTGCAACGCATGCGCGATGCGCACATCCACAGCTTCCTCGTGGGCGAAGCGTTCATGCGCGCGCCAGACCCCGGCGTGGAGCTGGAACGCCTGTTCAGTTAAACCATGGTAGTCTGGCCGACATGAGACACGCGATCATCGTCCTTGCCACCGCCGTCCTGCTGTCGGCTTGCCAGACTACGGCCCCGCCAGCGGTGCGCACGCCTGCAGCGGGCACACCGGCCGCGCTGCAGCTGGCGGCCAGCATCGACGCCTACAAGGCGCTGGTGGCGCAGCAGATCATGGCGGCCAACGGGGAATACACGTTCAGCGGGCGCCTGCCGCCCATGCTGCCTGCCATCGTCGTGCTCGACCTGAGCGTGGGCCCCGACGGCGAACTGAAAAGCGTGCGCGTGCACCGTTCGCGCGACAGCGACGCATCGGCCGTCGCGCTGGCCGCCGTGCGGCGCGTGCCGGTATTCTTTCCGCCGGCGGGACACCTGATGCACCGCCACGCCAAGACTTTCGATTTTTCCGAAACCTTCCTGTTCAACGACCAGTACCGCTTCCAGCTGCGGACATTGTCCGGTCCCCAGTAAACACGCAAGCATCGAGTTCGATGCGGTCGCGTCCCCGCTCCTTGGCCAGGTACAGGGCCGCATCGGCGCGCGACAACAGCTGTTCCAGTCCTTCCACCACCGATGCCTGGCAAGCGACGCCGATGCTGACCGTGCACGCAGGCAGCCCCGCGTGGTTCGGTTCGCGCAGCAAGGCGCGGATGCGTTCGGCCACGCCCAGCGCATTATGCGCCGGCATGTCCGGCATCAGCACGACGAACTCCTCGCCGCCAAAACGCGCCACGCAATCCGATTCGCGCAAGGCCCCCTGGATCATGGTGGCCACATGCGCCAGCACCTGGTCGCCCACCGCATGACCGTAGCGGTCATTGATCGATTTGAAGTAATCGAGGTCGATGCTGAGCAATGTCAGCGGCAGGCGGCGACGCCGCAGATTGCCTATTTCGCGCGCATAGGCGTCGCCAAAGCCGCGCCGGTTCAGCACTTGCGTCAGCGGATCGTGGGTCGCGCGGCGCTCCAGTATCAGCTGCAGGCGGCGCGTCGCCATCGTCATGAAGCCCACCGTCAGCAGCAGCGCCATGAAATTGGCAACCGCCAGATAGATGCCGGCCGGCGTGCCGGCCACCGCCAGGTTCACGCTGGCGCCGCCATGCAGCAAGGCCGACACGCCGCGCGCCAGCACCACGACCGCTTGCAGCAGCATCAGGGCGCCAAAGAAGAAACTCGAGAAATGGCGTTCGCCATGGCGCCACACCAGTTGCACCTGGCGCGCATAGAACAGGAAGACCAGCAGCGAAAAGACCGCCACGCGGGCCGAAAAATCGGGGTGCGCCAGCAGCCACCAGCTATTGCCGGCGATGGCCAGGGCAAGTATCAGCAGATAGGCGCGGCGGCTGGGCGCCAGGCCAAAGAATTTCTCCGTGCCCAGCATCGACAGGCCGATGCCGGCCACCAGCGCCGCGTTGGCCGCGATCGTGGACAATGCCGGCGGCAGCACTTCGCGGGTGCTAAACAGCAGAGACGCGCACACGAGCAGCAGCAAGCCGGCCGCCCAATGCCCGAGGCCGTGCACCTCGCGCCGGAAACTGCGGTACACCGAAAACATGACGATGCTCATCGCCCCGCACATCAGGGTGGTCATCAGCATAATCGTTCGAGGATCGAGGGTTTGCACGTTGGGCGCGAATCTAAAAGAAGCAATTCGGCAATTTTAGTTTAGTTAAAGAAAAATTAGTTCATTTGCATTTGCGAAATTGCTGCCTGAAATAAAAAACCGGCCAGTGAGGCCGGTTTTCTGTCTTACTGCATGACAAACAGCATCATGCCGCGCTAGGACGCTTCGGCCCCGTGGCTTTCCTTGACGCCGGCAGCAGGGTCAAGCTGACACCGGGCACGCGGTCGCCCTGCAGCACGGCGGTGAATGTCATCAGCTCGTCGCGCCGGAAGGCGTGAATGGCCACCCTGGCGCCGACGGCGTAACGGCCCAGCAGCGTCTCCAGATTGGCCGGGTTGCCCGTCACGCGCAGGCCATCGACGGCCACCAGCACGTCGCCCGCCGACAGGCCGGCCACGTGGGCGGCGCCGCCCTGGTGCACCTGCGCCAGCTTGGCGTCGTTGCCGTCGCGGCCCAGGTTGACGTCCAGGCTGGCTTTTTCGCCCTTGCGCGCGTCGCTGTATTTCACGCCGAACGGCGCCAGCAGACGCGCCAGCGGCACGTCGTCCGTGCCGCGGATATAGCGCTCGAAGAACGGTTTCATGCGCGTGCCGGAGACCTCGTCGAACAGCGCTTCAACTTCGGCCGGCGTCACGCCGCGCGCCTTACCCTTGTAGAAATCGCGGCCATAGCGCTGCCACAGCGCCTGCATCACGTCATCGAGCGATTTTTCGCCATTCGTCTTCGTGCGGATCGTCAGATCGAAGGCCAGCGCGATCAGCGAACCCTTGGTGTAGTAGCTGACGATGGCGTTCGGCGCGTTTTCATCCTGGCGGTAGTACTTGCCCCAGGCGTCGAAGCTGGAATCGGCCACGCTCTGCTTGGTGCGGCCGCTGCCGCGCAGGACGCTGTTGACGGTCTTGCCGAGCAGCTTGAAATAGGCCGCTTCGTCGATCAGGCCCGCGCGCACCAGCATCAGGTCGTCGTAATAGCTGGTGAAGCCTTCGAACAGCCACAGCAGCGGCGAATAACTTTCCGCCTGCAGATTGTATGGCGCAAAGGCGGCCGGCTTGATGCGCTTGACGTTCCAGGTGTGGAAGTACTCGTGGCTGCACAGGCCCAGGAATTTCAGGTAGCCGTCGCCGATCTCCGTGCTGGTCGAAGCCGTCGTCGGCAGGTCGGCACGCGCGCAGATCAGCGCCGTCGAGGCGCGGTGTTCCAGGCCGCCGTAACCGTCGCCAACGGCCATGGTCATGAACACATAGCGGTCCATCGGCGCTTTTTTCGTCTTCGGCTCGAAGAAGGCGATCTGCGTTTCGCAGATGGCTTTCAGGTCGCGGCACAAACGCGGCAAATCCAGGTTCGGCACCTTGCCCGTGACGACGATATCGTGCGGCACGCCATGCGCGGTGAAGCTGGCCAGTGCGAAGTCGCCCATCTCCACCGGATGGTCGATCAGCTCATCGTAGTTGGCCGCCTGGTAGCTGCCGAAACCATAGCGCTTCGCTTTCAGTTCCGGCAGGGTGGTGGCCACGCGCCAGGTCTTGCAGGCCGCATCCTTGGGCTGCACGATATGCACTTCATGGGCGTCGGATTCCTGGCCCAGCACGCGCAGGAATACGCTGGTGCCGTTGAAGAAGCCGTGAGTCTGGTCAAGGTGGGCGGCGCGCACGGACAGGTCCCAGGCATACACGTCGTATTCGACCGTCAACGGGCCCTTGCACGGCGCGGCTTGCCACGAGTGCTTGTCCAGTTTGGTCAGCGCCACGGCCTTGCCCTCGGATTCGGCGCGGATGCTGACGATGTTGCGCGAAAATTCGCGGATCATATAGCTGCCCGGGATCCAGGCCGGCAAGGACAATACCTGGCCGATGGCGGCCGGCGACTTGACCGTCAACGTCACCCTGAACATATGGCCGGCCAGGTCGAGGGCGGCGATATTGTAGATGATGCCGGCGGCCGGTAGGGCTTTCGCTGCGGCTTTCACGACGGCTTTGCTTGTGGCTTTGCCGCTTGCCTTGGCTCCCGCCTTGGCGGTGATTTTTTTTGTTGGTGCTTGCTTCATGTTTTCCTCGTATCTGGCTTGGATGTTCTACAATCGTCCGGGCGCGCCAGGCACCGGCGACAAATCGTCAGGTGTATCAATATCGCGCAAGATGCCGCCGTCGTCCACCGTCACTTCGCGCACGGCATGGCTGTTGACGATGCTGCGCGCGCCCTGGTCGCCATCGAGCGCCAGCAGCAGCGGCAAGTGAAAGGCACTGAATGCGACGGGATTGCCGCGCCGTCCATGGAACACGGGCACGGCGATGCGCGCGCCATCGCCGATGGCGTGCGACAAGGCGGCGATTGTAGCCGCTTCCACGAAAGGCATGTCGCCCAGGGCGATCAGCCAGCCCGGCGCGCCGCGCACATAATCGATGGCGCAGGTCAGCGACGCGGCCATGCCCGTATCGGCATCATGGCAGACGCGCACCTCGCAGCCCAGCGCACCGAGCACGCGCGCCACCTGCGTGTCATCGGCACGCACCACGGCCAGCACGCGCGGCAAGGCCGCCAGCATGTTCCTGGCGGCCGCCACTACCACGGGCAAGCCCGCATGCGGGCCTTCGGCCAGCGGTTGCAATAATTTGTTCTGTACGCCGGAAGGGTCGAACCTGCGTCCCCTTCCGGCTGCCAGCAAGATGCCGACCGTACTCAAAAAGCCGCTGCCGTCATGCGGCCGCCAGGTCGAACGGCAGCTTGCGCAGGCGCTTGCCCGTCAGGGCGAACAGCGCGTTGGCAAAGGCGGGCGCCAGCGGCGGCACGCCCGGCTCGCCCATGCCCGTCGGCGCATCGCCCGACGGCACCAGATGTACCTCGATCACCGGCATGTCGGGCATGCGCGGCACGGGATAGTCGCCGAAGTTCTGCTGCTCCACCACGCCATCCTTGAGCGTGATGGCCGCGCCGGGGATGGTCATGCCCAGCGCCATCAGCGCGGCGCCCTGCACTTGCGCTTCGATCGTCAAGGGGTTGACGGCCAGGTTGCAATGCACGCCCGCCCATACCTGGTGCAGCTTGGGCGCGCCGTCCACCACGGACGCCGTCACCACGTAGGCGACGACGGAATTGAACGACTCGTGCATGGCCACGCCCCAGGCTTGCCCTTTCGGCAGCTTCTTCCTGCCATAGCCGGACTTGGCCACGGCCAGGTCCAGCGCGGCGATGTGGCGCGTATGCTTGGCGTCGATCATCTGCTTGCGGTAGGAGACGGGATCCACCTTCGCCACATGCGCCGCTTCGTCGATCAGGGTTTCCATGACAAAGGCCGTGTGCGTCGAGCCGACGGAGCGCCACCACAGCACGGGCACGTTCGCCTTGGCCGTGTGCACGGACAGTTTCATCGGCAGGGTGTACGGCTCGCCCATGCCTTCGACCATGGTGCCGTCGACGCCATTTTTCACCATGAACGCTTCGAACGGCGTGCCGGCCATGATGGACTGGCCCACGATGGTGTGGTCCCAGGCGAGGATCTTGCCCTTGGCGTCCAGGCCGATCTGCGCGCGGTGCACGTGCGATGGCCGGTAGTAGCCGCCCTTGATGTCATCCTCGCGGCTCCACATCAATTTCAACGGGCCGCTCTTGCCCGCCGCGCGGTATGCCTTGGCGACGTTGACGGCTTCGACCACGTAGTCGGACGAGGGCACGGCGCGCCGGCCGAAGCCGCCGCCCGCCATCATCGTGTGCAGGGTCACCTGCTCCGGTTTCAGGCCCGAAGTAGCCGCGATGGCCGCCTGGTCGCCCGTCTGGAATTGCGAACCTACCCACATCGTGCATTTGTCGGCCTGCAGGTCGACCACGCAATTGAGCGGTTCCATCGGTGCGTGCGCGAGATAGGGGAATTCGTAGACGGCTTCGATTTTTTTTGGCGCCTTGGCCAGCGCAGCGACGTCAAATGCGCGCGCCACCGTGCCCGGCGTCTTGGCCAGCGCCTTGAAAGCGGCCAGCTGCTTGTCGCTGCTGACCTTTTCCACGGCGCTCGTATCCCACTCGATCACCAGCGCATCGCGCCCCTGCTTGGCGGGCCAATAGCCGTCGGCAATGACGGCCACGCCGCTGCCGCCACGGTCGGTCTTCACTTCCAGCACCTCCAGCACGCCCTTGATGGCCTTGGTCTTGCTGGCGTCAAATTTCGCCACCTTCGCGCCAAACACGGGCGGGCGCGCCACCATGGCGACTTTTGCGCCAGGCGGCTTGAAGTCGATGCCGAACTGCTGTTTTCCCGTGGACTTGGCGGCCGCGTCCAGGCGTTTCACGGGTTTGCCGATGATGGCAAAGTCGCGCGGGTCCTTCAGCTTGACGCTGGCGGGCACGGGCTGGCGCATGGCCGCGTCGGCAAATTCGCCATACGTCGCCTTTTGTCCGCCGGGGCCATACAGCACGCCCTTCGCGGCGCGCACCTGGTCGGGACTGACTTTCCACTGCGCGGCGGCGGCGCCCACCAGCATGGCGCGCGCCTTGGCGCCGATTTCGCGGTACTGGGTAAACGAATGGGCGATGCTGCCCGAGCCGCCCGTCATCTGCATGCCGTAGGCGGCATCCTTGTACTGCTCGCCGGCCGGCGCCAGCGCGCCGTGCACCAGGCTCCAGTCGGCGTCGAGTTCCTCGGCGATCAGCATGGGCAAGCTCGTTTGCACGCCCTGGCCGAATTCCAGCCGGTTCACCTGCACCGTCACCGTGTTATCGGGCGCGATGTGCAAGAAAGCGTTTGGCGCATACGCGGGCTTGGCGGGGGCGGCATCGGCCGCCTGCGCCAGCTTGCCTGTGCCGGGCAGGAAAAAGCCCAGCATCAAACCGCCGCCCGCCACCGCGCCGGCCTTCATGAAACCGCGCCGCGAGACGCCATCGGCCAGCGCCACCGGCACCGATGCCAGCGCCGCGCCCAGGGTCACGCCGCCATGCTGCAATGCTTCCTGATTCAACCATTCGATACGCATGTCGCTCTCCTCAGGCCAGGGTCTTGGCCGCGTCCTTGATGGCTGCGCGGATCCGTTGATAGGTGCCGCAGCGGCAGATATTGCCGCTCATGGCGCCGTCGATGTCGGCATCGCTGGGCGACTTGTTGGTGCGCAGCAGCGCCGTCGCGCTCATCACCTGGCCGCTTTGACAGTAGCCGCATTGCGGCACGTCGTGGCGCACCCATGCCGCCTGCACGGCCTTGCCCACCTGGTCGTTTTCCATCGCCTCGATGGTGGTGATCTTTTGCGCGCCTACCGAGGAAATCGGCGTGATGCACGAGCGGATCGGCTGGCCGTCGAGGTGCACCGTGCAGGCGCCGCACAGGGCCGCGCCGCAACCGAACTTGGTCCCCGTCATGTTCAGGTTATCGCGCAGCGCCCACAGGATGGGCGTGGAGGGATCGGCGTCGACCTGCGTGTCGCGTCCGTTGATATTCAAGGTAATCATCTGCTGCTTCCCCTTTTTTGGATTGTTATGGCGTCTACGAACAACACTTGATGATACGACAGCGGAAAAAAGTGCAAAAAAAAGCGCGCCTTGCGAGGGCGCGCCGTCCAGCCTTCCTGGCGACAGCCCGGATTACTTAATGGTCGAGAATTTCTGTTCCAGCGTTTTCGCATCGACCGCGCCCGGAATGCGGCTGCCGTCGGCAAAGAAGATGGCTGGCGTGCCCGAAACGCGCAATTGCTGGCCCAGGGCGAGGATTTTTTCATGCGGATTGGCGCAATTGGCCGGCGATGCGGCAGGCACTTTGCCATTCAGCATCCAGTCATCCCAGGCCTTGTTGCGGTCCGGCGAGCACCAGATATTGCGCGACTTGGCGATCGAATCGGGCGACAGGATGTTGTACATGAAGGTGTAGACGGTGACGTTGTCGATTTCCTTCAGCGCGTTCTGGCGGAAGCGCTTGCAGTAACCGCAGTTCGGATCTTCGAACACGGCGATCACGCGCTTGCCATTGCCCTTGACGGTTTTCATGGCCGAATCGAGCGGCAGGTCGGAGAACTTGATGCGGTTGACTTCGTCCAGGCGCACCTTGGTCAGGTCTTGCGAGGTCTTGGCGTCGAAGACGTGGCCGACGAACAGATACTGCGCGCTCTTGTCCGTGTACAGGATGTCGCCGCCCGTGCGCACTTCATACAGGCCGCCGTACGGGGTTTCCTTGACCGAATCGACCTTGGCGCCTTCGCCCAGGCGCGGCTCGATCAGCTTTTTGATGCTCGCTTCCGTCGGCGTCTCCGCGCCGGCGCACGACATCATCAGGCCCGAGGCCATCAGCAAGGCGATTTTGCTCATGCTTGCGTTCATTGTCATCACTATCACTTCTCCACTTGAAACGCCCGGCGAAACTGCCCCTGGCCCGGCGTCGTTATCTCTTTGACAAAACGATCGCCGCAGACCAGCTGCGGCGACCTTGAATTTTCACTAGTACCATTATCCGGCGATATCTTAAGATACGCTGATATTACTGATGTCCCAATGCGTGCGAGATCATTTTTCGCTTCAGGGCAGGTAATTTATCCAGCAAGTTTAATCCCAAATTGCGAACCACGCGCAAAGGCTCCAGATCGGCGCCGAATAACCGCGCCAGGCCATCGGTGGCCAGCTGCATCAGCAGCACGTCTTCCTTGCGCGCGCGCGCATAGCGGGCCAGCACCCGTTCGTCGCCAATGCCGCGGTGGGCTTCGCGTTCGCCGATCGTCTTGACCAGCTGCGCCACGTCGGCAAAGCCCAGATTCATGCCGTGGCCGGCCATCGGGTGCACCACGTGAGCGGCGTCGCCCACCAGGGCCACGCGCGGCGCCACCATGGCGTGCGGGCGCATCAGGGTCAGGGGAAACGCGCGCACCAGCTCCGGCTGCAGCGGCGTGAGTTTACCCAGTTTGTCGTGGCAGTATGCGGCCAGGCGCGCGGCCAGGGCGTCGGCCGGTTCGGCCATCAGGGTATCGGCCAGCGCGTCGGGCGCCGACCAGACGAGAGAGACGCGCTCGCCCGGCAGCGGCAGCAGCGCGACGATGCCTTCGCTGCCCGTAAACCACTGGTGGGCCGCGCCATGGTGCGGCTTTTCGCAGGCGAAGTTGCTGACCACGCCGCGCTGGCCGTAGGAGCGGTAATCGAGGCCGATGTCGCACTGGCCCCGCACCCACGATTGGGCGCCGTCCGCGCCGACCACCAGCGCACAGGTGATGGTGTCGCCGCCGTCGAGGTGCACGATGGCCGAGTCGTTCGTCCATTCCAGGCGGCTGGCGCGGCCCTGCAGCACGCTGACGTTCGGCGCGAATTTCAGGGCGGCGTCGAGCGCCTGGCCCAGGTTGCGGTCTTCGACGATCCACGCCAGGGCGCCCACATGGGCGCCATAGGCATCGAAACCGAGTCCGCCCGCCTGCGCGCCGTCGCCGTTGACCAGCATGGCGTCGACGGGCGCCACCCTGTCGGCCGCCAAAGCGCCCCATACCTTCAACGACGACAGCAACTGGTGCGCCGTGTGATTGAGCGCATACACGCGCACATCCCAGCTGGCTTCCACCGGCTTGGTGGCAGGTGCCGGAGGACTCGCCGGGGATAACAGGGTGACGCTTTGTCCTGCCTGGGCAAACGCCAGCGCCGTGGTTTTCGCGATGGCGCCGTTGCCGACGATGCAAACGTCGCTGTGGCTGTGCATGAAGCGCCGCGTGGTGGGGGGAGTGGGACTGTTCATGCGGTTATTATAGCGTTTGCCCCACCCTTTTCAGATAGTCCGGAAGTACAGGATACGTGCCCCAGATCAAGCGGCTTGACCGCACAGGCCGCGTAGCCAAGCCAGGCAAGCACCGCCATTTGTTGACCTGAAACACGAAAATCCACCCAATCCTTGACTTCACAACAAATAAAAATATCGCCCGCGATATTTGCACGAAAATCGCAGACCGGCTCTTGCATTTCCGTCTTGGTCTGCTATAATTCGCCACCTTGGCCTGGTAGCTCAGTCGGTAGAGCAGAGGATTGAAAATCCTTGTGTCGGTGGTTCGATTCCGCCCCGGGCCACCAAGAATTCGTAATACGTTCAAAAACGCCACCTTCGGGTGGCGTTTTTGCGTTTATCGTCCCGCCCCGCTTTCACGCTGAGCATCGCGCTGCCGCGCCAGCGGCAAAGCCTTCTGCGGCTCTTGAATCAATGAATCGAGCAACGCGACCACGGCCCGCTCGATGGCTTGCCATTCATGCAGATGGCTGCGAAAGTAGCTGACTCGGATATGAGAATTTCTCAAGCCATGCAGGAAAATATCGTGCGAGCAGCTAGGGCCTATTACCAATTTCCCGCGCTTCTCCAGCGCGTTCGCCCTTTCCGTACCGGGATCGGGAAAAAAATCCGGGGCGCAGACAATCTGCGTTTCTATCCGTTCGCGCGATGGATAGAGATACAAGTCCTGTTCATAAAACACCGTGATCGCATCTTCCCGCACGCGCTGCGGCAAATCGTTGTGCTCATAGCGCAGCAAGCCATGACGTGACGCCACCTGCTTGCGATTGGGCATCCAGATTGCGCTAAAGTGCTGGGCAAGCTGATACTTTTCGGCCAGCGTATTGGCGTCAAAATGCTGCACCAGAATGGAGACTTCATCCTGATGACTGATCCAGACGGGCGTATTGTCATGCGGAGCGATGAAGGGCTGTAACTTGCCCCCCTTCCACTGCGCCTGCAAGAGCAAACCCTGCCGGTTGCTGGCTTGCTCGTACAAACCCTGCATATAGCTTGGAATATAGTTCGCGGGAATGAGAAGCATGTTGCCATTGACCGTCATGCGCAGTTCGGTCACTGGCTGGTTGCGTGGCAACGCATACCAGGCCAGAGGGACCAGACAGAAAATGGCGAGCAGGCTCTTTGTTGTCCAATGTCGTTTGCGCGGGGACGGTTGCGTCATCTCATAGCCCTGGCATCAGATGAGAGAGGTCGTGCGGATGCTTGTCCATCGGACGCAGACGCTCCAGGCGGAACAGCCTGTCCAGATCCAATTGCTTGCGCAGCCGCTCCGGCGCCATGTCCATGCCGAAGCTGCCATCCATGGCCGCCGGGTAGTCGAAATGCATGCGCGACCAGGCGCCATTCGCATAGCGCCAACTGCCGATCTTGTCCGCATCGGCATAGGCCTGGAATAGATCGAGGGCGTAAGCTGACGTGAGCACGCCAATTTTCCCCAGCCAGGCGGCATGCTCCACGGAATTTACTCCGTTCAATAACGCGCGCCCTTCCGACCGCAGAACACCCGATGCATTGACATAAAAGCGCTCATCGAGCATGGCCTGCCAGACTTTCTCCGCGCCGGCGACATCATGAGAACTCAGATAAGGAGACAGAGGAATATGGGCGGTCCACGCTTCTGAATCCAAAAGAAAATCTTTGAAAATTACAGTGTGATATCTCGCCACGTCTTCCACCGGAAGCGGCGCGATTTTCCCCAGCGCCATCGACTTCGCCAAGTTCAGTTCACGATACTCAAGATCAGCCCGCATCAGCGCGGTGCCAAACTGATGCCAGTCGCGCTCGCTCATCACTCTCCCAAGCTGATCAGCCCGCATCTGTGCATAACCGTTGGCAATGGCGCCGCTGATGGTGTCGTTGCGCACGACACCGAGCGCCAGCCGCGCATAGCGGTCGCCGCCGGCGGCCAGATAGTTCCAATAGGCTTCACGGTTGCCCTGGGCCGCGTAGAAGCGCAGGATGTCCATATCGCGCGCGACCTTGTCTGCGTTTGCCGCCGCACCTTTGACGGCTGCGGCTGGCAAGGTGCGCGCCAGCATGGCAGGCGCCGTCTCGATCGCCGCCGTTCGCGCCTGCAAGGATGGATGCCTGGCCAGCGCCAGTTGATTGCGCGCCAGCCACATGGCGACCGTGGGGCCCAGCCGCGCATTGTGCATGGCGGCGCCAAGTATGGCTTGCCGCCGCATGCTGCCATGACATAAACCGAGGCTCACGCTGCGCAGCATGGCGGTGACGGCGAGCGCATGTCCATGGGCGAAATCGGCGGCAACCATGCTGGCATGGGGCGCTGGGCGATGCAAATCAGACACAACAAAACCAGCGGCCGCAGGATCAGCCCCCCACAGTTTGCCTAAGCCCATGCGGTAAGTGCTGCCGGCGTCGCGCAGGCCGGCCACCATGGACTTGCCCATGGCGCCCGCGTCGAACACCTGCGCCAGCAAGGCTTCCAGCGCCGCCTGCGATGCCAGCGTCGCCATGCCCAGGCACAAGGCGACATCATGGCAAATTTCGCTCAGCTGTGGCCATATGGTGGCAATATCGACCTGCGAAAACTGCAGGCGCAAACGCTTGAGTGCTGGCTCTTTGGCGTAATCGAGCGCCTGCAGCACGCGACGCGAACGGTTCTCAGAACGGATCAGGACAGCGGTATCATGCCTTGCATGCAACAGATGGCGCCGCAGGTCACGCTCGGCTTGCTGATCGAGCGCCACCAGCATGGCATGCAGGCGCGGGCGGTGGTAGGGAAGTATCGTCATGGCATGCCCGATGGGAAGATTCCCACAGCATGCCGCGCTGGGCTGCACCGACGTTGAGCAGCCTCAGCGATTGCTCTTATTTTCTTGCTTGCAGCATCTGCATTCGCGTCTCAACGCTGCAAGCGCGGCCTTACCACATCAAATCATCGGGAATCTGGAACGCCGCATACGGATCGTCCTCGTCCACTTCCGTGCTGGCCTGTTTCACGCGCACGACGATGGCCGGGTCGCGTTCGGCGATCTTGTCGGCAATGATGCGCGGCACCAGTTCCACGGCGCCGCCCAGGCAGACGATCACCAAACGGCCCGCCACCAGGTGGGCTTGCACGGCGCTGGTGACGTAGATGCGCTCGATCTTGTTATTAAATGTAAAGTTGTACGGCACGTCGCCATTGTTGCCCTTGCTCTGGCGGTTCTTTTGCACCATTTGCGCGATCTGCGCCACGATGGCTTTCTGGTTGGCGGCCGCGTCGCGCTGGGCGTTCAGTTCGCGCGCGCGTTCCGCGTTCTTGCGCTGGGTCTCGAGCGCGGCCAGGCGCACCTCGTCGACGCTTTGCGTGCCGCTCTTGCGCTCGTCCTTTTTTTGCTTGCTCTTGTCCTGGTTGGCCAATTTGACCTTCTTCTTGTCGACCAGGCCGGCCTTTAAAAACTGCTCTTGCAACGAGACCATAACTACTCCGTATTGAGGGTGCGCCGGCCAAGACTGCGGCATCGGCCGGTGGAAAGACGCTAGCATAGCAAAAAACGGGGCCGCTGCCGCCGCAACATGGCTGCCCGGGCCGGCTGGCGATGGCGTGGCGGCAAGCAGCGTCAGTAACAAAAAGACACACTCGATTGGAAATTTTGTTGATAAATGTCATATAGTTAGTTACGTTCTGCATATCGGCATTGATAGCCGATTGCATGTCCCTTCCATCGCCTGCGTCTACAAGGATTTGCCATGAAACAATTAATCGCCCTCTGCATCGCCGCCGCGTTTGCCAGCACCGCCTTTGCCGCCGCACCGGAAGCGGCGCCCGCCGCCAAGACGGCGCAACAATCGAAAATGACCACCTGTAATGCGGATGCCGCCGGCAAGAAAGGCGATGAGCGCAAGGCCTTCATGAAGGAATGCCTGAGCGCCAAGCCGGCGCCGGCCATGACGCAGCAAAACAAGATGAAGGCGTGCAATGCCGACGCCAAGGACATGAAGGGCGACGCGCGCAAGGCGTTCATGAAAGAATGCCTGAGCGCGCCAAAGAAATAAGCGCCGCTTCGAAGCCCAGTACGCGCTTCACTGCACAGCGCCAGCCGAAAGGCTGGCTTTTTTTTTGCGCCAGCAACACGCCGCCAGACATGCAACCATGCTTAATGATCAAGATGACATGGAGAAAGATAACGCGTAGTATTTAATCAACCTACTGCTCAGTACGGTTACACGGCATTCTGGAGAAAGGACGGCAGCGTGGCGGCGTCGAACGATCTCGCGCACTGGCGCGGCCAGGTCTTTGACCGCCTGCTGCAGGTGGTGCTGCTGCTTGGCATCGTCACAGCCATTCCCAGCGCGCTGCTGGCCGCGAGCGAAGCAATCTGGTCCATCGTCGTCCTCGACTTGCTGGCCATCGGCTGGATCGGGGTCATCTGGCACCTGCGCGCCATGCCCTACCGCTGGCGCGTGTGGCAATTCCTCATCGTCGCCTATCTGGTGGGCGTGGGCCTGCTGCTGAAAATCGGTCCCGTCAGCCAGATCTACATGATGCTCATGCCCGTGCTGGCGGCACTGCTGCTGGGCATGCGGCCAGCCTTGTCCACCCTGGTCCTGACCACGCTGACCATCTTTTTCCTCGGCCTGCATCCCGACGTCGCCCTGCGCCTGCCGGGCACGCCCGACTCTCCCGTGCTGCGCGCGCTGATCGTGGCCCTGAACTTCCTGTTTATCGCCGCCGTGCTGACCCTGTCCTGCGCCTTCCTGCTGCGCCACCTCGAGCGCAGCAGCCAGGCCCTGTCGCAGCTGAACGCCGAGCTGCGCCTGACCGCCACGGCGCTGGCCCGTCTGAACGACATGGTGATGATCGCCGAAGTGCAGGACGGCCCGCCCGGCCCCGGCGCGGGGACGGTATCGGCCACGCGTATCATCTTCGTCAACGACGCCTTCGAGCGCAGCAGCGGCTATGCGCGCGCCGAGGTGCTGGGACGCAGCCTGCTGTTCCAGCAAGGCCCGGCCACCGATGCCGACGAACTGGCGCGCATCGCCGCCGCCATGGCCCGCGCCCAGCCGGCCAGGGCGGAATTGCTGAACTACAACAAGGCGGGCAAGGCGTACTGGGTCGAGGCGGAACTGGTGCCCTTCACGGATGCGGACGGCAAGCAGACGCACTGGGTGGCCGTCGAGCGCGAAATCGACGAGCGCAAGCAATCGGAAGCGGACATCCACCGCCTGGCCTTCTACGACGTGCTGACGGGCTTGCCCAACCGTCGCCTGCTGATGGACCGCATCGGCCACCTGCTGGCCGCCGCGCCGCGCGAGCAGACCATCAGCGCGCTGATGTTCATCGACCTCGACCACTTCAAGCACATCAACGATGCACGCGGCCACGCCACGGGCGACGCGCTGCTGCGCCTGGCGGGCGAACGGCTGGCGCAGCTGATGCGCAAGGCCGACACGGTGGCGCGCATCGGCGGCGACGAATTCGTCGTGCTGCTGGCGCACCTGGCCGATGACCTGGACAGCGCCGCCCGCGCGGCGGCCCAGGTGGCCGAGAAAATCCGCGCCGCCATCGCGCGCGACTTCGAGATCGGCGCACAGTCCTATCATTGCAGCGCCAGCATCGGCGTGACCCTGCTGCCGAAAGCAGGCCAGCAGGCGCACGACCTGCTGCGCGAAGCGGACATCGCCATGTACCGCGCCAAGGCGGAAGGACGCAACGGCATCGCCTTCTTTGAAGCGGCCATGCAGGCGGGCGTGGAGCGCCGCCTGACCCTGGAACGGGCGCTGGCGCGCGCCCTCGACCTGGGGCAATTGCGCATGCACGTACAGCCGCAGGTCGAGCGCCACGGCCGGGTGACGGGCGCCGAATTGCTGATGCGCTGGCCGCAGGCGGACGGCAGCCATATCGCGCCCGGCATCTTCATCCCGATCGCCGAGGAATCTGGGCTGATCGTCAAGCTCGGGCACTGGGCCCTGCGCGAAGCGTGCCGCGCCGCCAGGGTGCTGGCGCAAGCTGGCCGGCCCGTCCCCCTGTCCGTCAACGTCAGTCCGGCCCAGTTCCGCCAGCCCGATTTTGCTTCCCGCGTGCAGGCGGCGCTGGCCGAACACGGCACGCCGGCCGGCGCCCTGATCCTGGAATTGACGGAAGGCTTGCTGATCGACCAGCGCGAGGCCTCGCTGGCGCGCATGCGAGAACTGGCGGACCTGGGCATCCGCTTTTCCATCGACGATTTCGGCACCGGTTACTCCAGCCTCGCCTACCTGACCTCGATGCCGCTGTACGAACTGAAAATCGACAAGCGCTTCATCGACGACACGCCGCGCGATGCGCGCGACACGGCCATCGTGCAAGCGATCCTGGCCATGGCGCGCCACCTGGGCTTGCGCGTCGTGGCCGAGGGCGTCGAAACGCAGGAGCAGGCCGACTTCCTGATCGCCCACGATTGCGACGGCTTGCAGGGCTACCTGTATGCACAAGCGATGCCGCTCGATGACTTTCTCGTCTGGCTGGCCGAACGGCGTTAGCTTTACGGCATTTCCTGCACGAAACTCCTCCGCTAGAATACCGGCCTCATAGCCTGTACCTTCACTATCCCCCTTTTATTAAAGCGATCCCCGATGCGTCTGGTTCTTCCCCTGCTGCCGCTCCTGCTGCTATCTCTGCTGCCCGCCGCACATGCGGCTCCTTCCACCACCACCGCGCCCACGCCGATCACGCTGGACCAGGCCATGGCCGATCCCGACTGGATCGGCACGCCCGTCGAAGCGGCATGGTGGGGCTGGAACGGCCAGCTCTACTACAAGCAAAAACGCCTCGGCTCGCCCCTGCGCGACACGTATCAATTGCCAGGCGCGAACGCCAAACTCAATAGCGGCAAGAAGGTCGACGATGCGCAGTTGGCGAATCTCGATGGCCAGCAGATGATCGTCAACCGGGCCGGCACGCGCGCCATCCTGCTGCGCAACGGCGACTTGTTCGAGCGCGACCTGAAAAGCGGCGCCCTGGTCCAGATCACGCGCGGCGTCTCTGCCATCAGCGACCCGCAATACTCCGCCGACGGCGGCGCCGTGCAATACCGCAGCGGCACGGACTGGTTCAGCTGGAGCCGCGCAGAGCGCCTGAGCGCCCCCGTCGCCCTGTTGCGCGCGGCCAAGGACCCGGACGCCAAGCCGGAAGCGGACGCCCTGCGCGAACTGCAGCTACGCCTGATCGTCAACCTGGCGCGCCAGAAGGAAGACCGCGACGCGAGCCGCGAACGCCGCCACGAAGAGCGCCGCCTGGACGCCACGCGCGCGCCGGAACCGATCTACCTGGGCGACAAAGTGACGATTTCCGGCAGCGCCCTGTCGCCGGACGGCCGCTGGCTGCTGTTCGTCACGCAGGACAAGGCCGCCGAAAAAGGCAAGCTGGGCAAACTGGCCCGCTACGTGACGGAAACGGGCTACCCGGAAGCGGATGACGAGCGCACGCGCGTGGGCCGCAACATGCCGATCGCGCAAAGCCTGAAACTGGCCGATCTGCGCACGGGGTCGGTGCGCGAGATCGGTTTCGACAGCCTGCCCGGCATCGCCACCGATCCGCTGGCAGCCTTGCGCGCCGAGCAGAAGCTGCCGCCGCTGAAAGGCAACCGCCCCGTGCGCATCGACGCCCAGCGCGACGGCATCGCCTGGACCGATGACGGTTCCAAAGCGGCCGTGCGCGTGCGCGCCATCGACAACAAGGACGGCTGGCTCGCCACCGTCGACCTGGCCAATGGCACGCTGGTGCCCGCGCATCGCATCAGCGACACGGCCTGGGTCAACCGCCGCGCCGAGGAATTCGGCTGGCTGCCCGACAACGCCACCCTGTGGTATCTGTCCGAGGAAAGCGGCTACGCCCACCTGTACACGAAAGCGGGCGCCGCGCCCGCGCGCGCATTGACCAGCGGCCAGTGGGAAGTGAGCGCCGTCGAATGGAGCCGCGACGGAAGGAATGCCTATTTTATGTGCAACCGTCAGGCGCCAGGCACGTACGAGGTGTGCGCCACGACGGCGAAAGATGGCGGCGCGCGCGAAGTCACCAGTTTGAAAGGCGTGGAAAACTTCGGCCTGTCGCCCGACGGCGGCAAGCTGCTGCTGCGCTATTCGACCAGCTATATGCCGGCCCAGCTGGCGACCGTTTCTGTCTCTGGCGGGAAGGCGACCATCCTCACCGATACGCGCAGCGAGGCCTTCAAGGCGCGCAGCTGGGTCATGCCGGAACTGGTGCAAGTGCCGTCCACGCATGGCGCGGCGCCCATCTGGGCCAAGCTGTACCGCCCGGCCCAGCTGGAAGCGGGCAAGCGCTACCCGATCGTCATGTTTGCGCACGGCGCCGGCTACCTGCAAAACGTCACCGAACGCTATCCCGTCTACTTCCGCGAGCAGATGTTCCACAACCTGCTGGTGGAGCAAGGCTATATCGTGCTCGACGTCGACTACCGCGCCTCGCTCGGCTACGGCAGCGCGTGGCGCACGGCCATCTACCGCCAGATGGGCCACCCGGAACTGGAAGATTTCATCGATGGCGCCAAGTGGCTGGCAGCCCAGCACCAGGGCGACATCCAGAATGTGGGCATCTATGGCGGCAGTTATGGCGGCTTCATGAGCCTGATGGCCCTGATGCGCGCGCCGGACGTCTTCAAGTCGGGCGCCGCGCTGCGTCCCGTGACGGACTGGACGACTTATAACCACGAGTACACGGCCAATATCCTGAACACGCCGGACGTCGATCCGCAGGCGTATAAAATCTCGTCGCCCATCGAATACGCGGACAAGCTGACAGGCAACCTCCTGATCGCCCACGGCATGATCGACGACAACGTGTTTTACCAGGATTCCGTGCGCCTGTCGCAGCGCTTGATCGAGCTCAAAAAGGATAACTGGGAAATGGCCAGCTACCCGATGGAGCGCCACGGCTTCGTGCAGCCGGAAGCGTGGTATGACGAGTACCGCCGCATTTTCCAACTATTCCAGCGCACGCTGAAGTAAGGCCAATTCCCGTCGCATTTGGCGAAACCTGTCGGACGGCGCGGCGCTGCCGCTAATCCGACCTGTCCGCTCCGGCGTAGGTCGGATTAGCCCGCAATGGCGTAATCCGACACCTCCACACTCCCATCGCTCAGTCAAACGGCACCGGCCGCGGCGTCGTGTCGCTCGATGGCGGCAGGATCGGCAGCACGAGCTGCGGCTGCTTGCCCGTGAGGGTCTTCAGGAAGGCCACCAGTTTCGCGTTTTCATCGGGCGTGAAGGTGCGGCCCAGCTGCAGACGGCCCATCACGTCGACGGCCTGCGTCAGGGTGGCCGCCTCGCCATCGTGGAAGTACGGGTACGTCAATTCCACGTTGCGCAGGGTCGGCACCTTGAAGTTGAAGCGGTCGGCATCCTTGCCCGTCACGGCCGAGCGCCCTTGTGCCGTCATCGCCGTCTTGTACGGTTCCACCACACCCATCTTCTGGAAAGTATTGCCGCCCACGGCGGGGCCGTTATGGCAGGCGATGCAGCCGCTGGATTTGAACAGCTGATAGCCGGCCAGCTCGTCTTTCGTCAGGGCGCTTTTCTTGCCCATCAGCCATTGATCGAAGCGCGAACCGGGCGTCACCAGCACTTCCTCGAAAGCGGCGATGGCGCGCGTGACTTGCTCGATGCTCAATTTATCCTGGCCAAACACTTGCCTGAATTCCGCGCGGTAGGCGGGAATCGAGGCCAGCACATCGACGGCCAGTTCGTGCGTAAAAGCCATCTCGCCCGGATTGGCGATGGGGCCGCCCGCCTGCTCCTGCAAATCCTTGGCGCGGCCATCCCAGAATTGCGCCACGTTCATGCTGGAATTGAGCACCGTTGGTGAGTTGATGGGTCCGCGCTGCCAGTTATGGCCGATCGACGTCTTGATGTTATCCGTGCCGCCCATGCTCAGGTTATGGCAGCTATTGCAGGAAATAAATCCGGAACGCGACAGCCGCGGATCGAAAAACAGCTTCTTGCCCAGTTCGACCATGGCCGGGTTGGCGACTTTCGCAGCGACAATAGGCTGGATCGGCTCCTTGCTGGCGGCGTGCAGCGTGCAGCTGAAAGCGAGGCTGGCGATGAAGACAAAGGGGGAGAGGGTACGGTGCATAGTCTAACTCCTGGAAGCATTCCCGAATCGGCGGTGCACGCCGGCGCGGGAATGCAGCGCGGCGGCCCGGTCGCCACCCGACCATCGCTGATTGGATGTTGATTTATATTAACTTTGACGGCTTGATAATGAAAATGACCGGCATCAAGGATCGTCCAGCGCGCGAATCGCGCTTGCCATTTGGGCAAGCGTGGCACATGATGAAGGCATGCACACATTGACCTACTCCGCCCTGCGCGCCGCGTGCGCCGCCATCCTGCTGCTGGCCACCAGTGCCTGCGGCAGCGCCCCCGCACAAGATGCGCCGCCCGCACCCGGCAATGCCGGCTTGCTGGCGCAAATCCAGGCGGAAGTGGGCGCCGCCGCCTGCGATTCCACCCAGCAATGCCAAACCATCGCCATCGGCGCCAAAGCCTGCGGCGGCCCCGAGCGCTATCTGGCCTGGTCCAGCAAGGACAATGACGGCAAGAAACTCAAGGCCTTGGCCCAGGCGCAAGCCGAAGCCAGCCGCAAGCAGCAGCAGGCGGACGGCATGATGTCGACCTGTTCCATCGTCACGGATCCGGGCGCCACCTGCGAGGCGGGACGCTGCGTGCTGCAAAAGAGCGCCATGGGCGGCAGCTCGGCGCTGTAAAAAAAAGCCGCTGGATCAGCGGCTTGCGTGATGCGGCACCAAGTCAGGACTGCAGCTGCAAGGTCTTGACGATCTTGCTTTCCACCTTCTCGCCAGCACCCGAGGTGGCATTCCTGCTTTCCTTGCGCAGCAACAATAAATGGTCGCCGCTGACGCCATACTGGCGCGTCTCGTCCGTTTTTTGCGTAAAGCTGACGACGACAAAGGCGCGCCCGCTCACATCGAAGTGGAAATGGCTGGCCAGCGGCGTACCGTCGGCGGCGATCCACACCTCGATCCCGCCGTCGAACTTCTTCACATACTTGCGGTCTTTCTCAGGCACCTTGTCGAGCGACAAGGTAAAGCTGAGCAGGCGCGCCGGCTTGCCCTTGTAGCTATCGATCTTCTCGCCGCTGAACACGGCTTCCTCGATCTCGCGCGACAGGGCATCGGCGGCCGACACCATGGAACGCAATTCCGCCGCCTTCATTTCCCCCAGCGCAAAACCGGTCGGCGTCTTCGTCTTCGGATCCTTCACCTTGGCGCGCTGTTCGGCCTCCACTTTCCCCAGCAAATCCTTGCCGTAAAGCACCTGCAAGCCCGCCGGCCCGCCCTCGACGGCCACCGTGGCCTGGCCGCTATCTTCTTCCGCCTCCTTGCCCTCGCCCTCGCGACGCCAGGTCTTCGATTCGACCAGCGCCTTCACGGGCGTGTGCCCCTGCAGCCGCGCCAGCGCAGCATTCAGGTCGGCCAGGCCATCGGCCCGCGCCGCACCGCAAAACAAACTGAACAAGCCCGCAGCCGCCAGGCCCTGCACTCGTATACCTCGCTGCATCGCCACATCCCTTCACATCATACAAGGATGCCAAAACACCATGTTTTGACCATCTGTTGCATTTGAACACAGCTAGCTCTGGTCAGGTGGAAAGTCTTTCTGCTATAATTCGCCGCCTTGGCCTGGTAGCTCAGTCGGTAGAGCAGAGGATTGAAAATCCTTGTGTCGGTGGTTCGATTCCGCCCCGGGCCACCAAGAATTCAGCAGTACATATCAAAAAGCCAACCTTCGGGTTGGCTTTTTTGCTTTCCCCACTCCCCCCGCACTACGTGCTGTAGCGTACAGATACATCGGCTCCACAGGCCTACCCTGCCCTCATACAACGGGGAGATATCGCATGCTCAAGATTGCTCTGCTGGCGGCCGTACTCGGCCTGGTTCTATTGTTCGCACTTGGTCCCGTGCGCCGCGCGCTCATCACGCCGCGGCTGCTGGCCTTGTTCAAGCGCATCCTGCCGACCATGTCCGACACAGAACGCGACGCGCTCGAGGCGGGCACCACGTGGTGGGATGCGGACCTGTTTTCCGGCCGGCCCGACTGGTCCAAACTGCTGGGTTATGGACGTGCCGCGCTCACTGCCGAAGAGCGCCACTTTCTTGATCACGACGTCGAACGCCTGTGCGAGCTGGTCAACGACTGGGAAACGCAGCAGGCGCAAGACTTGCCGGCACCGGCCTGGGCATTCATGAAGGAACGCGGCTTTCTCGGTATGATCATCCCGAAACAATATGGCGGCAAGCAATTCTCCGCGTATATGCATTCGCAAGTGGTCATGAAGCTGTCGAGCCGCTGCTCGGCGCTGGCCGTGACCGTGATGGTGCCCAATTCGCTGGGACCGGCCGAGCTGCTGCTGCATTACGGCACCGAGGAACAGAAAGATTACTACCTGCCACGCCTGGCCGCCGGCACCGAGATCCCCTGCTTCGCGCTGACCAGCCCGTATGCGGGTTCCGATGCGGCCGCCATTCCCGACCTGGGCGTGGTCTGCATGGGCATGCATGAAGGGCGCTCCACCTTGGGTTTCCGCCTGACGTGGAACAAGCGCTACATCACCCTGGCGCCCGTGGCGACCCTGCTGGGGCTGGCATTCCAGACCAGCGATCCCGACCACTTGCTCTCCGACAATGATGCGCCCGGCATCACCTGCGCCCTGATCCCCGCCAGCCACGACGGCGTGGTGATCGGCCGCCGCCACCATCCCTTGAACGCCGCCTTCCAGAACGGCCCCACCTCCGGTCAAGACGTGTTCATTCCCATCGACTGGGTCATCGGCGGCCAGGCGCAGGTGGGTCAAGGCTGGCGCATGCTGATGGAATGCCTGGCGGCCGGGCGCGCCATCTCGCTGCCCTCGTCCAGCGTGGGCATGGGCAAGATGGCCGTGCGCGGCACCGGCGCGTATGCGGCCGTGCGGCGCCAGTTCAACATGCCGATCGGCAAGTTCGAGGGGGTGCAGGAAGCGCTGGCCCGCATGGGCGCCAATCTGTACCTGATGGACGCGGCCCGCACCCTGGCCGCGCATGCCGTCGACTTGGGCGAGAAGCCGGCCGTCATTTCCGCCATCGTCAAATACCACGTCACGGAGCGGGGACGCGCGCTCGTCAACGACGGCATGGACATTCTTGGCGGCAAGGGCATCTGCATCGGCCCCAACAATTTCCTCGCCAGCGCCTACCAGCAAATCCCCATCGCCATCACCGTCGAAGGGGCCAACATCCTCACGCGCAGCCTGATCATCTTCGGCCAGGGCGCCATCCGCGCCCATCCATATGTACTCAGGGAAATGGCCGCCGTCAGCGAAAGCGACGGCCGCAAAGCCCTGCGCGATTTCGATGCGGCCTTCTTCGGCCATGTGGGCTTTGTGCTGGGCAACCTGGCGCGGGGGCTGTGGTACGGCCTCGGCGGCGCCCGCCTGGCGGCCGTACCCGATGCCGGCGCGCCCGCACTGGCGCCCTACTACCGCGCCCTGACGCGGCTGTCGACGGCGTTTGCCGTCATGACGGATATGTCGATGTTCGTGCTCGGTGGCGAGCTCAAACGCCGCGAGCGGCTGTCCGCCCGCCTAGGCGACGTGCTGGCGCAGCTGTATTTGTGCTCCGCGGTGCTGAAGCGCTACGAGGACGATGGCCGGCCCGAGGCCGACCTGCCGTACGTGCACTGGTCGCTGCAGGATGCACTGGTCAAGGCGCAGCAGGGCTTGACGGGCGTGCTCGACAATTTCCCAGCGCGCGTGCTGGCAGTACTGCTGCGCACCGTGCTGTTCCCGTTCGGCCTGCCCCACCGTCCGCCATCCGACGAACTGGGCAGCGAGGTGGCGCTGGCCCTGCAAACGCCGGGCGCCGACCGCGAACGCCTGCTGGCCGACGGCTTCGTGGCGCAAGATGCGGCCGATCCCGTGGCCTGCGCCGAGCGGGCGCTGGCCCTGCTGCCCGACGTCCTGCACATCGAAAAACGCCTGAAAGACACGCCCGAAGGCGCGGCCCTCAAGCACCTGCCACAAAGCCTGTCCGCCATGCAGCCGTGGCTGGCCACGGCCAAGGCGGCGGGCACCATCAGCTGCCAGGAGCACAACACCTTGCTGGAATATGCGCGCCTGGTTGACGGTTTGATCCAGGTCGATGATTTTGCGGCGGCTAAGGCGCAGCAAACCCAGGGCGACGGCGCCGTGCACCGCCTTGACGATGCAGCCGGCGGCGCAAGCCGCGCAGCCTAGCGCGATTGCGGCCTGCGCTGCGCGGCCTATACTGAAACGAGCGGGTGCCATACCCGCTCTTTCCAGAAAGGAGTCCATCATGACGCGCAAATTCATCGATTGCCGGGAATTCCCCAGCGACACGCATTGCTCGGTGGCCATCTCGGCCGATAGCGAGGAAGAACTGTTGGGCGTGGCGGTGGAGCACGCGGTCTCGGTACACCATCACCACGATACGCCGGAGCTGCGCCAGCAACTGCGTCAATTGTTCAAGGACGGCATGCCGTCCGAACACCTGCCCATCAGCGGCCAGGCCGCCGGCAGCGGCGCCGCGCACGCGCACTAAGCAGTTATCCCGCCAGCGCCACTGGCGGCTTTTTCAGACGCAAGCCCAGCACCAGCGGCACCAGCGCCGCATACACGACGATCACCGATAGCCAGACGGCGCCGGGCCAGTACGCTCTGACGCCAAAATAGATGCTGGAAAACAGCAGCGGACACAGCACGGACGCCAGGCTCACGGACGAGGCCAGCACGCCCTGAAACTGGCCTTGCCGGTCCTCGTCCACCTGGCGCGTGGCCAGCGACTGCAGGGCCGGCGCGCCGATGCCTGCCAGGGCAAACACGGGCATGATGGCAAAGATCATCCAGCCGTGGGTGGCAAAGGCCATGACGACCAGCGCGATGCAGGCGCAGGCCACGCCCGTCAATATGGTGGCGCGCTCGCCCAGCAGTTTCACGGCCGGGCCAGGCAGAAAAGCCTGAGCCAGCGCCTGGCACACGCCAAAGGCGCCCAGCGACAGGCCGATCCACAGTCCATTCCACTCGAACGCATCGTGGCCCCACAAGGCCCAGCAGACGCCATACACTTCGCCGGCTGCGCTGAAGGTAAAGAAAATCACGGTGATCGGCAACAGGCGCTTTTCCGACAGGACCCAGCGCAGCGGGCGCAAAGGATTGAGGGCCGCCAAGTCGAGTCGTGCAGGGCTTGGCGGACGGGATTCGGGCAAGCTGAAAAACGCCAGCAGCAGGTTGCTGGCAGTTAATACGGCCGCCGCCATGAACGGCAGGCGCAGCCCGGAGTCGCCCAGCGCGCCACCGAGCACGGGGCCGATGATGAAACCGGCGCCGAACATAGCATTGAGCAAGCCGAAACGGCGCGCCCGCGTTTGCTCGGGAGAAATGTCGGTGATGTAGGCGGTGGCCACGGACACGTTGGCGCTCGTCAAGCCCGCGATGGCGCGTCCCAGCAGCAGCATCCACAGGCTCGGGGCAAACGCGAGGAACAGGTAATTGACGGCCGCGCCCGCCAAGGACAGCAACAGCACGGGGCGTCGGCCAATCCGGTCGCTCAGCGCTCCCAGCACGGGCGCAAAGATGAACTGCATCAACGCATACAGGGCCGTCATGATGCCGATATACGGCGCCACGTTGACGGCATGGGTGACGTCGCGCAGCAGCGCGGGCAGGATGGGAAAGATCAGGCCGATGCCGACGGCGTCCAGCATGACGGTGGCAAAAATGACAGGCAGCGCTGGCACGGGAACGGCTTGTTTCATATACTCAATCCAAATATATACTCAGTACATAAATAGTACGTCCACCCTTACCCTGCCATCAAGCATTATCTGTACTCAGTACACTTCGTGTATGATCGCAGCAACATGACGATTCCTTCCGACCTCCGTTCCCGCAAACGCCTGGCCACCCGGCAAGCCATCTCGAATGCCGCCACGCGCCTGTTCTTCGTGCGCGGTTTCGAGCAGGTGACGGTGGACGAGATCGCGGCAGCCGCCAATGTCGGGCGCATGACCGTCTTCAACCACTTCCCGCGCAAGGAAGACATGTTCTTCGACCGCGAGGAAGAGGGCCGCGCACTGCTGCGCGACGCCTTGCGCCGGCGCGATCCCGCGATTCCCCCCATCGAAACCTTGCGCCTGCTGGCGCACCGGCTGGTGGCCGAGGACAGCCCCTACATCACCTTTTCCGCCGCCGGCCAGGGTTTCATTGCCACCATTGAGGCCAGCGACACCTTGAAAGCACGGGCGCGGGCGATCCGCGACGAGCTGGCGCAAGTCGTCGCGCAAGCGCTGGCCGAGAGCACGGGCAGCGCGATAGCCGATCCCCTGGCCCGGCTGGCGGCCAGCCTGCTGCTGGCGACATGGAGCACGGCCCTCATCGAAGCGCACCGTGGTTTCGCACAACATGGCGACGCGCAGCGGGCCAAGGCCGGCTTCCTGTCGCTGCTGGACCAGGGACACGCGGGCGTGAACGCCGCCATGGCAGGCACGCCTTACGCCTGAGCAGCGTGGCAGCGGATGCGAATCCCTTGACCCAAGGCAAGGCAATCTGTCGCCAGCCCGCCTACAATCGCCGGCTTTGCCCCTCGCCCATGCGCCACGCTCCCGAACTTCTTCTGCCTGCCGGCTCCCTGGCCAAGATGCACGCCGCCTTCGACTATGGCGCCGACGCCGTCTACGCGGGCCAGCCGCGCTACAGCCTGCGCGTGCGCAATAACGATTTTTCGACCTTGCAAGCCTTGCAGGAAGGCATCGATGGCGCCCATGCGCGCGGCAAGCAATTCTTTGTCGCCAGCAATATCTTCGCCCACAACGCCAAGCTGAAAACGTATTTGCGCGACATGGAACCGGTGATCGCCATGCGCCCGGACGCCCTGATCATGGCCGATCCGGGCCTGATCATGATGGTGCGCGACAAATGGCCGGACGTCCCTATCCACCTGTCCGTGCAGGCGAATGCCGTCAACTGGGCCGACGTGAAATTCTGGCACCGCATGGGCTTGACGCGCGTGATCCTGTCGCGCGAACTGTCGCTCGACGAGATCGAGGAAATCCGCCAGCGCTGCCCGGAAATGGAACTCGAGGTGTTCGTCCATGGCGCCCTGTGCATCGCCTATTCGGGCCGCTGTCTGCTGTCCGGCTATTTCAACCACCGCGATCCGAACCAGGGCACGTGCACGAATTCCTGCCGCTGGGATTACAAGGTGAAAAATGCCGAAGAGGATGCCAGCGGCGACCTGGGCGGCATGCAGGTGGTGCCGCTGGAATTCCACCAGGCGCTGGCCGAGGCCGACAACAATGCGTTTTCCGCCCTGCACCAGCAGCCGCGCCACCCGCTGGCCGATCAGCCATACTTTATTGAAGAAGCGCAGCGCCCGGGCCAGCTGATGCCGATACTCGAAGACGAGCACGGCACCTACATCATGAACTCGAAGGACTTGCGCGCCGTCGAGCATATCGAGCGCCTGGTCAAGATCGGCGTCGATTCGCTGAAGGTCGAGGGCCGCACCAAGTCGCTGTACTACGCGGCGCGTACGGCGCAAGTCTACCGCCAGGCCATCGACGATGCCGTGGCGGGCCGGCCTTTCGACATCAGCCTGCTGGGCCAGCTGCAAGGCCTGGCCAACCGCGGCTACACGGACGGTTTTTATCAACGCCACCACACGCAGGCGCACCAGAACTACATGCGCGGCGCGTCCGAGGCGGACCGCAGCCAGTACGTGGGCGACGTGCTGAGCGTGGCCGACGGCTGGGCCAGGGTGGAAGTCAAAAACCGCTTCGCCGTGGGCGACCGCATCGAAGCCCTGCACCCGGGCGGCAACCGCGACTTCACCATCGCCCGCCTGCTGGCCGACGACGGCAGCGAGATCCAGGTGGCGCCCGGCAGCGGCCATTTCGTGCGCATCGAACTCGACGCAGCGCTCGACAAAGCCTTGCTGGCCCGCTATTTGTAACCGCCAGTTTGCCGCAACAAGTGGCGAGACAGTTTCCAAGTGTTTGATTTGACAAGAAAAATTCCAGCTGGTACTGCCTAAATAATTTGTTTAGGCTTCAACATTGCTATACGATACGGCCACCCTGCACCCGGGGGGGCCTGATCGGCATCCCGGGTGTCCCTGACACGTTCACCGGAATCCCCGATGCCACCTGCCACCTCTGCCCTGATCACCAATGACGCCGTCGTTCTCGGCTTGCTCGCCATCACCCTGGGGGGCGTCTTCTGGAGCGCTTCCCGCACGGACGGCTTCTGGAAAAAGTTCTATACGTATATTCCATCCTTGCTGATGTGCTATTTGATCCCGGCGCTGCTCAACACGTTTGGCATCATCGACGGCAATGCCTCGGGCCTGTACGCCGTGGCGCGCGACTATCTGCTGCCCAGCGCACTGGTCCTGCTGTGCGTGGCCATCGACTTCGGCGGCATCATCCGGCTGGGCCCAAAAGCCATCATCATGTTTCTGACAGGAACACTCGGTGTCATGCTGGGCGCCCTGGTCTCGTTCGAAGCCTTGCGGTTGATCCACCCGGAAACGGTGGCCGGCGACACCTGGCGCGGCATGACGACCGTCGCCGGCTCGTGGATAGGCGGCGGCGCCAACCAGGCGGCCATGAAGGAAGTGTTTGAAGTCGATGCGACGCTGTTCGGCCAGTTCGTCGCCGTCGACGTGCTGGTGGCCAACGTCTGGACGGCCGTGCTGCTGTTCCTGGCGGGCCGCGCGGGCGCCTTCGACCGCTGGACCGGCGCGGATTTATCCGCCATCAACGCCCTCAAGGACAGCATCGAAAGCTACCGCGCCCAGCATGCGCGCGTGGCCAGCCTGACCGACATCATGATCATCCTCGGCGTGGGCCTGGGCGTGACGGGCCTGTCGCACTTCCTGGCCGGCCCCATCATCAGCTGGATCACCACCCTGCCGGCAGAATGGCGCTTGCAGGACTACAGCCTGACGTCGACCTTCTTCTGGATCGTCGTGCTGGCCACCACCTTCGGCCTGCTGCTGAGCTTTACCCGGGCGCGCAGCCTGGAAGGCGCGGGCGCCTCGACCATCGGCTCGGCCATGCTGTACGTGCTGGTGGCCACCATCGGCATGCACATGGACTTGAAAGCCCTGTTCGACAAGCCCTTCCTGTTCCTGCTGGGCATGATCTGGATCGCCGTGCACGGCGGCCTGATGCTGCTCGTCGCCAAGTTGATCCGCGCTCCGCTGTTCTTCATGGCCGTCGGCTCGCAAGCGAACATCGGCGGCGCCGCCTCGGCCCCCGTCATCGCCAGCGCCTTCCACCCGGCCCTGGCCCCCGTCGGCGTCCTGCTGGCCGTGCTCGGCTATGCGCTGGGCACCTATGGCGCCTACATCACGGGATTGATTCTGCGAGGCATGGCGGGGTGATGCCCATCCTGGCCTGACCAGCCAAGCTTGCCACGACAACGCCAGCCTTCGGGCTGGCGTTGTCGTTTACTCACGCAGCTTTCGCAGAGTCCTGAAAACTCCCCACAATGTAGCAGAAACCCCTCAAAACCAAATTTTTGCACCATTTTTGTGCGAAATCTGCGATGATAGTTGCCCAAATAACCGATTACCTCCATGGAATTCTGATGAAATACGCATCTGCTCACGAGTATGTCCAGCATGTCGCCGCACGCAATCCAGGTCAGCCCGAGTTTCTGCAAGCCGTCACCGAAGTCATGGAGAGCTTGTGGCCATTCCTGGAGCAGCACCCGAAGTACGCGGAACAGGGCTTGCTGGAACGCTTGATCGAGCCGGAACGCGTGGTGATGTTCCGCGTGTCGTGGGTCGATGACCATGGGCAAGTGCAAGTGAACCGCGGCTACCGCATCCAGCACAGCATGGCCATCGGGCCGTACAAGGGCGGCATCCGCTTCCACCCTTCCGTCACCTTGTCGGTGCTGAAATTTCTCGCCTTCGAACAGACATTCAAGAATGCGCTGACCACGTTACCGATGGGCGGCGGCAAGGGCGGCGCCGATTTCGATCCGAAGGGCAAGAGCCAGGGCGAAGTGATGCGCTTCTGCCAGGCCTTCGTGAGCGAACTGTTCCGCCACGTGGGGGCGGACACGGACGTGCCGGCCGGCGACATCGGCGTGGGCGGACGCGAAGTGGGCTATATGGCCGGCATGATGAAAAAACTCAGCAACCGCGCCGACTGCGTGTTTACGGGCAAGGGCGCCAGCTTCGGCGGCTCGCTGATGCGTCCGGAAGCGACGGGCTACGGCACCGTGTATTTTGCGCAGGAAATGCTGAAGACGCGGGGCCGCTCGTTCGAAGGCATGCGCGTGTCCGTTTCCGGCTCGGGCAACGTGGCGCAGTATGCGGTGGAAAAGGCCATGGCCATGGGCGCGAAAGTCATCACCGTCTCCGATTCGAGCGGCACCGTCATCGACGAAAACGGCTTTACGCCGGAAAAGCTGGCCATCCTGATGGAGGTCAAAAACCATTTGTATGGCAGGGTCAGCGACTACGCCGCGCGCACGGGCGTGCGCTTCGAGGCGGGCGTGTCGCCATGGCATGTGCCGGTCGACATCGCCCTGCCCTGCGCCACGCAAAATGAGCTCGATATCGCCGACGCGCGCCTGCTCATCGCCAATGGCGTGCAGTGCGTGGCAGAAGGCGCCAACATGCCCACCACCATCGAGGCCGCCAAGGCCTTCGAGGCGGCTGGCGTGCTGTACGCGCCGGGCAAGGCCAGCAATGCGGGCGGCGTGGCCACGTCCGGCCTGGAAATGAGCCAAAACGCGGCCCGCATTTCCTGGCCGCGCGAGGAAGTCGACGCGCGTTTGCTGCAGATCATGCAGGGCATTCACGCCGCGTGCAAGCAGTACGGCACACGCGCCGATGGTTCCGTCAGCTATGTCGATGGCGCCAATATCGCCGGCTTCGTCAAAGTGGCCGATGCCATGCTGGCGCAGGGGGTCATCTAACCCCAGGACATATACGGGGCTTATCTTGAGAATTAACGACACCTGACAAAACCGTAGCGAGCGGAAGAGAGAGGTGGTCGAGAAGCGCAACCGTACTAAAGCACGGTGAGCATCGCAGACCGCCTATATCGACGCGCAGTAGGTTTGGTCGGGTGTCTACGACATCTCCGGCTTCATCAGGCTCTTGCGGCTGATGGTCCTGCCCGACACCATGAACTCGCCGTTGCCGCGGTAGTGCAGGGTTTCGGGCAGCTTGGGCGAGGTGGCCACGTGGGCCTTGACGCATTCGAAAATAAAAAAGCCGCCTTTCGGATTTCCCGGCACCTGCGCCAGCTTGCATTCGAAGTTGGCGTAGCACTCGGCGATCAGCGGTGCGCCCACCAGCTCGGCCGGCTGCGGCGTCAGGCCGAAGGCGGCGAACTTGTCCGTGTCTTCGCCGCTGCAATTGCCGATGGCCACCACCTGGTCGACCATGTCGGCCGTGGGCAGGTTGATCACGCACTCCATGCTGCGCTTGATCATTTCATGGCTGTGATTCGCGTCGGAAATGAAGCAGCCCAGCAACGATGGCGACAACTCCATCAGCATGTGCCAGGCCATGGTCATGACGTCGCTTTCGCCCTTCCACGTTGAACTGACGAGCACCACCGGCCCCGGTTCGAGGAAGCGGCGGATATCGGCGACGGGATAATCTTCTTTGTGGTAATTTTTCATGCAGTCTCCAGGACGCGGTACGCCATAGCATAGCCCAACGGCGCCTTGCCGGGCGCGCGGCTGGGCGATGGCGGCGTGTCATCGGCGCCGCGAATTGGGCCGTTCATCGCAAATTTCTCCCCCTTGGAGATATTGCAACATAGAATACCCTGATCAACTACTCAAGGAAACCGCCATGCGTCCTCTGTTCCTGTTGCCAGTCCTGTCCCTTGCCTGCCTCGCCACCCTCGCGCATGCCGACGAGCAAACCCGCACGGTAGCCGCCTTCAACGCCATCGACATCCGCGGCCCCATCAGCATGGAAGTGGAATCGGGCAAGGAGCAAAGCCTGCTGCTGCGCGGCGACCAGAAATTTCTCAGCGGCGTGATCACGGAAGTCGTCGATGGCGAGCTGAAAATCTCGATGAAGGACAAGGACATCAAGAAGACCGAGGGCGACCCGCGCATCATCATCACCATGCCCACCTTGCGCAAGTTGATCGCGGAAGGCGCGGGCGAAAAGATCTTGACCAAGCTCAATGGCCCCCGGGTCGACATCAGCTACAAGGGCGCGGGCCGCCTGGCCGCCGACGGCCAGGTCGACTGGCTGCGTCTGAAGGCGCAGGGCGTGGGCGAAGTCGACACGAAAGCCTTGCTGGCGAAAAACGTCGACGTCAATTTCGAGGGCATCGGTTCCGTCAAAGTGTATTCCTCGGGCGAGCTGAACGCCGTGGTGCGCGGCATGGGCGAACTGACGTATTACGGCAAGCCGAAGATCGTGCACAAGTCGATCGCCGGCATCGGCAGCGTCAACGCCGCCAAGTAAGCTTTTCCATAAAAACAGGCCATCAGCCATCAGGCCACTGGAGACCGCATGACCGCAACACCCGATACCCAAAATACCGCAGCGCCGCTGGTCCTGCGCGAAGAGCACGATGGCCTCGTCACCCTGCGCCTGAACCGCCCGCTGCAATTCAATGCCCTGTCGGAAGCCATGCTGGCCGCGCTGCAGGAAGCGTTCGACCTCATCGCGCAGCAGCCGCATGTGCGCTGCGTGGTGCTGGCCGCCGAAGGCAAGGCCTTTTGCGCGGGCCACGATTTGCGCCAGATGCAGGCCACGCGCCAGCTTGATTACTATCAAACCCTGTTCGCGCAATGCTCGCGCGTGATGCAGGCCATTCAAACCTTGCCCGTGCCCGTGATTGCCAGGGTGCACGGCATCGCCACGGCGGCCGGCTGCCAGCTGGTCGCCAGCTGCGACCTGGCCGTGGCGGGCGCCTCCGCCCGCTTTGCCGTCTCCGGCATCAACGTGGGCCTGTTCTGCGCCACGCCATCGGTGGCCCTGTCGCGCAATGTGTCGACCAAGCGGGCCTTCGACATGCTGTTGACGGGCCGCTTCATCGACGCCGACACGGCCGCCGACTGGGGCCTGATCAATGAAACGGTGGCCGACGCGGCGCTCGACGACGCCGTGGCGCGCCTGGCGCAGCAGATCATGGCGAAAAGCCCGGCGGCCATCCGCTACGGCAAGGCCATGTTCTACCGGCAGCGCCAGTTGCCGCTGGACGACGCGTATGCGTATGCGGGTGACGTGATGGCGCGCAACATGATGGAAGAGGATGCGGACGAAGGCGTCACCGCCTTCCTGGAGAAACGGCAGCCCGGCTGGGCGCGGCCTTGAGTACCTGAGCGAACCTACTGCGCGTCGGTTCTGTCAGGTACTCTTGGACTTCCTGGTCTTAACGACTGTCCTTCATCTGCTGCTGCACGGAAAGACTCAAGGTCCCCAGGTCTTCCTTGCCCAGCAGCGGCAATTGCGCCAGCAGTTGCATCAGCGTCGAGCTGCCCGTCACGTCCAGCTCGGACGACTGCACCAGCACCGTGCCGGCGCCCGTGAAGTCGATCTGCTTTTCCTCGCCAGACAGGGTAAAGCCCGTGAGCGCGCCGGCGGCCGAGGCCCAGCCTTGCACGTGGGCATAATCGTAGTGATACGAGGGGCTGGGGCAATCGGCCCAGCCCAGCACGGCCTGCTCGTCGACGCGGCACGGCAGTTCCAGGAAATGCACGGGGCCGTTCGACGAGGCGATGACCTTGCCGGTGCCGATCATCGTCAGGTAGCCGGGCAAGGTCGATTCCTGGCAGATCACATCCTTGGTAAAACCCAGCAGGTTTTTCGCGCGGATGGTCATGTTGGCGTTATCCAGGTCGTAGCACGCCAGGTCGTTGCCGTTGTCGCCCAAAATCAGCTGGCCCTGCCCTTGCGCCACGACAAAGTGGTGCACATATTTTGGCGCGTTGAAGGCGTTGCGCACGATCAAATCGAGCACGCTGCTGCCCATGGCTTCGAAGCGCAGTTCACCATAGAAGGCGATCATCTTGCCCTTGCGAACGAAGATCTGTTCCTTGACGTCGATGACATATGAAAAACGGTTCAGGTTATCGTTCTTCGGCAAGGTATCGGGGGTGTAAATCGTCATGGCTTACCTTTCGCTCGCTTGGATATAGACCGTGCCCTGGCCCGTAAACTTCACCTGGTACGATTCGCCGGACGCCTGGCCGACGAAGGTTTTCCAGTTCAGGTCCGTGACGATGGTCGAGCTCAGCTGGCCCGTGTGGCCGATATACGCTTGCGGGTCGACAAACACGGGCACGTCCGGCGTGACGGGCAAGCCGATGGCATTGCCGTCCGATAAAATCGCCACTTCGCCCGTGCCTTGCAAGGTGGTGGTAAACAAGCCCTGGCCCGAGGCCATGCCGCGCACCACGCCTTGCACCCCGCCCTGGTTGCCCAGGAACATGGTGCCGGCCGTCAGGCGCGCATCGAAGGCCAGCAGGGAGTCGCTTTCCACATAGAACGTTTCGCCGCGCACGGGCACGATGGTGACGAACAGGCCGCCCTGGGCGTAAAACACGCTGCCCGTGCCACGCGCCGACATCAGGGCATAGCCCTCGTTCGTGACGGCGCGCATGGCCAGGCTTTGCACGCCCTGGCCGGCCAGGAAAGAGCGGCTGAAGGCCACGTCGCCCTGGTACGACACCATGGCGCCCTTGCGGGCTAACACTTCTTCATTGCCGAGTTTAACCTCAAGCATCTTTTCATTGATTTGCTGATAGACAGGCATCGCGGGTCCTCGCTGACTTAACGTTCGGCGGGCTGGATGAACACCACGCCCTGGCCTGTGAATTTGTGCTGGTACGATTCGCCCGAGCTCTGGCCGATCATGGTGCGCCAGTTGACGTCGAAGACGAATTCCTGGCGGATATCGCCCTTGAAGCCGACGAAGGCGTCCGGGTCCACGCGCAGCGGGTGCGCCGGCGTCACTTCCAGCATGATCAGGTTGCCGCGCGAAATGACGGCCAGGTTGCCATGGCCTTCGACGGTGGTGGAAAACAGGCCCTGGCCCGAGCTGGCGCCGCGCAAGCCCGCGAAACTGGTGCCCGTCTTCAGGCTCGTGTCGTAGGCCAGCAGGCTGCTGCTTTCGATGGTCAGCTTTTCACCGGTCAATGGAATGACGGTGATCTCGGCCGCATTCTGCGCGAAAAACACGGTGCCGCTGCCTGAAGCCTGCATCACCTGCATGCCCTCGTTCGTCACCTTGCGCTTGAGCCCGCCGAAGAGGCCCTCGCCGCCCAGCAGGGATTTTTCAAATTTGATGCTGCCCGTATAGGCGACCATCGCGCCGGCGATCGCCAGCACTTTTTCATCCTGCAGGCGCACTTCCAGCAGGCGGTCGGTATTGGTGCGAAAACTGGTCACGCGCGACTCCCCAAGAATGCCAGGGCACAAAGCCATGGCTATCCGACAAGATACCGGGGGCGTTACTGCCATGCAAGTGCTATTCCTCCCGAACGGGGGTGAGCTGTCCAGTCCTAAAATAGGTTGACAGTATTTATTGCTGTAAAAACGCCCGATGCACCGCATCGGGCGTTTTGTATTTCAGCGCCGTATGCGGCCGTTCCTGGTTGTAGATCCGCACCGATTGCGCCACCATTTTGCTCGCCTGTTTCA
>NZ_NEHB01000042.1 GCF_002127655.1 Janthinobacterium sp. GW456P
GAGGCGCGCAGCGCCGAGCGTCCCAATGCGCCCCGTGAACGCAACAATGAGCGCAACAACGAGCGCGGCGGTCCCGGCCGCAATGGCCGGATGCAGGAAGCGGAGCGCTGACGGCTGTGCCGTCTGTCGCGCCGTATCGACGTTCACGCCGCAAAATGCGCAGTTCGTCACATGCCGGAGGTAAAGTCGCCGTGGTTTGTCTACAGTACGACCACTGCTCTTCCTCCAAAGTGGCTGCAGTGACTTTTCCGGCTATTTTGTCTAAACGAAATAGTTTTCCGCCAGCTTACCCAGCTGGCTTTTTTTTGCCTGGCCGCCTGCGCCATGGCCGCCGCCGCGCCCACCCTTAAATTTGGCTACAATACGTTTTTATGCAGCCGCCGCGCGATAAGCGTTGCCTGTTCTGACCGGCACTGATTGGATTTTCCATGCAAACCACCCCTCCTACCGAACACATTATTCCTCCCAGCGAATCGCTGATCGAATACCCGAGCGACTTCCCCATCAAGATCATGGGCCCGACGCATGTCGATTTCGCGCCGACCATGCTGGAACTGGTGATCAGCCACGATCCGACCTTCCACGCGGGCCGGATGGAAGAGCGCCCATCGGGCAAGGGCAATTACACGGGCCTGACCGTGACCGTGCGCGCCATCAGCCGCGAGCAGCTCGACGCTCTGTACACGGCGCTGTCCGGCCACCCGATGGTCAAGATCGTCATGTAAGGCGCGCTGCCGCCACGCTGGCCCGGCTCTTCGTGAGCAGCCAGACGGCGGCAAAGGCCGCGCTGGCCGCCGCCGTCACCCACAGCAGCGGTTTTGCGCTGCCGTCCGTGATGGCGGCGATGATGGCGCCGCAGGTGGCCGTAATCGCCATCTGCACGAAGAAGAACAGGCCCGAGGCGCTGCCCGCCTGGGCGCCATACGGCTGCAGCACGGCCAGCTGGCAGGCCGGAATGGCCATACCCACCGACACCATCACCAGCAGCATGGGCGCCACCAGCGACGCCACGTGCTGGGGCGCCAGCGTACCCGCCAGCAACAGGCAGGCCGCGCCTGCCACATTGATCAGCACCGCCACGCCCAGCATGTGGTCGGCGCCGAGGCGCGGTCCCAGCGCGCGGAACAGGCTCGACCCCGCGATATAGCCGCTCACCGTCAGCCCGAACACCAGCGCATACGCGCCCGGCGACAGGTGCATTCCTCTTTGCAATAGCACGGACGATTCCGCGATGAAGGGAAAATACGTGCAATACACGCAGCCGATGGCCAGCGCATAGCGCAGGAAATACGCGTCACCCAGCAGGCGGCGGTACAGCGCCAGGGTATTTCCTTGTGGTACGACGCTGGCCTGCTTGGTTTCGGGCACGTAGGCGGCGATCAGCCACAGCGACAGCGCGCCCAGCAGACACAGCACGCCAAACACGGCGCGCCAGCCGAAGGCCGCGTCGAGCACGCTGCCGGCCAGCGGCGCGAGGATCGGCGACAAGCCCATCGCCATCGAGATTTGCCCCAGCATGCGCGCCTGCGTGGCGGGATCGAAGCGGTCGCGCACCATGACGCGGCCGATGATGGTGCCGCAGCAGCCACCGAACGCCTGCAGCACGCGCGCGGCGATCAGCACGTGGACGTCGCTGGTGAAGGTGCAGACGATGCTGGCGAGTACATAAATGCCCGTGCCGGCCAGCAGCACGGGCCGGCGGCCCCAGCGGTCGGCCAGCGGTCCGCAGGCGAGCATCGAGGCGGCGGAGCCGGCCATGAACAGGCTCAGGGTCAGTTGTAACTGGGCATCGCTGGCATGCAGGGCATCGGCCATGGCCGGCAGCGAAGGGAGATAGATGTCGATGCTGATGCGCGACAGGCAGACCAGCAGCAGCACGATGCCGCCCCAGGCCCATACAGCGATGTGTTTCTGCATTGTTTTACACGATCCTTGCAAACGTGCGCCCCGCTGGCGCACCGGAACGGTGAGAATAGGATGGTTGTGGTGTAATGCGAAGTGCCAGTCATCAGAAAATTCATTGGACCACTTGGACGATCATCATGCCGCGAGGAAAATCACCGCACGCCCTGGACTTGCCGCGTCCCACCAGTTGGCTCGACCAGGCGGGCGTCAACAAGCAGGATGGCGCGTATGAAGCGCTGCGCTCGGCCATCCTGACGAAGATGCTGCCGGCGGGTAGCCGGCTGCCATCGAGCCGCACCCTGGCGGAACGGTGGGAGTTGTCGCGCGGCACCATCGAAACCGTGTTCGACCGCCTGCACGCGGAAGCCTACGTGACGCGCGTGCCCGGTTCCGGCACGCGCGTGTGCGCCGTGGTGCCGGAGCGTTTTTTGATGGCAGGATTTGCAGATACCGCCCCGGCCGCGCCGGCCAGCGCGCCCGCGCCCGCCTCGGACACGGGCGTGCGCGACGGCTTGCCTTTCGTGGCGCGGCGTGCCGACGCCAGCCTGTTTCCCATGGCCGCCTGGTCCAAGTGCGCCACGCGGGCGCTGGCGGCCGCCACGCCGGAGCAGCTGTGCAGCGCCGAGCCGGCCGGCCTGCCCCAGCTGCGCCAGCAGATCGCCGATTTCCTCGCCAAGTACCGCGGCATCCGCTGCGACCCGCAAGATATCGTGGTCACCACCGGCATCCGCCACGCGATCGACTTGCTGACGCGCGGCATCGTGCGCGATGGCGACAAGGTTTGCCTGGAAGAACCGGGTTACCCGGCCGCGCGCGCCCTGTTCGCCCTGGCCGGCGCCGTGCCCGTGGATATTGCCGTCGATGCCGAGGGCATCGATTGCGCCGCGCTGGCCGCGCATACGGATGCCTGCCTCGCCTACGTGACGCCGGCGCACCAGTCGCCGCTGGGCGTGACCATGTCCGTCACGCGCCGCCTGGCCTTGCTGGAATGGGCGAATGACAGCGGCGCCTGGGTGGTGGAAGACGATTACGACAGCGAATTCAATTACCACAGCGCCCCGCTGGCGGCCCTGAAGGCGCTGGACCAGTACCAGCGCGTGATTTATTGCGGCAGTTTTAACAAGACCCTGTTTGCCGGCCTGCGCGTGGGTTTCATGGTGCTGCCGCCCGCCTTGCGCCCGCAGCTGCTGCGCATCGTGCAGTTGACGGGCAGGTCCGTGGGCGTGACGGAACAGCTGGCGCTGGCCGCATGGATGGAGGAAGGCGCTTTCGTGCGCCATCTGCGCCAGGCCAGGCTGGCCTACAAGGAGCGGCGCGACCTGCTGCTGGCCTGCCTCGAGCAGACGGCGCCCGGGCGTTACACGATTTCCGGCCAGCAGGCGGGCTTTCATTGCGTGCTGTGGCTGCCGCCGGGAAGCGACGAACGGGCGTTTTGCGTGCGCGCGGCGCAGGACGGGCTGGCCCTGCAGCCGCTCGGCGATTTTTGCCACAGCGCCAGGCTTGCGCCGGCCGTGCTGCTCGGTTACACGGCCCTGAGCCTGGCCCAGGTGCGCCACGCTGCACAAAAATTGGGCAGATTGCTGTTGTCGCCGGCGCCCGCGGCTGAATGAAACGGCGGCCTGGCTTATAATCACGGCTTCGCCGCAGCGTCCGCAGGGCGCCGGCAGCTGATTACAGAATCTGTCATGACCACCACCCGCACCGAAACGGCGCTGATCCGCGAGCTGGGCCGCGTCGATTACGAGCCGACCTTTGCCGCCATGCGCGCCTTTACCGACGCGCGCACGACGGACACGCGCGACGAACTGTGGATCGTCGAACATCCGCCCGTATTTACTTTGGGCCTGGCGGCCGACCGCGGCCATCTGCTGGCCGGCGCCGACGCGATTCCCGTGGTGCAGACGGACCGGGGCGGCGAAGTCACCTTCCACGGCCCCGGCCAGGTGGTGATTTACCTGTTGATGGACTTGCGCCGCAACAAGCCGGGCGGCAAGCTGTATGCGCGCCAGTTCGTGCATAAAATCGAGCAAGCCATCATCAACGTGCTGGCGGCGTATAATCTTGCTGGCGAGCGCATCGATGGCGCGCCCGGCATCTATATTGCTGGCGGGCCAGACAAGGGTGCGAAGATCGCCGCGCTGGGCTTGAAAGTGCGCGGCAACGGCTGCACCTACCATGGCGTATCGCTCAACGTGGCGATGGACCTGGCGCCGTTTTCCTGGATTAACCCGTGCGGCTATTCCGGCCTGAAGACGGTGGACATGCGCAGCATGGGCGTATTGGCGCCGCTGGCCGAGGTGCAGCGGGCCCTGGCCCATGAATTGACCGTATTACTCGATGTAAGCGAAGTAAACAGCGCCGCAGGCGCGCCTCAGGCAGCGGATGCCTGAGCAAACAAACCAACATGCCCGTCAAGGGCTTGCAGCCATGACTTCTGAGACCATTTTCAGCACCGCCCCCGCCGCTCCCGCCTACAACCCGAGCGAAAAGCAAAAAGGCGCCAGCAAGACTTCGCGCATCCCGATCAAGATCGTTCCGATCGAGCAGATCGAGCGCCTGAAAAAGCCGGACTGGATCCGCGTCAAGGCCGCGTCGGCTTCGACCCGTTTCTATGAAATCAAGGATGTCCTGCGCGAAAACAAGCTCGTGACCGTGTGCGAGGAAGCCAGCTGCCCGAATATCGGCGAGTGCTTCGGCAAGGGCACGGCCACCTTCATGATCATGGGCGACAAGTGCACACGCCGCTGCCCGTTCTGCGACGTCGGCCACGGCCGTCCTGATCCGCTGGACAAGGACGAGCCGGCCAACCTGTCGAAAACCATCGCCAAGCTGCGCCTGAACTATGTCGTCATCACCTCCGTCGACCGCGATGACTTGCGCGACGGCGGCGCCGGCCATTTCGTCGAGTGCATCCAGCAAACGCGCGCCCTGTCGCCGAACACCCGCATCGAAGTGCTGGTGCCCGACTTCCGCGGCCGCCTGGAAAAAGCCCTGGACCTGTTCAAGGATGGCTTGCCTGACGTCATGAACCACAACCTGGAAACCGCGCCGCGCCTGTACAAGGAAGCGCGCCCGGGTTCGGACTATATGCACTCCTTGAAACTGCTGAAGGACTTCAAGGCCATGTACCCGGACGTCAAAACCAAGTCCGGCATCATGGTGGGCCTGGGCGAGACGGACGAGGAAATCCTGCAAGTCATGCGCGACATGCGCGAGCACGACATCGACATGCTGACCATCGGCCAGTACCTGGCGCCATCGAACAGCCACTTGCCCGTGCGCCGCTACGTGCACCCGGACGTGTTTAAAATGTTCGAAGAGGAAGCCTATAAAATGGGCTTCACCCACGCGGCCGTTGGCGCCATGGTGCGCAGCTCGTACCACGCGGACGAACAGGCGCACAGCGCCGGCGTGGAATCGGCGCTGAATTTCTAAGCAGCTTGCGCCGTATCAAAAACCGTCCGCTTCAGCCGGGCGGTTTTTTTTGCCTGATTGAGATGATGTACAATATCCTGTACAATTGTTGACATGTACTTTCCATGGAGCGCTGGCGCGGTATGAATATCCTGACTTTCAGCGAGGCGCGCGCGGGCCTGAAAAGCGTGATGGACGACGTCTGCAACGACCATACGCCCACCGTGATCACGCGCGTGAATGGCGAACACGTGGTGATGCTGTCCTTGTCGGACTACAACAGCATCGAGGAAACCCTGTATTTGCTGGGCACGGCCAAGAACGCCAGCCGGCTGATGGCGTCCGTGGCGCAGATCAAGGCGGGCAAGGCGCAGCCACGAGCATTGGCGCGGCATGAAAAACCGGAAGACTGAAAACAAGCAGCAGGCGCGCGTCGCCGTGCTGGCCTGGACTGATCATGCCTGGGAAGATTATTTGTTCTGGCAAGAGCGCGACCTGAAAATCCTGCAAAAAATCAACGACTTGCTCGATGAGTGCCTGGTCGATCCGTTCAAGGGCACGGGCAAGCCGGAACCGCTGAAAGGCGACCTGACGGGCTTTTGGTCGCGCCGCATCGACCGCCAGCACCGGCTTGTGTATCTGCCCGACGCGGGCTGCATCTACGTGGCGGCCTGCCGTTATCACTATGATGATAAATAGGCATTGCCCAGCCGTACCGTAACGCGGTAGCGGACGTGACGCGGCTATACTGATCAATGATGTTTTAAAAACATGATTGACGGGGGAGCCATGGACGTACGCATCGACGCATCGTGGAAGGCGCGGCTGGAGGGGGAGTTTGCCCAGCCCTACTGGGAGCGCCTGGCCGCCTTCGTGAAGGAAGAGTACGCGGCGGGGCCGTGTTTTCCTCTTGGTAAATTTATCTTCCGCGCCTTCGACCTGACGCCGTTCGAGCGGGTGAAAGTCGTGATTTTGGGGCAAGACCCGTACCATACGCCGGGCGCCGCCATGGGCTTGTGCTTTTCCATTCCTGACGGCAGCCCGGTCCAGCCGAGTTTGCAGAATATCTTCAAGGAGTTGCATAGCGATGTGGGCGTCGCGCGCACGCGCACGGATTTGTCCGATTGGGCGGAGCAAGGCGTGTTCTTGCTCAACAGCGTGCTGACGGTGCGCGCGGGAGCGGCCGGTTCGCACGCGGCCAAGGGGTGGGAAAAGCTGACGGACAGCGCCATCCGCCACCTGTCCGCCGAGCGCGAACACCTCGTGTTCATCCTGTGGGGCGGCTATGCGCAAGCCAAGCGCAGCCTGATCGATCCCGGCAAGCACCTGGTGCTGACGGCGCCCCACCCTTCACCCTTGTCGGCCAGCAAAGGTTTCTTTGGCAGCAAGCCGTTCAGCCTGGCGAATGCGTATCTGCAGGCGCATGGCCAGGCTCCCATCACCTGGGGATAAGTCATGACACAGTACGGCAACCGACAGCGGCAGGCGTTGCTCCCTGCCGCTGTCTTCGCGCGTAAAGGTTAAAAAGCTTAAAAACTGGTCGACAGGCCGGCATAAATGCTGCGGCGGGCACCGTATTGCGGCGCTCCCACGCCCACGCCGGAACCATCGCGCAGCAGGTACGATTTGTCGAACAGGTTGATCAGGGCCAGCCGTCCTTCCACCTTGCCCACGGGCGTGTTCTTCCACGTGTGCGTGAGCGCCGTGTTGACGGTGAAGTAACTGGGCAAATGGCCGGAATTCGGCGCGCCACCGTCCGGCGTCATGCGCAGGCCGCTGCCATACAGGAAGTCAGCGCTCACTTGCGAATCACCAAAGTGGTAGTGGCCACCACCCGACAGCGTGTATTTCTGGTCATGATCGAGGTAGACATAATTCTTGCTGATGTAGTTCAACTCATCGGCGCCAAACAGGGCTTGCCCCGAATTGATGTTGCGGCCCTGCGCCTTTTGCGTGCTGGCGTTGAGGAACAGGCCCCAGTTCTTCTCGCTGTAGATGGCGGACAGTTCCAGGCCCTTGGCGTAGCCGTCCGCATAATTGAATGGCGTCAGGATCAACGCCTGGCCGAACTGGCCTTCGTCGAGCAGGTTGCTGATCTTTTTATAGTACACGTCGGCCGTCACGGTCAGTTTTGAACTGACTTGATGGCTGATGCCCACGTCGTAGTAATGCGTGCGCTCGGCCTTGACGTTGTCGGACTGGCCGATTTCCGGCGCATTCGTCGTGTTCGCGTACAGGTCGATGCTCGCTTGCGCGGCCAGTTCCTGCGGCGGCGGCGTGAAGTAGCGCGAATAGCCGGCGTGCAGGGCCGTGCCTGGCGCGATCTGGTAAGCGAGGTTGACGCGCGGGCTCCATTGCTGCTCGTTCGTGTAGGCCGAGACCTTGTCGAAGCGGGCGCCGTAGTTCAGGGTCAGGGGCTTGCTGATATGCCATTCATCCTGCAGGTACACACTGGCCAGGGTGCCCGTCTTGCCGCTGTTGTCCAGCACCGTGATGGGCGTGGTGGAGGTTTGCGTGCCGTCCAGCGCGGGGAAGACGGCCACCGCGTTGTCGCTGGTCGTCTTCTGGCGCGTGTAGGCCAGGCCCGCGCGCACGGTGTGGTCCTGCTGCCATTTGTAGCTGATGTCGAACTGGGCGCCGGAAGCGCTGTTCGCGCGGCGCGAGTCCGAGGCCACGCCGTTGTAGATCAGGTCGCCGATGGCATCGGGCGTGAAGTGCAGTTGCGAATACTGGTGGAAGGCCGACAGCTGGTAATTGACGTCGCCCAGGCTTTTTTGCAGCGACAGCACGAGAAAACGGTTCACTTCGCGCTGGTTTTCATTCAGCTGCGATGACGGCAAGGTGGACGTGCCCGCCTGCGCGTCGCTGTGGCCGGCCAGCGAGAAGCCCGGTGCCTGGTCCGGGTTGTTCGGGATCTGGAAGCGGCCGCTATACGTGCCGAACATGGCGCCCAGGCGGGTATTGTCATCGAGGAAATACGACAGGCTGCCGAAGGTTTTATTCTGGCGCGTTTTGTCGTGCAGGGCGCTGCGCGTGGCTTGCGGGTTTTCCACGCCCAGTGCATTGCCCAGATAGCTGCCGGACAGGTAGTAATTGAACTTGCCCACGCTGCCGAAAAATTCGGCACTCGGCTCCACGTGGTCGTGGCTGCCGAGCATGATGCCGATGCGCCCGCCAGGCGTCAGTCCGCCCTCCTTCGTTTCAATATCGACGATGCCCGCCGTGCGCAGGCCGAACTGGGCCGGCAAGGCGCCCGTCATGAAATCGGTCTTGTCGATCAATCGCGTGTCGATCGACTGGCCGAAGCCGCTGATGCTTTCCGGCAGTTGCACGCCATTGATGCGGTATTGCACGTTGGCATGATCGTCGCGCACGTGCAGGGCGCCGGAACCCTTCGAATCCTGCGACACGCCCGGCAGGCGCAGCAGCACTTCATTGAACGGCGTGTTGTCGCCCTGGCCCAGCATGTCGACCATGTGGCTGTCGATGCTGTAGATGGTGGTGCCGACCTTCGGCGACAGCTCGATGCGCGCGCTTTTCAGGTGGGCGGACGTGACTTCCACCTTTTGCATGTCTGGCGGGGCGGCATCGCTACTGGCTTCGGCAGGCTCGGCGGCGTGGGCGGAAACGGTAAACAGGCTGGCAAGGGCGAGCGACAGCGCGCTCAGGCGTGGTGTGTGTTGCATGGTAAACCTCAAAAATAGTCAACGCCAGGCGGCCCGGCGCGCATGCGGAGAACGCGGCGCGCGGCGGTGCAGCCTGAAAAAGGATAAAACGGCGTGGGAACTACAGGGAGGCGGCAGGCGGGCCGCGCACGGGCGGCAGGATGAGGGCGGCGACGGGCGCCAGGGCAGCGGGCGCGAGGGCCAGCAGGCGGTACGGCAGTAACTGGGCGGGCGGTTCGGCGATGGCCGGCGGCACGGCGATGTCGGCCACCTTGTCGATGACCGTGGCGCACAGCGCGCACTCTTCCGCGTCGAGCATCGTCTTGTGCAGGTGCGATGCCGCCGTCGACAGCAGGAACACGAGGGCCAGCGCACTGAACAGCGCCACGCACAGCTGCCACGGCGTGCGCGCGAGGGCGGACGCCGGGTAAGGCTTGCGGGATGGCTGGCGGGAAGACATGGGCGCATAGTAGCAAGAAAATCGCCGCCTTGTCAGCGCTTGTTGCGTGATTTGCGCTGGAGCGGGCTTACACGGTGGCGCGCAGCTCGCGCGGCGAGAGGCCGTAGCGCTGGCGGAAACGGGCCGCGAAGCGCGACGGCGAGGCGTAGCCGCAGGCGGCCGCGATGTCGCCGATGGGCAGGATGCCAGATTGCAATTCCTGCAAGGCCAGTCCCAGCCGCACGTCTTCCAGGATGGCGCGGAAATGCCGCTGTTCCAGGGCCAGCTGGCGGCGCAGGGTGGAGGCGCCCAAGTGCAGCTGGCTGGCGACCTTGGCCACGCTCCAGTCGGCGCCCGGGTCCAGCAGCAGCACTTGCTGCACGCGCGCGGCCAGCGGATCGCGGCGGTCCAGCAGCAGCGGGCCGCAATGGCCGCCCAAGGCCAGGGCCAGCAGCAAGCCTTCCGCCTGGTGCGCCAGCAGCGCGGGCGGTGTGTTACTCGCCAGGCTGGCCGTCAGCTGGTTCCAGGCCAGCGCCGCATGCGTGTCGAGCGGCACGCACAGGCTGGCCGTGGCCGCCTGGCGCAGCTGCTTGTCGACGAGGCTGCCATGGCGCGCGCGGAAACGGGCGATCAGGGCCGGCGAAAAACTCAGCACTTCCGCCCGGTAGCCTTGCGCGTCAGGCAGGTTGGCCACGCCCAGTTCCTGCCCGGCCGGCATCAGCACCACGTCGGTGGTCGTGGCGCGGGCCTGGCGCGCGCCCCATTCCAGCAGCTTGGCTCCTTGCCGCACGCGGCACAGGGCGCTCTGGAAGACGGGCACGCGGCGCAGGGTTTGCGCGCGGCGCGCCTCGATGGTGCCGTGGGCGATGCGCAGCTCGCTCAAGGCCACCGCGTCCATCTCATCTGCCATACAGTCCCGTCAGTTGCGCCTTGCCCAGCGCGTTGGCATTGAGCATGTAGCCGAGCATGGCGCCGCTGGCGTGCTGGTCCAGGGGCAGCTTGTCCACGCTCAATGCCCAGACCGTGATCTGGTAGCGGTGGGCCTTGTCGCCGGGCGGCGGGCAGGCGCCGCCGTAGGCGCTGGCGCCGAAATCATTGCGCCCCTGCACGGCACCGGCCGGCAGGGTGCTGGCCGTGGCGCCGCCCGGCAAGGAGGTAGTGATGGCGGGCATATTGAACACGCTCCAGTGCCACCAGCCGCTGCCCGTGGGCGCGTCCGGGTCGTACACGGTGATGGCGTAGCTTTTGGTGCCGGCCGGCGCATTGCTCCATGACAATTGCGGCGACAGGTTGCCGCCCGTGCAGCCGAAGCCCTGGAATACTTGCGCGGGCGCCAGGCGCTGGCCGGGGGCGATGTCGGTGCTGGTCACCGTGAAATCGGCGGCGTGGGCGCCCAGGTGCAGAGCGAGGCCCAGCGTGACGGCGAGGAAGCGGGAGGCGGTCATAATTTTCCTTTCGATAAGTATAGGGGAAAGTGTATGCCGCGCAACATAACCGCGCGATGCCGATACGCTCGCTGATCGTGCCGAAACGCTCGTTTTCTCTTATTTCCAATGTTTCCATGAGCGTGTTGTGTCGTTTGTCGCTTTCTGACCGTGCATGATTTTCACTGTGGGGCTTTCATGCTATCGTTTCGCAGCCCAAATTTCCCAAAGTTTCCATGTCCCGACGCCCGATCAAGTGGTTGCTCAGTAAACTGCACCTGTATGCTGCGCTGTGGTTCGGCGCCCTGTTCGTCCTGCTGGGCTTGACGGGTTCCGCCATCGCCTGGATGCCGGAGCTCGACGCGTATCTGAATCCCAACTTGTTGCAGGCGAGCACGCCCGCGCCTGGCCAGGTGTTCCAGGTGACGCCGCGCACGGTGCAGGCGGTGGTGGACCGGCTCGCGGCGGACCCCGCCTACGGCAAGCCGAGCCAGCTCAATCCGCCCGCCGACGCGCGCGACGTGTATGTGGCCTCGTACCGCCAGCCAAACAAAGCTTCTGTCTTCAGCCAGGCCATCGTGCGCCAGGTGATGGTCGACCCCTACACCTGGCAAGTCAAAGGCGAGCGCGACTGGGGGCGCTTCGGCCTCACGCGCCCATTGCTGATGTCGGGCATGTTTCATTTGCACCGTTATTTATTGTCCGGTGACGTGGGCAAGACCATCACGGGGATTTCCGGCGTGCTGTTGCTGCTGATGGCCTTGAGCGGCATCTGCCTGTGGTGGCCGCGCCTGCAGTGGACGGCGGTCAAGCGCGCGCTGACCGTGTCGCATGGCGGCTCCTGGCCACGCTTCAATTACACGTTTCACAAGGCGGCCGGTTTCTTTGCCGCGCCCGTGCTGGCCATGCTCGCCTTTTCCGGCATCTATTTCAATTTGCCGCAATTGATCGTGCCCTTGGTGGAGCTGGTGTCGGCGGTGCCGGACACGGCAAAATTGAAAAATGTGGCCCGGGATGGCGCCCTGCTCGATGCGGGCCAGGCCATGGCCGCCGCGCAGCAGCTGTATCCGCAGGCGCGCGTGTCGCGCATCGTGCTGCCGGCGAAAAAGGACCAGCCGTACGACGTGCGCGTGCGCCAGCCCGGTGAAATCGCCCACGGCGACGGCGCCACGCGCATCACTCTCGATGCGCGCAGCGGCTTGCCCCTGCGCATACGCGATCCCTTGCGGGCGCCGGCCGGAGATGTTTTCCTGGGCTGGCAATTCCCCCTGCATTCGGGCCAGGCGTTCGGCGTGGCCGGGCGCAGTTTTATCACCCTGTTCGGCCTGATGCCCTTGCTGTTCATGCTGACGGGGACGCTGGTGTGGTGGAAACGGCGGCGCGGCCGGAAATAGGCGGGCGCCAAACCGATGCGGGGAAAGTTGCTATCATCATAGTATTTTCCGGCAGATCCGCTGTCCGGACTCACCCGCACAAGGACCAGCATGAGCAATCCCGACATCACCGTAGCAATGTTGAATGAACGCGGCACCGGCCGCCTGCCCGGCCACCTGGGCATCGTCATCACGGACGTGGGCGACGGCCAGCTGACGGCGGAATTGCCCGTGTTGCCGCATCTGCTGGCGCCGAATGGCTATCTGCACGCGGGCAGCGTGGTGACCCTGGCCGACACGGCGTCCGGCTACGGCTGCATCGTCAACCTGCCCGAGGGCGCGAGCAATTTTACGACCATCGAACTGAAGTCGAATCACCTGGGCACGGCCCGCGAAGGCACGCTGACCTGCACGGCGAAAGTCGAGCACAAGGGCCGCAACACGCAAGTGTGGGATGCCGTGGTGAAAAGCAAGGAAACGGGCAAGACGATTGCCCTGTTCCGCTGCACGCAGATGATTCTGTATCCCAAATAAGCTTAAATTTTTACCCAGTTACCTTTATACAAAACGGGTCCCGTCGGTCCGTTCGGATTCGGCGAACCGCCTTTTGGCTCCAGGGTAACGGCCAGCAAGGCCACGTCGTTGCCGATGGCGCGCTGGGACAAGGCCAGTTTAACGTTGCCCTTGTCGGCCAGCAAGCCGAGGGAGCGCGGGTTGCCGCTTTTCGGCACGGCCCACAGTTCCAGGTCGCGATCGGCAGGCACGGGCGCATTGCCCACCATACGCACCTCGAGCGCGCCGTGGCGGCTGTCGGCCGTCAGCAGCATGGCCGTTTGCGCCTTCTCGTCCGTCAGGCTGGCGACATAGCTGATCTGCGGCGCGTCCATCACGCGCGTGGCCACGACGATCACCAGCAGCGCGGCGATGGCGCTCGAAGCCATGCCCAGCGTACGCCAGAACGACAGCGCATCGCGGAACAGGGACCAGCCGCCTTGCGGCTTCAGGTGCAGGCGCTGCTCGATCTGCTGCCACACGCGCTTGGGCGGTGCCACGGGCGTGGCGAACTCCGCCATCGGTTCCAGGCGCTGGCGCCATTCGGCCGTGATATTGCGCAAATCGGCGTCGTTGTGCAGCCAGCCTTCGAAACGCCGCCGCGCGCCCCCTTTCAGGGTGCCCAGCACGTATTCGGACGCCAGTTTCTGGCGCAGGGTGTCATTGCCGCGGATATTCATGATGCCTCCCGTTTTGCCAGGCACGTGCGCAGCCGTTCCAGGCTGCGGCGTATCCACGTCTTCACGGTGCCGATCGGCAACGACATCTGCTGCGCCACTTCGCTGTGCGACAGGTCGTGATAGAACGCCAGGGCGACCACCTGCCGGTGCAGCCCTTCCAGGGCGGACATGCAAAACGCCAGCGCCTTGGCGTCACCGCTCAGCTGCAGTGATTCGATCGGCGTGGCCTGGGGGTCTCGGAGTGCATTCATGACTTCGCTATCAAACTGTTCGGCATCGATTTCCACGGTATCGTCGCTGCGCCGCAACACATCGAACGCCTTGTTGCGCACGATGGTGGCCATCCAGGTCATCGGCGCGGCCAGATGGCTCTGGTAAGCGGCGGCGTTGTTCCAGATGGCGACGAACCCCTCTTGCAAGGCTTCTTCAGCAAGCTCTTGCTTATGCAATATACGCAGCGCGAAGCCGAACAGTTTCGATGAGGTGGAGTTATATAGCTGGCGGAACGCCGTGGCGTCCTTGTTCCCGGTGGCAAGCAGCCAGGTTTTCAGTTGCTGCGGGTCGAGCGATTGAGCGGCTGGGGACACGGCAGGCCTTCAAAAGGTGAATGGGATCACGCCTGGGAAGGTTATAACAAGTTGGCAACCTTTAGCAACAAGGTTTTGTGCCGGCCCTTAACCGGCCAGCGCGGACTCCAGCAACTTGTGCAGTTCGGCAAATTCCGGCTTGCCCACATAGCGCTTGAGGATCTTGCCCTGCTTGTCGAGCACGAAGGTCGTGGGCGTAAGCGCCACGTCGCCATAGGCCTTGGCCGCCTCGCCCGTCACGTCGAGCGCCACCTTGAACGGCAACTGGCGCGTTTCGGCGAAGTTCAGCACGTAGTTGGCCGGATCGTATTTCATGGCCACGGCCACGAATTCCAGGCCCTGCCCCTTGTATTTGTTGTAGGTGTCGACCATTTCCGGCATTTCCGCCACGCAAGTGGTGCACGAGGTGGCCCAGAAATTGACCATCACCACCTTGCCGCGCAGGCTCGCCGAGGAAATTTTTTCGCCATGGATGCCGTGGAAGGTCACGTCCGGCGCGCTTTGCTTGTTGTTCAGCGACAGATAGCCGGCCGCCGCCACGCCCGCCACGCAGACGGCGATCAGGGCGGGCTTGATCCAGGACTTGCTTGCGGAGGGCGAAGTTGACATGGTTTTTACTTGGGTAGCGCGACGATGCGTCCATTATAGACGCATCGTCAGTCTGGCGCCGTAGGTCAAACGGCGGAGGCGTTTATTGCTGGACCGTATCGCTGACCGTGCTGGTCGTGCGCTGCTGCGGCGGATCGGGCTGCAATTGCTTCAGCTCCGCTTCCGAAATGTAGTCGAACAGCTTGACCACTTTCTGCACGCCGCCCACGCCGCGCGCCACGTCGGCCGCGACCGTGCCTTCGCGCTGGGTCACGCGGCCCATCAGGAAGACGGTGGCGTTTTCCGTGACGACCTTGAACGAGGCGGCCGAGATGGTTTTCATGTCGACCAGGCTGGCCTTGACCTTGGTGGTGATCAGCGCGTCGTTCGAGCGCGAGGTATAGCTGGCCGGGCCGGCGATGATCAATTCATTGGCCACCGATTCAACGCCCTCGATATTGCGCACTTCGCGCTCGACGGCATTTTTCATCGCCTCGTCGCGCACTTCGCCCGTCAGCAGGACGCGGCGGTTGAAGCTGGTGACATTCACGTGGCCCACGTCGCCGACGATGGAGGGGATGCGCGATTCGCCTTTCAGGGCGATCGACTTGTCTTCGGTCTGGGCGCCCAGGGTGCGGCGGTCCGCCGCGGCCACGCCGCCCATCACCGCGCCGCCGACCATCAATTCGATGCAGCCGGTGAGCGAGGTGAGCATGGCGCCGCACAGCAGTGCGGTGGCCAGCGGGCGTTGCACGCGTTTCCAGCCTGGGCCAGTACCGAATTTAGTCATTCACGTCTCCTCCGAATAGGGCGACGTCGATGCCGTCGCAGATGCAATGTATGGTGGTCAGGTGGACTTCCTGGATGCGCGCCGTGCGCTCGGCCGGCACGCAGATATGCACGTCGGCGTCCGTCAGCATCTTGCCGATGGCGCCGCCGTCCTTGCCCGTCAGCGCCACGACGCGCATTTCGCGCTCGAGCGCCGCTTCCACGGCGGCCATCACGTTGGCCGAATTGCCCGACGTGGAGATGGCCAGCAGGATGTCGCCGGCCTGGCCGAAGGCCTGCACCTGCTTCGAGAAGATCTCGCGGTAGCTGTAGTCGTTGGCCACGGCCGTCAGGATCGAGGTATCCGTCGTCAGCGCCAGGGCCGGCAGCGGAAAGCGTTCGCGTTCGAAGCGCCCGACCAGCTCGGCCGCGAAATGCTGGCAGTCGGCGGCGGAACCGCCGTTGCCGCAGGCCAGGATCTTGTTGCCGTTGGACAATGCATAAAACATCAGGTCGATCGCCTGCGCAATGGGTTGCGCCAGTACGGTAGCGGCCTGGATCTTGAGTTCGGCACTTTCGTGGAAGTGCGAGAGGATGCGTTGATTATTCATAGTCTGCCGATTATAGTGCAGGCGCGCGGCATGGCGGACAAGCACTGTTAAAAATGCTTACATATCGAGGATGTTCTTCAGCCAGCTGATGCGCCCGCCATCGATGGCCAGCGCGTCGAAGCGGCACGGCGGCACGGTTTTTTGTCCCAGCAGCCAGGTTTGCGCCGCCACCACCATGCGCCGCTGCTTGGCCGGCGTGATGCTGGCCAGGGCGCCGCCGAAGGCCGCGCTGCTGCGCAGCCGCACTTCGACGAAGACGATGCACGGCCCATCGCGCATGATCAGGTCCAGCTCGCCGCCCTTGCACAGATAATTGCGTTGCAACAGCACCAAGCCTTGCAGCAGCAGATACGCGAGCGCATCGTCTTCCCCCTGCCGTCCCCGTTCCCGTTTGTTCCAGAAAGCGAAGGGCGGCATGGCGCGTGTCCTTATTGTACCGGCGGCGTGGCCGGCGCGGCCGGGGGCCAGGTGCCCAGCACGCCCTGCTGGTATGTGGCGGCTTGTTCCGTGCGCTCGAATACGCTTTGATCATCGTCAAAGCGCACGGCCAGGCGCCCCGTCACGCCATCGAGCGTGAACGGCGCGTTCGGACGCAGCGCCACTTCGCGCGCCACGCGGAAGGCATCGATACCCAGCGCGTACAGGCGTTCCATGTCCGCCGTCAGGCGCGCGTCGGCCGGTTGCGGCGGCTGCGGATACACCATCACTTGCGGATGGTCGCGCCGCACTTGCCACGGCAAGTCCAGCAGGCGCGCCCCGTCGAGCTCGGGACCGCTGGCGCCGCGCCCGGCGCCGGGGTTCAGTGACGAGGTGCCGTACAGGGGCAGATCGCTGCCGATGGCCACGCGCAGCTGGCGCGCCTGGTCGGCGTCGAGGGCGGCAAACAGCAGGCCCGGCGACGTGGCGGCCAGGCGCGCGCGCAGCTGCACCAGTTCCGCATCGCTGAGGTAGCCATTCGTGGCCGTCAAGTCCATCGTTTCGATCTTGCCGCCCTGGCGCAGCCATTCCTGCTTGAAGGCGGCGCTGATGCGGCGCTGCGAGGGCGAACCGGCCGACAGCACCAGCGCGCTGGCGCCCGGCTGCTCGCTGGCGGCCCAGGCGGCGACCTGGCGCGCTTCCGCCTCGATCGACAGGCCCATCACCAGCAGCTTGGCCGGCAGGCGCGCCTCGCCCCGGTTGTCGGGGTGGTTCAGGGCGATCGTCGGTTTACGTACCAGGTCGCTATTTGCCACGGCCGTGACGGCCGAGCGCGACAAGGGACCGACGACCACGTCCTGTTCTTCTTGTGCCTGCGCAAACTTGTTCAGCACGTCGCTGCTGCCGTCGCCCGTATCGATCACCGTCACTTCGAAGCCGCCGCGGTCGCGCTCGTACGCGGCCATGAAGCCGGCGCGCAGCAATTCGGCCGCCGGGCCCAGGGACGCCGAGCGCAGCGGCAGCAGCAGGCCGATGTGGTGGACCTGGCCGTCGGACGGCGCCGGCGCCGTGGCGGCCGGCATGTCCTGCGGCGTGCCGGTGGCCGGCTTGGTGGTGGTGGGCGCCAGCGGCGCGCCGCTGCCGTCGTACGCGATAATATCGGGCACGGCCACGGCGAACGTCACCGGTTCGGGCGCGGGCGGCTTGGGCGGCACGGGCGGAGGCAGCGGCTTCGGTGGCGGCAGCGCCCTTGTGTTAGATTCAATAGGCGCGCACAATTGCCCGGGCGCGTCGCAAGGCGTGCTGCAAGCGCTCAGCATGCCGGTCGCGGCACAAACAAGCAGTAACTTCACACTATTAGCAAGCATTCAACCTCCAAAATGACCGTACAAGAAATCAGTAACATCGCCAGCCTGCCCATCATGACAGAGGCGGCGCACCAGGTCTATCCTATCGCAACATTGTATATAGTGGCCACGCCGATCGGCAATGTGACCGATATCAGCCTGCGCGCGCTGCACTTGCTGAGCCTTGCCGACGCCGTCGCCTGTGAAGATACGCGCAACACGGCGCACCTGCTGACGCGCTTTGGCTTGAACAAGCCATTGATTGCGGCGCATCAACATAACGAGCGCGAAGTGGCGCAAACCCTGATCGCCCGCCTGCACGCGGGCGAGCGCATCGCCCTCGTTTCCGACGCCGGCACGCCCGCCGTGTCCGACCCCGGCGCGCGCATCGTCGACGCCGTGCGCGCGGCCGGCTTGCGCGTGCTGCCCCTGCCCGGCCCGTCGGCGGCGATCACGGCCATTTCCGCCAGCGGCTTGTTGAATGACCAGTTTTACTTTGTCGGCTTCCTGCCGGCCAAGGCCAAGCAGCGCGAAACCATGCTGCACAGCCTGCGCGGCGTGACGGCGACCATGGTGTTTTATGAGGCGCCGCACCGCATCCTCGATTGCGCCACGGCCCTGGTGGAAGCGTTCGAGCCGACGCGCCAGGTGGTGTTCGCGCGCGAACTGACGAAACTGTTCGAGGAAATCCACCGCTGCCCCCTGTCGGAAGCGGAAAGCTGGATCCGCGCCGACGCGCACCGCGAAAAGGGCGAGTTCGTCGTCCTGCTGGAAGGCGCCAGCGAAGCGCAGGACGCGGAAGACGTGGAAGCGGAACGTATCCTGAACATCCTGCTGGCCGAATGCAGCGTCAAGCAGGCGGCCAACCTGACGGCGCAGATCACGGGCCGCAAGAAGAACGCCCTGTATGAACGGGCGTTGCAGTTGAAGGGGCAGGAATAAGGGCATCAGGACGGCGGCTTGACATCGAGTGCACTTGCCGCCGCGAGCAACTGTTCCACATGCTCGATCAACTCGTCGACAAAGCCCTGCGTGACATCGAGATCGCCCTCGTATTCCGCCAGGTTGCGCTTGCGGTGCGCCTGATTGAATAGCAGCCACTGCTGTGGCGTGAAGCCAGCGTGTGTTCCAGACTCTGAAAGACGAGATAGCGGTTGTCGCTGCGATAACCATGTTGACGCAGCGCAGACAGGGCAGCCGCATGCGCGGCGTTATAGGCGAGGTCGAAGCGGCTTTCCAGCGACAGTATCACCTGCCTGGCATCACGCAGGCGCACGGTGGCCGAGCGCAGCAAGCCTGCGCGTTCGCGCGCGTCGGGCGCTTCAGCTTTGAGCTGGCCGATGTGTGCCAGGTTTGCCAGCGCCTGTAAGTTCGGTGAGGTCATCGTTGGAGCCTTTGACAAAAATCTTGGGCTGTTCGAGGATGCGCACGACGAACGACTTGCCATCGTCTATTCTCTGCCGCCATTCTTGCCGCGTGTACAAGGTCGGGTTGATGCTGCGACCCAGCTGCTGCTGCGCTGGCTGCAGCGCTGCCAACAACTGGGCATTCGATGCCATGTTGCCGATCACCATCAGGTCGATGTCGCTGTGCGCCTGTTCCGTGCCCTTGGCCATCGAACCGTACACAAACGCCAGGTCGATTTCCTGCCAATACGGTTGCAGGGCCACGCGCAGCACATCGGCGACACCAAAGGTTTTCAGCACGATGCTGCGCAGCTCGTCGAAGATCGGCGCAGCATGATTTGCCTGGTAATGCTTCTGGTTGCCCACTTTCTTGACGGTTACCAGGGCCGATTTCACCAGCTTGGCCAGTTCGCGTTGCACGGCGCCCGAGCCGATGGCCGCGAAGGCGATGATTTCATTTGCATAGAAAGACCGTTGCGCCTGGCCAAAAAGCAAAGCCAGCACGCGTTGCTGTGTCTTGGAAAACAATGTATCTGCGAAAGTACCCATATTGGGTATGTTAGTACCCAATATGGGTATAGTCAAGCAGTCCATCACCACTTGCAGCCGCTATCCTTCTTGTCGAGCAACATCAGCACAGGCGCCAGCAAGCCCGCCCCTGCATAGGCGGTGCGGCAATCGCCGCGCTTGCCCTGCGCGATGTCGCGCGCCAGCTGGGTTTCCGTTTGCAGCGGCTTGTCGGGGATTTGTCCCACGGCCGTGCCCACCTTGGACGGGTCGCGCTCGCCCGCCATCTTGCGCGCCGTGCGTCTGGCCGCTTCCATGTCGAACTTTGGCGTTTCTTGCGAGAAGGTGTCGGGACTGGCCGCCGACGTGGCCGGTGCGGCTGGCACGACCGTGATGGCTTGCGGGCTGGGCGCTGGCGCGGTGGCTGCCGCCGGTGTTTCGCGGACAGTGGCGCGTTTCGGCTTGCTGATGGGCTTGGGTTCGCGCTTCGGCTTGCCCACTTCGACGGGCGGCGGCGGGGGCTTGGCGGCCAGCGGACGTATCCACACGGCGATCGACTCCACGCGCGGGGCCGTGTCCGGCGGGGCAGACGGCTGGACATGGCGCCAAAGATAGATCAAGGCGCCATGCAGCAGCAAGGACACGGCGATGCCGAGCACGATGCCGCGGTTCCTCGGCATGGGCTGGCCGCCGCCGCTTCCGCCGTTTCTTTCTATACTGAAATCCATTGCCGTCGTCGCCTTCATGTCTGATCGGGAAAACCTGCCAAGCCAGTGTCGCATATTTCAATTGCCTTGAAAAATACAGGCGCCTCAGTGCCGTGCGTAAATAATTTACACAGAGTTTCACCTGGCCCTTGACCGAAGTCGATATGGCCTGTATTATCTTGGTCTTCGGAGTGTGGCGCAGCCCGGTAGCGCACCTGGTTTGGGACCAGGGGGTCCAAGGTTCGAATCCTTGTACTCCGACCAAATTTGTAGAAAAAAACCCAAGAGTTTCGGCTCTTGGGTTTTTTTTCGTCTGTACGGGTCACGTTGCGGGTCACATTGGTCGGGGTAGGTCGGGTAGGTCGGATTAGCGCGCCAGCGCGTAATCCGACAACACCAGGATCATGGCCAACATTGTTGTCGGGTTACGCGCTACGCGCTAACCCGGCCTACGCCGCTGCGCGTTTCGCCGCGATGGCGTTGCCCGCGCGGCTGGAGCCCTTGCGCCCCAGCTGCTGCGAGATGAACTGCCCCGCGTCGACCACCAGGCCCAGGTCGATGCCGGTGTCTATCCCCAGTCCCTGCATCATGTACAGCACGTCCTCGGTGGCCACATTGCCGGTGGCGCCCTTGGCGTAGGGGCAGCCGCCGAGTCCCGAGACGGATGAATGATAAATCGCAATGCCCGTTTCCAGGCTGGCGTAGATGTTCGCCAGCGCCTGGCCATAGGTGTCGTGGAAGTGGCCGGACAGGCCATTCACGTGGAAGGCGGCGATGGCGCGCTGCATCACCGCCTGCGTCTTTCTCGGCGTGGCCACGCCGATGGTGTCGGCGATGTCGATTTCGTCGCAGCCGAGGTCGCGCATGCGGCCCACCACGTCGGCCACGGCGTCGAGCGGCACGTCCCCCTGATAGGGGCAGCCGAAGGCGCAGCTGATGCTGCCGCGCAGGCGCAGGCCGTGTTCCTTGGCCGCTTTCGCCACGCCTTCGAAGCGGGCGATCGATTCGGCGATGGAGCAGTTGATATTCTTTTGCGAGAAGGCCTCGGAAGCGGAACCGAAGATCACCACTTCATCGGCCTTTGCCGCCAGGGCCGCTTCAAAACCCTGCATGTTCGGCGTCAGCGCCGAGTAGATCGTGCCAGCGCGGCGCGCGATCTTTTCCATCACTTCCGCGCTGGTGGCCATCTGCGGCACCCATTTCGGCGAGACGAAGGACGCCGCCTCGATATTGGCGAAGCCGGCCAGGGTCAGGCGGTCGACCAGCTCGATCTTGACGGCGGCGCTGATGGTGTCCTTCTCGTTTTGCAGGCCGTCGCGCGGGCCCACTTCGACGATCTTGACCTGCTTGGGCAGACTGGTGGTCGGGTTCATTTCAATATCCTTGCAAACGGTTGACGATGCCGGCGACAGAGTCTCCGGCGTGCAGGCGGCGCATCTTGGCGGCGATCTGCGCCACGCTTTCGCGGCGCAGGGTGGCGGCCGAAATATGCGGCGTGATGGTGATGCGTGGTTCTTGCCAGAACGGGTGCTGCTGCGGCAGCGGCTCGTTGCGGAACACGTCGAGCGTGGCCCCGGCGATATGCCCGGAGCGGATCAACGTCAATAAGTCCGGTTCGGCCAGGTGCGCGCCGCGCGCCACGTTGATGACATAGGCGCCCGGCAGCAGCATCGACAGGCGTGCGCGGTCGAGCAGGTTGTGCGTGTCCGGCGTGAGCGGCAGCATGCACACCAGCACGCGCGTGCCGCGTAAAAACGCTTCCAGCCCTTCATCGCCCGCAAAACGCTGCACGCCATCGATGTGCTTCTGGCCGCGGCTCCATCCGCGCAGCGGAAATTCGAACTGTGCCAGCGCTTGCAGCACGCGCGTGCCCAGCACGCCCATGCCCAGCACGCCGACGGGGAAGTCCATCTTGTCGAAGGCGGGCAGCGGCTGCCAGATGCCGGCGCGGCCCTGCGCCTCGTAATCGTCGAAACGGCGGAAGTGGCGCAGCACGGCGTGGCTCACATACTCGGCCATCTGCACGCCCATGCCCGCGTCGTCCAGGCGTACCAGCGGTACGTGGGCGGGCAGCGCCTCGCCGAATTTCAACAGCGCGTCAACGCCGGCGCCCGTATTGAAGATGGCTTTGACGTTGGCCAGCTCGGGCAGCATGGCGGCCGGTGGCTGCCACACGACGGCGTAGTCGCATGGTTCAACCGCTTCGCCTTCGCGCCAGAAGATAATGTCGGCCTCGGGCAGCAAATCGCGGAAGTCGCTGATCCACGCCGCTTCCTTGCCGTCCGAGCGTTGTAACAGGATGCGCATGTGCTTACCTCTATGCGGCGGCCTTGAAGGCCAGCAGCGGCGCGCCGTCGGCCACCTGGTCGCCGACCGCATACAGCACGTCTTCCACCAGGCCGTCATGCGGCGCGGCGATCGTGTGCTCCATCTTCATCGCTTCCATGATGACCAGCGGTTCGCCCTTTTTGACGTCCTGCCCCTTGTTCACCAGCACGGCGACGACCTTGCCCGGCATTGGCGCCGTCAGGCGGCCGCCCTCCGCTTCCACTTCACCCGCATGCGCCATCGGGTCGCCGTAGTGCAGCGTGTGGTGCAAGCCGCTGGTGAATACGTGGAACTGCTCGCCATCGCGCAGCACCGTGCCATGCACGGCACGCTCGCCGAGCTTGATGTGCAGTTCGTTACCCTGGCGCGCCGTCAGGGTGAGGGGCTGGCCGTTGAACAGCCAGCCATCGGTCTTGTAGGCGATGCGCGCGGCATAGGCCTTGCTGTCGCCGGCCAGCGTGAATTCATCGGCGAACGACAGCTTGCGTCCCAGGGTGCCGTTCAGGCGCCAGCCCAGGGCATTGCCCCACGGGTCGGCGCGGTGGGCCGACTGCGCTTCGGCGGCCGTTTTCTCTTCCAGCAGCAGGGCGACGCACGCCAGCGCCAGGGCCGTGTCGGGTGCCGGCTGCAGGGCGGGGAACAGCGACGCCTGATTGCGCTCGATCAGCCCCGTATCGAGATCGGCCGAGCTGAATGCCTGGCCTTCGACCAGGCGTTTCAAAAAGGCGATATTGCTGGCCAGGCCCACGATCTGGTAGTCGGCCAGCGCCTGCGCCATGCGCGCCAGCGCTTCGCGGCGGTCCGCGCCCCAGACGATCAGCTTGGCGATCATCGGGTCGTAGAACGGCGAGATCGCATCGCCTTCGCGCACGCCCGAATCGATGCGCACGGCGGCTGGCACCACCGTACCACCGAGTTCGAACGTGACGGCCGAAGGCGACTGCATGTGGCGCAGGGTGCCGATCGACGGCAGGAAGCCCTTCTCCGGGTTTTCCGCGTAGATGCGCGCCTCGATGGCGTGGCCGTGGATCGTCAATTCGCTTTGCTTTTTCGGCAGCGGCTCGCCAAAGGCGACGCGCAACTGCCATTCCACCAGGTCGGTGCCGGTGATCATTTCCGTCACCGGGTGTTCCACCTGCAGGCGCGTGTTCATCTCCATGAAGTAGAACGAACCGTCCTGGTTGGCGATGAATTCCACCGTGCCCGCACCCACATAGCCGACGGCCTTGGCGGCGGCGACGGCCGCCTCGCCCATGGCTGCCCGGCGCTCAGCCGGCATGCCCGGCGCCGGCGCCTCTTCCAGCACCTTTTGATGACGGCGCTGCACCGAGCAATCGCGCTCGAACAGATAGATGCAGTTGCCGAGTGTGTCGGCGAACACCTGGATTTCGATATGCCGCGGACGCGACAGGTATTTTTCGGCCAGCACCTTGTCGTCGCCGAAAGAACTGATCGCTTCGCGCTTGCACGAGGCCAGCGCCGCCTTGAAGTCGGCGCTGTGTTCAATGACGCGCATGCCCTTGCCGCCGCCGCCGGCCGAGGCCTTCAGCAGGACGGGATAGCCGATCTTGTCGGCCTGGCCGTGCAAAAAGTCCGCATCCTGGTTCTCGCCATGGTAGCCAGGCACCAGCGGCACATTGGCTTGCTCCATCAGCGACTTGGCGGCCGACTTCGAGCCCATGGCGCGCATGGCCGATGCCGGCGGGCCGATGAAGACCAGGCCCGCCGCGTGACAGGCGTCGGCGAAGTCGGCGTTTTCGGACAAAAAGCCGTAGCCGGGGTGGATTGCCTGCGCACCAGTGGCCAACGCCACGGCGATGATCTTGTCGCCGCACAGATAGCTTTCCTTGGCCGGCGCGGGGCCGATCAGCACGGCTTCGTCGCAGACGGCGACGTGCTTGGCGTTGGCGTCCGCTTCCGAGTACACGGCGACGGTCTGGATGCCCATGCGGCGCGCGGTAGCGGCGACACGGCAAGCGATTTCGCCGCGGTTGGCGATCAGGATTTTAGTGAACATGGTCTCTCTCTATTCTCTCAAAAAAAGGGCAGCTGTCTCTTGATGGACCTGTTCTGCTGGTTTGTCGGTTTACGCGCTACGCGCCAAACCGACCTACGCATGGTGAGGCTGGATATCGTAGGTCGGGTTAGCCGCCACGGCGTAACCCGACAAGGCTGTCATCAGCAGCCGCACTTCTCTTTCTGCACCGAGTCCAGCATGGCGCCGCGCGTCTGCAAGCCCAGCTTGTTCAGCAGGGTGCGGTCGTCTTCCGCTTCCGGGTTGTCGGTGGTGAGCAGCTTGTCGCCGTAGAAGATGGAATTGGCGCCGGCCAGGAAGCACATCGCCTGCACGGCTTCGCCCATCTGGCGGCGGCCGGCCGACAAACGCACGCGCGCCTTCGGCATGGTGATGCGGGCCACGGCGATCGTGCGCACGAATTCGAATGGGTCCAGCGCTTCCAGGCCGTACAAAGGCGTGCCTTCCACCTGCACCAGGTGGTTGACGGGCACCGATTCCGGATACGGATTCAGATTCGCCAGCTGGGCAATCAGGCCCGCGCGCTGCAATCGCGTTTCGCCCATGCCGACGATGCCGCCGCAGCACACTTTCAAGCCCGCTTCGCGCACGCGGCCCAGGGTGTCCAGACGATCCTGGTATTCGCGCGTGGAGATGACGTTGTCGTAGAACTCGGGCGCCGTGTCCAGGTTGTGGTTGTAGAAATCGAGACCTGCGTTCTTCAGGCGGTCCGCCTGTCCCTCTTCCAGCATGCCCAGGGTGGCGCAGGTTTCCAGGCCCAGCGCCTTCACTTTGCTGACCATTTCTTCGACTTTGTCCATGTCGCGCTCTTTCGGGCTGCGCCAGGCGGCGCCCATGCAGAAGCGCGTGGCGCCGTTGGCTTTCGCCTGGCGGGCCGCGTCGAGCACCGTGTCGATGTCGAGGATTTTTTTCGCTTCCACGCCCGTGTCGTAGCGCGCCGCCTGCGGGCAGTAGCCGCAGTCTTCCTCGCAGCCGCCCGTCTTGATCGACAACAGGGTCGCCAGTTCCACGTCGCCGTCTGGGAAGTTGGCGCGATGCGTTTGCTGGGCCTTGAACATCAGGTCATTGAATGGCAGGTCGAACAGGGCCAGCACGTCGGCGACGGGCCAGGTGGCCGCTTCGGGCACGGTGATACGTGCCGCAGGGCGGTGCAGTTCGACGGTTTTTGCTGCTTCTTGGACGTGAGACATGTGATTCCTTCGTTTCTGTTTTTTAGATACATTAAGTGTTTGGGTGCTGCGCCGGCCAGTTGGGCAAGCCGGTGAAATCGAGATACGCGGCCGCCGCTTCCGCGCTCGGGTGCGCCAGGCGCGGCACCCTGCCCAGCAGCGGCGCCGGGATGCGCTCGATCAGCGCATCGATGTTTTCGTCGAGGAAGCGCATTTCCACTTCCAGGGTGTTGGCGACCCAGCCGATGACCGTCAAGCCGCGCGCTTCGACGGCTTCCACCGTCAGCAAGGCCTGGCTGATGCAGCCCAAACGCATGCCGACCACGAGGATCACGGGCAGATCGAGCTGCTGCGCCAGGTCGGCCGAATCGAAATCGTTTGAGAGCGGCACGCGGAAACCGCCCACGCCTTCGACCACGACGGCGTCCGAGGCGGCGGCGATTTCCAGGTAGGCGGCCAGAATCGGCACCGATTCGATGCTCACTCCTTCGAGCGCGGCGGCGATATGCGGCGCGGCCGCTTCCTTCAGCATGTATGGCGTGGTGATATTGCGCAGCATGCTCACGTTGCCGGCGGCGATCAGGCTGTCCGCGTCTTCATTATGCAGTTCGCCGTCGCGCATCTCGGCGCCGGCGGCCACCGGTTTCATGCCGCAGGCGCGCACGCCGCGCGCCACCAGCGCGTGCAGCAGGGCCGACGACGTCAAGGTCTTGCCGATTTCCGTGTCGGTGCCGGTGACGAAACAGGCAAAGCGCGAGGGCAGGCCGGCAACGGCCGGAGCCGGCTGCACGGCCGGCGCCAGGTCCGCCAGCACTTCCGCCACGATAGGGTCATCAAGGCTCATGGCGAGTCCTTTCCAGGGTGTTGACTGCGTTGATCAATTGCGCCACTTCCTGCGCCGTATGGCCGGCCGACAGGGTCACGCGCAGGCGCGCCGTCCCCGCCGGGACGGTGGGCGGGCGGATGGCGCCGACCCACAGGCCTTGCTGGTACAGTTGGGCGGCGACGGCCAGCATGTCCGCATTTTCGCCGATGATGACGGGCTGGATGGCGGAGAGCGACGGCAAGGCTTGCCAGTGCTGCAGCTGCAAGCCTTCGTTCCATTGCACCACCAGCGCCGCCAGGTGGGCGCGGCGCTGCCGGCCTTCCTGGCCGGCGATGATGTCCAGGCTGGCCAGCAGCGCATGCGCGAGCGCGGGCGCGGCCGCCGTGGTGAAGATGTAGGGGCGGGCCTTCTGGATCAGCGTCTCGATCACGGCTTCATGCGCGCACACAAAGGCGCCGCCCACGCCGGCCGATTTGCCCAGCGTGCCCACATACACGAGGTAGGGCGAATGCAGGTCGAAGTGTTCCAGCGCGCCGCGGCCATGGTCGCCCAGCGCGCCGAAGCCGTGCGCGTCGTCGACCACCAGCCAGGCGCCATACCGTTCGCACAGGGCCAGCAGCGCGGGCAGCGGCGCCAGGTCGCCATCCATGCTGAAGACGCTGTCGGTGACGACGATTTTCGTCTGCGCCGTGCTGGCCGCCAGCAGGGCCGCCAGGGCATCGAGGTCGGCGTGCGGATACACGCGCGTTTTCACGCGGGCCAGGCGCGTGCCGTCGATCAGCGAAGCGTGGTTCAGCGCTTCCGAGAAAATCTCGGCTTCGGCATCACCGGCCGCCAGGGCCGTCAGCACGGCCAGATTGGCCATGTAGCCGGTGCAGAAATACAGCGCGCGGGCCTGTTCCAGGTTGGCGCCGACAAACGCCGCCAGGCGCTCTTCCAGCTGCGCGTGGGCGCGGCTGTGGCCACTGATCAGGTGCGAAGCGCCGCTGCCGGCGCCGTACAGGTCGGCGCCTTCCTTTAGCGCGGCGACGATGCGCGGATGCGCGGCCAGGCCCAGGTAGTCATTGCTGCAAAAGGCCAGCATGTCGCGTCCATCGACCGTCAGGCGCGGCGCGCACGGCGTGTCGACGGTGCGGCGGCGGCGGATCAGGCTGCGCTCTTCCAGCCCCTGCAACTGCTGCTTCAAGCGTGTGAGCAGTTCCATCTCAGGCCCCGATCACGCTATTGAAGACGGCCAGGGTCTGCCGACCCAGGCCCGCGATTTCCTCGTCGTCGAGGATGTACGGCGGCATCAGGTAGACGGTCGAGCCGATGGGACGCATCAGCAGTTCGTGTTCCAGCGCGGTGCTGAAGAAGCGGCGCGAAAAGTCGGGCGCCGCATCCACCGCATCGAAGGCCCAGATCATGCCCTGCTGGCGGAAGTGTTTTACGCGCTTGTGCTGCGCCAGCGGCGCCAGGGCGCGCGTGATCTTCCCGGCGCGCACGCGGTTGGCGGCCAGCACGTCGTCTTCCTCGAAGATGGCCAGGGTCGCCAGCGCCGCGCGGCACGCCAGCGGGTTGCCCGTGTATGAATGCGAATGCAAAAAGCCGCGGCGCACGTCGCTGCTGTAGAACGCCTGATAGATGTCTTCGCGCGTCATCACCAGCGACAGGGGCAGATAGCCACCGCTGATGCCTTTCGACAGGCAGACGAAATCGGGCCAGACGCCGGCCTGTTCGCACGCAAAGAAGGTGCCCGTGCGGCCGCAGCCGACGGCGATTTCGTCGAGGATCAGATGGACTTGATAGCGGTCGCACAGGGCGCGCACCAGCGACAGGTACAGCGGGTCGTGCATGGCCATGCCGGTGGCGCACTGCACCAGCGGCTCGATGATGATGGCGGCGATTCTGTCGGACTTTTCCTGGAACAGCCGATCCACGTCGGCCGCCGCGCGGCGCGCCACGTCCTGCGCCGATTCGTTTTCGGCTGCCTGGCGGAAGTCGGGCGACATCACCGTCTGCGTGGCACGCAGCAGCGGACCGTAGGCATCCTTGAACAGGGCCACGTCGGTGACGGCCAGCGCGCCGATGGTTTCGCCGTGGTAGCTGCCTTTCAGGCAGACGAATTCCTGCTTGTCGCTCTTGCCGCTGTTGCGCCACGCGTGAAAACTCATTTTCAGGGCGATTTCCACGGCCGAGGCCCCATCGGACGCGTAAAAGCTGTGGCCAAGCACGCCACCCGTCAAAGCGGAGAGCTTTTCCGACAGCTCGATCACCGGTTCATGCGTAAAGCCGGCCAGCATCGCGTGTTCCAGGCGGTCCAGCTGGTCCTTGAGTTCCGCATTGATGCGCGGATTGGCATGGCCGAACAGGTTCACCCACCAGGAGCTGATGGCGTCCAGGTAGCGTCGTCCTTCGTGGTCATACAGCCAGGCGCCGCGGCCATGGCTGACGGGAATGAGCGGTACAGTCTCGTGGTGCTGCATTTGCGTGCACGGATGCCACACGCTGCGCAGACTGCGTTCGACCCAGCCCGATTGTTTTTCTGCTTTCAAAACTGCTCCAATGATTTTCTTAATCCATGCGTTAGCCCATGAGCCAACCCGGCTTGCGTTTGTCGAGGAAGGATTGCACGCCTTCGCGCCCCTGCTCCGAGGCGCGGATCTGCGCGATGCGCTCGGCGGTGTCCGCCAGCAGCGCGTCGTCGACCGGCTGGCCGGCGATCTCGCGCACCAGCGCTTTCGCTTGCGCCACGGCGTGCGGGCTGTTGCCCGTCAGCGCTTTGAGTACCTCGGCGGTTTTCGCGTCCAGCGCGCTTGCCTCGACTACCTCGTGGGCAAAGCCGATGCGCAGCGCTTCCTGCGCGGAGAATCGCTCCGCCGTCAGGAAATAGCGGCGTGCCGCGTTTTCGCCCATGGCCTTGATGACATACGGTGAAATAGTGGCCGGGATCAGTCCCAGCCGCACTTCGCTCAGGCAGAAATGCACGTCTTCCGCAACCAGAATGATATCGCATGCGGCGACCAGGCCCATGCCGCCCGCATAACAGTCGCCCTGGATCTTCGCCACGACGGGTTTCGGACACAGGTAAATCGTGCGCAGCATCTGCGCCAGTTGCAGCGCGTCGGCCTGGTTTTCGGCATGCGTGTAGCCGGCCATCTTCTTCATCCAGTTCAGGTCCGCGCCGGCGCAGAAGGCCGCGCCATTGGCCGCCAGCACGATGGCGCGCACCATGTCGCTGCGTCCCAGGCCTTCGAAGGCGCGCGCCAGTTCGGCGATCGTCGTCTCGTTGAAGGCGTTGCGCACGTCGGGGCGGTTCAGGGTCACGGTGGCGACATTGCCCTCGATGACCAGCTTTAAGGTTTCAAATTCCATCGTGTCTCTCCCTTACATGCGGAATACGCCGAACTTCGTGTCCGGGATTTCCGCGTTCAGCGCGGCCGACAGGCCCAGGCCCAGCACCATGCGGGTATCGGCCGGGTCGATCACGCCATCGTCCCACAGGCGCGCGGTGGCGTAATACGGGTGGCCCTGGTGTTCGTACTGGTCCTTGATCGGCTGCTTGAAGGCGGCTTCCTCGTCCGCGCTCCATGCGCCGCCCTTGCCTTCGATGCCGTCGCGCTTGACGGTCGCCAGCACGGATGCGGCCTGGTCGCCGCCCATGACGGAGATGCGCGCATTCGGCCACATCCACATGAAACGGGGAGAGAAGGCGCGGCCGCACATGCCGTAGTTGCCGGCGCCGAAGCTGCCGCCGATGATGACCGTGAATTTCGGCACGCTAGCCGTGGCTACGGCCGTCACCATCTTGGCGCCATTGCGGGCGATGCCTTCGTTTTCGTACTTGCGGCCCACCATGAAGCCGGTGATGTTTTGCAGGAAAACGAGCGGGATCTTGCGCTGGCAGCACAATTCGATGAAATGCGTGCCTTTCAGCGCCGATTCGGAGAACAGGATGCCGTTGTTGGCGATGATGCCCACCTTGACGCCATAGATATGCGCGAAGCCGCAGATCAGGGTGGTGCCGTAGCGCGCCTTGAATTCGTCGAAATCGCTGCCGTCGACGATGCGCGCGATGACTTCGCGCACGTCGAACGGCTTGCGCGTGTCGACGGGGATCACGCCATACAGCTCCTGCGTCGGGTATTTCGGCTCGACCGACTCGCGCAGCGCCATCTGCTGCGGTTTTTTGCGGTTCAGGTTCGAGACGATGGTGCGCGCCAGCGACAGCGCATGCAGGTCGTTCTGCGCCAGGTGGTCGACCACGCCGGACAGCCGCGTGTGCACGTCGCCGCCGCCCAGGTCTTCGGCCGTCACCACTTCGCCCGTGGCCGCCTTCACCAGCGGCGGGCCGCCGAGGAAAATCGTGCCCTGCTCCTTGACGATGATCGATTCATCGCTCATGGCCGGCACGTAGGCGCCGCCCGCCGTGCAAGAGCCCATCACGACGGCGATTTGCGGGATGCCCTTGGCCGACAGGTTCGCCTGGTTGTAGAAGATGCGGCCGAAATGGTCGCGGTCGGGGAAGACGTCGTCCTGGTTCGGCAGGTTGGCGCCGCCCGAGTCGACCAGGTAGATGCAGGGCAGATTGTTCTGGTCGGCGATTTCCTGCGCGCGCAAATGCTTTTTCACCGTCATCGGATAATACGTGCCGCCCTTGACGGTGGCGTCGTTACACACGATGACGCATTCCTGGCCCGAGACCCTGCCGATACCGGTGATGATGCCGGCGCTAGGGGCCGCATCGACGCCCTTGGCGTCCTGGTACATGGCGTAGGCTGCCATCTGGGAAAACTCGAGGAAGGGCGTGCCGGGATCGAGCAGCATCTGCACGCGGTCGCGCGGCAGCAGTTTTCCGCGCGCCAGATGCTTGGCGGCCGCCGCTTCGCCGCCACCGGCCGCGATCTTTTCCACCTTGTCGCGCAAATCGTCGACGATGGCTTGCATGGCCGCGGCATTGGCCTTGAAATCTTCACTGCGCGGATTGAGTTTGCTTTCGATGTGCGGCATTGCGGTTCCTTTTTATGATCGCCCGGTCTCTCGGGTCGCGCTATTCGGGAAAACTGCCGTCGAGATAAAACCAGCGCAGGGCGCCACCGCCCTCGCCTGCCTCGCGCACGAAGCGGCTCACTTCATGCAGGCGGTGCGCGCGGCCGTTGACCTTGTAGCGGGCCACGAATTCCACGCTGTCGCGGTGTATCTCTTCGGCTTGATCTGCTGATACTGCTTTACGTTGACGTAAACGTAAAGCAGATTTTACCTCAAGTCCCAGCCAGTGGACTTTTTCTTCATCGGCAAATAAAGCGTCGGCGGGACGGGTGCTGGCGTGCCAGGTGGCGCGCAGGTAGGGCTCGTCGCGCAAGGTGAACGCCGTGTAGCGCGAGCGCATCAGGGCTTCGGCCGTGGGCGGCAAGGCGTCGCCCGCGATATACGGGCCGCAGCAGCTGGCGTAGGAGGCGCCGCCACAGGGGCAGGCGGCAGATGTCGTGGGTGTGGGCATGCGCTGGCAATCAGGAACAGAAAAGAGGGAACTGAAAAGTTCCGCAATTATCCGCCATATCGGCAGCGGCGCGTGCGCGCCGCGCTGGCCGGCTATGTTTTCGGACTGAGGAAGTCCAGCGCGAATGGCGGCGCCTTGCCGGCCATGAGATCGGCCAGGATGCGCGCCGTGCCGGCGGCAAAGGTAAAGCCCAGCGGGCCATGGCCCACGTTCAGCCACAGATTGGCCACTTTGCTGGCGCCGACCAGCGGCGCGCTGTTTGGCGTGGCGGGGCGCAGGCCGGCCCAGGCCGTGGCCTGGTCGTAGTCGGCGCCGTGCGGCATGGCTTCGCGCGCCAGCCGGGTCAGGCCGGCGATGCGGTTCCAATCGATGCTGTTGTCGGCGCCCACCATGTCGACCATGGCGGCCACGCGCAGGTCGCCGCCTATGCGCGCATACAGTACCTTGCGTTCGAAATCCGTGATGCTGATCCCGGGCGCCTTGTCTTGCGCGCGGATGGGCGCCGTCAGGCTGTAGCCCTTCAAAGGGTACAGCGGCAGATAAATGCCCGCCGTGGCGGCCAGGTCGCGGCTCTGGATGCCGGCCGCCAGCACATAGTGATCCGCCTGCAGCAGGCCCAGGCTGGTATCGACGCCCGTGATCCTGCCCTGGTGCGTGACGAGACGCCGGGCTTCGCCCTTCAGCAGCAGCGAGCAATTCGGGTGCTGCAGCAATCGCGCTTCCAGCGCCAGGCAAAAGGCGTGGCAATCGGCCACCGCTTCGCCTTCGGTAAAAATGCCGCCCGCCAGCGCACCCTGCAAGGCGGCCAGCGCCGGTTCGCGCTGCACGGCTTCCTGCGGCGACAGCACGACGCGGGCTTCTTCCGACTCGGGGCGGGCCACGGCGCGCTGGAAGATGGCGGGCGAGCGGTAGACGATGAGTTTGCCCGCATCGCGCCAGGCATACGCTTCGGGCGGCACCGTCAGTTCCAGTTGCGCCATGCCGGCGCGGCTCCATTCGCCCAGCTGCAGCAGCTTGGCCGTCGTGCGGGCATTGCTGGCGCTGTTGCAATTGCGCAGGAAACTGGCCATCCAGCGCCATTGGCGCCAGTCGGCCTCGGGACGGAAGCGCAGCGGGCCGTCTTTCTGCAGCAGCCATTGCAAGGCTTTGAAGGGCACGCCGGCGTCGGCCAGCGGCGCCACATAGCGATAGCTGAGCTGGCCGCCATTGCGGTAGCTGGCGGCGATCGCCACCTGTTCATTGCGTTCCAGTAGCGTGACCTTGTAGCCGGCCTCGGCCAGCCACCAGGCCGATGTCAGGCCGACGACGCCGCCGCCGATGATGATGACGTGTTGCTGCATGTTGCCTCGCTGCGTTGCGCTCCCATGGTGCGGGAGCATTCGATGAGAGCTTAGAGGCTGGCCCTCGCGTGGGCCAATGAAACATCATGGTGCAGCCATAACTTTCAGGAATGCACTGTTTTTGTGCAAATTATTCATGCTTGTCAATTGCGCCACGGTATAAGGTAGTGAGGATCAATTCCTCGCTGCGCCCCATGGCGGAATATGTGCCCGGATAACGTTCGGGATCGCTGCCCGTGCCGCCCACCAGCATCACCATGCCATTCTTGTGCTTAAAATCGAGCACGAAGGCGGAGACGAGGCCATACGCGTCGCCCAGGTGGCCCACGGCGGAGAAGCTGGCGCCCTCGACCAGGCCGTTGCCTCGTCCCGCCACCGCATCGAACTGCTGGTTGCCCAGGCCCCAGGCGCGGTACAGGCCCCGCTCGCTGTCGCCATTGTGAGCATTTGGCGCCAACTGCCATTGGCGGCCAAACATCAGGGCGATGCTGGCCGGCTGCAACAGTTGTTTTCCCTCATGGCGGCCACCATCGAGCAGCATCTGCATAACGGTGCCCAGTCCCGCGGCGGAGATGCGCAAGCCGCCCGTGGGACTAAAGACGGTGGCGTTGCTGCCGATCACATAGTTGGCCAGGCCGGCCGGTGGGCGCTGATAAAAATCGTCGGCTTGCGCGATCCAGGGGCCGTGCGGTTGCCAGATTTCCGTGTCGAGCGTGCGTTTGCGGTACAGGGTGGCCGTGTTCTCCACCTCGTCCGCGGTGAATGCCGCCGGGTGGTAGCCGCCGCGCACATCAAGTGGATCGAGCAGCAGGCGCCGCATCAGCAGGTCGAAGCGCTCGCCCGTGACTTTTTCCATCACGGTGCCGATCACGCCCCAGTTCAGGTTGGAATACGTAAAGTAACTGCCGGGCGCCGCGCTGGAATCCCACATCGCGTCACCGCCAGCCGTAAACACGTCGCGCAGGCTGTGCTCGGGCCCCCAGGCATAGCCGCCCGCGTCGCGCAGCGAGGAAGTGTGGCTGAGCAAGCTGCGCAGGGTGACGGGCCGCTGGGGGAAATGTGGGTTGCGCAGGGAAAAGCCTAAATAAATGCTCACGTCCTGATCCAGGCTCAGCTTGCCCTGTTCGAGCAGGCGCATCAGGCCCAGGGTGGTCACCATCTTCGAGACGGAAGCGATGCGGAACAGGGTGGCTGGCGTCACGGGCAAGCTGTCAGCCGGCGTGGCGCCGATGTGCCGGTAACCAAATTGTTGCTGATACGACACCTTGCCCTGGCTGATGGCCAGCACGGACAGGCTGGCCAGCGGGTGGGCCGTATCCTCGACGATGGCTGACAGGGCCGCATCGAGCGCGCGCTGCTGGTCCTTGCCGCTACCGGGCGGGGCGGCCAGCGCGCTCCAGGTCGTGCCCAGCAGCAGCAAGCCCAGCAAACCCGTCATTTTATTGTGCATGTTTCCCTGTGTCGCGATGTGGTGGAGGCATCGCCAGCATAGGGCGGGATCGTTTCCAAGGCCAATGAAAATTGCTTATTTATCTATAATGCAAAGCTATACCTACGGTAAAACATTGTTTTTTTAAGCGTATAACCGTTATTTATGGTCATTTTCCATTTATTCATGGGTCGACGGGCTACGCGCAAGCGCCATCGCTATTACACTAGGAGGACAAGGAGAACTGTATGAGCCAGACCAGCGTAGAACTCAAGGTCGATTTAAATGACAATTCGCCTTTATATATGCAGATCGCCCGCAAGCTGAGCGATGACGTACGCAACGGCCGCTACCAGGTAGACCAGGCCCTGCCATCCGAACGTACCCTGTCCGAACTGCTTGACGTATCGCGCGTGACTGCCCGCAAGGCCATCGATCAATTGGTCGAGCAAGGCCTCGTCGTGCGCCGCCGCGGTTCGGGCAACTATATTGCCCCGCGCATCGAGCAACCGCTGTCGAACCTGTCGAGCTTTTCCGAGCAGTTGCAGCAGCGCGGCTACCGCCCCGGCTCACGCTGGCTCAAGCGCGAAGTGGTCATCGCCAGCAGCGATGAACAACTGAGCCTGGGCCTGGCGCAGAACACGAAAGTGGCGCGCCTCGAGCGCCTGCGCCTGGCCGACGACGTGGTGATGGCGTATGAAGTGAGCGTGCTGCCCTTCAGCGTGGTGCCGGACCCGGCCGCCATGGGCGATTCGCTGTACGAATACTTGAGCAGCATCAAGAAGGCCCCCGTGCGCGCCTTGCAGCACATCCGCGCCATGAATGCGACGGACGTGCTGGCCGAGCAACTGGGTATCCCCGATGGCCAGGCCGTGCTGTTCATCACGCGTATCGCCTACCTGGAAACGGGCGAAGCGGTGGAGCTCACGCATTCGTATTGCCGCAGCGATCATTACGACTTCGTGGCGGAAATGCGCCGCGCGCCGTAACAAGGCTGCTGTCACGATCCGCTTGCACCCATAAACTCCCGTTATGCCCGCCCGCCATCCTTTCATGGTTGATCTTGCTCGTTGGTATTAAACTGGTTTCACGTTCAACCATGTTCTGAAATCATGTTGAAAACTGAAACCCCGAGCCGGCGGCATCCGGATCTGGATTTATATCCTGTGGAGCAACTGGTGGCGGCGCTGGTCGATGACCAGTTCTGGGCCGTCGAGGCCGTGCGGCTGGCCTCGCCGCAAATCGGGGCTGCCATCACGGCCGCCCTGCCCCGCATCGCCGCGGGCGGCCGCATGCTGTACGTGGGCGCGGGCACGTCGGGCCGCCTGGGCGTACTCGACAGCGTTGAATTGGCGCCCACGTTTTCCTGGCCGCCCGAGCGGGCTATCGCCATCCTGGCCGGCGGCGCGGGCGCCATGTTCACGGCTGTCGAAGGGGCGGAAGATGATTTATTGCAAGGCGAGCGCGATGTGCTGGCCTTGTCGCCGCAGGTCAATGACGTCGTGATTCTGCTGGCCGCCTCCGGCGCCACGCCATATGTGCTGGGCGCGTTGCTGGCCGCGCGCAAGGCGGGTGCCTTGACGATAGGCATCGCCAACAATGTGGATGCTCCCGTGGCGCACGAGGCGCAATGCGGCATTGTGCTCGACACGGGCACGGAAGTCATTTCCGGCAGCACGCGCCTGAAAGCGGGCACGGCGCAAAAAATCACCCTGAACACGCTTTCCAGCGCCCTGATGGTCGGTTTGCATAAAACTTACGGAAACTTGATGGTAGACTTGAAGCCGACCAACGCCAAGCTGATCTGGCGGGCGGTGCGTCTGACCATGCATGCCACGGGCGCCAGCGAGGTGCAGGCCAGGGCCGTGCTCGAGCAATGCCACTATCACGTCAAGGTGGCGATTGTTGCCTTGATCAAAAAAATCAACACAAACCAGGCACAGGCATTGTTGGCCGGCGCGAACGGCAGTGTGCGGGCGGCACTGGCGGCTTGATCCGATGGCGCGGCATTCTTCTGTCTGGGAGACAAAGAAGGATGTATGGAGCTAGTGAAACAAACTGCCCCGGCGCACGCGAAAAATCCATGGCTGTGGATCCCGTCCCTGTATTTCGGCCAGGGCATCCCCTACGTAGTGGTCATGACCTTGTCCGTGATCATGTACAAGAACTACGGTTTTTCCAATACCGATATCGCGCTGTATACGAGCTGGTTGTACTTGCCTTGGGTCATCAAGCCGCTGTGGTCGCCCTTCATCGATATGTACCGCACCAAGCGCTTCTGGATCGTCGGCTTGCAGCTGGTGATCGGCGCGGCGCTGGCGCTGGTGGCCCTGACGACGTCCTTGCCCCATTTTTTCCAGATCAGCCTGGCCATCTTCTGGCTGATGGCCTTCAGTTCCGCCACGCATGACATTGCCGCCGACGGCTTTTATATGCTGGGCCTGGAAGAGCATCAGCAGGCGGCCTTCGTTGGCGTGCGCAGCACGTTTTACCGATTGGCGATGATCGCCGGCCAGGGCGGGCTGGTGTTTCTTGCCGGCTATCTGACGCATGCGACGGGCAATGTGCAGCTGGCCTGGTCCGTCGTGTTCGCGATTCTGGCGGGATTGTTCATGGCCCTCTTCTTGTATCACTATTTTGTCTTGCCGAAACCCAAGGATGACCAGCCCAGCATCCAGGGCGCCGGCGTGTCTGCGTTGCAGGAGTTTGTCGCCACCTTCGCTTCCTTCTTCAGGAAGAAGGATATTTTCGTCATCCTCGGTTTCTTGCTGCTGTTCCGCCTCGGCGAAGCGCAACTGCTCAAATTGGCCGCGCCCTTCCTGCTCGACCCCGTCACCAAGGGCGGCCTGGGCCTGAGCACGGAACAGGTGGGTCTCGTCTACGGCACCATCGGCGTGATCGCCCTGACCCTCGGTGGCTTGCTGGGCGGATTCATCATTTCCCGCTTCGGCTTGAAACGCTGTTTGTGGATCATGGTGCTGTCCGTGCACTTGCCCGACCTGGTCTTCGTCTACCTGGCCAGCGTCTTGCCCAGCAGCATCTATGTGATCGCGGGGGGCATTGCGTTGGAGCAATTTGGCTATGGCTTCGGCTTCGCTTCGTATATGTTGTACATGATCATGGTCTCCGATGGTGCGCATAAAACGGCCCATTACGCCATTTGCACGGGATTCATGGCTCTGGGCATGATGTTGCCGGGCATGGCCAGCGGCTGGATCCAGCAAATGCTGGGTTACCAGCACTTCTTCATCTGGGTCTGCATCGCCACCATTCCCGCTTTCATCATGGCCGCGCTGGTCAAGATCGATCCTGAATTCGGCAAGAAGGCCGAGGCCTGATTCTTTTGAACCGTGCGCCCGCATGGATGGCGGGCGCACAGTAAAATGCCCGCACCGATAGACCTGCGCTTCACCACTGCAAGGAATTGTTTTGTTGTCTACTTTTAAAAAACGCCTGGGCGCCAGCGCCGGCGTATTGGCCGCGCTGGCCACCGCCACATTGCTCAGCAGCTGTACCAGCACCAAAATGCCTTCCGCAGTGACGCCGGGCGAAGCGGGCTTGCCGGCCGTGCCGCCCGTGCAGCACATCACGGGCGAAGTGCCGCCACCGGCGCCGCGCGAATTCCGCGCCGCCTGGGTCTCGACGGTCGCCAATATCGACTGGCCCAGCCGCAATAACTTGCCTGTCGCCAAGCAGCAAGCCGAGGCGATCGCCATCCTCGACCGCGCCAAGTCCTTGAATCTGAACGCGATTGTGCTGCAGGTACGGCCCAGCGCGGACACGATTTACCCGTCGCAGCTGGAACCGTGGTCGGAATACCTGACGGGCAAGCAAGGCCAGCCGCCGTTGCCCCTGTATGACCCGCTGGCTTTCTGGGTGGCGCAGGCGCATGCGCGCGGCCTGGAATTGCACGCCTGGTTCAACCCGTACCGGGCACGCCACGCGACGGCCAAGTCGCCGCTGGCGCGCGACAGTTTTGCGTCCACCAACCCGACGTCCGTCAAGCAATATGGCCGCTACCTGTGGATGGACCCGGGCGACGCCGCCGCCTCGAAGCATACGACGGACGTGGTGCTCGACGTGGTGCGCCGCTACGATATCGATGGCGTGCACATCGACGATTACTTTTATCCGTATCCGATCGATGCGCCTGGCGCCGGTGCGGGAGCCGAGACGGCCGCGCTGGACGCGGGCAATGGCGGCGCCAAGCGCGAACTGCCCTTTCCCGATGAGCCTTCCTGGCAGCAATATCTGCTGGCCGGCGGCGATCTCGACCGCGCTTCGTGGCGCCGCCAGAACGTCAACCAGCTGATCGAAGCCTTGTATACAGGTATCCACCGCGAAAAGAGCTGGGTGCGCTTCGGCATCAGCCCGTTCGGCATCGGCCGTCCCGACCGCCGCCCTGCCGGCATCGTCGGCTTCAGCCAGTACGATAAATTGTATGCGGATGCGGAACTGTGGCTGGCCAAGGGCTGGCTCGATTATCTGTCGCCGCAGCTGTACTGGCCCGTGGCGCAGGCGCCGCAGGCGTTTGGCGTGCTGCTCGACTACTGGCTGGCGCAAAACCCGTACGGCCGCCACGTGTGGCCGGGTTTATATACGAGCCGCATCGACAATTCCGCCAAATCCTTCACGCCGCAAGAGATCATCAAGCAGATCGAAGTGACGCGCACGCGCCCCGGCGCGAATGGACAAGTGCATTTCAGCATGGTGCCCCTGATGCAGAACCGCAAGGGTGTCAGCGAGCAACTCAAGGCGACCGTGTATCAAAGCCCTGCCCTGATCCCCGCCACGCCATGGCTGGGCAAGGAAGCACCGGGCACGCCCGTGCTGGCCTTGCGCCGCGATTCCACCAGCCTGAACGTCAAATTGACGTCGGGCGGCGGCAAAGCCGTGGCGCAATACGCCGTCTGGGCCCGCTATGGCGAAGACTGGCGCTTCAGCGTGGTCACTGGCTTGCAGGCTGAACTGACCCTGGTTGATGATGCCACCGGCAAAGTCAACGCGGTGGTGGTCAGCGCCGTGGATAGACTCGGCAATGAAAGTCCCCGCGTCACCGTGCGCGCACCGTTTACGGCTCCCGCCAAGTAATTGTTGAACGTGCACCGTTAGTCCATAACCTGCAGGCATGAAACATGCGCAAGCTTTCATGCCTGCAAGCTCAGCTTGGCTTTACACTCATGCCATGATTTCCTTCCCTGCAACCAATACTGACTCTGCCGTGCTCGGGCTGGGCATCGACGCGGGCGGCACGCAGACGCGCTGGGCGCTGGCCAACGGGGACGGCGCCATCGTGGCCGACGGTGCCGTCGCAGGCTTGTCTGCCTTGCAAATGGGCAGCGAGGCGGGCCGCGCGGCCGTGCACGCCACGTTTGCAACATTGTGCAAGCAAGTGCTGGCTGTCGGCCAGCCGCGTGCCGTGGTGGCGGGTTTGACGGGCTTTGGCGGCGACGATGTTGTGCTGGCACAAATGTTGTCCACCTTGCTGGCGCTGGATGCCGGCGACGTCAGCATCGGCAACGATATCGACATCGCCTACCGCGACAGTTTTGAACCAGGCGAAGGTTATCTGGTCTACGCAGGCACGGGTTCGATCGCCGCCTGGATCGATGCCGATGGCGTGTTTCACCGCGCGGGCGGGCGCGGCGTGCTGCTCGACGATGGCGGCGGCGGCTACTGGATCGCGCGCGAAGCCTTGCGCCACATCTGGCGCCGCGAAGACGAAGCCTCCGGCAGCTGGCAAGCCTCTCCCATGGCCGAAGCCGTATTTGCGCAACTGGGCGGCAGCGACTGGTCGCTGTCGCGCGCCTTCATGTATGGCCAGGACCGGGGCGCCATCGGCCGGCTGGCACTGGCCGTGGCCGCCAGTGCGGATGCCGACCCGCTGGCGCTGGACATCTTGCAGCGCGCGGGACAGGAACTGGCGCGTTTGGCGCTGGCCCTGACGGCGCGCTATGGTCCCCGTCCCGTGGTGCTGGCCGGGCGCGCGGCGCAATTGCATCCAGTTATCGCGGCTGCCATGCGTGCCGCTTTGCCTGTATCGTTGATGATGGAGCAAAAAGTTGCCCGTTCGCATGAGGCTGCGGCCAAGCTGGCTGCCAGGACTGCGAGCCAGCGTATTGGCAAGAACTGAATATTTTATTAACCCGAACACGGATCTTTCATGAAAAAAATCGCCCTCGCCCTGCTGGTGGCCCTGCTTTCCGCCTGTACCACGCCCGCGCCGCACCTCGACCATAGCTTGACGGCGCGCAGCCAGAGCCCGCGCGTAAAATTCATCGTCATCCATTACACGGTCAGCGACCTGCCCCGCTCGATCAAGATCCTGACGGAACAAGTCGTCAGCAGCCATTATTTGCTGACCGACACGGACAAGCCGAAGTTCTACGTGCTGGTCGACGAATCGCGCCAAGCCAATCACGCGGGTGTGAGTAACTGGAAGACTTATACACAGTTGAATGTCAGCTCGATCGGCATCGAGATCGTCAACCCTGGCTACAAGGATACGCCGGAAGGCCGTCTCTGGTATCCGTTTCCCCAGGCACAGATCGATGAACTGATTCCGCTGTTGAAAGATATCCAGGCCCGCTACAACATCGCACCGGAGAATATCCTGGGCCACAATGAAATCGCCCCGCAGCGCAAGCAGGACCCGGGACCGCTGTTCCCATGGCGCCAGTTGGCCGACGCGGGCCTGATCGTCTGGCCCGATGCCAACCGCGTGGCCGCACAACGAATCATTTTTGAGCAGCAAGTGCCGGATGCCGTCTGGTTCCAGAAAAAGCTGGCCCAGCATGGCTATGCGACGCCGAATACCGGCGTGTTCGATGAAGCGACGCGCAATGTGCTGATCGCCTTCCAGATGAAATACCGCAATACGCGCTTTGATGGCATGCCCGATGGCGAAACGGCCGCCCTGCTGGAAGTGTTGACGACACCGGCCACAGCTGTTGCAACAAAGTAGCATGGCCGTTCCAGCCCATGACTTTTTCTTATATGCTCAACGTTACGGCCCAGGCGGCCACGGCAAGGTAAAGGAATAGCTCATGCGGCTGCGTCATATCGAAGTGTTTCACGCCATCATGCAAGTTGGCACCATCAGCGGCGCCGCCCAGGTGCTGCATATCTCGCAGCCAGCTGTGACCAAGGTCTTGCAGCATTGCGAGTTGCAACTGGGTATGCCGCTGTTCGAGCGCGTGCGGGGCAAGCTGTATCCGAAGCCCGAGGCGCACCGCCTGTTTGTCGAGACGGAAAAGCTCAACCGCGATTTATTGGGCATCCGTCGCCTGGCGGCCAGCCTGAAGGGCCATGCGGTGGAAACCATCCGTTTGGTGTCCACGCCGACGCTCGCCATCAGCGTCTTGCCGTTTGCCATGACGGAGTGGCGGCGCGATTTTCCCCACACGCGTTGCCAGCTGGCTACCCACCACACGGGCGAGATCGTTAATACCTTGCGCCTCGGTGAAGCGGACCTGGCCGTATCGCTGCAAGACCCGCGCCATCCGGGCATCGTGGCCGAACCGATCGCGCAGGGCGTCATGACGGTGATCGCGCCAGCCGGCACCTGGCATGCGGCCGATTGCGGCACGCCGTTGACGGCGCATGGCCTGTCTGGCGAACTGATCGGCCATGCGGACAACGATCCGCTGGGCGAACTGGTGGTGGCGGCCTGCGAGGCGCAGGATATCCACCCCGTGTTTTCCACCGTGGTGCAGACGTATCAAATCGCCCGCTCGTTGGTGGAAGCGGGCGCCGGCATGGCCGTGGTCGACCCTTTTACGGCCGCGTCCGGTTCGCCCGAGCGGCTGCAGCGCCGTCCCTGGGCGCCGACGATACCGATCCAACTGTATTTATTGACGGCGAGCCACTCGCCGCTGTCGCATGGCGCGCGGCGCCTGGCCGACAGCATCGGCGTGGCGGCGCGCAACTGCCTGGAAAGAGGAGTCTGATGTCTGTTGCAAGTTTGCAATTGGAAGCGGTCGGCAGCGATCCGCAATTTCGGCATTTGAATAGCATCGCCGGCATCGCCGTCGACTTGCGTTATGCCACGCCCGACAACTTCGTCGGCCGCGACTTATACAGCCCCATCGATTGCGCCTGGCTGCACCGCGACGCGGCCGCCGCGCTGGAAAAAGCCGTGGCCTGGTTGGCCGCGCACCGCCCCGATCATCATTTATTGGTGCTCGACGCCCTGCGCCCGCAGCGGGTGCAGCAGCAATTGTGGGATGCGCTGCAGGGAACTGAGTTGCTCGGCTATATCGCGGAACCGTCGCGCGGCTCGATCCACTCTTTCGGCATGGCGCTCGACATCACCATCGTGGGCCCGGACGGGCAGGAACTCGACATGGGCACGGGTTTTGATGACCTGAGTGAGCGCTCGCACCCGGCGCTGGAACTGGCTTTGCTGGAAAAGGGGGAAATTACGGAGGAGCAAGTGGCGCACCGCCGCTTGTTGCGCGACGCCATGTTCCAGGCGGGCTTCTTCGGCATCAACAGCGAATGGTGGCATTTCGATTGCGGCGACCGGGTGCTGGTGCGCCAGGCCTACACCCGGGTGCTCTAACTAGAAGACTTTCAGGCCCTTGAGCATCACGATCAGGATCAGCACGGGCGAGACAAAGCGCAGCAGGAACAGCAGCACTTGCGCCAGCGTCTTGTTTTGCAACTGGCCATGATTGCTGATCGCCTCGATGAAATGCTGCTTGCCCCAGGCCCAGCCTGTAAACAAGGCGATCGCGATGCCGCCCACGGGCAGGAAGATATTCGACGAGACGAAGTCGAACAGATCAAACATATTCAAGTTAAACAGCTTGAAGTCCGCCAGGGTGCTGTTACTCAGCGCGCACACGGAACCGAGCACGGCCAGCAGCAGCATGGTCACGATGGTCGCTCTGGTGCGCGTCCAGCCGAAACGTTCATGGAAGATCACTACGGGCACTTCCATCAGCGACAGCATCGCCCCCGTGGCGGCCACGGCGGCGAGGATGAAGAACACCACCATCAGAGCTTGCCCCATCGGGATTTGCGAAAACACGGCGGGAATCGTGATGAACACCAGCGATGGTCCCGCACTGGGAGCGAAGCCAAACGTGAACACGGCGGGGAAGATGGCGATACCGGCCAGCATCGATACGCCGAGGTCGGCCGCCATCACGCGCAAGGTGGTGACGGGGATATTCTGGTCATCGCGGAAATAGCTGCCATAGGTCATCATCGTACCCATGCCGACGGACAATTTGAAGAAGGCCAGGCCCATAGCCGTCAACACGACGGAAGCCGTCAGCTTGGAAAAGTCAGGACGGAACAGAAACGCCAGGCCTTCGCCTGCCTTATCGAGCGACAGACTGACCGCGCACAGCAGCAACAGCAGCAAAAACAGCAGCGGCATCAGTTTCTTGGCGATCGCCTCGATACCCTTGGTCACGCCCAGCATCAATATGCCGCCGATAAACAGCAGCACGCCCCATTGCCACAACAGCGATTGCAAAGGATTGCTGATCAGCGAGGCGAAAGCCGCTTCTGTCACCAGCTTGTCGCTGCTGAGGATGGAGCCATCGATGGCCTTGGCGATATACGCAAACACCCAGCCCACCACTTCCGAGTAAAACGCGACGATCAGGAAGGCGGCGACCATGCCGATGACGCCGACCAGCCACCAGGGCTTGCCCTTCGGTGCCAGCTGTTCCATGGTGGAGATGGGATTGACCTTGGCCCGGCGCCCCAGGGTGATTTCCGCGATCATCACAGGCAATCCCACTAATAAGGTAGCGAGCAGATAGATGAGCAGGAAGCCGGCGCCGCCATTGGCGCCAGTCAGGTAAGGGAACTTCCAGATATTGCCGAGACCGACTGCGGAACCGAGGGTGGCGGCGAGCACGCCGAAGCCAGTGGTAAAGCCAGCTCGTTTCAGGGTCAGGCCTGATCCTTGAGCTTGTTGTTTCATGGTGAATCTTCTATAGATGGGCGCGGATTCGCGCTGAGGGGGCGAAATTGTAGCAGTTGGCCACAAATACCCGGGAAAAGCCTTGCTTCCGGTGGGGCGCTTTGCTATAGTTCGCCTCCCCAATGAGACGCAGTCACTGCGGCACTTGAGGATCACCGGAAACGGCGATGTAGTAAAAAAGAAGGAGTTGACGGATGTAGTGAAATGCTGCATACTCTTCCTTCTTCGCAGCTGACAAACACAACGCTTTGTCGATAGCGCGAAAGCAGTACCGAATACAGTTCTTTAACAATTAACAGTCGATAAGTGTGGGCATTTGNAGTAAAAAAGAAGGAGTTGACGGATGTAGTGAAATGCTGCATACTCTTCCTTCTTCGCAGCTGACAAACACAACGCTTTGTCGATAGCGCGAAAGCAGTACCGAATACAGTTCTTTAACAATTAACAGTCGATAAGTGTGGGCATTTGATGTAGTGCAGCGCTGCGTAAGCAGCGTCAAACTTAAAATATCAAATGTTCACGAAGAAATAAATGAAATAGGACGCTTCGCAAGAAGTGGCCTGTCAGTTGTTTTTGAAGTGAGCGACCCGTCAGCAATGACGGTGCCGGTAAAACGGCAAAGTAACAGAGATTAAACTGAAGAGTTTGATCCTGGCTCAGATTGAACGCTGGCGGCATGCCTTACACATGCAAGTCGAACGGCAGCACGGAGCTTGCTCTGGTGG
>NZ_NEHB01000043.1 GCF_002127655.1 Janthinobacterium sp. GW456P
GTGGCGTTTGCGGGCCTCGATCCGCGCCAGCACGAGTCGGGTTCCAGCGTGCGTGGCAAGCCACGCATGTCGAAGGTCGGCCACAGTTTCCTGCGCAAGGCACTGTACATGCCGGCCATGGTGGCCGTCCATAAGACGCTTTGGGGCAGGCGCTTCGGTCAGCGCCTGCGTGACGCCGGCAAAGCGCCCAAGCTGATCATCGGCGCCATGATGCGCATGCTGGTGCACGTGGCATTCGGCGTGCTCAGGTCGGGAAAAATATTTGATCCGGCCTTGCACGCCGCTTGACGGGGATAACAGTATCTACATGGCGACGGTTTTGTCAGGTGTCGCAAGCGTCGTTGTTAAACGAGAAAACGACCACCATGGATCGTAGGTCAGATTAGGGCCGCGGGCCCGTAATCCGACAACATTTCAATTTACTTCAACTTCGGCGTATTCACGCTGACATCGCCGCATTGCGCGCGGTGCATCAGGGCGTGGTCGATCAGCACCAGCGCCAGCATGGCTTCGGCGATCGGCGTGGCGCGGATGCCTACGCAGGGGTCGTGGCGGCCGAACGTTTCCACCATCACGGGATTGCCCTCTTTATCGATCGAGCGGCGCGGCGTGCGGATCGACGAGGTCGGCTTGATGGCGATCGACACACTGATGTCCTGTCCCGTCGAGATACCACCGAGCACGCCGCCCGCGTTATTGCCGATAAAGCCTTCCGGCGTCAGTTCGTCGCCGTGCTCGGAACCCTTTTGCGCCACCGAATCGAAGCCGGCGCCGATTTCCACGCCCTTGACGGCATTGATGCCCATCATGGCATAGGCGATGTCGGCGTCGAGCTTGTCGTAGATGGGCTGGCCCAGGCCGACCGGCACGTTTTGCGCGATCACGTCAATGCGCGCGCCGATGGAATCGCCGTCGCGGCGCAACTGGTCCATCGCCGCTTCCATGCGCGCGATCAGGTCCGCGTCGCCGCTGGCGGCAAAGAACGGATTCGCATGCACGTGCTCCCAGGACTGGAACGGCACGGGAATGTCGCCCAGCTGGCTCATGCAGCCCTTGAACGTGGTGCCGTACTGCTGCAGCAGCCATTTCTTGGCGATCGCCGCCGCGCCCACGACGGGCGCCGTCAGGCGCGCCGACGAACGTCCGCCGCCGCGCGGATCGCGCACGCCGTATTTGTGCCAGTAGGTGTAGTCGGCGTGGCCGGGGCGGAAGCTTTCCGCGATATTGCCGTAATCCTTGCTGCGCTGGTCTTCATTGCGGATCAACAGCGCGATGGGCGTGCCCGTCGTCACGCCCTGGTACACGCCGGAGAGGATTTCCACGGTATCCGATTCCTGGCGCTGCGTCACGTGGCGCGAAGTGCCCGGCTTGCGGCGGTCCAGCTCGGGCTGGATATCGGCTTCCGACAGGATCAATCCCGGCGGACAGCCATCGATCACGCAGCCGATGGCCGGACCGTGCGATTCGCCGAAAGTGGTAACAGTAAACAACTTGCCAAAAGAATTGCCGGACATAGTAGGAAGTGGTGAGGACTGGAAAACTCAATTCTACCAGCCTGCGGGGCATGCCATGCCGCTAATGCCACGGCCAGGCCGCATATTCCCCCGCCCGCCCCGCCATTTCGGCATCGCGCGTATTTTTTCACACAAAAACACCAAATATGAGTTGCAATCATGCAAAACAAGAAATATTGCCCCACAGAATAGATTTAAAAAAACATTTTGCTTATTAAATAGCTATATACTTGGACGAAGCGCCATCAGAAAATACTCAAGCCTCGGCTATATGGAGTACTGTTTTTTTGATGCGTCCAGAGCGCTTCAGAAATGCCCAGGGCTAGGCGCACCGTCGAAGACAGTACGCGAGTACGGCGAGGCGGTGCAACAACGCCATGGACATTTCTGATGTGCTCACATTCCGTACTGAGTCATCCTGGAGAAGCTATACATGCCCGCACCGATCATCCCCCTTGACGCCAACAAGGACGATCACGACGACCTGGTATTCCTCGATGAACAACCAGCGGCGCCGCTGGCCGCCGCACAGCGCAGCGTCTGGCGGGTGATGATCATCGACGACGATGAAGACGTCCACTCCACCACCACATTCGCCCTGGGCAATCTGGAAATGCAGCACCGCCCGCTGGAATTCGTGCATGCGTATTCGGCCGGCCAGGCACGCGAACTGCTCAAGCATGAAGACGACATCGCCGTCATCCTGCTCGACGTGGTCATGGAACAGGATGACGCGGGCCTGCACCTGGTGCGCTACATCCGCGAAACGCTGAAAATGACGGACGTGCGCATCATCCTGCGCACGGGCCAGCCCGGCTATGCGCCGGAAATCGACGCCATCCGCGATTTCGACATCAACGACTACAAGACCAAGTCCGAACTGACGCGCATCAAGCTGTTTACCACGGTAACGGCCGCCATCCGTTCGTATGAGCAGATCCGTTCAATCAACAGCAGCCGGCGCGGCCTGGACCGTATCGTCCACGCCAGCACGCAGCTGATGGCGCTGCATGGCGTACAGAATTTCTCGGCCGGCGTGCTGGCGCAGATCGCCGACCTGCTGGGCACCCGCGCCGACGGCGTGCTGTGCGTGCAGGACTTGCAGGACAATGGCAGCAAGGAGCTGCTCGTTTCGGCCTGCACGGGCAGCTTTTCCAGCCTGCCGCACAGCGCCCTGTGCGGCCTGCAAAACCCGCGCGTGATGGCTGCCATCGAGCACACGCTGGCGCAGCGGCGCAATGTCTACGCGCACGACTACGCCACGCTGTATTTCGCGGGCAAGGCCGGCCGCGACGCGGCCGCCTACCTCGTGCTGCCGCGCCCCCTTTCCGCCATCGATGAAAGCCTGCTGGAAGTATTCTGCAGCAACGTCGCCGTGGGCCTGGACAACGTCGAGCTGGTATCGCACTTGCACAACGCCGCCTTCTACGACCAGCTGTCGAAGCTGCCGAACCGCACGCGCCTGGTGGAGATTCTCGACGCTACGCTGGCCGGCCCCGCGCGCGACGACGCCACGTTGTCGCTGGTCGACCTCGACCACTTTGCCGAAACCAACGACGCGCTGGGACACCAGTTCGGCGATACGCTGCTGATCGCCGTGGCGGGCCGCTTGCAAACCCAGCTGGGGCCGCAGCTGACGGTGGCGCGCCTGGGCGGCGATATCTTTTGCGTGCTGGGCGACTCGTCCCAAGTCAACCCAGGCAATATCCTGGCCCTGTTCCAGCCGCCGTTCTGCATCGATGGCCAGGACGTGCAGCTGTCAGCCACCCTGGGCCTGGTGCGCCTGGGCGAACATGCAGGCACGGGCGCCGATGCGCTGAAGGACGCCGACATCGCGCTGAAACGGGCCAAAACCCAGCAGCGCGCCGGGCACTTCTATTTTTCGCGCAGCATGGGGATCGAAATCCGCGAACGAGTGCGCATGATGCACGCGCTGCGCACGGCCTTCAGCCAGGACCAGCTGTTTGTCGTCTACCAGCCGCAGATCGACCTGACCACGCGCCGTCCCGTGGGCGCCGAAGCGCTGCTGCGCTGGCAGACGCCGGACGGCAAGTTCATCTCGCCCGACCGCTTCATCCCGATCGCCGAGTACTCGGGCATCATCATCGACCTCGGCGAATGGGTGCTGCGCACGGCTTGCCGCGAACTGGTGCTGCTGCGCGAACAGGGCCACCGCAACTTCGTCATGTCCGTCAACGTGTCGCAAGTGCAGTTCCGCCACCCGCTGTTCCTGGACATGCTGCGCGCGGCGCTGGAAGAAACGCAGGCGCCGCCCGAATTCATCGAGCTGGAAATCACGGAATCGATGGCCATGGAAGAGCCGGACCTGCTGATCAAGATGCTGTGGCAGATCAAACAGACGGGCGTGAGCATCGCCATCGACGACTTCGGCACGGGGTTTTCCTCGCTGTCCTATTTGCAGCGCCTGCAGGTCGACCGCCTGAAGATCGACCGCGCCTTCGTCACCGAGATCACGGGATCGGCGCGCGGCAGCAGCATCGCCGAAATGGTCATCCAGCTGGGCCGCAACCTGGGCCTGGCCGTGATCGCCGAAGGCGTGGAAGACGAGCGGCAAGCGCAGATTTTGCAGGCGCTGGGCTGTCCGATGGCGCAAGGCTTCCTGTTCGCCCGCCCCATGACGGCCACTGCGCTGGGCACCTGGCTGAACAACGAGGCGCTGCAAGGGGCGGCGTAGGCGTCAGCCTGAATTCACAAATGCAAAACGCCGGCGATGCCGGCGTTGTTTTTACTGCATGAGCGACGCTTAGTCGGTGGTTTCGGCCGGCCAGTCGCGGATGTAGGCTTTCAGCATCTGGTTTTCAAAGCTTTGCGCTTCGAGCACGGCGCGCGCCACGTCGTAGAAGGAAATGACGCCCAGCAGGGTCTTGGCGTTCATGACGGGCAGGTAGCGCGCATGTTTTTCCAGCATGATGCGGCGCACTTCATTGACTTCCGTATCGGGCGTGACGGTGATCGGATGGTCATCCATGTGCTTGCGCACGGTGCCGCCGCCGATCTGGCCCGCGTTTTCATGCAAGGCGTTCAATACTTCGCGGAAGGTCAGCATGCCGACCAGGTCGCCAAATTCCATGACCACCAGCGAACCGATGTCTTTTTCAGCCATGGTATTGGCCGCGTCAAGCAGGGGCTGGTCAGGCGTGACCGTGTAGAGGATATTGCCCTTGACTTGGAGAATTTCAGATACTTTCATATTGGCCGTCCTGTCCGCGTGATTGGTATTTTAGTTATTCTAAGCCCTTACTGCGACTGTAGCCTATGCCTGCGGAAAAATCCAGCCTTGCGCGCAATCAAATCGAGGGGGATTGCGCGCAACTTTTCATCAGCCCCGGCGGCGGAACCACCCGGCAATCGAGAGGCGCTCGCGCGCCGTCGGCAGCACTTCGTGCAGCATCTCGCCCGACATGAACATGGCCATGCGGCCCGCCTGCGGCAGGATATCCACCTGCTCGCCATCCTGCGGGTGCAAACGCAGCGCGCCGCCGTGCCCGGGCAGCCAGTCGTCGTTCAGGTACAGCACGACGGACACGGTGCGCTTGTCGTCGTCGCGGAAACGGTCCAGATGGGCCCGGTAAAAGGCGCCCGGCGCGTACAGGGCGAAATGGCTTTCATACTCTTCCAGCCCCAGGAACAGCTCGCGGTTGAGCATGCGGCGCAGCGCTTCCATGTGCGCCAGATAGCTGTCGCAGGCGGCTGAACGCCCCGTTTCCAGCCATTCGATATGGTCGCCGCGGATGTCCGGCTGCAGCAGCGGCGCATGGCCGCTGCCCACGCCGGCCCCCTTCATCTTGCCGCTAAGCATGGATTGCACGCATTCGGCGGCCAGCTGGCGACTCAGTTCCGGGGAGATGAAATGCTCTTGCATGAGCCAGCCTGCCTGGCAGAGGCCGTCGACGATAGAGGGTCCGGCTACGGCCAGAGAGCCGTCGAACGATATTGCGGGCATAAAATCTTTCCTGGTGGACATGCATGAGAGTGCGCCTGAAGCCCAGGATTTCGTTTGCTTGCAACTGCTTCCCTGCGGCGCGGCGCACGCGCACAGGTAAAACAGCCCGAATATCGCTGATACGATATCGTACCACCGCCGCACCGCGCCGGTCACTTTTTTTACACTGCCGGTTACACGCCAGCTGAGCCTGACCGTCCGCCGGCACGGCGCCATGCGCCCTGCACGTCAGCCCTTTTGCTCAGCTGCAAATCAGGTTACGATCTTGCCACTATAAAACTTGGCGGAGACACCATGAGCGGCCCGAAATATCCCGGTTTCGACACTTTATCCCTGCATGCGGGCGCCGCGCCCGACCCGGCCACGGGCGCGCGCGCCACGCCCATCCATTTCACGTCCTCGTTCGCCTTCAAGAGTTCGGACCACGCGGCCTCGCTGTTCAATATGGAACGGGCCGGCCACGTCTACTCGCGCATCTCGAATCCCACCAACGCCGTGCTGGAAGAGCGCATCGCCGCGCTCGAAGGGGGCGTAGCCGGCATCGCCACGGCCAGCGGCCAGGCCGCCATGCACCTGGGTTTATGTACCATCGCCGGCGCCGGATCGCACATCGTCGCCTCGCGCGCCCTGTACGGCGGCTCGCACAACCTGCTCGCCTATACCTTGAAACGCTTCGGCATCGAGACGACCTTCGTCGACCCGCGCGACGTCGATGCCTGGCGCGCCGCCATTCGCCCGAATACAAAAGTGCTGTTCGCCGAAACCCTGGGCAATCCCGGCCTCGACGTGCTGGACATCCCCCAGATTGCCGCCCTGGCGCACGAGCACCGGCTGCCGCTGATGCTCGATTCCACCTTCACCACGCCGTATTTGCTGCGCCCCTTCGAGCATGGCGCCGACCTGGTCTTCCATTCGGCCACCAAGTTCCTGTGCGGCCATGGCACGGCCATCGGCGGCTTGCTCGTCGACGGCGGCACTTTTGATTGGCAGGCGGCCTACGACAAGACGGGCCGTTTCGCCGAACTGTGCGAACCGTACGACGGCTTCCACGGCATGGTCTTTGCCGAGGAATCGACGGTGGCGCCGTTCGCCCTGCGCGCGCGGCGCGAAGGCATGCGCGATTTCGGCGCCGTCATGAGTCCGCACAACGCCTTCGCCATCCTGCAAGGCATCGAAACCCTGGGCTTGCGCATGGACCGCCACGTGGCCAACACGCGCAAAATCATCGACTTCCTGCTGGCCAATGCGGCCGTGGAATCGGTGTCCTATCCCGAACTGCCGTCGCACCCCGACTACGCGCTGGCCAAGACCCTGCTGCCGAAGGGCGCGGGCGGCGTGTTTACCTTCCGCCTGCGCGGCGACCGCGCGGCGGGCCAGCGCTTTGTCGACAGCCTGAAAATCTTCTCGCACCTGGCCAACGTGGGCGACGCCAAGTCGCTCGTCATCCACCCGGCCTCCACCACGCACTTCCGCGTGCCCGACGATCAACTGGAACAGGCGGGCATCACGCAAGGCACCATGCGCCTGTCGGTGGGACTGGAAGACGCCGACGATTTGATCGAAGACCTGGCCCGCGGCCTGAAACTGTCGCAGAAAGGCGCCTGACATGCTGCTCACCATCGACAACACCACGGCCTACTGCTACACGGGCGGCAAACCGTTCACCCCTGGCCTGCCCACGGCCGTCTTCATCCATGGCGCGCAGAACGACCATAGCGTATGGGCCCTGCAGACGCGCTATTTTGCCCACCACGGCTGGAACGTCCTGGCCGTCGACTTGCCGGGCCACGGCCGCAGCGGCGGCGCGGCGAAAACCAAGGTCGAGGACCTGGCGCGCTGGATCCTCGCCGTGCTGGACGCTGCCGGCGCGGCCAAGGCCATGCTGGTCGGCCACAGCATGGGTTCATTGATCGCGCTGGAAGCGGCGCACCTGGCGCCGGAGCGGATCAGCCACCTGGCCATGCTCGGCTCCACCTACCCGATGAAAGTCTCGCCCGCGCTGCTGGAAACGGCGCTCAACGATGAACAGACGGCGATCGACATGGTCAATATCTGGTCGCACTCATCGATCACGCAAAAGCCGTCGTTTCCCGGCCCCGGCTTTTACGCCATGGGCGGCGCGCGGCGCCTGAAGCAGCGCATCGCCGCCCAGAATCCCGATCACGTGTTTCACACGGATTTTTTTGCCTGCAATGCCTATGCGAACGGCGAAATCGCCGCCGCTTCGGTACACTGCCCCACTTTATTCATTTTCGGCGCGCGCGACATGATGACGCCGCCCAAATCGACCCGGCTGCTGACGTCAAGCATCGCGCATGGCACGGTGGTGCAGGTCGACAGCGGGCACGAATTGATGGCCGAGCAGCCCGACGCCGTGCTCGACGCGCTGTTTGCGTTTGCCCAAACGGCAGCGGCATGAACGCTTTTTTTAGGATAGATGCACATGTTGTTGAATACCCTGTTCGATGAATTGACCGGCCGCGGCAGCGGCACGGAAGCGGCCCGGCAAGAACGCTACAACTGGCTGGAACAGCTGCGCTGCGCCAATCCGCTGGCGGACGAAGGTGGCCCCATGGCGGGTATCCCCGGTCACCACTGGTACCGGCTGCCGCAGGTGCTGACGGTGGCGGGCCAGGCGAGCGACCTGCTGGTCGGCACCCTGAACGCCCAGTACCTGGTCTTCGAGGGCCGCCACGCTGCCGCGTTTGCGGCCGAACTGGGGCTGCAATACGACGCCAACAACCGCATCGACCGCCCCGGCGGCATCGACGAACTGCTCGACGCTTATGAAGAAGAGGCCGACGGCAGCTGGACCACCTTGCCGAATGAAGCGCCAGCGCCTGCGCTGGCGGGCTGGGACGATGTGTACTTCCGCGTGCGCGACCTGAGCGACGGCAAGGCCATCCAGAGCGTGACCACCATCGCCTACGAGAGCAGCCGCTTTCCCGGCTACACCCTGCTGGGCACGACCCTGGTGGGCGCCGGCGCCATCGCCCACGACGACGAGACGGCGGCATATCTGCAGCAAATCTTCGCCGACTGGGCCATCCAGCGCGATTGCGCCGCAAGCTGCCTGCCAGCATCCGCGCCGTGGCCGCACACGCCGCGCCAGGCGCCGCCCGCACCGTTCGACTTTGCCCGCAACCTCGCCTACCTCGACACCCTGCTGACGGCCTACGCGCGCGCGCAGGCGCAGGCGGCAAACGACGGCGGCGATGACGCCTACTGGGCATGCGCGGCGGCCAGCGCTGCTTACCAGGTCTTCTCGCTGCGCTACACGGCAGGCCTGCCCTTGCCTGAAGTGGACGCGGCGCTGGAAGCGGCCATCGCCGCCTGCGAAGCGGCGCGCGCGGCCCTGGCCCACGCCTACGATGACGACGCCTTGCCCGCCTTCGATTTCGAACAGTTGACGGACTATGCGCGCACCCTGCAGCTGCTGGGCGCGGCGCTGCTGTTCGGCCGCCACGACCTGGCCATGCGCCTGGCCGCCCTGCAGACGGCCTTCGATGGTGAAGATGGCGTATATGAGGCGCTGCTGTCGACCATCGATCCGCAGCGTCCCGCCGTCGACGAATGGTATTTCGCCGAACCCTATTCCGCCCTGTACGAGTGCCTGGACGCGGACGATCGCGCGCAGCAGCAGGAGCACCTGCGGCACTACCTGGCCGGCTGGCATGGCGCGCTGGTGCGCGAAGACTGGTTCAACGGCCATTTGCGCGCGCAAGGCCTGGGCGGCTATTACGGCCTGTGGGCCTTCGAGGCGGCAGCCGTGGCCGAACACCTTGGCCTGGAGCGCGGTGCGCTGGCCCACTGGGTGATGCCGCCCACGCCCTGAATGCCCCGTTTTACTTTTAAATACAATATCAATGATCAATACCGCAGCCCTGTTCAGCACCGCCTTTTTGCCCGGCCAGGCCGGCTTCGACACCGAAACGATCACGGGCCTGGCCGAATGGCGGCTGGACGTCCCTACGCTGTTCAAGCTGCTCATCGGCGCCGGCACGCAAGCCGTCGCCTGGCCCATCTACGGCGATGGCGAAGACTGCCCCTGCGTGCTGGCCGCGCCGATGGCGCAGGCGCAAGCGAGCTGGCAAGCGTTGTCCGCGCTGATGGACCGGCCGCGCGACGCGGCCGCCATCGTCGCGCGCAGCGCCATCAGCGCCTTGCTGGCCAGCGGCCGGCCGTGGCTGATCCTCGATTGCGTGCAGCTGATCGCGCACGATATCGGCACGCCGGAGTACGCGGCCGCGCTCGAGGCCCTGCGCGCCGAGGCGCAAGCTCTGCACCTTGCCCTGCTGCGCGGCGACCGGGAAGCGCTGGCGCCGCTGCTGGCCGCCGGTTCCGCCTCGCCCGCCACCGGCTACTGGTCGGCCACGGCAGACGCGCAGCTGGCCGATGTCGAGGAACTCGACGCGGAAGATCTCCCCTTCCTGCAAGGCCTGGAAGTGATGGGATGGGAGGAGGACGCGCTGTGCTATGCAGTCAGCGCCGCCGCTGAACCGGACGTCACCGGTCTGGTCACGCCCTATGGCCGCTGGATCGTGCCGCTGTCGCAGCGCTATGTCGACCTGGGCACCTGCTACGCGGACGATGGCTGGATCACCTTTGCCACGGCGGACGCCCCCGATGCACACGGCGTGCTGGACCTCAACGGCACGGTGGTGCTCCCGCCGCTCCCCGGCGCCCTGTACGTAATCAGCCCCCATCTGCTACAGAGAATCGCGCCTGACGGCGTCAGCAGCCTGCTGCGCCTGCCCGATGGCGCGCTGCTCATCGACAGGGTGGACAATATGTGCCAGCGCGACGATGGTTTGATCGATATAGAACGCCAGACAGACCAGACAAACGATGACGACAAGCGCAATGTGCACGGCGTGGTCGACAAGATGGGCAAGGTGGTGGTGCCGCCGGCCTACAGCTCCGTGCAGGATTTCGGCACGAAGAAAAAAATCGCCGTCGTCAGCCAGCGCATCGCCGGGCGCTTCCTGTTTGGCCTGGTCAATAGCCAGGGCGAGCTGCTGGCGCCCTGCCAGTACGAAGCCATCGACTGCGCCACCACATCGTCGCCGCCCAAGCTGCGCAAGAATCTGATTTTCGCCATCGATGCGCAGGGTCTCGCGTGCATGCTGACGCTCGAGGGAAAACAGGCTTTCACGCCGCTGTATCCGCCCGCCCATCATCTGCGCGGCGTGGCCGTGCAAAGCGATTTGTTATATGTGATCAACGATGGCATGGCCTGGAGCATGGATTTCACGGGCCAGCTGCTCGAGCAGTTCGACACGGTGGAGAACTTCAAGGCGGCCATCACGGCGCAACTGAGCGAATCCATCGGCCTGGGCAAGAAAAAGCCCGCCAGGCGCCGCAGCTTTACGCCGGCGCAGATCCTGGCACAGGCCGACCGCGACCAGTTGCGCAGCCTGGCCGCGCTGCTATTGCTGGGCGATGCGGCGCTGGCCGCACGCTGCGTGGACATCACCCTGGAGGAACTGGCGGAAGACGACCCGGAAGAAGAATACGAAGGCGACACGCCCGAAGCGGCCTGTTTCTTCCTGCTGTGGTCCACGGCCGCCGATGCGCTGGGCCACGGCACCACCCTGGACTGGAAATCCGTCGATGAAGTGCCGCGCATAGTCCAGCATATCGGCCTGCCTTCGCTGCAGGACTTCCGCTGGGCGCAGCGCGAAGACGGCGACGCCATGGCCGAAGGCCTGGCCGCCATGGCCGAAGGCCTGGCCGCCATCGCCGCCCACCTGGCGCCGCATCAGCTGCGCCTGGTGAACCTGCACGGCGGCGAGGACACGTATTACCTGGGCGTCGTGCGCGCGCAGGATGCGGCCGCGTTCACTGGCGCCGCACGGCTGGCAGCGTTCAGGCCCGTCGTGTACTAGGGCGAGCCGTCTACTTGCGTTTTACCTGCGTGTCGAGCAGCCTTTTTGAGATGGTATCCAGCTCGCCCTGGCGCGAACAGCGCCGCAGCATCGCCGCGCTGGAGCTGGCCTGGCGGCCATATTCCTCGCGCAGCTGGCCGGCGATGCGCTCAAACGGAAACGCCGTGCCAGCGCCGAGCGCCAACTGCGTCGGCCCGACGGCCAGGCATTCCGCATCCCGCACCACGACCGCATCGTAGCTGTCGCTGTCGGCCGGTCCAGTTGCCGTCACGTCCTGCACGGCATGGATGCCGCATTCGCGATAAAAGGAAAACAGGGCATAGGCCCGGTCGCGACCGGGAATGGTGCGCTCATTGGCGAGAATGGCGGGAACATCCTTGATGCGCACGGCCAGAAAAGAAAAGTCGTCCACGTCATAGACGAGCACAATGCCCACCCTACCCCCCTTGGGCAGGTCGCAGCTGAGTTTGTATTTTTCCAGCGCATAGGCATCAAGCAAGGCATGCAAGCCGCCTTTGAGGGCGGCTTGCCTGGCCGTCGGCAGGCGCGTCTGCAAATGCTCGCCATAGCTTTGCGCCAGCAGCGGCGCGGGGCCGGCCGCCAGGCACAGGACGAGGAGACTACACAGTGGTCGGGTGATCATCAGGCCCTCCCGGTTCATCCTGCGCATTTGCGTGGATCAAACGGACCCAGCACGATGGGAGCGATTTCGATGGAACGGGCGGCGTCAAGCCGCCGGATCTTCACCTCCGGCCCTGCGGGCAGGGAAACAAAGGTGCCAGGCGCCTCGTCGAGCTTGATGTTGCGATAGCCGGCGCAAGCGCGCGACAGGTCCAAGAAGATACGCGGGAACTCCAGCTGATCGCCATGGCGCCCCACGATGACCTTGAATTCGTAGCTGCCATCGGCTTCGATGGTCAGCATCTGCGGTACGCTCTTGATGGTCATGAAGTTGGCGATGTTCGGCACCTGGCTTGCCTGCACATTGCCACGCACGGTCCAGACTTCCACGTCGCGGCCCTTGAGCTGGCCCTGGATGGCAGCCCACAGCATGAAAAACACCAGCACGTAGGCGGCAAAGGCACCGCTGAATTTCCATTGCCAGCCGGCAAATGCACCGCCGCCGCCACCTGTGCTATCGAGAAACTTGAACAAGATCACGGCCGGTATCATCGGCAAGAATATGAGTACGCAACTTTGCAGCAGCAGATCATTCATCACATGGCCCATCCATCGGCACGAAGACGGCATTCGTCTTTTCACATGATGGCACCGTGCGCCGCTTTCGCCTTAATCCGGATCAAACATGCATGCCTCAATCAGTGACAGTGCCATGTTTACCGGCATCTGCTTACTGGCACCTGACCTCGCCGAAATGCTGCGCCAGGCTCAGGCCCAGTCCCTGCTCCACGGCGTTTTCCACCTGCGCGGCCAGCGCGGCCGCCTCTTCCGCCGCCTGGATATCGCGCTCGTTGGTGGAGCCGGCCGGGTAGCCGGAATTGACGCGCATGCCGCCGAAGACGAACAGGCGGTAGACATCGGCCAGGCTGATGCGGTTGACGTTGCCCAGCAAGACCCAGTGGTCGGAACTGTCGGCCACGCGCTTGCCCCACTGCACCCGCACGGCGCCATCCACGTTCACACGTCCCACCCAGCCCTGCTGCACCATCTTGTCGAGCAGGGTTTCCATCTCTTCGAAGCCCAGGCGCGTGCTGCGGCGGATTTCGGCCGCGCCCACCAGGGCGGAATCGGCGCAGTGGCAGGCCTGGTGCAGCACTTTCAGGATGGCGACCGCGTCGACGAATTCGCTGCCCGGTGCCGCTTCATACCACCAGCGCTCGTATTTCACGACGGGCAAGGCGGCCACCAGCAAGGCGCCCACCAGGGTGATCATCCAGCTTAGGTATATCCACACGAGGAACAGCGGCAAGGCGGCCAGCGCGCCGTAGATACGCGAATACGTGGGGAACTCCTGGATGAATTCGCCGAAGCCGCGCTTGGCCACCTCGAACGCCAGCGCCGCCAGCAAGCCGCCCCAGGCCGCGTCGCGCCAGTCCACGTCGCGGTTCGGCACGGCGATGTAGAGCAAGGTAAACGCCAGCATGGTCAGGCCGATCGACACCAGCGTGTAAAACACGGCGCCGATGAAAGGCACGGCGCCCACCACGCCGCTGGTGGCCATGAAGAGGCGCGAGGTTACCGTCAGCGACACGCCCACCAGCAGCGGACCCAGGGTGACGATGGCCCAGTAGACGAGCAAACGCTTGGTCCAGCGGCGCTCCTGGCGCACGCGCCAGATGCGGTTGAAGACGCGCTCGATCAAGCCCATCATGCCCACCGAGGTGACGATCAGGGCGCCCGCGCCGATGGCCGACAATCGCGTCGCCTTCGAGGCAAACGTCGTCAGGTAGTCGAGGATGGTGTTCGATATCCCCTTGGGCATCACGCTTTGCACGAAATAGTCTTCCAGCGCGTGGCGGAAGGTATTAAACAGGGGGAACGTGGTGAAGATCGCCAGGGCCAGCGTGAGCAGCGGCACCAGCGCGAACACGGTGGCGAAGGTCAGGCTGCCGGCCACTTGCGGCAGGCTTTCCTCGCGCACGCGCCGGCGCGCGAACTGCAGCAGGTCGCGCGTTTCGGACCACGTCAGGCCGCGCACGGTATCGAGGCCGAGGCCAAGGGCGCGCCACAGGTATTGGAAGAACGGGAATATATATTTTGAAAACATGTGCAAAATCAGAACGGCGCCATGACAGCAGTCGTATCAGGCTGTAAAGCGCCCTATAATACCAATGATGAAGCCAACCAATCTGATTATTCTCGTATTGTTTTATTCACGCCATGGCGCCACGCGCCAGTTGGCCGAGCTGATAGCCCAGGGAGTGGAAAGCGTGCCTGGCTGCGATGCCCGCCTGCGCACCGTGCCCGCCGTCTCCACCGTAACGGAAGCGACGGCGCCGGAAGTGCCGCCTGATGGCGCTCCTTATGTGGAACTGGACGACCTGCAGGAATGCGCGGGCCTGGCCCTGGGCTCGCCCACGCGCTTCGGCAACATGGCCGCCGCCATGAAGTACTTCTGGGATGGCACGGCCAGCGACTGGCTGGCCGGCAGCCTGTCCGGCAAGCCCGCCTGCGTGTTCACGTCCACGGGCAGCCTGCACGGCGGCCAGGAATCGACCCTGCTGTCGATGATGATTCCCCTCTTCCACCACGGCATGCTGGTCATGGGCCTGCCCTACACGCATCCTGAGCTGATGACCACGTCCACGGGCGGCTCGCCGTACGGCGCCACGCACTGGTCGGGCATAGCCGGCGACAAGGCCTTGAGCGACGATGAAAAGCGCCTGGCCGTCGCCCTGGGCCGGCGCCTGGCGGAAAACGCCGCGAAACTGGCAGGCGCATGATGCACGGCGCACTGCACAAGTATTTTCACTGGGGCGCCATCGCCAGCCTGATCACCCTGATCGTCTGGTGCCTGCTGTGGGAAACCGTCGTCGCGCCGCTGCAGCCGGGCGGCTCCTGGGTCGTGCTGAAGGCGGCGCCCCTGCTCATTCCCCTGTACGGCGTGATCAAGCGCGACGTCTACACCCTGCAATGGTCGTCGATGGTGATCCTGCTGTATTTTACGGAAGGCGTGGTGCGCGGCTACAGCGACACCAACCCCACCTCGGCCCTGATGGCCTGGGGCGAGGCGGCCATCGTCTGCGTCTATTTTGCCTGCGCCGTGCTGTATCTGCGCCCATATAAAAAGGCCGCCAGGCGCATGGCCAAGGAACTGCTGGAAAAAGTGAATAAAGTGAGCATCAAAAAATGATCGAACAGCCAGTGCATGACCAAGCCGACTTCCTCGCCGCCTGCCGCGACCTGCTGGGCGACACCTACGTCCTCACCCGCGATGCCGATACGGCGCCCTTCCTCACCGACTGGCGCGACCGGTTTACGGGCAAGGCCCTGGCCGTGCTGCGCCCCGCCACCGTGGAACAAGTGGCCGCAATCCTGCGCGCCTGCGCGCAATGGCAGGTGCCCGTCGTGCCGCAGGGCGGCAATACGGGCCTGGTGCTGGGCAGCATCCCCGACGCCGCCGGCACGGCCGTCGTGCTGTCGCTGGCGCGCCTGAACGGCATCCGCGCGCTCGACCCCGTCAACCGCACCATCACCGTCGATGCGGGCTGCATTTTGCAGACCATCCAGGAAGCGGCCAGCGCCGCCGGCTGCCTGTTTCCCCTGTCGCTGGCGGCCGAAGGCAGTTGCACCATCGGCGGCAACCTGGCGACGAATGCGGGCGGCACGGCCGTGCTGCGCTACGGGAACACGCGCGAGCTGTGCCTGGGCCTGGAAGTGGTCACGCCGCAGGGCGAGATCTGGAGCGGCTTGCGCGGCCTGCGCAAGGACAATACCGGCTACGATTTGCGCGACCTGTACATCGGCGCCGAAGGCACCCTGGGGGTCATTACCGGCGCGGTCATGAAACTGTATCCGCAGCCGAAAGCCTGCATCACGGCGCTGGCCGCCATGCCCTCTCCCGCCCACGCCCTGCGCTTGTTAAGCCTGATGCAGGACCATTGCGGCGCCAGCCTGACGGGGTTTGAACTGATGTCGCGGTATTGCCTGCAACTGGTGGCCGAGCAGTTTCCCCAGCTGCCGCGTCCTTTCGCCGGGCCGCACGGCCAGTCGCATGGGCAATATGTGCTGCTCGAATTATCGAGCAGCCAGTCCGAGGCGCACGCCGTGGAATTGCTCGAGGCGAGCATCGGCGCGGCCCTGGAAGACGAGTTGATCGAAGACGCCGTCGTCGCCAGTTCCGTGGCGCAGTCCGAAGGCCTGTGGCAGCTGCGCGAGCATATTCCGCTGGCGCAGGCGCAGGCGGGCAAGAACATCAAACACGATATCTCGCTGCCCATTTCCCGCATCGCCGATTTTATCGGCGTCACGGATGCGGCCCTTGAGTCAGCCTTCCCCGGCTGCCAGCTCGTGTGCTTCGGCCACCTGGGCGACGGCAACCTCCATTACAACGTGGCGCCGCCAGCCGGCATGACGGATGGCGACTTCCTCGCCAACCAGGACGCCATCAACCGCATCGTGCACGACCAAGTGCACGCTTTCGGTGGTTCCATCTCGGCCGAACACGGCATCGGCGCGCTGAAGAAGGATGACCTGGCGCGTTATAAATCGCCGCTGGAACTGCAGCTGATGCGCGCCGTCAAACAGGCGCTGGACCCGCAGAACATCATGAATCCGGGGAAAATCCTGTGAAGGCGCCGTCCATCCTCCTCTGCGCCATGGCCTTGCTGGCCGGTTCCGCCGGCGCGCAGGACGTCTACAAATGCGTGCAGGATGGCCAGACCAGCTATAGCGCCACGCCCTGCACCGGCGGGCAGCTGCAGATCCTGGAAGTTCCCTCGCCTCCGCCCGCCGTCGACAAGGGCGCGGCCACGCGTCAGGAACGCGTGGCCAGCCAGATGGAAGCGGCGCGCAAGAAACGTGAAAACCTGGAAGACCAGGCGCGCGAACGGGCCGCCAAACAGAAGGAAATGCACGAGAAGCATTGTGCCCAGCTACGGCTGGAACAAAAATGGGCGGCGCAGGACGCCGTCGGCGCGGGCGACAAAACCCGCGGTGCGGCGCAACTGAAAGCGCGGCGCGCCGGCGAGCGCCTGGCCGTCGAATGTCTGAATTGAGTGCGCCGGCAGCACATCCCGCGGGCATGCGCCTGCTGTCGCGCTGGCTGCTGCTGGGCGAATGGCGCGCGCATCCCGTGCGCGCCTTCGTCGCCATCCTGGCCATCGCCATCGGCGTGTCGCTGGGCTTTGCCATCCACCTGATCAACGCGGCTGCCTTCAATGAATTTTCCACGGCCGTCAAAAGCCTGTCCGGCCAGGCCGACGTGCAGGTGGCCGGACGCGAAGCGCTGTTCGACGAAGCCGTCTACCCGTGGCTGGCGCAGCGCGAGGGCGTGGCCGTGGCGTCGCCCGTGCTGGAATTGCAGGCCGGCGTGAGCGGCAAGAATGACGGCGGCCCGCTGCACATCCTGGCGCTCGACGTCTTCCGCGCCGGCTTCATCTCGCCCGACCTGATCGGCGCGCCGGCCGAGGGCCAGCCTTTCGACACCCTGGCCGACAATGCCGTCTTTCTATCGCCGGCCGCCTTGCGCTGGCTCAAGGTAGCCCAAGGCGACAGCATCGCGCTGCAATCGGGCACGGGCAGCGTCTCGCTGCGCGTGGCCGGCTCGCTGCAGCGGGCACGCGCAGGCCAGCGCATCGCCGTCATGGATATCGGCGCGGCGCAATGGCGCTTCAACAAGCTGGGCAAGCTGTCACGCATCGACTTGAAACTGCGCCAGGGCGTCAACCGCGACGCCTTCCAGGCGGACCTCGCGCGCACGCTCGAAGCACGGTACCCGGGGCGTTTCCAGGTGGGCCAGCCGAATGACGAAAACCAGAATAGCCGCAACAATAACCTGAGCCGCGCCTACCGGGTCAACCTGACGGTGCTGGCCCTGGTCGCCTTGTTTACCGGGGCGTTCCTCGTTTTTTCCACGCAGGCCCTGTCCGTCATCCGCCGCCGCGGCCAGTTCGCGCTGCTGCGCGTGCTGGGCATGGAGCGCCGGCCATTGCTGCGCCAGGTGCTGCTCGAGGGCGCAAGCCTGGGCGTGGTCGGCGCGGCCCTCGGCATCGCCGGCGGCTACGCCATGGCGGCCGTGGCCCTGCGCTTTTTCGGCGGCGACCTGGGCGCCGGCTATTTCGCGGGCGTGCAGCCGCAGGTGCAATTCACGCCCGTCGCCGCCTTCGTGTATTTCGCGCTGGGCCTGGGCGTAGCCTTGCTGGGCTGCGCCGCGCCCGCGCTGGAAGCGGCGCGCGCCGCCCCCGCCATCGCCCTCAAATCGGGCAGCGAGGAAGTCGTGACGACGCGCCTGGCCAAGACCTGGCCCGCGCTGGCGTGTCTGCTGCTGGCCGGCGCTTTGACGTTGCTGCCGCCCGTATTCGAGCTGCCCCTGTTCGGCTATATCTCCATCGCGCTGCTGCTGATCGGCGCCATCGCCCTGATGCCGCAGCTGGCGGCCGTCGTCTTCCGCGCCCTGCAAGCCGCCTGGCTGCGCACGGAGGCGAGCCGGCACGCGCCCGTGCGCAGCCTGACCGTGGCCCGCCTGGCGAACGCCTCGGGACAAGCCGGCATCGCGCTCGGTGGCGTGCTGTCGAGCTTTAGCCTGATGGTGGCCATGGCCATCATGGTGTCGAGCTTCCGCGTCTCCGTCGACGACTGGCTGCTGCAGATCTTGCCGGCCGACGTGTACACGCGCCCGGCGGCCAGCGGCGGCACGGCGGGCCTGAATCCGCGCGAACAAGCGAGCATCGCCGCCCTGCCCGGCGTGGCGAGGGCCGATTTCCAGCGCCTTCGCTCGCTGTCGCTGGCGCCCGACCGCCCGAATGTCATGCTGCTGGCGCGCCCCATCAACTTGCAGGACGCGGGCAAGAGCATGGTGCTGGTGGGCGAGACATTCGCCGTGCCGGATGGCGCGAAACCCGTGTGGCTGTCCGAAGCGGCGGCCGACCTGTACAACGTCAAGCCCGGCCAGCAGATAGCCCTGCCGCTGGCGGGCGGCTTGCACCAGTTCTTCGTCGCCGGCATCTGGCGCGACTATGCGCGCTCGTCCGGCGCCATCCAGATGCCGCTCGATGACTACCGCGCGCTGACGGGTGACATGGACGTCAGCGACGCAGCCCTGTGGCTGGCCAAGGATGCGACGGGCGAGCAGTTGCAGCAGCGCCTGAAAGCCTTGCCTTTCGGCGCCAGCCTGGAAGTGTCGAACCCGTCGGCCATCCGCGCCCTGAGCCTGCAGATCTTCGACCGCAGCTTCGCCGTCACGTATTTATTGGAAGCCATCGCCATCGTCATCGGCCTGTTCGGCGTGGCCGCCACGTTCTCGGCCCAGACCCTGGCGCGCGCGCGCGAATTCGGCATGCTGCGCCACGTGGGCGTGACGCGGAGCCAGATCCTGTCCATCCTGGCGCTCGAGGGCGGCGCGCTGACGGCGCTGGGCATCGCCACCGGTTTTGTCCTGGGCCTGTTGATCAGCTTTGTGCTGGTCTTCATCGTCAACCCGCAATCGTTCCACTGGACCATGCAGCTGCACCTGCCGTGGCCCCTGATCGCCACCGTGGCCGGCGCCCTGCTGACGGCAGCCGCCCTCACCGCCCTCATCGCGGGGCGCCAGGCGCTGTCCGCTGGCCCCATCCGCGCCGTCAGGGAGGACTGGTAATGCGCCGCTTGACTTGTTTATTGTTGTTCTGCAGCGCCGCCGCCATCGCCGCGCCGCCCGCGTTCGCCCCCGTCACGCCGCTGCCGGCCGGCCAGACCCTGCGCATGCCGCACGATTTCGGCGCCCATCCCGCGTATAAAACGGAATGGTGGTACGCCACGGGCTGGGTAAAAACCAGCGGTGGCGAGCAGCTGGGCTACCAGGTGACCTTCTTTCGCAGCGCCACGGCCGCCGATACGGACAACCCCAGCGCCTTCGCGCCGAAGCAGCTGATCATCGGCCATGCGGCCCTGTCCGATCCGAAAGTGGGCAAGCTGCTGCACGACGAGAAAAGCGCGCGCGAGGGTTTCGGCCTGGCCTACGCCAAGGTGGGCGACACGGACGTTAAACTCGACGACTGGCGCATGCAGCGGCAAGCCGACGGCAGCTACCGGGTCAGCCTGGCCGCGCGCGATTTTCACTTGCAACTGACCCTGGCGCCCACGCAGCCCGTGCTGCTGCAAGGCGTTGGCGGCTATTCGCGCAAGGGCGCGCGGCCCGCGCAATCGAGTTACTACTACAGCGAGCCGCAACTGCGCACGACGGGCACGATCGCCCGCGCGGGCGGCAAGGCGGAAGCCGTGACGGGCGCCACTTGGCTCGATCACGAGTGGTCGAGCCAGGTGCTCGATGCGGATGCCAGCGGCTGGAACTGGATCGGCGCCAACCTTGATGACGGCGGCGCCCTGATGGCCTTCCAGATCCGCAGCAAGACAGGTGCTAAACTATGGGCGCACGCGACATGGCGCGACGCGTCCGGTAAGATGACGCAGTTCATGCCCGGCGACGTCGATTTCACGCCCACGCAGCTGTGGCGCTCGCCCCGCACGCAGGCCGAATACCCGGTCGCCACCGAGATCCGCACGGGTGCCACGCGCTGGCAGATCAAGCCCCTGCAGGCGGACCAGGAGCTCGATTCGCGCCGCTCGACGGGGGCCGTGTACTGGGAAGGCGCCGTGACGGTGGAGCGCGACGGCCAGCCCGTGGGGCGCGCCTACCTGGAAATGACGGGCTATGTCCAGCCGATGAAGTTATAAGCGTTATCAGCACCATCGAATATGTAAATCAAAGCGAAAAACAATGACAACCAGCACAGAAACAGGCAGCACCAGTACAGAAACAGGCAGCACCAGTACAGCAACTGTCACACCAACTCTTGATACCGGCAGCAGCCGCGAACTGAAAAAGGGCAGCCTGGCCGCCTTCAAGGGCTTGATGCCCTTCCTGACGCCGTACCGCAAGCAGTTCTTCCTGGCCGGTATCGCGCTGGTGGTGGCCGCCGCCTCGACCCTGGCCATTCCCGCCGCCTTCAAGCAGATGATCGACCTCGGTTTCGGCGGCGCGGCCGGCTCGAAAAGCATCCAGCATGTCGACCTGGTCTTCCTCGCCCTGTTCGGCGTGGCGTCCATCCTGGCCTTGGCCACGGCGGCGCGCTTCTATACGGTGTCGTGGCTGGGCGAGCGCGTCACGGCCGACATCCGCAGCGCCGTGTATCGCCACGTCGTTACGCAAAGCCCGGAATTCTTTGAAACCACGCAGACGGGCGAAGTCCTGTCGCGCATCACCACCGACACGACCTTGATCCAGGCCGTCGTCGGCACCAGCATCTCGATGGCGCTGCGCAACGTGCTGCTGTTCCTGGGCGGCCTGGTGATGCTGTTCGTCACCAGCGCCAAGCTGGCCGGCATTATCATCGGCCTCCTGATTCTCGTGGTGGTTCCCATCATCGTGTTTGGCCGCAAGGTGCGCAAACTGTCGCGCGACTCGCAGGACCGCATCGCCGACGCCTCGGCCATGGCTGGCGAAATCCTCAACGCCATGCCCACCGTGCAGGCGTTTACGCACGAGAAAATCGAATCGAAGCGCTTCGGCGACTCCGTCGAAGGCGCTTTCATGACGGCGATGCGCCGCATCCGCGCCCGCGCCCTGCTGACCATGATCGCGATTCTGCTGGTCTTCGGCACCATCGTGTTTGTCTTGTGGCTGGGCGCGCGCGCCGTGCTGGAAGGCGCGATGACGGGCGGCGACCTGGGCCAGTTCATCCTGTACGCCTCCATCGTGGCCGGCGCCATCGGCGCCCTGTCCGAAGTCATGGGCGAAGCGCAGCGCGCCGCCGGCGCCACCGAGCGCCTGCTGGAACTGATGGCCGTCAAATCGGAAATCGAATCGCCTGCCACGCCGCTGCCGCTGCCCGCGCGCGCCGCAAATGGCGCCGCGCTGTCGCTGGACGACGTCATGTTCTCGTATCCGTCGCGCCCTGACACCCACGCCCTGGACCACGTCAGCCTCGACATCCGCGCCGGCGAAACGGTGGCCGTCGTCGGCCCGTCCGGCGCCGGCAAGACCACCCTGTTCCAGCTGTTCCTGCGCTTCTACGACCCGCAAGGCGGCAGCATCCGCCTCGACGGCGTGGACATCAAGCAGCTCGACCTGCACACCCTGCGCGACGCCATCGGCATCGTGCCGCAAGATACCGTGATCTTCTCGGCAGACGCCATGGAAAACATCCGCTACGGCCGCGCGGGCGCCAGCGACGAGGAAGTCATCGCCGCAGCAAAAATGGCGGCCGCCCACGAATTCATCGAACGCCTGCCGAATGGCTATAAATCCTTCCTTGGCGAACGGGGCGTGCGCCTGTCCGGCGGCCAGCGCCAGCGCATCGCCATCGCCCGCGCCCTGCTGAAAAACCCGCCGCTGCTGCTGCTCGACGAAGCGACCAGCGCGCTCGACGCGGAATCGGAGCGCCTGGTGCAAAAGGCGCTGGAAGCGGCGATGGTGGGCCGCACCACCGTCATCATCGCGCACCGCCTGGCCACCGTGCAGCGGGCCGACCGCATCGTCGTCATGGAAGACGGCAGGATCGTCGAGACGGGCACGCATGCGTCGCTGGTTGCGCTCGGGGGCATCTATGCAAATCTTGCAGCACTGCAATTCCATCACGTACAGCTCAATCCAGCGGAATAATCATGAACGCACTTTTCCATGCCAACCTGGGCATCACCGATTTCTGGACCTTTTTACTGGGCACCATCTTCATCGTCATCCTGCCCGGGCCCAACTCCATGTACGTGCTGTCGGTCGCCGCCCAGCGCGGCGTGCGGCCCGCCTACCAGGGCGCCTTCGGCATCTTCGCCGGCGACCTGATTCTGATGGTCCTGTCGGCCTGCGGCGTCGCTTCGCTGCTGAAGGCCAGCCCGGCCCTGTTCTACGTCGTGAAATACATCGGCGCGGCCTACCTGGGCTGGATCGGCCTGCAAATGCTGATAGGCTGCTGGCGCAAGCTGCGCGCGCCCGCTCCCGCTGAGGGCGAAGCGGCAGCCGTACCTGCCCCCGTCAAGGAAAGCGATCCGTTCCGCAAGGCCCTGATCATCAGCCTGATGAATCCGAAAGCGATTTTGTTCTTCATTTCGTTCTTCATCCAGTTCGTCGATCCGGCCTTCCCGAACCCGGTGCTGTCCTTCATTGGCCTGGGCCTGATCTGCCAGGTGATCAGCTTTAGCTACCTGACGGCCATCATCTTTGTCGGCGCGCGTCTGGCCGAGACCTTCCGCCGCCGTCGCCGCCTGTCGGCCGGCATGGGCGGCGGCGTGGGCGCCATGTTCATCGGCTTTGGCGCGAAACTGGCCACGGCCACACTGTAAGGAACTGCCGTGAACGAGCTTGAACTGCGCCAGCGCTGCCATACCGTCCTGCCGGGCCACCGCCAGCCCACGCCAGCGGCCACCTTCGCCGCCATGGCCGCCTGGTGCGGCGCCAACGATGTTGCGCACGATACCTATGGCGAAGGCGCGCTGATCGAACAGTTCGAAAACAAGATCGCCAGCCTGCTCGGTTTCGAAGCGGCCGTGTTCTGCATCACGGGCACCATGACGCAGGTGACTGCACTGCGCCTGGCCTGCCAGGACCGCGGTTCGCGCCTGGTGGCGCTGCATCCGACGTCGCACTTCCTGCGCCACGAGCGGGGCAACCATGAATTGCTCGACCACTTCAAGGGCTTGATGATCGGCGACCCGCACCGCCCGTGGACGGCGGACGACCTGCGCGCCGTACCCGATGCGCTGGGCGCCGCGCAGGTCGAACTGCCGATGCGCGAAATCGGCGGCCAGTGCCCCTCGTGGGATACATTGAACGACATCAAGCGGCACTGCCGCGAGCACAATATCCACCTGCACATGGATGGCGCGCGCCTGTGGGAAGCGCAAGCCGGTTTTGGCCAGTCCCTGCCCGCCATCTGCGACGGTTTTGACTCCGTCTATGTGTCGCTGTACAAGGGCGTCGGCGGCCTCGGCGGCGCCATGCTGGCCGGCAGCCGCCCGTTTGTCGAGCGTGCGCGCGCGTGGTTCCACCGCCAGGGCGGCAACATCGTGCACCGCACGCCCTACGTGGTGGCCGCCGCCATGCAGTTCGACGCCCGCCTCGCCGCCATGCCGCAGTATTTTGCGCGCACGCAGTGGCTGTACGCGCTGCTGCGCGATTTTCCATCGATAGCCGTCAATCCCGCCCAGCCGCAAGCGAACATGCTGCACCTGCACCTGCCCGTGTCACGCGAGCGGGCGATCGCCATCCGCAACCAGGTGGCCGAAGACCACGGCATCTGGCTGTTCGGCCGCGCCAGCCACGCGGCCCTGCCCGGCCACAGCATGGTGGAGTGGTATGTGGGAGATAACTTGCTGGACCTGCCGGACGACAGCGTGCGCCACGCCCTGAGGCTGCTGGATCAGGCCATGCGTAACAAGGCACCATCGGCGTAGGTCGGGTTAGCGCACAGCGCGTAAGCCGACAACACCACAGCCACAACCGTAACCACAGCCAACAATACCGCCGGATTACGCGCGGCTTCGCCACGCTAATCCGACCTGCACCCTACCGTGCACAACAGCGCACCACCATCCACGAAACCCGTAAAGCCGGGGTCTGGCCAAAAAAAAGCGCCCGAAGGCGCTTTTTTCATTCATGGCGGCCGGGTTGGCCGCCACTACCTGCTTAGAACTTGTAGTTGTAAGCGAGACCGATCAACTGCATGCGGGTCTTGAACAGGCCCTTGGTCGTTTCACCGTTGCCGGTGCAGCCCGTCTTGACCGGCGAGCAGTCGTTTGTGTAGTTGACGTCAGCATCCTTGAAGTCGATATAGCTGTAGGCCAGGTCGATCGAGGAATTGGCGTTCAGCTTCCAGTTCGCGCCGATCGAATACTGCATGCGGTCGCTGTCCGGCAAGGCCGGGTGGCGCAATTCGGCGCTGCGGACCGGCGCCTGGTCGTGGGCGATACCGGCGCGCAGCATCAGGCTTTCGCTGTACTTGTAGTTGGTGCCCAGCGACACGCGGTAGGTGTCTTTCCAGTTCTGGCGAATGCGCTCGGCGCCTTCGGCCGTCGGCGGGAACTGGATGTCCAGGTTCTGCAGGCGCGAAGTGCGGGTCCAGGTGACGTCGCCCATCAAGGCCCACTTATCATCCATCTGATGGAAGGCGTTGACCGACAGGGTTTCCGGCGTGCGCAATTCCACCAGCGCTTGCGAATTGACCTTGTTCGAGGCCTTGGCGATAAAAGCGTTCACGGCCGGATTGCTCGTCACTTGCGAGAAGTCCCAGATGGTGCTGCCCTTGAGCTTGTGCGAAATCGACGAGCGGTAAGCGATACCGAAACGCGTGCCTTCGTTCAGCTGGTACAGGTAGCCCAGGTTGAAGCCGAAGCCCCAGTCATGGCCGTCCATCGAGGCGTGGCCATCCTTGATCGGGCCCTGCAGCGCGGCGCCCGCAGCTTGCGCCGCGGCCAGACCTTGCGTCTTGGCGATATTGGCCAGGAAGGCCTGCGATGCGCTAGGGGCAAACTTGCCCAGGAAGGCAACCGAACCGGGCACGTCCACGCCCTGGCCCAGTTCCGCCTTCATGTATTCGGCCGTCACGCCGAAACCGAACGAGTGGTGCTGGTCCAGCTTGAACGACACGGAAGGATTCAGGGCGATGGCTTCGAGCTTGATATTGGTGATCGCGTAGCGGCCATACCAGTCGTTGCCGTAGTCGAGCTTGGCGCCATACGGCACGAACAGGCCAGCGCCGACGGTCCACTGCTCATTGATTTTTTTGCTGGCATACAGCGCTGGCGCGAACACGGCATCCGGCGCATAGTCCTTGGTTGCCGCGTAAGGCGTGCGGTTGCCCGGGAAGAAAGGCTTGGAGCCCGAATCCGTGTAGGTCGAATGCGGTACAACCAGGGTGCCGCCGCCGACGAATTGCGTGCCTTCCAGGCGCGCCATGCCGGCCGGGTTATAGAAAATGGTCGACGCGTCGGCCGCTTCGGCGCCGCTGGCGTCCGCCGTGCCCTGGGCGGAAACGCTTTGCGAACCGAAACGGTAGCCCGATGCCTGGGCGGTGGAAGCGAAGCCGGCGCATGCGACGGCGATGAGGAGGGGCAGATATTTATGTTTCAAGTTAGTCTCTCTTTATTATATGAAGTGTCTTCGTCACATTGTCCCGGGTAGCTCAACCTCACCCGTCTTGCACTGTTCTTGCCGCCGTGAACTCCAATTCACCGACGGCATGAGCGAAGCATATAATATTTTTTGGGAAAAAGCGAACGTTCGCTCTTTTTATAAAACGGCGTTGTTTTCCGCGCCAGTCACGGCGTCCTACAGGACCGGCGCCGGGGCTGGAAGCGGTATCAGGAAGCGCTGATGCATCAGCGCCAGCATCTGTTCGGCCGGCACGGGACGCGAGATGAAATAGCCCTGCACTTCATTGCATTGCAGCACGCGCAGAATGTCGAGCTGCTCGCGCGTCTCCACGCCTTCGGCCACCACGCTCATGCCCAGCGCATGCGCCATCGACAGGATGGCGCGCACGAAGACCTCGCCCTGCTCCGAGCGGCCCAGCTCCATGGTAAAGGCGCGGTCGATCTTCAAGCCATCCATGGCGAACTTCTGCAGCTGCGACAGCGAGGAATAGCCGGTGCCGAAATCGTCGACCAGCAGGCGCACGCCCAGCGCGCGGATGGCCGATAGCTGCTCCACGGCGCGGTTCTGCTCATCCATCATGGCCGATTCCGTGATCTCCACCTCGATCAGGCGCGCGTCGATGCGGTGGCGCGTCAGCGCGGACGCCAGCACCTGGTGTACGTCGCCACGGCCGAACTGGCGCGCCGAGACGTTGATCGATACGGGCACCAGTTCCAATCCGCTGGCTTGCCAGCGCGCCATTTGCAGGCACACCTTTTCGATGACGACTTCGCCCAGCTGCGAAATCAGGCCGCTGCTCTCGGCCACGGGGATGAATTCCAGTGGCGGCACCATGCCATGCTGCGGATGGTGCCAGCGCACCAGCGCCTCCATGCTGCACAGCTGCCCGCTCATGGCGTCGACCCTCGGCTGGTAGACGACGAGGAACTGGTCCTGCTCCAGCGCCGCCACCAGGCTTTGCTCCAGTTCGCGGCGGCTGCGGATGGTTTCGAACAATTCCGGCTGGAAAAATCGGTGATGGCCCTTGCCCGCCACTTTGACGGCATACATGGCGATGTCGGCGTTCTTCAGCAGCACTTCCGTCTCGGCGCCATCGCGCGGATACAGGCTGATGCCGATCGAGGCGCCCATCTTGTGGCGTTCGCTGCCCAGGTAAAACGGTTCGTCGAAGGCGATGGCGATGCGCTGCGCCACCTGCTCGGCGCGGCTGTCGTCCTCCACCGGGTCGAGCACGACAACGAATTCGTCGCCGCCCAGGCGCACGACGTGGTCGCCCGGCCGCAGCACGGCCTTCAGGCGCAAGGAGGCGGCGCGCAGCACTTTATCTCCCTCGGCGTGGCCCTGCGTATCGTTGATATCCTTGAAGCCGTCCAGGTCGATGAACAGCAGCGCCAGCATGCGCCGCGCGATGGCGGCGCGGCCCAGGGCGCCGGGCAGGAATTGCTGCAGCCAGTATCGGTTGGGCAAGCCCGTCAAGCCATCCTCGTTGGCCAGGCGGCGCAAGTCGCGCTCGTGCTCCTTGGCCGTGCTGATATCTTGCAGGGTAACGGCCAAGCGGTCGCCGCTGCGCACCAGGCGCCGGCGTATCCAGCGCAGCTTGAAGGGATTGCCTTCCGGCAGCTCGATCTCTTCCTCGGAGAAGCCGGACTCCATGGCGGCCCGGTAATTGTGGATCAGGTCGCGGAAGTACGGCTCATGGGCGCGCGACTGCAGGCGCATGCCCAGCAATTGTTCGCGCCGCACGCCGAAGTAGCCGGCGCCCGGCTCGTTGCAGTCAACCATCTCGAAATCGAGGATGCTGCCATCGGCGCCGCGCAGGGCGGCGATGATATAAAAGCCGTCGCTCGTGCCTTCGGTGGCCATGCGGTAGGCATTGCGCACGCCTTCGGACTGGTGGTGGCGCCACGCCAGGCGCAGCGACAGCACCGTGGCGACGGCGGCAAAGGCCAGCAGCAGCACGGTGACGGCCAGGGCGATGCCGATATAGATGGTGCGCGTTTCCTCGTAGGGATGCAGCATTTCGCCATCCGACAGGCCGACCACGGCCGTAAACGGATAGGCTTTCAGCGCCTGCCAGCCCACATAACGGCTTTGCTTGTCGGAAAAAGCGATCCTGCCGCCCGAATGCAGGGCGCCGCTCTCCGTTTCCAGGAAGCTCGTGTCGAGGAAGGGCGTGCCCCGGCCGCTCCGGGCCGGCAGCACGCGCGAGCCGAGACGCGTGCTGAACAGCTCACCCTCTTCGTCCACCATGGCGGACATGCCGAACTTGCCGAAATTGACGCTGTTGTAGAATTCGGAAAAATAGCTGGAGTGGATGGAGATCAGCAGCACGCCGTCGAAATTGCCATCCCCATCTTCCAGCCGGCGCGTGAAATGCACGAGGCGTTCGTCGGCGCCCGGGGTTGCCGCCGCTTCGCTCGCCCTCCCCAGCGCGATGCGCAGCGCGCTGGAATTGCTGCGCCAATGGCGCAGCAGGAAATCGCTGCGCTCGTTGACGCGCAGGCGCTGCAGCGGCGCCGTTGCGGTCACGGGATGACCCTTGCGGTCGAGAATGGCGACGATGGCAAATTGCGGCAAGGCATACATGCCCTGCGTCTTCAATTGGTCGAGACGCAACTGGCCGCGCGAATTTTCCCATTCATACTTGAGCTGCAAGGTCAGCTGGTCCATCTGCTCCAGGGTGCGCAGCAGATACTGGCCATAGGCTTTCGACAACGAGGAAACACTGTCGAGCGCCTGCTGCTGCGCCACCTTTTTTTCCGCCTCCAGCTGCAGCAAGGTGGCCGTCCACAGCACCGCGCACAGGACCAGCCCCAGCAAGGGCCAGGCCAAAATCAGGCGCAGATTGGCCTTGAAAAAATCGGCCCTGCTCATCTCCACTACGGCACCGTTATGATTATTTACAAATTGTCGCAAGAACATGGTGCAGCGTCTGCCATTTCCGTGTATTTCCTCAAGGACACACAAATTACCACAGAGTCATGTTTACAGGTAAGCCGGCCGCGTAATTATATATGCGGCCCGCAGACCGCCTGTCGCGCCTGCGTTACAATCACCATCCTTACCGTTGGAGAAATACATGCAGCAATATCAAGATTTGATCAAGACCGTGCTCGAAACGGGCAGCTGGCAAGACAACCGCACGGGCATCCGCACCCTGAGCGTGCCGGGCGCCATGATGCGTTTCGACTTGGCCAACGGCAATTTCCCTGCCGTGACGACCAAGAAACTGGCTTTCAAATCCGTGATCGGCGAATTGTGCGCCTTCCTGCGCGCCTCGCGCAACGCGGCCGACTTCCGCGCGCTCGGTTGCAAGGTGTGGGACCAGAACGCCAATGAAAATGCGCAATGGCTGGCCAACCCCTACCGTGAAGGCGAGGATGACCTCGGTCCAGTGTATGGCGTGCAATGGCGTCAATGGCCCGCGTACAAGCTGCTCGACGCGGCCAAGCCCGCGCAGATCGCCGACGCGCAAGCGAACGGGTACACCCTGATCGCCCCCATCGCCGAAGACGGCGTGCAAAAAGTGCTGCTGTACAAGGCTGTCGACCAGTTGCGCGAATGCCTGGACACCATCATGAACAACCCGGGCAGCCGGCGCATCCTGTTCCACGGCTGGAACCCGGCCGTGCTCGATGCCGTCGCCCTGCCCGCCTGCCACTTGCTGTACCAGTTCATCCCGAACGCCAGCACGCGCGAAATCTCGCTGTGTTTATATGTGCGCAGCAACGATATCGGCCTGGGCACGCCGTTCAACATCGCCGAAGGCGCGGCCCTGCTGCACCTCGTGGCGCGCCTGACGGGCTACACGCCGCGCTGGTTCACCTACTTCATCGGCGACGCGCACATCTATGAAAACCACCTCGACATGGTGGAAGAGCAACTCAAGCGCACACCCTTCCCCGCGCCGAAGTTCATCATTTCCGACCGCGTGCCCGACTATGCCAAGACGGGCAAGTACGAGCCGGAATGGCTGGAAAAGATCGAACCGTCGGATTTCTCGCTGGAAGGCTATGAACACCATGCGCCGATCAAGGCGGCGATGGCCGTCTGATGGCGGCCGCACCGCTGGCGGCGCTGCACCGCAAGCTGTTTGACGAAACGGACGGCGTCAAGTTTTCAAACTTGAAAGACCGGCTGCTGAAGAAGCATGCTGCCGACGAGCGGCAAGCCGTGCTCGCCATCCTGACGGCATATGCGCGCGATGGGCAACTGTTGCACTGGCGCGCCTTTCTGATGAGCGATATCGTGCAATTGGCGGAAGCCAATGAACATACGGCATTTTTCGCCTGGGCATTGACGCAGCCCGAGCTGGCCTACCGGGCCGTCGACGGCATGCTGAAAAGCATAGGCAAGGATGCTTATGCGCCGCTGGTGGCGCTGGCCGAGTCCGGCGCCGCGCGCCTGGAAGTGCGGGCCAGGGCGATCAAGAGCCTGGCCGTCTTCAGCCGCCAGCCTTTCGACACGGGTTTGCCGCATGACCCCGGCCACTGGAAGCCCGACAGCCTCCCGCTAGCTGCCGTGCTGGCCTGGCAGCGCAATGGCTACCCGGATGGCGCAGGCCATGCGGCGCCCGCCACCCACGCGTCGCTCGATGATCCGCGCACGCCGCTGGAAAAAGCCGCCGCCAGGCTGGAGAAAAAACTGGCGGCCCGGCGCAGGAAAGAGCAGGACCTGGCGCAGCCATCGAACTGGCTGACCATCGCCAGCGCCGCCGACATGGCCGGCATCGCGCAGCGCTGGGCCTTGCCGGAGCAGTACCGGCGCTTCCTGGCCTGCTATTCGCCGCTCAGGGTGTTTATCGACAGCAAAGATTATTTCCAGGGCTTGAGCCTGTACGGCGCGGCCGGGCTGGTCAAGGCCCAGCACGGTTACGCATGGGATTCCGTCAGCGGCGCCGCCATCGCCGGCTGGCCGGAACAATACCTGGTGATCGCCGACGCGGGCGCCGATCCGTATTGCCTGGACCTGGGCACCATTGCCGGCGGCGATGCGCCCGTGTACACGGCTGAACACGGCATGGGCACATGGCGCTTCGAACGCCATGCGGACAGTTTCATCGATTTCCTCAACGAGATCGCGGCAGCGGCCTAGCCTGCTTCGCCTCCCGGTCCGCCCGGGCCGGGGCCGCCTGGGCCGCCCGGCCCCCGTCCGCCCGGCGGACCGAAGTGCGGTTCCCGCCCGCCCTCTTTCGCCGCCGACGTGGCGCCGCCCAGGCGGTACGACAGTCCCACATAAATCATGCGTCCATCGAAGCGCCGCGTGCTCGTCTCGCGCAGGGACGCGCTGTTGATGACGGTTTCCATCTTGTTGCTGCTGAACACATCGGTCACATTCATGACCAGGCTCAATTGCGGCGTCACCGTGTGGCGCCAGCTCATATTCAAGGTGTTGTTCGGCGAGCGGTAGCCCTGTCCCGACAGCATCTTGCCTTGCATTTGCAGGGCCAGTTGCAGCTGGTTGGCGGGATTGATCTGGTAATTGAGGCGCGCGCGGCCGCTCAGGGCATTCGCCGTGCGCGTGCTGCGGTTGCCCAGGTCGTCGGAACTGGTTTGCTGGCTGCGCGCCAGGTTGCCGCTCGTGTTCAGGGTCAGCGATGGCGTCAGCTTGCCGCTGACGCTGAACTCCAGGCCGCTCGAATGGCTGCCCGCGCCGTTTTCGCGCGTCGTCAGCAGCACGTTGTCGCTAATAAAGTAGCGGTAATCGACGATGGCGTCCGTGTCGCGGCGGTGGTAGCCGCGCAAGCTGCTTTCCAGGCCAAACAATTTCGTTTCATAGCCGATCTCGAACGAATCCGTCTGCGTGGGTTTCAGCTTCGGGTTGCCGGCCGACACATTGAACTCATCGCGGTAGATCACGTACGGGTTCAGGTCGCCCGCGCTCGGGCGGCGCAGGCGGTGCGCATAGCTGAAGCGCAGATTGCTCTCGTCGCTGACCTTATACGTGGCAAACAGGCTGGGAATGTAGTTGACGTAGTTGTTGCCGGCCTCGACGCCGCTGGTGATCTGGCGCACGGTCAAGTCCGTGTATTCGGCGCGCAAGCCGGCCAGGGCGCCCCAGCGCTCGCTCAGGCGCATCTGGTAGGAGCCGTACAGCGCGATGGTGCGTTCGTCGAGCTCGAAACGGTTGCTGCGCATGGGGTTGACGGTCTCCAGCAGGCTGGCCGGGTTGATGTCCGTGTACAGGGTGTCGAAGCTGCTCCTGTTGTCGGCCACCTTGTAACCGAGCTTGGCCATGCCGCCCGCCAGCGGACGCTCATAGTCGCCGCTGAAGTCGACGATGCGGTTGCCCGTCTCGCTGTGCTGGCGTGCGCGGCTGTCATAGGCGTTCACGGGCGCGACCGCGTAGGTATTCGCGTAATCGCTATCGCTCTCGTTGGTCGACGACGACACGCGCAAGTCGATTTTCAGGGTTTCGCCCGGCAACTCGCCCTTGTGGTCGTAGCGTGCGCCCCAGCTGTAGTTGCGGCTGTCGCCGTTGCGCACGGTGCTGCGCACATAGTCGCCTATCGTGCTGCCCGTGCTGTCGCCATTGAGGTAGCGGTCGAGCGAGCGCTGGTCGTTGCTGCGCCCGTTATACGACACGCTGGCGGCCAGGGTGTCATTCGCGTTCAGGTTGTAATTGACGGTGCCATGCAAGCCCAGCGAGTCGTTCAAGCCGTTGCTGGTGGACTGCTGGCTGCTGGGAGCAAAAGCGCCGGTACCGCGCTCCAGGCGCTCGCGGCTGACCTCGGCCACGGAATTGCGGCCGTCATGGCGCACATTGATGCCACCCTGGTAGCCCCACGGCCCTTCGTTATAGCTGCCGGAGACGGAGCTGTTGTAGCGCCCGGCGATGCCCACATTCGCGTTGACGGTGGCAAAACCGCCCGGCTTGCGGTTGCGCCGCATCACCAGATTCAGGATCGGGCCGCCACCGGCTTCGTTGCCGAACTGGGCGCCGGGATTGTTGATCACTTCCACCGATTCGATATCGTCTGCCGCCATGGCGTTCAGGGTGGCGCCGCGCGAATCGCCCTGCAGCATGGCCGACGGCTTGCCGTCGATCAATATCTGCACATTGCTGCTGCCGCGCAGGGACACGGAACCATCGGGATCGACGGCCACCGACGGCACATTGTTCAAGGCATCGGCCGCCGTGCCATTGGTGCTGCCCACGTCGGATTTGACATCGTAGACTTGACGGTCGATGCGGCCCGTCGGACGTTCTGCCGTCACGCTGACGGACGGCGGAGATTCGGCGGCCGGGGCCGGCTTGACGACGGTATCGCCGGTGACGGTTTGCGCCTGGACGGCGGCGCCGGAGACGAGCAGGCTGCCGCCCGCCAGGCAATGGAAAAGAAGTTTATGCATTTGGCTAAAATAATCGAGACGCTACGGATGAGGCACTACGCCGCAGCGTGAGAGCACATTCCAAGCATGCCACGATTGCAAGCAGCAAAGCAAATGCGAACCATTGTTATTTACTTCAATTTACAAATCTCCGGCACTTGTGGCCGTACGGCCTCATCCGATGAGCTTTGCGCTATCTTGACGTTAGCTCAGCAAGCCCTTGCCGCGCGCCAGTGTCAGCCAGCCCGGATATTCCGTCATCAATAAGTCATACAGTTCCGCATCGCTGTGCTCGTCGGGCGAGCTGACGGAAAAATAATTGGCGTTATCGACCAGACGGCCCTGCAATTCGTCGAGCTTTTCCAGGAACGGGAAGTCGGAATCGGCAAAGGCGGCGAGGAACTTGCTTTTCGATTTGCGTCCCTTGCCGATGCCCATGAATTGCCAGAAGATGGGCTCGTTACTGGCCCAGCGCAATTGTTTTTCCGTCGTCGCCTGGTCGCTGGTGCCGCCATCGGTGACGAACATCACGTACACGGGCAACTCGGCAGCGACGGGGCGCGTGCGCTCGCCGCCGGCCTTGTCCGGGAAATAAAACGCGCGGATCGCCTGCATGGCGGCGCCGTAACGCGTGTCGCCCTCGAGCGGATGGCGCTGTATGGCCTGGCCCACATAGGTATTGCAGTTGCTCAAGGCCATCGGTGCCGGATGGTGGACATTCTTGCCGAACAGGAAAACGTCGATCTCGCCATCGTCGTCGAACTTGCAGCCCAGGGCCAGGATGCGCTCGGCAAAGCGCTGCACCAGCCCCTCTTTATATAACCGTCCCATGGAGCCGGAAATATCGAGGCACAGGCAGACCTTGGCCCGATGGTCGGACAGGCCCACTTTTTGCAGCGACACGCCCGCCTGCTTGACCAGGCTCACCAGTTGCGGCGCCTCGCGTTCGACGCGCTTTTCCAGGTTGATCTTCGCCTGCTGGATGGCCGAAGCGGCCGAAGCCGCCGGCTTGGCAGGCGCGGCCTGGTCGACTTCGCCGCCAAAGTGGCGCACCAGCGCATCGAGTCCGCCATTGAAGCCCTGGCCCACGGCCATGCAGCGCCAGCCGCCATCCTTGCGGTAAATTTCCGCCAGCATGACGGCTTTTTCCTGTGCGAAATCACTGCCCGCAAACGCGAAGCGGGCCAGTTCGCGTCCGCCCGCCTGCAGGCGCACATGGCCAGCTTGCAGCTGCGACATCACGCCGCCGCCATCAATCGACGCCGTCACGACGAGACGGTCCACGCTGGCCGGCAGGCGCGCCAACTGCAAGGCGAACGCGGCCATGTCGCCACCGCTGCCGGCGCGCGCTTCCACGCCGCCGCACGGCGTGCGCGGCTGGTTGAAAAAAGTCATGTAGCGCTCGTCGGACAGCTTGCCGGCCGCATCGAGGCCGAAACAGGCCACGTCGAGCGCCAGGCCCAGCGCGGCGACGCCGATGTCCAGCACGCCGTCGGGAACGAGATTGGCCAGCGGCAAGCGCTGACCTTTGGACAAGGTTTCCATCAGTGCCTCCTAGGCGATATAGCGGCGTGGATTGTCCGCATTGCAATCATCTTCATCTTCCTTGTCCTCGCCCTTGAAGACGACGGGACCGTTGAAGGCCAGCTGCAGGTGCTCGCCCTGCCAGCTCAGCCACGGCGTCGCTTCGCTGCCCGGCTCCGACGTCTTGCCGGACGGTTCAAGGATGATGCTGTCGGGCGTGACGCGCGCCATGCCGATCACATAGGTGTAGACGGTATCGTCGTCGGCCGCCTTGGACAAACGGAAATCGAAATCGCACTCGACGACCTGCTGGCCATACTGCATGACCATCTTCGGCCGCATGGACGCCACCGACACGGCGCCATTGGCCAGCGCCGAATACACGCTGAAGACGAGGCCCACCGTGCCGCCGTAATGTTGCGCCAGCGCAGGATTGACTTCCACCGTTTCCGTGGATGGCTCCTTGCCCGATGCGCCCGCCACGTCGCCCAGGTGGCGCACGAAAGGCATGCTGTCGAAGTTCCCGGCCGCATCGGGCGCCTGGATGAAGCGCATCTGGCCATTCGGCAAGAGGATGCCGACTCTTAAATCGAGGTCGTCGTTATCGTCGTCGCCATCGCCGTTATCGACCCAGGTGGCCTTGACGGTCAGTTTGCCCGGCGCGCCCGCGCCCTTTTCCAGCGACACCTTGTGCGTCTGCCCCGCCTTGGTCAGCGAAATTTTCGACAAGGAAATCTTGGGCGGCGGCGCCGGTTCCGCTGCCGCCGGCGCCACTTCGCCGCCGAAATGCGCGACCAGTGCGTCCAGGCCGCCGTTAAAACCCTGGCCCACGGCCATGAAGCGCCAGCCCCCGTCCTTGCGGTAGAACTCGCCCAGCATGACGGCTTTTTCTTGCGCAAAATCAGCACCCGCATAGGTGTAGCGGGCCAATTCTCTCCCGCCGTCGAGCAGCCGCAGGTAGCCGCTGCCCAGCTGCGCCATGGTGGCCGCGCCATCGATGGCGGCCGTGACGACCAGGCGCTCGATGGACGCAGGCAAGCGGTCCAGCTGGTAGCTGAAGCCGGCCGCATCGCCGGACGGCGCCGCCGCTTCCACGCCGCCGCACGGCGTGCGCGGCTGGTTGAAGAACGTCATGTAGCGGTCATCGGACAATTTACCGGCGGCATCGAGGCCGAAACACGCGAAATCGAGCGGCACGCCGGCACTGGCGAGGCCCAGTTGCACGACGTTGCCCGTGATGAGGCCGGACAGCGCCAGGCGCTGCCCCTTGATCAGGTTTTCCATGGGATCAGGTAGAAAAGAAGGGGATACAGAACCGGGCAGCGACGCCACCCGGTACATTGACGCAAACAATTACTTTTTATGCATTAATTCCGAACGAGCGTGCCAGAGGACCCAGGCCGCCTTTGAAACCCTGGCCGATGGCCTTGAATTTCCATTCGCTGCCGGCGCGGTAGATTTCGCCGAAGATCATGGCCGCTTCCGTCGAGCCGTCTTCCGACAGGTCGTAGCGGGCGATTTCCGCGCCGTTGTCGCCGTTCAGGCAGCGGATATAGGCCTTGCCTACCATGCCGAAGTTTTGCTTGCGGTTTTCCGCGTCATGGATGGTGACGGCCACGGCGATCTTGTCGATGTCGGCCGGCACGTTGGCCAAGTCGACGGCCACTTTTTCGTCATCGCCATCGCCGCCGCCCGTCGTGTTGTCGCCCGCGTGGACGATGGAGCCGTCGGCCGACTTCAGGTTGTTGTAGAAAATGAAATCGGCATCGGAACGGGCCTTGCCATCCGTTTTCAGCAGGAAGGCGCTGCCGTCCAGGTCGAAAGCGGCGCCATCGGTGGCGCGCGGGTCCCAGCCCAGGCCAATCACGATTTTCTTCAAGCCAGGAGCTTCCTTGCTCAGGTTGACATTGCCGCCTTTTTGCAAACTGATCGCCATGGTATTTCCCTTTGTTTAATGAGTGGGTTGCATTCGGTGTTTCAGGTCACCTCGCCGGTACCCGGCTTGATGAGCCATGAGCCTACCATAAAGTGCCTGCTTGTCAGCCGCGCACTATTGAAAATAATGCTATAGGGAAAATACCATACCGCTGCCCCGATGCGCAAAATGACGGATAATGCCGCTCGACGAAAATTTTCACCCTCATGAGCGACTTGATCCCGGGATTGTCCTTGAACAAGATACAACTCGACTGCATCCCCGGCACCTTGTGCGACGAACGCCTGTGGTCGCGCCTGGCGCCTGCCCTGGGCCGCGCCTTTGATCTACGCCACGTGCACCTGCACCAGGCGCGCACGCGCCAGCAGATGCAATCGATGATCGCCAGCCACAGTGCGCCCCAAGCCCATTTGGTGGGCTTTTCGCTGGGCGCCTACCTGGCGCTCGAACACGCGCTGGCACAGCCGCGGCGCGTGCAATCCTTGACGTTGATCGCCAATTCCGCCAAGGGTTTGCTGCCGGCCGAAATCGAAGCGCGCCAGCGCATCGTCGCCATGCTGGAGCGCAACGCCTATACGGGCATCACGCGCCAGCGCCTGCGCGAACTGCTGCACCCGTCGCACCTGGACGATATCGCCATCACGGGCCTGATCCAGCAAATGGGCCTGGACCTGGGCAAGGACGTGTTGCTGGCGCAATTCATCACCACGATAGCCCGCCCCGACCTGATGGAACGCTTGCCGGAGCTCGATTTCCCCGTGCTGATCGTGGGCGCCGAAGACGACAAGCTCGTCAACCCCGACGATTTGCGCGCCATGGCGGCCCGCCTGCCGCAAGCCACCCTGCACATACTGAAAGAGAACACGGGCCACATGATTCCGCTGGAAGCGCCGGGTCCGCTGGCCGACGCCATGCGTGCGCATCTGGAGGCTGCCGGCGATTTCAACGATAATGACGGGCATCGGGCCCCGCCCCCACCTTTTTCACAGAACCAATGAGCCATTTGACCATCATCGTCGCCACCGACCAGCAAGGCGGCATCGGCATCAACAACACCTTGCCGTGGAAGTTGCCGGAAGACCTCGCGCATTTCAAGCGTTTGACGACGGGCCACCCCATCCTCATGGGCCGCAAGACCTTCGATTCCATCGGCCGCCCGCTGCCGAACCGCCGCAACATCGTCATCACGCGCAATGCCGACTGGCGCCATGAGGGCGTGGAAGCGGTGCCATCGGTGGAAGCGGCCATCGCCCTGCTCGATGGCGCCGAAGGCTATGTCATCGGCGGCGCCGAAATTTACCGGCAGTCACTGGCCCTGGCCCAGCGTTTAGTCATCACGGAAATCGGCCAGACCTTTGATTGCGACGCGTTTTTCCCTGCCGTGGACCATGCCATGTGGCAAGAAACCGCGCGCGAGGCCCATGTTTCGGAGAAATCCGGCCTGCCTTACGCCTTTGTCACGCTGGAACGCAAAGCCTGATAAGGTGATGTTGATAGCCAGAATGTTGCTGTAATACCCCTGTCACACCCATGCGTCACGCTAGCGTACGATTGTGACGCTTTGGTGCGATATTTTTTTCCCGCAGACGCCGCATTTCTGCGAGAATCCCGTTCTTATTTTTTTTCTGCGGCTGCCGGGTTGTACCACCGCCTGACCGTCGCGCCCTAGTCCGCCCCTTCACATCTGTCAGGGGCGGCTTGCTTTTTTGGAGACATGCATGAAATTTCGTTTCCCCATCGTCATCATTGACGAGGATTTCCGTTCTGAAAATACGTCCGGCCTGGGTATTCGCGCCCTTGCCGCCGCAATGGAAAAAGAAGGCATGGAAGTGCTGGGCGTGACCAGCTACGGCGATTTGTCGCAATTTGCCCAACAACAATCGCGCGCATCGGCCTTCGTGCTGTCGATCGACGATGAAGAATTCGGCGGCGGTTCCATCGAGGAAACCGATCACGCCTTGAAATCGCTGCGCGCTTTCGTCGAGGAAATCCGCTACAAGAACGCCGACATCCCCATTTATCTGTATGGCGAAACGCGCACTTCGCGCCACATCCCCAACGATATCCTGCGCGAACTGCATGGTTTCATCCACATGTTCGAAGATACGCCGGAATTCGTCGCGCGCCACATCATCCGCGAAGCGAAATCCTACCTGGACGGCCTGTCGCCGCCGTTCTTCCGCGCGCTGGTGCACTACGCCAACGACGGCTCCTATTCGTGGCACTGCCCCGGCCACTCGGGCGGCGTGGCTTTCCTGAAGTCGCCGATCGGCCAGATGTTCCACCAGTTCTTCGGTGAAAACATGCTGCGCGCCGACGTCTGCAACGCCGTCGAGGAACTGGGCCAGCTGCTCGACCATACGGGTCCTGTCGCCGCCTCGGAACGCAATGCGGCGCGCATCTTCAATGCCGACCATTGCTATTTCGTCACCAACGGCACGTCGACCTCGAACAAGATGGTGTGGCACTCGACCGTGGCGCCGGGCGACATCGTCGTCGTCGACCGCAACTGCCACAAGTCGATCTTGCATTCGATCATCATGTGCGGCGCCATTCCCGTGTTCCTGATGCCGACGCGCAATCACCTGGGCATCATCGGCCCCATCCCGCTGCACGAATTCACGCCGGAAAGCATTGCCCGCAAGATCGAAGCGAACCCGTTCGCGCGCGAAGCGAAGAACAAGAAACCGCGCATCCTGACCATCACGCAATCGACCTACGATGGCGTGATCTACAACGTGGAAACCCTGCGCGAAATGCTCGACGGCAAGATCGACACCCTGCACTTCGATGAAGCATGGCTGCCGCACGCGACCTTCCACGATTTCTACAAGAATATGCACGCCATCGGCAAGGACCGTCCGCGCGCCAAGGAATCGATGATCTTCTCGACCCAGTCCACGCACAAATTGCTGGCCGGCCTGTCGCAGGCCTCGCAAATCCTCGTGCGCGAATCGGACACGGTCAAGCTGGACCAGGACGCCTTCAACGAGGCTTACCTGATGCACACGTCGACTTCGCCGCAGTATTCCATCATCGCCTCGTGCGACGTGGCCGCGGCCATGATGGAAGCGCCGGGCGGCACGGCCCTGGTGGAAGAATCGATCCTGGAAGCGCTCGATTTCCGCCGCGCCATGAAGAAGATCGACCAGGAATGGGGCCAGGACTGGTGGTTCCAGGTGTGGGGTCCGTCCAGCTTCAATGACGAAGGCATGGGCCAGCAGGAAGACTGGATGATACGCGCCGAGGATGACTGGCACGGCTTCGGCGACCTCGCTCCCGGATTCAATATGCTCGACCCGATCAAGGCGACCATCGTCAACCCGGGCCTGTCGCTGGACGGCCAGTTCGGCGACACGGGCATTCCCGCGTCCATCGTCACCAAATACCTGGCCGAGCACGGCGTCATCATTGAAAAGTGCGGCCTGTACTCGTTCTTCATCATGTTTACCATCGGCATCACCAAGGGCCGCTGGAATACCTTGCTGACGGCCTTGCAGCAGTTCAAGGACGATTACGACAAGAACCAGCCGATGTGGCGCATCCTGCCGGAGTTCGCGGCGGCCAACCCGCGCTACGAAAAAATGGGCTTGCGCGACCTGTGCCAGCAAATCCACGATTTCTACAAGGCTTACGACGTGGCCCGCCTGACGACGGAAATGTATCTGTCGGACATGATCCCCGCCATGAAGCCGTCGGACGCGTTCGCCAAGATGGCGCACCGCGAAATCGAGCGCGTGGCCATCGACGAACTGGAAGGCCGCATCACGTCCATCCTGCTGACGCCGTACCCGCCGGGCATCCCGCTCTTGATCCCGGGCGAGCGCTTCAACAAGACCATCGTCGACTACCTGCGCTTCGCGCGCGACTTCAACGAGCGCTTCCCCGGCTTCGAGACGGATGTGCATGGCCTGGTGAAACGCGAAGTCGATGGCAAGCGCGGCTATTTTGTAGATTGTGTCAAATTGGATGATTAGTGAAGGCCCATCCAATCTACCGCGCGCCGCGACTTGCGGCCTGCGAGGCTCACCGTACTTCAGTACGGTTGCGCTTCTCGGCCACAATTCGCTTCCGTTCGCTACGATTGGATGAACCGTCGTGATGTTCGTTGAACGTCATCATGATGTTCGTTGAACTTCAGTCAATAGCGCCGCCTGATGCAGATCAGGCGGCGTTTTTCATTGTGGGCTAGCGCGCACGCTTGCGCCAGATCAAACGGCTGGGGTATCGGGCTCCTAAGATGGGCGACTCGTGCCCTCGTGACGGCAGACCTATGACGCTCAAGGTGTGGCTGGAAATCATGCAGCAGGCGGCGGCTGGCAGTGGCGCCTTGCTGGCGGCGGCCTTGAAGCAGGCTCAGGTAACTATAGCCCGGCGGCACGACGGCGAGGCGGAGGCTGCGGGTATCGTGCTGTTCGCCGAAGCCAATACGGCGCTGCTGCAAGCGCTGCCGGCGCTGTGCCGCCACACCTCGGTGCTGGCCATTGCCGCCTGCGGCCAGCCTACCAGCTGCGCGCAACAGCGCGCCCTGCTGGCGGCAGGCGCGCTCGACGTGCTGCTGTGGCCGGCGGGCAGCATCGATGCGGGCCAGGTGTTGGCGCGATTGCAGCGCTGGCAAGCCGTGGCGCAGCTGCTGGCGTCCGGCGCCGTGCGCCGGCAACTGGTGGGCGACAGCGCGGCTTGGACCGCCCTGCTGCACCAGGTGGTGGAAATGGCCGCCTTCAGCCAGGCGTCGATGCTGATCACGGGCGAAACGGGCACGGGCAAGGATTTACTGGCGCAACTGGTGCACCGCCTCGGCAACTGCAGCGGCGGCTTCACCATCCTCGACTGCGCCACCCTGTCGCCGGAACTGGCGGGCAGCGAACTGTTCGGCCATGAAAGGGGCGCCTTTACGGGCGCGGCGGCCGCGCGCGACGGCGCTTTTGCCCTCGCGGACGGCGGCGTGCTCTTCCTCGACGAGGTGGGCGAACTGCCGCTGCCGCTGCAGGCCCAGCTGCTGCGCGCCATCCAGGAGCGCAAATACAAGCGCGTGGGCGGCAATACCTGGCAGCCGACGCAGTTCCGCCTCGTGTGCGCCACCAACCGCGCGCTGGAAGACGAAGTGGCGCGCGGCGCCTTCCGCGCCGACCTGTATTACCGCATCGCCGGCTGGCGTTGCCAGACGCCGCCCCTGCGCGAGCGCCAGGACGACATCCTGCCGCTGGCCCGGCATTTCCTGGCCGAACTGGCCCAACAAGAACCGCCCCCGCTGGACGCCGCCGTGCGCGAATACCTGCTGCTGCGCGATTATCCGGGCAATGTGCGCGAACTGCGCCAGACCGTCACGCGCATCTGGCACCGCCATTGCGGCACCGGCCCCATCACCATCGGCGCCCTGCCGCCCGAGGAACGGCTGCTGGCGCCGGCCTGGCCCGACCAGCATTTCGAGGCGGCCGTGCGACGCGCCCTGGCCCAGGGCTGCAAGCTGTCGCACATCACACGCTGCGCCGCCGACGTGGCCATCCGCCTGGTGCTGGCCGAGGAACACGGCAACAACCAGCGCGCCGCCGCCCGCCTGGGCGTGACGGACCGCGCCCTGCAGATACGCCGCAAGGCGGCCGCCTGCGCGGCGCAGCTGGCCGCTGCCGCCGCCGCAACACCGCCTGCCACGCCGGCCGCTCCGTAATCGACCTCATGTCCGCCCCATGCCCCTCCTCACGCCAGCCCCGCCAGCCGTAGAAAATTGCCGCCCGTGATCAGCGCCGCATCCCGCGGCGGCAAGCCCAGCAAGTGAATCTTGTGCAATTCCAGCCCCGGATGCAGCCAGGGACCATCCGAGCCGAACAAGACCTTGTGCGGCCCCGCGCGGCGTACGGCCTGCTCCAGCAAGTCGTAGCGGCGCACGCCCGAGCTGTCCGTATGGATGTTGCGGTGGCGTACCAGATGGTCGATCAGCGCCAGCTGGGCCGCCCAGTCGTCGCCGAAGCTGCCCAGGTGGGGCAGGATAAAGTTGACGTCGGGATACTGCTGCGCCAGCAGTTCGGCCACGGCCACCTCGCCGGCCGGGTCGTACAGCACGGGCAAGCCGAAGAAACGCGCCGCGTCGCACACTTCGCCGCTGATGCGCGCGTCAAACCGGTGCGCCTTGATGCCAACAAAGCCGTAGCGCTCGACAGCCGTGCGCACCAGGTCCATGATGCGGCCCCGGTCGCGCCGCGCATGCACGAAGGCAAAGCCATAAAAACGCTGCGGATCAGAGGCGACCAGGCGTGCCACGCCGTGGTTGGCGATCGCGTAATCGGAGTGGAAGGCAGCGAACAGCACGCTGCGGGCGATGCCGGCCGCCTGGGCACGGCGCAGATAGGCGCGCAGCGGCGCATCGCTGTCCCACGGCCCGCTCAAGCCGTCGCCCGGTCCCGCATGGCAATGGCAATCGATGATCATGATGGCGCGCTAATGCCAGTCGCCCATGACGACGATGCGGTTGCCGCGCCGGCGCCAGCGCCCGCTTTCCTCTTCCTGCTGCGGCGCAGGCGAGCGGAACTGCGGCAATTGCTGATGCAGGGCCCGCGTCAGCGCGCTCTCGACGGCGCGCGCACTGCCATCGCCGTCGGCCGCCAATCGCGCCGCCTGTCCGGCGATGCGCACGAAGCGGCGCGCCATCTCCAGTTCGCGGTCGGTCGGCGCTTCGCTCTCCATTTCCAGCTCCAGCGCATCGCTGGCCGCGCGCCCCAGGGCCGAACCGAGCGCCGTGCCCACGCCCGGTATCGGTATCATCGAACCGAGGGCGCCGCCGACAAAGGGCAAGGCCGTCTTGGCCATGGCCTTCAAGGCGCCACCCAGGGGCTGGGCCACCTTGGCGACGGTGGCACCCACTTTCTTGACGCCCTTCCACACGCTCTTGAAGACCTTGCCGAGAAACTGCTCCAGTTCCTCCTCGCTGGCCACTTCCAGCAATTCCATGGCCAGCTGCAATTCCTCCTCTTCGCTCAAGACGGCCGGCGCCGTGCCCTTGCCGGGCCAGTCCCGGCCAAATTCCAGCACTTCAAACGCGATGCCGGCCCGCTGCCGGCATTGTGCGCATGCGCATTCGAGTTGGTGCATGATGCTCTCCTTTGCAATGATCAAGGCGTGGCCACCAGGTCCACATTCAGCTCCACATTTCACCGAGCACGGCCAGTTCCAGTTCGCGCCGCTGGTTGGTCAGCACGCCGCGCTGGTGGGCGAACATGTCGTCGTGGATGCGCTGCTCGATGCGGCGCCGCTGCGCCGGCGAGGACAGGGGCGCCACGTACACCTGGTGCGTGCTCAAGTCGACGCCCATCATCTGGCCGCACAGCCGGTGCTGCAGCAGGCGCCGGTGCAGATCGTCCGTCTGGCCGCTGTAGGCGCGGCGGCGCCCGCCCGCATCGAATTCGATCACATACAGGCCCGGCCCCCGGCCATTCGGATCGCGCAAGGCATTGTCCAGCGTCCCCAGTGCCAGGTAACTCAGGGCGGCCGCTTCCGGCACCCGGCCCATGGTGCCGGCCAGGGTCGGCGGGATTTCGCCCTGCTGCTGGCCGTCATCCTGTCCCTGATCCTGCCCTTGATCCTGGTCAGGTTCCGGCTCCTGCTGGTCGCCAAACGCGGGTTCCGCCACGGGATAGGGTGCCGGATAAAGCGTGGGATAGATGGCCGGATAGCCGCCCCAGCCCCGGTAGCGCGGCGGCAGGTAGGGCAAGGGCGGCGGCGCGGGGCGCGGGGGCCGACGCGCCGGATTCGCCTGGTAGCGCGGCGGCATGGGGCGGCGCGGGCCGCGCAGCGGC